>NZ_LZZT01000014.1 GCF_014170305.1 Achromobacter sp. UMC71
GGTTGATTGGGTGCTCAAAGTACATGTGTGGTTTATAAAACTACATATGTATATATAGAGCAAGGGTGTAGTGCATGACGCCGATGATGTATATACAAGAGCGAGTATGTAGCGCGTGACGCCGATGCCACGTTTGTGGCGGCAACTCTCGGCTGAACCTGGCGCGCCCATCGATCACACGGATCCTCCGGCGGCGCGGCTACCGTGGATTCCAACAAACGCTCCAGCGCCCGATGGGCGGCGCGCGAGACGGTCAACAAGAGCAAGCCGGCCTTCGCCGCGCCGCCCATCACCGCCCCTCCCACTTGATGTGCACGCCCTCAGAAAGCCAACCTCCGGCAGCGCGGAGCGTCATCGGCACATGCCCCGAAAACGCAATGCCAAACGTGGCCGCCCGCGCGGCCGCGGCTTGGCGGCCCTGTAGATTTCATTCCCCGAACACGGGTCCAGCAGCGCGACAAATCTCGAAACCCGTAGCCCCTGGCGGCGGTGGCTTGCGGAGTGGGCAACCTCGATGCGCCCGAGGGAATCGGAAGGGAGCCGAAGGCGGACGACGATGACAACGGGGGGGCCCGCCTAGGGAAGTCCGGCGCCCGCGCGCCGGACCGCAATCGTGGGCGCCCACTCCGCAAGCCACCGCCGCCAGGGGCGACCTACGAAGAACCGTCGACGAGCAACCTACGAAGCCCCATCCGACGCTAGCCCCTATTTGGAATAAACCAAATCTCGCAACCCCAACGACAACCCAGGCCAATAAGTAATCACAAGAAGGCAAACAATCACCACCCCCACGAATGGCACCAACGGCTTGATCAACCTCTCCAACGGCAGCTTGGCAACCGCGCACGCCGCAAAGAGATTCACCCCGAATGGCGGCGTAATCATGCCCAGCGCCAAGTTGACCACCATGATGATGCCGAAGTGCACCGGGTCCACGCCGAACTTCAGGGCCACCGGCAGCAACAGCGGGGCCAGCACCACGATCGAGGCCGAGGTTTCGATGAACATGCCGATCACGAACAGCGCCGCGTTCACCCCCATCAGGAACGTGAACTGCGTGTCGAACAGCTGCGACAGCCAGATGCCCAGCGCGTCGGGGATGCCTGCGCGGTTCAGCAGGAAGCTGAAGACCCCGGCGTTCGCGATCACGAACATGATCACCGCCGTCGAGACTACCGACTTGTGCAGCGTGTCCGACAGTTGCTTGAAACTCAGGCGGCGGTAGATGAATTTTCCCACCACCACCGCGTACATCACCGCCACCACCGACGCTTCCGTCGGCGTGAAGACGCCGCCGTAGATGCCGCCCAGGATGATGACCGGCATCATCAGCGCCAGCCAGGCGCGCTTGAAGGCCGGCCACAGCGGCAGGCGGCCTTCGCCGTCGCGCTTGCCCAGGTTGTTGCGTTTGGCGTAGATCCAGACGTAGAACATCAGGGCCACGCCGATCAGGATGCCAGGCATGACGCCAGCGATGAACAGTTCGCCGGTGGACGTGTCGGTCGACACCGCGAACAGGATCATCGGGATCGATGGCGGAATGATCACGCCCAGCTCCGCCGCGCTGGCTTGTAGCGACGCCGCGAAGGGGGCGGGGTAGCCGTGGCGGATCATCGCCGGGATCAGGATCGCGCCCACCGCGAAGGTCGTGGCCACGCTGGAACCGGCCACCGCGGCGAAGATCATGCAGGTCAGCACGCAGGTGCAGGCCAAGCCGCCCTGGATACCGCCGACCACGCTCTTGGCGAACTCCACCATGCGTTCGGAAATACCGCCGGCTTCCATCAGGTTGCCGGCCAGGATGAAGAAGGGGATCGCGACCAGGGGGTACTTGTCCAGGGCGGCGTACAACTGCTGGGCCACCACCAGCCAGGGCAGGTTGGCGGCGCCGACGCCGGCCAGGCTGGCCAGGCCGATCGACACCGCGACCGGCACGGACAGCCCGAAGAAAATCAGCATCGAGACAATCATTAATTGGGACATGGCAATATCGTCTGCTTGGATTCGGGGCGGGGGCTCAACCTTGCGCGTCGTTGCGCACGGGGACGTCTTCTTCCTCGCCAGCGCACCAGCGGGCCAGCACGGCGATGGCGGCGAGCGTGGCGCCGACCGGAATGGCCGAGTAGATCCAGGAAATGGAGATGTCCAGGCTGGGCACGTTCTGGAAGCGCACGCGGTAGGTCATCTGGCCGCCGATCCAGGCGATGAAGCCCAGGAAGCCCGCGCAGATCAGGCCGATGACCGCTTCGAGCACGCGGCGGCGCAGGCCGCCCAGCATATTGCGCAGCAGTTCGACGCTGATCATGGCGCCGTGGCGAAAGGCCAGCGCCACGCCCAGCAGCACCGTCCAGATCAGCAGGGCGCGTGTCAGCACCTCGCTCCAGTCGGCGGGGGAATGCAGTACGAAGCGCGCGATGACCTGGTAGAAGGCGGCGGCCGCGGCGGCGACCAGGAGGAGTTGGGCGATGACCGACACCAGCTTGAAGAGGATGCGGTCGAAGGCGCAGAGCAATCGCATAGGAGTTTCCGGTAGCGGATAACGAGGGGCAGGGCAGGGACTAAGGGGGCGCATCGATCGGGGCGAAACGCCGCAACCCCATCAAGCAGCCGCACGGCGCGGAATCGCTGCCAGGGCGGAACCGGGTTCCGCCGCGGCAGCGGCTCGCGTCCGCCGGGTTTACTTGGTGTCGCGGATCGCGTCGATCAGCTTCTTGTCGAACTTCTTGTAGTACTCGGGGTAGGCGGGTTCGACGGCGGCGGCGAAGGCGGCGCGGTCGACTTCCGAGACCTGCATGCCTTCCTCCTTGAGCTGTTCGACGCCGGTCTTCTCGATGTTGTCCACGTAGGCGCGCATGGCCTGGGCGGATTCCTTGCCGGCCTTGTCGAACTTGGCCTTGTCGTCGGCGGACAGGCCGTCATAGACATTGGACGACATCAGCACCAGCGCCGGGCCGTAGACGTGGCCGGTCAGCGACAGGTATTTCTGCATCTGCGACAGCTTGGCCGACGTGATCACCGACAGCGGGTTTTCCTGGCCGTCGATGGTGCCCTG
This sequence comes from Achromobacter sp. UMC71, assembly GCF_014170305.1. Classification (GTDB taxonomy): domain Bacteria; phylum Pseudomonadota; class Gammaproteobacteria; order Burkholderiales; family Burkholderiaceae_B; genus Achromobacter. The sequence goes on from NZ_LZZT01000014.1 coordinate 3,053, forward strand.
TTGCAGGGCGGTGGCCACTTCGGGCCAGGCCATCGGGGTGGGCAGGATGCCGATCTGGCGGAAGGCCGTGATGTGGATCGGGTTCTCGGTCGTGCGGATCTTCAGGCCCTTGGCGTCCGCCGGGGTCTTGACCGGGCGCACGTTGTTGGTCAGATGGCGAAAGCCCTGTTCGCCCCAGGCCAGCGCGATGATGCCGCGGCTGGGGAACTTTGCCAGCATATCTTGTCCGATCTTGCTGTCCAGCACGTTACGGGCGTGCGGCAGGTCGCGCAGCAGGAAGGGGATGTCGAAGACGCCGGTCTCGGGCACGAAGTTCAGGGTGGCGCCGGTCGAGACGATGGCCAGGTCGATGGTGCCGATCTGCAGGCCTTCGATCACTTCGCGTTCGCCGCCCAGCGCGCTGTTGGCGAATTGCTGTACTTTGTATTTGCCGCCGCTGGACGCTTCGATGGATTTGGCCAGGGCGTCGGCGCCGGCGCCATAGTGCGACGACGCGGACAGGGCATACGCCATCTTCAGTTGGGTCTGGGCCGAAGCGGCCAGGGGGGCGGCAGCCGCGCAGGCGGCAAGAATCGTGGCCGCGAGCCAGGATTTACGCATTGTCTTCTCCAGGGTTTTGGGTATTTTTTTGCAGCTTGATGTGTGGCACCGTAAGGCGCTTCGCGCATGATAGCGGGATTCGGCCCCCATTCCGGCCGTTGGTTAACATTGGCAGATGATGGATTTCCCTGATGTCTCGCGGGCCCGGCGCCCCGGTTTCTGGACCACCCTGGCGCTGGGCGCCCGCATGATGATGCGCGATGCGCGGGCCGGCGAGCTGCGGCTGCTGGTGCTGGCCCTGGTGGTGGCGGTGGCCGCCGTGACCAGCGTCGGCTTCCTGGCCGACCGCGTCAGCCGCGCATTGGAGCGCGACGCCGGCCAGATGCTGGGCGCCGACCTGGTGCTGGACGCCGACGAGCCGGTGCCGCAGGCCTTCATGGACCAGGCGCGCGAACGTGGCTTGCAGGTTTCCAGCACCTGGCAGTTTCCGTCCATGGTCAGCGCCGGCGACGGCGCGCAATTGGCGGCGCTCAAGGCCGTCGAGCCCGGCTATCCGCTGCGCGGCGCCCTGCGGGTGACCGACGCGCCGTTCAGTCCCGATGCGCCCACCCGCGACATCCCGCCTGAGGGCGCGGTCTGGGTGGACGCCCAACTGCTGTCGCTGCTGAGCCTGAAGGTGGGCGATACCCTGAACGTGGGCGACGCCCATCTGCGCATCGACCGCGTGATCACGTACGAACCGGACCGCGGCATGCAGTTCGTGAATGTGGCGCCGCGGGTGCTGCTGCGCGCCAGCGACCTGCCGGCCACCGGCCTGATCGCGCCGGGCAGCCGCATCGGCTACGCGCTGCTGGCCGCCGGCCAGCCGGACGCGGTGGCGGGGTACTCCGCCTGGCTCAACCAGAACCTGAAGCGGGGCCAGAAGGTCGCCACGCTGGAATCGGGCCGCCCCGAAGTGCGCCGCACGCTGGACCGGGCGCAGCGCTTCCTATCGCTGGTCGCGCTGCTGGCCGTGCTGATTTCCGCGGTGGCGGTGGCGCTGGCGGCGGGCCGTTACATGACGCGGCACCGCGACGGCATCGCCGTCATGCGCTGCCTGGGGGCGGTGCAATCGCAGGTGGCGCGCATGCTGACCCTGGAATTCGCGCTGGTCGGTCTGTTTGCCTCGGCCGCCGGCTGCCTGCTGGGCTACGCCGTGCATCAGGTGCTGGTGATGGTGCTGGCCTCGTTGATCGATACCGCGCTGCCCGCGCCGTCGGCCATTCCGGCGTTGCAGGGGCTGTTGACCGGCCTGTTGCTGCTGCTGGGGTTTGCTTTGCCGGCGCTGGCGCAGTTGCGCCACGTGCCGCCGGCCCGGGTGTTGCGGCGTGACGCCGATACCCTCAGCGCCCGCAGCGCCACCGGCTATGTCGTAGGCGCCGTCGGCTTTGCCCTCTTGATCTGGTGGTTCGCCGGCGACGCCAAGCTGGGCGGCGTGGTGGCGGGCGGCTTCCTGGGCGCGTTCGCCGTGTTCGCGCTGGTCGCCTGGCTGTGCATCCTGGGCCTGGCGCGGCTGCGCGGCCTGGCCGCCGGCCTGCCGGCCCTGCGTTTTGCGCTGGCCGGGGTGGTGCGGCGGCGCGCCGCCACCATCACGCAGGTCTGCGCGCTGGCGGTGGGGCTGATGGCCTTGCTGCTGCTGGCGATGACGCGCACCGACCTCATCCAGGGCTGGCAGCGCACGCTGCCGCCGGACGCGCCCAACCGTTTCCTGATCAATGTGCAGCCGGACCAGCGCCAGGCCGTGACCGACGCGCTGACCCGCGAGGGGCTGGGCGGTATCGTGCTGTCGCCGATGGTGCGGGGCCGCCTGATCGCCGTCAATGGCAAGCCGGTGGGCCCTGACGACTACGAAGAGCCGCGCGCCAAGCGCCTGGTGGACCGCGAGTTCAACCTGTCCTATGGCCAGGACATGCCCTCGTCCAACCGGATCGAGCAGGGCCGGTGGCTGACGCCGGGATCGGCCGAGGTCTCGCTGGAATCGGGTCTGGCCAAGACCCTGGGCATCAAGCTGGGCGACAAGATAACCTTCGACGTGGCGGGCCAGCAGGTGGAAGTGGCCGTGTCCAGCACGCGGCGGGTGGATTGGGATACGATGCGCGTGAATTTTTTCGCCATCCTGACGCCCGCGTCCCTGGCCGACATGCCGCAAAGCTGGATCACGTCCTTTTACCTGCCGCCCGACAAGGCGCAGGTGCTACCCGCGCTGGTGCGGCAGTTCCCCAACCTGACGGTGTTCGACGTGGGCGCGATCCTGCAGCAGCTGCAGTCGGTGCTCAACGAGGTCGGACGGGCGGTGCAGCTGTTGTTCCTGTTCACGTTGGCGGCCGGCGTGCTGGTGCTGTCGGCCGCGCTCACCGCCACCCGCGACGAGCGCATGCGCGAGGCCGCGGTGCTGCGCGCCCTGGGGGCCACCCGCCGCCAGCTGGCGCGTTCGCAGCGCATCGAGCTGTGGGCCGTGGGCGGGCTGGCCGGCCTGCTGGCGGCGGCCGGCGCCACCGCGATCGCTTGGGCTTTATCAACCCAGGTGTTCGATTTCACCATTACCCTCAGCCTCTGGCCCTGGCTGGCCGGGGTGGGCGCGGGTATGCTCGGCGCCTGGGCCGGCGGCGCGCTGGCGCTGCGCGGCGTGCTGCGCACCCCGCCCCTGGTCACCCTTAGAGAAACCTGATGAGTTCCCGCGTGCAGATCATTACCGAACCCGTGGATATTTCCCGCAGCATTTTCGAGCTGCTTGGCGGCGAGCCGGGCGTGCGCGCCCTGGTCGACCGCTTCTACGACCTGATGGACATCGAACCGGACCTGAAGGAACTGCGCGCCGCCCACGGCCCCAGCCTGGACGAGGCGCGCGACAAGTTGTTCTGGTTCCTGTGCGGCTACTTCGGCGGCCCTGATCACTATATAGAGCGCTTCGGCCATCCGCGGCTACGGGCCCGCCACCTGCCGTTCTCGATCGGCATCGTCGAACGCGACCAATGGGTCGCGTGCATGGGCCGCGCGATGCAGGACGAAGGCATCGAGCCCGCCCTGGTCGAACGCCTGTTGCAGTCGTTCTTCGGCGTGGCCGACTGGATGCGCAACCGTGAAGGCTAAGCCGGACCCCTCCGGCGCCCGGCGCCAGGCCTGGCCCGCGCCATTGGCCGGCGCCATGCTCAGTGACGCCCGCCTGGGCGATTCCGGTCCCGACATCTTCAACCCGTCCCACTACGGCGACCGGGCCCGTCCGGTTGATGCCGGCGGCCGCCAGGCGGCCTGGTTCGTGCAGGGGCAGGGTTGGCAGGGCGTGTTGCGGCGCTACCGCCGCGGCGGGCTGATCGCCAGGATCAGCCGCGACACCTACCTGTGGGCCGGCGAGGACCGCAGCCGCAGCTTCCGCGAATTCCGGCTGCTGGCGGCGATGCGCGAGCAAGGCCTGCCGGTGCCCGCGCCGCTGGCCGCGGCCTACTGGCGCCAGGGGCCGACCTACCGCGCCGCCATCGTGGTCGAGCGCATCCCGGGCGTGCGGCCGCTGGCGCAGGCCCTGGCCGACCCGCTCTGGCAGCCGGTGGCCGAAGTCATCGTGCGGATGCACCGGGCCGGCGTCTGGCATGCGGACCTGAATGCCTTCAATATTCTGATCGGTTCCGACAACCGGGTCTGGCTCATCGACTTCGACCGCGGCACCCAGGGCAGGCTGTCCGACCGCCAGCGCCAGGGCAACCTGGAGCGCCTGCGCCGTTCGCTGGTGAAGGTGGCCGGCGAAGACGGCGAACGCTTCTGGCTCAAATTGCGCGACAGCTACTGGACGGCCTGGGGCGTGGGCGTGCAGCCGTAAGCCCATGGCGGCCCCGGACGTCGCAATCGGGGCCTAATTGCGGCAAATTCGGCTAAATCTGCCGGTAAAGTTGGTCAGGTCCTTGCTAAAAAGCTTTATGATTTCGCCTTTTGGTACTCCTGTAACTTACGGCGGATAGCTGGGGGGCTGGTAATGAAACTAAGGGCGGGAATGCGCTGGGCGCTAGGGACGATGCTGGTCATGGCAGCCACGTCGGCCGCGGTGGCGCAGAACAAGGTCGTCAACGTCTACAACTGGGCCGAATACACGGCGCCGGACACGATTCCGGGTTTCGAAAAGGAAACCGGCATCAAGGTCCGCTACGACGTCTACGACAGCAACGACACCCTGCAGGCCAAGCTCCTGGCCGGCAAATCGGGTTACGACGTCGTTGTCCCGTCCACGCATTACGCCTCGCGCCAGATCGAGGCGGGCCTGTTCCAGAAACTGGACAAGTCCAAGCTTCCCAACCTGAAGTACCTGGACCCGGACGTCATGGCGCTGGTTGCCGCGGTCGATCCCGGCAACGAATACGCCGTGCCCTGGGGCTACGGCACCAACGGCCTGGGCTACAACGTCACCAAGGTCAAGCAGATCATGGGCGACAACGTCGACCTGGCCAGCTGGGACATGATCTTCAAGCCCGAGAACGCCGCCAAGCTGAAAGAGTGCGGCATCTCGATGCTGGACGAAGCCGCGCAGGTGTTCCCGGCCGTGCTCAAGTACCTGGGCAAGGATCCCAACACCACCAACGCCGACGACTACAAGGCCGCGCTGGATGTCCTGAAGCAGATCCGCCCCTACATCCGCCAATTCAGCTCGTCGGGCTACATCGACGAATTGGCCGTCGGCGATCTGTGTATGGTCTATGGCTTCTCCGGCGACGTCATGATCGCCCGCAAGCGCGCCATGGAAGCCAAGAAGGCCTACGAAGTGAACTACTTCATCCCCAAGGGCGGCGCCCCGGCCTGGTTCGACCTGATGGTCATTCCCAAGGACGCGCCGCATCCGGAAGAAGCCCTGGCGTTCATCAACTACATTGAAACGCCGCAGGTGCACGCCGCCATCACCAACACCATGTTCTACCCGAACGCCAACAAAGAGGCGCGCAAGTACGTGGTCAAGGACGTGGCCGACAACCCGATGATCTACCCGTCGCCCGAGGTCTCCAAGACCTTGTACGTCATCAAGGCCCTGCCTTTGAACATCCAGCGCCTGCAAACCCGCATGTGGGCCGAGCTGAAGTCCGGACGATAGCCATCATGACCGATAGCCGTTACTCGGCGCAGCATTCGGCTGACCCGGACGAGTTCGTCCGGGTCGCCGATGTCGTAAAGATCTTTGGCGACGTGGTCGCCGTCCGTTCCGTCAACCTTTCGGTCAAGCGCAACGAGATTTTCGCGTTGCTGGGCAGCTCCGGCAGCGGCAAGTCGACCTTGCTGCGGATGCTGGCCGGCTTCGAGGAAGCCACCTCCGGCCAGATCCTGCTCGACGGCGAAGACATCACCAGCGTGCCGCCGTACCGCCGGCCCGTGAACATGATGTTCCAGTCGTATGCGTTGTTTCCGCACATGACGGTCGAGGCCAACGTCGCCTTCGGCCTGAAGCAGGAAGGCGTGGACCGCGCCGAAATCCACGACCGCGTGTTCGAAGCCCTGGACCTGGTCCAGATGGCGGGCTATTCGCGGCGCAAGCCCAACCAGCTGTCCGGCGGCCAGCAGCAGCGCGTCGCCCTGGCGCGCAGCCTGGTCAAGCGGCCCAAGCTGCTGTTGCTCGATGAACCGATGTCCGCGCTGGACAAGCAGATCCGCCAAAAGACCCAGATCGAGCTGGTCAAGATCCTGGAGCAGGTCGGCGTGACCTGCATCATGGTCACCCACGACCAGGAAGAGGCCATGACCATGGCCCATCGCCTGGCCGTCATGACCGAAGGCCAGATCGTCCAATGCGGCACGCCGCAGGACGTCTATGCCTTCCCGAACTCGCGTTTCGTGGCCAGCTTCATCGGCTCGACCAATATGTTCACCGGCACCATCGTGGTCGACGAACCCGACCACGTCGCCATCGAAAGCCCTGAATTGAGCCGTCCGCTGTACGTCAGCCACGGCGTCAGCGAACCCCTGGGCATGGACGTGCACGTGTCGATCCGCCCCGAACGCATGGTGGTGTCGCGCGAGCAACCCGCAGGCGATTACAACTGGGCCCACGGCATGGTCAGCCACATGGCCTGGATGGGCAGCTACGCGCTCTACCAGATACGCCTGGATTCGGGCGCCATGGTCGAGGCCAGCGTGCCCAGCCTGCTGCTGGCCCAGATGGACGCCCCGGGCATCGATGAAGAAATCTTCGTCAGCTGGGACGCCGACAGCGCGACGGTGCTGGCGTCATGATCCGCTTTTCGCCCCGCGACTGGTTGCCGTCTGGCCGGACGCTGGCGGTGGTGCCGCCGTTCGCCTGGCTGGTGCTGTTCCTGCTGGTGCCGTTCCTGCTCGTGTTCAAGATCAGCTTCGCCGAGCTCAAGTTCGGTGTTCCGCCGTACACGTCGCTGGCGGAATTCAAGGACGAAGCGGTGCAGTTCAGTCTGCACCTGCGCGGCTACATCCTGCTGTTCACCGACAGCCTGTATTTCGCCACCTACCTCAGCTCGGTCAAGATCGCCGGCATCACCACGCTTGCCTGCGTGCTGATCGGCTATCCCATCGCCTATTACATCGCGCGTTCGTCGCCTGGCGTGCGTAATCTGCTGCTGCTGGGCGTGATCCTGCCGTTCTGGACCTCGCTGCTGTTGCGGGTGTACGCCTGGGTCGGCATCTTGCGCAATGATGGGTTGCTCAATAATTTCCTGCAGTGGCTGGGCATCATTTCCAGCCCGCTGGAGATCTACCGCACCGACCTGGCCGTGTACATCGGCATGGTCTACGCCTACCTGCCGTTCTTCATCCTGCCCTTGTACGCCACCCTCGTGAAGATGGACCTGCGCCTGCTGGAAGCCGCCTACGACCTGGGCGCCAAGCCCTGGCAGGCGTTCTGGCAGATCACCGTGCCGCTGTCGCGCCAGGGTGTCATCGCCGGCGCCATGCTGGTGTTCATTCCGGCGGTGGGCGAATACGTCATCCCCGAAATGCTGGGCGGTGCCAATACGCTGATGATGGGCCGCGTCATGTGGAACGAGTTCTTCAACAACACCGACTGGCCGATGGCCTCGGCGGTGACCTGCGTGATGGTGCTGTTGCTGCTGGTGCCGCTGGCGCTGTTCCAATACAACCAGGTCAAGCAGCAGGAACTGGCGACCGGGGGCCGCAAATGAACGGTCCCAACAAGACTTTGCGCGCCATCGTGCTGGGGCTGGGCTACTTCTTCCTGTATGTGCCCATCATCAGCCTGATGGTGTTCTCGTTCAACGAGTCGCCGGCCGTCACGTCCTGGACCGGCTTCTCGTTCCGCTGGTACCACTCGCTGTTCAATGACGACGCGCTGCTGCGCGCGGCCTGGCTGTCGTTCCGCATCGCCGCCATGACCGCCACGGCCGCCGTCATCATCGGCACTTGGGCCGGCTATGTGCTGGGCCGCATGGGGCGGTTCCGCGGTTTTGCGCTGTACGTCGGCATGCTCAGCGCGCCGCTGGTCATTCCCGAGGTCGTGCTGGGCATCTCGCTGTTGCTGATGTTCGTGGAACTGCGCGGCCACCTGGGCTGGCCGGCCGAAAATGGCATCTTCACGATCTGGGTCGGCCACGTGACCCTGTGCATGGCCTTCGTGGCCGTGGTGATCCAGACCCGCATCCGCGACCTGGACCGCTCGCTGGAGGAAGCCGCGCTGGATCTGGGCGCCACGCCCATCGTCGTGTTCTTCAAGATCACGCTGCCGCTGATCGCGCCGGCGCTGGCATCGGCCTGGCTGCTGTCCTTCACCCTGTCGCTGGACGACGTCGTGCTGGCGTCCTTTTTGTCCGGCCCCAGTTCCAGCACCTTGCCCATGGAGGTCTTCTCCCGCGTGCGGCTGGGGCTGAAACCCGAGATCAATGCGCTGGCCACGCTGTTCATCCTGGCGGTGGGCACCTGCGTGATCCTGGCCAACCGCATGCAATGGCGCAAGGAGTCCGAACCCAAATGAAGCAAACCACCCTGTATGGCCTGACCAAGTGCAGCACTTGCGTCAAGGCGCGCGACTGGCTGACCGAACACGGCGTCGATCACCAGTTCATCGACTACCGCGACCATCCCGTGGCGGCCGCCACCCTGAAGGCCTGGTCCGGCAAGGTCGGCGGCTGGGAAAAGCTGGTCAACCGCGCCTCCATGACCTGGCGCAACCTGCCCGACGACCGCAAGACGCCCGCCACCGACGCGCAATGGACCCAGCTGATCGCTGAATTCCCCGCGCTGGTGCGCCGTCCCGTCACCGTCACGCCCGATGGCGAGGTCGGTGTCGGCTTCAGCGAAAAGCGCTACGGCGAACGTTTCGCCTGACACCGTGGCCACCCGGGCCAACCAGGCATCGCGCCGCGCGGGCAACGCGTTGCCCGATGCCTTTTTCAATCGCGACGCCCGCGTGCTCGCGCGCGAGTTGCTGGGCAAGGTCGTGCGCCATCGCGTGGGCGGCCTGTGGCTGTCGGCCCGCATCATCGAGACCGAAGCCTACTACCTGGAAGAAAAGGGCAGCCACGCGTCGCTGGGCTATACCCACAAGCGGCGCGCCCTGTTCATGGATGGGGGCGTGGTCTACATGTATTACGCCCGCGGCGGCGACTCGCTCAATTTCAGTGCCGCCGGCCCCGGCAATGCCGTGCTGATCAAATCGGCCTATCCCTGGACCGACGCGCTGTCCGGTCCCGACGCGTTGGCGCGCATGCAGCAGCTGAATCCCGATGCCCAGGGGCAGCCGCGGCCGCCCGCCAAATTGTGTGCGGGCCAGACGCTGCTGTGCCGCGCGTTGGGCCTGAAAGTGCCGGATTGGGATGCCCGCCGGTTCGATCCGCGGGCGCTGTTCGTGGAAGACGTGGGCCAAGCGCCGCAGGCGTTGATCAGCACCACCCGCCTGGGCATTCCGCCCGGACGCGACGAGCACCTGGAATACCGCTATGTCGACCCGGCCTACGCGGCTTATTGCACCCGCAACCCGCTACGCCGCGGGCAGGTGGCGGGGCGGGACTATCAATGGGTCGACCCGCAGGGGAGAGTGCTGCAACACGCGCCCTGAGCATCAGGGGCAGGGGGCGGTATCGCCGCCCGCCATGCTGCAGGCCGGGTTCAGACCTGCGCGCCCGATCCGCTTTGGCTGGCTCTCAGGGCCGCCTCGCGGGCGCGGCGCGCCATGGCGGCGCGCATCTCGACGTATTTGCGCTGGATGCGCTTGCGGTTGAGCCGCTTGCTCCAGGCGTAGACCGGCACCAGCGGCAGCACGCCGAAACCATCGATCAGGAACAGGCCCGTCTTGCCGTCCGCGTTCTGGCCGCAGGCGATGTTGCTGGCCGACAGGTCGTGCAGCACGACGTGGGCATCGGCCAGGTCTTCGACGAATTCGTCCAGTTGCGCGGACAGGTTGGCGTCCATCTTGCCCTGGCGCGCCAGGTCGGCCACGGTGGGCGCGATGTTGCCTGCGGCGTCGGTGATCTTCTCGACCAGCAGGCCCAGGCCCAGCGTCGTCTGCGCCACGCCCACGATGCGCGCCATGGGCACCTGCCAGACGCCGGACGGGCGCGTGGTGGTGGTGACGTACTCGGTGATTTCGTTCAGGTAGACGCGGTAGGCGCTTTCGCGCTGGTACTGCTTGTACCAGCGCTTGAAAGGCCGCGCTTCCAGGTAGACGGCGCGCGCCTGCATGTCCATCACCTTGACGAGCAGGGACGGTGCATGCGGGTGCTGGAAGATGTGGCGATCGCCGCCAATGGCCACGGGCGTTTCGTCATTGAGATTCAATGGACCGAAGACGGATCCGAAGCCGACGGCGGGCGCACAGGATGTAGGGAGATCAGCGGTATTCAACTCTTTTTAAGGATTTTATATATGTTGTTAACAGTTTAATGCTCTTGCTTGCTCTTGGTCTTGCATCCGCGGGGTGAAGTCGTTTCGGATAGCTACAAGGGCAGGGATGCGGCCCTATAATTTCGGGCAGCTGCCGTGGGCGCGGCGTGGGGGTTTACCTTGTCGAATGACATTCTGCTTTGGATTGCCGCCGGTGGCGCGGTGCTGGCCTGCCTGGCGGCCCTGACGGCCGTGGTGATAGCGCGGCTGTCGCGTCCCAGCCACGATGGCCGGCTGGACGCGTTGCTGGAAGGGCTGGAGCGCACCGAACGGGCCTTGCGGGCCGATATCGGCGAGGGCCAGCGCGGCCTGCGCGCCGAATTCTCGGAATCGACCCGGGCCTTGCGCCAGGAGCTGGCGCAATCCCACGGCGACCTGCGCGCCGCGCTGACCCGCGACGCCCAGGCGGCCCGCGCCGAATCCGCCGAATCGCTGGGCCGCTTCGCCGCGGGCTTTGGCGAGCAGTTGCAGGGGCTGATCCAGATCAACGAGCGCCGCTTGATGGAAGTGCGCACGACGGTCGACCAGCGCCTGCAGGCGTTGCAGACCGACAACAGCGCCAAGCTGGACGAGATGCGCCGCACCGTGGACGAAAAGCTTCACGCCACCCTGGAACAGCGCCTGGGCGAGTCGTTCAAGCAGGTGTCCGACCGCCTCGAAGCCGTGCACAAGGGCCTGGGCGAAATGCAGGCGCTGGCCGCTGGCGTAGGTGACTTGAAGCGGGTGCTGACCAATGTGAAGTCGCGCGGCACCTGGGGCGAAGTGCAGTTGGCGCGGCTGATCGAAGACAACATGACGCCGGAGCAGTACGCCAGCAACGTCAAGCCGGTGCCGGGCAGCGACGCGGCGGTCGAATTCGCCATCCGCCTGCCGGGGCGCGGCGATGGCGGGACGCCGGTCTGGCTGCCGATCGACGCCAAGTTCCCCAAGGAAGAATACGAGCGCCTGATGGATGCGCAAGAGGCCGCCGACGTCGAAGGCGTCAAGGCGGCCGGCGCCGCGTTGGGCAAGGCCGTTGAAGTGCAGGCGCGCCTGATCGCGTCCAAGTACGTGGCGCCGCCGCACACCACGGACTTCGCCATCATGTTCCTGCCCACCGAAAGCCTGTATGCCGAAGTGCTGCGGCGGCCGGGCCTGCTGGACCGCCTGCACGATCTGCGCATCAATGTGGCGGGGCCCAGCAACCTGGCGGCGCTGCTCAACAGCCTGCAAATGGGCTTTCGCACGCTGGCCATCGAGCAGCGCTCGTCCGAAGTCTGGCAGGTGCTGCGCGCGGTCAAGACCGAATTCGGCAAGTTCGGCGACGCGCTGGCCGGCGTCAAGAAAACGCTGGACACCGCCAGCAGCAAGATCGGCCAGACCGAGGTGCGCACCCGCGCCATGCTGCGCAACCTGAAGAGCGTCGAGGCCTTGCCCGAGGCCGAGGCCGCGCGCCTGCTGGGCGGCGACGGCCTGGAAACCAACGCGGGCAGCGACGCCGAGGCCGCCGACGAGACCCCGCTGCCCGACGCTGGCCGGCCCGCGGGCTGATCCACCGCTTGGCCCGCAGGCGGTCCATGCCCGGTCTGCGGCCGGCCCGCGCTTGTGACCGGGGCGGTCTGTCGATATCCTCATAGTTGCGGCATTTCGCCGTCGATATCTGGAGCATCGTAAGCATGAGCCCCGCTGACCGACTTGATTCCTCTTCCTTCGACGCGATGGCGCTGGGCGCCGATATCGCCCAGGGAGCCACGACCGCGCTTGCCGCGATGCAGCAAGCCGTGGAAAGGGTGGCGGCGCGCAATCCGTCGATCAATGCCGCCTGCGGTGTGCAGGCCGAACTGGGCCTTGAACTGGCCGGAAAACTCGATGACGAGCTGGCGGGCCTGACGTCCGATCAGCGCCTGGCGCTGCTGCGCCAACGTCCCTTCCTGGGCGTGCCCACGCTGCTCAAGGACCTGGGCACGGCGGCGCTGGGGTTGCCCAGCGCCATGGGTTCGGTACTGTATGGCAAGGTCGACTGGACGGTCGACGCCGAAATCGTCAAGCGTTACCGCCGCGCGGGCCTCATCCCGTTTGGCCGCAGCACCAGCGCCGAACTCGGCCTGAGCCCCACCAGCGAATCCCCTGTCTACGGAGCCCCCACGCAGAACCCCTGGAAGGCCGGTCACAGCGCGGGCGGTTCCAGCGGCGGCGCGGGAGCCGCGCTGGCCAGCGGCATGGTGCGCATCGCGCACGGCAGCGACGGCGGCGGTTCGATCCGCATTCCCGCTTCGTGTTGCGGCGTGCTCGGCCTGAAGCCGTCGCGCGGCATGATGCCGCTGGGCCCGCTCAAGGGCGAAGGCTGGGGCGGCTTGGCCACCGAGCACATGATGACCCTGTCGGTGCGCGACTGCGCCACGTCGCTGGACATCAGTGCCGGTGCCGACGTGGGGGCGCCGTACGCCTCGCCCGCCAAGCCGCAGGACACCTATCTGGACATCGTCTCGCGGGTGTCCGCCGACCCGCAATCCGCGCCGCGGCGCCGCATCGCGTTCATCAGCACCACCTACGAGGGCGCGGCCATCGATCCCGAAGTCGCCGCCGCCGTCGAAGAGGCCGCCCGCTTCTTTGCCGGGCTGGGGCACGAAATGGTCAGCGCCGCCCCGCCCGTCGGTTCGGAAGAAGTGCTGTCGCCCATGTTGCCCTTGATCGCCAGCGCGGCGGCCAACGCCATCGACGGATTCGTCGGCGCGCGCAACCGCCGGCTGGCCGCCGACGAACTGCAACCGACCACGCTGGGCGCGCGCGAATATGCGCGCGCCATCTCCGGGGCGCAGTACGTCGCCTGCGTCGATAGCTGCCACGAGATCACGCGGCGCATCGGGCGCTTTCTGCATCGCGACGGCGCGCAGGGCCACGACCTGTTCCTGTCGCCGGTGCTGGCGCAGTTGCCTGCGCCTATCGGCCGCTACGCCATGGACAACGCCGACTACCTGGCATACCGCCTGGGCAAGAAGGGCGTGATCGCTTATTCGCCCTTCGCGCCGCTGGCCAACCTGACCGGCATGCCTGCGATTTCCATTCCGTTCGGCCTGTCGGCCGACGGCCTGCCCATCGGCATCCAGGTCATGGGCCCGCTGGGCAGCGAGGCCTGGTTGCTGGAACTGGCCGCCCAGGTCGAGGCCTTGCGGCCCTGGCAGCGGGTAGCGCCCATCGCCAGGTAGCGGCGCTGCCGGGCAGGCGGGTAGCAGGACGAGCGTGGCTGTGGCGCGGCCGCGCGTGGCACATCAACGTATAGCCGGGAGCCAGCATGACTTCGTTCGTGACCCATACCGTCCTTAATCAGGTTCCGCCCCTGGAAGATTATTCGCTGTACGAGACCGACCCCGCCCTGCGCGAGGCCGCGGCCCGCGAGGGCGCCGGGGCCTGGGCGGGCGACCTGGCGGCGCACGGCGCCTGGTTGGGGCGGTCCCAGACCCTGGCCGCCGGCGCCGAAGCCAACCGCTGTCCGCCGCGTCTGTTGGCCTACGACCGCGGCGGTCATCGCATCGACCATGTGGAATTCCATCCGGCGTGGCAGCTGCTGATGAACGGCATCGCGGCGCGCGGCCTGCACAGCCGGGCCTGGGCGCAGCCGGTGCCCGGCGCCCAAGTGGCGCGCGCCGCGGCCTACCTGATGCAGGGCCAGGTCGAGGCCGGCACGCTGTGTCCCACCACCATGACGTTTGCCGCGGTGCCTCTGTTGCAGCGCGAGCCGGCGGGCGTGGTCGACTATGGCGGCGATTGGCTGCCCGCGCTGTATTCGCGAGAATTCGACGGCGCCGACGCGCCCCTGGCCGGCAAGCGCGGCGCCCTGATTGGCATGGGGCTGACCGAGAAGCAGGGCGGCTCCGACCTGCGCGCCGTCACCACGCGGGCCGAGCCGCTGGGCCCGGCGGGCCGAGGCTGCGCCTATCGTCTCGTCGGGCACAAATGGTTTTTTTCGGTGCCGCAGGCCGACGCGCATCTGGTACTGGCGCAAACCAGCGAAGGACTCAGCTGCTTTTTCGTGCCGCGCTGGATTCCCGGCGGGCCGCGCAACGCCATCCGCATCCGGCGCCTGAAGGACAAGCTGGGCAATCTCAGCAACGCCAGCGCCGAGGTCGAATTCGAAGAGGCCTGGGGGGCGATGGTGGGCGAGCCCGGACGCGGCCTGGCAGTGCTGCTGGAAATGGCGGCCACCACCCGGCTCGATTGCGTGCTGGGCAGCGCCGCGCTGCTGCGCCAGGCGCTGGTGCAGTCGCTGCACCATGCCGGCCACCGCCAGGCTTTCGGCAAGCCGCTAATGGCGCAGCCGCTGATGCGCAACGTGCTGGCCGACCTGGCGCTGGAATCCGAGGCCGCCCAGGCGCTGGCGCTGCGGCTGGCGCGGGCGGTGGACGAGCGGGGCGACACGCGGTCGCGCGCGCTGGCGCGGGTGGGCACGCCGGCCGCGAAACTCTGGGTCTGCAAGCGGGCGATCACGGCGGTGGCCGAATGCATGGAAGTCTGGGGCGGTAACGGCTACGTCGAAGAAGGCCCCATGCCGCGCCTGTATCGCGAAACGCCGGTCAACTCCATCTGGGAAGGCTCGGGCAACGTCATGGCGCTGGATGTGTTGCGGGCCCTGCAACGCGAACCCGAAGCGCTGCCGGCCCTGGAAAGCGAATTCGCGCCGGCGGTGGGCCAGTACCGTGAATTCGACGCGGCGCTGGCGGACTGGCGGTCATTGCTGGCCGGCACCGTCCAGGCCGAGTTCCAGGCCCGCCGCATCGCTTGTGGCCTGGCGCGGCTGTGGCAGGCGGCGCTGTTGATCCAGCACGCGCCCCAGGCGGTGGCGCAGGGCTTTGTCGGCAGCCGCCTGGGCGCGGCTGGCGGCGTGTTCGGCGAGCTGGCGGCGGGCGCCGACGTGGCGGCGATCCTGGCGCGGGCCTGGCCGGCCGCGGCCGCATGCTAAATTTCCCCGCTCTACTCACCTTTTTTCCGCATTTTCCCCGCCATGCTCACCCAGCAAGAACTCAAGCAGCAAGCCGCAGACGCCGCCCTGGAACTCGTTGAACAGGTTGCCGGCCCGGACGTCATCATCGGCGTGGGCACCGGTTCCACCGCCGACCTCTTCATCGACGGGCTGGCGCGTTTCAAGGGCCGTATCGGCGGCACGGTCGCCAGTTCCGAGCGCAGCGCGGCACGCCTGGCGGGCCATGGCCTGAAAGTGCTGGACCTGAACGACGTGACGTCCATGCCGCTGTACGTGGACGGCGCCGACGAAATCGACGCCAACCTGCACATGATCAAGGGCGGCGGCGGCGCGCAGACGCGCGAAAAGATTGTGGCCTCGGTGGCCGAGCGCTTCGTCTGCATCGTCGACGAATCCAAGCTGGTGCAGGTCATGGGCAAGTTCCCGCTGCCGATCGAAGTCATCCCGATGGCGCGTGAATCCGTCGCCCGCGCCATGGTCGCCCTGGGCGGCCAACCGCGCCTGCGCGAAGGCTTCGTCACCGATAACGGCAACATCATCCTGGACGTCGCCGGCCTGTCGATCACCGACGCGCCGGGCCTGGAAGCCCGCATCAACAACCTGGCGGGTGTCGTGACCGTCGGCCTGTTCGCCATTGCCGGCGCCGACGTGGCGCTGCTGGCCACGCAAAACGGCATCCGCCGCCTGGACCGCCGCGCCTGAGCGCGCGAGCGGTGCGCTCCGCCCGCGCTTGCCGGGGGCGGAGCCGCGATTCATAATCCTGTCACACTTGGGTCATAACCTTGCCGGTTGTGCAGGCCCATCTCGAGAAACTCTTTCATATCGGGGCAATGCAATGAGATCAACCACGCAGGGAGCCCGGATGACGGAGCATACAAACAAGCAGTTCGACGCAGATCTGGAAAGCGTCCGTTCGCAGTTCTTGCAGATGGGCGGCGTGGTCGAAGCCATGATCCAGGAGGCCATCGATGCGCTGGCCAGCGGCGATCTGACGCTGGTTGAAAAGGTGCGCGAGCGTGAAAAGGAAGTCAATCGCCACGAAGTGGAGATCGACGAGAGCATCAGCCGCATCCTCGCCCGCCACCAGCCCACCGCCATCGACCTGCGCATGCTGATGGCCGTGTCCAAGATGCTGACCGACATGGAACGCTCGGGCGACGAGGCCGAGAAAGTGGCCACCGTGGCCCGCCGCATCCACGAAGCCGACATGCCGCACATTCCGGTGATCGAATTGCGTCACATGGCCTCCAACGTGCGCACCATGCTGCACCAGGCCCTGGATGCCTTCGCCCGCCTCGACCCCATCCTGGCCGCCGCCGTCGTGCGCAGCGACAAGGAAGTGGACAAGGAATGGAAGGGTGCGCTGCGTCACCTGATCACCTACATGATCGAAGACCCGCGCACCATTTCGCGCGCCATCGATATGATCTTCATCGCGCGCGCGCTGGAACGCATTGGCGACCACGCCAAGAACATGTCCGAACGCGTCATCTACATGGTCAAGGGCGCCGACGTGCGCCACACCGGCGTCAAGAACACCGAGCGCCTGGCGCGCGGCGAAGAAGACACCCCGAACGAACAGCAGGATTCCTGATCCGCGGGCGGCTTTGCGCCGCTCGCTGTCCAGGCAAAAGAAGGCCCCAAGCGCCGCGGCGTCTTGGGGTTTTTTCTTGAGGTACTGGTTTTCCTGCTTTTGTTTGGTATCGGTGGCGGGTGGCCGTGCCTTACCGCGTGGCGGCTACGGCGGCCGGCGGCAGCACCGTACCCTGGCACAGCCGTGGGTCGGGCACGCCGGGTTTGCCGGCATTGATGCGTCCGGCCAGGCGGCGGCCGAAGGCGGGCAGGGCCTGCGCGCTGACCTCCAGGTCATACCAGCCTTCGCAGCCTGCGTATTTCAATTCCAGCGCGCCGCCGGCCTGCACGTGCGCCATGGCGCGCCAGCCGTCGCCCATGCGTGATTCGATCTTCACCGGCTGGTGCGTGTCGCCGTGGTTGATCAGGCGCAGTCGCACGCCGGATGTCACCGGCACCAATTGCGTTTCGAGCAGGCCGGCGTCTTGCGCGTCGCCGCGGAACTGGCGGTGAAAGCCGTCGGGGCCCAGCAGCCACAGATCGTAGGCGCCGTCCGCATGCAGGCGCCAGCCGTCGTCCAGCCGGGCACCCGCGCCCACCGTGTAGCGGCGCGGGGCGCGCGCCAGCACCAGGCGGTCGTACACATGCAGCACGGCGCCGGCCGTGCCGGGGTTGCGGAAGGTCAGGCGGTAGTGCTCGCTGTCCGCGGTCATGCGGCCCACGGCCTCCAGGGCATAGGGCAGCGCGCAGGCGTGGCGGATGCTGTCGGCGTGCAACCAGCCGCGGTCGCCGGCAAAATCGAAGGCCGAGGTCAGGTCGCCGGCCACGGCGCGGCGCCAGGCGCTGATGTTGGGCTCGGCCACCCCGAAACGGGCTTCCAGGAAGCGGATCACCGAGGTGTGGTCGAACACCTGCGAATTGACCCAGCCGCCCCGGCTCCAGGGGGACACCACCAGCATCGGCACGCGCGGGCCCATGCCGAAGCCGCGGCCGTGCAGCGCCGGCGGGTCGTCCGGAGAGCCGGCGCTGGGGCCGTGGCGGGCATCGTGGTATTCGCCGTCCAACTCCACCGTGGACAGGCCGCCGCAATGGTTGCCCGCCGGGTCGTGCGTGACGCGCGCCGGGGGCGCGGGTGGCGGCATGTGGTCGAAAAAGCAGTCGTTCTCGTCGTAGGTGACCAGGAACACGCAGCCGCTCCAGACGGCAGGGTTGCGCGTCAGGATCTCGAGCACCCGCTCCGTATAGGCGCCGCCCTGGCGCGGCGACGAGACTTCCGGATGCTCGGAATCGGCGGTGGGCGCGATGATCCACGACACCTGGGGCAGCGTGCCCTGGTCCACGTCGCGCGCCAGGTCGTCCAGGGTATGGGTGGACAGGGCCCGGTCGCGCAGCGGCGCGTGCGCGGCGTCGCCGGCAAGCTGGCGGCGGTACTGGCGAAAGCCGGCCAGCGGGTTGTCGTGGAAGTTGTCCGCCATGTCCTGGTAGATGCGCCAGTCGATGCCGGCGGCCTGCAGGCGTTCCGGGTAGGTGGTCCAGCCATACCCCTGGTCGGCCGGTCCCAGGCGGTCGAACGTATTGACCAGGGCGGGGCCGCCGGCGCGCCCCAGCGGATCGTTGGTGCCGGTCCACAGGAACAGCCGGTTCGGATTGGTGCCGGCGTGGATCGCGCAGTGGTAGGCGTCGCACAGCGTGAAGGCGTTGGCCAGCGCGGTCTGGAACGGCACTTCGTCGGGACGGTAGGCACCCAGCCCCAGGCGGCTCTTGGCGGCCAGCCATTGGTCCATGCGGCCGTCGTTCCAGGCGCGCTGGGCGTCGTCCCAGGTGTGCGGCGTGATGTAGCCCACCGGCGTGTGGCTGGCGTATTCGCCATGCAGCGCATAGGGCCGCAGTTGCTGGCCGCCGTCGGCCTGAATCAGCACGTTGCCCGCCGCGGTGGGCGCGGGATGCGGGTCGGCAAAGCCGCGCACGCCGGGCAACGCGCCGAAATAATGGTCGAAGGACCGGTTCTCCTGCATCAGGATGACGACATGCCGCACATCGTCCAGCGTGCCGCGCTTGCGGTCGGGCGCGATCGCCAGCGCACGGCGAATGGCCGGGGGCAGGTCTGCGGCGAGGGCGGAACTCGGTTCTTCTGTCATGACGGCTTTAATACGACCAGCAATATCGGAATCTTAAGGCCAGTGCCGGGCGGGGCGGCCAATCGGGCTGCAAAAGCGCGAAGCCCCTCGCGAACGAGGGGCTTCGAGGCGTGCCGCGCGCGGCGGCGCGGCGGCAATCAGGCCGAGGGCGGGACGTAGCCCTGAGCTTCGACGCTGCCATCTTCGAACAGGAAGCGTTCCATTTGCTGCTGCAGATACTTGCGGGCGCGGGCGTCGGCCAGGTTCAGGCGGTTTTCGTTGACCAGGCGGGTTTGCACCTGCTTCCACTCTTCCCAAGCTTCCTTGGAAATGCTTTGCCAGATACGGGTGCCGAGTTCGCCGGGGTAGGGCGGAAAATCCAGCCCTTCGGCTTCACGCTTCAATTTCACACAGTTGACGGTACGGGCCATGGTTCGCTGCCGGAAAGAATAAGTAATGGGCCATTTTAGCGGGCTTGGCGCGCGGACGGCGCCAAGCCCCTTCGGACCCTGCGGGTAGCGCCGGGCGTTACAGCTTCTTGATGAACACCAGGCTGTTGCGCGAGCGGTTGTAGTGGTTCTGTTTTTCGCGTGGCAGGTCGGTGATGCCGCCCTGCACGAAACCGCGCTTCATGAACCAGTGCGAGGTGCGGGTGGTCAGCACGAACAGCCGCTTGGCGCCGGTGGCGCGGGCGCGCGATTCCATGTGGCGCAGCAGGATCTCGCCTTCGCCCGAGCCTTGCCATTCGGGGTGCACGATCAGGCAGGCCATTTCGGCCATCTGCTCGTCGGCGAAGGTGTGCAGGGCCGCGCAGCCGTAGATCACGCCATCGTGCTCGAGCACGGTGAAGTTTTCGACATCGCGTTCGACCACGCTGCGCGGGCGCGGCACCAGCGTGCCGTCGGCTTCCAGGGGCTCGATCAGGCTCAGGATGGCGCCGACGTCGTCGATGGTGGCCGGGCGCAGGTCGTCCAGCGTGTCTTCCACCACCATGGTGCCCACGCCGTCGTGGGTGAAGATTTCGAGCAGCACGCTGCCGTCCAGCGCGAACGGCACCAGGTGGGCGCGGGCCACGCCGCGCTTGACCGCCAGCGAGGCGTACTGCAGGTAGGCGCCAGTTTCCTCGTCCAGCGAGCCGGCGGCCAGCAGGCCGTCGGCGTCGACGCGGGCCAGTTCGGTGTCGACGGTGCCGTCTTCGTTCAGCACGCCTTGGCCGCTGGACAGGAAGATCAGCTTTTCAGCGCGCAGCGCCACGGCCACGCTGGTGGCCAGGTCTTCCATGGCCAGGTTGAAGGCGTCGCCGGTGGGCGAGAAGCCCAGGGGCGACAGCAGGACGACCGACGAACCCTTTTCGATGGCGAACTTCAGCGCGTCGACGTCGATCTTGCGCACCTGGCCGGTGTGCTTGTAGTCCACGCCGTCGAGCACGCCGGTGGGGCGCGCGGTGACGAAATTGCCCGAAATGACGCGGATGTGCGCGTGCGACATGGGCGTGTTGGGCAGGCCCTGGCTGAAGGCGGCCTCGATGTCCAGGCGGATTTCGCCGGCGGCTTCCTTGGCGCATTCCAGCGCGGCGGCGTCGGTGGGCGCCAGGCCGCGGTCGAATTGCTGGGTGAAGCCCTTCAGGCGCAGTTGTTCGTTGACCTGGGGGCGCGAGCCATGCACCAGCACCAGCCGTATGCCCAGCGAGGACAGCAGCGACAAGTCCTGGACCAGCGCATTCAGCGCGCCGGCCTGCACCAATTCACCGCCAAACGCCACTACGAAGGTCTTGCCTCGGAACGCATGCACATAGGGCGCCACATCTCGGAACCATCGGACGAACTGGGCAGGGGCGAATTCAGGGGCTTCAAGGGCGGAGACGGTGTCTGGTTCCAGGTCGGGCATGATGGGTGGGGCAAATCCTGAGAGTGGCAACAACGCGGCGAGGCGCCGCGTCAACGCGCCGTCGCAAGGGCGGCGTGCCGAAATTATATGACCGCGGGGCGTTTATATAATAGGAACCTAACCGGACAAATCGTACATGCCAGAATCTTCCCGCCCGCGGCCGCCCGAAGCAGCCGACGGGTCGACCCGTGCCCCCGGAAAGCCGCGGGCCAGCGGCGTGGCCCAGGCCGAGCGCCGGGCGCCCCGCCCCGAGCGGCCCATTCCCGCCGTCACCTACCCCGAAGACCTGCCCGTCAGCGCGCGGCGCCAGGAGATCGCGCGCGCCATCGCCAACCATCAGGTGGTGATCGTCAGCGGCGAGACCGGCTCGGGCAAGACCACCCAGCTGCCCAAGATCTGCCTGGAGCTGGGCCGCGGCCGCCAGAAGATGATCGGCCATACCCAGCCGCGGCGGCTGGCCGCCACCTCGGTGGCCAAGCGCATCGCCGAGGAACTGAATACCCCGATGGGCGAGGTGGTGGGCTACCAGGTGCGGTTCAGCGACCGCACCGGCCCCAACGCGTCCATCAAATTGATGACCGATGGCATTTTGCTGGCCGAGTCGCAGCGCGATCCGCTTTTGCGCCGCTACGACACCATCATCATCGACGAGGCGCACGAACGCAGCCTGAACATCGATTTTCTGCTGGGCTACCTGAAGCAGCTGTTGCCGCGGCGCCCGGACCTGAAGATCATCATCACGTCGGCCACCATCGACGCCGAGCGCTTCGCCCGCCATTTCGCGGCGTCCGAAGACAAGCTCGCGCCGGTCATCGAGGTCTCGGGCCGGCTGTACCCGGTTGAATTGCGCTACCGCCCGGTGCGCGAGGAAGCCGCCGAGGACGAGGCGCCCGCCAAGCCCGGCCGCGACCGCGAACGCATGTCCGGCGACGAAGAGCGCGACCTGGTCGACGCCATCGTCGACGCCGTGGACGAGTGCGCCCGCCATGGTCCGGGCGACGTACTGGTGTTCCTGCCCGGCGAGCGCGAGATTCGCGAGTCGGCCGAGGCGCTGCGCAAGCGCCATCCGGCTGGCACCGAGGTGCTGCCGCTGTACGCGCGCCTGTCGCAGGCCGAACAGGAACAGATCTTCCATCCGCGCGGCAACGCGCGGCGCATCGTGCTGGCCACCAACGTGGCCGAAACCTCGCTGACCGTGCCCGGCATCCGCTTCGTGGTCGACAGCGGTCTGGCCCGCATCAAGCGCTATTCCTGGCGCAACAAGGTCGAACAGCTGCGCATCGAGCCCATCAGCCGGGCCTCGGCCAATCAGCGCGCCGGCCGTTGCGGCCGCGTCGGCCCGGGCGTATGCATCCGGCTCTACGACGAGGCCGACTTCAACGCCCGCGCGGCCTTCACCGACCCCGAAGTGCTGCGCTCGTCGCTGGCCTCGGTCATCCTGCGGATGAAGTCGCTCAAGCTCGATGACATCGAGCAGTTTCCCTTCGTCGAAGCACCGCCCGGGCGCGCCATCGCCGACGGCTACCATCTGCTGCAGGAACTGGGCGCCATCGAGCTGGCCTCGGCCGACGACGATCCCGATGCCACCCGCAGCGGCGCCTCGTTCGTGCTGACCGAGACCGGCCACGAACTGGCCAAACTGCCGGTGGACCCGCGCATCGGCCGCATGATCCTGGCCGCGCGCGAACAGCAGTGCCTGGCCGAAATGCTGATCATCGCGTCGGCGCTGTCGGTGCAGGACGCCCGAGACCGCCCCATGCAGGAGCGCGAGGCGGCCGAAGCCGCCCACGCCAAGTTCGCCGACGACAAGTCCGAGTTCATTTCCTTCCTGAAACTGTGGCGCTGGTACGGTGAACAGGTCCAGCACAAGGCCTCGCAGCGCAAGCTGGTGAGCCTGTTGCGGCAGAATTTCCTGTCGCCCATCCGCCTGCGCGAATGGCACGACGTTCACACCCAGCTGGCTGCCCTGGTGGGCGAACAGGGCTGGCGCGTCAACCAGATCGAGGCCACCTACGAACAGCTGCACCTGGCCCTGCTGTCGGGCCTGCTGGGCAACATCGGCTTCAAGAGCGACGAGGGCGGCCATTACCAGGGCGCCCGCGACATCCGCTTCCACATCCACCCCGGCTCGCGCCTGGTCAAGAAGGCGGGCCGCTGGATCGTCGCCGCCGAACTGGTCGAGACGACCCGGCTGTATGCGCGCTGCGTGGCCAGGATCGACCCGGTCTGGCTGGAAAAGGTGGGCGCCCACCTGATCCGCAAGAACTGGTCGGACCCGCGCTGGGAAAAGAAGGCTGGCCAGGTCGTGGCCAACGAACGCGCCACGCTGTACGGGCTGACCATCTACACCGGCCGGCGCATCCAGTACGGCCGCGTGCATCCGCGCGAGGCGCGCGAACTGTTCATCCGCCAGGCGCTGGTGCCGGGCGAGATCGATACGCGCCTGGCCTTCGTGGCCCACAACCGCAAACTGATCGCCGGCATCGAAAAGCTCGAGCACCAGACCCGCCGCCCGGACATCCTGGTCGACGACGAGCTGATCTACGCCTTCTACGACCGCCAGTTGCCGGCCGACATCTCGCAGACCGCGACCCTCGAAAAATGGGTGGGCGGGCTGGACAAGGCCGCCGCGGCCAAGCTCATGCTGACGCGCGACGAGTTGATGCGGCACGAGGCCGCCGGCGTCACCACCGACGTCTTTCCCAAGAAGGTCGAGTGGCAGGGCGTCTCGATGGCGCTGGACTACCACTTCGAGCCCGGCTCGCCGCGCGATGGCGTGACGCTGTCGGTGCCGCTGTTTGCCCTGAACCAGATCGATCCGGCGCGCTGCGAATGGCTGGTGCCCGGCATGCTCAAGGAAAAGGCGCATCTGCTGCTCAAGTCCTTGCCACAGAAGCTGCGCCGCCACTGCGTGCCGCTGCCCGACTACGCCGCCGGCTTCTACGACCGCTGGTTCGAGCGCATGGCCGATCCCCAGATGGGCCTGGTCGACGCCCTGATCGCCGACATGTGGGACCAGGTGCAGGTGCGCCCGGCCGTGGCCGATTTCAAGCTGGAAACCCTGCCGGCCCACCTGTTCATGAATTTCCGGGTGGTCGACGAGCATGGCCGCATGCTGTCCGCCGGCCGCAACCTGGCCCAGTTGCGCGCCGAATTCGGCAAGCAGGCCCAGGCCACCTTCCAGCAGTTGGCGGCCAGCGATACGCAGGTGGCCCAGGCGCTGGCGCATGAAAACCTGACGTCCTGGTCGTTCGGCCCGTTGCCGGAGATCCTCGAGATCAAGCGCCGCGGCCAGTCGGTCATCGGGTATCCGGCGCTGGTGGACCGGGGCGCGCATTGCGACCTGGACGTGTTCGACGATCCCGACGAGGCCCGCAAGGCCCACCGGGCTGGCCTGCTCAAGCTGTTCCGGCTGGGCCTGCGCGAGCAGGTCAAGTTCCTGGAAAAGAACCTGGCCGACCTGACCAGGATCAGCATGCTCTACATGACGCTGGGCACGCAGGAAGAGCTGCGCGACCAAATCATCGACTGCGCCCTGGGCCAGGCCTGCCTGGCCGAGCCCTGGCCCGTCAACGAGCAGCAGTTCGAGGCCCGCCGCACCGAAGGCAAGGGCCGGCTGGGCCTGCTGGCGCAGGAGGTTGCCCGCCTGGCGGGCACGGTGCTGACGGAATACGCGGCCCTGCAGCGCAAGCTGCCGCAGGCCAAGCCGCACGCCGCCGCCTACGCCGACCTGCAGCAGCAGCTGGGGGCGCTGATGCCCAAGTGGTTCATCCGCGACACCCCCTATGCCCAGTTGTCCCACTACCCGCGTTACCTGAAGGCGGCGGTGGCGCGCATCGACAAGCTGCGCGCCGATCCGGGGCGGGACGCCAAGCTGGTGGCCGAAATGGCGCCGCTGCTCACGCAGTACCAGCGGACCCGCTCGGCCCTGAAGGGGGCGCCCGACCCGCGCCTGGACGAGTTCCGCTGGCTGCTCGAAGAGCTGCGGGTGGCGCTGTTTGCGCAGGAATTGCGCACGCCCATGCCGGTTTCGGTCAAGCGGCTGATGAAAAGCTGGGAGTCCCTGCAACGCTGACGGCGGGACGGCGCGAGCCGTCCCGTATTACAGGCAGATTTCAGTCGTTTTCCGTTCAGAGACGCGTCATCTGGTTATGCTTCAATGCGCGGGCCTTTCCCCGCCGCTCCCTGGAGCATTGCCGACATGTTCGAGCTTTTCAGCACCCGGACCCGCCCGTCCTCGTCGTCCCGCTCCTCGCCCAACCGCTGGGACTGGGCGCTCTTGCCCCTGGTCCTGGTGGTGCTGGCCGCCATGGCCTACGGCGCCTCGCAGATGAGCCGCCCCTTCGCCGTCGGCGAAGAACTGCCGATCTCCCTGGATCCGGTCTACCTGCCGTACTACCTCTTGCGCACCATCCTGCGCATGTTCACGGCGCTGGCCTTCTCGCTGCTGTTCAGCTTCATCTTCGCGGCCATCGCCGCGAAGTACCGCACGGCGGAAAAAGCGATGATCCCGATGCTGGACATCCTGCAGTCGGTGCCCATCCTGGGGTTCCAGGCCATCGCCATCGCCCCGTTCATCGCGCTGTTCCCCGGCAATCTGCTAGGGGTGGAATGCGCGGCGATCTTCGCCATCTTCACGTCCCAGGCCTGGAACATGGCGTTCAGCCTGTACCAGTCCATGCGCACCGTGCCGGCCGAGCTCAACGAGGCGGCGCGGGTGTTCCGGCTGTCGAGCTGGCAGCGCTTCTGGCGCCTGGAACTGCCGTACGCCACCCCGGGCCTGCTCTGGAACATGATGATGTCCATGTCCGGCGGTTGGTTCTTCCTGGTGGCGGCCGAAGCGATTTCGGTGGCCGGGCAGGACATCAAGCTGCCCGGCATCGGCTCGTACATCGCCGTGGCCATCGACGCCGAGGACGGCCGCGCCATCGCCTGGGCCATCGGCGCCATGATGGCCGGCATCCTGCTGTACGACCAGCTGTTCTTTCGCCCGCTGCTGGCCTGGGCCGACAAATTCCGCTTCGAGGAATCGCAGGCCGACGTCGCCCAGCAGTCCTGGCTGCTGGACTGGACTCGCCGCAGCCGCTGGATGCAAGCCCTGTCCAACCTGTTCTGGGCCCGCATGCGGCGCGCCCTGGGCTGGTTCAGCGTGTCCTATGACGGCACCTCGATCCGGGCCCGCGCCAAGGCGCCGGACCCGCGCTGGACCCGGGTCTGGGATTCGCTGCTGGCCGCCGGCGCGCTGCTGGCCACCTACAAGCTGGTGGTCTTCGTGCACGCGGAAGTGGGCTGGGCCGAAGTGCTGCACGTGGTGGGCCTGGGCGGCATCACCCTGGTGCGGGTGATGGTGCTGATCGGGCTGGCGTCCACGATCTGGGTGCCGATCGCCGTCTGGATCGGCCTGCGGCCCAAGTATTCCCAGCGGGTGCAGGCGGTGGCGCAGTTCCTGGCGGCATTCCCGGTCAATCTGCTGTTTCCAGCCGTGGTGTTCGTGATGGTGGCGTTGAAACTCAGCCCCAACATCTGGCTCAGTCCGCTGATCATCTTCGGCACCCAGTGGTACATCCTGTTCAACGTGGTGGCGGGGGCGTCGACGATCCCCAACGAACTGCGTCTGGCGGCCAGCAACCTGGGCCTGAAGGGCTGGCTGCTGTGGCGCCGGGTGTACCTGCCGGCCGTGTTCCCCAGCTTCATCACGGGGGCCATCACCGCCAGCGGCGGCTCCTGGAACGCCAGCATCGTGGCCGAGTACGTGTCCTGGGGCAACACTTCGCTGGTGGCCGACGGCCTGGGCAGCTATATCAAGCAGATGACCGAGCAGGGTGATTTCCACCGCATCGCGCTTGGCATCGGGGTCATGAGCATCTTCGTCATGCTGCTGAACCGGTTCTTCTGGCGAAAACTGTATTTGCTGGCCGAAGACCGCGGCCGGTAGGAGTCCTCATGAATGCCAATCTCCTGATCGAACTGCACGATGTGGGCAAATCGTTCCGCGCCGCGGACGGCACTGCCCGCAACGTGCTGGAACACGTGGACTTCATCCTGCACGAAGGCGAGATCGTCGCTTTGCTGGGCAAGTCCGGCTCGGGCAAATCGACGCTGCTGCGCATCATGGCGGGGCTGGTCAATGCCGACCAGGGCACCGTCACCTATCGCGGCCAGCCGGTGTACGGCCCCGCGTCGGGCATCGCCATGGTGTTCCAGTCGTTCGCGCTGTTCCCCTGGCTGACCGCGCAGCAGAACGTCGAACTGGGGCTGGAAGCCCAGGGCGTGGCGCCGGCCGAACGCGCCAAGCGCGCCGACGCCGTGCTCGACCTGATGGGCCTGGGCGGTTTCGGCGGCGCCTTGCCGCGCGAACTGTCCGGCGGCATGCGCCAGCGCGTCGGCATCGCCCGCGCGCTGGTCATGAACCCCGACGTGCTGTTGATGGACGAGGCTTTCTCGGCGCTGGACGTGCTGACCGGCGAAACCCTGCGCGACGACATGCTCGAGCTCTGGGACGAAAGCCGCATCTCGACCAAGGGCATCCTGATCGTGTCGCACAACATCGAGGAAGCGGTCATGATGGCCGACCGCATCATCATTTTTTCCAGCGACCCCGGCCGCATCCGCAGCCAGGTCCAGATCGGCCTGCCGCGGCCGCGCAATGCCGACTCTCCGCAGGTGCGGGCGCTGATCGACGAGGTCTACGCGCTGATGACCCAACGCCCGGCGCACGATGTGCCCACCCCGCGTCAGCAGGGCCTGGGCTACCGCTTCCCGCAGACCGAGGTCGAGCGCATGGAAGGCGTGCTGGATGTGCTGGCCGAGGCGCCCTTCAATGGCCGCGCCGACCTGCCCAAGCTGGCCGAAGAAGCCGAGATCGCCGACGATGACCTGCTGCCGGCTTGCGAAGCCCTGGGGCTGTTCGGACTGGCGCAGATCGACAAGGGCGACATCTTCCTGACACCGCTGGGCCAGCGCTACGTGCACGCCGACCAGGGGCAAAAGCAGATCATCTTCGGGCGCCAGTTGCTGGCCCACGTGCCGCTGGCCGCGCATATCCGGCACAGCCTGGAACAGGAGCCCGCCGGTGCGCTGCCGGAAAAGAACTTCCTGGATTCGCTGGAAGAGTTCCTGAAGCCCGACGAGGCCGAACGGGTGTTGAAGATCGCCGTGGAATGGGGCCGCTATGGCGAAATCTATGGCTACGATTACCACACCGGCCTGCTGACGCTGCCGGACCGCGACGCGGGGTGAGGGGCAGGGGCGGCGGGCCGGGCGGCCCGCCGTGGCGTGCTACAGCGCGATGAAGCCCACGATCACCAGCGCGATCAGGCCATACTTGGTGGCCTTGTACACCGTGCGGTTCCAGGCCTTGAAGGCCTTGCGCTTCTGGTCGATGACCCAGTGCGCGTGGGTCAGCTTGTTGATGGCGCCGGTCTGGTCGCCGCCGTCGTTGGGCGAGCTGGCCGCCGACATCACCACCCGGCCGAACCAGCGGTTGAAGGCTTCGGCCCAGCCCCATTTCAGTGGGCGCTCGACGTCGCAGAACAGGATGATGCGGTTCTGGTCGGTGCGGTTGTAGGCTTCGTGGACGTAGGTTTCGTCAAACACCACGCTTTCGCCGTCGCGCCAGCTGTACTGTTCGCCGTCGACGATGATGTGGCAGCCGTTGTCGTTGGGCGTGACCAGGCCCAGGTGGTAGCGCAACGAGCCCGCGAACGGGTCGCGGTGCGGGTTGAGCTGGCCGCCAGGGGGCAGCTCGGCGAACATGGCCGCCTTGACCTTGGGCAGCGTCTTCAGGATCGCTACGGTCTTGGGGCATAGCTCTTCGGCCGACGGGTGGCGCGCGTCATACCATTTCAGGTAGAAGCGCTTCCAGCCGTACTTGAAGAACGAATTGAAGCCGATGTCGTTGTGGCTGTCGGCCGCCTTGATGCGGCGCAGCTCGGCCATTTGCACGGCCTCGTCGCGGATCGTTTCCCAGTTGTCGTCCAGGACCTTGAGCTCGGCGATTTCGCTGGTGGTCAGGTAGGGCGTGGACGGCACGCGCGAAGCCAGCACCATGAAGGCATTGACGGGGGCGAGCAGCACGGAATGGTCCAGCAATTGCCGGCCCAGGGGCAGCTTGACGCGGCCTCGGAAGTGCGCAAACAGGATGGCGGCAAGCCAGATCCCGGGTATCAGCCATTTCATACGTAAATCTCGTCGTGCGGCGGGTGAGTCAGGTCCAATCGTCTATTGTTACACAGGGCTGCCCGGCAGGCGGCGCCGGAATCGTCCACGGCGCGTTTTTGGGCCGTTCGACTAGGTACAATTCCGCTATGTCCGAAGCCGTAACAAACCCGTCCCCATTTGTTCACCTGCGCGTCCACTCCGAGTTCTCGGTGGTGGACGGTATTGTGCGCATCCCCGACCTCATCAAGCGCGTGGCCAAGCTGGGCCAGCCCGCGGTCGCCCTGACCGATCTGTCGAACCTGTTCGGCCTGATCAAGTTCTACAAGGGCGCGCGCGGCGCGGGCGTCAAGCCCATCGCCGGCGCCGATGTCTGGCTGACCAACGACGAAGACCCGTCCAAGCCGTTCCGGGTGTTGCTGCTGGTGCGCAACCACCAGGGCTACCTGAACCTGTGCGAACTGCTGTCGCGTTCGTTTCTGACCAACCAGGGCAAGGGCCGGGCTGAAATCCGCCGCGAATGGCTGCAGGGCCAGGAAGGCCTGATCGTGCTGTCAGGCGGGCGCGGCGGCGACGTCGGCCAGGCGCTGGACGCCGGCAACGCCGTGTCGGCGCTGGCGCTGGCGCGCCAATGGGCGCTGATGTTCCCGGGCAGCTACTACATCGAACTGCAGCGCGCCGGCATGGACGGCGACGAAGCCTACACCCAGGCCGCCATGCGCCTGGCGGCCGAAGCCGGCCTGCCGGTGGTGGCCACCCACCCGGTGCAGTTCCTGGACGAATACGAATTCCAGGCGCACGAGGCCCGGGTCTGCATCGCCGAAGGCGAAATCCTGGCCAATCCGCGCCGGGTGCGCCGCTTCACCAAAGAGCAGTACCTGCTCAGCTCCGAGGAAATGGCGCGCCGCTTCGCCGACGTGCCCTCGGCGCTGGCCAACACGGTCGAAATCGCCAAGCGCTGCAACCTCAGCCTGGTGCTGGGCAAGCCGCGCCTGCCGGATTTCCCCACGCCCGACGGTGTGACGCTGGACGACTACCTGGTCCAGCTGTCCGAAGAGGGCCTGGAAAAGCGCATGGAGTTCCTGTTCCCGGACGCCGCCGAACGCGAGTCCAAGCGCGCGCAGTACTACGAACGCCTGCGCTGGGAATGCAAGACCATCATCCAGATGGGCTTTCCGGGCTACTTCCTGATCGTGCAGGACTTCATCAACTGGGGCAAGAACAACGGCGTGCCGGTCGGCCCGGGCCGGGGCTCGGGCGCCGGCTCCCTGGTGGCGTACGCGCTGGGCATCACCGACCTGGATCCCATCCGCTACGACTTGCTGTTCGAGCGCTTCCTGAATCCCGAGCGGGTCTCCATGCCCGACTTCGATATCGACTTCTGCCAGGACAACCGCGAACGCGTCATCGACTACGTCAAGGAAAAGTACGGCCGCGCCGCCGTGAGCCAGATCGCCACCTTCGGCACGCTGGGCGCCAAGGCCGTGGTGCGTGACGCCGGCCGCGTGCTGGACATGCCCTACATGTTCTGCGATGGCCTGTCCAAGCTGATCCCGTTCAACCCGATGGACCCCTGGTCGCTCGAACGCACTCTGAAGGACGAGCCCGCCTTCAAGGACCGCTACGAACAGGAAGAAGAAGTGCGCGCGCTGGTCGACCTGGCCAAGCCGCTCGAAGGCCTGACCCGCAACATCGGCATGCACGCCGGCGGCGTGCTCATCGCGCCCGGCAAACTCACCGACTTCTGCCCGCTGTATTGCCAGCCCGGCCAGGAAAACAGCGCGGTCTCGCAGTTCGACAAAGACGACGTCGAAGCCGCCGGCCTGGTCAAGTTCGACTTCCTGGGCCTGCGCAACTTGACCATCCTGGACTGGGCCGTGCGCTACGTGCGTCAGTTCAACGAAGACAAGCGCGACTTCGACGTCATGGCGCTCAGCCTGGACGACCCGGCCGCCTACAAGATTCTGTGCGACGCGAACACCACCGCGGTGTTCCAGCTGGAATCGCGCGGCATGAAGGAACTGCTCAAGAAGCTGCGCCCCAACACCTTCGAAGACATCATCGCCATGCTGGCCCTGTACCGTCCGGGGCCGCTCGAATCCGGCATGGTGGACGACTTCGTCAACCGCAAGCACGGCCGTGCCGCGGTGGACTACTTCCACTCCGACCTGGAAGCGACCCTCAAGAGCACCTACGGGGTCATCGTCTACCAGGAACAGGTGATGCTGATCTCGCAGATCATCGGCGGCTATTCGCTGGGCGGCGCCGACCTGCTGCGCCGGGCCATGGGCAAGAAAAAGCCCGAGGAAATGGCCAAGCACCGCGAGTTGTTCGAACAGGGCGCCAAGGAAAAGGGCCACGATCCCGACCTGGCGGTCAAGCTGTTCGACTTGATGGAAAAGTTCGCGGGCTACGGCTTCAACAAGTCGCACTCGGCCGCGTACGCGCTGATTTCCTACCAGACCGCCTGGCTCAAGGCCTACCACCCGACCGAATTCCTGGCCGCCACCATGTCGTCCGATATGGACGACACGGACAAGGTCCAGATCTTCTGCCGCGATGCGCAGGACAATGGCGTCGAAGTCCTGCCGCCCGACGTCAACTTCTCGGGCTTTCGCTTCGAGCCGGTGGCCGACAAATACACCGAAAAGGGCAAGCCGCCGCGCACCATGCGCTACGGCCTGGGCGCCGTGAAGGGCACGGGTCAGGGCGCGGTCGAAGACATCCTGCGCGCGCGCAAGGAAGGCGGCCCGTTCCAGAACCTGTTCGACTTTTGCCGCCGCGTCGGCAAGCAGGCCGTCAACCGCCGCACCATCGAAGCCCTGATCAAGGCGGGCGCGTTCGACACCATCGAACCCAATCGCGCCGCCATGCTGGCGTCGGTGCCCACCGCGATGGAAGCGGCCGAGCAGGCCGCGCGCAGCGCCAACCAGTCGTCCCTGTTCGGCGACGACAGCAGCGACGTGGTGGCCGGCGAACTGGCCAAGGTCGCGCCCTGGGACCTGCACAAGAAACTGACCGAGGAAAAGTCGGCGCTGGGCTATTACTACAGTGGCCACCTGTTCGACGCCTGGCGCGACGAAGTGCGCCAGATCGTGCCGATGCAGCTGGCGCGGGTCGAGCCGCAGCGCGACCTGCAATGGATGTGCGGAGTGCTGGCCAGCGTGCGCGTCATGATGACCCGCCGCGGCAAGATGGTCTTCGCGGTGCTGGACGACGGCACCGCGCAGGTCGAAATCTCCGTCTTCAACGAACTGTACGAAAAGCACCGCAACCGGCTGCGCGAAGACCAGCTCGTCATCGTGCAGGGCAAGGTCAGCAACGACGACTACTCCGGCGGCATGCGTATCGTGGCCGAGCAGCTCTATGACCTGCAGCTGGCGCGCGAGGCGCGGGCCAAGTCGCTGCGCGTCAAGCTCAACGGCGCGGCCGACGCCGCGCGCCTGCGCCAGATGCTCAATCCGTTCCGCGCCGAGCCCGAAAACGGCATTCCCGGCGTGCCGGTCGACATCGTTTACACCAAGAACAATTTCCTGTGCACGGTGCGGCTGGGCGAAGAATGGCGCGTCCGCATGGCCGACACGCTGCTCGAGAACCTGAATGCCTGGACCAAGCCCAACGGCGTGGAGGTCACGTACTGATGCGTATCGTTCACTCTGAAGCCGCCACCAGTTTCGGCGGCCAGGAAGGACGGATCTTCAAGGAAATGAACGCCATGCGCGCGCGTGGCCACCACCTTGAAGCCATTTGCCAGCCCAGCGCGCTGCTGGCCCAGCGCCTGTCGGACGCGGGCTTTACCGTGCACACGCTGGAAATGGACGGTCCCGTCAATTACCTGAAGGGCGTTGCCGCCATCCGCCGCATCCTGCGCGAAGGCCGCTTCGACGTCCTCAACACGCACAGCCGCCGCGACACCGTCATCGCCGCGGCCGCCGCGCGCCTGGCGGGCACGCCGCTGATCGTGCGCACCCGCCATCTGTCCAACAAGGTCGGTTCGCTGTGGTCCTATACCCGGCTGCCGCATCGCGTTACCACGGTCAGCGACCACGTGCGCGAGCACCTGATCGAACGCGGCGTGCCGGCCGATCGCGTCGCCACCGTCTATTCGCCCATCGTGCTGCCGCCGCCGGTCGAACACTCCACGCTGCGCGAAGAATTGGGCCTGGCGCCGGACGACCTGGTGGTGGGGTGTGTTGCCGTCATGCGCGCCACCAAGGGCCACAAGGACCTGATCGACGCCATGGCGCCGCTGATGGCCAGCCGGCCCAAGCTGCACCTGGTCTTCGTGGGCGGCGGTTCGCCGGTGTTCGAGCAGACCGAAGCCTACGTGGCCGAGCGGGGCCTGCAAGACCGCATCCACCTGATGGGCACCCGGCGCGACGTGCCCAACCTGTTGGCCGGGTGCGACCTGTTCGCGCTGGCGACCCAGCAGGAAGCGTCCGGCACCGTCTACGTCGAAGCCCAGGCCAGCGGTCTGCCGGTTATCGGCACCGACGTGGGCGGCGTGTCCGAGATGTTCCGCAACGGCGAAACCGGCATCCTGGTGCCGCCCAAGGACCCGGCCGCGCTGACCGCCGCGCTGGAAAAGCTGATCGACGACCCGGCGCTGCGCCGCCGCATGGGCGAGGCCGGCCGCAAGATGGTCTGGGAAGAGGGCGTCTTCTCGCCGGCCCGCCTGGCCGAAACCACCGAAGCCATCTACGCCAAATGGCTGGCGGAGCGGCGCGGATGAACGCGCCCAACGTCCCGGTGCTGATGTACCACCATGTCACGCCGGCCGGCGGCATGATCAACGCCTTGCCCGATGTCTTCGAGGCGCAGATGTCCCGACTGGCGCGGGCTGGTTACCAGTCGCTGTCCACCGATCAGTTCGCCGCCTATCTGGCCGGCGCGCCGGTGCCCGAGCGCTCCGTGCTCATCACCTTCGACGACGGCTACCTGAACAACTGGGTCCACGCCCATCCGATCCTGGCGCGCCACGGCATGCGCGCTGTGTTGTTCACCATCACCGGCTGGATCGGTGACGGTCCGGTGCGGCCCCATGCGGGGCAGGGCCTGCCGCTGCCGGCCACGCCCGACCACGATGCTTGCAAGAAGGCGGTGGCCGAAGGCCGCAGCGACGACGTCATGCTGCGCTGGAGCGAAATCGAGGCTATGCAGGCGGCCGGTACGTTTGAATTCCATTCGCACACCCATACCCACACGCGCTGGGACAAGGTCTGCGGGGCCGATGTCGACGCCAAGCGCGCGCACATCGCCCAGGAACTGGCCGACTCGCGCGAAACGCTGACGCGCCGCCTGGGGCAGGCCAGCGATCATCTCTGCTGGCCCCAGGGCTATTTCGACGCCGACTACGTGGCGGCAGCCCGGCAGGCGGGTTTCCGCCACTTGTACACTACCGACCCTTTTGGCCAGAACACGCCCGCCGCGGACCCCGAACACATCTACCGCTTCGCGGTGCGTAACCAGGGCGGCACCTGGCTGAACCGGCGCATCTGGTTGTCGCGCGATCCCTTCTGGGGACCGCGCTATCACGCCTGGAAGGCCTGGAAAAAGCGTCTTAGGAATCGCGGATGAAGTTATCAGTCATTGTCATCACCAAGAACGAAGCGGCCAACATCGCCGATTGCCTGAAGTCCGTGGCCTTTGCGGACGAATTCATCGTGGTGGACTCGGGCAGCACCGATGGCACGGTGGAACTGGCACGCGCCCTGGGCGCCCGGGTTGAAATCACGCCCGATTGGCCCGGCTTCGGCCCGCAGAAGAACCGCGCGCTGGACCTGGCCACTGGCGACTGGGTGCTGTCGATCGATGCCGACGAGCGCGTCACGCCCGAACTGGCCCGCGAAATCCAGGACACCATCAACGCCCCGGCCGCCGATACCTATGAAATCGCGCGCCTGTCCAATTTCTGCGGCCGCGACATCCGCCACAGCGGCTGGTGGCCCGACTACGTGCTGCGCCTGTTCAAGCGCGGCACCGCGCGCTTCAACGACGCGGCCGTGCACGAGCGCGTGGTGCCGGTGAGCGGCCAGCCGCTGCAGCTCAAGGGCTACTTCAACCACTACCCCTACGACAACCTGGACGCGCTGATCACCAAGATCAACCGTTATTCGTCCGATGCTGCCGCCATGATGTACGCCAAGGGCCGGCGCACGTCCGTCCTGGGCGCGCTGGGCCACAGCTTCTGGACCTTCGTCCGCATCTACCTGATCCGTCGCGGTTTCCTGGATGGCCGCCATGGCCTGGTGCTGGCCGTCACCGCGGCCGCGGGCAGCTTCTTCCGCTATTCGAAGCTGATGTTCCTGGCCGAGAAGAAGAAGTGAGGATCCTCTACACCAACTTCCACGCCAACAACGGCGGCGGCCACGTCACCTACATCATCAACCTGGCGCGCGCCCTGGCGGCGGATCACCAGATCACCGTCGCCGCGCCCGCCAGCAGCCGCCTGTACCGCTACGCCAAGGCGATTCCCGGCGTCACGGTCGTGGACATGCGCTACACCACGCGCCCCTCGTCGTGGTTCGGCGACCGGGCCCGCCTGCGCCGCCTGATCAAGGATGGCCGCTTCGACATCATCCATGCCAACGGCTCGGCCGACCACAAGCAGGTCATGCTGGCCACGCTGGCCATGGCGCGCCGCCCGCGCATCGTCTTCACCAAGCACAACGATCACCCGGTGACCAGCTTCGGCCACAAGCTGCGGGTGGCGCTGGCCACCGACCACAGCATCGCCGTCAGCGATTACATCCACCGGTTCCTGGCCGATTCGCCCTACCAGCGGCGCCCGATCACCACCATCCGCCACGGCATCGACACCCAGTTCTTCGCGCCGCCGCCCGCTGAAAGCCTGGACAAGCTGCGCGACATCTTCTTCGGCCCCGAGTGGCGCGGCAAGCTGTTGCTGGGCAGCGCCGGCGGCACCGACTACGACAAGGGCTGGCTCGACCTGGTGGCCGCCGTCGCGGCGCTGCCGCCCGGTGACAAGGAACGGGTGCTGCTGCTGGTGGCCGGCGATCCTCCCATCGAAGCCAAGCTGGCGCGCGTGCGCGAGCTGGGCATGATCGACCAGGTGCGCTTTCCCGGCCTGCTCGACGACGTGCGCGCCGCGCTGGCGTCGTGCCACGCCGGCTTCGTGCTGTCTTACCGCGAGGCGCTGTCGTTCGCCTGCCGCGAGATCATGGCCCTGGGCCTGCCCGCCCTGGTCACCAATGCCGGCGGCCTGCCCGAAAACGTCACGGAAGGGGTTGACGGCTGGATCGTGCCGGTGCGCGACGTGGCCGCCATGACCGCGCGCCTGCAGGACATGCTGGCCCACCCCGACAAGGTCCGGGCCATGGGCGCCAATGCCCGCGAAACCAGCCTGCGCGACTTCAACCTGACGCGTTTCGCCCAAGCAACAGTCGACGTCTACCAGCGAACATTGGGCGGACACTGAGCGCTTATAATCCGCGCTATGTCTATCCCCATTCTCATGTACCACCAGATCGGCGAGCCCAATCCCAAGGGCACGCCGTTTCGCGGCCTGACGGTGCACCCCGACGACTTCGCGCGCCAGATGCGCTGGATGCGTTTCCTGGGCTACCGCGGCCTGTCGATGCGCGACGTCATGCCCTATGTGCGCGGCGAACGCCGCGGCAAGGTGTTCGGCCTGACCTTCGACGACGGCTATCGCAACGTGGTTCAGAACGCCATGCCGGTGCTGGACAAGCTGGGCTTCACGGCCACCAACTACCTGGTGGCCAATCAGTTCGACGGCGGTAATGTCTGGGACGCCAAGATCGGCATCCCGTTTTCGCCGCTGATGACGGTCGAAGAAATGCGCCAGTGGGCCGCGTCCGGCCACGAAGTCGGTTCGCACACGCTGGACCACGTCCACCTGCCCGAGATGACGCCCGACGAGGCCCGCCGCCAGATGGTCGAGTCCAAGGATGCGCTCGAGCAGGCGCTGGGCGCGCCCGTCACTGCCTTCTGCTATCCCTACGGCGACCACGGCCCCGAACACCTCGTCATGGCCCGCGAAGCCGGCTACGACAACGCCACGCTGACCAAGCGCGGCCTGGCCAACGCCAGCGACGATCCCTTCGGCCTGCCGCGGGTGACCGTGTCGCGTTCGACGGGCATCTTCCGTTTCCTGCAGAAATGCCTGACCCGCTATGAAGACACCCGCGGGCGCGGCTGAGCGGCGGCTGCGCATCGCATTGCTGGTCGACCGCTTCGGCAACCGCTTCGGCGGCGCTGAAGCCTACGGGGTCGAGCTGATGCGCGTGCTCGGCAAGCGCCACGATGTCTCCATCGTCGCCCGCGACTTCGACAGCGACCTGCCGTTTCCTTTCCTGCCCATCCGCTTTCCCGGCTGGCTGCCCAGCTGGATGCGGGTGCTGTACTTCGCCTGGAAGGCCGACCGCCTGACCCGCGGCCGCTACGACATCGTGCATTCGCACATGAACGGCTGGGCCGGTGAAATCCAGGTCATGCATGTCACCCCGGTGCGCTACAACCGCCTGACCCGCGTCAAGCCGTCCAAGCGGGCGCTGGCCTGGCTCAGCCCGCGCCTGGCCACCTATCTGCTGCTGGAAAAATTCCGCGTGCGCCAGGCGCCGGCGCGCCGCGTCGTGGCGGTGTCCGGGCTGATCATGGACCAGCTGCACCGCAGCTATGGCCCGCAATTGCCGGTCGACATCATCGCGCCTGGTGTCAAGCTGCCCGCGCCCGAAGCCGCCGCCGGCCGGGATGCCACCCGCGCCCGGCTCGGCTGGGACGCCGGCACCATCGGCTGTCTGTTGGTGGCCCGCAACCCCTTGCGCAAGGGGCTGCCGGCGCTGCTCGACGCCTTGGCGCTGTTGCCCGCGGCCTACCGCCTGCTGGTGGTGGGCGCCGACGACGCCACCCGTGAACGCGTGCGCGCCGCCGGCGAGGTCGCCCAGCGCGTCACGCTGGTCGACCCCACGCCCGAGGTCGCCCAGTACTTCGCCGCGGCCGACATCTACGCCCACCCGACCCTGAACGACAGCTATGCCATGGCGCCCCTGGAAGCCATGTCCCACGGCTTGCCGGTCGTGGTCAGCTCGCCCGCCTACTGCGGCTTCGCCCAATACCTGTCGGCGGGCAAGGACGCCCTCATCCTGCAAGATCCGCGCGACGGCGCCCAGCTGGCGCAAGCCTTGCAACGCCTGGGCGACGAACCCGAGCTGCGCGCGGCCCTGTCCGAACGTGGCCTGGCCATCGCCCGCGACCAAAGCTGGGAAACCGTGGCGTCGCGCTACGAAGAGCTGTATCAAGCGGTGCT
The DNA here is from genome assembly GCF_014170305.1 of Achromobacter sp. UMC71. Taxonomy (GTDB): domain Bacteria; phylum Pseudomonadota; class Gammaproteobacteria; order Burkholderiales; family Burkholderiaceae_B; genus Achromobacter. The sequence goes on from NZ_LZZT01000014.1 coordinate 41,442, forward strand.
GCAAGAGCGCGCTTGAACTTGGCCGCGGACGAGATGCCAGCGGCTTCAGGTAAAAAAAACGGGACCTCAAAAGGTCCCGTTTTCAATGCCGCGGCGCGGTCGCCCGTTCCAGTTCGTCGAGCCAGCGCACCGCGTATTCCCGGTCCGGCCCGCACATGTCGTGCTGGGCTTGCAGCCCGCCGCAGAAATCCGGCCGCGCAGGCTGGCCGAAAATCGCGCAGCGCATGTCTGGCAGCAGCTGGATACAGGGCACGCCCGCCGGCTTGCCATCCGGCATTCCCGGAATCGGGCTGGTGATCGACGGCGCGATGCAACAGGCCCCGCAGCCCGGCCGGCAGGCAAGCGCCGCGCCCACGTTCAGACCCACCCGCGCAGCCAGTACACGAACAGCCCGGCGTATTCCTTGATGATGGAACGGCTGGCGTCGAAGGTGCGCTGGTCGGGCAGCCACAGGTTCAGCGAACCGTCGGCGGGGCGCACGATCTGGGGCGGGGCGGGGGCGGCGATGGCCACTACCCCCTGCTTGGAAAATGCCGCCATCGCGCGCGGCATATGCAGGGCCGACGTCACCAGCAGCACCTTGCCGATGCCACGGGTCTTGAGCTGGTCTTCGGTCAGGGCAGCGTTCTCGTAGGTCGTGCGGCTGGCGTTTTCCAGGATCAGCGCCGTTTCCGGCACGCCCTGCTGGCGGATGGCATGGGCCATGCCGCGGGCTTCGCTGACATCGCCTTCCAGCGCGCCGCCGGACAGCACCACCTTGGGCGCGCGCCCGGCCAGGTACAGCTGCGCCGCGGTATCCACGCGCACCACGGCGGTGTCCTTGTCGTAGGGCAGGAACCAGTTGGCGCGGCCATTGGCGGTATTGCCGCCCAGCACCACGATGGCGTCGGCGGTGGGCGATTCGGTGGGCGGCAGATGCGGATAGCGGCTTTCCAGCGCGCCGCCCAGCCACAGCGACGTGGCGGGCAGCGACCAGGCCAGGGCCCACAGCAGGCCCGCGACGATCAGGGCGCCGCCGGTCTTGCGCAGCCGGAACAAGCCGAGCACCAGGCCGACCACCACCAGGGTCAGGCACAAGTTGTAGGGAATGATCAGATTCGCGAGGTAGCTGGAAAAGGTCATGTCAAAACAATCCGTTTACTGCGCACCGTCCAGCAGCAGATTGGCCTGCTGTTCCACGGTTTCGATGGACGGCCACGCCGTCTCCGACCCGACGCACACCGCCCGAGGCGACCACGGGCCGGTGCGGCCCGGACGGGTGACGCCGAACAGCGTCAGTTCCCGGGCGGCGGCCGCCGCGGCGACGTGCGACACGCCGGAGTCGTTACATATCACCAGCGCCGCCCTGGCGGTCAGGGCAGCGAACGCGCCCAAGGACAGGGGAGGCAGCAACTGCGCCGTCGGCGCATTGCGCCGGGCTTCGTCGGTTTCCGCCGGAGGGGGGCACATTACCACGGTATGGCCCCGTGCCTGCAGTGCGCGGGTAAGTGTATCGAATCCTGGCCATACCTTGATCTTGCCCCGGTGCAGGCCGGTAGCGGTGGGGGCGATCAGCACGAAACGCTGGCCCGCCAATCCGGCCGCTTCCAGCGCCAGCAACGCGGTGCTTTCGTGGACAGGCGTCAGCGGCAGGTCCAGCGTGGGGCCCGGCTCGGCCGGGCCGGCGGGCAGGTCCCAGCGGGTCAGGGCCTCGCGCGTCAGGTGGTGCCAGGACTGCACGGCGTGCAACGCCGCCTGCGGCTTGGCCACCGGCCAGCGCAACAGGAAGCTGCGGCCGTCATCCCGGTAGCCGGCCGACGGCAGGCCCGCCAAGCGGAACACCAGGGCGCTGGACAGCGAATCCGGCAGCAGCAGCCCGCGCGCGCGGCGGCCATCGGCCCCCAGGCTGCGGCGGTGGGCGCTGACCTGCGCCCGATCTGGCCCCACTTTTCCCAGCATGGGAATGAAATCCCGCTTTTGCACGCCGTCCAGCAGGTCGCGGGCCCAGGGACGGGCGCATATCACCAGGGGCACGCCGGTGGCCTGCAGGGTACGCAGGCTGGGCAGGCTCATGCAGACATCACCCACCCAGTTGGGCAAGCGGACGTAAAGGCAACTGATTTCGGACATGGACAGGCGCGGTGCGCATCAAAGGCTGAAAGAAGGGAGGGGGCCGCGCCGCAGCGCGTAGCCGGTACAATCCCGGGCACAATTGTATTAAAGCGAGTGATTCCTTGAATTCTGCCGCACGCAACGCGCCCGCGGGCTCTCAGCCCGTCAAAGCTGAACTCTGGAGCCGCATCTATACCCGGGTCGGTTCCTACTGGAAGGGGCTGGTGCTGGCGACCCTGCTGATGGCCGGCGCCGCTGCCACGCAGCCCACGCTGGCCGTCATTATGAAGCCCTTGCTCGACGATGGCTTCGCGGGGACCAAACCCTATTATGTCTGGGCGCTGCCGCTGGCGGTGGTCGGATTGATCTTCGTGCGCGGCGTCTGCAACTTCTTTAGCGATTACCTGCTGGCATGGGTCGCCAACAACGTGTTGCTGGGCATGCGGCGCGACATGTTCGAGCGCCTGCTGGGCCTGCCCGACGCCGATTTCAAGCGCGGCGACACCGGGCGCCTCTTGAACCGCTTCACCATCGACGCAGGCAACGTCACCGGCTACGCCACCGACGTCATCACGGTGCTGGTGCGCGAAACCCTCGTCGTCATCGCCCTGATCTGCGTGCTGCTGTACATGTCGTGGGTGCTGACCCTGATCATCCTGATCATGCTGCCGGTGTCGGTGCTGATCGCCCGGGTCTTCATCAAGCGCCTGCGCCGCATCAACCGCGAAATGGTCAACATGAACGCCGAACTGACTCGCGTGGTCAGCGAAGGCATCGACGGCCAGCGCGTCATCAAGCTGTTCGACGGCTATGAAGTCGAACGCGGCCGCTTCGATTTCGTCAGCACCCGCCTGCGCCGCTTCGCCATGCGCACCGCTACCGCCGACGCGGCCCTGACGCCCCTGACCCAGGTCTGCATCTCGATCTCGGTGGGCGCGGTCATCGCCGTGGCCCTCAGCCAGGCCAACAGCGGCGCACTCACGGTCGGCAGCTTCGCGTCCTTCATGGCCGCGCTGGCCCAGATCTTCGATCCCATCAAGCGCCTGACCAACCTGGCTGCCCGCATGCAAAAGATGCTGGTGTCGGCCGAAAGCGTGTTCACGCTGATCGACCAAGTGCCCGAAGGCGATACCGGCACCCGCGAGCTGCCCGAGCCCGTGCGCGGCAAGGTCGAATTCCGCAACGTCACGCACCGCTTTACCGACGCCGACCGCGACACCGTCAATGACGTGTCCTTCGTCGTCGATCCCGGCCAGACCGTGGCCCTGGTGGGCCGCTCCGGCAGCGGCAAGACCACGCTGGTCAACATGCTGCCGCGCTTCGTCCTGGCCGATACCGGCGCCATCTTCGTGGACGACGTGCCCATCAACGACCTGAAGCTGCGCAGTCTGCGTTCGCATCTGTCGCTGGTCAGCCAGGACGTGGTGCTGTTTGACGACACCATCGCCGCCAACGTCGGCTACGGCGCCTTGGGCCAGGCCAGCGAGCAGCAGGTGCGCGATGCCCTGGCAGCCGCCAACCTGCTCGAATTCGTCGAAGGCCTGCCGCAAGGCATCAATACGCCCGTGGGCGAAAACGCCGCCCGCCTGTCCGGCGGCCAGCGCCAGCGCCTGGCGATCGCCCGCGCGCTGATCAAGAACGCGCCCATCCTCATCCTGGACGAAGCCACCTCCGCGCTCGACAACGAGTCCGAGCGCCAGGTCCAGGCCTCGCTCGAGCGCCTGATGAAGGGCCGCACCACGTTGGTCATCGCGCACCGCCTGTCCACCGTGCAGAACGCCGACCGCATCATCGTGCTGGACGCCGGCAAGATCGTCGAGCAGGGGCCGCACGCCCAACTGCTGGCCGCCAATGGCCTGTATGCGTCGCTCTACAAGATGCAGTTCCGCGAAGACTGACCCCGCGCGCGGCGCCTCGGCGCCGCGCCACCCTGGAGCCGACCATGTCCCTGCCCGCCGAAGGCAACCAGCTCGTCAACGTCGTGGTCTTGCTGGGGGCGGCGGTGGTGGCCGTGCCCTTGTTCAAGCGCCTGGGGCTAGGCTCCGTCCTGGGATATCTGGCCGCCGGCCTGGTGATCGGGCCGTTCGGCATCGGCTGGTTCTCCGATCCCAAATCCATCCTGCACGTCGCTGAACTGGGCGTCGTGATGTTCCTGTTCATCATCGGCCTGGAAATGCAGCCGTCGCGGCTGTGGAAGCTGCGCGGTGAAATCTTCGGACTGGGTGTTGCCCAGGTGCTGGCCTGCGGCGCGCTGTTGACCGTGGTCGGCCTGGCCGCCGGCCTGTCGGGCGCTGCGGCGTTCATGGCGGCCATGGGCTTCGTGCTGTCGTCCACCGCCATCGTCATGCAGATCCTGGCCGAGCGCGACGAAACCGCCAGCGCCCAGGGCCAGCGCATCGTTTCCATTCTGCTGCTCGAAGACCTTGCCATCGTGCCGCTGCTGGCGCTGGTCGCGCTGCTGGCCCCGCCCGGCGGCGGCGAGCATGCCGATCCCTGGCTGCAATCGGCCATCGCCATCGGCTGCATCCTGGCTTTGCTCGCCGCGGGGCGGTGGCTGCTCAATCCGCTGTTCCGGCTGCTGGCCGCGGCACATGCCCGTGAGGTCATGACGGCCGCCGCTTTGCTGGTAGTGCTGGGGGCGGCGCTGGTCATGGAACTGGGCGGCCTGTCCATGGCCATGGGCGCCTTTCTGGCCGGCGTGCTGCTGTCCGAGTCCACCTTCCGCCACCAGCTTGAAGCCGAGATCGAGCCCTTCCGCGGCATCCTGCTCGGCCTGTTCTTCCTGGGCGTGGGCATGTCGCTGGACCTGGCCGCCGTGGCCCGCGAATGGCAGCTGATCCTGGCCGGCGTGGTGATCTTCATGGCGGTCAAATCGGTCGGCGTATACGTGGTTGCCCGCATGCTGCGCGCCGGCCACGCCGAAGCCCTGACCCGCGCGGCCCTGCTGGCCCAGGGGGGCGAATTCGCTTTCGTGCTCTACGGCGCCGCCGCGGCCGCCGGCATTTTCGACGCCCATCTGGCAGCGGTGCTGATCGCCGTGGTCATTATCTCCATGGCGCTGACGCCTCTGTGCGTGCTGGCCCTGCGCTGGCTCCTGCCCAAGCCCGCGCCTTCGATGGACGGCGTGGACGTTGCCCAGGACCTGGACGGTTGCGCCCTGATTGTCGGCTTTGGCCGCTTCGGCCAGATCGTGACCCAGGCCATGCTGGCGCGCGACCTGAAAGTGTCGATCCTCGACACCGATACCGACGCCATCCGCGCCGCCGCCAAGTGGGGCGTCAAGGTGTATTACGGGGACGGTACCCGGATCGACATGCTGCGCACGGCGGGCGCCGAAAACGCCAAGGCCATCCTGATCTGCATCGACAATCCGCAGTCGGTCAGCCACATGGTCAAGCTGATCAAGTCCGAATTCCCGCTGGTGCAACTGGTGGTCCGCGCCTACGACCGGATCCACTCCCTGGCTCTGGCCAAGGACGGCGTCGACTACCAGGTCCGCGAAACCTTCGAATCGGCGCTGGTGTTTGGCGAAGCCGCGCTGCGCGCCATCGGCGTGCCCGCCGACGAGGCGGCGGAAGTGGTGGCGGACGTGCGCAAGCGCGATACCGACCGGTTCGACCTGGAAGTGGCGGGCGGGCTGTTCGCCGGCCGTTCGCTGCTATACGGCAACATGACCGGGCCGGCCGACGGCAGGAACGACCAGCTGGACCGCGAAACCGCGGGCCCGGCCTCTCATTCCGAGCCCGGCGCGCCCGCCTGAAACCTGCCGGTGCGCCGTAAATCGGGTGCTCCCCCGGGGATGACAGACTTATTACCGAGTCTTTGCATTACTTTACGCATCATTTCACGCGCAAGTCCGATCGGCTGAGGTAGATTGGTTTCCAACGGCGCTTCGCTTCCGAAGCGCGTTTGCCAGGGGGCTGCCATGCTGCAATCGGAGCGGATTTCCACGACCCCGCAAGCTGTCGGGCTTGAACTTGCACGGCGTCAAGCCATGACCCTGCGTTGCGGGTTTTCCGCTGGCGCCATGCGCCAGCTCGGCATCGCGTCCGGCCAGGCCTGGGCCATCAGCGCCCATCGGGAAACGGACAAGGCGCGCGGCGCCAAGGCCTTTCCCTTCCGGATCGCCGCGGCCGTCGCGTCTTGAAGGCGCGGCCAGGGCGCTGTTAGCCCTGGCGGCCGCCAGTCCACCGATGGGGCAGGCGGCCTACAGCTGGGCCATTGCCGCCCGGCTTTTCCCGGCCGACTTGGCCAGATACAGGGCGCGGTCGGCCGCGTGCAGCACGGCGGCGGTATCGGCGCCGTGGCGCGGAATCAGCGCAATGCCGATGCTGCCGCCGATATAGACCGGCATTTCCTGTTGTAGATCATAGGGTTGCCGGACGCTGTCGATGATCCGGTCGGAAAAGCGCCGGATGTCCTCGTTGCCATCCAGCCGTATCAGCAACACGAATTCGTCGCCGCCGATGCGGCCGGCTTCGGCGCCGGGCGGCTTCAAGGCCAACAGGCGTTCGGAAACCTGCTTGAGCAAGGCGTCGCCGGTGCCGTGGCCGTAGGTGTCATTGACCGCCTTGAATCCATCCAGGTCCAGGTACAGCACGGCGAATTCGGCCGCGCCCTGGCTGGCGCGCCCCACCGCCTGGTCCAGCGCGTGGAACAGGCCATAGCGGTTCAGCAGTCCGGTCAGCGAATCTTGCCGCGCCTGCCGTTCGTTCTCGCGTTCGGCCAGCATGGTCGCCACCAGCATGCCGTTCAGCCGGTACGAAGCCATCGACATCGAAATCATGTACAGCGGCACCTGCACCAGCACCAGCCAGAAGATGGGTTCCTGCGTGAACAACGCGGCCAGGGCGCACGGCCCCACGCTCAACGCCACCATCGCCGCCGACAGCCGCGGCGCGCCAAAGTTGCGCACGCAGATGCCGCCCACCATGGACGCCGCCGACAGGCAGGCCAGGGTCGCCGCGATCCAGTCGCCGCTGGTCAGGCTGATGAAGGTGCCGTAGCCCACACTGCCGGCCCAGCACAGCGCCAGTACCACGTACAGGTCGGTTGGCGTCGGGCGCCGCGTCAATGCCAGGCGCCGGGCCGACACCAGCACCACGATGCGCGAGGCGCAGACCAGCGTTTCAAGGCCCAGCCACAGCAAAAACAGGGGCTCGGGTCGCCGCAAGGTGATCAGCGCCGCCACCAGGAGCGTGTTGATGATGCCGCCGAAGAAAATCGGCAGCGAGCCAAATAGTCCGCCCACCAGCGCCACCCGGATGTCCTGCGGCACATTGCGCCCCGGGTTCACCAGCCACTGGGTGAACCGCAGGTTCGGCAAGCTGTAAATCCTGTCCTGGGTGTTCATAGATTCGTTCAATAGGAACGGGGCAAGCCGCTAGCGCCGGGCGGCCCGAGGCCATCTTGCCTGTCAACACGCGCTTGCGGCATTATGGCCCCAAAAAAGCACGACACCCCCGCGATCGCGAAGGAGCGCCGCATTGAAGTCCCATGGGTTACTACACCGCAGTCTGTACGCCCTGGCCGGGCTGATCGCGATCGGCATCTGCGCCGCCGCGGTCGCGCTGCTTTGGATCGACCGCCGCGCCACCTGGCACCAGGCTTACGTGGCGGCAAGCAATCTCACCGAAGTCCTTTCCGCCGATATCAGCCGAACTATCCGTGTCTACGACCTGTCGTTGCAAGGTGTCATCGATCGCCTGCATGAACCGGGCATCCAGGACGCGCCGCGCCCCATGCTGCAACGCCTGCTGTTCGATCGCGCGGCCAGCGCTGAATTCCTGGGCACCATTCTCATCCTGGATCGTGACGGCAATGTGCGGTACGACTCGCAAAGCCTCGACCCGCCCAAGGTGAATTTCGCCGACCGCGATTTTTTCCAGGTCCATCGCGACAATCCCGATGTCGGCATGTACATCAGCCGCCCATATCTCAGCCGGTTGCGCGACGGCGATGAGAGCATCGGCATCAGCCGGCGGCTGTTCAATCCGGACGGCAGTTTCGCCGGGGTGGTCACGGGGTCGTTGCGGCTGGCGTACTTCCGCGACCGTTTCTCGGGGTTGTCGATCGGTCCGAAGGACATCATCACCATTTTCCGTGACGACGGCACGGTCATCGCGCGCACGCCGTATTCATCGCAAGACCTGGGGGCCGACATTGGCCAGGAACTGGACTTCCAGCAATTCCTGATCCGCCGCGACGGCGCCTTCGTCGGCGTGCTGGCGCCCGACGGTGTCAACCGGCTCTACACCTTCGACCATGTGCCGGGCACGCCGCTGGTCATCGATGTGGCGATGGCGGTGGAGCAGGTGCTCGAACCCTGGTGGCGGCGCGCGATGCTGGTCATTCCCATCACCTTTGCGCTGTTCGCCTCCGTGATGGCGCAGATCGTCCTATACCGCCGCGAAACCAGGCTTCGCCAGGAGGTCGAAAGCCAGCTCGCCAAAGAAGCCCAAACCGATGGTCTGACCGGGATCGCCAACCGACGTACCTTTGACGAGACGCTGCAGCGTGAATGGCTGAGCGCCGGCCGCGAAGGGCAGCCGCTGTCCTTGCTGTTCCTGGATGCGGACCGGTTCAAACGCTACAACGACCGCTATGGCCACCAGGAAGGTGACGAACTGCTCAAGATCCTGGCGCTGACCCTGCGCGGCAAGGCCCGCCGCCCGCGCGACCTGGTGGCGCGTTATGGCGGCGAGGAATTCGTGGCCTTGCTGCCCGGCACCCCGCAGGAGCGCGCCATTGAAATTGCCGAGGCCATCCGTCAGGCGGTCGCCGGCCTGCGCGCCCAGCACGAAGACAACGAGGGCGGCATCGCCACCGTCAGCATCGGCGTGGCCACGGCCATTCCCCAGCCGGGAGAAGCTTCCGCCACATTGGTGGAAGCGGCCGACGCCGCGGTCTACCGCGCCAAGGAAGCCGGCCGCAATCGGGTAGTGGCTGCCGGCGATTGACCGGGCGGTTGCCGGTGTCATCATGATCCGGCAACCCGGCAACCCGGCAACCCGGCAACCCGGCAACCCGGCAACCCGGCAACCCGGCAACCCGGTCATCCGGCAACCCGGTCATCCGGCGTGGCCGTTGAGTCCGGCCCAATCCCGATTGCGCGCCCCAAAAAGAAAGCCGCGCAAGGCGGCTTTCTGTAACGCAACCGTGGTCAGGGGTTATTTGCCCATCATCACGGCTTGCAGACGGGTTTGCGCCTGCTGCACCTTCTGCGCCTGAGCAGTCAGTTCCTGCACCAGCTTGTTCAGCTCGGCCTGTACGGTCGGATCCTGCACACGCGCCACCGGACCCGACAGGTCGATCTGCGACTTGTGCGCTTCCACGTAGTCGGCGATGGCCAGGCTGCTGTCCAGTGTGCCGGTGATCTGCGGCAACACTTCGCGGAAGGTATTGGCCGGCAAGGTCACCGTCTTGTCGTAGGCCTTGTCGTACACCGCCTTCAAGTCGTCAGGCTGCTTGAGCTGCGCGCGCGCGGCATCCGCCTTGGCCTGTTCCTTGGTCAACGCCTCGCCCATGTCCTTCAAGCCGGTCTGCACCGCCTTGATATCGTCGCGCCGGGTCACCACATCGTTCAGCGAGCGCATTGCGCCCTTTTGCATCAGGTTGCCCATGGGCTTGACCGACGCATCCATGCCGGTATTGAAGTCGGTGATCACGGCGTACTGCGACGCGTAGTCGCCGAAGGACTTCTTCTCTTCATCCGTCAGCTTGGGCACGCGCACGCCAGGCTTATCGACGATGCGGGTTTGCAGGAACTGCATGAACGCGGCGCGCTGCTCGGGTTCTTTGCTGCCGCAGGCGGCCAGCATCAGCGGCAATGCCAGAGCCAGCGCAAGGATCGGACGGAATAGGGATTTCATGGGGTGATTCTCCGAAAGCATAGGAAAGGGCGCGGCCCGCTTACGTCGCGGTCGGCCCAGCCGGTGGCGAGAATATCGGGTCGCTGCTTGCCTTGCCACGGGTTTCAAACTTCATTTCAATCGAAGTGTCGAGATACAAACTTCACACAGATTGACGTGAAAACTTCGCTGGTAACTGCTAGGCGCCGGCCTAAGCCCTGACGCCAATGCTGGCGTTTCCTTGCGGTCCCGCTTGACCAGCCGCACTTAACCCGGCGTGCCTGGCCGGTCGCACCTATAGCGGGCCACGCGCAAAATAAAACCGCCCGAAGGCGGTTGTGTGGGGGGAGGGGGCGCCGCAGCTCAGACCAGAATGATGTCGTACTTCTCTTGCGTATACGTGCTCTCGACTTCCAGCGACACGCGCTTGCCTACGAAGTCGCCCAGCATCGCCAGATGCTGGCTTTCCTCTTCCAGAAACAGGTCCACCACGTCCTGCGACGCCAGGATGCGGAATTCTTTCGGATTGAACTGGCGTGCTTCGCGCAGGATCTCGCGCAGGATCTCGTAGCAAACCGTACGCGGCGTGCGCACATTGCCGCGCGATTCGCACATCGGGCAGGGCTCGCACAACTGGTGCGCCAAGGAGTCGCGGGTCCGCTTGCGCGTCATCTCCACCAGGCCCAGCTGGGTAAAGCCGTTGACCGTCATGCGGGTGCGGTCGCGCGACAGCGCCTTCTTTAATTCCGCCAGCACGGTTTCCCGGTGTTCCTGCTCTTCCATGTCGATGAAATCCAGGATCACGATGCCGCCCAGATTGCGCAGCCGCAACTGGCGGGCGATGGCCTGGGCCGCTTCCAGGTTGGTCTTGAAGATGGTGTCGTCGAAATTGCGGCCGCCTACGAAGCCGCCGGTATTCACGTCCACGGTCGTCAGCGCTTCGGTCTGGTCGATGATCAGGTAGCCGCCCGACTTCAGGTCCACGCGGCGCGACAGCGCCCGCGCGATCTCCTCATCCACGTTGGCCGTATCGAACAGGGGGCGCTCGCCGCTGTAGTGCTGGATGCGGTCCACCACCGAAGGCGTATAGATGCGGGCCCATTCCAGCATGGCCGCGGTCGTGGTGCGCGAGTCCACCAGAATTGCGCCGGTCGATGGCCCCACCATATCGCGCAGTACGCGCTGGGCCAGCGTCAGGTCCTGATGCAGCAGCGCCGGCGCCGGTTGCGTGCGAGCGGCCGCCTGCACGCTGGTCCACAGCTTGCGCAGGTATTCCAGGTCCGCGGTCAGTTCTTCGTCGTTGGCGCCTTCGGCCTGGGTCCGCACAATGAAGCCGCCTTTCTCTTCCGCGGGCATCAGCGCCTGCAGCCGCTCGCGCAACTGAGTGCGTTCGGACTCGGAGTCGATCTTCTGCGAAATGCCGATGTGCGGATCGTGCGGCAGGTACACCAGCATGCGTCCGGCCATGCTGATCTGGGTCGACAGCCGGGCGCCTTTGGTGCCCAGCGGATCCTTGACCACCTGGACCATGATGGTCTGCCCCTCGAACAGCAGCTTCTCGATGGGAGTGGGGGTCAGCCCCTGGCTGCGCTCGCCCCGGTTCTCGCGCAGATCCGCGATGTGGATGAAGGCCGCGCGCTCCAGGCCGATATCGATAAAGGCGCTCTGCATGCCGGGCAGCACCCGGACCACCCGCCCCAGGTAGATATTGCCCACGTGCCCGCGCTGGATGCTGCGTTCCACGTGCAGCTCCTGCACCGACCCTTGCTCGACCAGCGCGACGCGGGTCTCGAACGGTGTGATGTTGATCAGGATATCTTCGCTCAACGCGATGGTTGGGGGCATGGGGGCATCTTCTCCGGTGTGGTGGCGCGCGCGGGCAGAGCGCCAAGGCGAATAGTAAACGTACCTATGGGACAGGCAAGTCGATGGTTCAACTCTATCTATATAGGCACAAGTTCAGCTATCTATATATAGGAGGCTGCATGGATGCAAGTTCCCCTATCTAAGTTCCCCTATATATAGAGGGCTGTCCTGTGGTGTAAGGCAGTCAACCAGGTTGCCGGATGGGATTGGCACGTGTAGCGGACAGACCAGGCAGCTGGACGAGACAGGCTGACGGGCTGACAGGCTGGCGGGTGAGGCGGATGAGGGGGGGCAGGTCAGCGGTTTCGGCGCTCAAAGCAAAATTCATCGAGCTTTTTGCGTCCGGCGTGTGACAAGCCGAAATTCTGTGCTATAGTCTCGCTCCTTCGCAGTTCAAGCAGTTTTGTGAGCAGCGAGGCCAAGCAAGTGCAACGGATCGGGACGCAAGCGCGAACGGATCTGCCGCAGGGCTCCAAGGCGATGGGTTGGCAACAGCTCTCGAACCAGCAGTCAGCGGGTTTTGCAAAAGAGGGTGCAAATCAGGCAGAAGCCAGTTGCACAATCTGCAAAAATTGTGCTATAGTCTTGGGCTTGGCTGGTGACAGCGAATCAGGGTTTGCCCGGTAGGGTGGTCTGAATCAAGTTGCTAGTCATCTGGGCGGTAACCAACCTCTGGGGTGTCCCGGGGCTGCTGCGAAAGTGAAGCGATTCACGAAAAGCGGCGGGGTTGCAAGATAGGATGCAAATTAGGCAAAAGCCGGTTGCATAATCTGCAAAAGTTGTGTTATAGTTTCAGGCTTGGCAGTTGCCGAAAACTTAGGGTTAACCCTGATATTTCGATAGCTGCTAGGGCGAGACCTGAAGGGGTCGCAAGGCAGGGCGGCAGGTTGAGTTGAAAAACGAAAGTTTTAAGACGAAACGAAGCTGACTTGACAAGCGATAAAAACTTCTTCATAATCTCGTTTCTCTGCTGCAACGACAGCGACGACGCGAAAGCGAAGTTAGCCGAAGTTAAGGGCAGAAGGCAGTAAGAAGTAAGCGCAGTACAGAATTTAGCAGTGCCGCTCTTTAACAATTAAACAACCGATAAGTGTGGGCGCTTGATGCGAGTGCAGTGACCGGGTTTTAAACCCCAGTCACAAGCACAATGAAATCAAGTGCTCACTAGAAGTGAAGTACCTTAGACGTCAAGTTTAAGAACATACCTCACTTCCTTTGAGTAGCGACGTATGACTCGACCCTTTTCGGGGGTTAAGAAATACGAACAAATACAGAGATTAAACTGAAGAGTTTGATCCTGGCTCAGATTGAACGCTAGCGGGATGCCTTACACATGCAAGTCGAACGGCAGCACGGACTTCGGTCTGGTGGCGAGTGGCGAACGGGTGAGTAATGTATCGGAACGTGCCTAGTAGCGGGGGATAACTACGCGAAAGCGTAGCTAATACCGCATACGCCCTACGGGGGAAAGCAGGGGATCGCAAGACCTTGCACTATTAGAGCGGCCGATATCGGATTAGCTAGTTGGTGGGGTAACGGCTCACCAAGGCGACGATCCGTAGCTGGTTTGAGAGGACGACCAGCCACACTGGGACTGAGACACGGCCCAGACTCCTACGGGAGGCAGCAGTGGGGAATTTTGGACAATGGGGGAAACCCTGATCCAGCCATCCCGCGTGTGCGATGAAGGCCTTCGGGTTGTAAAGCACTTTTGGCAGGAAAGAAACGTCCCGGGTTAATACCCCGGGAAACTGACGGTACCTGCAGAATAAGCACCGGCTAACTACGTGCCAGCAGCCGCGGTAATACGTAGGGTGCAAGCGTTAATCGGAATTACTGGGCGTAAAGCGTGCGCAGGCGGTTCGGAAAGAAAGATGTGAAATCCCAGAGCTTAACTTTGGAACTGCATTTTTAACTACCGAGCTAGAGTGTGTCAGAGGGAGGTGGAATTCCGCGTGTAGCAGTGAAATGCGTAGATATGCGGAGGAACACCGATGGCGAAGGCAGCCTCCTGGGATAACACTGACGCTCATGCACGAAAGCGTGGGGAGCAAACAGGATTAGATACCCTGGTAGTCCACGCCCTAAACGATGTCAACTAGCTGTTGGGGCCTTCGGGCCTTGGTAGCGCAGCTAACGCGTGAAGTTGACCGCCTGGGGAGTACGGTCGCAAGATTAAAACTCAAAGGAATTGACGGGGACCCGCACAAGCGGTGGATGATGTGGATTAATTCGATGCAACGCGAAAAACCTTACCTACCCTTGACATGTCTGGAATTCCGAAGAGATTTGGAAGTGCTCGCAAGAGAACCGGAACACAGGTGCTGCATGGCTGTCGTCAGCTCGTGTCGTGAGATGTTGGGTTAAGTCCCGCAACGAGCGCAACCCTTGTCATTAGTTGCTACGAAAGGGCACTCTAATGAGACTGCCGGTGACAAACCGGAGGAAGGTGGGGATGACGTCAAGTCCTCATGGCCCTTATGGGTAGGGCTTCACACGTCATACAATGGTCGGGACAGAGGGTCGCCAACCCGCGAGGGGGAGCCAATCCCAGAAACCCGATCGTAGTCCGGATCGCAGTCTGCAACTCGACTGCGTGAAGTCGGAATCGCTAGTAATCGCGGATCAGCATGTCGCGGTGAATACGTTCCCGGGTCTTGTACACACCGCCCGTCACACCATGGGAGTGGGTTTTACCAGAAGTAGTTAGCCTAACCGCAAGGGGGGCGATTACCACGGTAGGATTCATGACTGGGGTGAAGTCGTAACAAGGTAGCCGTATCGGAAGGTGCGGCTGGATCACCTCCTTTCAGAGCTAAAGTGCTCGTGTTAAGTGTCCACTCTTATCGGTTGTTTGATATATAGCTGGGATCGGTTGTGGGCTTGGGTAGAGGGATTCCTCCCTGTGTCCATGGCATCCTGACTACTGATCCGAGAAGGTTTTGGGTCTGTAGCTCAGTCGGTTAGAGCACCGTCTTGATAAGGCGGGGGTCGTTGGTTCGAATCCAACCAGACCCACCAAGTATTTCTGCGCAGGTGACTGTGTTGGAATATGGGGGTGTAGCTCAGCTGGGAGAGCGCCTGCTTTGCAAGCAGGATGTCATCGGTTCGATCCCGTTCACCTCCACCATTGATTCTTGGGCTTGGTTTTCAAGCGATCGCCTGGTGGTGTCGTGTAGAGGCTAACTCATAGCGTCGTGTGCTGATAAGCGCACGGTCTTATGAGTTAGGTTTTACCTAACAGCTATATTCGTTCTTTAACAATCTGGAAGAAGCACAACGAAATGTACTTATCAAGTACTCGGCGCAAGCTGATGAAGATAAGTACGGGTTGTGATTGCATTATTTTGTTCCAAGTTCTCAAGACTGAAGTGATTCACTTCAGACTGCTTTGAAACTTATGAACGGCACAAACGCTAATACTCAGGTCCTATAGCCTACAGCGTTATAGGATCAAGCGACTAAGTGCATATGGTGGATGCCTTGGCGATCACAGGCGATGAAGGACGTAGTAGCCTGCGAAAAGCTACGGGGAGCTGGCAAACAAGCTTTGATCCGTAGATATCCGAATGGGGAAACCCACTGCAGCGATGCAGTATCCCTAGCTGAATACATAGGCTAGTGGAAGCGAACCGGGTGAACTGAAACATCTCAGTAGCTCGAGGAAAAGAAATCAACCGAGATTCCGAAAGTAGTGGCGAGCGAAATCGGAAGAGCCTTTACGTTTTAGCATGCAAGATAATCGAACGGAATGGAAAGTCCGGCCGTAGCAGGTGATAGCCCTGTAGATGAAATTTTGTGTGTGGAACTAAGCGTAAGAAAAGTAGGGCGGGACACGTGAAATCCTGTTTGAAGATGGGGGGACCATCCTCCAAGGCTAAATACTCGTGATCGACCGATAGTGAACCAGTACCGTGAGGGAAAGGCGAAAAGAACCCCGGAAGGGGAGTGAAATAGATCCTGAAACCGTATGCATACAAACAGTAGGAGCCTCCTTGTGGGGTGACTGCGTACCTTTTGTATAATGGGTCAGCGACTTACATTCAGTGGCAAGGTTAACCGAATAGGGAAGCCGTAGCGAAAGCGAGTCCGAATAGGGCGATTCAGTCGCTGGGTGTAGACCCGAAACCAGATGATCTATCCATGGCCAGGTTGAAGGCACGGTAACACGTGCTGGAGGACCGAACCCACTAATGTTGAAAAATTAGGGGATGAGCTGTGGATAGGGGTGAAAGGCTAAACAAATCTGGAAATAGCTGGTTCTCTCCGAAAACTATTTAGGTAGTGCCTCAAGTATTACTGCGGGGGGTAGAGCACTGTTATAGCTAGGGGGTCATGGCGACTTACCAAACTATGGCAAACTCCGAATACCCGCAAGTACAGCTTGGGAGACAGAGCACCGGGTGCTAACGTCCGGACTCAAGAGGGAAACAACCCAGACCGCCAGCTAAGGTCCCGAATTATCGCTAAGTGGGAAACGAAGTGGGAAGGCATAGACAGTCAGGAGGTTGGCTTAGAAGCAGCCATCCTTTAAAGAAAGCGTAATAGCTCACTGATCGAGTCGTCCTGCGCGGAAGATGTAACGGGGCTAAGCGATAAACCGAAGCTGCGGGTGTGCACTTTTAGTGCACGCGGTAGGAGAGCGTTCTGTAAGCCTGCGAAGGTGGCTTGTAAAGGCTGCTGGAGGTATCAGAAGTGCGAATGCTGACATGAGTAGCGATAAAGGGGGTGAAAAGCCCCCTCGCCGTAAGTCCAAGGTTTCCTGCGCAACGTTCATCGGCGCAGGGTGAGTCGGCCCCTAAGGCGAGGCAGAGATGCGTAGCTGATGGGAAACTGGTTAATATTCCAGTACCGTCGTACAGTGCGATGGGGGGACGGATCGCGGAAGATCATCAGGGTGTTGGATGTCCCTGTTGCTGTATCGAAGATGGCGCTTAGGCAAATCCGGGCGCGTAAATCAAGGGTATGGCACGAGCGAGCATTGCTTGCGAAGTGATTGGAAGTGGTTCCAAGAAAAGCCTCTAAGCTTCAGCTGTACGAGACCGTACCGCAAACCGACACAGGTGGACGGGATGAATATTCCAAGGCGCTTGAGAGAACTCAGGAGAAGGAACTCGGCAAATTGATACCGTAACTTCGGGAGAAGGTATACCCCGGTAGTGTGAAGCGCCTGCGCGCTTAGCATGATGGGGTCGCAGAGAATCGGTGGCTGCGACTGTTTATTAAAAACACAGCACTCTGCAAAGACGAAAGTCGACGTATAGGGTGTGACGCCTGCCCGGTGCCGGAAGGTTAAGTGATGGGGTGCAAGCTCTTGATCGAAGCCCCGGTAAACGGCGGCCGTAACTATAACGGTCCTAAGGTAGCGAAATTCCTTGTCGGGTAAGTTCCGACCTGCACGAATGGCGTAACGATGGCCACACTGTCTCCTCCTGAGACTCAGCGAAGTTGAAGTGTTTGTGATGATGCAATCTACCCGCGGCTAGACGGAAAGACCCCATGAACCTTTACTGTAGCTTTGCATTGGACTGTGAACCGGCCTGTGTAGGATAGGTGGGAGGCTTTGAAGCGTGGTCGCTAGATCACGTGGAGCCATCCTTGAAATACCACCCTGGTTTGTTTGCGGTTCTAACCTTGGTCCGTTATCCGGATCGGGGACAGTGCATGGTGGGCAGTTTGACTGGGGCGGTCTCCTCCCAAAGTGTAACGGAGGAGTTCGAAGGTACGCTAGGTACGGTCGGAAATCGTGCTGATAGTGCAATGGCATAAGCGTGCTTGACTGTGAGACTGACAAGTCGAACAGGTGCGAAAGCAGGACATAGTGATCCGGTGGTTCTGAATGGAAGGGCCATCGCTCAACGGATAAAAGGTACTCTGGGGATAACAGGCTGATACCGCCCAAGAGTTCATATCGACGGCGGTGTTTGGCACCTCGATGTCGGCTCATCTCATCCTGGGGCTGTAGCCGGTCCCAAGGGTATGGCTGTTCGCCATTTAAAGAGGTACGTGAGCTGGGTTTAAAACGTCGTGAGACAGTTTGGTCCCTATCTGCCGTGGGCGTTGGATACTTGACGGAGCCTGCTCCTAGTACGAGAGGACCGGAGTGGACGTACCTCTGGTGTACCGGTTGTCATGCCAATGGCATTGCCGGGTAGCTAAGTACGGAAGAGATAACCGCTGAAGGCATCTAAGCGGGAAACTCGTCTGAAGAATTAGGTATCCCGGGGACTTGATCCCCCTAAAGAGTCGTTCGAGACCAGGACGTTGATAGGTCGGGTGTGGAAGCGCAGTAATGCGTTAAGCTAACCGATACTAATTGCTCGTGAGGCTTGATCCTATAACACTGATGGTTATGACCTGGTGATATAGCGTTCCAAGTGTCGTTCAATACAAAATCTGGCTGCCCCGTCAGCAGCCAGCCAACACCAATTACACCCCACTGTGCGTGATCATCGAGCCGCTAGCTCTGATTACCCACACGTTGCGCTTCTTCCAAGATTGGAGTTGTTGCCCACAAAGCAATAACTCAACCAGTTACGCCTGACGACCATAGCAAGGTGGTACCACTCCTTCCCATCCCGAACAGGACAGTGAAACGCCTTTGCGCCGATGATAGTGGACGGACGTCTGTGAAAGTAGGTCATCGTCAGGCTTTTATTGCTCAAAACCCCACAGGCTCAGCGCCTGTGGGGTTTTGTCTTTGCGGCGCCGGATCGGCGCGCCGGCATGATTGTCTCGACGGCGGTGTCATGAAAAAAGATGCCATGACCTATCGTCAACAAGCCCGCAAGCCGCGCCAGCATTGAATGTGCCCAAATAACAACGCTCGTGGACCCGATGGGTTTGTGCGGTAAGATTGACCGAGTCAATTGTTGGAGCGTAATCGTGAGTGATACCCAGACCCCCGCGCCCGGTACGGCATTAGACCTGCGCACGCTGACCCATGTGGCCTATGGCTTGTTCGCCCTGGGCTTTCTGACCAGTGGGTTCCTGGGCATTGCTACGCTGGCGGCGGTTGTGCTGATGTACCTGAAGCGTTCGGATGCCGCCGGCACCGTTTACGCCGCCCATTTCGACTGGCTGCTGCGCACGTTCTGGTGGGCGTTGCTGTGGCTGGCCATCAGTGGTCTGGCCCTGGTCATCTATATCGGCTGGATCGGCGTGGTTGCGACGGTCGTTTGGGGCTTGTACCGCTTGATCAAAGGCTGGTTGTCCCTGATGGAAGGCACGGCGCCGACCACCTACGCTTGATTCCAGGCATCCCCGATGAAAGGCCGGCAATATGCCGGCCTTTTGCTTTCCTGGGGCTAAGGCGACGGCTCATCTCCCGGGAGTGCGACATCCCCATCGGTGGGGACTGAGTGCAAGGCGAGCGTTCGAATCTGCTGCGCGGCATTTGAGATTCATGTGGGTCGTAGCTGAGCTGTGCGTGACGCAGGCGCCGTCAGCCATCATGGACGGCAGTCGGAGCAGTGGCTAGGCAGGCCTCTCTTTTTGCGGCGCGGGCATACGCTGACGCTGACGCTGACCCACAAGGGCCGGGTTCATCTCGATGAGCTATCGCTCGCGTTTGACCGCATGGCGCCGCTGGCGGCGCAGGTCCGCCAGCGCAAGGATGGGCCACTACGCATTCTGGCATTGCCGTCGTTTGCGTCTCGTTGGCTGCTGCCGCGCGTCTGTCGGCCTTCCGGGTGCGCCATCCGGATATAGAAAGCTGGCCGCCTTATGTAGCTGTCTGACCAGGCGCTGCCCAATGACTTCAGCTATTGGCTGGTCTATGCGCACGCGACGGCGCAGCGGCCGGAAGCCGCGGCATTCCGGGCATATCTACTGGAGGTGGCGCACAAACACGTCGCAAGACAGCGCGTCAAGCGAGGGCGGAAACTAAGTAGAACTAGGAGGTGAGGGCTGTGCCCATCGCAGGTATGGGTCAAGCCACGCAAGGCGGAAAGCCTGCGGAACTGCTGCGGCGAGGGCTCGCCGTAAGTCGGGTCCGCCCGGCATTAAAGCCAGGGCGTCGCGACAGTATCGAGGCAGGGACGTACCGAGTACGCCCTTAGCCTGCTTACTTCAGATGTGCGTTGACCAGCTTGGTCAGTTCGAACATCGTGACCTGATCCTTGCCAAAGATCGGGCGCAGCTTGGCATCGGCGTTGATGTTGCGCTTGTTGCTGGCGTCTTGCAGGTTGTGCTTCTTGATGTATTCCCAGATCTTCTTGGTGACCTCGGTGCGCGGCACGGCTTCCGAACCGATCACAGCGGCCAATTCGGCGCTGGGAGTCAGGGGCTTCATGAATGCAGCGTTCGGCTTGCGCGCGGTCGCGGGTTTGGAGGTTGTGGCCATAATGCGGCGCTCCTTCTCTGGCTGTTGGAAAAATTGTCCTGCGGCCGGAGCATAACGTGTCTCTCCCGTAAAGACAAAGGCATTTATCCTCTGTAGCAACTAAAATGTGCTGACCGTCCCCTCCCTCACGTCATTCTGTAACCTCCTATGTACGCACGTTCTCCTTTGGAATCAATTCGCCTGTTTCATGACGAATTGACGGCGCTGCGGCGCGATTTGCATGCCCATCCGGAACTGGGCTTTGAAGAAGTCCGAACGTCCGGGATCGTTGCGGGCGCGCTGGAGGCGCTGGGAATCGAGGTGCACCGGGGCATCGGCAAGACCGGCGTGGTGGGCGTCATCCGCGGCAAGCGCTGCGACAGCGGCCGCATGATCGGCCTGCGCGCTGACATGGACGCCTTGCCCATGACCGAAGACAACGATTTCGGCCACAAGTCCACCAAGCCCGGCCTGATGCATGGTTGCGGCCATGACGGTCATACGGCGGTTCTGATCGGCGCGGCCAAGTACCTGGCGCAGACGCGCAATTTCGACGGTACGGCGGTGTTGATTTTCCAGCCGGCGGAAGAAGGGCGCGGCGGCGCCAAAGCCATGCTGGAAGATGGGTTATTCGACACGTTTCCGTGCGATGCCATCTATGCGCTGCATAATTGGCCCGGCCTGAGACCCGGCACGATCGGCATCAATCCGGGCCCGATGATGGCTGCCGCCGACCGCTTCGAGATTCAGATCACGGGCCGCGGCGGCCATGGCGCGCATCCTTACCAGACGATCGACCCGGTGACGATCGCGGGCCACATCATCACGGCCCTGCAGACCATCGTGTCGCGCAACGTCAATCCGCTGGATTCCGCGGTGGTGTCGATCGGCTCGATGCAGGCTGGGCATCCTGGCGCGATGAGCGTGATTCCGCGCGAAGCCAAGCTGGTGGGCACGGTGCGTACGTTTCGCAAGTCGGTGCAGGAGATGGTCGAGACGCGCATGCGCGAACTGGTCACCGCGATCGCCGGCGCATTCGGCGGCACGGCCGAGCTGATCTACGAGCGCATCTACCCCGCGACGTTGAACACGCCGCAGCACGCCAACCTGGTTGCGGATATCGCCACCGAGATGATCGGCAAGGAAAACGTTGTGCGCGACCTGGTGCCGTCGATGGGTTCCGAAGATTTTTCCTTCATGTTGCAGAGCAAGCCCGGCGCGTATTTCCGGCTGGGGCAGGGCGGAGCCGAGTCCGGCTGCGTGCTGCACAACTCGCATTTCGATTTCAACGATGCCGTCATTCCCCTGGGCAGCGCGATGTTCTGTGCGCTGGCCGAACGGGGCATGCCGCTGGCAGATTAAGAAGCCCTCCATGTCTACGCAAAACACCAACCAACTGACCATCACCCGCCCTGACGACTGGCACCTGCACCTGCGCGACGGCGCCGCGCTCGAGGCCGTGGTGGCGGACACCGCCAGGCAGTTCGCGCGCGCCATCATCATGCCGAACCTGAAGCCGCCGGTGACCACCACCGAGCAGGCGTTGGCGTATCGCGGCCGCATCCTGGCGGCGCTGACCAAGGCGGGCGGCAATGCCGATGCCTTCACGCCGCTGATGACCCTGTACCTGACCGACAACACCTCGGCCGAAGAGATCTTCCGGGCGCATGAGTCCGGCCAGGTCTACGCGGTCAAGCTGTATCCGGCGGGCGCCACCACCAACTCCGACGCCGGCGTGACAGACCTGCTGGGCAAGTGCGCCAAGGCGCTGGAAGCGCTGGAAAAATGCGGCATGCCGCTGCTGGTGCACGGCGAAGTGACCGACCCGTCGATCGACGTGTTCGACCGCGAGGCGATTTTCGTGGAGCGTGTGATGAAGCCGCTGCGCCGCGCGTTCCCGGCCCTGAAGGTGGTGTTTGAACACATCACGACCAAGGAAGGCGCCGAGTACGTGCGTGATGCCGAAGGCCCGATCGCCGCGACGATCACGCCGCAGCACATGCTGTACAACCGTAATGCGATTTTCCAGGGCGGCGTGCGGCCGCATTGGTATTGCCTGCCGATCCTCAAGCGCGAAACCCACCGGTTGGCGCTGGTGGAAGCCGCGACTAGCGGCAGCCCGCGATTCTTCCTGGGCACGGACAGCGCGCCGCACGCGCGCGGCCTGAAAGAGCACGCTTGCGGCTGCGCGGGTTGCTACACCGCGCTGCACGCCATGGAGCTGTATGCGACGGCATTCGACGCAGTCGGGCGTCTGGACAAGCTGGAAGGGTTTGCGAGCCATCATGGCCCGGACTTCTACGGCCTGCCGCGCAATACGGGCAAGCTGACGCTGGTGCGCGAAAGCTATCAGATTCCCGAGGAAGTGCCGTTCGGCAATACGTCCTTGGTGCCGTTGGCCGCGGGCGAAACCCTAGCCTGGCGCGCCGTGGTCTGAGCGCGGCAGGCGCCGCTATCTATATATATAGATAGCGGCCGCTTATTCAGAGGGCGCCTTCGCGGCGCGCCTCCAGCAGTTCCCAGCGAGCGAACTTTTCTTCGAGCTCGCTTTCCAGCTTGGACAGTTCGCCGTTGATGCGGTCGACTTCGGCCGGCGCGTCGCGGTACAGGCTGCCGTCCGCCAGCTTGCCCGCCAGTTCGGCCTGCTTGGCTTCGAGCGCGGCGATGGCTTCGGGCAGGCCTTCCAGTTCGCGCAGTTCCCACGAGTTCATCTTGACGGTCTTGGCAGGCTTGGGCTTGGCAGCCTTGGCGCGCGCGGCGGCTTCGTCGGCGGCCTTGATCGCCTTTTCAGCGTCTTCGCCGTTGGCCGAAGCCGGGCGCTGGGCGACCCACTCGTCGTAGCCGCCCACGTAGTCGCGCCAACGGCCATGGCCTTCGTAGGCGATGGTCTGCGTAACGACGTTGTTCAGGAAGGCGCGGTCGTGGCTGACGAGCAGCACGGTGCCAGAGTATTCCTGCAGCAGTTCTTCCAGCAGTTCCAGCGTCTCGATGTCCAGGTCGTTCGTGGGTTCGTCCAGGACCAGGACGTTGGCGGGACGGGCGAACAGGCGCGCCAGCAGCAGGCGGGCGCGTTCGCCGCCGGACAGGCTGCGCACGGGCGAACCGGCGCGGGCCGGCGAGAACAGGAAGTCGCCCAGGTAGCTCATGACGTGCTTGCGCGTGCCGCCGATTTCCACCCATTCGCTGCCCGGGCTGATGATGTCCACCAGCGTGGCGTTTTCATCCAGCTGCGCCCGCATCTGGTCGAAATACGCGACCGACACGTTGGTGCCCAGGCGGGTCGTGCCGCTGTCGGGCTGCATTTCGCCCAGGATCAGCTTGAGCAGTGTGGTCTTGCCGGCGCCGTTGGGGCCGACGATGCCGATGCGATCGCCGCGCAGGAGCGTGGTGGAGTAGTCGTCGACCACAATCTTGTCGCCGAAGCGCTTGTTGACGTGCTCCAGTTCGGCAACCATTTTGCCGGAACGCTGGCCTTCGGCCAGGGCCAGCGACACGTCGCCGACGCGTTCGCGGCGATCCGCGCGCTCGACCCGCAGCTTCTCCAAGCGGCGCACGCGGCCTTCGTTACGGGTACGGCGGGCTTCCACGCCCTTGCGGATCCAGATTTCTTCCTGGGCCAGCAGCTTGTCGAAGCGCGCCTGCTCCAGGCGCTCGGATTCGAGCCACTGGGCCTTGCGCTCTTGCCATTGCGAGAAATTGCCGGGGAAGCTGAGCAGGCGCCCGCGGTCCAGTTCGACGATGCGCGTGGCCACCGAATCCAGGAAGCGGCGATCGTGGGTGATGATGACCGCGGCGCCTTTCCAGTTGCGCAGCATCTCTTCGAGCCAGGCGATGCCTTCGAAGTCGAGGTGGTTGGTGGGTTCGTCCAGCAGCAGCAGATCGGGTTCGTCGACCAGGGCGCGTGCCAGGGCGACGCGCTTGCGGGTGCCGCCGGATAGGCCGGCGATCTGGACGTCGGCCGGCAGGCCGAGTTTTTCCAGCACCGAGCGCACGCGCGACGGGCGCTGCCAGTCTTCGTGGTCGTCTTCCACATTGCACACCACGTCGAAGACGGTGGCGTTCTCGTCCAGTTCGGGTTCTTGTTCGACGGTGGCCACGCGCAGGCCCGAGCTGCGGGCGATATCGCCGTCGTCGGGTTGGGTCCTGCCGTCCAGCAGCCGCAGGAGCGAAGACTTGCCGGCGCCGTTGCGGCCGATGAGGCCGATCCGCTCGCCGGCCTGGATGGCGAAATCGGCGTGATCCAGCAGCGGATGGTGGCCGTAGGCCAGCTGGATGTTGGTAAGCGTGATGAGAGTAGCGAGGGCCATGTAGTGGTAGTGTCTGCTGCGTCTAAGCGAATCAAGCCGTATTGTCGCAGGAACCCCGGCGGCCCGTTTGGCCCGCTTCGGGGGACAGGGCCACGACCTGTACTAGAATACGCACCGCAAGGCGGGTCGGGCGATCGCGGTGGATGCGAATCCATCGAGGAAGGTCCGGACTCCACAGGGCAGGGTAACGGCTAACGGCCGTCCGGTCGCGTCTTCGGGCGCGGGCGAGGAATAGGGCCACAGAGACGAGTCTGCGGGGCGGGCGCGCTAGTCGCGCACTGATACGGCCATCTCCGTATTGCGCCGGTCGGCAACGATCGGCGGCGTCGCAGGGTGAAACGCGGCAACCTCTACCCGGAGCAACATCAAATAGGCATGCGTGCGGCCCTCGGGTCGCGAAGGGCGGCTCCGTCCAAGCATGCGGGTAGATGGCTAGAGCGGCTCAGCAATGATCCGCGCAGAGGAATGATTGCCCGCCAGGGAAACCTGGCGTACAGAATCCGGCCTATAGACCCGTCTTGCATTGAATTCTCCATTCGCGCGGCGCCGGCAAGCCTTTTTTCAGGGCTCCAAATGCGGCAGCCCGCGCGGAACGCCCGCCAGTCTTTGGCAAGCGGGCCAGGTAAAACAATGCAAAGGCATCGTTAGCCGCCACTTCTTAAGAAGCACTTTTAGATAGTGACGCAACCTCCTGATTTATTGGGAGGTTTTTCTTTTTGCGCATTTACAAGTTGCTCTAAGTCCTTGTTGTGATTGAAAAAATTGCAACCGCGCGCTTGACCGCCCCATTGCCATACCGTAGAGTGGGAAATAGTAGGAAATTGTGCAATTAAGTGGGGTAAAAGTGGTGTTTCAGGGAAGCAGCGCGCTCACGCTGGATGCCAAGGGGCGGATCTCGATTCCGACCCGGCATCGTGACGCGCTGGTGTCGCAGGCGGAAGGCCGCCTGACCCTGACCCGCCACCCAGACGGCTGCCTGCTGGTGTACCCGCGGCCCGAGTGGGAAAAGAAGCGCGAGCAGATTGCCGCCTTTCCCATGACGGCTCGCGCGTTGCAGCGGCTGTTGCTGGGCAACGCTCAGGACGTGGAACTGGACGGCTCCGGCCGCGTCCTGATCGCGCCTGAACTGCGCAACGCTTCCGGTATGACGCGCGATGTGATGCTGCTCGGTCTGGGCGCTCATTTCGAGCTGTGGGATGCCGCTACCCTGGCAAGCCGAGAGGCTGAAGATCTGGCCAAGGGTATGCCGGATGTGTTGAATCAGTTTTCGTTCTGAAAAAGTTATGGAATTCGAACATCGGCCCGTCCTGCTGGAGCCGACGGTGGACGCGCTGTTGCTGGCCGATTTCGGCGGCAAGGGCGCGACCCGGTCGCACGCTCAGGACGAGCCGGCCGCGGCTACGCGGGCGGAACGTGGCGTCTTCGTGGACGGCACCTTCGGACGCGGCGGGCACAGCCGGGAATTGCTCGGCCGCCTGGGACCCGCGGCGCGGCTGGTCGTGTTCGACAAGGATCCCGAGGCGATCGCGGTGGCCAATGCGTTGGCCGCGGCCGATTCCCGGGTGACGGTGGTGCATGGCGGCTTTGCCACCATGGCCGAAGAATTAGGGCAGCTCGGCATCGACAAGGTCGATGGCGTGATGCTGGATCTGGGCGTGTCGTCGCCTCAGATCGACGATGCCGAGCGCGGTTTCTCGTTCATGCGAGACGGCCCGCTGGACATGCGGATGGACACCACTCGTGGACCCACGGTGGCGGATTGGCTGGCGCAAGCCAGTGTGGATGAGATGCGGGAGGTCATAGCGGATTATGGCGAAGAACGGTTTGCTTTTCAGGTTGCAAAGGCGATTGCTGCTCGCCGCGCAACAAGGCCGCTGCGCACCACGCTCGAACTTGCCGAGTGCGTCGCCAGCGCCGTCCGCACGCGCGAAAAGGGGCAGCATCCGGCCACACGCACCTTTCAAGCTCTACGGATTTACATCAATCGGGAACTCGAAGAGCTCGCGCGCACCCTCGCGTCAGCTCTAGACCTGCTTGCCCCGGGGGGGAGGTTGGCGGTGATCAGCTTTCATTCGCTTGAAGACCGCATGGTCAAGCAGTGCATCGCGGCGGCGGCTCGTCCGGCTGCCGCGCATGCACGCCTGCCGCTGCGCGAAAGCGAAATGCCCCAACCCGTATTGCGTTCCCTGGGACGCGTGCTGGCCGAAGACGACGAAGTCTCGGCCAATGCGCGCGCCCGTTCGGCGGTGCTGCGCGTCGCCGAGCGTACCGAAACACCCCTGTCCGCCGATGGCGGCGCCGCGTTCGTGAAGATCGGCTCGCTGCCCGGCAGCGATCTGGCTCCGCCGCCTCGCCGTGGCGGTAAAGGAGGGCGCCGCTGATGGGTCGCGTCAACCTGATCGTTGCGGCTTTACTGATGCTGTCGGCCATTTCCCTGGTCACCAGCCGGTATCAGTCGCGCCAGCTCTTTGTCGAGCTGGGCCGCGATCAGGCGCAGGCACGCGACCAGGAAACGAACTGGCGGCGCCTGCAGCTGGAACGGGCCGAGCTGGCGCGCAACGCGCGCGTCGATGTGATTGCCCGCGATAGCCTGAAGATGATTCCCATCGTGCCCGACCGCACGCTGTACTTGAACCAGGCTCCCGTCGCTGCCAATGGAGGCGCCCAGTGAAGCGCGTTCCGTTCTTCGATAATCCGGTGCTGCGCGGGCAGTTGCCCACCTGGCGCGCACGCCTGGTGCTGATCCTGTTGTTCGGCGGTTTCGCCGTGCTGGCTGGCCGGGCGCTGTTCCTGCAGGGGATTTCCACGGAATTCCTGCAGCAGCAGGGCGAGCGCCGCTATGAGCGCACGCTGACGCTGGCCGCCACGCGCGGCAAGATCATGGACCGCAATGGCGCGGTGCTGGCGTCCAGCGTGCCGGCGCGCGCGATCTGGGCGATTCCCGAAGACCTGAAACAGGCTACGCCCGCCCAATTGGCTTCCCTGGCCGCGCTGCTGGAGTCGCCCGTTGCGGATCTGCGCCGCCGGGTCGAGGAAGACAAGAACTTCGTCTATCTGAAGCGCCAGGTCTCGATGGACGTGGCCGACAAGATCAAGCAACTGGGCTTGCCTGGCGTGCACCAGCAACCCGAGACGCGCCGCTACTATCCGGACGGCGACGTGATGGCGCACGTCGTCGGCTTCAACAGTGTCGAAGACCAGGGCCAGGAAGGCGTCGAGCTGACCTTCAATCAGCAGCTGTCGGGCCGCCCGGGCAGCCGCCGCGTCATCAAGGATCGCCTGGGCCGCGTCATCGAAGATGTGCAGGCCGTGACTTTGCCGGTCGACGGCCGCGATCTGCGCCTGTCGATCGACACCCGCCTGCAGTACCTGGTGTTCAAGGAACTGAAGGACGCCATGGACAAGCACCAGGCCAAGGGCGCAACCGCCGTGGTCGTCGATGTGCATACCGGCGAAATCCTGGCGCTGGCCAACGTGCCCACGTTCGACCCGAACAAGCGCGAGACCTTCCACGGCGCCAACCTGCGAAACCAGGCCATCACCGACACGTTCGAGCCCGGCTCGATCATGAAGCCGTTCACAGCCGCACTGGCGCTGGACCTGGGCCGCATCAGCACCACCACCCTGTTCGAAACCGGCAATGGCCGTTTCACCTATCAGGGCAGCACCATCAGCGACGTGAGCCGCAACGGCACCCTGGACGTGGCCGGCGTGCTGCGCAAATCCAGCAACATCGGCATGACGATGATCTCCGAGAAGCTGGAATCCCGCGAAATGTGGGACCGCTTCACCGAATTGGGCCTGGGCCAGGCGCCGCAAGTGGGATTCCCCGGCGCGGCCCCCGGCCGCCTGCGTCCGTGGGACCGCTGGCGCCTGATCGAAAAGGCCACCATGGCCTACGGCTACGGCCTGTCCGTGTCGCTGCTGCAAGTGGCCCGCGCCTATACCGTGTTCGCCCGCAATGGCGACATGGTGTCGCTGACTCTGGTCAAGCGCGACAGCGATCCCACCAGCGTCAAGATCTATACGCCCAAGACCACCGCCCTGGTCCGCGGCATGCTGGAGGCCGCGGCCGGCCCGGACGGCACCAAGGCCGCCCAGGTCCAGGGCTACCGCGTGGCAGGCAAGAGCGGCACCGCGCGCAAGATCGTGGACGGCAAGTACAGCATGCAGCGCTATCGCAGCTCGTACGTGGGCTTTGCACCGGTTTCCGATCCCAAGATCGTCGTGGCGGTGTCCATCGACGAACCCACGGTCGGCGGCTATTACGGCGGCGCGATTGCCGCACCCGTGTTCTCCCATATTGTCGGCGGGAGTCTGCGGTTGATGGGTGTGCGGCCGGACGCACCCTTCGAATCCACTATTGTTGCCGGCATCAAGGAGCCAGGCAGATGAGCGCCAAAGGCTTCTTCTCATCCCCCGCCGCCACGGTCGAACAAGCCGTGGCGTGGTTGCATTCGCGCGTGTCGTTGACCGCGCACCTGAAGTTGGACTCCCGCGAGATCGAGCCGGGCGACGTGTTCGTCGCCTGCCCGGGCCTGTCCAGCGATGGCCGCCTCTATATAGAGAAGGCGTTGGCGCTGGGCGCCAGCGCGGTATTGTTCGAAGCGCCGGCCAACGAGGCCATCGAGGCCGCCGCCGGCGACACGCCGATGCTGCCGGTGACCGGCCTGCGCGCGCTGCTGGGCGAGCTGGGCGACACCTGGTATGGCCGCCCCTCGTCGGCGCTGGCCGTGGTGGCCGTGACCGGCACCAACGGCAAGACCTCGTCGGTCCAATGGATTGCCCATGCGCTGGGCCGCAACGACAAGCCTTGCGGCACCATCGGCACCTTGGGCGCCGTGCTGCCTGACGGACGCACGCTGGGCGGCAGCCTCACGACGCCCGATGTGCTGACGGTGCATCGCCTGCTGGCCGCCATGCGCGACGCCGGCGCCAAGGCGGTGGCCATGGAAGCCTCTTCCATCGGCATCGAACAGGGCCGCATGGATGGCGTGCGGGTGGCGTTGGCCGCCTATACCAACCTGACCCGCGACCATCTGGATTACCACGGCACGATGGAGCGGTACGAAGAGGCCAAGGCGCGCCTGTTCCGTTGGCCGGGCCTGTCCGCCGCGGTGGTGAACGCGGACGACGAAGCCGGCCGCCGCCTGATCGCCTCGTTGCCGGCCGGCGTGTCCGTCATGGGCTACAGCCTGAGCGCCGATCCTGCCGTGCCCGCCGCAATGCGCGCGCGCGACTTGCAGGCTACCGCGCAAGGACAGATCTTCACGCTGGTCTCGCCGCACGGTGAGGCCCAGATCGTGACGCGCCTTCTGGGCGCGCACAACGTTTCCAACCTGCTGTTGGTGGCGGGCGTGCTGTACAAGCTGGGGCTGCCGTTTGCGCAGATCGCGCGCGAATTGGCCGCGACCGACCCCGTCGACGGCCGTCTGCAGACCGTGGAACCCGTCGCTTCCGGCACCCAGGCCAATGGCGGCCGCGGCACGCTGGTGGTGGTGGACTACGCCCATACGCCCGACGCGCTGGCCCGTGCGCTGGCCGCGTTGCGTCCGGTGGCGCAGGCGCGCGCCGGCCGCCTGGTCTGCGTGTTCGGTTGCGGTGGCGAGCGTGATCCGGGCAAGCGTCCCGAGATGGGCCGCATTGCCGCCGAACTGGCCGACCACGTGGTGGTGTCCAGCGACAACCCCCGCACCGAATCACCCGAAGCCATCGTGGCGCAGATCCTGACCGGCATTCCCGCGTCGGCCGGCGCCGAGGTGCAGGTCGATCGCGCCCGCGCCATCATGCAGACCGTCTGGGCGAGCGCGCCTGAAGACGTGGTGCTGCTGGCTGGCAAGGGCCATGAAACCTATCAGGACGTCGGCGGCGAAAAACTGCCGTTCGACGATCGCGAATGGGCGCGGCTGGCGCTGCTGTTGCCGCTGGTCAAGGGGGTGTCCACGGACACCCGGCGTATTGGCGCGGGCGAGCTGTTCGTGGCGCTGGTAGGCGAGAACTTCGACGCCCACAACTACCTGGATCAGGCAGCTGAACGCGGCGCCTGCGCCGCCGTGGTCGCGCACGCCGTGGCGGACTCGAACCTGCCGCAACTGGTGTTGGGCGACACCCGCCTGGCGCTGATGCGTATTGGCGCGGCCTGGCGCGCCCGCTACACACTGCCCGTGGTGGCGGTGACGGGCAGCAACGGCAAGACGACCACCAAGGAAATGATCTCGGCCATGCTGGCCGGGTGGCGTGGTGAGACGGGCCGGCTGGCGACCGCCGGCAATCTGAACAACGACATCGGCGTGCCGCTGACCTTGTTGCGTCTGCGCCCCGAGCATCGCGCCGCCGTGTTCGAGCTGGGCATGAACCACCCGGGCGAAATCGCGCAACTGGCCGCCATCGCGGCGCCCAGCGTGGCCCTGGTCACCAACGCCCAGCGCGAGCATCAGGAATTCATGCACACCGTGGAAGCGGTGGCATACGAGAACGGCGCCGCCATCGCGGCCTTGCCCGACGACGGCATCGCCGTCTATCCGGGCGACGAGCCTTACGCGGCGATCTGGGACAAGCTGGCCGAGCCGCGCCGGGTGCTGCGCTTCGGCTTGCAGCCTGGCTTGGATGTCTATGCGGAACAGATCCTGGCGGACGTCGATTCGACGCGCTGCCGTGTGGTGACGCCGGTCGGCGCCGCCGACCTGACGCTGCCGGTGCCCGGTCTGCACAACCTGCGCAATGCGCTGGCGGCGATCGCCAGCGCAATCGCCGCGGGGGCGCCGCTCGACGTCGCGGTGAAGGCGCTGGCGAGCTTCAGCCCGGTGGCAGGGCGCATGCAATACAAGAAATTGAGTGACGGAACGTTGCTCATTGATGACACCTACAATGCCAATCCCGATTCGGTTCGCGTGGCCGTCGACGTGCTGGCGCGCATCGGTGGCACCCGCGTCCTGGTACTGGGCGACATGGGCGAGGTCGGGGACAACGGCCCCGCCATGCATGTCGAGGTGGGCAATTACGCGCGCGAGCATGGACTCGACGCACTCATCACGCTAGGCGAAGCCAGCCGCGCGGCAGCCGCCGCATTCGGTTCGGGCGCGCACGCCTGCGCATCGGTAGACGAAGTCGTTGCCGCGTTGCGCGGCCTGCGCGCGTCCTGCGTATTGATAAAGGGATCGCGCTTTATGCGCATGGAGCGGGTAGTGACGGCTTTTACTTCGATTGACGGGCAAGTGTCCAAGGGGCAGGGAGACCACCATGCTGCTTGAGATCGCCCGCCTGCTTTCCGATGATGTGCGCGCCCTGGGCGTGTTCGAATACATCACCTTGCGCGCGGTGCTGGCGTGCGCGACCGCGCTGCTGATCGGCCTGGTGGCCGGTCCGCGCGTGATCCGCAAGCTGACCGAAATGAAGATCGGCCAGGCCGTGCGTTCGTACGGTCCCGAAACGCACCTGGTCAAGACCGGCACCCCGACCATGGGCGGCGTGCTGATCCTGATCTCCATCGCCATCAGCACGCTGCTGTGGGCGGATTGGACCAACCGTTTCGTGTGGGTGGTGCTGCTAGTCACGTTCGGCTTTGGCTGGATCGGCTGGATGGACGATTACCGCAAGGTGGTCTACCGCGATCCCGAAGGTATGCCGGCGCGCCAGAAGTTCTTCTGGCAAGCCACCATCGGCCTGGTGGCCGCGATCTATCTGGCGTTCGCCGTGTCGGCGCCCGCCAATACCGAACTGTGGCCGCTCTTCAAGGCCTGGGTGGGCAGCGGCTTCACGATGGCGCTGCCGACGCGCGCCGACCTGATCGTGCCGTTCTTCAAGACTGTCAGCTATCCGCTGGGCGTGCTGGGCTTCGTGGCGCTGACCTGGGCCGTGATCGTGGGCACCAGCAACGCCGTCAACCTGACCGACGGCCTGGACGGCCTGGCAATCATGCCTACCGTGATGGTGGGCAGCGCGCTGGGCATCTTCGCCTACGTGGTCGGCCGCGTCGACTATTCGAAGTATCTGCTGTTCCCGTATATCCCCGGCGCCTCCGAATTGATGGTGCTGTGCGCGGCGATCGGGGGCGCGGGGCTGGCATTTTTGTGGTTCAACGCGTATCCGGCGCAGGTCTTCATGGGCGACGTCGGCGCGCTGGCATTAGGCGGCGCGTTGGGCACCATCGCGGTCATCGTGCGCCAGGAAATCGTGCTGTTCATCATGGGCGGCGTGTTCGTCGTCGAGACCCTGTCGGTGATGATCCAGGTGACCTGGTTCAAGTACACCAAGCGACGTTATGGAACAGGTAGACGCATATTCCGCATGGCTCCGCTGCATCATCACTTTGAAGTGGGCGGCTGGAAAGAAACCCAGGTGGTCGTGCGTTTCTGGATCATCAGCATGATGCTGGTGCTGATTGGCCTCTCAACCCTGAAGTTGCGATGAATTTGATGGAAACCTCCCGCGCCGATGCGCCGCTTGTCCTGATCCTCGGATTGGGCGAGTCGGGCGTCGCCGCCGCTCGCTGGAGCGCCCGGCAGGGTGCCCGCCTGCGCGTGGCCGACACGCGCGCGGAACCGGGCGGATTGCCGGCGCTGCGCGATGCGCTGGCGCAGGCCGAGGTCGAATACCGCCTGGGTTGCGACACGTCCTTCGATACCGCGCTGCTCGATGGCGTGGATCAGGTCGTGATCAGCCCGGGCTTGGCGCCGACCGGCGCGCCCGCCGAAGAGCTGCTGCGCGAGGCCCAGGCCCGCGGTATCGAGGTGATCGGCGAAATGGAATTGTTCGCGCGCGCCCTGGCCGAGCTGGCCGAGACCCGCGAATACCGTCCCCGTCTACTGGCCGTGACCGGCACCAACGGCAAGACCACCGTTACCGCGCTGACCCGCGATCTGGTGCAGGCCAGCGGCCTGTCTGTGCTGGCCGCCGGCAATATCAGCCCGGCCGCCCTGACGGCATTGATGGAAGCGCTGGACGCCGACGAATTGCCGCAGGTGTGGGTGCTGGAGTTTTCCAGCTTCCAGCTGGAAACCACACACACCTTGATGGCCGACGCGGCGGTGGTGCTCAACGTCACGCAGGATCATCTGGACTGGCATGGCGGCATGGACGCCTATGCGAAGGCCAAGGCGCGTCTCTTGAAGATGGCGCGCGTCGCCATCGTCAATCGCGAAGATCCGTACACCGTGGCCATGGTGCCGACGCTGGACGCCCTGAATGTGCGCAGCTTTGGCCGCGACGTGCCGGAACGCGTGGGCGACATGGGCCTGGAACTGGGCCAGGGCGTGGCCTGGCTGGTGGCGGCCGAGCCGGTCGATTTCGACGAGCCCGTCGCGCCCGTGCGCCGCAAGAAAGACGCGCCGGAACCCATGCGCGCCAAGGGCCGCATGAGCCGCCTGATGCCCGTGGATGCCCTGCGCATCCGCGGCATCCACAACGCCCTGAACGCCTTGGCCGCGCTGCAACTGGCACGTTGCCTGGACCTGGGCTGGGGCGCCATGCTGCGCGCCCTGCGCGACTACGCGGGTGAGCCGCATCGCGCCGCCTTCGTGCGCAACATCGGCGGCGTGGACTACATCAACGACAGCAAGGGCACCAACGTGGGCGCCACCGTGGCCGCGCTGGAAGGCCTGGGCCAGCCCGTGGTGCTGATCGCCGGCGGCCTGGGCAAGGGGCAGGATTTCTCGCCCCTGATCCCGGTAGTGTCGCGCCATGCGCGCGCCGTGGTGCTCATTGGCCAGGATGGCCCCGAAATCGGCCGCGTGCTGGCTGAAACCGGCGTCGATTGCATCCAGGCAACGTCCCTGCGCGAGGCCGTGCGCCGCGCCGCCGAGCTGGCGCAGGCCGGCGATGCGGTGCTGTTGTCGCCCGCCTGCGCCAGCATGGACATGTTCCGCAACTACCCACACCGCGGGCAAGTGTTCGTGGAAGAGGTCGAAGACCTGGCCCGCGACCGTGGAGAGGTGGCATGAGCCTGATCGCCGATCTCACCGCTAGCGTCAACGCCGTACGGCCCGGCCGTACCCGCATGCGCAACTTCGATCTGCCGCTGGTCATCGCGGCGTCGACGTTGCTGCTGCTTGGCTTGCTGATGGTGTATTCGGCATCGATCGCGCTGGCCGACGGCCCGCGCTATGCCTCGTATGGCCGCTATTACTTCGTGATCCGTCACGGCCTGTTCATCAGCGCCGGTCTGCTGGCCGCCGCGATCGTGCTGGCGATTCCGATCCGCGTCTGGCAACGCCTGGCCGTGCCGCTGTTCGTGGTGGCGATGGTGCTGCTGGTGGCGGTGCTGGTGCCCGGCATCGGCCGTGAAGTCAACGGCGCGCACCGCTGGATTCCACTGGGTCCGCTGAACTTCCAGCCTTCCGAATTGATGAAGCTGGCCGCGCTGCTGTATGCCGCCGACTACACAGTGCGCAAGCAGGAACACATGCAGGCTTTCGCGCGCGGCTTCCTGCCGATGGCATTCGCGCTGGCCGGCGTGGGCATGCTGCTGCTGCTCGAGCCCGACCTGGGCGCCTTCATGGTGATCGTCGCGATCGCCATCGGCATCCTGTTCCTGGGTGGCATCAACGGCAAGTACTTCAGCAGCCTGCTGGCGGTGCTGGTCAGCACCTTCCTGATGCTGATCTGGCTGTCGCCGTGGCGCCGTGCCCGCCTGTTCGCGTACCTGGACCCCTGGAACGAAGACAACGCCTATGGCAGCGCCTATCAGCTGTCGCATTCGCTGATCGCGCTGGGCCGCGGCGAATGGCTGGGCGTGGGGCTGGGCGCCAGCGTCGAGAAACTGCACTACCTGCCCGAAGCGCACACCGACTTCCTGATGGCGGTGGTGGGCGAGGAGCTGGGTTTCGCCGGCGTGATGCTGGTGATCACGCTGTTCGCCATCATCGTCTACCGCGGCTTCGACATCGGCCGTCAGGCCATCGCCATGGAACGCACCTTCGCGGGCCTGGTGGCGCATGGCGTGGCGATGTGGTTCGGCGTGCAGGCGTTCATCAATATGGGCGTGTGCCTGGGGCTGTTGCCGACCAAGGGCCTGACCCTGCCGCTGATGAGCTACGGTGGTTCGGGCGTGGTGATGAACCTGTGCGCGTTGGCCATGCTGATCCGGGTCGACGTCGAAAATCGCATCATGATGCGCGGGGGGCGGACATGAGCACGACGCCGCGCACCATCCTGATCATGGCCGGCGGCACCGGCGGGCACATCATGCCCGGTCTGGCCGTGGCCGATGTGCTGCGTCAACGCGGCTGGCGCGTGCTGTGGCTGGGCAATCCCGACAAGATGGAAGGCAAGCTAGTGCCGCCACGCGGTATCGAGCTGGTGCCTTTGCGTTTCGCCGGCGTGCGCGGCAAGGGCGCCGCAGCGCTGCTCAAGTTGCCGTTCCTGCTGGTGCGCGCGTTCGGTCAGGCGTGGGCCAGGCTGTCTGCCGTGCGGCCGGACGTGGTGCTGGGCATGGGCGGCTACGTCGCCTTCCCCGGCGGCGTCATCGCGGCGCTGCGCGGCACGCCGCTGGTGGTGCACGAACAGAACGCCGTGGCCGGCACCGCCAACAAGTGGTTGGCCCGCATGGCGCGCCGCGTGCTTAGCGGGTTTCCCGGCGTGCTGCCCAAGGGCGAAGCGATGGGCAATCCGGTGCGCGCCGACCTGTGCGCCTTGCCCGACCCCGCTCAACGCTATGGCGGCCGCAGCGGTGCGCTGCGGGTGCTGGTGGTGGGCGGCAGCCTGGGCGCCCAGGCGCTTAATAGCGCCGTGCCGCAGGCGCTGGCCCGTCTGCCCGAAAGCAGCCGGCCGGTAGTCGTGCACCAGGCCGGTGAACAACATTTGCCGGCGCTGCAGCAGGCCTACGCCCAGGCGGGCGTGATGGCCGACTGCCGCGCCTTCATCGACGACATGGCCGGCGCCATGGGCGATGCCGACCTGCTGATCTGCCGTGCGGGCGCCATGACGGTGTCCGAAGTGGCCGCGGCAGGCGTGGCGGCGCTGTTCGTGCCGTTCCCCCATGCCATCGATGATCATCAAACCGCCAACGCGCGCTTCCTGAGCGACGCGCAGGCCGCCTGGCTGCAGCCGCAGAACGCCTTGAGCCCCGAGTGGCTGGCGGACTGGCTGGGCCAGCGCTCCCGTCAAGAACTGCAGGCTGTCGCCGAACGGGCCCGCGCGCATGCGCACCCCGAAGCGGCGGCCCATATCGCCGACGTCTGTGAACAAGCAGCGGGGCGTTCATCATGAAACACAGAATTCAACATATCCATTTCGTAGGCATCGGCGGCTCCGGCATGAGCGGCATTGCCGAGGTGCTGCTCAACCTGGGCTACACCATCAGCGGTTCCGACTTGAACGAGTCGGCTGTGACGCGCCGTCTGGCCAGCCTGGGCGTGAACATCGCGATCGGCCACGTCGCCAGCAACGTCACCGGCGCCGGCGCGATCGTCACGTCCACGGCGGTGGCGGGCGACAACCCCGAAGTCATCGCGGCGCGCGCCGCGCGCATCCCGGTAGTGCCGCGCGCGATCATGCTGGCCGAACTGATGCGCCTGAAGCGCGGCATCGCCGTGGCCGGCACGCACGGCAAGACCACGACGACCAGCTTGGTGGCCAGCATCCTGGCCGCGGGCGACCTGGACCCGACCTTCGTGATTGGCGGCCGGCTCAATTCCGCCGGCGCCAATGCGCGGCTGGGGCAGGGCGACTACATCGTGGTCGAGGCCGACGAATCCGACGCCTCGTTCCTGAATCTGTTGCCGGTGATGGCCATCGTGACCAACATCGATGCGGATCACATGGACACCTATGGCCACGATGTTGCGCGCTTGAAGAGCGCCTTTATCGAGTTCACGCAGCGCCTGCCGTTCTATGGCAGCGCCGTGCTGTGCACCGACGACGCCAATGTGCGCGAGATCATGCCGTTCGTGTCGCGTCCCATCACCTCTTATGGCTTGAATGAAGACGCGATGGTGCGCGGCTACGAAGTGCAGCCGGAAGGCACTCGCATGCGCTTCAACGTGCAGCGCAGCCACCGCGACACGCTGTTGCCGCCGCTGCAGGTGGTGTTGAACCTGCCGGGTTTGCACAACGTGCGCAATGCGCTGGCGGCGATCGCCGTGGCGACCGAGCTGGGCGTGTCCGACGAGGCGATCTGCGACGCGCTGGCCTCGTTCAAGGGCGTGGGCCGGCGTTTCACGCAGACTGGCGAATTCCCGGTGCCGGCGTCGCACGGCGGCGGCACGTTCACGGTGATCGACGACTACGGCCATCATCCGGTCGAAATGGCCGCCACGCTGGCCGCGGCCCGCGGCGCCTGGCCCGACCGCCGCATCGTGCTGGCGTTCCAGCCGCACCGTTACACGCGCACCCGCGATTGCTTCGAAGACTTCGTGCGCGTGCTGGGCACGGCCGACGCGGTGCTGCTGACCGAGGTCTATTCCGCCGGTGAGCCGCCGCTGGTGGCCGCCGACGGCCGCGCCTTGTCGCGGGCCCTGCGCGTGGCCGGCAAGGTTGAACCGGTATTTGTCGAAGATGTCGCCGAGCTGCCGCAAGCCGTGGTGGATTTCGTGCGCGACGGCGACGTGGTGATTGTTATGGGAGCGGGTTCGATCAGTAAGGTCCCCGCCCAAGTTGGAGAATTGGCATGAACGCGAAATTCGGCAAGGTAGGCGTGTTGTACGGCGGCCGTTCCGCCGAGCGCGAGGTGTCCCTGATGTCCGGGGCCGGCGTGCACCAGGCGCTGTTGAGCGCCGGTGTCGACGCGCACCTGTTCGACACGGGCGAGCGCAGCCTGGCCGACCTGGCTGCCCAGAATTTTGACCGCGTGTTCATCGCGCTGCATGGCCGTTATGGCGAAGACGGCACGATCCAGGGCGCCCTGGAATTGCTGGGCATCCCCTACACCGGCAGCGGTCCGACGGCGTCCGCGCTGGCCATGGACAAGATCATGACCAAGCGGGTCTGGTTGCAGCAAGGCCTGCCCACGCCGGAATTCGAGATGCTGGATGCCGACACCGAGCTGCGCCTGGTGCCGGACCGCCTGAGCCTGCCGCTGATCATCAAGCCGCCGCACGAAGGCTCGACCGTGGGCATCACCAAGGTGGTGGGGTATTCCGACATGAAGGAAGCCTACGCCCTGGCCGCCAAGTTCGACGCCGAGGTGCTGGCCGAACAATTCATCCAGGGCCGCGAACTGACCGTCGCGGTGCTGGGCGGCGGCAAGACCGCCCGCGCGCTGCCGGTGATCGAGATCGCCGCGCCCGGCGGCAATTACGACTACGAGCACAAGTATTTTTCGGACGACACCCAGTACTTCTGCCCCGCGACGCTGCCGCCCGCGGTGGCCGAGGAAGTGGCCGACATCGCGGTGCGCGCCTATCGCGCGCTGGGTTGCGAAGGCTGGGGCCGTGCCGATTTCATCCTGGACGCCAACAACCGCCCCTGGCTGCTTGAAATGAATACCTCGCCCGGCATGACGAGCCATTCCCTGGTTCCCATGGCCGCCCGCGCCACGGGGATGAGCTACGCCGACCTGTGCGTGGCAATCCTGGCCGACGCCTCGTGCAAAGTGCACAGCGCCGCCCGCAACGCTTGACCTGGATACTCCGTGTGGAACGACGCTCGCACCACCAACCTGATCGCCAACACGCTAGCCGTGCTGGCGGTCTGCGCCATGCTCCTCGCGGGCGTGGTGTGGGTCGTGCAACGCCCGTATTTCACGCTGTCGGCCATCGAGTTGGAGTCCACGCCGGATACCGAGCTGCACTATGTGTCGCCGGGTGCGGTACGCGCGGCGATCGCTGGGCGTTTCAAGGGCAACTTCTTCACGGTGGACCTGGACGACGCCCGCGAGATCTTCGAATCGGTGCCCTGGGTGCGGCATGCCACCGTGCGCCGCATCTGGCCCAATGTGCTGCGCGTGCGGATCGAAGAACAGCAGCCCCTGGCGCTGTGGAACGAAAACCAGATGATCAACACCTGGGGCGAAGCGTTCACGGCCAACACGGGCGAAGTGGACGACGAAACGGTATTGCCGCAGTTCTCCGGGCCCGAGGGTACCGAATCACTGGTGGTGCAGCGCTACGCCGAATTGGCGCGCTGGTTCGCACCGCTCGATATGCACGTCAAGCAGTTGGAGCTGAGCCCGCGCTATGCCTGGCGCGTGGTGCTGTCCAACGGCATGTTGCTGGATCTGGGCCGCGATCCGGGCGCCGATGCGCCGGATCCGCATGGCCTGCCCGGCGCGCTGCCGTTCGCGGCTCGCATTCAACGCTTTGTGCAGGCCTGGCCCGCCGTGGCGGGGCGCCTGGAAGGGCGCACCATCACGCAGGCCGACCTGCGCTATCCCAATGGTTTCGCCCTGGCGCTGGCCCCGTTGCCCGCGTCGGAAACCAAATCCAAATCCACACCGAAACCTCCCAAGAAACGCTAACGCCATGACCCGTGACATCAAGGACCTTATCGTCGCCCTCGATATCGGCACCAGCAAGGTGGTGGCTGTGGTGGCTGAAATCTTGCCCGAAGGGCGATTCGAAGTGCTCGGCCTGGGCCAGCACGAATCGCGCGGCATGCGCAAGGGCGTGGTCGTCAATATCGAGACCACTGTGAATTCCATCCAGCGAGCGCTTGAAGAAGCCGAGCTGATGGCAGATTGCAAGATCCGCGACGTCTACACCGGCATCGCCGGCAGCCATATCCGCAGCTTCAACTCCAGCGGCATGGTCGCCGTCAAGGACAAGGAAGTCACCGCCACCGACGTTGCGCGAGTCATCGAGACCGCCAAGGCGGTGAACATCCCCACCGATCAGCAGGTGCTGCACGTGCTGACGCAGGAATTCATCGTCGACGGCCAGGAAGACATCCGCGAGCCCATCGGCATGAGTGGCCTGCGCCTGGAAGTGCGCGTGCACATCGTGACCGGCGCGGTCAGCGCCGCGCAGAACATCGTCAAGTGCGTGCGCCGTTGCGGCCTGGAAGTGCAGGACCTGATCCTGCAGCCCCTGGCCTCCAGCCTGGCCGTGCTGACCGCCGACGAAAAAGAGCTGGGCGTCGTGCTGGTCGATATCGGCGGCGGCACCACCGACGTCGCCATCTTCACCGGCGGCGCGATCCGCCACACCGCCGTGCTGCCGATCGCCGGCGACCAGATCACCAACGACATCGCGGCCATGCTGCGCACGCCGACGCCCGATGCCGAAGAAATCAAGCTGCGTTACGGCGTGGCCAAGCAAGTGCTGGCCAGTCCGGATGAATCCGTGGAAGTGCCGGGGCTGGGCGACCGCGGCCCGCGCCAGGTCAAGCGCCAGGCGCTGGGCGCTGTCATCGAGCCGCGCGTGGAAGAGCTGTTCACGCTGGTGCAGCAGGTCGTGCGCGATTCCGGCTACGAAGACCTGCTGGCGTCCGGCGTGGTGCTGACCGGCGGCTCGGCGCAGCTACCCGGCATGATCGAACTGGCCGAGGACGTGTTCCTCAAGCCGGTGCGCGTGGCGGTACCCGAATACGAAGGCAGCCTGGCCGACGTGATGCGCAATCCGCGCTTCTCGACCGTGATGGGCTTGCTGCAGGAAGCGCGCATGCAGCGTGTGCGCGGCCGCAAGGTCGCCGCGCAGACGGGCAACTTCAAGAGCCTGCTGGCGCGCATGAAGGAATGGTTTATGAATTAGAGGGGGGCAGGTTGGGGCCTGCTCCTTGGCTTGATCCGCAGCGGTATCGCGGGCCGGGCCAGAAAGGGGAGGCGTCTCAAACCCGTTGCGGACCAAAGCAGTCGGCTTCGGCTTTGAGGCGATTCACAAAATATAGGTTGTTGGGGAATTTTTGTGATTTGCAAAATCGGACTTGTGAGGGAGTCATCATGATGAACTTTGAGATGCTTGAGAACAACACCAAAGGGACCGTAATCAAGGTCGTTGGTGTGGGCGGTGCAGGCGGCAATGCCGTCGCGCACATGATTCGCAGCGGCGTGCACGGCGTGGATTTCATCTGCGCCAACACCGATGCGCAAGCGCTGGCGGCAACCAATGCCCCGGTGCAGATTCGCCTGGGCCGCACGGGCCTGGGTGCGGGCGCCAAGCCCGAGCAAGGCCGCGCGTCGGCGGAAACCGCGCGCGAGGAGATCCGTGCCGCCCTGAACGGCGCGCACATGGTCTTCATTACCGCCGGCATGGGCGGCGGCACCGGCACGGGCGCAGGTCCGGTCGTGGCCGAAGTGGCCAAGGAGCTGGGCATTCTGACGGTGGGCGTGGTGACCAAGCCCTTCACCTTCGAAGGCAACAAGCGCCTGAAGATGGCCGAGGACGGCATCGCCGAACTGGCCAAGCACGTGCATTCGCTCATCGTGGTGCTCAACGAGAACCTCTATGAACTGATGGACGAGGACGCGACGCAGGAAGACTGCTTCCGTTCGGCCGACGATATCCTGCACAACGCGTGCGCGGGTATCGCCGAAATCATCAACGTCGAAGGTAACGTCAACGTCGACTTCGAGGACGTCAAGACGATCATGGGTGAGCAAGGCCAGGCCATGATGGGCACGGCATCGGCTTCGGGCGCTGACCGCGCCCGCGTCGCCGCCGAGCACGCCATCGCCTGCCCGCTGCTGGAAGGCGTGGACCTGAACGGCGCTCGCGGCGTGCTGGTCAACATCACAGCCAGCCGCTCGCTGAAGATGCGCGAAACGCGCGAAATCATGGAAACGATCCGCAGCTACGCTTCGGACGACGCGACCGTGATCTTCGGCACTGCCTACGACGAGTCGATGGGTGAAAACCTGCGCGTGACCGTGGTTGCGACCGGCCTGGGCCGTGCGCAGGCGCGTCCGCAACTGGTGCAGAGCACCGCTGAAGTGCTGCGTACCGGCACCGACAACATGCCCATGGGCACGATGCCGGCCGGTCAGGGCGATTACCGCAATCTGGACATGCCGTCGGTCATGCGCAATCCGCGCAGCCAGGCGTCGGCTCAGGTGCGTGCACTGGAAAGCTCGGGCATGGATCACTTTGACATCCCGGCTTTCCTGCGCAAGCAGGCGGATTGAACCTTAGAGCCTGATTCAGGCTCTACATGCACTCCCTCATCTCCGGCTTGCCTGTCCCCGCAGGCAAGCCGGAGGCGGAGCGGCCCGTGTTTCCCTTGCACGGCTTGAATAGGGGACGGTTTTATCGGTCGGTCCAGGCGCCTTGATGGCGTTGGGAACCGGACAGAGTTACAATACGTCAGTTACGCCGGCAATCTGTTCGTTATCTTGCCGGCTTCCTGGCTCAAAATACCTTAGTCTCATGTTCCGACAGCGCAGCATTCAGAATCTCGTCCGCACGACAGGCGTCGGCGTCCACTCCGGACGGCGGGTCGAGCTCACCCTGCGCCCGGCGGCGCCCAACACGGGCATCGTGTTCCATCGCGTGGATTTGCCCGAAGTCGTCGACTTGCCGGCGCAGGCCACGGGCGTGGGCGACACCCGCATGGCGTCCGTATTGCAGCAGGGCAATGTCCGCGTGTCCACGGTGGAACATCTCATGTCGGCATTGGCCGGCCTGGGCATCGACAACCTGCATATCGACCTCACTGCCGAAGAAGTCCCCATCATGGACGGCAGTGCGGCCACCTTCGTGTACCTGTTGCGCTCGGCGGGCATCGTCGAGCAGAACGCGCCGAAGCAGTTCATCCGTGTGTTGAAGACGGTGGAAGTGCGCGAGGGCGAAGGCCGCACCGAGAAGTGGGCCCGGCTTGAACCCCATGAAGGGTACGCGCTGGCCTTCTCGATCGACTTTCGCCACCCCGCCATCGATTCGACCGCGAATTTCGCCGAGATCGATTTCGCGACCCACTCGTACGTGCGCGAAATCGCGCGTGCCCGCACCTTCGGCTTCGTCAACGAAGTGGAAGCGCTGCGCTCGATGGGCCTGGCCCGCGGCGGCAGCCTGGACAACGCCATCGTCATGGACGAATACCGGGTGCTGAACAGCGACGGCCTGCGTTACGACGACGAATTCGTGAAGCACAAGATCCTGGACGCCATCGGCGACCTGTATCTGCTGGGCAAGCCGCTGGTGGCGCGCTACGTGGCGTGCAAGTCGGGCCACGGCCTGAACAACCAGCTGGCCCGCGCGCTGCTCGAGCAACGCGATGCCTGGGAATTGATCACCTACGAATCGCAAGCCGAAGCGCCGCAGGCCTTCCGGCACGAATGGCAACTGGCCTGAGGCCAGTTCGCCGATAAGGTCCGGCATGGCGGGGTCCGTCCCCGGCTGATGTCCGGTCCTGCCACGGGATGGCGCCAGCCGCCATCCGGTCCTCCTCAAGACGCCATCCAGGTGTAACCCGAGGGTTCATACGGTCCGACAACTTGGTTTCGCTTGGTATCCAGGCGGGTTGCATGCCGGACAAGCCTGGCTATCTCAGCTACTCTTGTGGTGCTTCAATAGCTTGGCGACTGCGTCGGCTAGCGGGCCGGGGCGCAGGGTGTCATGCAGCGCTTCAAAGGCGCCCAGGGCGGTATCGCCCAGAGGCTGCGCTTCTTTAGGGGGCAGCGGCTGGCGGGC
Organism: Achromobacter sp. UMC71; assembly: GCF_014170305.1. Lineage (GTDB taxonomy): Bacteria > Pseudomonadota > Gammaproteobacteria > Burkholderiales > Burkholderiaceae_B > Achromobacter. The sequence goes on from NZ_LZZT01000014.1 coordinate 85,375, forward strand.
GCCGGGCTTGGGCAGGCCGGCTTGTACCTTGACGGCAATTTCGTTAAGGTTCCAGCCTTGGTCCGACAAGGCTTGCGCGATGCGCGGGGCCAATTGACGCATCTTCGCCGCGTGCGCGGCACTGGGCACCACCAGTTGAAGGCGCTGGTTTTCCAGCTTGCCTACCTGGCACACGGCGCCCAACGGGGCGGGCAGAATCGCCGCCACCGCATATTGGATTTGCAAGTGCTTGCGGGCGGTCGCCAGTACGCCGGCGCCCCGCATGTCATGACCCAGCCATCCCAGGGCGGTATTTTCTTTCCGCCGGCTGGAACTGGAACGTTGACGGTATGAAGTGGGTCTATTCATCCCGGCTCTAAGAATTAGGAAGCAAACCTTGAAAATAGTGATTATGCACGCCCGCGAAGGGCAGGACGGGCATTTCACCCTGGGAGGCGCACGATTGGCGTTGTTTCTGGGGGGCGCCCTGATGACGGCCGCCATCTTTGGCGCCGCCCTTCAGCGCTACCTTACTCCTATCCTGCCGGCGGTCCACACGGTGGGGTGGCCGCTGTCCGGACAACCGGGACGCGACGCTGATTTCCTGCGCGGCAACATGAACCTGCTGGCCGCCAAGGTGGGCGCGTTGCAGGCCAAGCTGGTCAGCATCGACGGGCTGGGCCAGCGGGTGGCTCAGGTGGCCGGAGTGGCCTATACCGATCCGGAAGTGGCCAAGCAACTGGCCGCGGCGCCGGCCGACGCGAACCACGCGCCCGAGGCGACCCAGGTCATGGACGACCTGTTCACCGACCGCACGCCGCCCACCGCGGCGTCGGCCGAAGCGCTGGGCCGCCAACTGGACGAAATCCAGGAGCGGCTTGCGCTGCAAACCGACAATCTCAAGCTGCTGGACGCGGCGCTGACCCGGCGGTCGGCCGATCAGGCCCGCATGCCCACGGCCATGCCCATTACCGATTATCCGTACCTCAGCTCATCCTACGGCTGGCGCCGCAATCCCGTGACCGGGCGCCAGGCCATGCACGAAGGCCTGGACTTTGCCGCGCCGCCGGGCACCCCCATCCTGGCCGCATCGGGCGGGGTGGTGCTGGAAGCCAAATTCCTGCCGGGCTACGGCAACATGGTTGAAATCGACCATGGCGACGGCCTCATCACACGCTACGCCCATGCCTCGTCGCTGCTGGTCAAGCAAGGCCAATTGGTCGAGCGGGGCCAGCAGGTCGCCCGGGTCGGCTCGTCGGGCCAATCCACCGGGCCGCACTTGCATTTCGAGGTCCGGCTGGCTGGGCAACCGCTGGATCCGCGCCTGTTCCTGGGCCCGCAGCAGCACGCGCCGCCCGCGGTGGCGCAGGTCGGCGCCAACGGCGCCGCGCGCTGACCCCTAATCCGGGCTACAGTGCCACCCTGGCCATAGGGTCAGGCTATTGCGCTCCAGGTGCGTTAAACTGGTTCGTTTCCCAGCGGACCCCCGCTCAACCAAATAAATCAAGTCACGGGCGACGCTGCCCTTAGCCTAATGCTTGGCGCGGCGTGGTTCGTGCGGCCGACATACGCATGGTTTCTCTGCTCAAAAAACTCATAGGTAGCCGCAACGACCGGCTGCTTAAGCAGTATCGCAAGCTGGTAACCCAGATCAATGGGCTGGAGCCCAAGATCTCCGCGCTCTCCGATGCGGAGCTGGCGGCCAAGACCGAGGAGTTCAGCTCTCGTCACGCCCAGGGCACTTCCTTGGACGACCTGCTACCGGAAGCCTTCGCCGTCGTGCGCGAAGCCGGCAAGCGGGTTTTCGGCATGCGTCACTTTGATGCGCAGTTGCTGGGCGGCATCGCCCTGCATAGTGGCAAGATCGCCGAAATGCGCACAGGTGAAGGCAAGACGCTGATGGCGACGCTGCCGGTCTACCTGAACGCGATCGCCCGCAAGGGCGTGCACGTGGTGACGGTGAACGATTACCTGGCCCGCCGCGACGCTGAATGGATGGGCCGCCTGTATCACTTCCTGGGCCTGTCCACGGGCGTGGTGGTGCCGCAGCAGCCGAACGAGGAAAAGAAGGCCGCTTACGCCGCCGACATCACGTACGGCACCAATAACGAATTCGGTTTCGACTACCTGCGCGACAACATGGAATACCGTGTTGAAGACCGGCGCCAGCGCGCGCTGTTCTACGCCATCGTCGACGAAGTGGACTCGATCCTGATCGACGAGGCGCGTACGCCCTTGATCATCTCCGGCCAGGCCGAAGACCACACCGAGCTGTACATCCGCATGAATGCGGTGCCGCCGCTCTTGACCCGCATGGCCAGCGAGCCCAAGCCGCAAGAGCCGGAACCCGAAGGCGACTATTGGGTCGACGAAAAGAGCCAGCAGGTCTACCTGTCGGAAGCCGGTCACGTCAATGCTGAAGGCATCCTGGCGCGCCTGGGCATCCTGCCCGAGGGCGAGTCGCTGTACGACCCGCGCCATATCGCCCTGATGCATCACCTGATGGTGGCGCTGCGCGCCAACTCGCTGTTCTTCCGCGACCAGCAGTATGTGGTGCAGGACGGCGAAGTCATCATCGTCGACGAGTTCACGGGCCGCCTGATGGTGGGCCGCCGTTGGTCCGATGGCCTGCACCAGGCGGTCGAAGCCAAGGAAGGCGTGAAGATCCAGCACGAGAACCAGACGCTGGCATCCATTACGTTCCAGAACTACTTCCGCATGTACGAAAAGCTGTCCGGCATGACCGGTACGGCCGATACGGAAGCGTACGAATTCCAGGAGATCTACGGGCTCGAAACGGTCATTATCCCGACCAACAAGCCCATGATCCGCAAGGATCAAAACGACCAGGTCTTCAAGACCGACCCGGAAAAGTACAACGCGATTCTCGAAGACATCCGCGATTGCCACGAGCGCGGCCAGCCGGTGCTGGTGGGCACCACCAGCATCGAAAACTCCGAGCTGCTGTCGGGCCTGCTGAAAAAGGCCAAGCTGCCGCACGAAGTGCTGAACGCCAAGCAACATGCCCGCGAAGCCGAGATCGTCGCCGAAGCCGGCAAGCCTGGCCACATCACCATCGCCACCAACATGGCGGGCCGCGGCACCGACATCGTGCTGGGCGGCAGCGTGGACAAGCAGGTTGACCTGATCCGCGCGGACGAATCGCTGTCCGAGGCCGAAAAGAACGCGCGCATCGAAAAGATCCGCGCCGACTGGAAGCCGCTGAACGAGCAAGTGAAGGCCGCCGGCGGCCTGCGCATCATCGGTACCGAGCGCCACGAATCGCGCCGTATCGACAACCAGCTGCGTGGCCGCGCCGGCCGCCAGGGCGACCCGGGTTCGTCGCGTTTCTACCTGTCGCTGGAAGATTCGCTGATGCGCATCTTCGCGGGCGACCGCGTGCGCGCCATCATGGAGCGCCTGAAGCTGCCCGAAGGCGAGCCCATCGAAGCCGGCATGGTGACCCGCTCGATTGAAACCGCGCAACGCAAGGTGGAAGGCCGCAACTTCGACATCCGCAAGCAATTGCTGGAATACGACGATGTCGCCAACGACCAGCGCAAGGTGCTGTACTCGCAGCGCAACGACGTGCTGGAAGCCGCCAGCGTGGGCGCCACGGTGGAAAACCTGCGCGACGCCGCGGTGGTCGACCTGTTCAACACGTATGTGCCGCCGGAATCGGTGGAAGAGCAGTGGGACATCCCGGCGTTGCAAAAGGCGCTGGAAGCCGACTGGCAGATCCGCCTGCCGCTGGTCGAGATGCTCGAAAAAGAAGCAAGCCTGACCGACGAAGACCTGCGCGAACGCGTGGTCGCGGCGGCGCGCGACATCTACCGGGCCAAGGTCGAGCAGGTGGGCGCGGAATCGTGGTCGCAGTTCGAACGTTCGATCATGCTGCAGGCCATCGACACGCACTGGCGCGAACACCTGTCGGCGCTGGATTACCTGCGCCAGGGCATCCATCTGCGCGGTTACGCCCAGAAGAACCCCAAGCAGGAATACAAGCGCGAAGCCTTCGAACTGTTCTCGGGCATGCTGGACCGCATCCGCGACGATGTGGTGCGCGTGCTGATGACCGTGCGAGTGCAGTCGTCCGAGCAGGTCGAGCAGGCCGAAGCCGAAGCCGCCCAGCCGCATGTGCAGAACGTGCAATACCACCACTCCGACTACGACGAGGCCCTGGCCCAGTCGGCCACGGAAGAGGGCGCGCAGCCGGTGCGCAACGCGCTGCCCAAGGTGGGCCGCAACGATCCGTGCCCGTGCGGCAGCGGCAAGAAGTACAAGCAGTGCCACGGCAAGCTGGTCTGACCGGATAAACGCCATGCTGCATTCCGTCGGCCACACCGAATTCGACCATGCCGTGGTCATGGTGCGCGACCGGCTGGATGCGCTGGCGCCGCACTTCGAGCGCCAGGGCTTTCACCTGAGCGACAAGGCGGTGCACAACCTGGGGTCGTGCAACCGCCTCATCGTGCTTGAAGGCACCTACGTCGAATTGCTGGGCTGGCCGCCCGGCGCGCCGCCGGCCCGCAAGGAAATCGCCGACTCCCCCTTCGGGCTTGAAGCGCTGGTGTTCCGCACCTATGACGCCGACGCCACGCGCGAGCGTCTGCTCGCTGCCGGCTTCGCGGTCAATCCCATGCAGGAACTGAGCCGGCCGGCCATGCTGGACGGCCAGGAAGTCCAGGCCCGTTTCCATACCGTGCGATTTGCCGAGCAGCCGCTGCCCGGCATCCGCATGTATTTCTGCCGCCATCTGACGCCCGAGTGCGTCTGGTCGCCAGAACTCATGGCGCACCCCAATGGGGCCCGCAGCCTGACGCGCATCGATGCGCGCGCCGCCCAGGCGCGCCAAGTGGCCGAACGCCTGGCTCTGGTGGCGGGCGTCAAGGCCGAAGCCGCCGCAGGCGGCTGGGACGTGCCGCTGGCCAACCTGCGCATCCATGTGCAGGAAGACCCGTCGGCGGCCGTGCCGGTCTTGTCCACGCTGACGCTGGAAAACCGCGACGGCGCGCACTACACGCTCGATACCGGTCTTTGAGCCACGGCGCGGCTACTCGGCGGCGCGTCTGCTTTCCCCTTCATCCGACGACACGCCCTATAAAAGGGCCGGATTGATCGCGCCCACTTTCCGGGCAAACCCGGGTTGCGAGGTAAAGTGTATGCACTTTAGTATGCACTTCATTCCGGCTTGGAGCGCCCTGGCGGCCCTGCTTTCGTATGACGCAATCCCGACCCACAGCCCGCACCTCGGCCGGACAGGCCGAGCTGTACAACGCCGTCAAGGCCATGGCGGTGAGCTTCGAGTTCAAGCCGGGCGAACGCATCAATGAAGTAGAGCTGGCGCGGCGCTTGAACGTCAGCCGCACGCCGCTGCGCGAGGTGTTGAACCAGTTGATGGTGGAAGGCTTCCTGACCCGCTCGGTGAACCGCGGCTTCATTGCCCGGTTGCTGGATGCCAAGCAGATTCACAGCCTCTATGAATACCGGGCAGTGCTGGAAGCCGGCATTGTCCGCGCCGCCTGCGAGCGCGCCAGCGACGAGGAATTGGCGGCGCTGCGCGCCTTTGTCGAACGCTCGCGCGACGTGCCCGAAGACAGCGACGCGACCCGCCTGCTGGAACTGGACGAGGCTTTCCACCTGACACTGGCGCGCCTGTCGCGCAACGAGGAATTCGTGCGGGCGTTGGAGAGCGTGAACGCGCGCATCCATTTCGTCCGCTGGATCGACATGCAGCAGGGCCGACGCAGCCAGACGCAGGGCGAGCACATGCGCATCGTCCAGGCGCTGGAGCGGCGCGATGTCGACGCCTTGCCGGACATGATGTGCAGCCACATCGGCCGGCGGTTGGACCAGATCACGGATGTCATCCGCACCGGTTTTTCCACGATTTACATGCGGGACCAGGCCGAACCCGCCTCGGCAGCGCCGGCCAACACCACAACAGCAGGGGAAAAAACATGACCTACACATCGATGCGGCGCGCCTTGGCGGCCGTCTGCGCGCTGGCCGCGCTGGGAGGCGGCCTGGCCGCGCCCGCCCATGCGGACGAAAAGCCGCTGGTACTGGTGGTGCCGTACCCGCCGGGCGGCAGTACCGATATCCTGGCCCGCATCATGCAGCCGCGCCTGTCGCAGGAATTGGGCGGCCGGGCGGTGGTGGTGGAAAACCGGCCGGGCGCGGCCAGCCAGATCGCGACTGCCTTCGTGGCGCGCGCCGAACCCGATGGCAGCACGCTGCTGGTCAGCTTCGACAACCACGGCATCAATCCCGCCGTAAAGCCCAAGCTGCCCTATGACACGTTCAAGGACTTCGTCGCCATCACCCAGACCGTGCGCTTTCCGCTGGTACTGGGCGCCAACCCAGGCGTGCCGGGTGACAACCTGAAGGAATTCCTGGCGGCGGCCGCCAAGCAGCCGGCCAACAAATTCAACTATGCGTCCACCGGCGTCGGTTCGCTGAACCACCTGGCGCCCGAAGAGCTCAAGCGCCTGTCCAAGGTGGAGCTGCTGCATGTTCCCTACGGCGGGGGCGGGCCCGCCATCCAGGCGGTGGTGGGCGGCCAGGCGAACATGACCTGGCTGAGCTTTGCCGCGCTGCGCGGCCAGATTCAGGCCGGCAAGATCAAGCCGCTGGCCGTGGCCGGCGAGAAGCGCCTGCCGGAATTGCCCAATGTGCCGACGGTGGCCGAGTCGGGTTTTCCGGGCTTCGTGGCCTATTCCTGGAGCGGCATGTTCGCGCCCAAGGGGACGCCGGACGCCACCATCAAAAAGCTGACCCAGGCATTCAACACGGTGCTGGCCGACGCGGACGTCAAGAAGAAGCTGCAGGAAGCGGGCTTCGAGATCGTGGCGTCCAATGGACCGGCGCTGGATGCCTACGTGAAGGCGGAATACGACCGCTGGAGCACCTTCATCAAGAGCAGCAACATCAATCTGGATAACTGAGCGGTTCGCGGCGGGACGCAGCGGCGTTCCGCCCGGCCCGCGCATCGCGTGGAGAAGACATGGATACCTTGACCGGCGCCGAAGCAATGGTGCGGATGCTGCAACACAACGGCGTCAAACACATTTTCGGCCTTTGCGGCGATACCAGCCTGCCGTTCTATGACGCACTCTACCGGCTGGACCACGGCATGCAGCACGTGCTGACCCGGGACGAGCGCAGCGCCGGCTACATGGCCGACGCCTATGCGCGCGTGACCGGCAAGGTCGGCGTGTGCGAAGGCCCCAGCGGCGGCGGCGCGACCTATCTATTACCCGGGCTGGTGGAGGCCAATGAGTCGTCCATTCCGGTGCTGGGCATCACGTCCGACGTGGCGGTGGGCTCGCGCGGCAAGTACCCGCTGACCGAGCTGGACCAGGAGGCCCTGTACCGGCCGTTGACGAAGTGGAACCGTACGATCGACCGCGCGGACCAGATTCCGGGCATGGTGCGCGCCGCGTTCCGCGCGATGACCACCGGCAAGCCTGGCTCGGCGCACCTGTGCTTTCCCTATGACGTGATGAAGCAGCAAGTGGACGCGGCCGACATCTGGGCGCAGCCCGAACATGCGCGCTTTCCGTCGCTGCGCTTCGCGCCGGATCCGGCAGACGTGGCGCGCGCCGCGCAGCGGTTGGTCGAGGCGCGTTCGCCCGTAATCATTTGCGGCGGCGGCGTGGTGATCGCCGGTGCCAGCGGCGCGCTGCAGGAATTGGCCGAGACCCTGAAGGCGGCGGTCTGCGTGACCGTCAGCGGACAGGGCAGCCTGGCCGATACGCATCCACTGAACGCGGGTGTGGTGGGTTCCAACGGCGGCGTGATGGCCACGCGCGACGTGGTGGCCGCGGCCGACGTGGTGCTGTTCATCGGTTGCCGTGCGGGGTCGACCTCGACCGAGCATTGGCGCTTTCCGAGCCGTGACGTGCCGATCCTGCACATTGACATCGATCCGATGGTGATCGGCGCCAACTACCTGACCGAGGTCGGGCTGGTCGGCGATGCCAAGCTGGCGCTGGAAGCGTTGGGCGCCGAAGTCCAGGCGCGCCGCGCGCATCGGCCGTCCGATGCCGTGGACGGCGCGGTGCTGGCCGGGCGCGCGAAAGCCGCGCGGCGGGCGCAATTGGAGCCGCTGGCCGCCAGCCTGGAAACGCCGATCCGTCCGGAGCGCGTGGTGCAGTCGCTGAACCGCCTGTTACCCGATGACGCGGTGGTGTGCGCCGACCCCGGGACGCCTTGCCCGTATTTCTCGGCCTACTACGACGTGTCGCGTCCGGGCCGCCATTTCATCACCAATCGCGCGCACGGCGCGCTGGGGTTCTCGATGTCGGCGGCGTTGGGGGCCTGGGTGGGCCGGCCGCAGTCCAAGTGTGTGTCCGTCATGGGCGACGGCAGCTTCGGCTTTACGGTGGGCGAGCTGGAAACCATCGTGCGTCACAAGGCGCCGCTCTTGATGATCGTGTTTTCGAATTCGGTCTACGGCTGGATCAAGGCCAGCCAGAAGGCGGGCTACGACAAGCGCTACTACAGCGTGGACTTCGACCGCACCGATCACGCCCGCATCGCCGAGGCTTATGGCGTGAAGGCGTGGCGGGTGGAAGACCCGGCCAAGCTGGATGCGGCGATCAAGGCGGCGATGGAGCATGACGGGCCCGCCCTGATCGACGTAGTGGCGCAGCCGTTGCAGGATACGGCGGCACCGGTGAGCCAGTGGATGGGCTGAGGCCCGGACAGAAACGGGGCCCTTGGGTCCCGTTTTTTTTGCGTCGCGTTCAGTGCGGCGCGGGCGTGGGCACGAGGTGATTGACGCCGGTGCACAGGTCGGCCTGGTCGACGCCGTAGATGTGCAGGGACACGGCGACGCCGGGGCCGGCGTTGCCCAGGCGGTGGATCTGGCGCAGACCCGGCGTGGCGGTGACGATGTCGCCGGGGCGGCGGCAGGCCTCGCCGCAGGCGATGGCGGCGGCCGCATCCGGATCCCAGCGGTAGTGGGTTTCGGCCAGTTCGCCCTGCAGCACCTGGTAGGTGCACCAGGTCTTGTGGCCATGCACCGGGCTGAATTGCCCCGGACGCCAGATCAGGTAGGCGACGGTGAAGGCGCCATGCGGATCGGCGTAGGCGATGTGACGGGTGTAGGTGTCGGCGCGGCCGGCGCGCAGGTCTTCGGGCAGGTTTTGCAGCATGTCGCCTGCATTGGCGACACTGGCGGCCAGGTCGCGCAGCAGGGCGCGCGCCGCATTCAGCTGGGCGGCCTGCACCGACTCGCATAGCGAGCGCAGATCGGCGGTGGCGAGTTGGGCAGAAGGCATGCGTGTCCCCCTGAATGACAAGCCTTCATCTTAGGGATTCGCCGTGGAATGCCTTTGCCAAATTCGCCCGTTTGGCGGGAAAGATTGGAAAAAAATTCCATCCTTGCGGCGGCCCGGCGCTCCTATACTGATCCGCTTCGTGGCACAACTCTGGGGAGTCAGGCATGGATCTGGGGATCAGCGGCAAGACCGCATTGGTGTTCGGCGGCAGCCGAGGCATGGGCCGGGCGTGCGCCCTGCAATTGGCGCGCGAGGGCGTGGCGGTGACCATCGCGGCCCGCAACCCGCAGACGCTTGAGCAGGCCGCCGCCGAGATTTCGCGCGAAACGGGCATCGGCGTTGGCTGGGTCTCGGCCGACCTGACGCTGGACACGGGGCGCGAGGCCGCGCTGGCCGCCTGCCCGCATCCCGACATTCTGATCAACAACGCCGATGGCCCCATGCCGGGCGACTTCCGCAACTGGAGCCATGACGACTGGATCGCGGCGCTCGACTCCATGATGCTGGGGCCGATCGATATGATCCGCCGCGTGGTGGACGGCATGATCGAACGGCGCTTCGGGCGCATCGTCAACATCGTGTCGCGCAGCGTCAAGGCGCCGCATGCCGAGCTGGGGCTGTCCAACGGCGCGCGCGCCGGGCTGATCGGCTTTGTGAGCGGCCTGGCGCGCCAAACCGTGCGCCACAACGTGACCATCAACAATCTGCTGCCGGGCGCGTTCGCCACCGACGCGCAGGCGCGCCACATCCGCGGCATGCTCGAGGACACCGGCAAGACCTTCGAGCAACTGTGGGACGAACGCGGCCGCGCCAGTCCGGCAGGGCGCTATGGCCAGCCCGAAGAACTCGGGGCGCTGTGCGCCTATGTCTGCTCGGCGCAGGCCAGCTACATGACCGCGCAGAACATCCTGCTGGACGGCGGCGGCTACCCCGGCACCTACTGAATCCGCCGCGGAGCAAGGGTGTTCCGCGGCTGGACGCGAGCAGGGGGAAAGGGCAAGATTGGGCCGATATCGCTTGAGGAACCTCAATGGACCAGACGGACATCAAGATCTTGGCGTTGCTGCAGAAGGACGCCACCTGTTCGGTCGCCGAAATCGCCGAGCAGGTGAACCTGTCCGTCACCCCCTGCTGGCGCCGCATCCAGAAGCTCAAGGACGACGGCGTCATCGCGCGCAATGCCATCTTGCTGGACCCGCGCGCGCTGGGCCTGAACCTGACCGTGTTCGTGTCCATCAAGACCAGCCAGCACAACGAAAAATGGACGCAAAGCCTGATCAACGCCGTCATGGCGTTGCCCAACGTGGTGGAATTTCACCGCATGGCGGGCGACATCGACTACCTGCTCAAGGTGGTGGTCGAGGACATGGCGGCCTATGACCGCTTCTACCGCCGCCTGATCGGCGCGGTGGACCTGCTGGACGTCAGCGCCAGCTTCTCGATGGAAGTCATCAAGAGCACCACCGAGCTGCCGCTGAACGCGGTCTGAAGGCGTGCCGCCAGGGCTTGCTCGCCGGGCGCGCAATTTTTTTCCCCTGCGGCCCCCTTCGGGGAATACAAATTTCTTTCGGCGTGTTGCGAGACGGCAATCTCGCAATTCTTTTGCGCGGCAGGCGGCGTAGGATATCCGTCATTCCAGCTATGGAATGAACCGGGATATCAGAGGACCCTATGTCGTTGGCAGTACCCGCCGGCTGCGCCGGATTGGCGAAGACGCAACCCGCGTCGGTGCAAGCGCTTTTGGATGGATGGAACGGCACTGACGATCTGTGGGTGTTCGCCTACGGTTCCCTGATCTGGCATCCCGGTTTCGCCTGGCGCGAACGCCGCCTGGCGACGGTGCGCGGTTACCACCGGTCCCTGTGCCTGTGGTCGCACGATCATCGCGGTTCTCCCGATAATCCCGGCCTGGTGTTTGGCTTGAATCGTGGCGGCTGTTGCCGTGGCGTGGCCTTTCTGGTTGCCGCCAGCGACGTGCCCACGGTTTTCGAGGCGCTGTGGCGCCGTGAAATGGTCACCGGTGCGTATACCCCGCGGTGGCTGACCTGCCATACCGAACAGGCACCGGTGCGCGGCCTGGTCTTCCTGTTGAACCGTGCCTGCCATGAGTATGCGGCCGACCTGACCGACGACCGCCTGCTGGCATCGGTGCGCAATGCGGTCGGGCAATCCGGCCCCTGCCTGGACTACGTGGTGGAAACCGAGAGGGCCTTGCGGGCTCACGGCATCGACGATTGGCGCCTGGGCGAACTGGTGCGCCGGCTGGGCCTGCAACCCTGCTGAGGCTGCGCAAACGAACAAACGGGGTCTTCTTGCGGCCCCGTTTCATTTCAGACGAAATCCCGTCGACGCGTCAGAACGACCAGCGGCCGAACATGAACAGCACATTGCCCGCGCCTCGCGAGCCCGGGATGTAGGTGGCGTAGAGCATGGTGTCCTTGTAGCCGGCCGAGACCAGCGGCAGCACGCCCGGGAAGGGCACGTAGCTCATGATGTCGTGGCGCGCGGTCAAAAAGACCGTGTAGCCGGCGCCGAGGCGGAAGTTCTCGCCGACTCGTCCGATCTTCAGAAAACCGTAGCCGGCGATGGGTTCGACCTTGCTGTGCGAATCCAGGAACGCCATGGCGTACAGGCCCTGCCAGTCGCCGTCTTCGTCATAGATGCTGCGGCCGTAGCCGCCACCCCAGGCCAATTCGTTGAAGCTGTTGATCTTTTCGCGGCTGTACATGGCCCGGTTGTGCCATGAATACCCGCTGAAGTAGAGGTCGTTGCCGCCTTCGTTCCAGATCTGGTCGATCCGGTTGCAGGCGGACTGCGCCCACGAGGGCATGTTGTCACAGGCGTGCGCGGCGGCGCTGAAAGTCGAGAGCAGCAGGCAAAATAGAGCTGCCCGGAGTCTGGCGGTCATGGGTGGAACAGGAAATATGATGACGATCCCGTTACTGTAACGGAGCACTTTTCATATTTACTGTCATAGAGCTGTCAGATGGCCGCTGAAGACATCCGATGAAACATTGATGTGCAGGTCCGTTGCGAGCGCGCTACAGCAGGAAGATGGTCGCCAACCCCAGGAAGATGAAAAAGCCCAGCGAGTCGGTGGCGAAGGTCAGCAGGACCGACGAACCCATGGCGGGATCCTTGCCGAAGCGGGCCCGCAGCATGGGCACCAGCACGCCGACCGACGCGCCCACCAGCATATTGCAGATCATGGCGGCCATCATCACCAGCGCGATCGACAGCGAATGCGAGATGGCCCAGGCGAACAGGGCCGCCACCAGGCTGCCGCACAGGCCTACCATCAGCGTCACGAACAGCTCGCGCTTGACCAGCTGCCACAGGTTGCGGCCGGTGATCCGGCCCATGGCCAGGGCGCGGATGATCAGCGTCATGGTCTGGTTGCCCGAATTGCCGCCGATGCCGGCGACGATGGACATCAGGAACGCCAGGATGACGATCTGGCTGACGGTGCCTTCGAATTGCGACGCCACGAACGACGCCGTGGCCGCGGTACAGAGGTTGAATAGCAGCCAGGGCGCGCGGTTGCGCAGGGCGGTGCTGACCGGCGCGAAGATGTCTTCTTCTTGCAGACCGGCGCGCGACAGGGCCTGTTCCTGGGAGTCTTCGCGCATCACGTCGACGACGTCGGCGATGGTGACGCGGCCGATCAGGCGGCCTTGGTCGTCCATGACGGGGGCGGACACCAGGTCGTAGCGTTCGAATGCGCCGGCGGCGTCGGCGTCGGAATCCAGCGGGTTGAGCGCGAGGAAGTCCGAGTTCATGACCGCGCGCACTTCGGTTTCGGGTTCACTGACCAGAAGGCGCGACAGCGGCAGGATGCCTTGCAGCTTGTCCTGGCGGTCGACCACGAAGATCTGGTCGGTGTGATCGGGCAATTCATGCAGGCGGCGCAGGTAGCGCAGCACCACTTCGAGCGTGACGTCTTCGCGCACGCGGACCATTTCGAAGTCCATGATGGCGCCCACGCTGTCTTCCGGATAGCCCATGGCTTCCAGCAGTTGCGCGCGTTCCTCTTCGGTCAGGCCCTTCTGCACTTCGGCCACCACGTCGGGCGGCAGATCGGGCGCCAGGTCCGCCAGTTCGTCGGCGTCCATGTTGCCGGTGGCGGCCACCAGGTCCTGGCGGTCCATCGCTTCGATCAGCGATTCGCGCACCCAGTCTTCGACCTCGAGCAGCACGTCCGCGTCGTGTTCGGGGCTGACCAGCTTCCAGATGGCCTGGCGTTCGTCCTTGGGCAGCGATTCCAGGATGAAGGCGATGTCCGCCGGGTGCAGCCCGTCCAGCAGGGTCTTGAGCTCTGCCTCGTGCTGGCGGTGCACCAGGTCTTCGACCAGGGAGGCCTTGGCATCGCCTTCTTCCTGGCGATGCACCAGGTCGGCGACCAGTTGCTGGCGGCGCAGGCGCTCCTGCACTTCCGCCAGGGCGTGTTGCGCGTCTTCCGGGTCGAGGCGACGGGGCGTCGCAGGCGGTTTCTGCGCGGCGGCGGACTGCGTCATGCGTTACGGCTCAAAGAGTGGGAAGGGGGCGGCTACGCCGCGCTTCGTCGGTGGCGACGTAAGTCAGGGTGGCTTCGGTGACCTTGACCACTTCGGCGTCCAGGCGCTGGCGTTCGGCATAGACCTCGACCGAGACGGTGACGGAGGTTTTGCCGGTCTTGATCACCGCGGCGTAGAAGCTGAGCAGGTCGCCCACGAAAACCGGCTGCTTGAACTGGAAGGCATTGACGGCGACGGTGGCGACCCGGCCGGCCGCGCGGCGGGCGGCGGGGATGGACCCCGCGATGTCGACCTGGGACATGATCCAGCCGCCGAAAACGTCCCCGTGGATATTGGCGTCCGCCGGCATTGGCATGACGCGCAATACCGCGTCGCGATCGGCGGGCAAAGTCGTGAAGGGGGTTTTGGTGCTGGAGGTCATGCGGCCGGCTCCAATGCAAGGCAACCAGCCGATTATGCAGGAAAAACGTGGCCCCCGGGCGTGCGCCGGGGGCCTGCCGCCGTGGTTTATCGCGGGATCACGAAGCCAGCTTGACGATGCCGTAGCCGCCCACCAGCAACCAGGCGTAGAGAATCAGGCCCAATGCCATCACGCGGGGGCCGGCCTTGCGGATCTGCGCGAAGCGGGTTTCGATGCCCAGCGCGGTCATGGCCATGGTCAGCGCGAAGACGTCCAGGCGGCGGATGGCGGCCACGGCATCGGCCGGAATGATATTGAGCGAGTTGATGATGGCCAGGACCAGGAAGCCGACCGCGAACCAGGGGATGGGCAGCTTGGCGCCCTTGGCCTGGCTGCCGGCGTGGCTGGCGGCGCTGCGCAGGTACAGGCCCAGGACCAACAGCACCGGCACCAGCAGGGCGACGCGGGTCATCTTCACGATGGTGGCCACTTCCGTGGTGGCGGGGTCGATGTTGCTGGCCGCGCCGACCACCTGCGCCACTTCGTGGATGGTGCCGCCGATGTAGATGCCCAGGGACTGGGTGTCGAATTGCAGCCAGCCCGCGTGGTACAGGACCGGGTAGAGGAACATGGACAACGTGCCGAACAGCACCACAGTGGCTACTGCCACGGCGCTCTTGTGCGGGGCCGCGCGTAGGGTCGGTTCGAAGGCCAGCACGGCGGCCGCGCCGCAGATGGCGCTGCCGGCGGCGGTCAGCATGGCGGTGTCGCGGTCCAGCCCCAGCAGGCGCTGGCCGACCAGGGTGCCGATCAGCAACGTGCCGACCACCACCGCGACCGACACGGCCAGGCCGGGCAGGCCCACGGCGGCGATCTGCTGGATGCTGATGTTCAGGCCATAGAAGGCCACGGCGATGCGCAAGAGGCGCCGCGCGGTGAAATTGACGCCCACGCCCCAATCCACCGGCATCGTGCCGCGCAGGAAGTTGCCGTACAGCATGCCGCAGACGATGCCGACCACCAGGGGCGAAAAACCCAGTTGGCGGATGGCGGGCAGGTCGGCCAACTGCATGACGGCGGCGGCCATGAGGCCGACGAACAGCACGCCGTTGAGTTTGTCGCGCCAGGGCGTGGCGGTGGCAGCCGAAGCGGGGGGGCTGGCCGGGGCGGGAGAGAGC
>NZ_LZZT01000015.1 GCF_014170305.1 Achromobacter sp. UMC71
CCGATCATGTCGACCCCATGCGGCACGCCCGCCGGGACCCACAGCGCGCGCAGGGGCGGCAGGGCCCAGAAGCCGCTGGGCGTGGTGACGCGCCTACCAGGACCGCCCCCGCAGCGTCACCGCCATGACCAAGGAATTTGCCGCGGGCGCCCGCACCGGCGCTCACTCGCATCCGCGCGCCCAGCTGATCTACGCCGTCCAGGGCGTCATGCGCGTCACCACGCCCAGCGGCTTCTGGGCCCTGCCGCCCCTGCGCGCGCTGTGGGTCCCGGCGGGCGTGCCGCATGGGGTCGACATGATCGGCGCGGTCTCGATGCGCTCGCTCTACATCCAGCCCGAGGCCGCGCACACCTATTGGCCCGAATGCCAGGTGATCGAGGTCAGCGGCCTGCTGCGCGAACTGATCCTGACCCTCACCGCCGAACCCATCGACTACCCGCTGGGCGGCCGGGCTGAACAGGTGGCCGCGCTGATCCTGACCGAACTGGCCGCCGCCCGTGTGGTGCCCATCCAGATTCCGTGGCCGCGCGACCGCCGCCTGCAGACCATCTGCGAAGCCATCCTGGACCAGCCCGGCCTGCAACGCGGCATCGAAGACTGGGGCAGCGAGGTCGGCGCCAGCGGGCGCACCCTGATCCGGCTGTTCAAGGCTGAATTGGGACTGAATTACCGCCAATGGGTGCAGCAGCTGCGGCTGGCCGATGCCGTCTGCCGGTTATCGTTGGGTGTGCCGGTGGCGCGCATCGCGGCCGACCTGGGCTACCGCAGTCCCAGCGCATTCAGCGCCATGTTCCACCGCGCGCTGGGCGCGCCGCCGCAGCGCTACCTGCAAAACGCCGCATGACATCTGCAACCGGCCTTGCCGTTTGTCACGGCGCGCAATACATTTCACGGCGCGCTTGTGCAGCGCCGCAGCGCGAAACCCGCGCTGCGCGTATGCTCAACCCCGTCCCTATATCCTTTACCCGTCGTCCGGACCGTCCCGCCGGGCAAGTTTGGTTACTGAAACCTTCCGGCGCGGTCGCCGGTCTATGAAGGTTCTGCCCTAGAATCGCCTGCAATGAGCACCCCCCAGCAATCCTCCGCCACCCCGGGCGGCAAATCGGGCTTCCCCTGGAAACGACTTCTCGTCAAAGCAGCCGTCGCCGTCGCCGGCCTCGGCGTCTGCGGGGCGGTGCTCGTCGGCCTGGCGTTGGCCCTGGCATGGCCCAGCCTGCCCGATTTGCACGCCATGACCGACTACCGGCCGCGGGTGCCGCTGCGCATCTATACGGCCGACAAGGTCCTGATCGGCGAATACGGCGAAGAACACCGCAACGTGCTGCGCTTTGACGAGATTCCGCCCGTCATGCGCCAGGCCGTGCTGGCAGCCGAAGACGACCGCTTCTACCAGCACGGCGGCGTCGACTGGATGGGCATGGTGCGCGCGGTGCTCGTCAACCTGGTCAAGCAGTCCAAGACGCAGGGCGGCAGCACCATCACCATGCAGGTGGCGCGCAACTTCTACCTGTCGTCCGAAAAAACCTACTCGCGCAAGTTCTACGAACTGCTGCTGACCTACAAGATCGAATCCGAGCTCACCAAGGACCAGATCCTCGAGCTCTACATGAACCAGATCTACCTGGGTCACCGCGCCTACGGCTTTGCCGCCGCCTCGCGCACCTACCTGGGCAAGCCGCTGGCGGACGTCACGCCGGCCGAGGCCGCGATGCTGGCCGGCATCCCCAAGGCCCCGTCGCGCTTCAACCCCATCACCAATTTCCCGCGCGCCGAAATCCGGCAGCACTACGTGCTGGGCCGCATGAAGACGCTGGGCTACCTGACGCCCGAACAGACCGACGAAGCCCTCAAGCAGCACATCACCATCCGCGGCGCCGACGGCTCCAGCACCCGCGGCTTCGCCATCCACGGCGACTACCCTGCCGAACTGGCGCGCCAGCTGATGTATGGCGTGTTCCAGGAGCAAACCTACTCCAAGGGCATCGACGTCTACACCACGATCGACTCCAAGGCCCAGGAAGCCGCCTACCGCGCCGTGCGCGACGGCGTGCTCGACTACACCCGCCGTGCGCCCTATCCCGGCCCCGAAGACCAGATCGACCTGCCCGACGGCGTCGAGAAAGACCCGGCGGCGCTGGACGACATCCTGGACGGTGTGCAGGAAAAAACGCCCGACAGCGAAGACCTGCTGGCCGCCGTGGTACTGGCCGCCAGCCCCCAGGAAGTCACCGTGGCGCGCAGTGCGCGCGACATCATCACCATCGCCGACAAAAAGGCGCTGGCCGTGGTGGCCCGCGCCCTGAACCCCAAGGCCAGCGACAGCCAGCGCATCAGCCGCGGCTCGGTGGTCTACATCCACAAAAACGGCGACAGCTGGGAAATCATCAACATGCCGGCGCTGCAGGCGGCGCTGGTGTCCATGGCCCCGCAGGATGGCGCCATCCGCGCCATGATCGGCGGCTTCGACTACAACCGCGGCACCTTCAACCGCGTCACGCAGGCCTGGCGCCAGCCCGGCTCGAACATCAAGCCCTTCGTCTACGCCGCCGCGCTCGAACGCGGCCTGACGCCGGCCACGCAGATCTCGGACCAGCCCTTCATGCTGACCGCGGCCCAGACCGGCTCGAAAGACTGGCAGCCCAAGAACGACGGCAACCGCTACGAGCCCATGCTGACGCTGCGCCAGGGCCTGTACAAGTCCAAGAACATGGTCACCATCCGCATCCTGCAGGCCATTTCGCCGCAATATGCGCAGGATTACCTGACCCGCTTCGGCTTCGACAAGGCCCGCTGGCCGGCCGTGCTGCCGCTGGGCCTGGGCGCCGGCGGCGCCACGCCGCTGCAGGTCGTCAACGGCTACAGCGTCTTCGCCAACGGCGGCTACCGCGTCACGCCGTACCTCGTCGACCGCGTCACCGACCGCTCGGGCAATGTGCTGATGCAGGCCCAGCCCGTGGTCGCCGGCGACGCCGCCGCGCGCGCCATCGATCCGCGTACCGCCTGGGTCATGGACGACATCCTGCGCGGCGTCACCACCAGCGGCACCGCGGCGCGCGCGCACCAGGTGCTCAAGCGCAACGACGTGGGCGGCAAGACCGGCACCACCAACGAGGCGGTCGACGTCTGGTTCTCGGGCTTCACGCCCAACCTGGCCACCACGGTCTGGATGGGCTTTGACCAGCCCAAGTCGCTGGGCACCAACGAATTCGGCAGCGGCCTGGCCCTGTCCACCTGGCTCGACTACATGCAGCCGATGCTCAAGGGCGTGCCCGACGCCAAGCCGGCGCCCCGCCCCGATGGCCTGCTGGTCGACAACGGCGAATACTATTTCTCGGAATTCCCGCCCGGGCAGGCGGTGGCCTCGCTGGACCTGTCCAGCGGCGACGCGCTGACCGACTTCCTGAACAACAACCGCTCCACCGACGGCGTGGACAACTCGGTCAAGCCCCTGCCGGTGCCGGGCGCCGCCGCACCGCAAACGCAGACGCCGCAATCGCAGGCCCCGCAAGCCCAGACGCCGCAATCGCCGAACAACGGCGCTGCGCAACAAGCGCCCGTGGCCCAGCCCATTCCGGTGCCGGCGGCCGGTGGTGGCCTGCTCAACAACGGCGGCGGCAATGCGCCCATTCCGCCGATCCCGGTGCCGCGCGTGGACGCAGGCGCCGACGGCGTGCGCACCAGCGCGGTCAACGGCAGCGGTCCGCTGGCCGCCCGCCCGCTGTAAGCCGCTTTCTTCCCGCTGTGTTGTCATCCGCCGGCGTGCGATCGCGCGCCGGCCCGCTGCGGCCGCATCCCGTGCCCGCGGCGTCCAGGCGGTGCCGCCCCGGACCTCAGTCCTCGGTCTGCGCCAGCTCGGTCACCACCGCGCGCGGCCACGCCGTCAGCGTTTCCAGGTCCAGGAAGGTAAAGTAGCCGCCGCGCCAGCCCTCGGTGTCGATGTGGTACACGTTGCCCAGCGCCAGCGGCTCGGCAACCGGGGTATGCCCCGCCACCACCGCCCGCACGCCGCGGATGCCGGTGCGGTCCATCTGGCGCAAGCGATCGCGCGACCACTGGCAGGCGGCGCTGGTGCGCTTGTAGCGGTCTTGCAGGGCCGATTCCAGCCGCGGCCAGAACAGCACCGGGCAATCCGCGTGCAGCAGCCCCACGGGGCCCGACGACGTTTCCACCTCGATCGCGATCGGCAATTGGTCGAAGGCTTCGGCAAAGACCTGCTGGCGGTCGGGCGGCAGGTCCAGGAACCAGCCGCCGCCGTAGCTGCGCCAGTTGTCCACGTCGACCTGTTTTGTACGGATATGCCGCACTGCGTAGTCTTCGTGGTTGCCCTGCACCGCATAGAACCAAGGCTGTTCCAGCCAGGCCAGCACGGTTTCGCATTCCGGGCCGCGGTCGACCAGGTCGCCCACGGAAAACAGGCGGTCGCGCGTGGGGTCGAACCCCAGTTGGTCCAGGCCCTGCTGCAGGCGGGTAAAACAGCCGTGCACGTCGCCCACCGCGAAATCACGGCCCAACGCATTGCGCGGCACTTTCAGAAAACGTTGCTGCATGATGATCCAGCTTGCCCGATTGGGCCCAAGCCTCTTTTTTAACCCGCTTTGAATGCGTCCCTCATTAATGGCCCAATTCGCTTCGCCGCGCAAATTCCGGTACGAGAATAGCTATTATTCGTGATAATGTTCCGTCTTTCCCGAAACATACCTTGAACGGGGCCGCGCAAGCCGCCCCCGCTGTCGCCATGACCGCCGCCTCTACGATCAAAACCTGGTATCTCGTCCATAAATGGACCAGCCTGGTCTGCACGATCTTCCTGCTCATCATCTGTCTTACCGGTTTGCCCCTGGTGTTCCACCACGAGATCGAGCACTGGCTGGACGACGCCAAGCCCCTGTCCGACGTGCCCGCCTCGACGCCGCCCGCCAACCTCGACAAGCTGGTCGGCAACGCCAAGGCCATGTATCCGGACGAGGTCGTCGACTACCTGTTCTTCGATCCCGACGAACCCCAGGTCTATGTCGGCATGGCCAAAAAGCCCGGCGACGGCCAGGTATCCGGCCACGCGGTCCGCATGGACGGCCGCACCGGCGACGTCCTGCTCGATGGCCCGCTCTACACCGCCGACCGCTTCTCGTTCATGGGCATCATGCTGTCCCTGCACGTGGACCTGTTCGCGGGCCTGCCCGGCGAACTGTTTCTGGGCTTCATGGGCCTGTTGTTCTGCGTCGCCATCGTCTCGGGCGTGGTGCTGTACGGCCCGTTCATGAAAAAGCTGGAATTCGGCACCGTGCGCGCCAGCCGCTCCACCCGCCTCAAGTGGCTGGACCTGCACAACCTGCTGGGCATCGTCACCCTGGTGTGGGCCTTCGTGGTGGGCGTGACCGGCGTCATCAACGAACTGTCCACGCCGCTGTTCCGCCTGTGGCAGGGCACCGAGCTCGTGCGCATCCTGGAACCCTACAAGGGCCAGAGCGTGCCCGCCCAACTGGCCTCGGCCCAGGGCGCCGCCGACACCGCGCGCAAGGCCATGCCGGGCAACGAAGTGTCGTTCATCGCCTTCCCCGGCAACGCCTTCGGCAGCCCGCACCACTACATCGCCTGGATGCGCGGCGACACGCCGCTGACGTCCAAGATGAACACGCCCGTCCTCATCGACGGCAGAACCGGCGAACTCACCACCGTGGCCAAGATGCCCTGGTACCTGACCGCCCTGGAACTGTCGCGTCCGTTGCACTTCGGCGACTACGCCGGCCTGCCCCTGAAGATCATCTGGGCCGTGCTGGACCTGATCACCATCGTGGTCCTGGTCAGCGGCCTGTACCTGTGGCTGGCGCGGCGCCGCGCCACCGAAGCCCGTATCGCTGAACTGGTGCGCAAGCACCAGGCCGCCGCCGCCCCCCAACGGAGCCCCGCATGAGCAAGAACAGCCGGGGGTTCATGTTCGTATGGGGCGTGCCGGTGCTGCTTGGCGTACTCAGCATTTTCGGCCTGCTGGCCGCCCTGCTGGGCACCGGCGGCTGGCACTGGGCATCCTGGACGGCGCTGACCGTCTTGCTGGTGGTCATCGTGCGCTACTGGTTCTTCCCGCCCAAACAGCCGGCGCAATAGCGGGCCAAGCCGCCCGCCTGGCCGCGGCGTCGCAGCCGCGCCAGGTGCGAGCATGGCTGCGCCCCGCCTGTCTCACTTGCCGAACTTCTCCGGATCGGGTCCCAGGCGGCCCGCTTCCTTGATGGCGTCGATGGCGTCCATCTCGGCGCGCGACAGCTCGAAATCGAACACGTCGATGTTCTCGCGGATGCGCGCCGGCGTCACCGACTTCGGAATCACGATCAGGCCATGCTGCAGGTGCCAGCGCAGCGTCACCTGCGCCGGCGACTTGCCGTGCTTGCGCGCCAGTTCCAGGATTGTCTTCTCCTTGGTGATGCCGCCTTGCGCCAGCGGGCTCCAGGACTCGGTCGCGATGCCGTGCTTGTCGTGGAACGCGCGCAGCTCGCGTTGCGCAAAGCCCGGGTGCAGCTCGATCTGATTCACCGACGGCGTCACGCCCGTCGCGTCCATCAGGCGCGTCAGGTTGGCCTGCGTGAAATTCGACACCCCGATCGACCGCGCGCGGCCGTCTTCCTTCATTTCGATCATGGCGCGCCAGGCGTCCACGAACTTGTCGCTGCCCGCCACCGGCCAGTGGATCAGGTACAGGTCCACATAGGCCAAGCCCAGCTTTTCCAGGCTTTCGTCCAGCGCCTTGTGGGCCGCGTCGTAATCGTGCTTGTCGTTCCAGAGCTTGGTCGTGATGAACAGGTCCTTGCGCGCCACGCCCGCGGCGCGCAGCCCGGTGCCCACGCCCGATTCATTGCCGTAGATCGCGGCCGTGTCCACCGAACGGTAGCCGGCCGCCAGGGCCTCCTTGACGCTGGCGGCGGCCTGGTCGTCCGGCACTTGCCAGACCCCCAGGCCCAATTGCGGAATCTTGCTGCCATCGTTCAGTTTTACTGCGGGTACCTTCACCATGAGTCCCTCCGAAGTAGGCGAAAACTGGATTCAAAGCCCCTGGGAACGGGTCAAAAGTGGTCCTTCCGCCCCAGGGGTTTTCTACTAAATAATAGCGCCGGTGCCCGATAATGGCCTTCAAACCCGGCCTGCGCCCCGCGCCGGCCCCCGCTATCGCACCCTGCCGACCCATGACTGCACCTGACTCCCGGCCGCCCGGCCGCGGCGGTTTTTCCACACTGCGCACCCTGTTTCCCTACCTTTGGCCGCCGGGCCAGACCGGGCTCAAGATCCGCGTGGTGGCCGCCCTGCTCTGCCTGTTCGCCGCCAAGGCGGCCACCGTCTACGTGCCGCTGCTGTACAAGCATGCCATCGACGAACTGGGCAAAGGCGCCCCCGGCGCCGTCACCGTGCCCCTGGGCCTGATCCTGGCCTATGGCGCCGCCCGGGTTCTGTCCCTGTTGTTTTCCGAACTGCGCGACGCCATCTTCGCTCGCGTCGGCCAGCACGCCATCCGCTCGGTGGGCTTGCAGATCTTTCGCCACCTGCACGGCCTGGCGCTGCGCTTTCACCTGACGCGGCAGACCGGCGGCCTGACCCGCGCCATCGAACGCGGCACCAAGGGCATCCAGACGCTGCTGTCGTTCCTGCTGTTCAACATCCTGCCCACCTTCTTCGAGATCGGGCTGGTCTGTATCGTGCTGTGGAAGATGTTCGACGCCTGGCTGGCGCTGGCCACCGGCGCCACGGTGATCCTCTACATGGCCTACACGCTGGCCGTCACCGAGTGGCGCTCCAAGTTCCGGCGCCAGATGAACGAAACCGACTCCGAAGCCAACACCAAGGCCATCGAAAGCCTGTTGAACTACGAGACGGTCAAGTACTTCGGCAACGAAGAGCACGAGGCGCGCCGCTACGACGCCTCGCTCACCCGCTACGAGCGCGCCGCGGTGCGCAGCCAGGTCAGCCTGTCGGTGCTCAACGTCGGCCAGGCCGTCATCATTTCCACCGGTCTCACCCTGGTCATGTGGATGGCCGCACGCGGCATTGCACAGGGCCGCTACACGCTCGGCGACTTCGTGCTGGTCAACACCTACCTGCTGCAGCTGTACACCCCGCTCAGCTTCTTCGGCTTCATCTACCGCGAAATCAAGCAGGCCCTGATCGACATGGAACGCATGTTCGAGCTGCTGGGCCAGGACCGCGAAGTGGCCGACCGCCCCGGCGCGCAGCCGCTGCGCGTGGCCGGCGGCGAGGTCGAGTTCCGCGATGTGCGTTTCGGCTACGACGAGCGGCGCACCATCCTCAAGGGCGTCAGCTTCACGATTCCGGCCGGCAAGACCGTGGCCGTGGTGGGTACCTCGGGCGCCGGCAAATCCACCATCGCCCGGCTGCTGTTCCGCTTCTACGACGCCGACGGCGGCGCCATCCTGGTCGACGGGCAGGACGTGCGCGACGTCACCCAGGCCAGCCTGCGCGCGGCCATCGGCGTGGTGCCGCAGGACACCGTGCTGTTCAACGACACCATCCGCTACAACATCGGCTATGGCCGCCCCGGCGCGTCCGACGCCGAGATCGAGGCGGCCGCCCGGCTGGCCCACATCCACGACCTGGTCATGGCCATGCCCGACGGCTACCAGACCATGGTTGGCGAACGCGGCCTGAAGCTGTCGGGTGGCGAAAAGCAGCGCGTGGCCATCGCCCGCACCCTGCTCAAGAATCCGGCGATCTTCCTGTTCGACGAGGCCACCAGCGCGCTGGACACCCACACCGAACGCGAAATCCAGGCCAACCTGCGTGAAGTCAGCCAGGGCCGCAGCACACTGATCATCGCCCATCGCCTGTCCACCGTGGCCGACGCCGACGAGATCATCGTGCTCGAAGACGGCCTCATCGCCGAACGCGGCCGCCATGCGCGCCTCTTGGCCCAGCAGGGCCTGTACGCCGCCATGTGGACGCGCCAGCAGGAAAGCGCGGCCGCGGCGCCCGCCGATTGACAAGCCTCGCCCCCTATCCGAATATCGCACCCTTTGATTCCAAGGCCCGCCATGCAGGATTCCCGTATTGCCCCCGAAGTCCGCGTCTGCGCCGCCTCTGACCTGGTCAACGGCGGCCTGGGCGTCAAAGTGCCGGTCTCCGACAGCGCGGGCCAGACCACGGCGTTCTTCGTGCGTTACCAGGACCGGGTGCATGGCTACCTGAACCGCTGCGCCCACGTGGGCGTCGAACTCGACTGGGAAGGCAGCTTTTTCACGCGCGCCGGCGACCTGATCATGTGCGCCCGCCATGGCGCCACCTATCAGCCCGACACGGGCCTGTGCGTGGGCGGCCCTTGCCGCAATGGCCGCCTGACAGTGTTGAGCGTGGAAGAACGCGAAGGCGCCGTCTACTGGCAGCCTGGCGGCAAGATCCAGCCCCTCGCCGCCGGAGGCTGACGGCCACAACCTCGCCGCCCGCCCTGCGCGGCAATCGGCCGTGCCGGTTGCCGGCGCGGCCGCGTGTCAGACTCAGGCCTGGGCGGGCGCGGCAACCTGCGCCGGCTCGCGCCGGTCCGCGTAACGCCGCGCCAGCACCGCGCACACCATCAGCTGCATCTGGTGAAAGATCATCAGCGGCAACACCACGATGCCCATCTGCGACGTGCCGAACAGCACCGTCGCCAACGGAATGCCCGACGCCAGCGACTTCTTCGAGCCGCAGAACACCAGCGTGATCTCGTTTTCCTTGGACAGCCCCAGCTTGCGGCTGCCCCACGTCGTGATCAGCAGCACCGACCCCAGCAGCAGCGCATTGACCAGCACCATCGTGGCCAGGTCGATCGCCGGAAACGCGTGCCAGATGCCTTGCGCCACGGCTTCGCTGAAGGCGGTGTACACCGCCAGCAGGATCGAACTGCGATCCACCTTGGACAGCACGCGGCTGTTGCGCTGCGCCCAGGCGCCGATCCACGGCCGCAGCAGGCTGCCCACCGCGAACGGCAGCAACAGCTGCAGCAGGATGCGGCCTGCGTCGGCCAGCCCGTGTCCGCCGCCCTGGCGATGCAACAGCACCGCCACCAGCAGCGGCGTCAGCACCGTACCCAGCAGATTCGATGCCGTCGCCGCGCAGATCGCGCCGGGCACATTGCCGCGTGCCATCGACGTGAACGCGATAGACGACTGCACGGTCGACGACAGCGTGCACACGAAGATCACGCCCAGCCACAACGACGGCGTCAACAGGCCCGGAAACAGTGCCCGCAGCCCCAGGCCCAGCGCCGGAAACAGGATGAACGTGCAGCCCAGGATCAGCGCATGCAGCCGCACGTCCTTCACGCCGGCCACGATCGCGTCGGTGGACAGGCGCGCCCCGTGCAGGAAGAACAGCAGCGAGATGGCCACATTGCTGGCCACCATCATGAACGATGCACCCTTGCCCACCGCGGGAAAAAAGCTGGCGAACGCCACGGTGGCGATCAGGATGAGCGTGAACTGGTCGGGCAGAAAGCGGCGCATGGCGGAAGATTCCGGGGGAGATTGCGCAGACTATAGGCGCGCCGCTTGCTATCGTGAAGACCACTGGTTACTTTAACTGCTATCGGATTTTCCTATAAACAAGCCATCATGCTCAATCCGCTCTGGCTCAAGACCTTCGCCGCCGCCGCGGCCTCGCCCAGTTTCAGCGAAGCCGCGCGCCGGCTGGGCCTGACCCAGCCCACCGTCAGCGAACACATCCGCCAGCTCGAGCAGGCGCTGAACCGCCGCCTGTTCCTGCGCGATACCCATTCGCTGGCCTTGACCAGCGACGGCCGCAGCCTGCTGGTGCACGCCGAGATCATCCTGGACGCGCACGAACGCGCCGAGCGCCTGTTCGACGCCCCGCGGCTGCGCGGCCGCGTGCGGCTGGGCACCTCGGACGACCTGGCGATGGGCCCCTTGCCCGATGTGCTGGCCGCGTTCCGGTCGGCCCACCCCGAAGTCGAACTGGACATCACCATCGGCGTCACCAGCGACCTCTACCGGCTGCTGGACGACAACGGACTGGACGTCATGATCGGCAAGCGCCGCCGCGGCGACCGCCGCGGCCAGACCTTGCACAAGGAAGCGCTGCTATGGCGGGCCAGGGAAGGCCTGCGCATCGCGCCGGATGCGCCGCTGCCGCTGATCCTGCTGCGCGAGCCCAGCGTCACGCGCACGCTGGCCCTGGACGCGCTGGCGCGCGCCGGCCGCAGCTGGCAGATCGTCTGCACCAGCACCAGCTACGCGGGCTGCCAGGCGGCCGCCCGCGCCGGCCTGGGCATCACGGTACAGCCGTCGCACCTGTCCACCGCCGGCTTGGCAGCGCCGGCCGGGGCGCACGCGCTGCCGGCCCTGCCCCAGGTGGAATTCATCGTCATCTCGGCCCCCGCGCCGAATAAACCCACCCGGGCGCTGACCGAGATCCTGATGCGCAGCTCGCTGACCTGAGCAGCCGCCACGCGGCAGCGCGTCACGTTGACGACGCCGCGCAGCGCGCGTTACTGCGCCTGCGGCCGCGTATGCCGCACGCGGCCTTCCAGCGGCTGCGGCTGCTTGAGCAGGTTCAGGATCGGGCACCACTGTTCCACCGCCTCGTGCACGGCGCGCACCGCGCGCTCGTCCGCCGGCGACACGATGTGCGCGGTATAGCGGATATTGTGCGGAAAGAACGGCACCTTCTCGTAGCCCGGCTTGCCGCCACGCGGGTCCAGGTCGCCCTCGATCTCCACTTCCAGCGACTCCAGCGGCAGTTCCAGTTCGGCCGCCTTGATCAGGAAGATATGCGTCAGGCAGCTGCCCAGCGCCCCCAGCAACAGCTCCGGCGAACTCGGTCCCAGGTCGTAGCCGGCAAAATCCGCCGGACTATCGCTCACCACCTGATGGTCGCGGATGCGGATGCGACGCACGCCGCTGCGGCCCTCCGCGCTGACATGCGCGCGCAGCTTCAATGGCGTCACCGTCTGCGGATCGCGCGCATTGCGCGCCAGCACGGCCTGCCGTTTCTGGCCCAGGTATTCGTTCAAGGTGCTCATGGTCTTGCCTCGCGTTGGTTGAACTGTAGGAATAAAGCGGAAGTGCCCGCGCCGCGCTATTGCCTGCGCCGCGTATCCGGAATGCCGATGGGGGCACGATCCATCGCCAGCAAAAGCGCGCCCAGTCCCTGGGCCGAGGTGTTTTCCATGCGGCCGCCCGGGCCGCAGACGTTGTCCGCGCTGGTCCAGGCCGGAGCCGCGCCCGGCAGGCGCCGCGCCCGCAGCCAGCCGCGGCGGTCCACCATGAACTGCGCGCCCGCCAGCCCGTCCGGCGGCACGCCCGCCGCCAGCGCATAGGCTTTCCAGGCGTCCTCGCCTGACGCCACACAGTCGGCGCCCGCCGGATCGCCCCCGCCCCACGTCAGCGCCACCGTCAGCAGGCGCGGATCCAGCGGCGCTTGCGGCGCCCCCGCCGCCTGCGCGGCGATGCGCACCGGCAAGCCGCGCAGGCCCGCCAAGGTGGTCGCGCGCCCGTCACGGCAGGTCAGCGGCACCCCAGGCGCCGGAATCGCGGGCATGCCCGCGCCGCCGCCCGCGCCATAAGCCTGCAACCGCAGATAGTCCAGCACCTGCCAGATCTCGTCGAGCGCCAGGACCTGCGCAAAACCCGGCATCGCCGACGCGCCGCTGCGCCCATCGCCGCCCTGCGCCACCCGCCAATGCAGCTCCCCTTCCAGGCGGTTGTCGAACAGCGCCGGCCCCAGCACGCTGGGCCAGGCGGACAGCCCCGCCGCCAGCGGCCCGCGGCCATCGGCCTGCGCGCCATGACAAGCCGCGCAATGGGCCTGATAGAGCTGGCCGCCCCGCAGCACATTGCGGTCCGTGAACGCCAGCGGTGAGCGCTGGTACGACGTGCGCGTCGCTTCCGTCAGCAACATCCGCGGCGCCGGCCAGCTGGCGCAGGCCAGCAGTCCGGCGGCAACCGTCAGCAGCACCAGCCGGCCGCGCCGCGCGAACAAGGCGCCCACCAGCAATGCCAGCGCCACGCCCGTCAATCCGGCCGCCAGCCACAGCCGGCGCCACGTATGCGGGCTGACCGGCAGGTCTGGGTCGTAGCGCCAGGAAAACGGCCAATGCGCCACTGCCAGCGCCTCTTCTGGCTGCCAGGCGATGGCGGCCGCGATCAAGCCGGCCAGCAGCGCCAAGGCGCCCAGCACCATGCCCGCGGCCCGCCGCCACCCGGCGTGCCGGGCGCGGACCGGCGCCCGGCTATGCAGCCAGGCGGCCGCCAGCGCGGCCAGCAGCAGCACCACGGCCGCCGCCAGCACCAGATGCCCCAGGCGCGACCCCAGCAGGCCCGGAACTCCCTGTGCCCGCTGCCAGCCCAGGATCAGCACGGCGAATGCAGCGGCCAGCGCCAGCGCCGACACGCCGGGCAACGGCAGCCCCGCCGTCACGGCCAAGCCGCCGGCGCGCCGGCGCGCGGCAGCCAGGCACGCCAGCATGCCCGCCGGCGCCGCCACGGCCGCCAGCGCCAACACCGCATTGCTCACCACGTCGCATCCAGCCCCAGCAATGCCAGCGCCTGGCGGCGCAGCTCGGCCAGGCGTGGATCGCCCCGATGCCGCGGATACGGCAGGTCATTGACGATTTCGTCCTTGATCCTGGCGGGCCGCTCGCTCAGCACGACGATGCGCGACGCCATGAACAGCGCCTCTTCCACGTCGTGCGTCACCAGCAACGCGGTAAAGCCCGTGCGCTGCCACAGTTCCACCAGCTCGGACTGCATCGCGATCCGCGTCAGCGAATCCAGCTTGCCCAGGGGCTCGTCCAGGATCAGGATGCGCGGATCGTTCACCAGGGCCCGCGCCAGCGCGGCGCGCTGCGCCATGCCGCCCGACAGCTGATGCGGATACGCCTGGCTGAACGCCGCCAGCCCCACGCGCTGCAACGCGTCGTCCACCCGCACGCGCTGCGTCTTGAGCAGCCCGCGCGCCTGCAGGCCTAGCGCGACGTTGTGCCACACCGTGCGCCAGGGATACAGCGTGGGGTCCTGGAACACCACGATGCGCGAAGGCGACGGCCCGTCGATCCGCTCGCTGTCGGCCAGCAGCTCGCCAGCCGCCGGCGGCTCCAGCCCCGCCACCAGCCGCAGCAACGTCGATTTGCCGCAGCCGCTCGGCCCCAGCAGCGCCACGAACTCGCCAGGCTGCACGTCCAGGTCGATGTCGTCCAGCACCGGCAGCGCCGCGCCGTCCAGATCGAAGTGATGGTTAACGCCCCGCACGGCGAGCGCCGCGCCGCGCGCATCGGCCTGCACGGCCGCCGCCCGTCCCGCCGGCAAGGCGTTCGGCACCTGCGTACTCCGCGTCGCCGCTACCATTTCACGACTCCCTTCTGCCAGGCCAAGAGGCGGTCACGCCCCAGGAACAGCAAGGTGATCAGCCCCGAGAACACCAGCGCCATCACGATCAGCGCGCCATACATATTGGCGTACGACGCCCAGCCTTGCGCCCACGACAGATACCAGCCCAGGCCCGATTTCACGCCCATCATCTCGGCCGCAACCAGCACCGAGAACGACGCCCCCAGCCCCATGAACAGGCCGACGAACACCTGCGGCAACGCCGCCGGAATCGCCACCCGCAGCACCAGGAACCATTCGCTGGCGCCCATCGTGCGCGCCACGTCGTAATACGCGCGGTTGACCCCGGCCACGCCGGACCAGGTCAGCACCGTGACGGGAAACCAGGTCGCCAGCGCGATCAGGAACACCGCCGCCGACCAGCTCGACGGAAAGAAAAAGAACGCCATCGGCAACAGCGCCGTCGACGGCACCGGGCCCAGAAAACGCAGCACCGGATGCACCCAGTACCCCAGGCCGCGCGACCAGCCGATCGCCACGCCCGTCAAGAAGCCCGCCGCCGCGCCCAGCACAAAGCCGTTGGCCAGCAGCCACAACGAATTGACCAGGCTGTCGGCCAGGCGCTTGTAGTCGGTGACATAGACCTCGATCAGCGACTGCGGCGGCGCGAAGAAGGGACTGGGCAGCAGCGCCAGCTTGGCGGTGGCGATCTCCCAAGCGCCCACGGCCACCGCCAGGGCCAGCAGCCACGGCCCGGCGCGATGCAACGCGCGCACCGGCCGCCAGTGGGCCACGCCTGCCACCGCCACCAACAACAGTACCGTCGCCAACGCCAGCGCGGCCACGCCGAATTCCCGCGTGTAGCCCCAAGACGTAAAGCCCACCTCCACATTGGGCCAGCGCAGCGTCACGCCGCCCACAGCCGCCCATAGGGCGGCGGCCGCCACGCCCGTCTTCCACAGGCGCCAGGGCTGCGCGGCAGGCGCATCGCCGCGCAAGCCGCCCACGGCAAGCGCGTCAGCCGAGGACATTGGGCACCACCGCTTGCGCGTATTTGTTGATGTCCAGGTTGGCGCTCAGCACCTTGATCGTCTTCAGGTCCTTGGCGTAGCCCACGATTTCCTCGCGCAGCGCCGAGCCGGTCGACGCGTGGCCGTGGCTGTGGGTGCGCAAAATCGCCGCCACGCGCTCGGCCGGCACCTTACCCGGCACATACGGCGCAAAGATGCGCGCGGTCTCGTCGGGGTTGGACGCGGTCCAGCGCTGCGCATCGATCACCGCGCGCGTGATCGCCGCGGCCGACTCCGGATCCTTGCGCACCAGGTCGCCGCGCAAGCCCAGCACGCAGCAGGTGCGGTTCTCGTAATCGCCTTCGATGTTGGTGGCGATCTCTCGCAGCTTGTTGTCTTCGCGCAGCGTGTAGATCAGCGGGTCGTCGCCGGCGATCGCATCCACCTCGCCCTTGCGCAGCACCTCGCCGAACAGGTCCTGCGGATACTGGCGCCAGTCCACCGATTCCGGATCGATGCCCAGCTGCGCCACGCGGATCGCAAAGAAGTTCTTCACCGGGCTGGCTTGGTCCGACACCGCGATGCGGCGGCCCTTCAGGTCCTGCACACTCTTGATCGGGGAATCCGCCGCGGTCAACAAGCGCATGCAGCCGCCATGCGTGCCCACCGCCAGCTTCACGTCAAAGCCCTGCTCCAGCGGCTTGAGCCAGCGCAGCGCCATGCCGATGCCGCCGTCGGCATGGCCCGTGGCGATGGCTTCCAGCAATTGATCGGTGGAGCCGCTGAAATTGATGCGCTCGACCTTCAGGTTGTACTTGTCGAAAAAGCCGCGTTCCAGCGCCACCGAAACGGGCGACTGGCACACCGCGGTCTGGCTCCATGCGATCTTGTAGGTGCGCGGCGCGGTGTTCGCCGCCAGCACGCGCGACCCCAACATGCCCAGCGGCGCGGCCAGGCCAGCAAGGCTGGCCGCGCGCAACAGCGTGCGCCGCGAGATTGCGCGCGCCGCGTGGGCGCCCGGTTGGACGTTCGTATTCATCAACCTTCCTTTTGAGCAGACTGTGAATGGCGATGCTTGCCATGCGGCATCATCGGCCCGCGCTCAGGCGTTCGACAAATACAAAGTGGGGATAACAATATGGGACGGCGGCGCCGCCCTGGCCGGATCAATCCGGCAAATGGTCAGGCACGCCTTGCGCGTCCACCGCTTTCACACGGTCCAGCGCGTTGCGCGCGGCCGACATCGCTTCGACCGTGCTGCGGAAACGGCGCGTCACGAAAATCTCGAACGCCAGGCTTTCCGGTTCGTCCGGTTGCGCCGCGTCGTCATCGGCCTGCGGCTCGGACGGCGCGGGCGCGCCCTTGGCCGGCGCCACCGGCTTGGGCGGCAGGCGCCGCGTTTCCAGGAATGCGCGCGCCGGCACGCGGCCCTCGGGCTGTGTGGCATACGCCACGACGGAAAAACCGTTGATGATCTTCTCGGCCATACAGATTCCCTATAGGCCGCGCCGGGTGGCGGCGCAGCACGTTGTTAGCGACAACGGCCCGCCGTGGCGAAACTTAAGCTTATGCGAAGCGGCCGCGGTTGATCTGCATCAACCGCGGCCGCCCAGCCACGCAATATGCACGCGCGTCTATTTTGTCGACGATATCGCCGTCATGCGGCTACGCACGTAATGCGCCACCCGTTCCAATACCTGCGACAGATCCGCGCGCAGGCTGCCGAAGCCCGCATTGCGCTCGCGCGTCACCTCGTCCATGTACAACGGACGGCGGATCTCGACCTGCAGGCTATGGCGATTCAGAGCCGGCTGGCCGATCTGCGCGATCAATTGCACGCCCTTGTAGGGATCGTTGCGCGCCACCGTATAGCCGCGGTCGCGCAGTTCCGCTTCGATCAGCGCAATGAATTCCGGCTCACAGGTCGTGCCGTCACGGTCGCCCAGCACGAAATCGGCCAACGGATGCTCGCTCTGGCGGCCCAGCCGCTCGTAAGCGTCGTTCGGCATCGAATGCAGATTCAGGTGCCAGACCGCGCCGAAATCGCGTTGCGCGGTTTCAATCGCCTGCGCCAGCGCCGCATGATAGGGCTCGTAGTACGCCTGGATGCGATGCCGCACTTCGGCCAGCGTCAGCTTGCGGTCGTAGATCGGCGTGGCCTTGTCCATCCGGCGCCAGATCAGGCCCTTGCCCAGGCGCGTCTTCTCGCCCGGGTCCAGCGGCTCGGGCCAAGGCTCGGCCAAAAGCTCCGGATCCAGGTCGCGCAAGGTGCGGTTGGGGTCGATGTAGACCCGCGGAAAGTGCGCCGCGATCAGCGTGGCGCCCAGCGCGGGGGCCGCCGACCACAAGGCGTCCACGTGCGTGTCCTCGCCCTGGCGCAGTTGCGCCAGGCTGGCGGCGGCATTGAAGTCGGCGGGATACTGCTCGCCGCTATGCGGCGAATCGCAGACCAGCGGCAAGGCCGGCGCGGTCGGCGCATGCACGGAAACGGCTTGAAAATCGGCGTGTGTCATCGTCGGATGTCGTGTTGACAGGCTCAATCAGCCTGGATGTTGGCGGCCTTCGCAACCTTGGCGTATCGCGCCAGGGCCTGCTCGATCTGGACCTTGAATTCCTGCGGCGTCGTGGGCATCAGCGTACCACCGACGTCCTCGGCCTTCTTGCGGAATTCCGGGTCCTGCATCGCCGCGCGCACGGCCTGGTTCAGGCGTTGCACCACCGCGGGCGGCGTGCCCGCCGGCGCCACCAGGCCGAACCAGCCGCCAGTGCCCATGTCGGGGTAGCCCAGCTCGATGTAGGTGGGCACGTCCGGCAGCAGCGGCGAACGTTCCGCGCCCAGCACCGCCAACGGACGCAGCTTGCCGCCCAGCACCTGCGGCAACGTCGACGACAGGTTGTCGGTGATCGCGTCCACCTGGCCGCCCATCACGTCATTCAAGGCCGGGCCCGCGCCGCGGTACGGCACGTGCAGCAGCTTGATGCCGGCCAGCATCATGAAATTCTCGATGTTCACGTGACCGAGCGAACCCACGCCCGGCGAGGCAAAGCTGTACTTGTCCGGCGAGCCCTTGGCCAGCGCCACGAACTCGGCCATGTTCCTGGCCGGGATGTTGGGATTGATCGCGAAGATGCTGGGCACGGCGAGCACGTTGGCCACGGGCTCGAAGTCCTTGACCGGGTCGTAGTTCATCTTGCGGTACACGGCGGGATTGGAGCCGTGCGTGCTCATCGTCGCCATGCCGATGGTGTAGCCGTCGGCCACCGACCGCGCCACCTGCTCCATGCCCAGCGAACCGCCCGCCCCCGCCTTGTTCTCGACCACGATGGTCTGCTTCAGATCGCGGCCGGCGTACTCGGCCACCAGGCGCGCCACGATGTCGGTCGACCCGCCCGCAGCGAACGGCACCACCAGCTTGATCGGGCGGGAGGGATAGTCGGCGGCGTGCGCCGTGCCGGCGAAAGACAAGGCGGCGCAGACGCCGGCAAGCGCGATGCGCGCGGAACAGCCGAAAAAGCGGCGGGACATGGAGCGACTCCGAAGAAAGGTGCAGGTCTTGCTGCGAGGCCGCCAGTGTCCAAACTTTACGATCGCCTTTCAAACGACTATATTGCACGCCTTCATTACCAACGCTCATGCTAGGGCCCGTCCTCACGAGCCCCCAAGGATCGCCGCGCCATGCGCCTGCACTCGCCGTCCATGTCCGAGCTGCACGCCTTCATGACCGCGGCGCAGCTGGGCAGTTTCACCCTGGCGGCCGACACCCTCTGCGTCACCCAGGGTGCCGTCAGCCGCGCCATCGCCCGGCTCGAAGCCCATTTCGGCCAGCCGCTGATGCGCCGCAACGCCCATGGCCTCACCCTGACCGACACCGGGCGCAAGCTCTACGAAGGCGGCCTGGCACCGCTGCAGGCCATCGAAGCCCTCAGCGCCGAACTGCGCGCCGATGACCGCCGCCTGCGGTTGACGCTGGCCAGCGTGCCGACCCTGGCCAGCGCCTGGCTGGTCCCCCGCTTGCCCGACTTCCACCGGCGCCATCCCGACATCCAACTGGGCTTTGCCGCCTACCGGCGCAACGAAGACTTTTCCGGCGCCACGCCGGACGCCAGCATCCTGTCGGGCGTGGCCGGGCAGTGGCCCGGCTGGCATGCCGACTACGTGATCGGCCGCGAAATGGTCGTGATCTGCAGTCCGGCCCGCCTGGCGGCCCGGCGCGTGGCCGGCCTGTGGGACCGGCCCGTCGGCCTGCTGGGCGAACCCCTGCTGTTTCACTCCAACGGCCCCGACAACTGGGCCCAGTGGTTCGACGCCGCCGGCGTGCAGCGCGACGCCATCCAGCTGGCCAGCGGTTTCGAACAGGTCAGCATCCTGGTGCGGGCCGTCATGGCCGACATGGGTATCGCGGTGTTACAGCGGTGCCTGGTGCAGGACGACCTGCAGGCCGGCCGCGTGGCTTCGCCCTTCCCCGACCTGCGCATCGCCATCGCCCGCGGTTACCACCTCTGCGCGCCGCTGCAACGCCGCGACCATTACGCGCTGGCGTGCTTCCGGCAGTGGCTGCTGGATGCCGCCCGGCAGGACCCCGAATCGGGGACGCCATGAAAAACAAACGGGCCCCAAACGGGGCCCGACTCTTACCTTACCGCCACCGGCCGCTCAGGGCGCCAGCTTGAAACCCAGGTCCACGCCCCACTTGTCCGTCTCGCGCAGCCACTTGGCGCCGCAGCTCAGACAACGGAAGTGGTCTTCACGGCTTTCCTCGCGACCCTTCTGCGTCGGGTTGGTGAACCCCTGGTGCCCCAGGTGGGAATGCGGCGCAACGCCCGCAAGCCCAGGGTTAATGCGTTGGCAAGCCAAGCACATAACGCTCATTGATGCATCCCCACTAACATAGTTACCAAATTGTAAGGGATTTCACCAATGTTTTTCTATTAAATCTGTCCCCAGATAGACAAAAATTGTTAACGGCGCAATTAAACAACGCCTGGCAAAGCCGCCAGGCAGGTCGCCAGGTGGTAGGGGGAGGTCGACGGCATGTCCCGGCGCACCACCGCGCCGCTGCCATCCAGGCATTCGTACCAGCCTCCGGCATGCAGGAAACGGGCGCGGAAATCGCCCAGCGCCTGGCTCAGCGCCGGAGAATCGCCCACCACCGCCAACACGCGCAGGTACTCCGTCTGCGCCCAGATCCGCCGCGTGTCATCGAGCACGGCGCCGCGCTCGTCCAAGGCGGCGATCACGCCGCCGGCATCCACGCCATGGCCGCGGGCCCAATGAACCCCGCGCGGCAACGATTCAGCCAGGTCCAGCCCGTCGAACACCTCGGCCGCGCCGTGCACCAGCGAAAGCCACTCGAATTGATGGCCAGGCTCGATCCGATTGCCGGCCAGGCCTTGCGGCAATTCCGAAATGCATTGCGTCGGCGCGCTCAGGAACGCCTGCGTCATGCCCTGCCCCAGAGCGCGCAGGCGCTGCGCGAACAAAGTCGGCTCGGCCACCTGGGCGGCCGCCAGATAGGCCTCGGTCAGGTGCATCATGGGATTCTGCGCGGGTCCGCGCAGCACTTGACCCCAGTCCGAGGTCAGCGCGGCATGGTAGAGCGAATCGGCCGCCTTGAAACGCGACTCGATGGTCTCGGCCGTCGCCAGCAGCAGCTTGCGCGCATCCGCGTTGCGCGAGCGGCGAAAGTACGCCGCGCACGCGAACACGATGAACGCATGCGTGTACAAGTCCTGTGTATCGTCCAGCGGCCGCCCTTGCGAATCAATGCTGTAGCGCCAGCCGCCCTGCGATTCATTGCGGAACAGGCGACGCAACGAGGCGAACAACCGGTCCGCATGCGCGCCCGCCACGGCGCCCGGCGCCTCGGCATACACATACAGCTGGCGCGCGCACGCCATGGCGCGATAGCGCTCGGCCGGCAGCGGCTGGCCGGTAGTGGCATCCAGGGATTCAAAGGGCAGACCCAGCGCGTCATTGAAGCCCGGCCCGATCCACATGGGCAGGATGACGGAGTCGAAATGCTCGCGAAAAGCGTTGATGTGCTCCGCCAGCGCGGAGTTGGTCTGTGCGGCAGTCATCTTGGAACGACGCATGCCCGATAAGGGCCGCTTGTTAGGGAGCAGCGACGATAACCCAAATTTCCGTCGCCATCGCGCAAGCATCATTCGGAGCGTCATGCGCACACAGACCGGTACAGCCGTTCAGCTTCCTTCGAGGGCAAACTCGCCCTACCGGAAGATGTTTTCCTCGACCCAGTTCTGCGCGAAGATTTCCGCGCGATCTCGTGCTTCGTCCAACGAAGCGCAGTTGCCCAAGTGGGAAAACGCGGCATCCACCTCGGTGCCGCCCTCAGCCGTTACCGTCAGCAGTACGCCATATCCGCCGGTATCCATGGCCGCTGTGGAAACGTCGATCAGTACTTCCTGGTCACGATGCTGCATGTGCTACCTCCCAGTCGGTTACCTAAACGCGTGAACCACGCGTGACGTAGCGGGTTGCAGAATTCCCGCGCAATGAATAGACCTGAAAACGTCACGCAAGTTCATCTTACCGGCGCGGGACTGCCCGCGATACGTCCGGACGCAGCCAAATCAGACAAACCGTCTCAGGAGATTCCCGTAGGCCGCCGAAATAAGGCTGAAACTCGCGCAATACCGCGCCAAAGTTCGCAAGAAACGCACTAATTCGCCGCGCCGCGAGCCCGGCGGCGCGTCACAAACATGCAGTGGGGGACGATGCGGCCGGGGATCGGCCGGGCGCCCTAGCGCAAATGCAGGGCGCCGGGCTCTTCCATGCGCAGGGACAGCTTGCCCTTTTCGGTGATGCGCCAGCCGCCGTCGGGGCCGGGCTCGATGCAGCGCAGGGTCTGTAGCGCTTCGGCCACATGCGCGGGCACGCTGGTTTGAACGGCGTCGGGTTCCGAATTATCGGCAACGACGCGCAGCCAATGACCCAGTTCGCCTTTCTCGAAACGATGCAATGCCATGCGTGGTAACTCTCAAATGAATACCGCAACGATAGCATGCCGCCCCACGGCGTCCGGGGCGGCAGTCGCTACGACGGCCGCAGCGCCAACGGCCGTTTCATGCGCGCGGCCGCGGCGGACGCCGCCACGCTCAGCGCGATCAGCCCCAGGCCCAGCGCCAGGTCCGGCGAAATGCGCTCGTGAAACACCACCGACGACACGATCAGCCCGATGACCGGCACGCACAGCATGGCGATCGACGTCGCCACCGGCGGCAGTTTCTGCGTCATGCCCAGCACCACGATGAACGTCAGCGCGGTCGCCAGCGGCCCGGTATACAAAATCACCGGCCAGGCGTCCGGCACTGCCAGGAAGGCCGGTGCGCCATCGCGCAGCCACGCCAGCGCCACGAGCGGCACCGTGGCGATCGCGGTTTGCCACGGAATCATGTCCGCCCCCAGGCGCACGTGACGATTGCCGCGCAACTGGATGATGTTGCAGGCCCAGGCGAACGACGCGCCCAGCAGCATCACCAGGCCGATCACCGTATGCGCCTGCCACGGGCTGAACGCCGGCGCGACGATCACGCCGATGCCGGCATAGCTCAGCGCCGTGGCCACCCATTGAGCGGGCGACAGGCGTTCTTTCAGCACCAGCGAAGACAGCGGAATGACCCAGATCGATGTCGCATAGGCGATGACCGACGCGCGGCCCGGCGCCACGTACTGCAAGGCCCACAGCGCCAGCGCCGTGAAGGCGCCCATCTGCAGCAAGGCCACGCCCGCCACCAGCGGCCATTCCTGGCGCGACGGCAGCCGCAGCCGCCCGAGCAGCGCCAGCACCGCCACGCTGATCAGCGCGGCCGACCCGAACCGGCTGGCGGCCAGCCATAGCGGGCTCATGTGTGCCAGACCCAGCTTCATGACGGGCCAATTGCCGCCCCAGATCATGACCGCGCCCGCCAGGGGCAAGAACTTGCGCAACGTGTTCTGCTGACTCATTACTGCTCGATCTACCGCTTGAATATTCCGCGCTTTGGCCAATTGGCCAAAGAAAGGAACAGTCTATAGGGTAAACTCCAGCATATTCCACCTCAATTCACCGCAATACCCTTCATACTCAGCACAAATGAATTGTTTATCCGAACTCAACAGGTGACTTATGCCGGACATCAACCTGGATGCCACCGACATCCGTATTCTCAATGAACTGCAGCGCGATGCACGCCTGACCAACGTCGAACTGGCCGCCCGCGTCAATCTGTCGGCCTCGCCCTGCCTGGCGCGCGTGCGGCGGCTGGAAACCGAAGGCCTGATCGACCGCCGGGTCACGCTGCTGAACGCCCGCAAGCTGGGGCTGAAGGTCAACGTGTTCATCCAGATCTCGCTGGACAAGCAACGCAAGGCCGCGCTCGACGTCTTCGAACGCGAAATCGCGGTGCTGCCTGAAATCATGGAGTGCTATCTGATGTCGGGCGACGCCGACTACCTGATCCGCGCGCTGGTGCCCGACGTCGACGCGCTCGAACGCCTGATCGTCGAACACATCACGCGCATCCCTGGCGTGGCCAGCATCCGCTCCAGCTTCGCGCTCAAGCAGGTGCTCTACACCACCGCCGTGCCGCTGGCCTGACACACGCTTGCGGTATCGCGCCGGCAAGCCCACAATGAAAACGTCCGCCGCCAGGCCGACCTGGCGCCGGCGCCCCCTCCATCGCTTAGCAAGGAGCACACCATGCCTGAAACCGACTGGTTCCCCGGCAGCACGCTACCCGATCGTCAGGGCTACTTTGAAGTGGCGTTCGACACCGGCGAAACCGAAATCACGCGCTACGGCATCCTGGGCTGGGAGCCCGCCGAAGACCGCGGCCATATCCTGCGCTGGCGCGGCCTGGATCCGAACATCGAAGCCGCCGAAATCGAGCGCGAAAGCGCCGTGCGTAACCACGGCGACGACATCCTGCGCTGATCCGCGCTCATGCAATCACCCAAAAAAAACGCCGCTTCATGGAAGCGGCGTTTTGCTTGGGGATGGGCATCCCAGGGGCACCACCCCTTACATATCGATCTTCGAGATCTTGGTGCCGGCCAGCGACACGCCCGCCATCAGGCCGCCGTTGTTCAGCACGAAGCCAACGATCGGTTGCTGGGCCGTGTTGGTGTCGATGCGGCCGTTGGCGCCGATATCGACCACCGCGACCGTGGCATCCGCGCCCACCGTCCAGCCATTGCTATTGCGGAACTTGTTCAGGGCCTCATCCGTCATGAACAGCACGAACATGGCCTTGGACTGCGCGCCGGCCTGGA
This sequence comes from Achromobacter sp. UMC71, assembly GCF_014170305.1. Classification (GTDB taxonomy): domain Bacteria; phylum Pseudomonadota; class Gammaproteobacteria; order Burkholderiales; family Burkholderiaceae_B; genus Achromobacter. The sequence goes on from NZ_LZZT01000015.1 coordinate 24,597, forward strand.
AACCGATCGAGCCGGCCGTGGTGCTGTAGTAGCCGGCATTGGCGCCGCCGACCCGCAGCACACCCTTGCCGTGTTCGGCGCCGATGAAGAAGCTGCCGCTCAACACATCCGGAAAGATCAGCACGCCCTTGGCGCGCGCGACCAGTTCCTTGGACTGCGGCGAGGCTTCGTACAGCTTGCCCAGTGACGCATTCGCCGCGCTGTTGAGCGATTGCCGCTGTTCGGTCGCCGTGGCGGCGGCCTTGGGCGACGTGGTGGTGCAACCGGCAAACAGCAGCCCGGCTACGCCGATCGTCGCGGCGGCCATGCCTACGCGGCGCAAGCGAGGAAAAGTGTCGAACATGGAACTCTCCTTGTTGTTGTCATCCGTTATCCACTGTACCGGCCCTATCCGCCGGCGCAAGGCACATGATGTGATAAACGAAACAAAACCTACATCGCTCCTGCTGCGCTGAAACACAAAACAGGCCTGGGCGGCGTGTCGGGGCGTGAATGAATGAAACCGAGCGCCGCAACATTTGGTAGGCCACTCCGCTTATCGATACCGTCCTGCAAGCGGATCGACATCCGGCCACAAACCGCCGCAAACGCGCGCTTCAGAGAATTCCGTAGCGCGGCTCGCCGGTAGCCGGATCCACGGACAGAATACCCGACAACACCAATTCAGCGTGCTGCCTGGCCACACGCTCATCGGCGAAGGTCACGAAACGCGGCAACGACCAGCGCTGCCGGAAGTCCGCATCACCCGTCCGCGACACGGCGATCTCGATCGCCAGGACACCCGCATCCAGGCTGACCACTTCGCACTTCACCTCGAATCCGTCGATGTGACGCTGCGGCCACAAGTCCATTTCCCGCGCTCCTGAAATCTGCTCGTCCGGCCGCAATATGCCAAAAAAAAATGGCCTTGGAAAGCCATGTTTTTGAGCAGTCATCCCGCACTAGACCAGCTAGTGCCGGCGCATCTGGACAAGCCCGGAAAGCACTGAAAATCAGGCCTTTTTTCGCGTCAACGCGCGGGCGGATGGATCCACTGCGAATCCCACAGGGCCTCGCCGCGTTCAAGCGTATCGGCCAGTTCCTTCTTGCGCCGCAAGGCCACCGCCGCCAGCAAGGCATTCGATACCGACATCGCCGCCGTATAGGAATCGAAAGGCGACGCGCTGGAGGTCCGGGCAAGCAGCACGTGGTGTGCCAGCGCAGCCACCGGCGCGCTGGCCGAATCGGTGATCAGCACCACCTTGCCGCCGCGCTCGCGGAACACTTTCACCGCATTGGCCACGGCCGCCGAATAGCGCCGGAACGTGAACACCAACAATACATCGTGCTCGTCCAGCCACAACAGCTGGTCTTCCAGGAACAGCGGCCCCGCCGTGGTCATGGCCTTGACCCCCGGCAGGCACAGATTCAGGTACAGCGCCACATGCCCGGCCAGCGGCGCCGCCTGGCGCAGCCCCAGCACATGCACGCGGGCCTTGCGCTGCGTCAGCAGGCGCACCGCCGCCTCGAACGCGGCCACGTCGATCGACGCAAACGTGGCCTCCAGATTGTGCTGGTCGTGCAGCAATGCATTCTGCAGACACGCCTGGGCCGACGGATTGTCGACGCTGACCGCGTCGGCGCGTTCGCCCGGCGAAGCCAGCAACGCCGTGACCTCCACGCGCGCCTGCATCTGCGCCTGCGCATAGCTGTCGTAGCCCAGCTTGGCCAGCAATCGCACCACCGTGGACGCGCTGGTGCCGACCTTGCGCGCCAGCGCCGTCGCCGATTCCAGCAAGCCCTGGGGATAGCGCGACTGCATGTCCTCGACTACCAGGCGTTCGGTCTTGGTCAGCTTCTTGTCGTAGGCGGCGATGCGTTGGTGCAGGTTCACGATGCGAGCGGATTCCATGAGACGGAGCCACATCCCCGCCGCGTCGCGGCTAGGTGATAACCCCAAATTCAACAACGTTCGTTGCAGACTATATTTCATCCTGCAATTTTCATTGCAGAATAGACCGAACCACCCATCACGACAAGCCACCACAAGAGAGCGTCATGAAACACCCATCCAAGGCGCTGTCGCCTGGCCGCCGCCACCTGCTCATCGCCGGCCTGGGCGCCGCCCTGCTGCCGCTGTCCGCTCGCGCGCAGGCCTATCCGTCGCGCCCCATCAGCCTGGTCGTGCCGTTTCCGGCTGGCGGCTCCGTCGACCTGATCGGCCGCCTGTACGCCGACGTGCTGGGCAAGATCCTGGGCGTCACCATCGTGGTCGAAAACCGGGACGGCGCCGGCGGCGCCATCGGCAGCCAGCGCGTCGCGCGCGCCAAGCCCGACGGCTACACCCTGGTCGCCTCGTCGCAAAGCTCGCACCTGGCCAATCCGATCATGCACCCCAACCTGGGCTACGACCCGATCAAGGATTTCACCTCGATCTCGCAACTGGCGCGCACTCCCAACGTACTGGTGACCAGCGCCGAGCTGCCCGTCAAGACGTTCGCCGAATTCGTCGCCTACCTGAAGGCGCATCCCGACGCGGTGCACTTCGCCACCGCGGGCGTGGGCAGCATGGGCCAGCTCAATGCCGAGCTGCTCAAGAACACCGTGCAGGTCAACGCCGTGCACGTTCCCTACCGGGGCGGCGCGCCGCTCCTGAACGCGCTGCTGGCCAATGAGGCGCAGTTCGCGCTGGACAACCTGGCACCCTTCCTGCCGCACATCCAGACCGGCAAAATGCGCGCCCTGGCCGTGGCCGCGCCCAACCGGCTGGACACGCTGCCGGGCATCCCCACCTTTGCCGAACTCGGCTACCCCGTGCTTAACTCGATGTCCTGGATCGGACTGGCGGCCCCGGCCGGCACCCCGCCCGACATCGTGCAGACGCTGCTGGCCGCCGTCCAGACCGGCGCCCGCCTGGACACGACCGTGCAATCCCTGGAAAAAAGCGGCGCCTTGCCGCCCGAACTGCAAAGTCCCGAAGCTTTCACCACCATGATGTCGCAACGCCTGGCCTTGTACAAAGACCTGGTCGACCGCGCCGGCATCCGCCCCGAATAGGCCTCCTTCACAATGTCCAATCCCGCTTTCGCCCCCGACACCGCGCCGCTGGAAGTCCTGCCGCGCGACCTTTCCGCCTACCGCCAGGGCAATACCGGCATCGAGTACGTGCATCGCTTCGAGTCGGGCAAGCCTGGCCCGCACGTGCTCATCAACGCCCTCACCCATGGCAACGAGATCTGCGGCATGGTGGCGGCGACCCATCTGCTCGATACCAGCGTGCGCCCCAAGATCGGCACGCTGACGGTCAGCTTCGCCAACATCGAAGCCTATGAAGCCTTCGACATCGACAATCCCTACGAAAACCGGCAACTGGTTCACAACCTGAACCGCATCTGGTCGCCCGAATGGCTGGACGGCGCCGAACAAAGCCCCGAACTGCGGCGCGCGCGCGAACTGCGCCCCGTGCTGGACGTGGCCGACTACGTGCTCGACATCCACTCCACCCGCGCGCCCGTGCAGCCCTTCTGGGTCTACCCCGAAATCGATCGCAACACCGCATTGGCCGCGGCCGTCGGCGCCCCCGCGGTGCAATTGGTGATGCCGGCCGGCCGTTTTCCCGGCACCGGCGTGCTCAACTACGGCCGCCACGGCGACCCCGCGTCGAACAGCGGCGGCGCCCTGGTGGTCGAATGCGGCCAGCACTTCGCGCAATCGGCGGCCGACCTGGCCACCGACGTCACGCTGCGCTTCCTGGCGCACCTGGGCCTGATCGACGCGCCCGCCTCGGCCGCACGCTCGCCCGCCCAGCCATTCCGGCTGCTGGAAGTGCACATGGTCAAGTCGGAAGACTTCGCCTTCGTGCGCCCCGTCATCGGCTTCGAGGTCTTCAACAAAGGCGAGCTCATTGCCATCAACGCCGGCGAGGAAATCCGCTCGCCGTGCGACCACTGCACGATCTTCATGCCCACGCGCATGCCGATCGTCGGCCGCGAAGGCGTCTACCTGACCGAGCCGATGTAAAGCCGGGATCCCGCTCCAGGGCGGGATCCTTGCGGCCAACACAGCCCGCGCGCCCGCCGGGTCACAGATCCGGAATCAAGCGCTTGCCCAGGCTGATCACCGCATCCTGCTGGAACCCCAGGCTGGCGTAGAACGCCTGCACCGCCTCGTTGCCCGAACGGATCATCAGATTGATCTTCGGGCAACCCCTCTCCAGCAGCTTGCGCTCCACCGCCCGCATCAGCGCGGCGGCATAGCCGCGGCGCTGATGCGCCGGGGCCACCGCCAGGTAATTGATCCAGCCGCGATGGCCGTCATAGCCGCCCATCAAGGTGCCGACGATCTCGCCGTCCACGATGCCGACCAGGAACAGGTCGGACTGCACCGTCAGCTTGCGGGCCACGTCCTTGCGCGGATCGTTCCACGGGCGCGTCAGGCCGCATGCGGTCCACAGTCCGATAACGGCGGCTTCGTCCGCCGGGTGAAAGGGCCGGATGGCCAGGTCAGGGTGCTTCATGCTTCGTTCCTCTCGTAGGAAAAAACGAAGGCCGGGCGCTACGCCTCGATGGCTGGAAAACGGATCGCAAAATCCGCGCAAACAAAAAAGGCCACGAGGGGTATCGTGGCCTTCTGGCGGGACCGCCGGAGGATCCGGCGGCCGAACGCGGCTTGCCACTCAACGCAGGCGTCGAGTGATTCGTCGGTTGTCTGCCCGGGCCGGCGCGGCCGGCGGGGCGGTGTGGAATGGATGCATGGCGGCCAGCATACCCGACGGCTTGCCATGGCCGCAAGCCAAGGGGCGCCGCCCGGCATGCCGGACGGGCGCGATTCACCGCAGCATTCGGGCCCGGGCCAGATAAGCCTTGGCGGCTTGAACCGCCCGCCTACCTTTCGCAGTCAGCCCGCTGCCGGCGCCGGCAATGTGCCTTCCATTACCACCACGGCCTGACCGGCCACCCCGGCCCACACACCATCCGGCCGCCCTTCGGCGTGGGCCAGCAACAGGCTGGCGCGCCCCATGTCCACGCCCTGCCCCACCCGCAGCCGCAACGCGGCGCCGCCTTGCAAGGCGGCCCGCAACGCCGTCGCCGCGCCCGTCGCGCTGCCAGTAGCGGGGTCTTCCGTCATGCGTCCGGTGAACATGCGCGCCTGGATGTCGGTCAGCCCCTGCGCCGTATCGGCGCCAGTATCGGTGGTGTAGGCATAGATCGAACGCGCCTCGTCCCGCAGGCCCAACGCAGCATAGCCGGCAGCGTCCGGCGCCGCGCGGCGCAAGGCATCGCGGTTGGCCAGTTGCACCACCAGGAACGCCAAGCCTACGGACACCACCTGCGGCGCATGCTCGGACAATTCGATATCGCCGGGCTGCAGGCGCAGCGCCCGCGCCACCGCCTCGGCCGTCGCCTGGCTGCCGCGCGTCAGGGGTTGCGGCGCGGCCAGTTCCGCGCCCAGCAATTGACCGCTCTCGTCATACTGCAATTCGATCCGCACCAGGCCCGCCGCTTCCTCGAACACGAAGCGCGCCGGCGCCGGCCGGCCCGCCGCGATCATTTCGCGCGCCAGCACCACCGCCGTGCCCACATTGGGGTGCCCTGCGAACGGCACCTCGCGGTCGGGCGTGAAAATGCGCACCCACGCCGTATGCGCGGCCTCGCGCGGGGCCAGCACGAAACTGGTTTCGGTGTAATTGAATTCGCGCGCGATGCGCTGCATCTGCGCCGTGTCCAGCCCCTCGGCGTCCAGCACGACCGCCAGCGGATTGCCTTGATAGGCCTGGGCGGTGAACACATCGGCGGTGACGTAGCGGTAGCGCATGCGGATTCCTGGCATCGGCTGGGGATTGCCAGGAATTATGCCGCCCGCCCGGCCAGCGCAACAGGCACAGAGCGGGCAGAATCGCGCCATAACAGCCTGGCGGCCATATGCTTATGCGCCGCGATCAGGCGTTGCGATGAGGCGCCGGGATCAGGCGCTGATGACACCCGTGCCGCGCCGCCTTCCATGCTCAGTCGAACACGGGCCGGAAAAAGCTGCGCTCGTAGCTCAGGATGCAGCGCGTATCCTCGGCATACTTGAAGGCCGCCTGGCAAGCCGCGTCGTTCATCGACTGCTGACGATAGCGCTCGTATTCCGCCAGGCTGGGAAACGTGAACAGCGCCAGCGCGATATTGTTGGCGCCTTCGGACGGCAGGAAATAGCCGTGATGCGTGCCGCCGAACTTCTCCACCAGCGGAATCCACATCTTGCCGTAAGCCTCGAATTCCTTGAGGCGGTTGGGATCGATCACATAACGCAGATAGCAGGTAACCATGGAAGCTCCGTATAGCGTGACGCCACAGCGCATGCTGCGGCAAGCCGGCGCCACTGCCAGGCAGCGCGCCGTTGGGGGTTGGACAATCCCATAAGCCCTGCCCCGCGTCAATGCATGCAACCCTTGCCCCGGCCTGTTCATCAAGCGGATCGCTCACGTCCGGATCGCCGCCGCCGAGCTCGCCCCCTGTAACCCCACTGGCGACTGCCCGGCGCACCGTTACATCCAGTACGGCCAACTGCATAGATATTCACACTCCCGCATCATTTGCGCAAAAGAGTCGCTGCGCGCCTCACCCAGAATTCCAGGACCGTGCCCGACGGGCGAAACGGCGGCCCTGCCCGCCATTCCTTTCCAAGCGAATTCGATGAAGTGGATCCTGGTTTCAACGTTGTGTCTGCTTGCCTCCGGCTGTGGCCTGGCGGCCGCCCCCTGCCGGATCACCTCCGCCGTCATCAAGATCGTCCCGGTCGTCGGCGACGTCGCGGCGGCGCCGACCGACGCCTGCGCAGAGATCATCGACTGACATCCACCCGCGATGCCGTCGGTCAAGCGCCGATCCCCGATTCATGCCTTGTCAATCACCGGGGATCGCATCGCTACCAGCGATAACCCACGTTGATCATGCCCCCATAACCACGCTGGCTGTTGTTGCCGGCCTGGCCAAAGACGTGACCCGACACCTGGACCGCACGGCTGACGCGGCCTTCGGCGCCCAACTTCAGTTCGAGCGCATTGCGGGCGGGTGCGGCGTCAAGCGCGTTGCCCCCCATACGCACGGACGCCCCATTGAACCGATGCAGCCAGTTGGCCTCGAGGAAAGGCCGCACCGCCGGGGCCCCGGCCGTCGCCCGCGGATACAGGCGCACGCCGAAGCGCGAGTTCCAGGCGTTGTCGCTGCCACTGCGCATGCGCGTGCCCTGCAGCGTCGCATCCTGGGCGTCATACCGGCTGTAGACCAGTTGCGCGTGCGGCTCGAGCACGACCGGGCCCAGCGCAGATCCCGCGGCAAACGGCGTGATCGCGTAGCCGGCCTCGATCGACGCACTGAAGACGGTGGAGCGGTAGCTAGCCGAGCCCACCTCGCTGTTCACCTGATTGCGATAGCGCGCCACCTGCATCCAGGTGTCCGCGTAAGCGCCCAGCCGCGTGGCGTCATCCTGGTACGCGGTGCCGTACACCCCCGCCGAATAGCCGGATACCTTGCCGTGCGCGCGGGAATGCACGGCGGCGCCGTCGGGCAGCCTCAGCGTGGACGCCGAGCGTGTGCGCGCATCGCCGTAGCCACCCATGATGCCGCCATAAATGGCACCGTTGCGGCCGGCCGGCATCTTGATGAGATCCGCGCCCAGCTGCAACATCGAGCTGTCAGTGGCGATATCGACGCGGCCCTGGGTCAAGCCCAAGCCGCTATCCTGACGCCCTTCGACGCGGGCCCACAGGCCGCGGCCAGTCCGTGCCATGGTCCCGTCGGCGGCCGGCGCATCGGCGCTTGCAGCGCCGTAGGCGGCCACGCGGTCGTGCAGGCCGTGAGTGAAGAGCCGGGTACTGGCCAACTGGTTGCCGATATAAGCGCCGCTTTCAGGCGAGACATTCTGGAAGACGTGAGCGGGAATCTCCGGCGTCGCATAGGCCGATGTCAGGTACCAGTCGGGCGCCGCGCCGCCATTACCACCGCGGACCAGGCTGTAATCGTAGCCATTCAAGGCGATCGTGCCCGCGCTGGCGCGGTAGCCAGTGGAACCGGCATCCAGATGGAACGCGTGGGACGCGGTGGTGCCGCCGTTGATCGTCTGCACCACCCGGATGCCGGTGCCGATAATGCCGCCGGCGCCACCGGTGGTGATGACCCGCAGGCCGGTGTTGCCCGTTGCCGAACCGCCGTCGATGACCAACCTGTCGGTACCCGAGGCGTCGTCACCCAACCGGGTGTTGAGTACCAACGTGCCGCCGCCCACGTAGTTGCCTACGGTCAGCGTCTTGAAGCTGGTACCGCCAGCCGGCGGGGAGAAGGCGACGAGACCCGCGTTGGACAGCGAGTCCAGCGTGGAGTCACCGCGCACGTTCCAGGTGCTGTTGCCGTCGAGCGTGACGCTGTTGACTCGCCCCGAGTCACGTTGCAAAGCAGCACCCGTCAGTACGGATCCATTCCTGAGAGAGACGTCAATGACGCCTTGACTCCCGGCCAGCAGATCCCCATGCAGAAAGGCATTGGAAGCGTCCAGGTTTGCCTGTGCGGCGCTATCCCCGGCAGGTGAACTGGCCCACAGCAGTACACCCTTTTCCTCGTCCCCGCCGGCATCCTTTGAAAGAATGGATGAGTCCGAGACAAGGAACGCATAAATGCCATTTGGGGAGTCTCCCCGAAGGGCCGCCAGAGCCGCACCACCCTGGGTGCTGATCTGACTGCCGTTCCTGATTGTCACGACTGGGGGCACAGAGTGAGCATAGCTACCGCCGAGAATGCCGTAGCTAGCAGCCCCGCCTTCGACGAGCAGGTGCGTATTGTCCAACATCACTTGCGCGCCGTTCTTAAGCACAACTCCATTAGCGAACTGACCGACGGCTTTCACCACACTACCGAACGTGGACAAACTGTTGCCGCCCCCCTCGACGCCCAGGGCGATAGAGGACGATGTCAAAGTGACGTTCTCCAGAACCACCCGACTGTCGTTGATGCCGAGGTTATCTTGCACAAGGACACCGTAGCCGGCGGTGGCGTTGCCATTCCCACCTTGCAGAATGTGCACCCCGGTCAACTTGGCGCGTCCGCCGTTTATGACAACCAAGCCTGAGCCCGTCAGATTCTGAATGGCGCCGCCCTTCATCTCCAAGCTGCCCAGGTTATCCACGGCTACACCTGCATACCCGTCGTGGTAGACATCAGTGTTCCGTAGCGAGACCAAGGAACCCACACCGCTCACACTCACGCTGGCCCAATGACCCGCAGTTGTTATTCGGCTTGCCTCGAGCGACACGTTAGCTCCGTTGATCGCACGGACCCCCCATGAATAAGCCCAATGAGCGGCCGCGGAAGTGAGGGTCACATTTTTCGCGCGGATGACCGAACCCGCGCTATGGGCGAACAAGGTGGGCCCAACAGCGACGGCGATGCTTCCCCCATCAAGCTCGATCTGGCCACCAGAATCCGCATAAGCGCCGATGAACTGACTGGTGATGTCGCTATTGGTCAAGGAAATGATGCCCCCCGACAACGCTCCCAAGCCCATACCGTTCTGGACGTTGGCCGTGACGGAGATTCCATCGCCGCGCACGCGATTGCTGCCGAACACGGAGATAGCCGGGCCGTTGCCGGCATACGTAACCGTGTCACCGCGATCAAGTACTTTATCGATCTTGTCGGTGGAAGAATCCAGAAGGATCTGGGTGTAGTCGGCGGCGTTGACGGGAGCAGCCATGACGGCCAGCAGGCCGAGCATGATGGGGGTTAAGTTTGTACGCACAAGATTCCTTCGCGATGATGCTCGAAGGCGTACGCACTTTCTTCACTGGCTTGGGCTTAAAGAACGACCACGGAATCCACACGAATCAGCGCCATACGCCGAGCAATTCGGTTGTTGACTTATGCATGATCGCAATCGAAGCCCAGCTTTGAAATTGGATGATTCCAAAAAACGTAACGCGTTGTTGGGCTGTACGCGGTTGGAAGCGTTGGCTTTGGGTAGCTTGGGCTGGGCTGGGCTTGGGTCGCTTCAGGCGGCTAAATGATGGGGTAGTCCCTCACGAAAGTCGCCGCAATGAGAAAGGGGGTTAGTGATTTTCATCACTAACCCCCTTAGGGTATTGCTGGTCGGGACGGCGGGATTCGAACTCGCGACCCCTTGCACCCCATGCAAGTGCGCTACCAGGCTGCGCTACGCCCCGAAAGAAAAAGAGTATAGCAGAACAAAAAATTGTTTGCACGCATTGGTGCAAAAAAAGTGCTGAATACTCAAAAAAATTTGCGTCCCCTGCGCGATGCCTGCATCACTTTCATGCAGGTCTCGCGCCCAAGACGCAAGGTCTAGATGTCGTGCTTGAAAAAAGCGTTCGTGCTTGCTTGACGCGCGTCGCGCATCACGCCTGCGCAGGGGTGCTGCCGCTTGCGGCCGGCGCGCCCAGCGCTTCACCGAGCATCGTCGACACATTGCCCAGCTCATTACGCAAGGCCTGCATCTCGGCGCCGGTCAGGCGCACGGCGGCGTCCTGATCATGCGGCGTATCACGCGCATCGCCCAGGCGATTGCGCGCGCCGCTGATGGTGAAGCCTTGCTCGTACAGCAACGAACGGATGCGGCGGATCAGCAGCACTTCATGGTGCTGGTAATAGCGGCGATTGCCGCGCCGCTTCACCGGCTTGAGCTGCGTGAATTCCTGTTCCCAATACCGCAACACATGGGGCTTGACGCCACACAGGTCGCTGACTTCACCGATGGTGAAGTAACGCTTGGCGGGAATGGGCGGTAGGGTAACGGTGGATTCAGTACGTGTCATAAGCGAATTTTATGCCGCGCGGAAGTCGAGTGCCGATAACAAATGCCGACAAAGCGTATCACTCCTCGGCGTCGGGCGCCGTGGGAGTGGCCTGCTCGACCACGCTCTTGAGTTTCTGGCTGGCGTGGAACGTGACCACGCGGCGTGCGGCGATGGGGATGGTTTCGCCGGTCTTGGGATTGCGGCCGGGACGCGGCGGTTTGTCGCGCACCTGGAAGTTTCCGAAGCCCGAGAGCTTGACGGAATCTCCGCGCGCCAAGGCGTCGCGGATTTCCTCGAAGAACGTATCGACGATGTCCTTGGCTTCGCGTTTGTTCAGGCCGACCCGCTCAAAGAGCAGTTCGGCCAGCTCGGCCTTGGTCAGGGTGCGCGGCTCGGCAAGCATACTGTTCCCCATGGTTCAAGCACGCTGTCGCGCGCCGTGGGCACTGATCAAAGCGTCTTTGATACGTGCCAGGCAATCGGCCACCCGGGCTTCGTCCAGTGTGACCTCAGTGTCCTGTAGCCAGAAACGGAACGCAAGGCTTTTTTCGGCCACGGGCTGGTCGCCCTGGGCCTTCTCGCGCCATACGTCGAACACGCGCGCGTCCTGCACCACCGCCAGCTGGGGATCGGCCTTGACCGCGGCGGCCACGGTGTCCAGCATGGACTGCGCGGTCACGGGCGCGTCGACCCACAGGGCCAGGTCGCGCACCACCACGGGCTGGCGCGACAGTTCGCGCACCTGCGGCAGTTCGCCTTCCGACAGCGCGGCCACGTCGACTTCAAACACGACCGGCGCATGCGCCAGGTCGGCTTGCTGCGCCAGGCGCGGGTGCAGTTCACCGATCCAACCGACCTGCTTGCCGTCCAGTTCGATGCGGGCGCTGCGGCCCGGATGCAGCGCGGGATAGGCGGCGGCCTCAAAACGCAGACGGGCGCCGCGGGCGCCGAACAGCGCCTCGACATCCATCTTCACGTCGTAGAAATCCACGTGTCGCGCGGGCGCGCCCCACTGCTCTTCCACCGCCGGGCCCCACGCCGCGCCGGCCAGTTTCATGGGCTGGCGCACGCCGGCCACGGCCAGCGGGCCGTCCTGGGCCGAGTCGTCACGCGCGAACACGCGACCCAGTTCAAACAGGCGCACGCGTGTCTGCTTGCGGTTGGCGTTGTGGCGGATATTGGCGACCAGGCCCGCGATCAGGCTGGAACGCATCACCGACAGATGGCTGGCAATGGGATTGACCAACTTGACCGGCGTCTCGTTGCCAGCGTAGTCGCGTTCCCAATCGGCTTCGACGAAGCTGTAGTTCACGACTTCCTGGTAGTCCTGCGCGGCGGTCAGGCGGCGCAGCGCATGCGCGCCGCGGCGCACTTCGGGCTGCGAGAACATCTTGGCGCGCGCCATCGGCGGCACGGCGGGAATGTTCTCGAAACCGTAGATGCGAGCCACTTCCTCGATCAGGTCTTCTTCGATTTCCAGGTCGAAACGGTACGACGGCGGCGTGACGATGAAGTCGTCGCCCTGCACCGTGAATTCCAGGCCCAGGCTGTTGAAGATCTTGCCCACGTCGGCTTGCGTGACGGGCACGCCCAGCACACGATGGCAACGCGCCAGGCGCATGCGCACCGGCTCGCGCTTGGGCAGGTTGACGATCTGGTCGTCCAGCGGACCGGCCTGGCCGCCGCAGATGTCGACGATCAGGCGAGTGATGAATTCGATGTGCTGCGGGATCGTGGCGAAGTCCACGCCACGCTCGCCGCGGTGACTGGCTTCCGAGCTGAACTTGTAGCGGCGCGCGCGGCCGGCCAGCGACTGCGGCCACCAGAACGCGGCTTCCAGGTAGATGTTGGTCGTGTCCAGCGTGACCGACGTCGCTTCACCGCCCATGATGCCGGCCAGGCTTTCCACCTGGTCGCCGGCCACCACCACGCCAACCTTCGGGTCCAGCGTGACGGTCTGGCCGTTCAGCAGCTCAAGGGTCTCGCCTTCGCGGGCCCAGCGCACCGACAGGTCGCCGTGGATCTTGTCCAGGTCGAACACGTGCGAGGGGCGGCCCAATTCCAACATCACGTAGTTGGAGATGTCCACCAGCGCCGAGACCGAACGTTGGCCGGCGCGCTCCAGGCGCGTCTTCATCCAGTCGGGCGTGGCCGCGCGCGCGTTGACGCCGCGGATCACGCGGCCGCCGAAACGACCGCACAGATCGGGGGCTTCCACCTTGACGGGCAGCACTTCGTCCAGCGTCACGGGTACGGCCTTGGCCGTGGGCACCGACAGCGGCGCGCCTGTCAGGGCGGCGACTTCGCGGGCCACGCCCAGGATCGACAGGCAGTCGGCGCGGTTGGGCGTCATCTTCAGCGTGAAGAGCGTGTCGTCCAGATCCAGCGCTTCGCGGATCGATAGTCCGGGGGTCAGGTCGGCGGACAGCTCCAGCAGGCCGCCGTGGTCTTGCGACAGGCCCAGTTCGCGCGCCGAACACAGCATGCCCGACGATTGCACGCCGCGCATCTTGGCCACGCCGATCTTCATACCGCCGGGCAGCTCAGCGCCCACGCGGGCCAGCGGCACCTTCAGGCCGGCGGCCGCGTTGGGCGCGCCGCACACGATCTGCAGCAGCGTGCCGGAGCCGTCGTCCACTTGGCAGACGCGCAGCTTGTCGGCATCGGGGTGCGGGGCGATCTCGACGATGTGCGCCACCACGACGCCCGAGAACGCGGGCGCGGCCGGCACGGTGTCTTCGACTTCCAGGCCGGCCATGGTGAGCCGGTGCGCGAGTTCGTCGGTTGTGATACTGGGATTGACCAGCGTACGCAGCCAGGATTCGGGAAATTGCATGATCAGCCGTCTGTTATTCGTTGAACTGGCGCAGGAAGCGCAAATCGCCTTCGTAGAACTGGCGCAGGTCGTTGACGCCGTAGCGCAGCATCGTCAGGCGCTCGAGTCCGGAACCGAACGCAAAGCCGATGTAGCGCTCGGGATCCAGGCCGAAATTGCGCACCACTTGCGGGTGCACCTGGCCCGAACCGGAGATCTCCAGCCAGCGGCCGCGATTGGGGCCCGACGTGAACATCATGTCGATTTCGGCGGACGGTTCGGTGAACGGGAAGAACGACGGGCGAAAACGCACGACGAGGTCGTCGCTTTCAAAGAAGCAACGCAGGAAATCGGTGTACACGCCCTTCAGGTCGGCAAAGGAAATGTCCTCGGCGATCCAGAGCCCTTCCACCTGGTGGAACATGGGCGAGTGCGTGGCGTCGCTGTCGACGCGATAGGTGCGCCCCGGCGCGATGACCTTGATGGGCGGCTTGTGCATGCGGGCGTAACGCACCTGCATGGGGCTGGTGTGCGTGCGCAGCAGCAGCGGCAGGCCGTCAGCGTCTTTCATGTCGACGTAGAACGTGTCCTGCATCGAACGCGCCGGATGGTCCAGCGGGTTGTTCAGCGCGGTGAAATTGGTCCAGTCGTTTTCCACTTCGGGGCCGTCGGCCACATCGAAGCCTATGGAGCGGAAGATCTCTTCGACGCGTTCCCAGGTCCGGATCACCGGATGGATGCCGCCCGGCGCGCGGCCGCGGCCCGGGAGCGATACGTCAATGGTTTCGGAGGCCAGGCGGGCGTCCAGCTCGGCCTGTGCCAACGCGGCGCGGCGCAAGTTCAGGAGCTCTTCGACCTTCTGCTTGGCCTGATTGATCCGGGCGCCCATGTCGCGCTTCTGCTCGGGATCGAGCTTGCCCAAGCCCTTGAGCAGGACCGTCAACTCGCCGTCCTTGCCCAGGAAGCGGGCCTTTGCATTTTCGAGCGCGGCGGCGTCCGTGGCCGCGGCGAACCGTTCTTGCGCCTGGGAAACCAGGTCGTCAACCGATTGAGTCATGAAATCCAGCCTTCAAAACGCAAACGGGGCTATTACAGCCCCGTTTGCAGCGATGCGCGATGAGTTAAAGCGCGCGATCAGGCAGCCAAGGCAGCCTTGGCTTGCTGCACGATGGCGGCAAAGCCGGCCTTGTCGCGCACGGCCAGATCGGCCAGGACCTTACGGTCGAGTTCGATCGCAGCCTTCTTCAGGCCAGCGATGAACACGCTGTAGCTGACGCCGTGTTCGCGGACGGCGGCGTTGATACGCGTGATCCACAGGGCACGGAACGTGCGCTTCTTGTTACGACGGTCGCGGTAGGCGTATTGGCCAGCGCGCATGACGGCTTGCTTGGCAATACGGAACACATTACCGCGGCGGCCACGGTAACCCTTGGCGGCGGCAATGACTTTCTTGTGACGTGCGCGGGCAGTTACGCCGCGTTTGACGCGAGGCATAGTAGATCTCCCTTAGATCAAGCGAAAGGCATCATGGCCTTGACGGAGGCCACGTTGGATTCATGGACCGCTGCCGAACCGCGCAGCTGGCGCTTGGCCTTGGTGGTCTTCTTGGTCAGAATGTGGCGCTTGAACGCCTGACCACGCTTGATGGATCCGCTGCCGCGAACCTGAAAGCGCTTTGCGGCGCTTTTCTTGGTTTTCATCTTGGGCATGATGATTCCCTAAACTAAAACTCATTGTTGATTTACATGACGCGAGGTGCTTGACGCAAGGCGGTTGGCGGTCTGTCCGCACCCGGCAACTCTGCTGGGCGAAACACGCTACCTACACCATTGCGGCAAAACTTTTGAACCTGTTGCCACTTCTGGGGGGTACTGCTGGGGTACTGCTGGGGTACTGCACACTGCTGGGTACCACACACTTCTGGGGTACTGCACTTTCCCCTTCCCCAGGGCAAAAAAGTAGCCTGGATCCGGGAAAGCCTTTGATTATATGGTGATTTCCCAGGTTTTGTCGAGCCAGATGACGTATTGGCGCGGTGTACGGGCGGATTCAGGGGGACGGAACGCGCCAGCAGGCGAGCCGGGGAACGCGGGAGCCGGCCATCATACCCCCTGCCGCCGGTACTGCACCGCCTGGGCCACGTGGCTTGCACCCAGGGTGTCCTGCCCGTCCAGGTCGGCAATGGTCCTGGCCACGCGCAAGGCGCGATGCATGGCCCGCCCCGAGCCTGCCAGCCGCCGCATGGCTTGCAGCAGCAGGTCGCGGGCCTCATTGTCCATCGGGCAATGGCGCTCCAGCTCAGGTCCGGCGAGCCCCGCGTTGGCTTTGCCCTGCCGCGCGTGCTGGCGCTCGCGGCACCGGGCCACGCGCGCCCTGACCGGCTCGGACGGCTCGCCCGGTGGCCCCTGCAGGCATTCCAGGTCGGAAGGCGGCAACGCCACGTGCAGGTCGATCCGGTCCAGCAGCGGGCCGGATATCTTGCCCGCATAGCGCGCCACCTGGTCGGGCGTGCAGGCGCAGGCCCGCTGCGGATGGCCGCGCCAGCCGCAAGGACAGGGGTTCATGGCGGCCACCAGCTGAAACCGCGCCGGGAACTGGGCGGTGTGCAGGGCCCGGGCGATGACCACCCTGCCCGTCTCCAGGGGTTCGCGCAGCGCCTCGAGCGTGCGCCGACTGAATTCGGGCAGCTCGTCCAGGAACAGCACGCCATGATGCGCCAGGCTGATCTCGCCGGGACGCGGCCGGCCGCCGCCGCCCACCAGGGCCACGGCGGACGCCGAATGATGCGGCGCCCGGAACGGCGGCGTGCCCATGCGCACGTCGGGCACGCCCGCCAGCGCGGCGATGGCCGCCGCCTCCAGCGCCTGGCGGCGCGCCAGCGGAGGCAGCAGGCCGGGCAGGCGCGCGGCCAACATGCTCTTGCCTGCCCCGGGCGGCCCGATCATCAGCAGGCTGTGCCCGCCCGCGGCTGCCACCTCCAGCGCCCGCCGGGCGCCCGCCTGCCCCCGCAAGTCCGATAGACAAGGCACGGGCGGTGCGTCCGGCCACGCAAGCGGAATCGCGTCAGGCAATCGGCAATGCCCGGCCACATGGGCTGCCACGTCGGCCAGGCTGCGCGCCGACAGCACGCGCAGGCCCTCGACCCAGGCCGCCTGCTCGGCGCTACCCGCCGGCAGGATCAGGGTTGCGCCGGGCGACTCGCGCGCCACACTCAGGGCAATGACCAGGGCCGCCGCCACCGGCACCAACGCGCCGGTCAAGGACAGCTCGCCCGCCAGCACCAGACCGGCCAGCAAGGGATCAGTCGAGGCCCCTGCCGCGCCGTCGGCAGCCGGGGCGGCGAGCTGTCCCGTGGCCAGCAACAGGCCCAAGGCGATGGGCAGGTCAAAGCGGCCCGATTCCTTGGGCAGATCGGCGGGCGAAAGATTGACGGTGATGCGGCCCGGCGGGAAATTGAAGCCGCTGTTGATGATGGCGGCGCGCACGCGTTCGCGGCTTTCGCGCACTTCGGTGTCGGGCAGGCCAACCACATTGAAGCTGGGCAGGCCCGGCCCCAGATGCGTCTCGACCCGCACCGCATGGGCATGCAGGCCGCTGAGGGTACGGCTGGCAATAACGGCTAGGGTCAAGGCGGTCTCCGATGGCGATCAAAGACCAGTATGCCCAAAAGAAAAACGGCCGCTAAAGCGGCCGTGGCAAAAAGGTCCCGCGGATTATTTGTCCAGCGCGGACAGGCGGGTTTCCAGCTGTTCGACCGTTGCGGCCAGCTGATCCACGCGGGCCCGGGTGCGCGCCAGCAAATCGGCCTGCACGTCGAATTCCTCGCGGGTGACCAGATCCAGCTTCGAAAACGCCTGCGTCATCATGGCGCGCACGTTGCGTTCGACATCGGCGGCAGGGCTGCGGGCGATCAGGTCGGAAATGTTCTTCTGGATGTCTTCCATCCACTGGGTGCGATTGTTCATAGCGGCCTCACGGTGTTCTTGGTCCCTCAAGTGTAGTGCTTTCCCGGAACCCGCCGCAGGCAAAAAAAGGGCGGGCCGCATGCGGTGACCGCCCATCAAAGCACAGGAGAAAACCGGGCCGCCTTGGGAGCAGCCCCCTACCAACATCGTTACGGGCAGCCCATCTGGGTCGCCGATTGCGCAAACATGTCCGAGGATTGCTTGCAGGTGGCCGCCAATTGCGTCTTGTCGCTGATCGTCGCCCACTGAGTCCGGGCAGCGTCGAGCTGCTGTTTGAAGCTGGCGGCGGCCGGATTGGACGCGCCCAGCTTGTCCATGCACGCGCTGACCTTGGTCAGGTAGGCGTCGCATTCGGCGGGCAGGCCCGCGGTGGGCGTCGGCGTCGCGGCAGCGGGCGGGGTGGTCGCGGCGGGCGGCGTGCCCGGCGTGGTCGCGGCCGGAGCCGGAGTGCTCGAAGCGGCGGGCGGCGACTTTTCGTCGGACTTGTTGCAGCCGGCCAGCACGGCCAGCGCGGCAGTCAGCGCCAGCACGCCAAGGGTCTTGCGTTGGATCGTCATCATTCCTCTTTCCTTTCTTGCTTTTTGTATGTCAGAGAGCCGCAACGCCGGAACCCCTTGCCGCGGCCCGATCAGGCCCATGCAGCGCATGAGCTGGACTCGATTCTTCTTCACCAAACCTTTGGCAACAAGCTTATGCGTGTAAACCCTCGTATCACGCCCCGCCCCCTATTTGTGCCCTCTTGCAATTCGCTTTCAGCCGACTGAAAAATCGATCCAACCCCTGCGAAGCCCGGCCCGCAAGGGTTGGCGGCCGGTCAGCCCGCGCGGGGCCTGGTCTTCGCCAATGCGTGCAAGCACGACAAAGCGCTACGAGGTCGGCAGCAACTGGCAACAAATAGCGGCAGCGGAACATATTCCGTTGCATTCCTCACCATGACCGCGCCATGCACCGAATTGAGGCTGACCTATGGTGCATGCCGCACTATATTGGTGCATCCAGGCACAACAAACGCGCCTGCCCTGCCGACTTACGGGTGCCGTTCCCCATGGCATGGAATTTGCTTGAATGACGAGGCCTACGTGCAACCATGAGAGGAAATGCCATGAAACTCATCATCGCCATCATCAAGCCATTCAAGCTCGACGAAGTGCGGGTGGCTCTATCCGCAATCGGCGTCCAGGGACTGACGGTTACCGAAGTCAAAGGGTTCGGGCGCCAGAAGGGTCACACCGAACTCTATCGAGGCGCGGAATACGCCGTCGACTTCCTGCCCAAGCTGCGAGTCGAAGCCGCCGTGCCCGACCACCTGGTCGATCAGGTCATTGAAGCCATCGAGCAAGCCGCCCGCACCGGCAAGATCGGTGACGGCAAGATCTTCGCCGCCCCCCTTGAACAAGTGATCCGCATCCGGACAGGTGAAGCCGGCGAAGCTGCGCTGTAAATAAATAAGAAAGACTCATTGGAGCCTGAAAATGGATAAAGCAGATATCTCCTGGTTGCTCGTCTCTACCCTCCTCGTATTGATGATGGCCGTACCCGGTCTGGCGATGTTCTATGGCGGCCTGGTACGCAGCAAGAATGTGCTGTCGGTGCTGCTGCAAGTGTTGTGCACGTTCGTGCTGGGCCTGGTCCTCTGGTTCATCTACGGTTATTCGCTTGCCTTCACGGAAGGCAATGCATTCTTCGGCGGCCTCTCCCGCGCCTTCTTCTCCGGCATGTTCACCCCGGCCGATGGCAAGTACGCCATGTCGAACACCCTGACCGAACTGCTGTTCGCCTCGTTCCAGGCCACGTTCGCCGGCATCACCTGCGCGCTGATCGTCGGCAGCTTCGCCGAACGCGCCCGCTTCTCGGCGGTGCTGGTGTTCACGGTGATCTGGTTCACGTTCGCCTACATTCCCATCGCCCACATGGTGTGGTTCGCCTCCGAAACGGCGCCGGGCCTGCTCAACGCCAAGGGCGCGCTGGACTTCGCCGGCGGCACCGTGGTGCATATCAACGCCGGCGTGGCCGGCCTGGTGGGCGCCTATGTCGTGGGCAAGCGCGTCGGCTATGGCCGTGAAGCCATGCAACCGCACAACCTGCCGATGACTTTCGTGGGCGCCGCCCTGCTGTGGGTGGGCTGGTTCGGCTTCAACGCCGGCTCGGCGCTGGCCGCCAACGAAAACGCCACGCTGGCCTTCTTCAACACCATGATCGCCACCGCGGGCGCCGTGCTGGCCTGGCTGTTCACGGAATGGGCCATCAAGGGCAAGCCGTCCATGCTGGGCGCTGCCTCCGGCGCCATCGCCGGCCTGGTGGGCATCACTCCCGCGGCCGGCCTGGTCGGCCCGGTGGGCGCGCTGATCATCGGCGTGATCGCCGGCATCGTCTGCGTCTGGGGTGTCAACGGCCTGAAGCGCCTGTTGCGCGCCGATGACGCGCTGGATGTGTTCGGCGTGCACGGCGTGGGCGGCATTGTGGGCGCCTTGCTCACGGGGGTGTTCAATGCCCAGGTCCTGGGCGGCCCCGGCCTGGCCGAACCCGGCATGATCCTGGGCCAGCTCTGGGTCCAGCTGGAAGGCGTGCTGATCACCATCGTCTGGTCCGGCGTGGTTGCCTGGATCGCCTACAAGATCGCCAACGCCCTGTGCGGCCTGCGTGTGCCGGAAGACCAGGAACGCGAAGGCCTGGACGTGACGAGCCACGGCGAATCGGCCTACCACAGCTGATCCCCGCCCTGCCCGCCCGCGCCACCGTGCCGGGCGGCGTCCCAAGCCCCCTTCAAGGGGGCTTTTTCATGGCGAAAAAAAACCCGGCGCAACGCGCCGGGGCATTTGGCTTGCCGGGCAAAGCCCCGGGGCAGCCGGGTCAGGCCAGGTCGAGGGTGTCCAGGTCCACCGGCAAGGCGCGGTTCAGGGCGCTGGCGACCTTCACGCGCAGGGCGTTGGTGTGCGCGCGCCGGACTTCACGCTTGACGTCCAGCAGTTGCTGCGGATGCATGGAGAACTCGGTCAGGCCCAGGCCCAGCAGCAGCCGGGTCATGCGCGAATCGCCCGCCATTTCGCCGCAGACGGCCACGGGCTTGCCGGCCCGCTCACCCGCGTTGATGGTGTGCGCGACCAGCCGCAGCACGGCCGGATGCAGCGGATCGTACAGCGCCGCCACGTCGTGGTCGCCGCGGTCGATGGCCAGCGTGTACTGGATCAGGTCATTGGTGCCGATGGACAGGAAGTCCAGCGCCTGGGCGAAGGGCTCGATCGCAATCGCGATAGCCGGCACCTCGACCATGGCGCCCACCTCCATGTGCGGGGCATACGCCTGTCCGCGGGCGTCCAGCTCGCGCCGCGCGGATTCGATGGCTGCCCGCGTCGCTACGACTTCGTGCATGTGGGCGATCATGGGGATCAAGAGGCGTACCGGACCATGGGCCGACGCCCGCAGGATGGCGCGCAGCTGGGTGGCGAACATTTCCGGGCGCGCCAGGCAGTAGCGGATGGCGCGCTGCCCCAGCGCCGGATTGGTGGCCACCGTGGCCTCGCCGTCCAGCGTCTTGTCCGACCCGATGTCCAGCGTGCGGATGGTGACCGGACGGCCCGCCATCACCTTGACGACGGACGAATAGGCCTCGTATTGCTCTTCTTCGCCCGGCAGGTCCGGGCGGCCCATGAACAGGAATTCGCTGCGGAACAGGCCGATGCCATGGGCACCCGAGGCCAGGGCCAGCGCGGCTTCTTCAGGCAGTTCGATATTGGCGTGCAGGACGATGTCGATGCCGTCCAGTGTGACCGACGGCTCGTCGCGCAACAGGCCGAGCTCGGCCCGCTCGTCGGCGTAGGCGGCCTGGCGGCGGCGGTATTCCTGCAGGATGCGGTCGGACGGGTTGACCACCACCGCGCCCGCGGCGCCGTCGATGATCAGCATGTCGCCATCGCGCACCAGCTCGCGCACGTTGCCCATGGCCACCACGGCCGGCACGCCCATGCTGCGCGCCACGATGGCGGTGTGCGAAGTCGGCCCGCCCAGGTCGGTCACGAAAGCCGCGAACCGGCCGCCGCGCAGGCGCAGCATGTCGGCGGGCGAGATGTCGTGCGCCACCACCACCAGCGCGTCGTCGCCGCCCATGTGGGACATGTCCGGCAGGATGGCGGAGGTACCCGACAGCACGTGCAGCACGCGCTCGATCACCTGGCGTACGTCCGCGCCGCGCTCGCGCAGGTATTCGTCTTCCATGGCGTCGAACTGCTGCCCCAGGATCTGGCCCTGCGTGGTCAGCGCCCATTCGGCGTTGTAGTGGCGCTCGGCGATCAGGGCGAGCGTCTGCTCGGCCAGCAGCGGGTCGCCCAGCAGCAGACTGTGCACGTTCAGCATGGCGCCCAGTTCGCGCGGCGCATCCGCCGGCAAGGTATCGGCCAATTGCCGCAATTCCTGCTGCGCCGAATCCAGCGCCTCGGTCAGGCGGCGGCTTTCGGCGGGGATGTCGTCAGGGGAAATCCGGTAGTGCGCGACTTCCAGCGCCGCCGCCCCCATGACCACCGCCCGGCCGATGGCGTAACCGCGCGCCACGCCCTTGCCGTACAAACAAATAACGGGGCTGGCAACGCCAGCCCCGTCATGGACTTGGGCCACGGCCGCAGCCGCGGACATGCCGGCCCGGGCCTGGCCCAGACCGGCGGATTCGGAAGCGCTGCTATTCCTGTTCACCGAATTTGCTGTCGAACAAAGTTTGGATTTCGGAAAGGGCCTGGTCGGCGTCGTTGCCGGAGGCCTCCAGTTTGACCGTCACGCCCAGTCCGGCGGCCAGCATCATGACGCCCATGATGCTTTTGGCGTTCACGCGCTGCGCGCCGCGGGAGATGAAGATCTCGCTCGAGAACTTGCTGGCCAGCTGCGTCAGTTTGGCGGCCGCCCGCGCATGCAAACCCAGTTTATTGCTGATGACGATGTCTGTATTAGGCATAGGAAATATTATGACCGCGGAATCAAGCCGCAGTGGTGGTTGCAGCGAAAAGTCGAACCGCTCATCGGCTTGAAATATTAGCCGACATAATAGGGCAAATTCCCGCCCGTCAGTCTACACGCAAGACACCCTGCACCCCGCCGGCGAGCGCTTTCTCGCGGGTCTCGGCCAGGGTGAGGTTGCGATAGGTCAGCGCCCGCAGCAGCATGGGGGTGTTCAGGCCCGCCAGGACGCAGCACTGGATGCCCTGCGCCTGGGCGTCGGCCACGGCCCGCTTGGAGATGTTGGCGGGGGTGGCGCCGATCAGATCGGTCAACACCAGCACGCCGCCGCCGTGGTCTTGCTCAAGGATATCCTTGAGCACATCAGGCGCCAGGTCGTCCGGCCGGTCTTCGGGCTGGATGTCGTGGATGGCCAGCATGCCGTCAAGGTTGCCCATGACATGGCTGGCGCACTCGCGCATGGCCGCGCCCAAAGGCGCGTGCACGACGATGACAATACCCGTGGTCATGGCAGTTTCCAGGCGATCAGACGGCAGCCGGAGCGGCAGCCACGGCTTTTTCCAGCGCGTCCACGAACATGCCGGCGACGTCGAAACCGGTCTGTTCGGCGATTTCCACGAAACAGGTGGGGCTGGTGACGTTGACCTCGGTGACGAAGTCGCCGATGACGTCCAGGCCAACCAGCAGCAGGCCGCGCGCCGCCAGCTTGGGCGCCACGGCTTCTGCGATTTCGCGGTCGCGCGGGGACAATTCCTGGGCCACGCCGCGGCCGCCCGCGGCCAGGTTGCCACGCGTTTCGCCGGCCAGGGGGATGCGGGCCAGCGAATACGGCACCGGTTGGCCGCCGATCAGCAGGATGCGCTTGTCACCCTTGACGATCTCAGGAATGTAACGCTGCGCCATGATGGTGCGCGCGCCGTTGTCGGTCAGCGTTTCCAGGATGGCGTTCAGGTTGGGGTCCTGGGGCTGCAGGCGGAAAACGCCCGTGCCGCCCATGCCGTCCAGCGGCTTGACGATGACGTCGTGGTGCGTGTCGTGGAACGCCTTCAGGCGCGCCATGTTGCGCGTCACCAGCGTGGGTGCGGTGAACTCGCTGATTTCGGTGATGGCCAGCTTTTCGGGGTGGTTGCGGATCGCCGCGCCGCTGTTGAATACCTTGGCGCCTTGGGCCTGGGCGTATTCAAGCAGATGCGTGGAATACACATATTCCATGTCGAAAGGCGGGTCTTTACGCATGACGACAGCGCCGAAATCGGCCAGCGGCAAGTCGCGGGCGGCGGATTCGCGCCACCAGTCATGGCCGTGCAGGTCGGCGCCAGCCACCAGCTCGATGGGCGTGGTGACAGCCTTGACCGTGCCGGTCTCGATGTACAAATCGCCCTGCATGGCCACGCTGAGCGTATGGCCGCGCGCAACGAGCGCGCGCATCATGGCGACGGAACTGTCCTTGTACGCTTTCAAGAGCGGCAAGGGATCCAAAACGAACAAAACATGCATCGCGACACCCCGAACGTACGCCGCCTTCCCTTTCGGGAAGGCGGCTATCTATGACATCGTAGCGCAGAGCCGCCCAATAAGCGAACCCGCCGAACACAGTATGGACGGCGGGTCGCAGGGAGAGCGGCTGGAGCCTGCCCGGGAGGGATGAAACCGGCCGGGAAGGCGCCGCAGGAGCTTTATGCCGCTGATTCAGGCTTGCCCGCGGGCACGGCCTTCTTCTTGGGCGCCAGCACCATGACCATCTGACGGCCTTCGAGCTTCGGCATGGCTTCGACCTGGGCCAATTCCAGCAGGTCGTCGCGCACACGTTCAAGCACCCGCATACCCAGTTCCTGGTGAGCCATTTCACGGCCGCGGAACCGCAGCGTCACCTTGGCCTTGTCGCCTTCCTCGAGGAAGCGGCGCAGGTTGCGCAGCTTGACTTGGTAGTCGCCCTCGTCGGTGGCCGGACGGAATTTGACTTCCTTGACCTGGATGACCTTCTGCTTGGAACGAGCTTCGGCTTGGCGCTTCTGCTCTTGGTACTTGAACTTACCGTAGTCCATCAAACGGCAGACCGGCGGCTCGGCGTTCGGCGCGATTTCCACCAGATCCACGTCGCTTTGCTCGGAAAGACGGAACGCGTCGGCGATCTTGACGATGCCCAGCTGTTCTCCGTCCAGACCTATCAGGCGCACCTCGGGGACGCGGATTTCACCGTTGATGCGATTGGCTTTTTCAGTGGCGATGTTGAAAGCTCCTAGAAATGTTAAGCAGCGCTGCTATCAGGTTGATTGACGTCGCGGCGGGTGGACACGTCCTCGGACAAGCGCGCGACGAACTCGTCGTATGCGATGGCTCCAAGGTCCAGTCCGCCCAGTCCGCGTACGGCGACGGTGCCGTTTTGCTTTTCCTTGTCGCCGACGACGAGGATGTACGGCACCTTTTGCAGGCTGTGCTCCCGAATTTTACGAGTGATTTTTTCACCGCGCAAATCGGACTCTACTCTAAAGCCTTGTTTTTTCAGGCTTTGCGTGATTTGGGCCGCATAATCGGCCGAAGGTTCGGAAATGCAGCACACCACGGCCTGCACCGGAGCCAGCCAGGGCGGCATCGCGCCGGCGTGGTTTTCGATCAACATGCCGATGAAACGCTCGAGCGAACCCAGGATAGCGCGGTGCAGCATCACGGGCGGGCGACGCTGGTCGTTCTGGTCCACGTACTCGGCGCCCAGGCGCACGGGCATGGAGAAGTCGACCTGGATCGTACCGCACTGCCAGTGACGGCCAATGGCGTCCTTCAGGGTGTATTCCACCTTGGGGCCATAGAACGCGCCTTCCCCGGGCGAAATTTCGAACTCGCAGCCGGTGCGGCGCAGGCTTTCCATCAGCGCCTGCTCGGCCGTATCCCAGACTTCGTCCGAGCCGATGCGCTTTTCAGGACGCGTGGCGACCTTGTACAGCACTTCGGTAAAGCCGAAGTCGCGGTAGACCTTCTGCAGCAAGGCGGTGAAGTCGGCGCATTCGTCCTGCAGCTGTTCTTCGGTACAGAAAATGTGACCGTCGTCCTGCGTGAAGCCGCGCACCCGCATCATGCCGTGCAGCGAACCCGAGGGCTCGTTGCGGTGGCATTGGCCGAATTCGCCGTAGCGTAGCGGCAGCTCGCGGTACGAATGCAGGCCGGCGTTGAAGATCTGCACGTGGCCCGGGCAGTTCATGGGCTTCAGGCCATAGACGCGGTTCTCGGACTCGGTCGTGAACATGTTTTCACGGTAGTTGTCCCAGTGGCCCGTCTTTTTCCACAGCGACAGATCGAGGATCTGCGGCGCTTTGACTTCCTGGTAGCCGTTGTTGTTGTAGACAGCGCGCATGTACTGCTCGACCTGCTGCCACAGGGCCCAGCCCTTGGGGTGCCAGAAGATCAGGCCCGGAGCCTCGTCCTGGAAGTGGAACAGGTCCAGTTCGCGGCCAATCTTGCGGTGGTCGCGGCGCTCGGCCTCTTCCAGCATGTGCAGGTAGGCCTCTTGCTCTTCCTTGGTCGCCCAGGCCGTGCCGTAGATGCGCTGGAGCATCTCGTTCTTGCTGTCGCCGCGCCAGTAGGCGCCCGCGACCTTCATCAGCTTGAAGACCTTCAGCTTGCCCGTGGACGGCACGTGGGGGCCGCGGCACAGGTCGATGAAATCGCCTTCGCGGTACAGGCTGAGCGGTTCATTGGACGGAATCGAGGCGATGATCTCGGCCTTGTACTTTTCGCCAATGCCCTTGAAGAACTCGACGGCGTCGTCGCGCGACCAGACTTCACGCGTCACGACCTCGTCTTTCTTGGCCAGCTCGGCCATCTTTTTCTCGATGGCGGCCAGGTCGTCGGGCGTGAAGGGACGCTTGTACGAAAAATCGTAGTAGAAGCCGTTGTCGATCACGGGACCGATGGTGACCTGCGCGTCGGGGAACAATTCCTTGACGGCGTAGGCCAGCAAGTGGGCCGTGGAATGGCGGATCAGATCCAGGCCGTCGGCGTCCTTGGCGGTCACGATGGCCAGGCGGGCGTCGCCCTCGATGCGGTAGCTGGTATCGACCAGCTGGGAATCGGCGCCGTCAAAGGTCACGCGGCCGCCCAAGGCGGCTTTGGCCAATCCCGCGCCGATCGATTGCGCCACTTCGGCGACCGTGACCGGTCCCGGATATTGGCGCTGCGAACCATCGGGCAATGTGATCTGTACCATCGGGAGTGCTTCCTGGGGTTCTGGGAACAAAAAACGAAAATCAGAAACGACAAACGCGGCTGGTAGCCGCGTTTATTTGGTTGTCTTGCTGAGTCCTACCGCTGACCTGACACGGTGAAACCCGACGCACGAAAAACTAACGCGACATAGGGCGAAAGTTCCGGGTCGTAGTTCGTGCCAGCGGGAAAAACATGGTGTTCGAGCCTTGGGTGGACTTTGCTTAGCCGCCAGCATGGCTGGTGGGCTTATCGTTGCCGATTGTAGCACCCTTTGCGCCCATTTCGTGGCGAAAGCGCGACACTTCCGACGGGTGCGCCGCCTGGGAGGCTCAGGCCAGGTTGCGGCTGTCGGCAATCGCGGCTAGCGCATGCACCACGCCCTCCTCCCAGTGCGGCACGTGGATGCCGAAGGTGCGCTCCAGCAGCCGGCTGTCCAGCCGCGAATTCAAGGGGCGGCGGGCAGTGGTGGGATATTGGTCGGACGGCACCGCGCGGATGTCCGCGGGCGTAAGTGTCACGGCCAGGCCCGCCCGGCGCGCCTGCTGCGCGATGAAGCAGGCGTATTCGTGCCAGCTGGCATCGCCCGAAGCGGCCAGGTGATACAGGCCGAAAGGAAAGGGTTCGCCAGCCGGGCGCGTCAGGTAGCGCGCCAGCATCAGGGCAGTAGCGTCGGCGATGAAGGCGGCGCCGGTGGGCGCGCCGCGCTGGTCGCTGACCACGCGCAGCGGCTCGGGCTGGCGCACGGCCATCAGCATCGTCTTGAGAAAGCTGCTGCCAAAGACGCCATAGATCCAGGACGTGCGCAGCACCAGATGCGCCGGATTCATCGCCTGCACGGCGTGTTCGCCCGCGAGCTTGCTGCGGCCGTAGACGTTCAGCGGCGCGGGCGTGTCCTGCTCGGTGTAGGCGCCAAGCTTGGCGCCGTCGAAGACGTAGTCGGACGAATAGTGGACGATCAGCGCGCCGCGGGCGGCCGCAAGCGCCGCCAGTTCGCCAGCCGCCTCGGCGTTGATGCGCATGGCGCGCACGGTGTCTTCTTCCGCGCGTTCCACGGCGGTGAAAGCCGCGGCGTTCACGATGATGTCGGGTTTTTCACGGCCCACCAGCCGTGCGATCTGCAGCGGGTAGGTCAGGTCGCAATCGCTGCGGCCCGTGGCAACCACGTGCCCCAAGGGCGCAAGGCTGCGCCGCAGCTCAAAGCCCAGCTGACCATCCCTGCCCAATACCAGAATCTTTTTTGGCATCCGCCACCCGCCGCCATGCTCATGCTGCCCCCGGTCCGGCAAGATGCCGGCGCGGACTTGCGTACCGGAAGCGATTATTACCCGAAGGGCGAAACATCGCGAGCCATGGCCGTCGGCGCAGGCGCTCGATAAGCGTACACCCCAGCCGTACTTCAGTCCGATTTTTTCCTGATTCTGATCCGCACCGCCCAACAAAACGTAATCTGCCCGTACAAATTTCAGACCAATCACGACGTACGCACGGGATGCCATCGGCAGACCCGCCCTACCGCCACCCGCGTTCGCGCGGCCATTCAGTGGAGCATCGATGAAAAGTGTGTCAGTGCCAGATTCCGCCTTACTTCTCGCCGACCGGCCCGGCGGCAAGAAAGACGGCCACCGCCCCAATTCACGCAAGCATCTCCTGATGTCGCAACCGCCTCCGGTGATACGCGTCGCGATTCTGGACGACCACCCCGTCGTCTCGCTGGGCGTGGGCGCGTTCCTGGATTCCCGGCCGGGCTTTCGCGTCCTGCACCGCGAAACCTCCGCCCGCGGCTTGCTGGAAAAACTGGCTGCGGCCCCGTGCGACGCGGCGCTGATCGACTTCTACCTGCCGCAGGAACCCTGGGACGGCGTGAATTACCTGCGGCGGCTACGGCGCTATCACCCCAATATGGCGATCATCACGTTTTCGGCCGGCAACCGCCTCGAAACCCAGTACGCCGCGTTCCGGGCGGGCGCCAATGGGTATCTCGCCAAGCAATGGGGCATGATCCTGCTGCCCGAAATGATCCACGGCGTGCTGAGCGGCCGGGACCCGTTCCTGTCCGTGCAGGACGGCAAGATCCACGCGATTTGTCCCACTCACCCGCACGCCCTGCTGACATCCTCGGAAGTCGAGATCCTGCGGCATATCAGCCAGGGGCTGTCGGTGACGCAGATTTCATCGCGCCTGATGCGCAGCAAGAAAACCATCAGCACCCACAAGCGCCGGGCGATGCGCAAGCTGCAGCTGTCCGATGACCTGGCGCTGGCGCTGTATCTGCGGGAGAAGTTCACGGAATAGGCCTGCGCGCCGCGCCACCCTGGCCTTTGCCGGCATGTGCCAGGCCTGTCGCGGCCTGAGCGCCTAGATGATGCGCGAATAGCTGGCCACGGTGGCCGCGCTGCGCAAGTAGCCGTCAAAGGCCATGGCGACCGCCCTGACGAAGTACCAACCCAGGCCGGTGACGCGCAACTCCCCGGCGCGCAGGTTGACCAACCCGAGTTCGGCCAGGTTGGCCACTTGCGACAGCTCGGGACCAAAGTAATCGCCAAAGCGCAAGCCATGGCGCGATTCGACGCGTGCAAAATCCACACGTCCCTGGCACATGATGTCCATGATCACCTCGCGGCGCGCCAGGTCATCGGCATTGAGCGCCAAGCCTCTTTCGACGGCAAAGCGGCCTGCCTCGATGGCGGCGTAGTAGCCGTCCAGGTCCTTGGCATTCTGGCTGTAGGTATTGCCGATGCGGCCGATCGCCGACACGCCCAGCGCGACCAGATCCCGATCGGGCTGGGTGCTGTATCCCTGGAAATTGCGATGCAGCTCGCCGCGCTGCTTTGCGATGGCCAATGCATCCGTGTTCAGCGCGAAGTGGTCCATGCCGATGTAGGTGTAGCTCTGCCCCAGAAAGCCCTGGATGGCCGCGCTGAGCAAACCGACACGCGTGGCCCGGTCGGGCAGGTCGGCCTCGTTGATGCGGCGCTGGGGTTTGAAGCGTTCCGGCAGGTGTGCGTAGGCGTACAGGGCAATGCGGTCGGGCCGCAGCGCGCTGACCTGTGCGATGGTGCGCGCGAACGACTCCGTGGTCTGTAGCGGCAGGCCATAAATCAGGTCGACGTTGACCGAGGCGTAACCCAGCGTGCGGGCGCTTTGCATCAGATCGCGCACATCGTC
Source organism: Achromobacter sp. UMC71 (assembly GCF_014170305.1). Taxonomy (GTDB): domain Bacteria; phylum Pseudomonadota; class Gammaproteobacteria; order Burkholderiales; family Burkholderiaceae_B; genus Achromobacter. The sequence goes on from NZ_LZZT01000015.1 coordinate 54,448, forward strand.
GAAGGACTGCACGCGGTGGACCGCCACCTGCACCCGCGCATCGAAATCCTGCACCCCGAAGCTCAGCCGGTTAAAGCCCAGCTTGCGCAACAGCGCCAGGCGCTGCGGCGTGGCGGTGCGCGGATCCACCTCGATGGAGATTTCGGCATCGGGCTCGAAACGGAAGGCAGCGCGCAGGTCTGCCATCAGGCGTGCAAGCTCGTCGTCCGACAGGAAGGTCGGCGTGCCGCCGCCGAAATGCAGTTGCGACACCGGCACGCCCACGCCCAGCTCGGCGACGTGCAGGGCGATTTCGCGGGCCAGGGCGTCCAGGTAGCGAGCCGCCCGGTCATGATGGCGAGTCACTACCTTGTTACAGGCACAGTAGTAGCAGACCGAATCACAGAACGGGATGTGCACGTACAGCGATAGCGGCTCGGACGGACTGGCTTCGCGCCGCTGGCGCAGGGCCTGCTGGTAGTCCGACGCGCCAAACCCGCCGTGATAGCGGTCGGCCGTGGGATACGAGGTGTAGCGGGGACCGTTCTTGTCCAGCCGGGCCAGCAACTGGGGCGGAAAGAAGGGCTCGGCGGCTTGCGCCGGAGGTTCTGCGGAAAGAGGACGTAGGGCGGCTTGCATACCTTGGATTATTCGCCTGCGGCGGCCCGCCCGCCTTGATCTTGCGCAAAGATCCAACCGTGGCCCCGAAAGCGATGGCCGCCGTCCTCGGATGACCGTCCCCGGATGGCCGTCCCCGGATGGCCGTCCCCGTAAAATGCGGCCATTGCCCATTTCACGACAAGGACTCCCCATGGACACCGAACTGGACGGCCGCCTGCTCGCCTTGCGCCAGGCGCTGGCGATTGCCATCGCCCTTGCCACCCGCAGCAGCCCGCAGGCCACCGACATGGCGCTGGAATTGCTGGATGACCTGAAGGCCAACCTGGACAAGGCGCCGTCGGACAGCCCTTTCGAGAAACCCGATTGGGTCGTGGGCGCCCACGACGAACTGGACGGCATCTCGCGGATGGTGCGCGCCTTTACGCAAACGCCCGAACCCGGCGAAGAAGCCTAGGGCCTGTTCACACTAGAAGGAGCCTCGCCCGGGCGCCAAGCGCCAGCGCCCCGATGCGTGGCTAACCGGTAGCGCCTGGGGCGCAGGCTGCCTTCGGCCGCTTGACCCGCCAATACAGCAACGGAAACGCCGGCCCCACGGGGCCATACCCGGCGGGCGGCGTCTTGGCGCGCAGCAATTCCAGCGCGCCGCAATCAGCCACCAGACCCGCCGACACCCAAGGGCTGAATTGAAACTGCCCGTCGATCAGCACCAGCGGCTTGTCCGGCAGCCGCAGCGCCAGCGCGCCGGACTCGGCCCAGGCCCCCGAAATTACCTTGACCGGGCCGCCCAGCTCGGCCACCGCCCGCTCGTGCAGCGTGTCGGCCAGCGCCTGCGCATCGAAAAAACGCCAATCCGACGCACGGCGCAACAGACCGGCGCCGGTAGGCGACGTCAGCTCCACGCGCACCATCAGCAGCAGCTGGATCACAATGAACACCAGCACCGCCTGGCGCGGCCGGAAAGGTCCGGCCCAGGCGCTGCGGGTCAGTTCCATCACGGCGGGCACGATGAACAGCAGGAACGGCGTGCCCCAATGCAGCTGGATGTGCGAACCCGAGACCAGGGTCATGACGCTGACGAACACCAGCGGCGTCAAGCCGAAGTACAGTAGCAAGGCGCGGCCGGCGCCCTCGCCGGCCCGGGCCATGGACGGAACCTGTGCCGGGGACGATGCCCTGGCCGAGACTGGCGACGGCGCCAGGCCGCCCCCCGAACCTTGCGCGGCGGCCGTCGCGGACCGGGCGCCGGGCCAGCGCCCCAGCCCCCCCAGCACGGCCAGGAATACCCAGGCCGGGAAGGCGCGGTTGAACAACTGATCGCCCCACCAGTTGGCGATCTCGTGCAGACGCGGCCCCCACGGCAAGCCCGCGGCCAAGGACGACGACATAGCGTATTGCAACGGCTCGAAATCGTGGTTGATCAGCCAGATCAGGTGCGGGGCAAACACCGCCAGCGCGGTCAGGCCCGCCACCTGCAAGCCGAACACATGCATGGGATCGCGCCAGGCTTTCTGGCTGAGCCAGAACAGCAGCACCGCCAGTCCGGCAACCGCCATCTGGTATTTGGCCAGGCCGCCCAGGCCCAGGCAGGCCCCCAGCACGATCCACCAGCCGATTTTGCGCGTGGAATAGGCCTTCCAGCAGGCCGCCGCGCAACCGGCGACCAAGGGAATCAGGACGATTTCGTGGTTGTAGAAATACAGCCGGCCGTTATAGAACGTGACGCACAGGCCGGCCAATGCGGCCGTGGCGGCGTAGGCCTCGCCCCGCATGCCGCGCAGCAACCCCCACATCAGCGCGAACGCGCCCAGCGTGCAGGCGGCGCCCAGCAGATAGGTGGCCCAGGCGGTCCAGCCCAGCGCCTGCACGACCGGCCAGAGCAGCCAGGTCGGCAGCGGCGGATGCTTGTAGTAGCCCCATTCCAGGCTGCGCACCCAGATCAGCTGTTCGATGTTGTCGGTCGGCGGCGCCAGCACGGCCCGGTCCGACAGCCACAACCAGGCCACGGCGAATACCGCCATGCCGATACCGATCCGCCAGACATCCGGCTTCCATGCCAGGGTTGCACCATGCCGCACGCCACTCTCCCGATCCTGGCGTACGCAGTGCCCCGCCCTGTCCGCCCCACCTCGGGGCGCAGCGATTATCCGATTCGGTCCCTGTGACAAGGGCGCTGGATTTGTTCAGCATTTGTTCAAAAACTGTAAAGCGGGGTCCGGCCCGAACACTGTCCTAACTGGCCTGACCACTAGATAGAAAGAGGGGAAACCCCTCTGATCGTTTTCCCTTGATAGCCCTATTTTTTCTTTTATTTCAATGAGAAGCTTGCACCATAAGTGGCCTGACCACTAGACCATGATCCGCAGCTTTCTTGATGAATACCTTCCAAGCCGTCGCCGTCACCCGCCTGTACCGCATGATTGCCGACCAGATCGCCGGCCGTATCCGGGCGGGCGATTTTCCGCATGGCGGCAGGCTGCCGTCAGAGCGCGAACTGGCCGAGCAGCTGCAGGTCAGCCGCGCGTCGATCCGGGAAGCCCTGATCGCCCTGGAAATCGAAGGCTATGTGGAAGTGCGCGTGGGCACGGGCGTCTTCGTCACTGCCGCGCCTACCAGCACCCGCCCCTCGTCTGCCGTCCAGGATGACATCGGCCCCTTTGACCTGCTGGAAGCACGGATGTTGATCGAACCCGAATGCGCGGCGCTGGCCGCGCAGCAGGGTTCGGACGCGCAGCTCGCGGCCATCCGCAAGGCCCACGACGGCATGTCGCTGACCGACGCGCCCGGCCTGCACGACCGGCAATTCCACCGCGCCATCGCCGCCGCCTGCGGCAACGCCGCGCTGGCGGCCTCGGTGGCCCATTTGTGGGACCTGAGCCTGGCCAGCCCGGTCTTCAGTCGCATGCAGGACTACTTCGTCAACACCAAGGTCTGGGCAGTGGCCCACGCCGAGCACCAGCGCATCCTGACGGCCATCCTGGCGCGCGACCCGATCCGCGCGCGCCACGCCATGCATGCCCATCTGATCGGCATCCTGGCCCGCCTGCGGGAAGACTTCGGCGACGACGACGGGAGCATCCGCCCCGACCTCTAGACCCAGCGCCTGCCCCGTCGGCGGCCGCGTCCGCCGATTCGCCCGGAATCCCCTGCCGCGCCGCTCGCGGACAGCTCACCCCTGGAGTGCTTGCATGACGGTTGTACCCTCCTTGCCGCGCAACGGCGGCCAGATACTGATGCAGCAGTTGCGCATCCACGGCACGCGCCGCATTTTCATGATTCCGGGCGAAAGCTACCTGCCCTGCATCGACGCGCTGAACGAGCACCGCGGCGTCATCGAGCCCGTGGTCTGCCGCCAGGAAAGCGGCGCCGCCTACATGGCCGAGGCCTATGGCAAGTTGACCGGCGAACCCGGCATCTGCTTCGTCACGCGGGGGCCGGGCGCCACCAACGCCAGCATCGGCGTGCATACCGCGTTCCAGGATTCGACGCCGATGATCCTGTTCGTCGGCCAGGTCGGCAACGACTTCTACGAACGCGAGGCCTTCCAGGAAATCGACTACCGCCGCATGTTCGGGCAGATGGCCAAGTGGGTCGCGCAGATCGACCGCACCGACCGCATCCCCGAATTCGTGGCGCGCGCCTACGCCACCGCCACCAGCGGCCGTCCAGGCCCGGTGGTACTGGCGCTGCCGGAAGACACGCTCTGGGGTACCGCCGCCGTCCCTGACCTGCCGCGCTATCCGCGCGTGATCGCCAACCCCGGCGACCACGACCTTGCCCGCATGCGGCAGTTGCTGGATGCCGCCGATCGCCCGGTGATGGTGCTGGGCGGCAGCGGCTGGACCGGCGAGGCCATCAGCCAGATCACCGCCTTTGCCGAACGCTTCGAGCTGCCGGTGGGCACGGCCTGGCGCCGCCTGGAGTGCTTTGACCAGCGTCACCCCAACGCCGCCGGCCAGGTCGGCTGGGGCATGACGGACGCGCTGCGCGCCCGCATCAAGGCGGCGGACCTGATCCTGGCGGTGGGCACCCGCCTGGGCGAAGCCACTACCGAGGGCTACCAACTGGTCGAAAGCCCGCTGCCCCGCCAGGCGCTGATCCACGTCTATCCCGACGCGCAGGAACTGGGCCGCGTGTTCGCGCCGACCCAGGCCATCGTCGCCAGCGTGACAGGTTTCGCGCGGGCGGTAGCGGCCTTGCCGTCCGCCCATGCCACCCCGCGCGGCCAAGCCGTGCGCCAGGCCCACGCCGACTACCTGGACTCGCTTACCCCCCTGTCCGCGCCGGGCCCGCTGGCCCTGGACGCGGTCGCCGCCTGCGTCAACCAGCGCCTGACGCCGGATGCCTGCATCACCGTCGGCGCCGGCAACTATGCCCTGTATCCGCACCGCTACCGCCAGTTCGCCGGCCCGGGCACCAGCCTGGCGCCCACCGTCGGCGCCATGGGCTACGGACTGCCGGCAGCCGTCTCGGCCAAGCTGGAATATCCCGGCAAGACCGTCGTCTGCTACGCCGGCGACGGCTGCTTCCAGATGAACCTGCAGGAACTGGGCGTAGCGCAGCAATACCGGCTGGGCATCGTGGTGCTGGTGTTCAACAACGGCATGTGGGGCACGATCCGCGCCCACCAGGAACGCGAATTCCCCGGCCGCCCGATCGCGCTGGAATTCGAGAACCCCGATTTCACCCAGATCGTGCGCGGCTACGGCGGCTATGGCGAAGCCGTGGAACGCACCGAGGATTTCGCCGCGGCCTTCGACCGTGCGCTGGCCTACGCCGACCGCGAACAACGGCCGGCGCTGCTGGAAATCCGCTACGACGCCGACGGCATCGCCCCCGGCCAGACGCTTACCTCCATCCGCGCCGCGGCCCTGGCGCGCCAAGCCGCCGCGCTTTCCCACTGACCCGAACGAGGCCTTTCCATGACTTCTTCCCTGTCCGTCAACGGCAACCGTCTCTGGCAATCCCTGATGGATCTGGCCCAGATCGGCGCCACCCCCAAGGGCGGCAACTGCCGCCTGGCCCTGACCGCGCTGGACGGCCAGGGCCGCGACCTGGTCACCGGCTGGATGCGCGACGCCGGCCTGACGGTGCGCGTGGACCAGGTGGGCAATATCTTCGCCCGCCGCCCCGGCCGCAACGACGCCCTGCCGCCCGTGATGACCGGCAGCCACATCGACACGCAGCCCACGGGCGGCAAGTTCGACGGTTGCTACGGCGTGCTGGCCGGCCTGGAAGTCATGCGCACCCTCAACGACGCCGGCGTGCAGACCGAAGCGCCGCTGGAAGTGGCCATCTGGACCAACGAGGAAGGCTCGCGCTTCGTGCCGGTGATGATGGGCTCGGGCGTATTCGCCGGAAAATTCCCGCTGGAAACGGCGCTGAGCGCGCGCGATGCCAAGGGCATCGCGGTGCGCGACGAACTGCAGGCCATCGGCTACGCCGGCCAGGACCCCGTGGGCGGGCGTCCGGTGGACGCCTACTTCGAGGCCCACATCGAACAGGGCCCGATCCTGGAACACGAAGACAAGGTGATCGGCGTGGTGACCGGGTCATTGGGCCTGCGCTGGTACGACGTCACCGTGACCGGCATGGAAATGCACGCGGGGCCCACGCCCATGGGCATCCGCCGCGATGCGCTGTTCGCCGCCAGCTACCTGCTGCAGGCGGTCGTCAACATCGCCAACGCCAACCAGCCTCATGGACGCGGCACCGTGGGTGAGATCCACGCGCATCCCGGTTCGCGCAACGTGATCCCCGGCCAGGTGCGCTTTACCACCGACCTGCGCCATGAAGACGAAGCCACGCTGACCCGCATGGACCAGGCCTGGCGCCAGGCTTGCCGCGACATCGCCGACAAGCACGGCGTCACGGTCGAGGTGAAGGACGTGCAGTACTTCCGCCCCACCCCGTTCGACCTCGACCTGGTGGACAAGGTGCGCCAGGGCGCCGCGCAGCGCGGCCTGGCGGCGATGAACATCGTCACCGGCGCCGGCCACGACGCCGTCTACATGGCGGCGGTGGCGCCCACCGCGATGATTTTCGTGCCGTGCAAGGACGGCATCAGCCACAACGAAATCGAAGACGCCCAGCCCGGTCATCTGGAAGCGGGCTGCAACGTCCTGCTGGACGCCATGGTGGCGCGGGCCAACGCCGCGCGCTGAATCGAAAAGGACACACCCATGCCCCAAACCCCGTTTGAAGACTGGCAAGCCCGAGCCGCCTCGCTGACCCTGCGCGGCCAGGCCTACATCGACGGCGCCTATGCCGACGCCGCCGACGGCGCCACCTTCGCCGCCACCAGCCCCATCGACGGCCGCAAGCTGGCCGACGTGGCGGCCTGCGGCCAGGCCGACATCGACCGCGCCGTCGCCGCCGCCCGCCGCGCCTTCGACAGCGGCGTCTGGTCCGGCCTGCCGCCGCGCGAGCGCAAGGCGCGGTTGCTCAAGCTGGCGCAACTGATCACCGACCACACCGAAGAACTGGCCCTGATCGAGACCCTGGACATGGGCAAGCCGATCCGCGACGCGCTGGCCTTCGACCTGCCCGAAACCGCGCAGTGCTATGCCTGGTACGGCGAGGCCATCGACAAGGTCTACGACGAAATCGCCCCCACCGGCCAGAACGTGCTGGCCACCGTGACCCGCGAGCCGGTCGGCGTGGTGGCCGCGGTGGTGCCCTGGAACTACCCCCTGCTGATGGCGGCCTGGAAAGTAGCGCCGGCGCTGGCTGCCGGCAACAGCGTCATCCTCAAGCCCGCCGAGCAATCGTCGCTGAGCGCGCTGCGCCTGGCGGCACTGGCCGAGGCCGCCGGCATCCCGGCGGGCGTCTTTAACGTCGTGCCCGGCACAGGCCCCGTCGCCGGACAGGCGCTGGGCCTGCACCCGGATGTGGATTGCGTGGCCTTCACCGGATCCACCGCCACCGGCAAGCGCTTCATGACGTACTCGGGCGAATCGAACCTGAAACGCGTCTGGCTGGAATGCGGCGGCAAGTCACCGCACATCATCTGCGAAGACTGCCCCGATCTGGACCGCGCCGCCCTGATCGCCGCCCTGGCGATCTTCTCGAACCAGGGCGAAGTGTGCATCGCCGGCTCGCGCCTGTATGTGCACGATGCCATCTACGACGCCTTCATGGAAAAGGTGGCACACCACGCCGCCGAGATGCGGCCCGGCAATCCGCTGGACCCCGCCACCAAGCTGGGCGCCATGGTCGACGAACGCCAGACCCGCGCGGTCATGGCGCGCATCGCGGCCGGCCAGGCCGACGGCGCGACCCTGCGCATCGGCGGGCGCCAGGTCCGCACAGACAGCGGCGGCTTCTATATCGAGCCCACCATTTTCGATTGCGCCGATGCGGCAAGCAGCCTGGTCCGCGAAGAGATCTTCGGCCCGGTCCTGACGGCTCAGCGATTCCGTTCGGAAGACGAGGCCATCGCGCTGGCCAATGATTCGGCCTATGGCCTGGGCGCCGGGCTCTGGACCGCCAACCTGGGCCGCGCGCACCGCCTGTCGCGCCGGCTGCGGGCCGGTCTGGTCTGGGTCAATTGCTATGCCGACGGCGACATCACCGTGCCGTTCGGCGGCGTCAAGCAATCGGGTTTCGGACGCGACAAGTCGCTGCACGCGCTGGACAAGTACAGCGATCTGAAAACCACCTGGATCGATCTCACCTTGTAGTCCCTGCACGCGGCGGCACCCCGCCCGTGCACTGTTTTCGCCGCATTGGTGCGCGGCGCCACTAGACGAAGCATTGTTGTAGCAGCTCCATCCCGCAGTTCCCTGAGAAACCCAGGTGGCACGAGGTTTGCTTGTTGTTGACGGCACGCGCCGCGTAAACAGGCGGCCACCTGACCGACACTCTTCCAGCCCGGAGGCTCGCAGTGAAATCGAAGAAATGGTTCTCCCTCAGTATCGGCGCCCTGCTCCTGGCGGCCGCATTGCCCGCCACGCAGGCCGTGGCCCAGACCAAGGGCGGCACGCTGAACATGATCGTCCAGCCCGAACCGCCCGTGATCGTCACGGCCATCAACCAGCAAGGCCCGACCCAGTTCGTCGCCGGCAAGATCTACGAAAGCCTGCTGACCTACTCCACCGACCTGAAGCCGCAGCCGGGCCTGGCCAAATCGTGGGAAGCGTCCGCCGACGGCCTGACCTACACCTTCCATCTGCAAGACAACGTCAAATGGCATGACGGCCAGCCGTTCACGGCGGACGACGTGGTCTTCACGCTGTCGGACATGCTGCCCAAGACCCATGCCCGGGCCCGCGTAATCCTGAACAAGTTCGTCGATTCGGTGCAGGCCACCGACCCGAAGACCGTGGTCATCAAGCTGAAGTCGCCGTTCCCGGCCTTCATGCTGATGTTCGAGCCGGGTTTCGCGCCGATGATGCCCAAGCACCTCTACGCCGGCACCGACTACATGACCAATCCGGCCAACCAGAAGCCCATCGGCACTGGCCCGTTCGTGTTCAAGGAATGGAAGCGCGGCGAATACATCAAGCTGGCGCGCAACCCCGACTACTGGAAGCCAGGCAAGCCGTACCTGGATGAGCTGGTGTTCAATGTGATCCCCGATTCGGCCTCGCGCGCCGTCGCCTTTGAACGCGGCAGCGTGGACGTGCTGCGCGGCGGCGACGTCGACAACGTCGACATCAAGCGCCTGCGCGCCCTGCCCAAGGTGGAATACACCACCGCCGGCTGGGAGATGTTCTCGCCCCAGGCCTACCTGATCTTCAACATGCGCAAGCCGCCGTTCGACAACCTGAAGGTGCGCCAGGCGGTCATGGCCGCGATGAACCGCAACATGGTGGTCAACAACATCTTCTTTGGCCTGGGCAAGGTTTCCACCAGCCCGTTCGTGACCACGGAAATGTTCTACGACAAGAACATGCCCCCGATGGCCTTCGACATGAAGAAGGCACGCGAGCTGATCAAGGAATCGGGCATCAAGCCCGGCGACTACACCATCCGCCAACTCAGCTTCCCCTATGGCTCGACCTGGGACCGCCTGGGCGAATACACCAAGCAGGCGCTCGAGCAGCTGGGCTTCAAGGTCAACCTGGAGTCGACCGATGCGGGCGGCTGGGCCAGCCGCACCGGCAACTGGGACTTCGACCTGACGACCAACTTCACCTACCAGTACGGCGACCCCGCGCTGGGCGTGCAGCGCCTGTACATCTCGTCCAACATCGTCAAGGGTTCGCCGTTCGCCAACGTGCAGGGCTACAGCAACCCCGAGACCGACAAGCAATGGGAAGCCGCCGCCTCGGAAGTCGACCCGGCCAAGCGCCAGGCGCTGTACACGCAGCTGCAGACCACACTGGTCAATGAAGTCGCCAACGGCTTCCTGGTGGACATGGAATTTCCCACGCTGTATCGCGCCAACGTCAAGAACCTGGTCAAGACCGCCATCGGCTTGAACGAATCGTTCGACGACGTCTACATCGAGAAGTAAGCGCCGGAACGCCGCGACCGGGGCCGGCACCCCGGCGGCGGCGCCCGGCCGCGCGACGGACACCCGCGCCCGTCCACGGAGGACCCTGAGCATGAAATTCCTGTCTTTCCTCGTTTCCCGCATCGGCAAGGCCCTCGTGGTCGTGCTGGGCGTGGTCATCATCAATTTCTTCCTGATCCGCCTGGCGCCCGGCGACCCCGCCGCCGTGCTGGCGGGCCAGGCGGGCGCGGGCGATGCCGCCTATGTCGAGCAGTTGCGCGTGGCGTTCGGGCTGGACAAGCCCGTGCTGACGCAGCTGTTCCTGTACCTGAAAGGCGTGGTCCAGCTGGACCTGGGCTTTTCCTACCGCAACCACGTGCCGGTGCTGGACCTGATCGTTGAGCGCCTGCCCGCCACCTTCCTGCTGATGTCCTGCGCTTTCGTCTTCTCGATCGTGCTGGGCGTGCTGCTGGGCGTGGTGGCCGCCAAGGCGCGCTACCGCAACAAGCGCCGCTGGATCGACAGCTCGGTCATGACCGGCGCGCTGCTGCTGTATGCCACGCCGCTGTTCTGGCTGTCGTTGATGGGCATTCTGCTGTTCTCGGTGGTGCTGGGGTGGCTGCCGGCGTTTGGCATGGAAACCGTGGGCGCCGGCCTGACCGGCTGGGCCCGCGCGGCCGACATCGGCCAGCACCTGATCCTGCCGACCGTAACGCTGGGCTGCTTCTTCATGGCCGTGTACGTGCGGCTGACCCGCGCGTCGATGCTGGAAGTGATCGGCATGGACTTCGTCAAGACCGCGCGCGCCAAAGGCGTCAGCCCCAGCCGCGTCATCCGTGCCCACGTGCTGCGCAACGCACTGCTGCCGGTGATCACCTTCGCCGGCATCCAGCTGGGCCAGATGGCGGGCGGCGCGGTGCTGACCGAAACCGTGTTCGCCTGGCCGGGCATCGGCCGGCTGATGTTCGACGCCCTGCTGCAACGCGACTATCAATTGCTGCTGGGCATTTTCCTGGTGACCTCGATCATGGTGGTGGTGTTCAATTTGCTGACCGACGTGCTGTACCGGTTGATCGATCCGCGCATCGGCGCCGGCGCGCAACAAGGAGCCTCGGCATGAAGCAATTTGCCAAACGCTATATGCGCAACTACGGCGCGGTGGCCGGCCTGGCCATCATGCTGGTCGTCGTCATCGTGGCCCTGGCCGCCCCCCTGCTGTATCAGGATTCGCCCTGGATGATGGTGGCCGATCCGCTGATTCCGCCCTTCACCGACGCCGCCTACCCGTTCGGCACCGACATGCTGGGCCGCGACATTACCGCCGGCCTGGTGTGGGGCGCCCGCGTCTCGCTGATGGTGGGCCTGCTGTCCACGGCGGTGGCGCTGGTGTTCGGCATCGTGATCGGCGCCATCGCGGGTTACTGCGGCGGCCGCGTGGACGACGCGCTGATGCGCTTCACCGAGTTCTTCCAAACCATTCCGCAGCTGGCCATGGCCGTGGTGCTGGTGGCCATCCTGAGTCCGTCGGTGTATTCGATCATGGGCGCCATCGCGGTGGTGTCCTGGCCGCCGGCCGCGCGCCTGGTTCGGTCGGAATTCATGACGCTCAAGCAGCGCGAATTCGTGCAGGCGGCCATCGTCATCGGCCAGACGCCCTCGCGCATCGTCAGCACGCAGATCCTGCCCAACGCCATGTCGCCCATCATCGTGTCGGCCTCGTTCATGGTGGCCACGGCCATCCTGACCGAATCGTCGCTGTCGTTCCTGGGGTTGGGCGACCGCAACCTGATGAGCTGGGGCTTCATGATCGGCGCGGCCCGCACGATGATCCGCGAAGCCTGGTGGATGAGCGTGTGGCCGGGCGTGGCTATCTTGCTGACCGTGCTGGCCATCAACCTGATCGGCGAAGGCCTGAACGATGCCCTCAACCCGCAACTGCGCAAGCGCGGCGAATAGGAGACCGGCATGAACGCATCCGCGCCCCTGCTTTCCATCCAGAACCTGAGCATCGCGCTGCCCCGCGGCGGCGACCGGCCCTTTGCGGTGCAGGACGTCTCGTACGACATCCGCGCCGGCGAAATCCTGTGCATCGTCGGCGAATCGGGTTCAGGCAAATCCATGAGCGCCAACGCCATCATGGGCCTGTTGCCCGACTACCTGACCCCGCAGCAGGGCCGCATCCTGTTCCGTGGCACCGACTTGCTGCAACAGGACGAAGCCACCTTGCAGGCCATGCGCGGCAAGGACATGGCGATGATCTTCCAGGAACCGCTATCGGCGCTGAACCCCTTGATGACGGTCGGCGAACAGATCAGCGAAGTCATGCGGGTCCACAACGCCTACCCCGGCGCCGAACGCATGAAACGCACGCTGGAGCTATTGGCCTTCGTCGGCCTGCCGGACCCGGCCACGCTCTATCACGTCTACCCTTTCCGCCTGTCGGGCGGCCAGCGCCAGCGCGTCATGATCGCGATGGCCCTGGCACTGGAACCCGCCCTGCTCATCGCCGACGAACCCACCACCGCGCTGGACGTCACCACCCAGGCGCAGATCCTTGCCCTGATCGCCCGCATCCAGAAGGAAAAAGGCATGGGCGTGATGTTCGTCACCCACGATTTCGGCGTGGTGGCCGAGATCGCGCACCGGGTGGCGGTCATGGAAAAAGGCATCCTGGTCGAACAGGGCCCGGCGGACGAGGTGTTGAACCGGCCGCGCCATCCGTACACGCAGCGCCTGATCGCCGCCGTGCCGCACCGCCGCGGCGACGACCGGGTGGCCACCGGCGAGGACCGGCCCGTGCTGGAAGTGAAAGACCTGAGAAAGACCTATGTCATCGGCCACGGCTGGCTGGGCGGCAAGCGCGAGGTGCACGCGGTCGACGGCGTGAGCTTCACCGTGCGCCAGGGCGAAACCCTGGGCATCGTGGGCGAATCCGGCTCGGGCAAGTCCACCATCGGAAAATGCCTGCTCAAGCTGGTCGGCATCAATGGCGGCCAGTTGATCTTCAACGGCCAGGACATCGCCACCATGCCCGAATCGCGTTTCCGGCCGCTGCGCAAGGACATCCAGATGATCTTCCAGGATCCCTTTGCCTCGCTCAACCCGCGCCACACCGTGGGCCGCATCATCAGCGACGGTCCCGTGGCCAACGGCATGCCGCGCGCCCAGGCCGAGGCCCGCGTGCGCGAGCTGCTGTCGCTGGTGGGGCTGGACCCGTCCGCCTTTGACCGCTACCCGAACCAGTTCTCGGGCGGCCAGCGCCAGCGCATCGGCATCGCCCGCGCCCTGGCGCTGGAACCCAAGGTGCTGGTGGCCGACGAATCCGTCTCGGCGCTGGACGTGTCCGTGCAGGCGCAGGTGCTGCAATTGCTGCACGACCTGCAGCAGCGCCTGAAGATCGCCCTCGTTTTCATCACCCACGACCTGCGCGTGGCCGCGCAGATCTGCAACTCGGTGCTGGTCATGCACCGGGGCAAGGTGGTGGAGTACGGTTCGCCCGGCCAGATTTTCGATAACCCGCAGCACGCCTATACGCAGCAACTCATCGCCGCCGTGCCCGGCCAGCACTGGGACCCCACCAAGGCCCAGGCCGCCGCCTGAACGCGGCATCACAAGGAGACTCGACCATGCAACGCCCCCAAGCCGTGCCCACCGTCCAGATCGACAACGCCCAGGTCACCGTCACCGAATGGCGCTTTCCGCCGGGCGGCGAAACCGGCTGGCACCGCCACGGCATGAACTATGTCGTCGTGCCGCAAACCACCGGCCCGCTGCAGCTGGACACGCCGGACGGCCCGATCACCAGCCAGCTCACCACCGGCGTGGCCTATTACCGGCCGGTCGGCGTCGAGCACAATGTCATCAACCCCGGCGACACGGAATTCGTGTTCGTCGAGATCGAAATCAAGCAGGCGGTTTAACCCCACCGGACCATGACCACCATGAAGGCGTTTTTCTCGGAAGAACAACTGCTGCACGCCCCCCAGCAGTTCATGCGGCTCGGACGCATCAGCGCGCCGACCGACCTGCCGTCCCGGGCCGAAAGCCTGCAAAGCGCATTGGCCGCCCGCGGCATCGTGGTCGAGGCGCCCGCCGACTACGGCCGCAAGCCGCTGGAAGGCATCCACAGCCAGGACTACCTGGACTACCTGGAAACCGCCTACGCCCGCTGGCAGGCGCTGAAAGCGCCGGGCGTGGACCCGGGTCCGGAAGTGCTGCCGAACCTGTCGCCCTACTACAACGGCCGTATCGACACCGCCGGACGCGGCCCGTGCCCCTCGCCCTCCATCGTGGCGCAGACCGGCTACTACCTCAGCGACCTGTCCTGCCCCATCGGCCCGCAGACTTGGCGGTCGGCGCTGCGCTCGACCCACAGCGCCGTGGCCGCCGCCGACCATGTGGCGGCAACCCGCGGCCTGGCCTATGCCCTGTGCCGGCCGTCGGGCCATCATGCCCATCGCGACCGGGCCGGCGGCTTCTGCTACCTGAACAGCAGCGCGGCGGCGGCTAGCCGCCTGCTGCAAACCTGGTCCAAGGTGGCCGTGCTGGACGTGGACGCGCACCATGGCGACGGCACGCAGAACATCTTCTATCAGCGTTCGGACGTCATGACGATATCCGTGCACGCCGATCCCGGCGGTTACTACCCGTTCTATACCGGCTATGCGCACGAACGCGGCCACGGCGCCGGCGAGGGCTGCAACCTGAACCTGCCTCTGCCGCACGGCTCGGGCAACGACGCCTTCCTGCAAGCGCTGGATGCCGCCTTGGCGGCGCTGACCGGCTACGGCCCGCAGGCGCTGGTGCTGGCGCTGGGCTTCGATACCTACAAGGACGATCCCATCAGCGTGCTCAAACTGGACCTGGACGCCTACCGCGACATCGGCGCCCGCGTGGCCAGCCTGAACGTGCCCACGGTGGTGGTGCAGGAAGGCGGCTACATGGTCGAGGCCATCGGCCCGGCGCTGGACGCCTTCCTGCAAGGCATGAGCCAGGGCGGCGCCTGAGCCGCCCGTGATGAGCCCCCCACCCACCGCGCCCGGCCAGGGCGCCGCTTCCGCGCCTGGCGCGGCACCAGTTACCGCAGCGACGGCTGCCGCAGCGTCGGCTGCCGCAGCGTCGGCAGCCCCCCGTTCTGCTCCGGTGCCGGCCGCGTCGCGGCGGGCCGGCATCTGCCTGTTCTTCGGCGCACTGGTGGCCTTCGCCACCTTCGATGCGGGGTCCAAGCAGATGCTGGCGTACTACCCCGCCCCGTTCCTGAACGTCATGCGCTACATCGCCGTGGCGACACTGGCGCTGGCGATACTGTGGCGTCATCGCGGCCAGCGGCTGCGCGATGCGCCGCAAAAGCCGCTGCTGATCCTGCGCGGCGTCATGCTGGCCACGGTGGCCAGCTGCTTCATGACCGCGCTGATCTGGATGCCGCTGTCCGAAGCGACGGCGATCTATTTCACTTCGCCGCTGATCATGGTGGCGCTGTCGCCGTGGCTACTGGGAGAACGGGTCAGGCCGGTCCAATGGGCCGCCGTCGCGGCCGGCTTTGCCGGCATGCTGCTGATCGTGCGGCCGGGGTCGGACCTGCCGGGCCTGGGCACTGCGCTGATGGCCGTGGCGGCCGTCAGCTACGCCATCTTCCAGGTGCTGACCCGCAAGCTGTCCGGCAAGGTGGACGGCCCCGTGCAGTACGCCTATACGGCGTTCATCTGCCTGCTGATCACGGCGGTACCCGCGCCCTTCTTCCTGCCGAATCCCTGGCCAGGTCCGGCGGACATGGCGTTGATCGTGGCCCTGGGCGCCTGCAGCGGGCTGGCGCAGATCCTTTTGATCGCCGCGTTCCAACGCGTGTCGGCCGCGACGCTGGCGCCACTGAACTACTTCCAGCTGCTGCTGGCCGTGGGCTTCAGCACCTTCTGGTTCCAGCGCCCGCCCGACGGACTGGCGCTGGCGGGCATGGCCCTGATCATGGCGTCCGGCGTCTTCCTGGCGCTGCGGCGCACGGCCTGACGGCGCCCTGGATCAGGAGGTTTCACGCTGGACCAGGGTGAAACCTAGGTCCACATGGCGCTGCCCGATCTCCAGCCCCGCCAGCTGGCGCATGAGCAATTGCGCGGCCTGCCGCCCGATCTCGTAGCGGGGCGTGGCAATGGTGGACAAGGGCGGCGTGGTCCATGCGGTACCCGCCAGATCGTGAAAACCCACGATCGCGACCTGCCCCGGCACGCTCACGCCCAGCCGCCCGCACTGGAACACGGCGCCCTGTGCCAGGTCGTCGTTGCAGAAAAAGAGCGCATCGCAATCCGGATGCGTCGACAACATGGACTCCAGCAAGGCCGCGCCCAGGCTGATCGACGACTTTTCGGGCGTCATGATTTCCAGCGACGGGTCGAAGCGTCCCGCATCGCGCAGCGCCTGGCGCCCGCCTTCGCAACGCCGCAGCGAACGCGGATCCAACTGCGCGCCGACGATGCCGATGCGCCGGTAGCCGCGCTCGACCAGGTGGCGGCACGCCGCGTAGCCCGAATCGAACTGGGAAAACCCCACGCTCATGCCGTCGCACCCCGGCAAGGTTTCGATCGTGTGCACGGTGGGCATGCCCTGCGCGCGCAGCAGATCCCACACCCCCGGGTTGTGGTCGATGCCGGTCAGGATCAGGCCGTCGGGCAAGTGCTGCAGGTACTTGCGCAGCAACGCTTCCTCGGCGTCGGGCGAATAGCCGGTGACGCCGATCAGCAGGTGGTAGCCCTGCTCGTCCAGCACGTCCTTGATCCCCGTAATGATGTCGATGAACACCACATTACTGAGCGAGGGAATCAACACCACGATGGTCTGCGACCGCGCCGACGCCAAGGCGCTGGCCGCGTGGTTCGGCACATAGCCCAGCTCCTGGCAGACCTGGGCGATACGCAAGCGCAACGCTTCGGCCACCTTGTCGGGCGTACGCAAGGCGCGGGAAACCGTGATCGCGCTGACCCCGGCGCGGCGAGCGACCTCTTGCATGGTCACCCGCCCGGCGCGGGTGCTGCGGGGCTTTCGGATGGACATCGACCTATCTGACCCAGTTGGCGAGCACGTAGTCTGACGCAAAGCCCCGGGCTTGCCAAACCAAAAATGTTAGCGCTAACATCAGCACCGCGGTACCCCATAGAAATTCCGGAAAACGGAAACAGGAGACAAAAATGCATGGTTCCCCCAAGGGGCGGCCCGGCGGCACCCCGCTGGCCCGCGCGGCAGACTGGTGCGTCCGGCTGCAGACCTGGTTGATGGCCGCCTGTCTGGCCGTCATGGTGGTGCTGCTGTTCGGCAACGTCGCCATGCGCTACCTGTTCAATTCTGGCATCAACGCTTCCGACGAGGTGTCGCGCCTGGCGTTCGTCTGGATGATCTTCCTGGGCTCGGTGCTGGCGCTGCGCGACCACCAGCACATCGGCGTCACCATGCTGGTCGAGCGCTTCGGCCCCGCCGCGCGCCGCGTCTCGCACATCTTCTGCCAGGCGCTGGTGCTATGGGTGCTTTGGCTGATGGCCGAAGGCAGCTGGGTGCAGACCGTCATCGGGCTGGACACCCGCCTGCCCGTCACGGCGATGTCGCTGGCCGTCTTCAACGCGGCCGCGCTCTATGCCGCCGTGGCGATGGGCCTGTTGACCCTGGTCGATCTGATACGCGTGCTGGCGGGCGGTCCGCTGCCGGCGGAATCCAGCCCCGAAGACCCTTTGGTCTGACCTGGCCCCTCCTCCTTCCGCCACCGCCCCCCCGGACCCGACCCATGATCCTGACCGTCTTCCTGCTCGTGCTGCTGGGGCTGATCGCCCTGGGCATGCCCATCGCCTTCGCGCTGCTGCTCAGCGCGATCGCCATGATGTTCCAGCTTGATTTCTTCGATACCCAGATCCTGTCGCAGAACATGCTGTCCGGCGCCAACAGCTTCACCCTGATGGCGGTGCCCCTGTTCATGCTGGCCGGCGAACTGATGAACGCCGGCGGCATCTCGCGCCGCATCGTCAACCTGGCCAGCATGTTCGTCGGCCACATCAAAGGCGGCCTGGGCTATGTCGCGATTTTCGCCAGCGTGCTGCTGGCAGCCCTGTCCGGCTCGGCCGTGGCGGACGCGGCCGCGCTCGGTTCCCTGCTGATTCCCATGCTGCGCGAAAAAGGCTACGACGCCGGCCAGGCATCGGGCCTGATCGCCGCCGGCGGCATCATCGCGCCGATCATTCCGCCGTCCATCTCGTTCATCATCTTCGGCGTCGCCACCAACGTCTCCATCACCAAGCTGTTTTTCGCGGGCATCGCACCCGGGCTGATGATGGGCCTGACGCTGGTGGCGGTGTGGACCTGGGTCGCGCGCAAGCATGGCGCGATCAAACCCGCGCCCCGCCAGCCATGGCGCGCCCGCCTGCGAGCGCTGCGCGAATCGGCCTGGGCGCTGATGCTGCCAGTCATCATCATCGGCGGTTTGCGCGGCGGCATTTTCACGCCGACCGAAGCCGCCGTGGTTGCCGCCGTCTACGCGCTGCTGGTCAGCCTGTTCGTCTACCGCGAGATCGCCGTGCGCGATCTGCTGCCGCTGTTCGTCAATGCCGCGCGCACCACCGCCGTCGTCATGTTCCTGGTGGCGGCCGCCATGGTCTCGTCCTACATGATCACCCTGGCCGACATGCCGCAGGACCTGATCGCGCTGCTGGAACCCGTGCTGGACCAGCCCAAGCTGCTGATGTTCGCCCTGCTGGTACTGCTGACCTTGGTGGGCACCGTCATGGACCTGACGCCCACCATCCTGATCCTGGCGCCGGTGCTCATGCCCGTCGTCACCAAGGCCGGCATCGATCCCGTCTACTTCGGCGTCATGTTCGTCATGGTGGGCTGCGTCGGCCTGCTCACGCCCCCGGTGGGCACGGTACTGAATGTGGTCTGCGGCGTTGCCCGCATCAACATGGAAACCATCTGCAGAGGCGTCTGGCGCTACGTCGTGGCCTACACGCTGCTGCTGGTCGTGCTGGTGATCTTCCCCGAGCTGATCACCGTCCCCGCAAGCTGGATGCATTAGAAAAACACTTCAAGGAGGAACACCATGAGCAAGCCCTTCAAGACCCGCATTGTCATCCTGGCCGCCGCGCTGTCCTGCGCGTTCGCCGGCATCGCGGCCGCCGCCGACGTCAAGCCGCGCCTGATCCGTTTCGGCTACGGCCTGAACGAGGAAAGCGTCCAGGGCCGCGCCGCCCGCTATCTGGCGCAGGAACTGGAAAAGATCAGCGGCGGCAAGCTCAAGATGAAGACCTTCGGTTCGGCCAACCTGGGATCGGACGAACAGATGCAGGGCGCGCTGGCCGGCGGCGCGCAGGAAATGATGGTCGGGTCCACGGCGCCGCTGGCCGGCATGGTCAAGGAATTCGGCGTCTTCGACCTGCCCTTCCTGTTCAACAGCGAGAAAGAGGCCGACGCCGTGCTCGACGGCCAGTTGGGCCAGGATCTGCTCAAGAAGCTGGAAGCCAAGGGCCTGGTCGGCCTGGTGTATTGGGAGAACGGCTTTCGCAACATGACCAACTCCAAGCGCCCGATCGTGCGCGCCGAAGACATGCAGGGCATCAAGCTGCGTGTCATGCAGAACCAGATCGCGCTGGGCGTGTTCAACACGCTCGGCGCCAACGCCGTGCCCATGCCGTTCTCCGAACTGTTCACCGCGCTCGAAACCCGCACCGTGGACGGCCAGGAAAATCCGATCACCACGATCCAGAGCAGCAAGTTCTACGAAGTGCAGCCCTACCTGACGATCACCCGCCACGTCTACACGCCCTGGGTGGTGCTGGCGTCCAAAAAATGGTGGGACAAACTGTCGCCCGACGAACAGCGCCTGGTGCGCCAGGCCGCCGAAGCCTCGCGCGATTTCGAGCGCCAGGACAGCCGGGCCGACTCGCTCAAGGCCATGGGCACGCTGGAGCAGGCCGGCATGAAGATCAACACCGTCTCGCCCGAAGAAGTGGCGCGGATGCGCGAAAAAGTGCAGCCCGTGGTCGACAAGTACACCCAGGAACTGGGCCCGGCGCTCATCCAGCAGTTGAACAGCGAAATCAGCAAGGCGCGCAATTAGGCGCCGTCAAAGGCCCGCGGCGCGGTCTTCCCCGCGCCGCAGGCGACCCGAAGCACACGAGGCATCCATGACCGACACTCCCCGCAAGCTGCGCAGCCAGAAATGGTTCGATGATCCCGCCCACGCCGACATGACGGCCATCTACGTCGAGCGCTACCTGAATTACGGCCTGACGCGGCAAGAACTGCAGTCCGGACGGCCCATCATCGGCATCGCGCAAACGGGCAGCGACCTGGCGCCCTGCAACCGCCACCATCTGGCGCTGGCGGAACGCATCAAGGCCGGCATCCGCGACGCGGGCGGCATCCCCATGGAATTCCCGGTGCATCCGCTGGCCGAACAGGGCCGGCGCCCGACCGCGGCCCTGGACCGCAACCTGGCCTATCTGGGTCTGGTCGAGATCCTGCACGGCTATCCCCTGGACGGCGTGGTGCTGACCACTGGCTGCGACAAGACCACCCCCGCCTGCCTGATGGCGGCCGCCACCGTGGACATTCCCGCCATCGTGCTGTCGGGCGGGCCGATGCTGGATGGCTGGCACGACGGCCAGCGCGTCGGCTCCGGCACCGTCATCTGGCACGCCCGCAACCTCATGGCCGCGGGCAAGCTGGACTACGAAGGCTTCATGACCCTGGCCACGGCATCGTCACCCTCGATCGGCCACTGCAACACCATGGGCACTGCGCTGTCGATGAATTCGCTGGCCGAGGCGCTGGGCATGTCGCTGCCTACCTGCGCCAGCATCCCGGCGCCCTACCGCGAACGCGGCCAGATGGCCTACGCCACCGGCCTGCGCATCTGCGACATGGTGCGCGAAGACCTGCGCCCGTCCCACATCCTGACCCGCGAGGCCTTCGAAAACGCCATCGTCGTCGCCTCGGCGCTGGGCGCGTCCAGCAACTGCCCGCCGCACCTGATCGCCATGGCGCGCCATGCCGGCATCGACCTGAGCCTGGACGACTGGCAACGGCTGGGTGAAGACGTGCCCCTGCTGGTGAACTGCGTGCCGGCCGGCGAACACCTGGGCGAAGGTTTCCATCGCGCCGGCGGCGTGCCCGCCGTGCTGCACGAACTGCATGCCGCCGGACGCCTGCACGCCAGTTGCGCCACCGTGTCCGGCAAGACCATCGGCGACATCGCCGCCGCCGCCAAGACCCGCGACACCGATGTCATCCGCAGCTGCGAAGCCCCCATGAAGCACCGTGCCGGCTTCATCGTGCTGTCCGGCAATTTCTTTGACAGCGCCGTCATCAAGATGTCGGTGGTGGGCGAAGCCTTCCGCCGCGCCTATCTGTCGGCCCCCGGCGACGAGAACGCGTTCGAGGCCCGCGCCATCGTGTTTGAAGGCCCCGAGGACTACCACGCCCGCATCGAGGACCCGTCGCTGAACATCGACGAACACTGCATCCTGGTCATCCGCGGCGCCGGCACCGTCGGCTATCCCGGCAGCGCCGAAGTCGTGAACATGGCGCCCCCGTCCCACCTGATCAAGCGCGGCATCGACTCGCTGCCCTGCCTGGGAGACGGCCGCCAGAGCGGCACCTCGGCCAGCCCGTCCATCCTGAACATGTCGCCTGAGGCGGCCGTGGGCGGTGGCCTGGCGCTGCTGCGCACCGGCGACCGGATACGCGTCGACCTGAACCAGCGCAGCGTCATCGCCCTGGTCGACGACGCCGAAATGGAACGGCGCCGGCAGGCTCCCGGCTACCAGCCGCCCGAGGCGCAGACCCCCTGGCAGGCGCTGTACCGCCAACTGGTGGGCCAGCTGTCCACCGGCGGCTGCCTGGAGCCCGCCACGCTGTACCTGAAGGTGGTCGAAACCCGGGGCGATCCCCGGCACTCGCATTGAGCGGACGCGTTGCCGATCAGGCCTTGAAGAACTGGTTGAAGGCCGCCCACTTGGCGAACAGCTCGGGCCAGGCCTGCACCAGCGACCCGGGCTTGCCCATGCCCCAACCGTGCTTGCCGGCTGCGAAAATGTGCATCTCGGCCGGCACGCCCAGGCGCCGCAGGGCGCCGAACATCAGCAGGCTGTTGTCCACCGGTGCAATAGGGTCGTCCTGCGCCTGCGCCAGGAAGGTCGGCGGCATCTGCGCCGTGGCCAGATGGTCCACAGAGAACGCCGCGCTGGCTTCGGCCGTGGGATGCTCGCCAACGATCTCGCGGCGGGCATGGGTGTGATCGAACGGCGGCATGAAGGTCAGCACCGGGTAGATCAGCGCCGCGAAATCCGGCCGCGACGATAGTTTGTCGGTCTCGTCCAGCAGCGGGTAACGGGCCAGGCCCGGCGTGGCCGCCGTCATGCCCGCCAGATGCCCGCCCGCGGAAAACCCCATCACGCCGATATGCCCGGTATCCAATCCGAATTCCGACGCCGATGCCCGGATCACCCGCATGGCGCGCTGTCCGTCCTGCAACGGCGCTACAGTGGGCCAGTGCTCGCCGGGCAACCGGTACACCAGTTCGAATGCCGTCACTCCCCGGGATTGCAGCCACAGGCAGGCCGGCGTGCTTTCCGTGCCACGCTCGATGTGGGCGTAGCCGCCGCCAGCGATCACCAGCATGGCTGTGCCGTTGGGCCGCTCGGGCCGGTACACCACCAGGCGCGGCCGCGACACCTGCGTGACCGAGCCCTTGGCGCTGACCGTCTCGGCCGCTGTCGGACCGCCTCCCCCGGGAGGCCGGTTGCCTGGCCACAAGTCAATGGCCTGCTGCCCTGCCGGCGCAGCAATGGACATGGCCATCGCCGGCTCATTCATCAATCCCAGCGCGGCGCTGGACAGACCGGCGAACAGGAGTTCTCGTCGTTTGATATGCATAGGTCTTCCTCGCGGACCAACGACCCCGGACGGACGACGCGTCCGCCGGACTGAGGCCTGTGGACACCAAAAGGCGCCTCGCACCCTTTATGAACAGCACGCCCTGGCCGCGCTGCAAGCAGTTTAAGCAGAGAACCGCGGTGCTGACCGCGAGTGACCACGACGCGTCCGTTTCGACGCGTTACGGGCTGGCGTGGCTTTCAATCCGGCGTCAGTTGCCTGCCGCGGGCCCGGCCCCAGGCCCATCAGCGGACGTTTGCTCTGCACTATCAAGTGCTTGCGGACTGGGCCGGGTCAGCACATAGGCCGCGCTTGCAAGAAAGAACAGGCCCACGCCCGCGGCCAGCCAGAACGACGGATGCGCGCCCCACCAGAACAGGCCATAGCCCACCGCCATACCCAGCGACGCATAGAGCTTGCCCTTGCGCGACACCGCGCCCTGCTCGCGCCACGCGCGCAGCGAGGGGCCATAGGTAGGACTGTCCAGCAGCCAGCGTTCCAGGCGCGGCGACGAACGCGAAAAGCACCCCACCGCCAGGATCAGGAAAATCGTCGTCGGCATCACCGGCAAAAAGGCGCCGATCACGCCCAGCGCCAGCATCACGCAACCCAGGATCAGCCAAAGTGCTCTCATCATGATGGGGTGCAGGATAACGTACGCCGGCCCGCTGGCCGCATGCACTTACTTGAGCCGCACGAACTGCCAGTCACTGCCGTCCTGGTACACCCGGAAATCGGCCACCTCGCCCGCCCGGGTCGTCACATCCAGATAGGTCACGGGATAGGCCGCATTGAACGACTGCATCCCGACCTTGTGCGCACCCGGCGGCACCCAGATCTGCAACACCCGGTTCGCGTTGATACTGGCGATATGCCTGCCATCCAAATAGAGAAGGATATCGACTGCGCTGCCCCAAGCGCCCGAATCACGCACCACCCGGATCGAACTCTTTTCGGGCGCCGATTGCAGTAATGTGGGATCCATCACAAAGGACGTTTCCAATCGCGGGGCTCGACTGGGATCGACCGGGGTCGTCCCACACGCCGCCAGCATCGAAACCAGCAGACCCGCCGCAAGGGTTCTTAGCATAAGCACCTACTTGATGGGTTCAAAGATTGTCATGGTTGCACCCACATACACGCGCAAGCCTACCGGCTCGCCGTCCTTGACCTGGACGTCCAGATAATCGATCGGGTGCGCCTTGTCCACCATCTGCAAGCCCACTTTGTGAGGGCCTACGACTAGATTCAGTTCAAGCACCGTATTTTCGAGAATGTTCGCCACATGCTGGCCGTCCACATAGATCAGCGCCGGCTGGTACTTGCCCCACCCACCCTTGTCTCGGGCGACGCGCACCACGCCCTTGCCCGGCCCGCTTTCGCTGACCTTTGGATCAAGATAATAGTTCTGTGCCGCGCGGGGCGCGGTGTTGGCATCGATGGGCACGCCCATGCATCCTGCGAGCAACGACACCGCCAGGCAACACCCCAACATTCTGAACACGATCAGCTCCCCTTTTGGACTCCCCCGCAATATACCGTGCGCAATGTCAGGGCTGCGCTGGCTGTGGCATTTTTTCACCCAGCATCCGCAGAAACTGTGGACTGCTGTTCCCGCCTGCGCGCCGGGCTTTGAACACCATGGTCCAGGCGTCCGCATACTGGCCGTTCCAGTAATACGCGGTGGCCCACGAGTTATACAGATAGGCTTTGTTCGGCTCCACCGCTTCGCCATTGCGGTATAGCGCGTCCGATCGCGCGATCATCGCGGCGCGTTCCGGCCCCGACAAGGTTTTATCTGCGGCCGCGCAACGCGCTGCGATACGGCCCGCGTCGGCATAAATGCCCTGAAATGACGGCGGCTTCAGGCTCAACGCCTTTTCCATCATCTTCATGGCATCGCAATACTTGCCCTGGTCGTGCAGCACCGCCGCGAAACCGGTATAGACCTCGGCGTTTTCCGGATTCATCAGCCACGCCTGGTTGAACCGCCGCGTGGCCATACCCAGCTTGTCGGCCTGGTAAAAACGGAACCCCTGCTCGACCCAGGCCTGCGCCGCGCGGGCAGGCGAACCGAAACTGCTGGTCGCGTCGGCGATCAGCTTTTCGTCGGCCGCCTTGAGGGCGGGCTCGGACCGGTCCTGCCCGCCGTACATCGGGATCTCGTCCATGCGGGACGCAGGCGCGACGGGCGCCGTTGCCAGGCAACCGGCAAGCCACAGGCACGAGCTCAAGACGGCAACGCGAAGGGTCAGTCTATGCATGAATCATCCCAGGTGAAGCCCAAGACTATCATCGTTGTGGCATGCGCCCGGCCAGCGCACCGACATGTTCTAGTCATCTAGATGTCACTGCCAAGCGCTATCGTCTCGCGCAACCCATCACCGCGGAGGCCGCCCCATGCTCACCCTGCCCTACATTGAAAATCTGTTCGCCCACCACGGTGCCGCCTACTACGGCGGCGAGGCCATCAGTCAGACCGAACACGCGCTGCAATGCGCGCAACTGGCCGAGCAGGCCGGCGAATCCGAAGCTGTGATCGTCGCTGCCTTGCTGCACGACGTCGGCCACCTCATGCTCGCTGAAAGTATCACCACCGACATGCGCCACCAGGAAGTCGCCGCGGACGCGCTGGGCAAGCTGTTCGACGAGGACGTCACCGCGCCCGTGCGCCTGCACGTCGCCGCCAAGCGCTACCTGGGCGCGATCGAACCCGCCTACCTGGACACGCTGTCGCCCGCGTCGGTGCAAAGCCTGGCGCTGCAAGGTGGCGTCTTCACGCCCGGGCAGGCCGAGACTTTCGCCGCCCAGCCGCATGCACTGGCTGCGGTGCGGCTGCGGCGGTATGACGATATGGCCAAAGTCGTAGGTTTGGATACGCCGTCGCTCGGGCACTATATGAGGATGGCCGAGCGGTGTTTGCGAGCAGGGTGAAGGCTGCGACCTGCTACAGAGGCGGGATTGACATAAACAATCCGCTCCCGTTCCGTTGCACAACGATCCCGCAATCTTCACGGACCGTGACGCCGGGCTTGGCACACGCGTGAGCGGGCCTTCCGCCTACCAGTGATATGCCAGATTGAACGTACCCCCTAACCCGCGCCGGCCATGACTCCCGAGATCGCCAGCGACTTGAGCGGAGAGCTGCAACGCGGGCGTGGCCCAGCCCTGGGCTCCCAGCTTGAGTTCAAGGCTGTCGCGGGAAGGTGCAGCCTCGAATCGGTTCGGCCCCATGCGCACGGACGGAGCGTTGAAACTATGCAGCCAGTTCGCTTCGAAAAACGGGCGCAGCGCCTGCTTGCCCGCACCGAATCGCGGATAAACGCGCACGCCCGCGCGGCTGCTCCAGGTGTTGTCGCCGCCATTGCTCATGCGCGTGCCTTGCAGCGAGGCCTCTTGGGCATCATAGTGGCTATATAGCATCCCGGCATGCGGTTCGATGACAACCGGCGCCAGTGCGGTCGATGCGCCAAAGGGAGCCATCGCATAACCCGCTTCGACCGACCCGCTCAAAACGGACGATTGATAATGCGTGCTGCCCAGCTCACTGCTGACCTGGTTCGAATAGCGCCCGTACAGCAGCCAGGTGTCGGCATAGGCCCCCAGCCGGGTGGCATCGTTCTGATAGGCTGTGCCGTACACGCCAACCGAGTACCCCGAGACCTTGCCGCGAGCCTGCGTGCGCCGCGCCTCGCCGTCAGGAAGGGCCAGGCGAGAGGTCGAAGTACTGCGGGCTTCGCCATAGCCGGCCATCGGCCCCATATGCAGCGCACCATGGTCACCCAGAGGGGCTTGCCAGAGGTCGCCGCCAAATTGCAGCACATAGCTCTCGCTCTCGAGCTTGACGTTCCCCTGGGCCATGCTCAGGCCGCTGTCGCGGCGACCCTGCACGCGCGTCCAGACATTGCGCCCCTTGGACGGCGTCGGCGTCTCGTCGGCGCCCGCATCAAAGGGCTGGGCCGCGTCGTCATAGGACGGCATGCGATCTTGCGCGGTGTGAACGAACAGCGACGTGCTCGATACCTGGTTCGAGAGATAGGCCCCGCTCTCGGGCGAGACGTTGCGCGGCGCGTCCGGACCTCCCGCGGCGGGCGGGGCGACACTTTGTTGTGAGCCCGCGGGAGCCTGTCCCGGGGTACCGCCCAACCCACCGGCCGGTGCAGGTGCCGGTGTGGGCGCGGCCCGTTCTGACGTCAGGTACCAATCCTGCGCCACTCCGCCGCGGCCTCCTCTTGCCAGGCTGTACTCGTAGCCGTTGATCGCCAGCGTGCGGGAACTGGCGCGAAAGCCCGAGGAGCCTGCGTCCAGGCTGAACGCGTCCGGCGCCGTGCTGCCGCCATTGATGGTCTGCACGACGCGAATGCCCTGCGCCGTCCGGCCGCCGCTGCCACCGGCGTTGACGATACGCAGCGTACCGCGTCCACTGGCCGTGCCCGCATTGATGACCAACCGGTCCGTGGGGGAGGCGTCGTCTCCCAATCGTGTGTTCAAGACCAGCACGCCACGGCCCGTATAGTTGTCGACGGTCAGCGTCTTGAACTCGCCGGTCGCTTTCGGCGGTGCGAACGCCACCGTGCCGCCGTTATCCAGCGTGGCCAGCGACGAATCGCCCCGGACGTTCCAGGTGCTGGCGCCGTCCACTTTCATCATTCTGACGCGGCCGCCACTGTGTTCGATGAGCGCGCCGGTCAACGAAGCGCCATCCTTGAGGGCGATGTCCGCGTTGCCGCTTTCCATCCATACATCACCGACCAGGCGCGAGGAGGTGGCGTCCAGCGTGATCAAGCCGGTTGCGATATCGGGGGCCGCGCCACCGCCAGCGGGCGCGCGCACGCCATTGGTGTTGCTGGTGGACAGCGAATACAACAACCGGCCTGCCTCGACCGCCCCGCCGGCGCGGCCAATGATGTCGACGCCATTCAACGAAAACCGGTGATTTCCGCCCGCAGCAACCAGGGCCGCGCCATCCTGCGTTTCCACATGGGTGCCACGGTTCAAGGTGACGGTGTTGCTGCTGCTGGCCTGCGTGGCATAGCTACCGATGCCCCAAGCGTTCTTGCCAGAGGCGCTGATCCTCATGTTGGTAAGTTCGAGATCGCCACTATCGACCACCTCGGCGCCATGCGCCGCCTTGCCCGAGGTGCTGACGCTGCCATCCGAGGCCGATAGGCGCGCCCCCGATGTCTGGACGAACAGGCCACTGGCGGTATCGCCGCGCGTTATGACGCTGGTGCCGGCCAACGCTATCGTGGCGCCCGGCCGGTTCGCGACCACGCCGATGGCATCCGCGCCGAACGTTTCGATACGCGTGTCGCTTGCCTTGATCGTCGCCGAGGTCGCGTTGACCGGATCGGCTTGCAGGCCGACACCCTGGACACCGTGGGTCGTGATGGTGCTTTGCTGCAAGATGGCGGAGCCGCCGCGGACATGTACACCCCGGGTGCTGTTAAGCGTGTGGGAACCGGCCTGGATCGTGAGCTGGCGCGCGGTCACGGAGCTGGAATCGCCCGAGACAATGATGGCGGCGCCCGGGCCGTCGTAGGTGATCGTGTCACCCGGGTTGAGCGCGCGATTGGATCCTGTCACGACGACGCCACCCAGCTCGGCGCCGTTGCCACGGGCGGGAATGACTGCAAGGGCCGCGCTGAGCAGCCCAAGCATGAACGGCGGTTGAAAGCGGAACATGATGAAGTCTCGGGTCTTGGGGTGGGTGGGCTCTCTCCTGTATCCATGTCTGGTCAACCTGGCGCTGTAGGGCGGCCGCATCCGCGTTGGTTTGTACGTTGCAGTGGTGACGATGATGCGCGGTAGTCCAGCCCCTAAACATCAGACAACTCTGAAAGCGCTTTAACTGTCTGACCCCAGTGCAGGGGACCGTTGGCCTCGATCAACCGGCGGCATGCCATGAGACGCCCCAGGGTTCGAGAGGCCCGACGGCCCCGAGACGGTGCCGCTCACATTGCGGAACTAGGACGATTCTGAAAGTCAGTGCGGCATCCGGTGATCCGCCAGCGCCCGGCCCCATGATCCGAACGCTCCGCCATCGCCAGGGCAGGCAGCCTGGCATTCAAGTCCGACGGGGGACTGGCCGCCATGCGCACGCAATATGCCTACGCACTCGGTATCAGCGGCAGCGCCGTGAAGCTTGGCGTAGCGGACCCGGCTACGTGAGCGCCAGCTTGTGCGCAAGGAATGCAATATCGTGCGCCGGGTTTTATCGTGCGCTGGGTTTATAACCACGCCGAGTATCTCGGACGAACGCAGACGCCTGATGCAATGGTGGTCGGATTATGTCGATCGCTGCGCCGCAAAGGCAGAAAAATAAGGGCTGGGGCCTGCCTTTATTATTTTGGGCCCTACCCTCATTTCCCTCCTTAAATCTCTTGGCGCTACTTGGCGGCGCAAAAAGCAAAAAGCAAAAAGCCGCGAAAGTCTTGGACTGTCGCGGCTTTTAAGGCGATGCTTGACTAGCTCTATCAAGCACCACTTTGCAGGAATTTGGTAGGCGGTATTGGAATCGAACCAACGACCTCCACGATGTCAACGTGGCGCTCTAACCAGCTGAGCTAACCGCCTGCAAAGAAGAAGAATTATATAGTGCTTTTTTAAACTGTGCAAATCGTCTTTTCAGACTTTTTGCTGTTTTTGTTGCGTTCCAGAATCTTTGCTTTGGTTTTGCTTGGGCACTTCGCTTTCGCACTTCGCTTTTGCATTTACCTGCGCGTGATTCTTCATCTGCAACAGCCTGCCACAAGAACTACCAAGGGCACGCCAAGCACTGAAAAACTTCCTACTTTTTCGCGTCTGCGGCATGCACCGCAGCAACGAAGAACGAGATTCTATCAGAACTTTTTATTCCTTGCTCGACCTCGACGCCGCTGCTCACATCGACGGCCCACGGACGCACGGATTGCACCGCGGCGGCGACATTGTCGGGGTTCAGGCCGCCCGACAGGATCAACGGGCGCGACACGGGATCGCCCTTCACGTCGGCGAGCAAGGCGTGGTCGAATCCATGGCCGCTGCCGCCGTAGCCTGCGCTGTAGCTGTCGAACAGCCAGCCGGCAGCCTCGCCGTAGGCGCGGCAATACGACGCCAGGTCTTCAGCGGTATCCAGCCCGGGCGCGCCCGCGCGGAAAGCGCGCAGGTAGCGGTGGTGATAGCGCGCGCAGTCTTGCGGCGTTTCATCGCCGTGGAACTGCAGCAGCTCCGGACCGACCTGGTCCAGCACGGCCTGCACGTCCGCCGGATCAGGGTTCACGAACAAGGCCACCACGTCGACAAACGCCGGCACGGCGCGGCGCAGTTGCGCCGCGCGGGTGGGCGTCAGGCAACGCTTGCTCTTGGGATAGAAGACAAAGCCGATGGCATCGACGCCGGCCGAGACGGCGGCGTCGATGTCTTCTTCGCGGGTCAGACCGCAGATCTTGATGCGTGTGCGCATGGAATTCATCGCTTGCGTCGCCCAGTGCGACGGATGCAGCCAGTATATATAAACGTCGTGGCCGGACCGTCTGTCTGGCCGCGCTGTCGTACCGCAGGCAGCCTGGCGCCTGGCCGGTTTCAGCCGCCCGGCTGCCCCGCCGTGGCCATGAAGTTGTCGAAGCTGCCTTCGGCCACGCGGAACCAGGGAATTTCCTTGTCGCGAAACGCAGTCATGCTCTCGTACAGTTTCTTGAACATGGGATCTTTGGCGCTCATTTCCTGGTAGAGCTTGAGCGTGGCCTCGTAGGCAGCCTGCAGCATCGGCTTGGGGAAGGCCTTGAGCTGCGCCCCCCGCTGCACCAGCCGGCGCAGTGCGTCAGGGTTGCCGGCGTCATATTTGGCGATCATATTGGCGGTGGCCATTCTGCTGGCCAGCCCCAGCGCCGCCTGATACGGCTTGGGCAATTCGTCGTGGGCGTCCTGGTTGACGTACAGGGACAGTTGCAGCGTACCGGCCCACCAGCCCGGAAAGTAGTAATTCCTGGCGACCTTGTAGAGCGCGAGATTCTCGTCGTCATGCGGACCGATCCAGGCCACGGCATCCACCCCGCCCTGCTCCAGCGCGGCATAGGTGTCGGCGACCGGCAGGTCGACGGGCTCCGCGCCCATGCGGGCCAGCACCTGGCGCGCAAAGCCGCCCGCCTTGACCTTCAGGCCGCGCAGGTCGTCCACGGTCTTGACCTCGCCCCGGAACCAGCCGCCCATCTGCGCGCCGGTCAATCCACAGGGGAAGTTCAGGATGTTGTACTTGTCGAACAGCACGCGCGTCAGCGCCAGCCCTTCGCCTTGCAGCATCCAGGCGTTCATCTGCCGGGTATTCAGGCCGAACGGCACGCCGGCATCAAAGCACAACGCCGGATCCGTGTCGAAGAACCGGGTGGACGCGGTGTGACCGCATTCGACGATGCGGTGCTGCACGGCATCGAGCACTTGGCCGGCATCCACCAGGTCGCCGGCGGAGAAGATCTCGATGCGGAATTTGCCGTCCGTGACGTCGCTGACGTAGCGGGCCACGTCTTCGGCGCCAGCGAACAGGGTCGGCGACTCGTTGGGAAAGCTGGAGGCGAGTTTCCAGGACACCGCCGGCGCGTCCTGCGCATAGACCGGAGCGGCGATGACGGCACCGCCCGCAGCGGCCCCCAGGGCGGTTCGCTTCAAAAACGCACGGCGTTGCATGAGACAGGCCTCCAGTAGGCGCCGCCGGGCGCCGGGCTAGGGCGGGTTTCCCGGCGCTTGCGGGTAGTGTTGCGTGAAGGGCGCCAGCAGTTGCGCCCCGCCATCCAGCTCGTCCAGCCCGAACTCGTCGGGATACTCGATTGCCGACAGGTACAGGCCGTCGGGCGAAAACGTGGGCGCGCCCAGTTTGCGGTCGCGCCAGGACAGCAGTTGCGCCATCCAGTCGACGGATTCGCGGCCCTGCCCGATCTGCAGCAGCGCGCCCATGATGTTGCGCACCATATGATGCAGGAAAGCGTTGGCCCGAAGCGTAAACACTAGAAACGGACCGCGCTCTTCGATGTCCAGCCGGTGCATGACGCGCACCGGATGCTTGGCCTGGCACTGCGAGGACCGGAAGCTGGAAAAATCATGTTCGCCCAGTAAGGCGCCCGCGGCCGCGCGCATGGCGTCAACGTCCAGCGGCTGGTAGCACCAGCCGGCGCGGCCAGCCCACAGGGCGGGACGCACCCTGCCCCGCCACAACAAATACACGTAGGTGCGCGCCCGGGCGGAAAAGCGGGCATGGAAATCATCCGGTACTGCCTTGGACCATTGCACGGAAATGCTGGGTGGCAGGAATGCGTTCACGCCCCGCACCCAGGATTCCATGCGCCGGTCCAGCGCGGTGTCCAGGTGGATCACTTGCATCGCGCCATGCACGCCAGTGTCGGTGCGACCGGCGCAGATGGTGGCCACCGGATCCTTCACGTCGCAGAACCGCGCCAGGGCGGCTTCCAATGTGTCCTGCACCGTCTGCCGGTGCGGCTGGGTCTGCCAACCCTGCCAGGCGGAGCCGTCGTACGCCAGCCCCATTGCAACTCTAGACATCTGTCAAACCCGTGGACCGCTGACTCGGCGCGGTTCGTCCGTGGGCGGTTCGTCCAGGTCGAGATTGATCGTGTCGAGCTTGCGGTTCAGCGCTGCCGTGTCCAGCGCCGGCTCGTTGTAGGCATAGGTTTCCTCGTCGTCGTCGCCGCGGCGCGCGCCCGCGCGGCGCAGCACCCAGGCGATGGCGAAGGCGATCAGCGCCAGCACGGCGGTGACAATAACCAGTAGATTGTCGGCCAGCCAGGCCGGCATGGAAGAAGTCAAATCCTTGTCCTTGTTGTTGCTCGCCGCCGCCTCCGCGGCAGCCTTGTCTTGTGCGGCGGCGGCCGTTGGTGCCGTTGCGCCGGGCGTACCGGCTGCGCCAGGACTGCCTTGCGCGCCCGACGCGCCGGCAACGCCAGGCGTTCCGGCGGCGCCAGCCGCGCCTGTGGCGCCCGTTGCGCCAGCCGCGCCCTGGGTACCCGGTGTTCCTGCCGATCCGGCTGCGCCAGCCGCGCCGGTCGAGCCTGCGGCGCCCTGTGTTCCTGATGCCCCTGCCGTGCCTGCGGCGCCCGCTGCGCCCGGGGTACCCGCGGCGCCCGTTGCACCGGCGGCTCCCGTTGCGCCTGCGGCGCCCGGCGTACCGGATGTCCCGCTGGCGCCTGTAGCGCCTGCGGCGCCGGCGGCGCCCGGTGTGCCCGATGCCCCGTTTGCACCTGGGCCGCCTGCGGCGCCAGGCGTGCCCGAAGCGCCAGCCGCAGCCGGCGTACCGGGCGCCCCTGCCCCGCCTGTAGCACCCGCGGCGCCTGCTGCACCCGCCGCGCCCGGCTTACCCGATTCGCCCGCAGCGCCATCGGCCCCGGGTGCACCCGTTCCCGATGCGCCCTGCCCGGCCACGGCCTTGTTCAATTCGTCGACGTTGCTTTGCAACTGGTTGACGCGCCCCTCGGCATCGGCAATGGCGCGTTGGTTGGACGTACGCTGATCCGCCTGCGCTTCGGCCTGCGCCGCGGCGCCACCCTGGCCCGACGACAGGCGCACGCGGTCTTGCGGCGGCGTCGCCGTTGCCACGCCGGTATCGCCGGGGCGGGCCACCGTGCCGGACGCCGCATCCTGTCCCTTGACCACGGAGGGATTCGCGGCGGCCGCCGCACCGAGCCGGGCGCGGTAGCGCGCGAAGGCCTCGGCGTGTTCGTTGAAGATGCGCCGCGCTTCGGCCGGATCCACGGCCCGCACGGTGGCGGCGTCGGGAATCGTCAGCTTTTGCCCGGCGCGCACCAGGTTCATGTTGTTCTGGATGAAGGCTTCGGGATTGGCGCGCCACAGCGCCACCAGCATCTGATAGACCGACGCATTGGGCACCGCATTGCGCTGCGCAATGGCGAACAGGTTATCGCCCGATTTCACATTGACCGAACCCGCAGAACCGGTCGCGCGGCCAGGCGTTCCCACCGCCGCCGGCGTAACGTCGGCGCCCGCACCTCGCAAGGGCACAAGGATGCTGACCTGCACCTGCCGCTGGCCGGAACTGGAGCTGATATCCAGCAGCAGATCCACCGCGCCGCCCGCCGGCGCCTGCGCCGACCGCACCCGCAGGTTCTTGCGGGTCGGATCCAGGCCATCTTCAACCCGCACCACCAGGCCGGCCAGCGGCGCGGGCGGCTTCAAGCCCGCGCGCTGCCACGAAGCTTCGTCGGCAATCGACACCTTCAGCGAGGCAATTTCGTCAGGGGTAAGTTCCTGCAGCCCGACCAGCGCTTGAAGCGGCGCGCCCGGCGCCGACACGACCCGTGAATGCCCTACCCGCATCGCCAACGCCGGGCTGCAAAAGCTCGCGCCTAGCGCCAAGGCGATCGCCCACTGGAGGGCCTTCAAACGGCGGGCATGCTTCACTTGGCGCGAACGCTGGGTCATAAGCTGGAATTCCGTTCTTGTAGTCGAAGAATTACGGGCGACGGCCTGTTCATGACCATCAGGTGAGAACAGGCCTCAATTCACCCGAAAAGTGTAATAGATCAAGCGCGTTTCACAAACCTGAAAGGCGCATCGGCGTTGGCTGGCGGGCACATTGCCCGCTATTGCAGCCACCGCGCAAACAACAAAGGCACCCGAAGGTGCCTTTGTGGGGACGATCCGGAAGAACCGGGCGGCCTGCGCCGCCCGCCTGGCGTCAGGCTTCGGCCAGCGCGATGCGCAGCATGCGGCGCAGCGGCTCGGCGGCGCCCCACAGCAGCTGATCGCCGACGGTGAAGGCGCTGAGGTACTGCGGGCCCATCGACATCTTGCGCAGGCGGCCCACCGGGATATCCAGCGTGCCGGTCACGGCCACCGGCGTCAGGTCACGGATGGTGGCTTCCTTGGTGTTGGGGATGACCTTGGCCCATTGCGTGCCTTGCGCGATCAGGGATTCGATCTCGTCCAGCGGCAGGTCGCGCTTGAGCTTGATGGTCAGCGCCTGGCTGTGGCAGCGCATCGCGCCGATGCGCACACACAGGCCGTCGATGGGCGTGGGGGCCGAACCGAAGGCTGCGCCGCGGCCCAGGATCTTGTTGGTCTCGACCTCGCCCTTCCATTCTTCCTTGGTCATGCCGTTGCCCAGATCCTTGTCGATCCAGGGAATCAGGCTGCCACCCAGCGGTACGCCGAAATGGTCGCGCGGCAGCGCGTCGTCCTTCTGCTTGGCCAACACGCCACGGTCGATTTCCAGGATGGCCGACGCGGGGTCGTCCAGCAGCGGCTTGACGGCGTGGTTGAGCTCGCCGAACTGGGTCAGCAGCTCGCGCATGTGCTGCGCGCCGCCGCCGGAAGCGGCCTGGTAGGTCATGGTGGTCATCCACTCGACCAGGTCGTTGTTGAACAGGCCGGCCAGGCCCATCAGCATGCAGCTGACCGTGCAGTTGCCGCCGATGAAGTTGCGCACGCCGCGCTTGAGCGCCGCGTCGATCACGGGACGGTTGACCGGGTCCAGCACGATGATGGCGTCGTCGGCCATGCGCAGCGTGCTGGCCGCGTCGATCCAGATACCGTTCCAGCCGGCGCCGCGCAGCTTCGGATAGACCTCGGACGTGTAGTCGCCGCCTTGGGCCGTCACGATGATCGGCAGTTTTTTCAGAGCATCAATGTTGTAGGCATCTTGCAGCGGGCCTGCGCCGGTCGCCCAAGTGGGGGCCGCGCCGCCAGCGTTGCTGGTGGAGAAAAACACCGGTTCGATCAGTGCGAAGTCGTTCTCGTCGCGCATGCGTTGCATGAGCACCGAGCCGACCATACCGCGCCAGCCGACAAGGCCTACTGCTTGATTCATTTCAATCGCTCTTTAAAGGTGGGGACAAGGTCTGGTGAATGAAAAACGTGCAAGAACCCAACAATTTATCAGAATGCACGCGCATATGTTGCGGCGCAGCTTGAAAAAACGGGGCCACAAGCAACGCCACGCCGCTTTCGCGGCGCGGCGGCAACAACCTATATGAAAAAGGGCCGCCCCTTGCAGGCGGCCCCAGGCGCCGGGACCGCACCGCCAGGCGCGCCCGGGCGGGTATCGATCAGGCCAGGGCCTTGAGGACGGCGTCGCCCATGCCCGAGGTGCTGACCTTGGTGGTGCCGGGCTCGAAGATGTCGGCGGTGCGCAGGCCTTCGGCCAGCACGCGGCGCACGGCGGCTTCGATGCGGTCGGCTTGCGGCGCCAGGTTCAGCGAGTAGCGCAGCAGCATGGCGGCCGACAGGATGGTCGCCAAGGGATTGGCGATGCCCTGGCCAGCGATGTCGGGCGCCGAACCGTGGCTGGGCTCGTACAGGCCCTGGCCGCCGGCGTTCAGCGAAGCCGACGGCAGCATGCCGATCGAACCGGTCAGCATGGCGGCTTCGTCCGAGAGGATGTCGCCGAACAGGTTGCCGGTCACGATGACGTCGAATTGGCGCGGGTTGCGCACCAGCTGCATGGCGGCGTTGTCGACGTACATGTGCGACAGCTCGACGTCCGGATACTCGCGCGCCACTTCAATGACGATGTCGCGCCAGAATTGCGAGGTCTCGAGCACGTTGGCCTTGTCGACGCTGCACAGCTTCTTGTTGCGCTTGCGGGCCGACTCGAAGCCGATGCGCGCGATGCGGCGCACTTCGGATTCGGCGTAGCGCATCGTGTCGTAGCCTTCGCGTTCGCCGGTGAACACGCCGTCGGGCGACGAGCGCACGCCGCGCGGGGTGCCGAAATAGATGTCGCCGGTCAGTTCACGGATGATCAGGATGTCCAGGCCGGACACGATCTCGGGCTTGAGCGACGAGGCGCTGGCCAGTTCCGGGTACAGGATGGCCGGACGCAGGTTGGCGAACAGGCCCAGCGCCTTGCGCAGGCCCAGGATGGCCTGCTCGGGACGGAACTCGCGCGGCAGGCTGTCGTACTTCCAGTCGCCCACGGCGCCAAACAGCACGGCGTGGGATTCCTTGGCCAGATTCAGCGTGGCGGGCGGCAGCGGATGCTCGAAGGCATCGAACGCGGCGCCGCCCACGGCGGCCTGCTTGATGTCGAAGGGCACGTCCAGCGCCTTCAGGACACGTACGGCCTGTTCGACGATTTCGGGGCCGATGCCGTCGCCCGGCAAGACTGCGATGTTGTGGGTCATGGAATTAAACGGTCCTGTGGTCAGTATGGGAATGCGGTCAGGCGATGGGCCGGCTTTCCAGCCAGGGATGGCGGGCCAGGCGTTCGGCCTCGAAGGCGCGGATCTTGTCGGCGTGGCGCAGGGTCAGGCCGATATCGTCAAAGCCGTTGAACAGGCAATACTTGCGGAAGGGCTCGATGTCGAAACCCATTGCGCGCCCGTCGGCGGCCACGACCACCTGGCGGTCCAGGTCGATGCGCAGCTTGTAGCTGGGGAACGCCTTGACTTCGTCGAACAGACGGGCCACTTCCAATTCGGACAGCACGATCGGCAAGAGGCCGTTCTTGAAGCTGTTGTTGAAGAAGATATCGGCATACGACGGCGCGATGATGGCGCGGAAACCGTATTGCGTCAGGGCCCAGGGCGCGTGCTCGCGGCTGGAGCCGCAGCCGAAGTTCTTGCGCGCCAACAGCACCGAGGCGCCTTGGTAGCGCGGCTGGTTCAGCACGAAATCCGGGTTGAGCGGACGCTTGCTGTTGTCCATGCCCGGTTCGCCGTGGTCCAGGTAGCGCAGTTCGTCGAACAGGTTCGGGCCAAAGCCGGTGCGCTTGATGGACTTGAGGAACTGCTTGGGGATGATGAGGTCCGTGTCGACGTTTTCGCGGTCGAGCGGAGCCACCAGGCCTTCGTGAGTGGTAAATGCTTGCATGATGTCTACTCTGTGCGGGGCGCTTAGCGGAAAGTGCGGACGTCGACGAAATGACCGGCCACGGCGGCGGCGGCAGCCATCGCGGGGCTGACCAGGTGGGTACGCCCGCCCTGGCCCTGGCGGCCTTCGAAGTTGCGGTTCGAGGTCGAGGCGCAACGTTCGCCCGGCTCGAGGCGGTCGGCGTTCATCGCCAGGCACATCGAGCAGCCCGGTTCGCGCCATTCAAAGCCTGCTTCGATGAAGATCTTGTCCAGGCCTTCGCGTTCGGCCTGTTGCTTGACCAGCCCGGAACCCGGCACCACCATCGCCTGGCGCACATTGGACGCGACGTGCTTGCCACGCGCCACGACGGCGGCGGCGCGCAGGTCTTCGATGCGCGAATTGGTGCAGGAGCCAATGAACACGCGGTCCACGCGGATGTCGGTCAGCGGGGTGTTGGGCTTCAGGCCCATGTATTCCAGCGCGCGCTCCATGCCGCTGCGGCGCACATCGTCTTTTTCGCGATCGGGATCCGGCACGCGGGAATCCACCGGCAGGACCATCTCGGGCGAGGTACCCCAGGTGACTTGCGGCTTGATGTCACGGGCATTGACTTCGACCACGGTATCGAACTTGGCGCCGTCGTCGGTATGCAGCGTGCGCCAGTAGGCCACGGCGTGGTCCCACAGCACGCCGGACGGCGCGAACGGACGGCCGCGGAAGTATTCGACGGTCTTGTCGTCCACGGCGACCATGCCGGAACGGGCGCCGGCTTCG
Organism: Achromobacter sp. UMC71; assembly: GCF_014170305.1. Lineage (GTDB taxonomy): Bacteria > Pseudomonadota > Gammaproteobacteria > Burkholderiales > Burkholderiaceae_B > Achromobacter. Next base: position 92,957 of record NZ_LZZT01000015.1, read on the forward strand.
ATGGCCATGTTGCAGACGGTCATGCGGCCCTCGACGGACAGCGAACGGATCGTGCTGCCGGCGAACTCGATGGCGTGGCCGGTGCCGCCGGCGGTGCCGATGATGCCGATGATGTGCAGGACCACGTCCTTGGCCGTACAGCCGAAGGGCAATTCGCCTTCGACCTTGATCAGCATGCTCTTGGCTTTCTTCATGAGCAGCGTCTGAGTGGCCAGCACGTGCTCGACTTCGGACGTGCCGATGCCGAAGGCCAAGGCGCCCAACGCGCCGTGCGTGCTGGTGTGCGAATCACCACAGACCACCGTCATGCCGGGCAAGGTCGCGCCCTGCTCGGGCCCGATCACGTGGACGATGCCCTGACGCAGATCGTTCATGCGGAATTCGGTGATGCCGTGTTTGTCACAGTTGGCGTCAAGGGTGTCGACCTGCAGGCGCGAGACCGGATCATCGATGCCCTGCGCGCGGTTCAACGTGGGCACGTTGTGATCGGCGACCGCCAGGTTGGCGCCGGTGCGCCAGGGCTTGCGATCGGCGATGGCCAGGCCCTCGAACGCCTGCGGGCTGGTGACTTCATGCAGCAGGTGGCGGTCGATATAGAGCAGACAGGTGCCGTCTGATTCCTGGTGAACGATGTGGGCGTTCCAGAGTTTGTCGTAAAGGGTTTGGGCCATGGATGCGCTCTGCAAATAGACAATCCGGCTCGTGCCTCGCGCGGTTCAAGCAAATCGCTCCCGCGCCGGCCGCTGCGGCATGGAGGAATTATGCACAGCCTCTGAACCTAGTACAACCGCACCACACATACTAGTACTACTAATACCACGGTGTCTCTGCCAAGACAGGGAATGACGCCGCCATCTGGCCTGTAAAAGCGGTGTCGGCAAATAATCACAAATTGCCGAATTTTAAAAACAATTTAGATACAAAATACGCAACCGGATATAATCAAGTTTCAATGTGGCAAAGCAGAAACAGACATAATGCGCAATAAATCGCATTAATAGTTTTTGATTAATCCGTCCATATTGAATTTCGCCTAAATCACGTAATTTTTCGTCATTTTCCGTGATTTTATTCGAAATAAATCCGACGGGCCGGCAGGTTGCGTCAAGACTTAACAAATCTTGAATCGCTATTTTTGACATCTGCAAACAATATGCCGGCTACTAATCCCAAACTCGACTCGCGAATAATTCCTATGGCTTCGTTTTTGCTCAAAACCACGGTTTCGGCCCTGGCCTTGGCGTTCGTCCCTGCCGCTTTTGCCCAGCCTGCCACGGCGGATTCTCCTGCCCCTGCCACCGCGCCGGGCGTCACCACCCTGAACCAGATTGTCGAGCAGACCCTGCTCAGCAACCCTGAAATCCAGGCCAAGTACCACGACTTCCAGGCCTCGCTGGAAGGCCAGGCGGTCGCTCGCGGCGCTTTCTTCCCGCAGGTCAATGCGCTGGGGTATGTCGGCCGCGAATACCGCAACAACGTGCCGGGCGTGGGATCGCAGAGCTGGAACCGCCCGGGCTACAACTTCGAGCTGCGCCAGCTGATTTTTGACGGCTTTCGCACCAGCAACGACGTCAAGCAGGCCGGCTTCGACAAGCTGGCCCGCTTCTATGACGTGCTGGCCACCAGCGACAGCACCGCCTATGCCGCCGTGCAGGCCTATATCGACCTGCAGCGTTACCGCGACATGGAACTGCTGGCGCGCCAGAACTATGCGCTGCACGAAGAAACCCTCAAGCAGATCGGCCAGCGCGCCGAATCGGGCGTCGGCCGGCGCGTCGACCTGGAACAGGCCGGCGGCCGCCTGTCGTTGGCCCAGACCAACCTGATGACCGAAACCGCCAACTTGCTGGACGTGCAGCAGCGCTTCCAGCGCGTGACCGGCGCGTTCCCGCCCGAAGCGATGCAGCCGGTGCCCGACGTGTCGGACAAGCTGCCGGTCAAGCCCGGCAACTTCAACGAATCGCTGCGCCGCAACCCCAGCTTCCTGTCCAAGCAGGCCGCCCTGCAGGGCGCCGAGGCTGGCGTGGCGTCGTCCAAGGGTGCGTTCTCGCCCAAGTTCGAGTTTGTGGCCGCCACGGGCCGCGACCAGAACGACCCGACGCCCCAGAACCGCGACATCCGCAGCTCCAGCGTTCAGCTGGTGATGAACTACAACCTGTACCGCGGCGGCGCCGACTCGGCGCGGGTCCGCCAGACGGCCGCCCAGTCGTATGCCGCCCGCGACGTGCGCGACTACACCTGCCGCAACGTGCAGCAGGACCTGGCCGTGGCCTGGAACAACATCGCCAGCCTGCAGGAAAAGCTGCCCTTCCTGCGTGACCACGAACTGGCCACGTCCAAGGTGCGCGACGCCTACCGCCAGCAATTCCAGATCGGCCAGCGCACCCTGCTGGACCTGCTCAACACCGAAAACGAGCTGTTCGAATCGCGCCGCGCGCTGACCAACGCCCTGTATGACCTGAAGCTGGCGCAGTACCGCTGGCTGGCGCTGTCGCATACGCTGCTGCCAGCGCTGACGCTGCAACCGGCACGCAACGAAATGCCCGAGGAAAACGGCAAGCTGGTGGTGTCAGACGAGGTCATCAAGCTGTGCAATTCCACGGTGCCCGATGCCGCCCGGCTGACGCCGGTACGCGTGCAATACAACGAGGGCACGCTGCCGCCCACGCTGGTTCCGCTGACCCCGTCCGCCAACCAGCCCCGCTCCTGATCAGGCAGCGGAATTCAGGCGCACGGAGGCCGCATGGCGAACCAGAACAACGATTTTTCGCAGTTGGATGCGGACTTTGTCCGCGTGTTGGAAGACTTGATCGATGCGTTGATCGCCAACGGCACCTTGCGCCTGACCGATTTGCCGGTACAGGCCCAGCAAAAGCTCACCCAGCGCAAGCAACAGCGTGCGCGCCTTTCGGAACATCTGGACCTGCTGGATGACGAAGATGGCCAAGTTATCTGACATGGAACAAGCGTCCCGGCAATGGCGCGCCGACGCGCGCGCCACGCACGATGACCCGCTGCTGGACTGCCTGGTGGAAATCACGCGCCTGCATGGCGTGGCCTGCACCGCGCAGGCCCTGTCCGCCGGCCTGCCGCTGGAAGCCCACAAGCTGACCCCTGCCCTGCTGCCGCGCGCGGCCGCGCGGGCGCAGTTGTCGGCGCGCGTGGTCAAGCGCACGCTGGACAGCGTGCCGTCCGACCTGCTGCCGGCGATCCTGCTGCTCAACGGCGAGCGGGCCTGCCTGCTGCTCAAGAAAGACGGCGACAAATATGTGATCAGCCACCCCGAACTGGGCGGCAGCGCGGTCGACATGAGCGCGGCTGACCTGGCCGAACAATACACCGGCCTGGTGTGCTTCGTGCGGCCGCAGTTCCGCTTCGACGCACGGGCCCCGGAAGTGGCCAAGGTGCGCGAGCGCCACTGGTTCTGGGCCGCGATCATGGAAAACCGGCGGCTGTACCGCGACGCGCTCATCGCCGCCCTGCTGATCAACGTCTTCGCCATGGCGATGCCGCTGTTCACCATGAACGTGTACGACCGCGTGGTGCCCAACAACGCGGTGGAGACCCTGTGGGTGCTGGCCATCGGCATCACGCTGGTGGTGATCTTCAACATGATCCTGAGCACGGCGCGGTCCCATGTAGTGGACAGCGCCAGCAAGCGGGTCGATGTGCGCCTGTCGGCGCAGATCATGGAACGCGTGCTGGACCTGCGGCTGGAAGGCCGTCCGGTCTCGGTGGGCTCGTTCGCCGCCAACCTGCGCTCGTTCGAGTCGATCCGCGATTTCATCGCGTCGGCCACGATCACCACCCTGGTGGACCTGCCGTTCATCCTGCTGTTCCTGGCCGCGCTGGCCTGGATTTCGCCGTGGATGGTGCTGCCGCCAGTGGTGGCCATCGTGCTGATCCTGCTGGTGTCGCTGGCGGCGCAAGCGCGGATGGAGGCGCTGACGATGGCGACGTTCCAGGCGTCGTCGCAGCGCAACGCCACGCTGGTCGAGGCCCTGACCGGGCTGGAAGCGGTCAAGACCCTGAACGCCCAGGGCGCCATTCAGCGCAACTGGGAGCGCGCCACCGAGTTCATCGCCCAGAACGGCGGCAAGCTCAAGCTGATTTCGTCGACCACGGTGGGCTTCGTGCAGGCGATTCAGCAGCTCGTGTCGATCTGCGTGGTGATCATCGGCGTGTACCTGGTGCAGGACGCCGCCCTGTCGATGGGCGGCATCATCGCCGCCTCCATGATCGCCGGGCGCTGCCTGGCGCCGTTGGGCCAGGTGGCCGGCCTGCTGATGCAATACCAGAACGCGCGCACCTCGCTGGGGTCGATCGACAGCTATATGAAGCTGCCGATCGAACGCCCGCCCGAGGCCGAATTCCTGCACCGGCCGGTATTCCACGGCGCGCTGGAGTTCCGCGACGTCACGTTCACCTACCCGGGCAGCACGCAGCCGGTGCTGAAAAAGGTGTCGTTCAAGCTCAAGCCGGGCGAGAAAGTGGGCATCATCGGTCGTATCGGCTCGGGCAAGACCACGCTGGAAAAGCTGGCCCTGGCGCTGTATCAGCCAACCGAAGGCGCCGTGCTGCTGGACGGCGTGGATGTGCGCCAGATCGACCCGGCCGACGTGCGCCGGGCGATCGGCCACGTGCCGCAGGACCCGCTGCTGTTCTACGGCAGCCTGAAACACAACCTGGCCATGGGCGCTCCCTACGCCGACGACGCCAGCATCCTGGCCGCCGCCAACCTGGCGGGCGTAACCGAGTTCGCCAACCTGCACCCCAATGGTTTCGACATGGTCATCGGCGAGCGTGGCGAGTCGCTGTCCGGCGGCCAGCGCCAATCGGTCGCGGTGGCGCGGGCCCTGATCAACGATCCGCCCATCCTGCTGCTGGATGAGCCCAGCAGCAACATGGACCACCAGAGCGAGGCCCAGTTGCGCCGGCGCCTGGGCGAAGCCAGCGTCAGCAAGACCATCCTGCTGGTGACCCACCGCACGGCCCTGCTGGACCTGGTCGACCGGCTGATCGTCATCGACAACGGGCACATCGTGGCCGATGGCCCCAAGGAACAGGTCGTCGAAGCATTGCGCCAGGGGCGCGTCGGGCGCGGAAGCTGAGGCAAGCATGCAGAAAACTCCAGGTGAAAAGCAGCCGGGCCTGTTCGGCGCGCTGTGGCGCAAGCTGCGCAATGTGTTCGTGTACTTCTTCGACCGGCTGCTGGACGGCGCCGCAAAGGGCAAGCCCGAGCAACGTTCGGACTACGTCGGCAACGCCGAATGGGTGATCCACGAATCCCAGGCCCGCGGCGCGCGCATCCTGCTGTGGATGAGCCTGCTGGCGCTGGCCGCCCTGCTGGTCTGGGCCGCCTTCGGCAAGATCGACGAAGTGGTGCGCGGGGAAGGCAAGGTGGTGCCGTCGCGGCAGGTGCAGATCATCCAGAGCCTGGATGGCGGCATCGTCGAGGAAATCCTGACCAAGTCCGGCCAAGAGGTCGAGGCCGGCCAGATCCTGCTGAAGATCGACAACACGCGGTTTGCCTCGTCGTTGGGCGAAAACAACGCCGAATATCTGTCCCTGCTGGCCAAGTCCGCCCGCCTGAAGGCCCTGGCCACCGGCGAACCGTTCGTGGCGCCGGAAGAAGTGCTGAAGCAGGCCCCAGGCCTGGTCGAAGCGGAGCGCAATGCGTGGCAGGCTCGCACCACCGAACTGAACGCCACCATCAACGTGGCGCGCGAGCAGCTCAAGCAGCGCCAGGAAGACCTGCGCGAAACGATCGCCAAGCGCGACCAGGCCTCGGCCAGCTGCGGCCTGACCTCGCGCGAACTGCAAGTGACCCGCCCCTTGCTCAAGAGCGGCGCGGTCTCCGAGGTGGACCTGTTGCGCCTGCAACGCGACGTGGCCCGCTATTGCGGCGAGCAGAAAGGCGCGGAAGCCCAGATCGACCGTTTCCAGGCATCGATCAAGGAAGCGCAGAGCAAGCTGGAAGAGTCCGAGTTGAACATCCGCAACGTGGCCCGCAACGAGTTGTCGGAAACCAACACCAAGCTGGCCACGTTGCGCGAAGGCAAGCTGGCGCTGGCCGACCGCGTGAAGCTGGCCGAAGTCCGGGCGCCGGTGCGCGGCACCGTCAAGACGCTGTTCAACAACACCGTCGGCGGCGTGGTCCAGCCGGGCAAGGACATCATCGAAATCGTGCCCAAGGACGACACACTGCTGCTGGAGGTGCGCATCCTGCCGCGCGACATCGGCTTCCTGCATCCGGACCAGAAGGCCGAAGTGAAGTTCACCGCCTACGACTTCGCCATCTATGGCGGGCTGGAAGGCAAGGTGGAACAGATCGGCGCGGACACCGTCACCGACGAAAAAGGCAATTCGTACTACGTGGTGCGCGTGCGCACCGACCGCAGCGCGGTGGGCGACAAGAACCTGCCCATCATCCCCGGGATGGTGGCCGAGGTGCATATCCTGACCGGCAAGCGGACTGTGCTGCAGTATCTGCTCAAGCCGATATTGCGCGCCAAGGCCAATGCCTTTACCGAACGTTGAGGAGTGCTGGAAGGCGATATGAAATCCGTTCCTGTCTTGTTGGTAACGCACGACGACCTGCTGTGGCAGCACTGGCGCGCCCTGGATCCGGCGCGCTGGCTGGCGGCCCGCGGCCGTGGCCTGGCGGATCTGCAACGCTGGCGCGAACAGGGCCGCACCCTGGCCATACTGGATACCGGCCTGCCCCGCCTGCCGTCCTGGCAGGACCCGTCCTGGCAACCCCTTTTGTCCGGCCTGCAGGTCGTGGTGGCCAGCCCCAGCCCCAATGACGAGCAAGGCGCGCAGGCCCTGGGCGCGGGCGCCCAGGGCTACTGCCATGGTTATGCCCCCGCGACGGCGCTGGCGCAGACGCTGGAAGTCGTGACGTCCGGCGGCATCTGGATGGGGCGGTCGCTGGTAACGCGCCTGCTCAAGCTGGTCACCGAGCGGACCCAGGATGCCGCGGCCTGGGACAATGGCGCCCTGACCGAACGCGAAACCACCGTGGCGCGCCATGCCGCCAGCGGCCAGTCCAATGCCCAGATCGCCGGCCTGCTGGGCATCACCGAACGCACGGTCAAGGCCCATCTGTCAGCAGTTTTCGACAAGCTGGGCGTCACCGACCGCCTGCAGCTGGCGCTGCGGGTGCATGGCATTTCGGCGCCGGCGGACGCGGGCGGCAAAATCCCCTCCTGAACCTGTCCTTGAGGACAATACCCCCGCGCGCCGTCCGCCTCTAGTATCTGGCCATCTTGGATAACTCCCTGAAACGGAACCGACATGGCCAACTCTTCCCCCGCAGTCGTCACTGAACTCTCCGGTCGCGCGTGGATACGCAATAGCGACGGATCCCTGACCGAACTGCGTCAAGGCAGCAACGTGCCCGCCGGCAGCGACATCGTCACCGCCTCGGGCGCGACGGTGGCCCTGCAAGTCGAGAACGGTATGCCGATCGTGATCGGGGAAAGCCGTGAAGTGGCCGTTAGCGGAGATTTGGCAGGCCCCCTGGCCGACCCGTCCGAAGCGGCGGTCGCCGCGCCCAAGGGCACCGACTCCGACCGCCTGCTGGCCGCCCTGCAGGCCGGGCAGGATCCATTTGAGGTCCTGGATCCCACGGCCGCCACCCTGACCGGCGGCAGCGGCGATGACGGCGGCGGCAGCTTCGTCCGTCTGGCCCGCATCCTGGAATCGACCAGCCCGCTGGACCTGGCCTACCCCAACCCGGGCCGAGCCGCCGACACGCTGGACCGCGCGTCCAGCGGCGGCAGCGGCGCCGGCACCGGCGACGCGGGTGACACCAATAACGCGCCCATCGCCGTCAACGATTCCGCCCGCGTCGACGAAAAGACCGCCGTGCGCGGCAACCTGCTGGCCAACGACAGCGATCCCGACGGCGATCCGCTGAGCATCGTTTCGATCAACGGCCGCCCCATGACCCCGGGCGGCGTCGCCGTGACCGGTTCCAACGGCGGCACCTTCATCGTGCAGCCGGACGGCAGCTACGTGTTCGTCCCGGGCTCCAGCTTCCAGCACCTGCCCGAAGGGCAGACCGCCACCACCACGATTTCCTACGTGGTCACCGACCCGAGCGGCGCGACCTCCACCGCCACCGTCGAAATCACGGTCGTGGGCGTCAATGACGCGGCCCAGATCACTGCCTCCAAGCCGGGCGACGACGCCGGCGCCGTCAAGGAAGACGAGGTCTCCACCGCCAACGGCAAGCTCAACGTGGTGGACCCCGACGACGGCCAGTCCTTCTTCGTGGCGGTGGCCGACCGCGCAGGCGTCTATGGCACCTTTTCGATCGACGCCAACGGCAACTGGGTCTACAGCCTGAACCAGACCGATCCGCGCGTGCAGGCGCTGGCCGCGGGCGAGTCCCTGAAGGAGACCTTCACGGTCACCACCGCCGACGGCACCACCGGCACGGTCACCATCACGATCAACGGCACCAACGATGCCCCGACGATCACCGGCCAGGCCGCCGGCGATGTCGCGGAAGACGGCGCCCGCGAAGTGACGGGCCAGCTGACCAAGCACGACGTCGACACCACCGATACGCATACCTGGTCGCTCAACAACGACGGCAAGGGGCAGTACGGCAGCTTCACGCTCGACCAGAACGGCAAGTGGACCTATGTGCTGGACAACGACAGCGCCAAGGTCCAGGCCCTGGCCGAAGGCCAGACCGTCACCGACACCATCACCGTGACGGTCGACGACGGCCATGGCGGCAAGGCCACCCAAGTCATCACGGTCACGGTCACCGGCGCCAACGACGCGCCGACCATCACCGGCACGACCACCGGCGGCATCCAGGAAGATGGCCCCGACGCGACGGTTTCCGGCCAATTGACCCAGCACGATGTCGATACCAACGATACGCACACCTGGACCGTCAGCAATGACGGCAAGGGCACGTATGGCAGCTTCACTGTCGACGGCACCGGCAAGTGGACCTATACGCTGGATAACGGCAGCGACAAGGTCCAGGCCCTGAAGGAAGGTGAAAAAGCCACCGACACCATCACCGTAACCGTCGATGACGGCCATGGCGGCACGGCCACCCAGGTCATCACGGTCGACATCACCGGCACCAATGACGCGGCCGTCGTCACCCCGAGCAAGCCGGGCGACGACGCGGGCACGGTCAAGGAAGACGAGATCGCCACCACCGGCGGCAAGCTGGATGTGACCGACAAGGACGCAGGCGAAGCCGTCTTCAAGCCGCAGACCGATGCCAAGGGCGAGCACGGCAAGTTCTCGATCGACGCCAATGGCAACTGGAAGTACACGCTGGACGACACCGATCCCAAGGTCCAGGCCCTGGCGGTCGGTGAAAAGCTGACCGAGACCTTCACGGTCACCACCGCTGACGGCACCCAGAGCACCGTTACCGTCACCATCGAAGGCACCAACGACGACCCGACGCTGACCGGCAAGACCGACGGCGCGGTCGCCGAAGACGGCACCACCACCACCGGCGGCAAGCTGGACGTGGCCGACGTCGACGCCAGCGACACCCACACCTGGACCGTCAGCAACGACGGCAAGGGCACGTACGGTTCGTTCACGGTGGACAAGGATGGCAACTGGAAGTACGAGCTGGACAACGGCAGCGACAAGGTCCAGGCCCTGAAGGAAGGTGAAAAAGGCCACCGACACCATCACCGTGACCGTCGACGACGGCCATGGCGGCACGGCCACCAAGGTCATCACGGTCGACATCACCGGCACCAATGACGCGGCCGTCGTCACCCCGAGCAAGCCGGGCGACGACGCGGGCACGGTCAAGGAAGACGAGATCGCCACCACCGGCGGCAAGCTGGATGTCACGGACAAGGACGCAGGCGAAGCCGTCTTCAAGCCGCAGACCGATGCCAAGGGCGAGCATGGCAAGTTCTCGATCGACGCCAACGGCAACTGGAAGTACACGCTGGATGACACCGACCCCAAGGTCCAGGCCCTGGCTGTCGGTGAAAAGCTGAGCGAGACCTTCACTGTCACGACCGCCGACGGCACGACCAGCGTGGTCACGATCACCATCGAAGGCACCAACGACGACCCGACGCTCACCGGCAAGACCGACGGCACGGTCGCCGAAGACGGCACCACCACCACCGGCGGCAAGCTGGACGTGGCCGACGTGGACACGAGCGACACCCACACCTGGACCGTCAGCAACGACGGCAAGGGCACGTACGGTTCGTTCACGGTGGACAAGGATGGCAACTGGAAGTACGAGCTGGACAACGCCAGCGACAAGGTCCAGGCCCTGAAAGGCGGCGAAAAGGCCACCGACACCATCACCGTGACCGTCGACGACGGCCATGGCGGCACGGCCACCAAGGTCATCACCGTTGAGATCACCGGCACCAATGACACTGCTGTCGTTACCCCGAGCAAGCCGGGCGATGACGCGGGTACGGTCCAGGAAGACAAGATCTACACCGCCAATGGCAAGCTGGATGTGACCGACAAGGACGCAGGCGAAGCCGTCTTCAAGCCGCAGGCAGGCTTCCAAGGCGAACACGGCAAGTTCTCGATCGACGTCAATGGCAACTGGAAGTACGAGCTCAACAACGACGATCCCAAGGTCCAGGCCTTGGGCGTGAACGAGAAGCTGACCGAGACCTTCACGGTCACCACCGCCGATGGCACCACCGGCACGGTCACCATCACCATCAACGGCACCAACGACGATCCGACCATCTCCGGCCAAGCCAAGGGCGACGTCACGGAAGACGGCGCCAAGGACGTGTCGGGTCAACTGACCAAGCATGACGTTGACGCCAACGACACGCACACCTGGTCGCTCAACAACGACGGCAAGGGCCAGTACGGCTCGTTCACGCTCGACCAGAACGGCAAGTGGACCTATGTGCTGGACAACGACAGCGCCAAGGTCCAGGCCCTGGCCGAAGGCCAGAAGGTCACCGACACCATCACCGTGACCGTCGACGACGGCCATGGCGGCAAGGCGACCCAGGTCATCACCGTGACGGTCACCGGCACCAATGATGCCCCGACCATCACTGGGACCAGTACCGGCCAGGTCAAGGAAGGCAGCAACCAGGCCGTGACCGGTCAACTGACCCAGCACGACGTCGACACCAACGACACGCATACCTGGTCCCTCGGCAACGACGGCAAGGGCCAGTATGGCTCGTTCACGCTGGATCAGAACGGCAAGTGGACCTACAAGCTCGACAACACCAATCCCGATGTCAAGGCGCTCAAGGATGGCGAGCACCTGAGCGACACCATCACCGTGACCGTCGATGACGGCCATGGTGGCAAGGCCACGCAGACCATCACCATCACGGTCGACGGCACCAGCGACGGCGCCGTCATCACGCCCAGCAAGCCGGGCGACGACGCGGGCACCGTCAAGGAAGACACCACCCTGACGGCCAGCGGCAAGCTTGACGTCGTGGACCCGGATGCCGGCGAATCGGTGTTCCGCCCGCAGACCGACTTCCAGGGCAAGTACGGCACGTTCTCGATCGATGCCAACGGCAACTGGACCTTCAAGCTGGACAACGACGCCAAGGCCATCCAGCAACTGGGCGCCAAGGACAGCCTGACGGAAACCTTCACGGTTACCACCGCCGATGGCACCACCGGCCAGGTCGTCATCACCATCAATGGCACCAACGACGCCCCGACCGTCAGCGGTGTGTCCACTGGCTCGGTGCAGGAAGATGGCACCCAGGCCACGACCGGCCAATTGACCAAGGCTGACGTCGACGTCAACGACAAGCACACTTGGTCCGTCAACAACGATGGCAAGGGTGCCTACGGCACCTTCACCGTCGACCAGAACGGCAAGTGGACCTATGTGCTGGACAACAACAGCGCTAAGGTCCAGGCCCTGGCTGAAGGCCAGAAGGTCACCGATACCATCACCGTGACCGTCGACGACGGCAACGGCGGCAAGGCGACTCAGACCATCACCATCGACATCACCGGCACCAACGACGCCGCCGTGATCACCCCCAGCAAGCCGGGCGACGACAAGGGTACCGTCAAGGAAGACACCACCTTGACCGCCGTCGGCAAGCTCGACGTGACCGACAAGGATGCCGGCCAGGCGCAATTCAAGCCGCAGACCGACTTCCAGGGTAAGTACGGCACGTTCTCGATCGACGCCAACGGCAACTGGACCTACAAGCTGGACAACGACGCCAAGGCCGTCCAGCAACTGGGCGCCAAGGAAAGCCTGACGGAGACCATCACGGTCACCACGGCCGACGGCACCACCGGCCAGGTCGTCATCACCATCAACGGCACCAATGACGCCCCGACGGTTTCCGGCGCGGCGACCGGTGACGTCAAGGAAGATGGCAATCTGACCACGACGGGCCAATTGACCAAGGCCGACGTGGATGTCAACGACAAACACACCTGGTCCGTCAATAACGACGGCAAGGGCGCCTACGGCACCTTCACCGTCGACCAGAACGGCAAGTGGACCTACGTGCTAGACAACGGCAGCGCCAAGGTCCAGGCCCTGACCGAAGGCCAGACCGTCACCGACACCATCAAGGTCACGGTGGACGACGGCAACGGCGGCACGGCGACCAAGGACATCACCGTCACCATCACCGGCACCAACGACATCGCCAAGATCACCGGCCAGGCTACCGGCACGGTGATCGAGGACAAGACGCTGCAGATCGCGGGCAAGCTCACGGTCTCTGACGCCGATGCCGGCCAGAGCAGCGTCGTAGCCCAGGCCAGCGTGGCCGGCAAGTACGGCACGTTCTCGATCGATGCCAACGGCAACTGGACCTACCAGCTGAACAACAGCCTGAAGGCCGTGCAGGACCTGCCCGCAGGCAAGGTACTCAAGGAAACCTTCGAAGTCACGTCCGCCGACGGTTCGGCCAAGCAGACCGTGACGGTCGACGTGGTCGGCACCAATGACGCGCCGGTCGCCGCCGACAACGCAACCAGCGTTGACGCCGGTTCGAGCCACGCGTTCACCACCGCCGAGTTCAACTTCAACGACGGCGCCGAAGGCGACCAGCTGCAAAGCGTGATCATCACGCGTCTGCCGACCGACGGCACGCTGACCCTGAACGGCCAGGCGGTCTCGGTGAACGCCGTGATCTCCGCCGCGGATATCGCCGCGGGCAAGCTGGTCTACACGCCGTCGGCCGCGGGCCAGGACACCTCGTTCGGCTTCCAGGTGCGCGACACCGGCGGCACCGCCAACGGCGGCAAGGACACGTCGGGCGACTACAACTTCGCGATCAAGACCAACAACTTCATCTCGGGCGATAACGACGGCAGCGGCACCGGCACCAAGCCGCCGATCAACGGCGGCAGCGGCGACGACGTCATCCTTGGCGACAAGGGCGGCACCGTCACGACAGTCGAGCCGGGTAAGAACTACAACATCGCGATCGTCGTCGATACGTCGGGCAGTATGAAGGAGGCGTCCGGCACGAGCGGCCTCTCGCGCATGCAGCTGACCATCGACGCGCTCAAGAACCTGGCCAACAGCCTGAAGGGCCACGACGGCATCGTGAACGTGACGCTGATTGGCTTCGAGTCGACAGCCAGCAACAAGTACTCGGTCAATGGCCTGAACTCGACCAACGTCCTGGACCTGATCAAGGCCATCGAGAAGCTGAGCGCCAGCGGCGGCACCAACTACGAAGGCGCGTTCAAGGAAGCGCTGAGCTGGTTCAACAAGCAACCCACGACGTCCAACGGCAAGACGTTCGAGAACGTCACGTACTTCCTGACCGACGGCGACCCCACGTTCAGCAACAACGGCAGCAACGGCAGCGGCAGCGCCACCGACTACCGTGACATGAAGGATGCCGTTGACGCGTTCAAGGGTCTGAGCGGCAAGAGCACGGTGCACGCCATCGGCATCGGGACGGGCGTGAACGAGGGCTACTTGAAGTTCTTCGACAACTCCAGCGTCACCGGATCGGGCACCGTCTCGTTCCCGGGCGACTACTGGTGGAGTCCCAACCAAACCGTCACGGGCTCGGTTGGCCAGCCCCAGATCGTCAATACCGCCAAGGATCTTGCCGCCGCGCTGCAAGGCGGTTCGTCCAGCACGGACCCGGCCGCCGTCGGCAGCGACATCATCAACGGTGGCGCCGGCAACGACATCATCTTCGGCGACACGCTCAACACCGACGGCAATGTCCTGAACTGGAGCTCCGTGGGCGGCCGCCCCAGCGACCTGGTGCAAGGTTCGGGCCTGAAGGCGCTGCAGGTGTTCCTGGAGATGCGTGACGGGCACGCGCCGAGCAGCGGCGACCTGTACCAGTACATCAAGGACCACCACGCCGACTTCAACCTGGCCGATGACCCGCGCGGCGGCGATGACACCATCCACGGCGGCACGGGCAACGACATCATCTACGGCCAGGGCGGCAACGACACCCTGTACGGCGACGATGGCGATGACATCATCTACGGCGGCGCCGGCGACGACAAGCTGTACGGCGGCGACGGCAACGACGTGCTGCACGGCGGTTCGGGCAACGACACACTGGAAGGCGGCAACGGCAACGATCTGCTGATCGGCGGCAAGGGCGATGACACCCTCATCGGCGGCGCCGGCAGCGATACCTTCAAGTGGGAACTGGGCGACCAGGGCACCCTCGCCAAGCCCGCTGTCGACACCATCAAGGACTTCTCGCTGGCCAAGCCGTCGGACGGCGGCGACATCCTGGACCTGAAGGACCTGCTGGTCGGCGAAAAGGACGGCACGCTGACCCAGTACCTGAACTTCCACAAGGAAGGCAACAACACGGTCATCGACGTCAATACGCAGGGCAAGCTGGGCTCGCAGGGCGCGGACCAGAAGATCGTGCTGGAAAACATCGACCTGACCCAGGGCGGGCAGATGAACAACCAGGCCATCATCAACGACCTGCTGCAGAAGGGGAAGCTGAACGTCGACCACAGCTAAGCCTGACCCGGGAGGGGCCGTTCGCGGCCCTTCCCGGATCGATGCACGGCAAGCGCGGCAAGCGGCCGCATGCGTGGGGATTTTTTCCGGACGACGCCTGAATCCTCCGGAAAAATGTGAAAATCCGTTTCATGCCATCAACCCGCCGTTTCCGCGTCACGCTGAATCTGTGCCGATGGGTTTTGCTTTGTCTGGCTTGCGGCTGGGGCGGCAGTTTCGCCCTGGAGATCAACGCCGACAAGCTGCAAAGCCTGTCGGCCAGCCGCTATGGCGCCAAGGGCGCGAAAGCGGTGTCGAATTGGCTGCAATTGCTGCACAGCCCGCCCCCGGCGCTGGAAAAAGACAAGCTGGCGGTGGCGAACGATTTCTGGAACCGCGCGCTGCTGTCCGGCGACGACATCACGATCTGGGGCAAGGACGACTACTGGGCCACCCCGCTCGAATCGTTGGGCAAGGGCGCCGGCGACTGCGAAGACTACGTCATCGGCAAATATTTCACGTTGCTGTCCATGGGCGTGCCGGCGAACAAGCTGCGTTTCATCTATGTCCGCGCGCGCGTCGGCGGCCCGGCCAGCAGCAGCCAGATCGCCCACATGGTGCTGGGCTACTACGAAACACCGAACGCGGTGCCGCTGGTGCTGGACAGCCTGATTTCCACGATTCTGCCGGCGTCGCAACGGCGCGACCTGACGCCGGTATTCAGCTTCAACGCCGACGGCGTGTACGTCGACGGCAAACCCGCCGCACCGGTTGACCGCCTCAGCCGCTGGCGTGATCTACTCCAACGCATGGAACGGGAAGGCATACGCCCCTGATGTCCGGAACCAAGACTATGTCCATACTTCGACAGCTCCTGCTCAGTGTCACCCTCGCGATCGGCGTGATCCTGCTGGGCACCCTGGCGCTCAGCGTCAACGCCGCGCGCGAATACCTGTCGGGCCAGCTGCAGGTGCAGAGCACCGACGCGGCCGTGTCGCTGGCGCTGTCCCTGTCGCAGCCGGCCAACAACGACCCGGTGGTGCAGGAACTGCTGGTGTCCGCGCTGTTCGACGGCGGCCATTTTTCGCTGGTGCGCCTGGCGGACCCGGAAGGCAAAGTGCTGATCGAGCGCCGGGCCACCGCCACCGGGGCGTCCGTGCCGCGCTGGTTCCAGGCCCTGGCGCCGCTCGATGCCCAGTCGGCGTCGCACGCGGTCAGCGACGGCTGGCGCCAGATCGGCGAAGTGACGCTGGTGGCCAATGACGCCTACGCCTGGGAAGCCCTGTGGCGCAGCAGCCTGCGCATGATTGCGCTGGTGGTGGGCGCGGGCCTGATCTGGGCGCTGTTCGCCTTTGCGCTGGTGGGCTGGATCAAGAACCGGCTGCTGCGCGAGATCAGCGACCATGTCCGCAGCATCGGCCAGGACACGCCGCCGCAGCAAATGCAGGCGCGCGTGCCGGAGCTTTCCGATGTGGTCCAGGCCCTGAACCAGACCCGTGAACGCGTCTACGCCAGCGTCGAAGAGCAGAACGCCAAGATCGAATCCCTGGAACTGGAACTGAACCAGGATCCGGTCACCCGCCTGCCCAACCGCAAATATTTCGTCAACGAATTCCGCCGTGCGCTCGAAGCCGGGCCGGTCCAGGGCGGCACGCCCGCCCGTCCGCCCATCGACGGCGGCCATGTGCTGGTGTTCCGCCAGCGCGATCTAGCTGACCTGAACCGCCACATGCCGCGCGAATTCATCGATCAGTGGCTGCGCGCCGCCTGCGAACGCATCCAGGGATCTCTTAAGTCGCTGCATGTGACCAATCCCCTGCTCGCCCGCCTGAACGGTTCGGACTTCGCCTTGCTGCTGCCGGGCTGCGCCGCGCCGCAAGCCATGATGATCGCCGAGCAGCTGAGGGCCGACCTGCACGCCTCGCGCATCCCCGTCGGCGAAGGCCACCTGTGCCGCTGGGCCCAAGCCATGGCCGACTACAGCCAGGGCAACCAGGCCGGCCCGGTGCTGGCGCGGCTGGACTTCGGCCTGATGCGGGCGGAAAGCGCCGGCAACGACCAGGTGGTGATCGCTGGCGCCGCCGACGCGCAGTCCCCGTCCGAGTCCGGCGAACGCGCCTGGAAGGACGCGATCCTGTCGGCGCTGGAAGGCCATCGTTTTGAACTGGCCACCGAGCCGCTGCGCCGCGCCGACGGCAGCCATGTCCGCACCGAAGCCATGCTGATGCTGCGCACGGCGGCCAACCAGGCTCCCATCCCCGCCACCCTGTTCATTCCCCCGGCAGTGCGGCTGGACCTGGTGGCCGATTGCGACCTGCAGGCCGTGGAACTGGGCCTGGACTGGCTGGCCACCCACGAAGGCGAGCTGGCCCTGCGCGTCGCCCTGCCCTCACTGCGCGGCCAGAAATACCTGCGCCAGCTGGCACTGCTGCTGACCGAGCACCGCGCGCTGGCGCGCCGCCTGTTCCTGGAAATCGACGCGCACGGCCTGGTCGAATGCCACGAGCAGATCGCCGCCCTGGCGCGCGTGGCGTCGGAATTCGGCGCCCATATTGGCGTGCGCCGCCTGGCGCAGCAGTTCGGCGCGGTGGCGCAGCTTCACACCCTGCCGCTGTCGTACGTGAAACTGGGCGGCGGCTTCGTGGGCGGCATGTCACAAAGCCCGGGCAGCCAGCAATTGACCGCCTCGGTACTGGAAACGGCCCGCAAGCTGAACATCGCCGTGTATGCGGAAGACGTGCCGGACACCGAAACGCGCCGCATCCTGGCCGACTTGGGCATCACCGTGATGCGCGGCCCCGGCGTCAAACTGCCCGCCTAGCACTGACGGGCGCCCGTAAGAAAAAAGGGCATCCGCGTCACCGCGGATGCCCTTTGCACAGGGATGCCTTCAGACCTAGCGCGCCGCGCGGCCCTTGGACTGCTCGTACAACGGCAGCACCTGCTGGGCGGCGGCCTGCAGGTCGGTAATGCGCGACGCGGCCGACGGATGGGTGGACAGAATTTCGGGCGGCGCATTGCCGCTATCGGCCGCCCCCATCTTCTGCCACAGCGTCACGGCCGCGCGCGGGTCAAAGCCCGCCCGCGCGGCCAGTTCCACGCCCATGCGGTCGGCTTCGGTCTCGTGGGTGCGGCTATTGGGCAGCGTGAACATCACGCTGGTGAGCTGCCCGCCCAGGTCCGACGCGGCGTTGGACCCCGTGGCAATGGACAGCACCTGCAAGCCCAGGCTGGTGGCCATCTGCTGCGACACGCGTTCGCGCGCATGCTCGCGCAGCGCATGCGAGATTTCGTGGCCCAGCACCGCCGCCAGCTCGTCGTCGGTCGGCTTGATCTTGTTGATCAGGCCCGTGTAGACAGCGATCTTGCCGCCCGGCATGCACCAGGCGTTGATCTCGTCGCTGGTCAGCACATGCACTTCCCATTTCCAGCCGGACGCATCCGGGCGGAACACCCCGGCCTGCGCGATCAGGCGCTGCGAGATGCTGCGCACCCGGGCCACCTGCTGGGCATCGCGGTCCAGCAGGTTCTTGGCCTGGGCCTGCTTGAGGATGTCGGCATACTGCTGATTGGCTTCCTGCTCCAGCGCCTGCGACGGCACCATGCTGGACATGTACTGGGTGCGGTTCACGCCAATGGCGCCCGACTGCGTGGTGTTCATGCCCGTGCAGCCGGCCAGCGCGGCCAGACCCAGGACGGCCACCATGCGGCGCAACGGATAGGGGTTACGGCTCATGTCGGCCTCCAATGGTTGCGAATATCGGGGCCCGCCAGGCCTCAGGTACGATCGCCGCACTGCCCGCGATCGCGCAGGGCGTGGTCGATCAGCACCAGGGCCAGCATGGCTTCGGCGATGGGCGTGGCGCGAATGCCGACGCACGGATCGTGACGCCCCAGCGTCTGCACCATGACGGGTTCGTTGGCGCGGTTGACCGACCGGCGCTCGACCCGGATGCTGGACGTAGGCTTGATGGCCAGCGACACCGTCACTGGCTGGCCGGTGGAAATGCCACCCAGCACGCCGCCGGCGTGGTTGGTCAGGAAACCATCGGGTGTGATTTCGTCGCCGTGTTCGGAGCCGCGCTGCGCGATGCAGTCGAAGCCCGCACCGATGGACACGCCCTTGACGGCGTTCAGGCCCATCATCACGTGCGCGATGTCGGCGTCCAGGCGGTCATAGATGGGCTCGCCCCACCCGGCCGGCAGGTTTTCGGCCACGACCTCGATGCGGGCGCCGACCGAATCGCCGTCGCGGCGCAGCTGGTCCATGTAGGCCTCCAGCTCGGGCACGATCTCGGCGTTGGGCGCGTAGAACGGGTTGTTCGGCACGTCGTCCCACGAGACGAAGGGAATCGCGATCGGGCCCAGTTGGCTCATGTAGCCACGCACCTTCACGCCGTACTGTTCAGACAACCACTTCTTGGCCACGGCGCCTGCGGCCACCGTCGGCGCGGTCAGGCGGGCCGACGAGCGGCCACCGCCCCGCGGGTCGCGCAGGCCGAACTTGCGCCAGTAGGCGTAGTCGGCATGACCCGGACGGAACGTGTCTGTGATGTTGGAATAGTCCTTGCTGCGGGCATCGGTGTTGCGGATCAACAGGCCGATGGGCGTGCCCGTGGTCAGGCCTTCGTACACGCCAGACAGGATTTCGACCTGGTCGGCTTCCTGGCGCTGAGTGACGTGGCGCGAGGTGCCGGGACGGCGGCGGTCCAGTTCAAGCTGGATATCGGCGGCATCCAGGGACAGTCCGGGCGGACAGCCATCGATGACGCAACCGATGGCCGGCCCGTGGGATTCGCCAAAATTCGTGACGGTGAACAAGGTACCGAGGGTATTGCCGGGCATAGGAA
This sequence comes from Achromobacter sp. UMC71, assembly GCF_014170305.1. Classification (GTDB taxonomy): domain Bacteria; phylum Pseudomonadota; class Gammaproteobacteria; order Burkholderiales; family Burkholderiaceae_B; genus Achromobacter. The sequence continues at coordinate 112,748 of NZ_LZZT01000015.1, forward strand.
GTCAACAGGTCGGGTTTGCGAGCAACCCCGATTATGACACCGCCGAGGCCAAAGCCTGAATCTCGGCGGCCGGCGCGGGCCGGCCCAACAGGAAACCCTGCATCACGCGGCAGCCCAGCGACTTGAGGATTTCGCGCTGCCCTTCGGTTTCGACGCCTTCGGCCACCACGGGCAGATGCATCGCCTGGCACAGCCCGAACAGGGCTGACACCACTTCGCGGCTGCCGGCGTCGGACTCCAGCGCGGAAATGAAGCTGCGGTCGATCTTGACCCAATCGATGGGCAGGTGGCGCAGGTGGTTCAGGCTGGAATAGCCGCAACCGAAGTCGTCCAGCGCCACGCCGATGCCTTTGGCGCGCAGGGTGTTCAAAATCTTCACGTGCCGGTCATAGTGCAGGATGAAGATCGATTCGGTGATCTCCAGCACCAGCTTGCGCGGCGCCAGGCGGGTCGAGGCCAGCACGTCGGACACCAGCTGGACCAGGCTGTCCTCGTTCATCTGCTTGACCGACAGATTCACATGCACCCGCCAGGCCGCCGGCCACAGCGCGGCCTGCGAGCAGGCGCGTTCCAGGATCCAGGCGCCCAGCGGCACGATCAGGCCGCTGCGTTCGGCCAGTTCGATGGTCACGGCCGGAGACACGCTGCCCAGTTCCGGATGGTGCCAGCGCAGCAGCGCCTCGCAGCCCTGCACCACGCCGGTGCCGCTATCGCAGACAGGCTGGTAGTACAGCTCGAACTGGTCCATGGACGCCGTCGTCAGCGCCAGCCGCAAATCGTTTTCCAGCCCTTGCTGATCGCGCTGGCGCGCCAGCATGCGAAAGTCGAACATGTTCCAGCCGGGCCCGCCCCGCTCTTTCAGCGGCACCATGGCGACCTGCACGCAGCGTTGCAATTCTTCCACACTGCGGCCGTGGTCCGGATACAACGCCGCCCCCACACGGAACACGGCGATCAGCGGGCGGCCGCCCAATTCGTAGGGAACCGACAGGTCTTCCAGCAGCTTGGCCGACACCTGGGCCGCTCCCACCTCATCGACCTCGGGAATGCACACCGTGAATGTGTCGGTGCCGCTGCGCGCCACCATGCCGCCCAGCGCGCGGGTCAGCAGGCTGAGGCGGTCGGCCACCATCACCAGCAGGGTCTGGTCTTCGCCGGCGCGCAGCATGGCGCTGATCTCGGCGTACTGGTCAAAACTGATCAGGAAAAACGCGCCAATGCCGCGCGTGCCCGTACGAGCGCGCGCGATGCCCAGGGTTTCGCGCTCGCCATGCGATGCGCCGCCCAGCCCGAACGCGCCCCTGCCGGACTGCCGTTCAGCCTGGTTCAGCCAGGCACGCGCGCGACGATGCAGCTCCCGCTGGCTCAGGACACCGGTCAATTCGTCACGCGTCAGCCGATCGCGCAGCACACGTTCCCTGCGCACGAAAAACAAACATATCGCTGCAAGTGCGCCCGCGAGCGTCAGGCACAGTGCGAGCAGGTAACTCTCACGCACGGAGCCCCCTATCTAGAAACCCTTGGCGTTGTGGTCCGGAAAGAAACCCAAGGGCTGTAACATTTTTTAAATTATGCATTATTTTCGCAAAAAAACGCCACACTTCAGGAGCAACGCGCTCCTTTTCCTTCGATTCCTGCACTGATCTGGTTGCTCGCGAGGGGTCATGACGGTCCTTGGATAGCAGTCGCTGGCCGGTCCTTAGCGCCATGCCGTCTCCTTACTACGACAGCCAGAGCCGGAAAATTAATACGGCCTGTCTCAATAGTTATCATCCGGGCAATTATCACGAACGAAATAATTGCACAGGTTGTCTGATGTCGCTGGTGATTTCGTAATATTCTGTATGTTCTGTGACATGCGGAATTACAGCGTACGCGACGACACTGAGGTATTAGTAACGTGTGTCACGTTTCTTATCCAGCATTTTTCCCGATCGGGCACTTTCGCTGCCTGACGTCCCCCTTTTACTGGCAGGCCGGCATTGCGCGGCACCGGCAACGGTGCGGGCCACGAAGGGAACCCCTACTACATGTCCACATTACGCCGGCTGATCCTCTGCACCGCCCTCCTGATTGCCTTCATTTTGCTCGGTGCGCAGGCGCTGGGGATGCTGGCGGCCCACCGCTACCTGAATACCCAGCTGGCCCAGCAGGGCCAGGCCGGCGCCAGCGCCCTGGCGTGGGCTCTGTCGCACGATGCCGCAGGCGCGCAGGACAAAGGCAAGCTGGCGGATGATCTGTTTGGCGCCGGCCTGTATTCGCTGGTGCGCATCACCGCGGAAAATGGGGACATCCTGGCGGAACGCCACGAGGCGCCGGCCGGCTCGCCCAACCCGGCACGGGATTGGCGCGACAGCTGGCTGAAGATGGAGGCGCCCGCCGCCACCCGGCCGATCCTGTCGGCCGACGGGCGCCAACGCGGCTCGGTCACGGTCCAGGCGGACTCCCGGCTGGCGCGCGACACCTTGTGGCAGGGTGGTGTCCGCGTCATCGGCCTGGTACTGGCCGCTGGCGTCTTCTGGACGCTGTTCGCCGTTAACCTGCTGCGCTGGATCGAAGCGCGCACCTCGCGGGACATCTGCGAGCGGGTGCGCGCGCTGGCGCCCGGCGGCGACCCGACGCCCATCGGGGCCTGCGAGCTGGCCGGGGTGGATCAAGCCCTGGTCGACGCCCAGCGCAAAGTGGCCGCCACCGTCCAGGAACAGAACGCCCGGATCGAATCCCTGCAAAGCGAGATCTCACGCGACGCGGTCACCCGCCTGCCCAACCGCAAATATTTCATCGACCATTTCCGGCAGGCGCTGGCCAGCCAGGAACCCGACGCCGGCGGCCACATCCTGATGTTCCGCCAGCGCGATCTGGCACAGATCAACCGGCACCTGTCGCGCGCCTTCACGGATCAATGGCTGCGGTCCTCGTCCGACCGCCTGCGCAAGCTGGTCGACGGCTCGGGCGGCCCAGCCGCGGTGCTGGCGCGCATCAGCGGCTCGGACTTCGCCCTGCTGATGCCTCGCACGTCGGCGCCCCAGGCGGGCCTCCTGGCCGAGCGGGTGCGGCGCGAGCTGCGTTCCTTGCGCGTGCCCATGGACAAGCGCGGCTGGTGCCGCTGGGCGCTGGCGATGGCCGCCTACGCCCCGGGCGACAACATGAGCGACACGCTGGCGCGGCTGGACCATGCCCTCATGTGCGCGGAAAGCGTCGACGACGACCAGATCGCCCCCGCCAGCCAGGCGGCCGACAGCACCCGCATCGGCGAATACAGCTGGCACGACGCGCTGTCCACGGCCTTGGAGCAGCACCGCTTCTCATTGACAGTGCAGCCCCTGGCGGACGTGTCCGGCACCCTGCTGCACCACGAGGCCAGCCTGACCCTGCACGACGCCGCGGGTGCCGATCCGGTGCCGGCCTCGATCTTCATGCCGCCGGCGGTGCGACTGGGGCTGTCGGCCGAATGCGACATCCAGGCCATCCGCCTGGGACTGGACTGGCTGTACACCCACGCCGACGCGCTGACGGTGCACATATCCCAGGGCTCGCTGACCCAGGCCACCTTCCTGTCGCGGCTCGACCGCATGCTGGCCGACCGGCCGGCCCTGACCGCGCGGCTGATCATCGAAGTGGATGCCGTCGCGCTGGTGGAGCACGAAGCCGACATGCACCAGCTGTGCCGCATCGTCGGCCAGGCGGGCGGCCGCGTCGGCCTGGCGCGCCTGTCGCAGCAGTTCGGCGCGATGGAACACCTGCACGAGTATTCCCTGTCGTACGTGAAACTGTGCGGCAGCTTCATCACCGGCATCCTGCACAGCCCTGGCAGCCAGCACCTGGCCGCCACGGTCGTGGCCACTGCGGTGTCGCTGAACATGGCGGTGTACGCGGAAGATGTGCCCGACGCCGCCACTCGCTCCATCCTGGAGACCATCGGCGTACGCGCGATTCGCGGCGCTGTCGTAAACTTCGCCCGCGCGCAAGACCTCGCGCCTGACCACCAATGGGTTCCTAGTTGACGGAAGGATTGTTTCTTCGCACCCTCCGGCGTTTTCGCCATCGCCGCGCAGGCCGCGCGATCTACTCCCGCCCGGCCCGGCCACGATGGCTGGCAGCCGCCCTGCTCTGGCCCGCTCCCTTGCTGGCAGCGGGCCCCGGCACTTCCTATCCGGACCTTCAAGCGGGCCTCGTCGCCGGTATCGCCCTGGCGTGCGCGGCCGCGTTCGCCGCCGCCTGGGCGTATACACGCAGCGCGATCTACGGCGCCGGCATGGCGTTCGTGCTGGTGGAAGGCGTGTTGCGCGCCCAGCCTACGCTATTTCCCGCCGGCGCCCTGCAGGCCGGCTCGTTCGCCGCCATGCTGGCCCTGTCCGTCCCGCTGATCTGCGGCAGCCCTATGGCCGCCCGGCTCGCCGCGGCGTGCCGCTGGGCGTGCATCGCGTTGACCGGCCTGGCGGCGTTGGCATTAATCTTCGTCTATGACGCCGACGGCGGCATGCTGCCCGGCCTGGTCGCCGCCGTGTGCGCGGCGGCCAGCGCGGCGCTGGCGGTGTGGTTTCTGGCCGCGGCGGCCAGACCTGGCCCCCGGCGGGCGGCGGCGCTGGCGCTGGGCGCCGCGTACGCGCTGTCGGCCTGGGTGCTGGGCCAGGATGCCTGGTCCACCCGAGGCAATGGCGCCTTGGCGCCCGAAATGGCACGGCTGCTGCTGGTCCTGGCCGCCCTGTTGCTGGCCGGCCTGGCCCGTGGGCCGCGCCAAGACCCGGCCAGCCACGATCAGGCCGCCGCTGGCCATCAGGTCCAGGGCGAGCTACGCCTGGCGGAAATGGCGGGCGCCCTGGACACCCAACGCCAGATGAACGCCCTGATCTCGCACGAACTGCGTGCGCCACTCGCCACCATCAGCGCCGCGGCCCAATCGCTGGACATGATCCTGTCCGGCAGCGGCGAAGCGGTCGACACCCGCCTGGCGCGCATCCACCGTTCGGTCAGCCGCATGACCGAACTGATGGAACAGTTGCTAAACCAGGACCGCTTGGGCGAACCCGCGTGGACCCCGCGCGGCGAGTTGACCGACATGGCCGGACTGGTTGGCGACGTGGTCGCCGCCATGCAGCCGGACACGGCGCACGCCCTGCTGCTGCAAGCCGGCGCGGACACGCTGCCCGTCTACTGCGATCGTCCGCTCACCAGCGTGGTGGTGCGCAACCTGATCCATAACGCCATCAAATACTCGCCCGCCAGCGAACCCATCCGGATCGAAACCGGACGAACCCAGGAAAGCGGCGTGCAGATGGCCTGGATGTCGGTCAGCGACAGCGGGCCCGGCATCGGCGAAGAAGAACAGGCCCGCATCTTCGAGCCGCACTTTCGCCGCACGGCGCACCGCGAGACGCAAGGAATGGGTATCGGCCTATATCTGGCCCGGCGCATCTGCCAGAACCAGGGCGGCTCGCTGACCATGCACAGCAAGGTCGGCGTGGGCACGCGGTTCGTGATCACGCTGCCCGCCCAGCCGCCCGTGACGGGGGATCGCGATCAGGGCGATCAGGCAGCGAACACGTAGCCCTGGCCGCGCACGGACAGCACGGGCAGCTTCAAGCCCGCGCTTTGGGCTTTGGCGCGCAGACGGCTGACCAGCACGTCGATACGGCGCAGTTCAAATCCGCCGGGGCTATCGGGCAGGAACAATTCGGCCAGCGCCTGGCGGCTGACGGCGGAGCCCGCCGCATCCATCAACGCTACGAGAAAGGTGCGCTCCTGGGCGCTCAGGTGCAACGACGCACCATCGGGTGCCACCAGGATCCAGCCGCCATCCTGCAGCGACCACGCCGTATCGGCGGATGCGCGGGTTTCGGCATCGACCGGCCGCGGCGCCTTGGCCAGGCGCATGCGCCGGGCCAGGCTGCGGATGACCGAGCTGAGTTCCAGCAGATCCACCGGTTTGGTCATGTAGACGTCGGCGCCGCCCTCCAGGCCGCGCACCCGGTCCTCCAGCGCGCTGCGGCCAGTCAGCATGACGATGCCCACAGGACTCAATGCACGCAGGCGCGTGGCCACGGAAAACCCATCTTCTCCAGGAAGATGCGCGTCAAGGATGACGATATCGCAGGGCTGCTCCTGCAGCCGGCGGTAAAACGCCGCGGCATTATCACAGGCAAACGCCACACGGAAACCGTACCCGCCCAAGCCCAACGCCAACTCCTCCCGGAAGTCCGCATCATCCTCAAGCAAGCCGATACACAGCAAACCATCTGCGCCAGGCATATTTAGAGTGCTTTATATTGAAAATTGTCGACAAATGCCCCAAGGACGGGCGTGCCGTCCTGAGTGTCCCGCAGGCGACAATCTTACGACTTTTACAATGGAAACGAATGATTGCAGGGAAAAAAACCGCGATTTTTCGACGCAATGCGCCAATTTCCTGCGACATCCCCCCATAAAAGACCGATTTCCCGTCAACAACCAGTCAAAATGAACCTCAAGACGAACAACTGACTTCGATACCATTGGCCCAATCCGGCGGCAGACTGGCGTACTTTTCGTAGCCAACTTGCGCCGTGAAGGGTGCCCGCAGAAGTTTCATCAGCGTGTCGATTTCGCTGGCGTCGCCGCTTTTGGCGGCGCGGATCGCCTCTTCGGCCAGATGATTGCGCAACACATATAGCGGGTTGACCCGGTTCATGGCGTCGGCCACCTCGGCGGCGGGCCGGCCATCCTGGGCGTGGCGCGCCAGCAGGCGGTCCAGCCAGGCCGCGGCGGCCGGACGGTCGATGAACAGGTCTTCGAAAGGCGCGCGGCGGCCCGACACGGCATCGGCCAGGCGGCGCCAGGTCAGGGTGAAATCCGCCTGGTTCGCATCCATCAGCTTGAGCAGATCGTCCAGCAAGGGCTCGTCGGCCGGCCGCCACGCCGCCAGGCCCAGCTTGGCACCCATGCGGTCATGGAAGGCGCGCGTGAACACGCCTTCGTATTCATCCAGCACGGCGCGCAGGCCGTCCACGTCCTGCACCAGCGTATGCAGGCTGCCGCCCAGCCGATACAGGTTCCACAGGGCCACGGAGGGCTGGCGGTTCCAGGAATAGCGGCCTTCGGAATCGGAATGGTTGCAGACATGCCCCAACCGGAAGCCGTCCATGAAGCCATAGGGGCCGTAATCCAGCGTCAGCCCCAGGATCGACATGTTGTCGGTGTTCATGACCCCATGGCAAAAGCCCACGGCTTGCCAATCCGCCATCAACAGCGCTGTGCGCCGCGTCACTTCGCGCAGCAGCCCGATGTAGGGCGCGGCGGCGTCCTGCGGTTCGCCCGCGGACGCGGCCCGGCATTCAGGGTAATAGCGGTCGATCACGTAGTCCGCCAACGTCTTCAGCATGTCCGGCTGACGGCGCGAGGACCAATGCTCGAAGGAACCGAAGCGCACGAAACTGGGCGACATGCGAGTCACGATTGCCGCGGTTTCAACGGTTTCACGCCAGACCGGATCGTCGGAGGCCACCAGCGCCAGCGCGCGGGTGGTCGGCACGCCCAGGCCATGCATGGCCTCGCTGGCCAGGTACTCGCGCACCGACGAGCGCAGCACCGCGCGGCCATCGCCCATGCGCGAGTATGGCGTCATGCCCGCGCCCTTGAGCTGCAATTCCCAGGCGCCCGCGGGTCCCTGGATTTCGCCCAGCAGATGCGCCCGGCCATCGCCCAACTGACCGGCCCAGACTCCAAACTGGTGCCCGCTGTAGACCGCGGCCAGGGTATCGCCGCCCGGCAGCGGCTCGGCGCCGGAAAAGACGCGCAGGAATTCGGGCGTGTCCAGCACGGCCGGATCCAACCCGATCAGGGCGGCCGCCTCGGCATTGGCGTGCAACAGGCGCGGATTATTCAGGGGCTGCGGCGCCAGCCGCGTGTAGAACGCGTCCGGCAACGCCGCGAACGAGTTGACGGCTTGCAATTCGGACAGGGAATGGGCGCTCATGCGCGTTGGCTCCTAGCGGCCCGCTTGGCCGGCCGCACGTAGAAAATGGCGCTAAGAAAGAACACCGTGGACAGCAGGATCTCGCCCCAGGCCATCAAGACCGACATGGGCGCCGGATCCGACATGGCGCGCACCGCGCCCTCCATCAGATACAGCAACGACAGCATCGAGGCCCACTGATAGGTATAGAGGTTGCCGCGCAGGATGCCGCGCAGCGGCCACACCAGCGGCAGCGCCTTGAGCAGCATCCAGGAACCGCCCGGACGCAGCGGCGCCACGACCGTTTCCCAGGTCACGCACAACACGATCAAGGCGAACAGCGACACCGATGCCGTCAGCCGCAAGCGGGGGTTGAGTTCAGGGTTCATGCTGCTATTATCGCCTGATGAACCGCCCCGCCGAGCCTGCCGCCGCCGCGCCGGCGGCCACCGAGCCCCAGTCCCCGCGCTCTTCATGGGCCAAACGGGCCGGGCGCGCCTTCCTGTTCACGGTGCAGCGCGCCGACGAAGAAAAGCTGCTGCAGGTGGCTTCCAGCCTCACCTTCACCACGGTGTTGGCCATCGTGCCGATGCTGGCCGTGGTGCTGTCGCTGTTCACCGCCTTTCCCGTCTTCCAGGAATTCCGGGTCGCGCTCGAAGACTTCCTGACCAACAGCCTAATGCCGCCGTCCGTCTCGGACAACATCATGGAATACCTGAACCAGTTCGCCCGCCAGGCCTCGCGCCTGACCGCCATCGGCGGCGGCTTCCTGCTGGTCACGTCCCTGTTGCTGATCATGACCATCGACAAGGCCTTCAACGATATCTGGCACGTGACGCGCCAGCGCCCCCTGCCGCAGCGGGCCCTGGTCTATTGGGCCGTCATCACCCTGGGCCCGGTGGTGGCCGGCGCCAGCCTGTGGGCAACCTCGTTCGTGGCCCGTGAATCGCTGGGGCTGGTGCGCGACGTGCCTGAAATCGTCAGCGTGGCGGTGTCGTTCATCCCGTTGGTGCTGACCGGCCTGGGCTTTGCCGCCCTGTTCGTGGTGGTGCCCAACCGCGACGTGCTGTGGCGCGACGCGCTGGTCGGCGGCTGCGTCACCGCGGTGGCGCTGGAAGTCATGAAATCGGCATTCGCCTATTACCTGACGCGCTTTCCCACCTATACCGTCATCTATGGGGCGTTCGCCACGCTGCCGATCTTTCTGTTGTGGATCTACCTGTCCTGGCTGGCCGTCCTGCTGGGCGCCACATTGGCCGCCAGCGCCCCGATCATCCGGCTCGGACGCTGGGAGTTCAACCGGTACCCGGGCGCCCCGTTCGTGGATGCGCTGGACGTGCTGCGGGTGCTGCGCCGCGCGCAGGCCGAAAGCCCCCCAGGCCTGCCGGCCAACGTGCTGGCTTCCGGCCTGAAACTGCATCAGGACGAACTGAACGACGTGCTGGAAACCCTGGGCGAAATGGGCCTGGTCACCCGCAGTCCGGACGACCTGTGGGTACTGACCTGCGACGCCCGCGAGACCTCGCTGGCGCCCGTGGTGGACCGGTTCCTGCTGGATCGGGGCCAGCCGCGGGTGCGTAACGACGCCGAAATCCTGCGGGTCGCCTCGGCCGTGATTTCCGAACAAAATGCACCTACGCTGGAAGAACTCGGCAGAGAAGCGCAAAATACCGAAAATGGCATCGCCCCGGTCCTGCAACTGGAAGCGAACAAGAAATAGCAAATAGCATCAGGGCGCCAGCCGCCCAGGAGAAACCGATGTTGAAGGTCAGCGAGATTCTGCGCGTCAAAGGAGACACGCTTTACACGGCATCGCCGGACATGCCCGTGTCCCAGGCCGTGCAAACCATGAGCGAGCAGGATATCGGCTCGCTCGTCATCATGGAATTCGGCACCCTGACCGGCATGCTGACGTTCCGCGAGATCATCCGCCACATGCATACGCATGGCGGGGCGGGCGAAACCACCATCCGTTCAATCATGGACGACGCGCCGGTCAGCGTGTCGCCCAATACCAGCGCCGACGAAGTGCAGCGCCTGATGCTCGAAAAGCATGCGCGCTACATCCCGGTCATGGACGGCCCGACCCTGATGGGCGTGATTTCGTTCTACGACATGGCCCAGGCCATCGTCGCGGCCCAGCAGTTCGAAAACAACATGCTCAAGGCCTACATCCGCGACTGGCCCGCTGAAAGCGCGGAACCCGCCAAGTCCTGAGTCCCCGCCCGCGGACGGCGTCCGCGGGCCCCTCGCGCCCGGCCCCGGGCTTAGACGCCCGCTTGCGCCTCGGCCAACGCCGCGCCGCGCATATCGGGCGCATGCCGCTGGCTGCGCCAGGCGTCGTAGATCAGCGCCGGGTCATTCGCGGCGAGCAGCGCCGGATCCGACAGCATGCGGCGCCAGCGCCGCGCCCCTGACTGACCGTTCACCAGCCCCAGCATCGGCCGCGTCATGACGCGCAGCGGCACGCCCTGCGCCACCTGGCGCGTGGCGTATTCCATCATGGCGTCAACCACTTGCGCATCGCTGGGCAGCCTGACCGACGGCCATAGCCGCAGCGATACTTCAGACAGTACCCGCGGCGTATGCCAGGCCGCGCGGCCCAGCATTACACCGTCGAAGTCGGTGGCAGCCGCCACCGACTGGTCCGCGTCGGCCAGCCCGCCGTTCAGCACAAACACACAGTCCGGGAAATCCTGCTTGAGCTGGCGCACCACGTCGTAGCGCAGCGGCGGGATCTCACGGTTATCTTTGGGCGACAGCCCCTTGAGCACCGCATTGCGGGCGTGGGCGATAAACACGCGGCAACCGGTGTCGTAGATCTTGCCGACGAAATCGCGCACGAACGCATAGGACTCGTCGTAGTCCAGCCCCAACCGGTGCTTGACGGTGACGGGAATATCCACCGCGTCCTGCATCGCCTTGATGCAGTCAGCAACCAGGTCCGGCTCGGCCATCAGGCAGGCGCCAAAAGCGCCTTTTTGCACGCGTTCCGACGGGCATCCGCAATTGAGGTTGATTTCGTCGTAGCCCCATTGGCGCCCCAGCTTGGCCGATTGCGCCAGCGCGTCCGGCTCGCTGCCGCCCAGTTGCAGGGCAACCGGGTGCTCGGCTTCGTCGAAGTCCAGGTGGCGCGCCACGTTGCCGTACAACAGCGCACCGGTGGTAATCATTTCGGTGTACAGACGGGCGCGCGGCGCCAGCAGCCGATGAAAATAGCGGCAGTGCCGGTCGGTTACGTCAATCATTGGGGCGACGCACAGCCGCCAGTCGGGGGAGTCCAAGAATCGCTCAGTAAAACAAGGGGATGCGGTATTTTACGGTGCTTGGCGAGATTATGTTTGGCAAGCGCGATACCCGGCAGGCGAGCCCCTGCCCGCCATGTGGTCTAAAATTGCGCCGCCGCCGCGTACAGCCATGTCCGCCCGCCCGTTAACTCCCCTCTTTCCGTACATCAATGGCCGTATTCACCCCCGTATCCGACGACGACGCGCGCGCCCTGTTGGCGCATTTCGACCTGGGCGAGTTCGTCTCGCTGCGAGGGATTACGGCGGGCATCGAAAACACCAATTACTTCCTGTACACCAGCCGCGGCGAGTACGTGCTGACGTTGTTCGAGGTGCTGACGCAGGCCCAATTGCCGTTCTACATCGAGCTGATGTACCACCTGGCCAGCCGCGGCATCCCGGTGCCGCAGCCACAGACCCTGCGCGACGGCACCCGGCTGACCACGCTGCACGGCAAGCCCTGCGCCATCGTCTCGCGCCTGCCCGGCGGCTACGAACCCGCGCCCGGCGCCGCCCATTGCGGCCTCATCGGCGCCACGCTGGCCCGTGCCCACCTTGCCGGCCAGGACTTCCCGATCCAGCAGCCCAATCTGCGCGGCTTGTCCTGGTGGGTCGATACCGCGCCAAAGGTCCTGCCTTTCCTGGATGCTGGCCAGGCGCAGCTGCTGCAGTCCGAACTGGCCGCCCAGCAAGCCGCCGCCGGCACACCCGCCTGGGCCACGCTTCCCGCCGGCCCGGCCCACTGCGACCTGTTCCGCGACAACGTGCTGTTCGCCGGCACCTTCGAAGATCCGCTCATGGGCGGCATCATCGACTTCTATTTCGCCGGTTGCGACACCTGGCTGTTCGACGTGGCCGTCAGCGTCAACGACTGGTGCATCGAGCGCGACACGGGCGAATTCATCCCCGAACTGGTCGAATCCTGGCTGGCCGCCTACGCCAGCGTACGGCCGTTCACCGATGCCGAACGCCAGGCCTGGCCGCTGATGCTGCGCGCCGCCGCCCTGCGCTTCTGGTTGTCGCGCCTGTACGACTTTTTCCTGCCGCGCCCGGCCCAGACGCTGAAACCGCACGATCCCCGGCACTTCGAAAGAGTGTTGCGGGCGCGCCACCGCCCTGGCCTGCCGGTATTGCCGTAATCGTTGCTCCCCCCATAATGGGGGGAGCACGTCCCTTATTGAGAGATCACTTCCCAAGAGAGCCATGCAAGCAGCATTCCTTCCCGCGTCTTCCGGCTGGCAATGGGTTCGAGACGGCTTCCGTCTGTTCCGCAAGCAACCGCTGGCCATGTACACCTGGGCGCTGGTCAACAGTCTCCTGGTCATTTTCGCCTTCGCCGCACAAATTGTCGGCCCGATTCTGTTCATCGCGCTGATGCCGTCCGTCACGCTGATGAGCCTGGCGGCCTGCAAGCACGTCGAAGCAGACCGGGTGATGCTGCCTTCCATGTGGGGCAAACCCCTCAAGCAGCCCGGCGTCTTCAGAAAGCTGTTCCTGATGGGCCTGCTGTATGCGGCCGTCAGCCTGATCGCGGGGTTGGCCACCTTCCTGCCGTTCTCCGCCGCTTTCGCGGAAGGCATGCGCATCGCCTCCATTGAAAACACGATGGAGCCAATCCTGCTGGCAATCCGCACGCCGCTCATCATTTTCACGATCATCTACGTCGTGATCGCGGCGCTGTTCTGGTATGCGCCCGTGCTGGTGGCCTGGCATGGGCTGCGCCTGACGCAAGCCCTGTTCTTCTCGGGCATTGCCTGCTGGCGCAACAAGTGGGCCTTCCTGGTCTATGCCGCGACCTGGGTCCTGATCGCCCTGTTCCTGGACCTGTGCTCGGGCTTGCTGGTGTACATGGGGCTGTCGCCGCAATTTGCCAGCACGCTGCAGATTCCGTTCACGATCGCGGCGGCCGGCGTGTTCTATTGCAGCTTCTATCCGTCCTATACCGCCGTGTTCGGCATCAACAACACCAGCCCGAACCTCGACAACGGCCACGGCGCCCAGGCATAACGCCACCCGGCAGGGCGCAAGCGCCCTGCGCACCTTCACCACCCGCAAGCCGCGCGACACGAACACCACGTCGATCGCGTAGCGCATGCCGAAGGTATGCACCGCCCAGCAGGGCGCGAGCAAGATGCCCGACCGCCGGCCCGGCGGACGGCGCCCCAAGAGACCGCACATCCGCCCCCACCAACCCCTGACCCGCAACAGCCTGATGCGGCCGTGCGGCAGCGGCGGGACGCTGGTCATTGCACCCCCTGAAGCAACTGGATCGCGATGGGAAACCCCAGGACGATGAAGGTGCAGGGAAAGATGCAGGCGATCAAGGGCAGCAGCATTTTGACCGGCGCCTGCATCGCCAGTTGCTCGGCGCGTACATGACGGTCACTGCGGCATTGGACCGCCTGCGCCCGCAGCACTGGTCCCAGGCTGATGCCCAGCGCTTCCGCCTGTGCCAGCGCCGCGGCCCAATTGCGGGCCAGCGGGCTATCGCAACGATCGGCCAGCGCCTTGATGGCGGCCGACCGCGAAACGCCCGCACGCATATCCGCCAATGCGCCGGCCACCGCATCGCGCAGCGGCCCCTTCGGGCCGCTGGCCGCGGCCAACTGCAAGGCGCCATGCACGCTCAGCCCCGCCTCGACGCATAACGTCATCATGTCGAACACGAACGGCAGATCGCGTTCGATGCGGCGCCGCCGTTTAGCACCCAGCCCCCGCAGCCATATCCCAGGCAACACGCCGGCGGCCACAGCGCCCATCCCGGCCCAGGGGGCCCAGGCCAGGACGCCGCCCTCTTGCAGCGCCAGCGCCCCCACGGCGGCCAGTGCCGCACCGCCCAGGGCCGCGGTCGCGCCCAGTGCCGCCATGTGTTCATAGCGAATGTCGGCGGGCAAGGCCGCCTGCTCCATCGCGCGTGCCAGGCGGCGGCGCCAGCGCCATGTGCACAAGGGAGCGGCCAGCGGCGCCACCGCCGAGATCCAGGGCCACGCCATCCGCCACCACCAGGGCATGGCATCCGCCACTGCCGGCTCGTCCAGCAGCAAGGGCCGCAAGACGATCCACGCCCCCCAGGCCGCGCCCAGCGCCGCCAACGCCACTCCCAGATGCAGCCACATCGATCTTCTTCCCTTTAAAAGTCGATCCGGACAATGCGCCGGATCAGCAGCACGCCCGCGGTTTCCAGCGCGGCCACCACCGCCAGCACCGCCCATCCCAGCGGCGTGCGCCACAGCAGTCCCATGATCTCCGGCTCCAGCCGGTCCAACACGGCCAGCAACAGCAAGGGCAACGCGCCCACGATCCAGGCCTGCATCCGCCCCTGCGACGTCAGCGCCCGCAGCTTGGCTTGCAGCTGCAGTCTGGCCCGCACAGTCTGCGCGATGCTTTCAAGCGCTTCGGCCAGGTTGCCACCGGTTTGCGCGGCGATGCGCATTGCCGCCACCACCAACGCGGTCGAATCGGCCGCCATGCGAACGTTCAGGTTCTCCAGCGCTTGATCCCAGGGCACGCCCAGCCGTTGCTCGCGCAGCATCAGGCCAAATTCCTGGGCCAGCGGCGCGCCGCCCTGGTCCACCATATGGCGCAACCCCGTCGGCAGCGCCACGCCCGCCCGCAGCGCCGACGCCAGCATCAACAGCGCCATGGGCAACTGCTGTTCAAAGCGTCGGGCGCGCCGGCGCCGCAAGCCGTCCACCAGCATGCGCGGCGCACGCAAGGCGGCCACGCCGGCCGCGGCCGCGAGGATGCCGCTGGAGGTCGCGGCAAAGGTCAGCGCCGCCACCAGCATCGCGCCCGCCACCGCGCCAACCCATAGTTGGGCGGGGTCGATGAACAGGAACAGCTCGCCCAGCCGGATGCCCGCCTCCTGGGTGTAAAGCGCGCGGTAGCGCCGTAGCGCGGGCGTGAACCAGCTTTGCGCCTGCCAGGCCAGCACCATCACGCACACCATCGTGCCACCCGCAGCCAGCCAGATCATGTCAGCCCGGCCGCATAGCCCGGCGCAGCGCCGCCGGCCTCGCGTGGGCCGGAGAACCAGGCGGCATCCACCCCGGCCCCCGCCTCGCGCCATTGCTGCGCGAAGCTGGGCACCGCCCCGCAACCCGTGAAGCCACCGGCCCGTTCGTGCCGGAACAAGTCCTGCAGCTGTATGCGGCCACTCTCCATGCCGGTGACTTCAGCCACCGACGTCACCACGCGGCGCCCGTCCGCCAGGCGCGCCTGCTGCACGATGATGTCGATGCTGGCCGCGATGTGCTCGCGCACCACGGCCAACGGCAAATCCAACCCCGCCATCAGAATCATCGACTCCAGCCGCGCCAAGGCATCGCGAGTGGAGTTGGCATGTAGCGTCGTCAATGATCCCTCGTGCCCGGTATTCATAGCGGTCAACATGTCGAAGGCTTCGGCGCCACGGCATTCGCCCACCACGATCCGGTCTGGCCGCATGCGCAAGGCATTGCGCACCAGTTCGCGAATATCGATGCGCCCCCGGCCCTCCTGGTTGGCGGGGCGCGCCTCCAATGCCACCAGATGCTCGTGGTTCAACCGCAGCTCGGCGGCGTCCTCAATCGTGACGACACGCTCGCCGTCGGGGATTTCATTGGACAGGATGTTCAAGAGCGTGGTCTTGCCCGACCCCGTGCCGCCCGACACAACCAGGTTCTTGCGCATACGGACGCACAGCGCCAGGAACTGCGCCATGGCGTCGCTGAGCGACCCTGCCGCCAGCAGATCGGGCATGCCGGGCCGGCGCTGCGGAAACTTGCGGATGGTCAGGCTGGCGCCCTTTAGCGCAACGGGCGGGATGATGGCGTGCACCCGGGAGCCGTCAGGCAAGCGGGCATCCACCATCGGCGAGCTTTCGTCAATGCGGCGCCCCAATGGCGTCACGATGCGTTCGATGACCCAGCGCACCGACTGTTCGCTGGTGAACGCACCCGGGTGGCGCCACAACCGCCCTTCGCGTTCAACGTAGATCTCGTCGTACCGGTTCACCATGATCTCGGTGATGCCCGGCGCCGCCAGCAGGGGTTCCAGCGGCCCCAGACCCACCGCCTCGTCCAGGACATCCTGGCACAGCGCCGCCCGGTCCGCGTCGGGCGGCAGATCGCCGTCGTCGGCCACGATCTGCGTCAGCAGCCGCTCGGCCTCGGCGCGCAGCATCCCGTCGCTCATGCCGGCCACATCGCGCCGGCGCAGGTCCAGCGCCCCCAGCAACGCCGCATGCAGGCGTCGGCGCTGCTGCAAGGACGGCAATGATGGCGCGGCCAGCGCCGGCGGCCTGTCCTGAGCCGAGACCTGGAGCGCCGTCTGCTGCGGCACCGCGGCCAAATGCGGGGGTTCATTGCCCTGCTCATCCTGCTGGGCCAACGTCACCCGCAGCCGGCAGGGGCCGATCAGGATCTCGTCGTCCGGCAGCACCGGCGCATGCCGTACCACCCGCTGGCCATTGACGAGCGTGCCGCCCAGCGTGCCCAGGTCCTCGAGCACGATCGTCGATTCCTCCCGCAGCAACTTTGCGTGCTGGCGCCCCACGCGCCAGTTGGGAATGCGCAGGCCGCACAGCGCGCCCCGGCCGATCAGGATGGGAGCCGCTACCGCGATCTTGCGGGTGACTGCGTCTTCAAACGTCAATTCGATTTCAAGCATGGCGCTACTCCTGGTTGACCGTGCCGGACCCGGACACGGGGCTGCTCGTCCACTGCGATCCCTTTCCCGCATACGGGTCCCAGCCTGCCGTGGGCACGGCAGTACCCAGCCTTGGCGGTTCGGGAAAGGCCGTGTTCACCAAATCACGCCCACGCCTTACCCGGTCCGCCATGGCGGGTTCGTGACGCGACACGATCTTGGGCGTCACGAAAATGGCCAGCTCGGTCTCGCGCAGCTGATAGCGGCGCGAAGAGAACAAGGCGCCCAGGACCGGAATGTCCTTCAGCAAAGGCAGGCCGCTGGTCTCGTCGGAGCGCTCGCGCGACAGGAACCCGCCGATGACCAGCGTGTCACCGGATCTCACGTTGAACTCGGTCGATGCACGCCGGGTCCGCAGTGCCGGCCCGCTGGGTGCGGTCAACGCGAGATCCACGGAACTGGCCTCGACTTCGATCAAGGACCGGATGACGCCATTGCGGTCGATGCGGGGCGTGATCCGCAACGAAACGCCATAAGGCTTGAACAAGGTCGTGGGATTGCCTCGGGAATCAGTCGACGTGTACGGCACCTCGCCGCCCGCCAGGAAGGTTGCGCTGGCGCCGCTGCGGGCCAGCAGCTGCGGCTGTGCCAGCATGACGGCTTCGCCGCTTTGGGCCAGGGCCGCGATACGCGCCGACAGCAGTGCGTTCACGCCAAAGTAGCCCGCCGCCGACGATACGGGCGCGGGCGTCTCGATCACGGGTTCCCCCGGCCGGTGCATCCTGCCGCGCGAGCCGCCGTCCCAGGCCAGACCGGCATTCAGACCGCCTTGCGTCATGCCGTCCCAGCGCACCCCGAACTCACGCAATCTTGAGCTGGGAATCTCGACCACCTGCACGTCCAGCAGCACCATGCTGTCCCAGCCCACCTGCCCGGTGAAATCGACCACCGCCGGATAACGGTCTGCCAACGCGGCGATGCGGGCGCGGTCATCATCGGACAGGTCGTCTCCTTCGATGACGATGCGCCCCCCGACCAGCGTGCTGCGGGTTCCGGGAATGCGCGCCAACAGGGACTCGACCTCGGCCCGCAGACGCGGCGCGCCCGCAGGCACCACCCGCACGTCATAGGCCTTCACGCGGCCGCCCGCCCACACATGCACGGATGACACCCCTTCTGCACGCGCGAAGACCACGACCTCACGGCCTTCGGTGGCCACCGCGCTAAGCACCTGGCCATTGCCGATCGCTACCCGGGTTACTCCCGGCTGGGACAATACCCGGGTTTCGCCGACCTGCATTTCCAGGGGCTCGTCGGCGGGCCACGCCGGCGCGCAGATCAGGCCCAGGCACAAAGCCGACAGCGCCGCCACAGATTGGATGTTCATGGGCGCTCCGTCTCGAAACCCGCCAGCGCCGTACCCGGCGCCCCGTCCTGGCCGCCCAGCCGGTCGCCATACAAGATCACCACGCCGGGCTTGCGCCGCGGTTCGCGGTCCAGGCCAATCAGCGACGCCAAGTCGCTTTGCGGCGCAGCGCTGACGGCCGCGGCATCGTCCCGGTTGCGCAGCATGGCCGTCAGCGTGCCGGCTTGCCTGGCCGCGATGTAGCGCATGGCCTCGTCCGGACTGGCCGCCAGCGTGATGTTGGCGGTCCCGTCCCCGTCCGACGCATCGGCCGCCGTCAGCACCCGCATGCCTTGCAGCAACGGAACGGTCACCTCGCGATCGCGATGGGAGAAGGACACGTAGATGTCGATGGCGTCCCCCGCCCGCAGCATGTCGGCCAGCCCGCCCAGATCGGCTGCCGCAACCATGAAGGCGCGCTGCCCCGGCTTGAGCCGGGATGCCAGCGCCGGCGCGGGCGCGATGAAAGTCAGGTAGGCCTTGAGCACGGGTTCCCCGCCAGCCAGGTCGGCGCTCAAGCGCGCGCCCAGCACGCCGTCGATACCCAACGGATCGACACTGGTCGCGGGCGCCCACTGCGCGGGGATCTCGCGTACCGCCAAGTGTGACTCGTCCAGGACGGTGCCCGCCGGCAGGTCATAGGCGGCCACCAGCCGACTGACCACCGGCGTGCGGGCCTGGGCTTCGAGCGCCTGGACGCGTTGCTGCACGTGTTCGCGCACCGCCCAGGCCGACATCAGCCCCGCGGCCAACGCCAGCAGATACACAGCCGCCTTGCGCAAGCGGCGCAGGCCTTGCGTGAACAGACCCATCATGGCGTCCACCTTCTGACCCACAGGCCGCTGCCCGCATCCAGCGGCACCAGTGTCCATTGCAGCCGCGCCCCTTGGCGCCGCCACGATTGCCGGCCGGCGCCAGCGGGTTCATTGCCGGCCCGTTGCCAGCCGTTCCGTAGCAGCCCCTGTTGCAGCAGCAACGCCAAGCGCGCCGGCGGCAACGGATGCTGCCAGATGTATTCGGACACTTTCATGCCCTTTTCCAGTACCGTGAAATCCAACCTGAGACGGGCGTTGGCGGGCAGCCAGGCGGGCGCCTCGCCCGCGGGCACGGCCGACGCGCGAATCGACGAAATGCTGCCCACGCTGCGCCCCGACTCAGGGCTTTCCATCTGCGCCACCCACCATGCGCCGCCGACTTGGCCGGACAGGATGGCCTGCCCGGCAAAAACCTGAAGGTCGCTCAGCGCCGGCTGCTGGCGTGACAGGAGCCGGATCAGTTCGGGCGTATTGACCGGCGCATCGAACACCAGCACCTGAATCGGCATGCCGCACAGCCACATGCGGTCGGCCAAGGACTCGACGCGCGACCCGGGCGGAAAACGCAACGCAGCCAAGGATGCAGCCCCCGAAGACGGACGCGCCGCATCGGCGGGCGCCGCCCAGGACGCCGCCTGCAACGCCGTCAATGCCAAGACCGCCAGCACACGCAACGGACCGCGGGCGCTTCGCCCGCCCCGCACGCCAGACCAGACTCGCCCCGCGATCAAGCACATCGGGATCATCGGTTGGCGCTCCTGCGCTTGCCCAGCCGTTCGGCTGGCACTACGTCCGCCCACGGCGACAACCAATCCAGGGATATCACCGGCCGACGCCACGGCGCCTCCACGTTTGCGGCCAGTCCGCCCACGCTGCGCGCGAGCGACAACGAAGGCTTCGCCGCCTGCCCCCATGCCGTCGGCGCGGCGCCAATGCGGCGCCGCGCGTCATCGTCGCCGTAGGCATGTCCCGCGCCCACTGCAACGCTGGTGCGGCGTTGGATCCGCGCGGCATCCCAGGGCCTGGGGCCGGCCAAACTGGACTGGGCCGTGACGGACACCCACCGTAGATCCGCGCCAAACCATTCCGCCTGCAATCCGGCATTGCCCGATGTGATGGCAGCGGGTACTGCTTGATCGCGGGCCGCCAGCGCAACAGGCGTCCGCGAGGCCGCCACCGGCGCACCCGCCGCAACCGACATCGCAGCCTTGCGACTGGCCTGCGCCACCTTTTGCGCGGTGAATTGCAGCTTTCCAAGCCATGCCACGCCCAGAAACGCCAGTATCAGCACCGGCAGCACGAGTAGTGCCTCGGTCAAGGCCTGGCCGAGTTGCCACCTGTGGACGGGAGTCATCGGCCCCCCCTTGCCAACAGGGTCTCGGCGGGCGTGACGGCTGACAGCCGCGCCTGCCAATACGGACGAAACAACGTCGCCAGTTCGGGGCGGCCGTCGGGCCGGGCGTCCGGCCGCGCGAAATAGGTCTCGGCGGCGCTGGTGACCGTCAGCGTTCCGCCATCGCCCAATCCGGCATAGCGGAACCGCCCAGCGGGCGCCGCCACCTGGCTGGCCGCATCGGTGGTTGGTAACACGTTGCCGGCCAGGCTGACGGCCACGGCGAAACGCAAGGGCTCGGCGCCCCGGCGCAACGCGACCTCGCGATAGCCCGGCAGCCCCAGGCCCGGCCAGCGTTGCACCTGCGCCATGGCGTAAGAGTTGGCCATGGGATTGGTCGCGCCATCGAAGATGTTCCAGTTCGTGGACAGTTCCACCCAGCGCCAGAAGTCCTGCGAGGAGAAGTCCTCGGGCGGTGCCTCGACATATTCCAGGTCGGGGGGCGCCTTGGATTTCTGGCCCTGCGCGGTGCCCCAGCCCATTGCGTACTCGCGGTAGTAGCACCCAACCCACCGGTTGGAACGCAAGGCATGAAACGACTGGGTGTCCAACGCGCCCCAACGGCCGTCCGGGCCCAGCCAGGTCGAGCCTCGGCGCCGCAACTCATGGCGCAATATCGGGCAATACATGCTGACGGGCCAGGGATTGCGGCGCGTCTCGTTGCGGCGCGCCAGAAAGCCGAAGCGTGCGGCGGCCTGCTCCACCGCCGGGCGTAACCCGGCTCGCCGCGTAGCGGCCTGGCGTTGAATGAATCCGGGCCAGCCATCGCTAAGCAGACGAAGGCTGGGTGCCGCGTCGGTCCGGGAAAACGCAGCCAAGCCCACGCCGCCGCCCGCTTGCGAGTAGTTGTCCTGCAGCACAGCTCGCATCAGGCGGTCGCGCGATGCCGGCAAGCCCGCGACGGCCGACGCCGCCCCCTTATCAAGCACCCGGTGCACGACACGATCGTGCTCCGCGTAGGCGCGCGCCAGATCCGCCTCTGCCCCCGGTTTGCCTCGCGCCGCCAAATAAGCCAAGGCCGTGTCGGGTCCGAACAACATGCCGATCAACGCAGCCGGCGGATTGTTGCGGTTACGCTGCCCCGCAAGGGTGCGCATGTACTGTGCGGCCGCGCCCAGCGTGACCAGATGCGCCATGGCAACCTGATGGGCAATCTGGGTGCGGTTCACGTAGGCCAGGAAATTGAGCTGGCGCGCCTGCTCGAGCGCGCCGCTGTAGGCCGCCGCATCCGCCGCGTGGGTCAGGCGCGAGCGCGACTCCACCGTGCGCCCCAGGTTGTACTGCATGACCAGCGCCACCGAGACCGTGGCCGCCAGCAGCATGCCCAGTACCAGCGCCTGGCCCTGCTGCGCGGCCGGCGGTGCGACGCTCTCGAGCCGGGCGTTCACTTGTTGGCCGTGGCATTGCCGGTGAAGGACTTGAGCGAACGCGCCTTGGTCTGCGCCGCCGCCTTCTGCGCCGCCTGCTGCGCGGCGCGCGACTGCGAGCTGCCGTCTTCGCCGGCCAATTCGCGTGCCATGGCCGCGGTCTGGGACCGCACGACCTGGCCGAAGTACTGGTAGACGGCGATTGCCGCCACCGCCACCAAGGCCACGACCACGATGTATTCCGTCATGCCCTGCCCTGTTTGACGCCTGCGATATGCCAACATTTGCGCTCTCCGCTCGCTGTGAATGAGAGTCCCAGTGTCGGCTTGGCGCCAGGGCCCAACAATTCGCGGATGCCGAGGCGGACAATTGCGGTACGGCGGTCTTGACGGCCCAAATGCGTGCCTTCCAGGACCGCCGCCCCGGCCATGGACACGCCTCGGGAAAATGTTGTAACCCCCTAATTTTCCTGGGGTTTTCCCTATTGCTCGGCCCAAGGGGAGGCAGTAGATTGGACTTGCCGGGCTGTCTGACACCCATCGCGTGCGAAGCCGGGCAGGAGCGCCTCAGACTCGTCTCGAGCTGAGGCGCTCTTCCATTTCACGGCCCTGCCATCGCAGGCCCCAGCCTCCCCGCGGCATTACAAAATCTATACAGAGTCGCGCAATCCCCTCACAGGGCCCTGGCTAGCATTGCGGTTTTCCAATCAGGACAAACCGATAGATGTCTGCCCACGCCTCCATGCTCAGGGTCGAGCGCCCTGCGCCGGGCGACTCCCGCAATCCCGCCATTGATGCCCTGCGCGGCATCGCCATCCTGTGCGTCGTGCTGTTGCACGTGCAGATCCATATTCCGCAAGAACAAAGCCTGCTCGGCAAAGTGCTGCCCGCGGCCCTGTTCAACATCGCGTTTCGCAGCGGCTACTACGGCGTCGTCATCTTCTTTGTCATCTCGGGTTTTCTCATCACGCGTTCGGCGCTGGAACGCTGGGGCAGCCTGGCGGCCGTGCCCTGGGGCGCGTTCCTGTGGCGCCGTTTCGCCCGCATCTATCCATGCCTGCTGTTGCTGCTGGCCGTGCTGGCAGGCTTGCATTGGGCGCAAGTGCCCGGTTTCGTCATCGACAACACCTCGCTGCTCCGTGCCGCCGCTGCCGCGCTGACCCTGCATGTGAATTGGCTGGAGGCGCAGATCGGTTATCTGCCGGCCGCCTGGAACGTGCTGTGGTCACTGTCCATCGAAGAAACCTTCTACCTGGCCTTTCCGCTGATCTGCCTGCTGTCCCTGGCCGCCGGCACGCGCGCGCTGGTGCTGACGTTGCTGCTATTTGTGGCACTCGGGCCGTTCGCGCGGGTCGCCTTCACCAACAACGAAATCTGGGCGGACCACTCGTACCTCTCCGGCATGGACGGCATCGCCATCGGCTGCCTGGCGGCTCTGCTTGCCGCACGCCCCTCGACCGCCGGCCCGCGCAGCCGCGCGATCCTGCTGGCCGGAATGATGTTGTTCGCGCTGGTGTTCTTCCTCAGGAAAGCCACCGCCACGCTGGGACTGACGGCCTGGGGCCTGAACGTGACGTTGCTGGAAATCGGGGTCGCGTGCCTGCTGATCGGCTGGAGCTCCCGGCCTGCACGCCCGCCGCGCCCCAATCCCCTGACCGCCGCGCTGCGCTGGACCGGCCACAACAGCTACGAGATCTATCTGACGCACATGTTTCCGGTGCTGTTGCTGGCCGCCGCCTCATGCCGCAATTCGAGCAGCGCCGTATCGACCTGGTGGCGCGCTGGCGCGCTCACTGCGGCATGCGTTCTGGCCATTCTGCTGGCGGCCATGCTAGGCGGACTGGTGGCACGCTATTACTCGGCGCCGATGCGCCGGTGGCTGACCCGGCCGGCCTGGGCTTCGTCGCGATGATTCCGCAATGCCCGCGCTCGAGGTGGCACGCGTCAGCCGGCCGCCGTCCGGCCGCCCGCCGAACCGTTCAGGCTATCGGCATCCAGACGCCGGAACACCAGGGCGGACAACAAGGTAATCGCGCCCACGCACAAGAACGTCAGCGTAAATGCCCAGCCCAGCGCCGCGTTGCCCGGCCCCGAGAAAACACCGACCAGACCGCCGCCGATGGTCACGCCCAGGCCGATGGCCAGCATCTGCACCATCGAGAACAGGCTGTTGCCGCTGCCTGCGTCCCGGGTACTCAGGCCCTTGAGGGTCACGCTGTTCATCGCCGCGAACTGCATCGAGTTGGCCGCGCCGAACACCGCCAGCTGCGCGATCTGCAAGGCCATCGGCCAGCCATGCGAGATGGCGGCGAACGACATGATCGCGGCGCCAACCAGCACGGTGTTGGCCAGCAGGAACGTGTCGTAGCCGAATCGCCGCACCAGCGGCGCGATCCAGGGCTTGGACACCGTGCCCGCAATCGCGGCCGGCAGCATCATCAGGCCCGACTGCAGGGGCGTATAGCCCAGCTGAAGCTGCAACAGCAGCGGCAACAGGAAAGGCACCGCGCTGCTGCCGATCCGGCACACCAGGTTGCCGGCCAGCCCGACGCTGAAGTTGGGCTCGCGAAACAAACGCAATTGAAACAGCGGATTGTCGCGCCGCTTGGCGTGCATCACATACAACAGCACCGTCAATCCGCTCAAGGCGAACAGCCCCGCCGACCAGGCCGCGCGCCCGTCGCCAGCGGGCAGGTCCAGCGCCAGCGAAAACGCCACCATGCACAAGGACAGCAAGCCGCAGCCCAGCATGTCGAACGGGGCAACGTCGCTCAAGGCATCCTCAGGCAGGTAACGGCGCACGGCAAACAAGCCCGCCAGGCCGATCGGCACATTTATCATGAAGATCCAATGCCAGCTGGCCACCTGCACCAGCAGGCCGCCCAGCGTCGGTCCGAAAATCGGCCCGACCTGCCCCGCGATCGACACGAACGCCAACGCCGAGATGTATTGGTCGCCCGGTACGCGCCGCAGCACCGCCAGACGCCCGATCGGCAGCAGCATCGACCCGCCCACGCCTTGCACCACGCGCGCAATCGTCAGCTGCGTCAGGCTCTGCGCCAGGCCGCAGAACACCGACCCCACGGCAAACACCAGAATCGCGGCCAGATACACCCGGCGCGTGCCGTAGCGGTCAGCCAGCCAGCCCGATGCGGGCGTCAGCATGGCCATGGTCAACGTGTAAGCCACCACCACCGGCTTGAGCGCCAGCACGTCCTCGCCCAGGCTGCGCGCCATGGCCGGCAAGGCGGTATTGACGATGGTGGTGTCCAGCGTCTGCATGAAAAAGCAGGCCGCGACAACCCAGAGCAGGGCTCGTTGCGATGATGGTGTGGGCATGTCCTGAATCGTACTCCCGGGCAGCCGACGAGCCGCTGACAGCGGCCCATCAACGTTCCCGCCCAAGCCGCCCGCAAGCTTTCGGTTATCCTCCGGATCAACGCAAAAAGGAAGATTCAACGTGAGCCAAGCTCATACCATCCAGGCCGGAAAAGTGGCGCTCATCCTGTCTAACCGGCTTGGCGATACGCTGTACCAAATGGCCATTGCCAACAACTTGCGCAAGGCCGGCCGGGACATCTCCGTCTACGGCGTCCATGGCTACGCCCTGCGGGAATGGTTCCCGGGCTTCGACATCCAGCCTCTGCCGGCGGACACCGCCAGCCTGGCCCAGTACGACACCATCGTGCAAATGGATCCGGACAGCCCGTTCGACGGCCTGAGCCGCGTCTGCACGCGTTTTCTCAGCACCAAGGAATGGGGCAAGATCCGGGCAACACCGCGCAAGCACAACTCACCCAACGGCATCCTGGATGAATTCCGCCGATTCTCCGCCGATGCCTTCGGCCTGACCGAATGGAGCGCCGACAACGGCATGCAGGCCCCCGCCCGCTTCAAGGCGCGCCGCCACCCCAAGCGCGTCATCCTGCATCCCACCTCCAGCGAGGCGGAGCGCTGCTGGACGCCGGGCAAATATGTCATCGTCGCGCGGCGCCTGCGCGCCATGGGCTATGAACCGGTGTTCGTGCTGGCGCCGTCCGAGCGCGAGTATTGGCTGCCGCTGCTGGAACAAGCCCATGCGGGCTATGTCCAGGCCCCATCCATTGACGGCGTGGCCGCCGAGGTCTACGAATCCGGCTGGTTCATCGGCACCGACTCAGGCATCGGCCATCTGGCATCGTGCTGCGGCCTGCCTACCGTCACCATCGTCGACCGCCCCCGCAACATGCCGCGCTGGCGTCCTGCCTGGGCCGCCAATGTCATCGTCAAGCCCTGGTGGCTGCCGCTGCGCACCTTGCGCCGCAAGTACTGGCGCGAGGCCACCACGGTCGCGGCCGTCATGCGCTGTTTTGGCCGGATGGTGCATCGCCACCCGCGCTGATCCCAAACGAAAAAGCCGGCACCCGAATCATCGGGATGCCGGCCCTGTGGCCTGGCCAGGTGACAGACGCGGCGCCGGCATCCGCGGTCAAGCGACCGCTTCGACCGCCCGCGCCAGCCCGGCGTCGTGTATCGCGACCTGGTAGGCGCCCAGCGTTTCGGCCATTTTCTGCGACAGCATCAAATGCCGGTCCGCGAATACGCGCGCTTGTTCGGCGACCTTGGCGGCTTGCTGCGGATGAGCCCAGATCCAGGCCAGGTGATCCGCAAAACCCGCGATATCGCCCGCCGGCGCGAGCCAACCGGTATGGCCGGGATGCACGATTTCCGGCAAGCCACCCACCGCGCTGGCCACGACAGGGCACCGGGCTGCGTACGCTTCCGGCACGACCCGTGACCATGCCTCGTTGACGGAAGGCACCAGCACCGCATCGGCGGCGTGAATCATATTCGCGATGTCTTCGCGATGGCCGGCGAACGTCACGTATTCGCCGATACCCAACTCCCCGACCAGATCGTGCAACTGTTTGCCGTAAGCCGCCGTTGCGCCGGTAGGCATGCCCACCACCAGCGCGCGTGCAGGGACGCCGCGCTGCCGCAGCACCTGCACCACGCGCAGCAGATCTTCCTGGCGCTTGTCGGGCCGCAGCATGCCGATGGTCGCCACCACGAAGGCGGCCGGATCCAGCGCCAGTTCCTGGCGCACCGCGTGGCGCACAGCCTGCTTGTCCGCATCCTTGAAAAAGCCGTGATCCGCCCACTCCCCCACAACGCTGATTCGGTCGCGCCCGGCAAAGCCCGCCGTGATGATGTTCTGCGCGCCACCTTCACTGGTCGTGATGACGCGATGGCAGCCCAGGCGCCATTCCACCCGGCGCCGCCACGACGTGCGCAGCGGCCTGGCGAAATGCCAGGTCCTGACTAGCGAACACAGATCCCGGCACAGCGCGCTGGCCTTGGCGTCAGGCGTGCCATGCGCATCGATGACCTGGATGCGCAGATCCTTCACGATCTGCCGCAACTTGAGCGCACCTGACCATGAATAGGGGGAACTGAAATCCAGGCCCAGCGTCGCCAGCCCCCAGCTACGGGCCAACTTTAGCGTTTCACTGGCGGGCGGCGCGGCGATCGCCACGGCATGACCTTGCTCGCGAAGCCAGCGCGCCTGATCCAGGACGCGAAACTCCAGTCCGCCCAGATTCGGGCCAGAGAGCGTGTGCAGAATTTGCATAGGGATTTACGGGTACAGGGACTTGCGGCCGGCACGAGCCGGCCGAGACAGCGGCTGCGGCGCCCAGCCGCCATGCCGTTGCACCCGATTCAACAGCGCTACGCTGCGGCTGGAACCGCAGACCAATCGGGGGAATCGCAACAACATAGGGGGGCACGCTTGGTAAGATGCGTTCCGATTGCCTGTCGCGCAGCGCTGCAATGCACTCGAAACCGACTGAAACGCCTTTCTTGTTAAATTCAGCAATAAGCAAGGAATATAGGCGCGTACCAGGGGCCGAGTTAGAGTAAGTTTTTAATTCTTGTTAAGATCTTTACTCTTTATGTAACAAATAATTCCAAAACCACAGAGAATGCGGTTCAGCATAAAAAAAAGCCCGCACGGGGCGAACGGGTGCGCCGTTTGAGCGCACCTGGGCTCGCGTCGGCGGCTTAGAAAATGCAGGCCTTCTGCGAGCATTCCACGAGAAAGCCCGCCATCCTGGCGGCGGGATAGAGCACCACCAAGCCCGTCGCCAGCACCCACCACCGGCGCTGCCGCCGGATGGCCCCGATCACGCAGGCCACCCATGCCAAGACCGCCGCCCAGTACACCGGAAAGTACGGGCCCAACGCCACCATCAGCCAATCCGTGCGGATAAGCAACGCCGCGACCACGGCGGTAGCCACGAAGATCAGGATCATCAATCGATTGCCTGGTTTCACCGGGGCGTTGATCGGCATGACGGGTATCACTCCGGAAAGAATAGGTTATGAAGCGATGGCCTTTCTCGCCATGAATCGGCGCAACGGCTATCGAACGCTATTCTGCACCAGGCCGCAACGCGGATATCATCCCGGCTGCGGCCCTCGGTTAGCGCCGTTGTTGCCGCAACCGTTAACACGTTGCGTCGCCACCCGTATTTCAGGAACCCCATGATTGCCGTCCGCAGAATCGAGCCCTCCGACTGGGCGCTGGCCTTTCCGTTGATCGCGCAACTGCGCCAACTGGACGAACAGGAATTTCTACGCCGCGTACGCCGGCAATCCCATAGCGGCTACGAATTGGTCGGCGCGTATCGCGACGGCGCGCTGATCGGCGTCATGGGCATCCGCCCGGTGCACACGCTGGCGCGAGGCCCGCACCTGCATGTGGATGACCTGGTCGTCGACCAGGCCGTACGCGGCAGCGGCGCCGGCCGCGCGCTGATGGCCTACGCCGAGGCCGACGCCCTCGCCCGCGACATGGGCGCGGTCTTCCTGGATGCCCGCCCCGACGCAATCCCGTTCTATGAGCGCGAGCAGTACTCCCTGCATCCGGCGCCGTCGATGAAGAAGGTCATTACGCGATAAGGCGGGTGCCAAACGGGTGCACGGCAAGCCTGGCCGCATCGGTTCGATGTCTTGCCCCACTGAACGCCAGAAATGACAACAGCCGCCATTGCTGGCGGCTGTCGGTACCTGATTTCTCAGGGTTTTCTTGGTAGGCCCCCCGAGAGTCGAACTCGGCACCAACGGATTATGAGTCCGCTGCTCTAACCAGGCATGAGCTAGAGGCCCAGGAAACTTACTGCCCTTCCAGGAAGCTCTTCAGCTTGTCGGCCCGGCTCGGGTGACGCAGCTTGCGCAGCGCTTTAGCCTCTATTTGGCGGATGCGCTCACGCGTGACGTCGAACTGCTTGCCCACTTCTTCCAGGGTCTGGTCGGTGCTCATTTCGATACCGAAACGCATACGCAGAACCTTGGCTTCCCGCGGGGTCAGGGAGTCTAGCACTTCTTTGACCACATCGCGCATGGAACCATGCAGCGCGGCATCCGAAGGCGCCAGCGTCGAGGTGTCTTCGATGAAGTCGCCCAAATGCGAATCGTCGTCGTCGCCGATCGGCGTTTCCATGGAGATCGGCTCCTTCGCGATCTTCAGGATCTTGCGGATCTTGTCCTCGGGCATGTCCATCTTCTGCGCCAGGGTCGCGGGATCCGGCTCGGCGCCGGTTTCCTGCAGGATCTGACGGCTGATCCGGTTCATCTTATTGATCGTTTCGATCATGTGAACCGGGATACGGATGGTGCGTGCCTGGTCGGCGATGGAGCGGGTGATCGCCTGGCGGATCCACCACGTCGCGTAGGTCGAGAACTTGTAGCCACGACGGTATTCGAACTTGTCCACGGCCTTCATCAGGCCGATGTTGCCTTCCTGGATCAGATCCAGGAACTGCAGGCCACGGTTCGTGTACTTCTTGGCGATCGAGATCACCAGGCGCAGGTTGGCCTCGGTCATTTCGCGCTTGGCCTTGCGGGCCTTGGCTTCGCCGGTGGCCATGCGCTTGTTGACGTCTTTCAGGTCCTTCAGCGGCAGCACGACGCGCGTTTGCAGGTCGATCAGCTTTTGCTGCAGTTCCTGAACGGCGGGGATCTGGCGCTCGAGCGTTTCGGCGTACGGATGGCCAGCGGCCACTTCGTCCACGACCCACTGCAGATTCGTTTCGTTGCCCGGGAACACCTTGATGAAGTGCGTGCGCGGCATGCCGGCACGGTCCACACACGTGTGCAGGACGGCGCGCTCGAGCTGGCGAACTTCTTCAACCTGGTTGCGCAGCGTGTCAGCCAGCTTCTCGACCATCTTGGCGGTGAAGCGGATGCCCATCAGTTCGTTCTGGATGGATTCCTGGGCGCGCACGTAGACGTCCGACTTGTAGCCGTCCTTTTCGTACGACAGGCGCATCTTGTCGAACTGCTTGCTGACTTCGTCGAACTTGGCCAGCGCCTTCACACGCAGGTCTTCCAGCTGCTTGCTGGACATGCCGCCGGCGGGGCCGTCGTCGCTTTCGTCTTCGTCGGCAGTGACGCCGGCGCCGGCGTATTCTTCGCCGTCTTCCGGATCGACCAGGCCGTCGACCACTTCGTCGATCTGCGCTTGACCATCACGAACGCGCAGGATGTGCGCCAGGATTTCGTTGATGGTGGTCGGGCAGGCCGAGATGGCCATGACCATGTGCTTCAGGCCGTCTTCGATACGCTTGGCGATTTCGATTTCGCCTTCGCGGGTCAGCAGTTCCACCGAACCCATTTCACGCATGTACATGCGGACGGGGTCCGTGGTGCGGCCGAAATCGGAGTCCACGGTGGTCAGGGCGGCTTCGGCTTCGTCTTCGACGTCATCGTCATTGGACGCCACCGGCGCGTTTTCGCTCATCAGCAGCGTTTCGGCATCGGGCGCCTGGTCGTAGACCGCAATGCCCATGTCGCTGAACGTGCTGATGATGCCGTCGATGGCCTCTGCGTCGACCAGGTCGTCGGGCAGATGGTCGTTGATTTCGCCGTAGGTCAGGTAGCCGCGGTCCTTGCCCAGCTTGATCAGCTGCTTCAGGCGGTTGCGGCGCGCTTCGTATTCTTCAGGCGTGACGGGACCGCGGGCGATCAGATCCTTGGGATCGGCCTTGCCGCGCTTACCGCCGCGCTTGGGCGGCTTCAGGTCAGGCAGAACTTCACCTTCGCCGTCCATTGCATCGTCGAAACCGTCGGAATCGTTATTCGCATTCTTGGCGGGACGGCCGGGGCGGCGGCCGCTCGGGACCGGACGCGCAGCAGCGCTGCCGACCAGGTCGGCGAGCTTGTCCTCGGCCTTCTTGGCGCGAGCCTTGGTCACCTTCTCGGGCTTGTCTGCCGCTGCCGTCTTCGCCGCCGCCTTTTTGGCGGCCGTCTTGGCTGCAGGCTTGGCGACCTTCACCGCCGTCTTGGCGGGCGCTTTTTCCGCCGCCATGCTTACGACACGCTTGGCCGTCGTGGCCTTGGTGTCGGCCGCATCAATTGCAGAGGAGGATTTGCCGGTGGATTTGGTCATAGTCGCTTCCGTGGTCGTCGCAACCCGTTTGGGCATGTTGCACCGTACAACGCCGCCTCTGGGCAAAGGCCCATTGCGGCGTCAATACGGGTAAAACTGGTGAATCGGCGAAGGCCCTGCGGCTGCGTTGTTCGCAGCACCAGCTCTTGCGAGCCCGCTTGGCGCCGTTCCGGTGCGATACCGGTTGGACGCCTGACGTGCATGGCCTCATCCTGCGGCGGGACCCGGGCGTAGGGGGGGCTGTCTGCCTATAAATAGGCTTTGCTTGCTAACGGGTCATTGCCCTTGGCAGCTTGATAGACACAGCACCCAAACCACAAACGCTACACGGAGATATCCGTCGCCGAACTGCGTAATTCACCGCTCAGCTATAGTAATTAACTATGTAACAAATTTGACGCACCCGTCCGCTTTTTTTGCGCGGCGGCGCCCTGGGACTTTCCCGATCATCCGGTACTGCCCTGTCGCCTGCCAACGCAAATACTTCAGCCGACCTGTCCGTCAAACTACAAACTATTAGATTCCGCCAACGGAAATAGATTCCATCCATATGGAACCTTCCGTTTGCTCACAGCTTCCCTCGCAGCTTTCACTGCGTACCTTTTTCAGCGCCACCCGCTACAAAACCACCCGCCGGGAAACTCACCATTGTTCAGGTAGTTTTCAGCACTCAGCTGTCCCATCTGCGCTTGCCGTTGTTCGCGTGTCGTTGTTCGTGCGTCGCTATTCTTTGCTGCGGAAAACCTTTGCTGCGGAAAACCCTTGATTTTACCGCATTTAGCGTATGCCGGCACCTTTCAGCACCACCATGCGGCTGGACAGCTCCAGATAGCGCTTGCGCTGGTCATCGGTGGTCAACCCCGTCGCGGCCAGCTTCGCCATTTCCGCCTTCGCGGAATCGAATTCAATCCGCCGCAGGGCGTCATCCCATTCGGTCTGCGGATCCGGCAGGTCCTCTTGCGACAGGATGTCGGCGCGCAGCCCCTTGAGCACCGTCGCCAGGTCCGAATCGGGCTCCGCCGCTTCCAACAAGGCGCCCACATGCCGGGCGCCGCTGGATTGGGCCAGCATGATCAAGTCCCTTACCAATCCTAGATGGGGGCCATGGTCGATGACTTCAAGCTGCTGGTCTCCCATGGAGTCCACCAGCTCGGGATGCGCCAGCAGCAGACCCAGCAGGCGCTTGGCCAGCGACGGCATGGTGCGGCGGCCCTCGAAGCCGCCGACATCGTCGCGGCGTCCCTTCCAGCTGCCTTTGCCGCCCTTCCAGTCGCTCTTGCCTTTCCAGTCGCCTTTGCTCTTCCAGTCTTGCTTGCCCGCAGAGCCGCCGCCCCAGTTGCCGCCCGGCTCACCGCCCGGCTGCGAAAACTGGCCGTAGTCGGCATATTCGCCGTCATCGGCGGGGATATCGTGGAAATCGTGGCCACCGAAGTCATAACCCGCATCCGCATGACCGCCATCATGAGGCGATGCGGGAGCGCCAGCCTCGGACTGAGCCGGCTTGGCCGGCGCCCCGAAAGGCTTGGCGGGCTGTTGCGCCAGCACCTGAGCCATTTCTTCGGGCGTCAGTTGCACCAGCTTGGCCATTTCCCGCTCGATCTGCACCCGCAGCGCGCACTCGGGAATCGCCGCCAACAGGGGCTTGGCTTCGTGCAGGCAGCTTGCGCGCCCCTCGGCTTCGTCCATGTTGTGGCGCGACGCCAACTCGTCAAGCAAGAAGCGCGACAACGCCACGGCCTCGCCCAGGCAAGCGCGGAAAGCTTCCGCCCCCAATTCGCGCACGTACGAGTCAGGATCGTGCTCGGTCGGCAAGAACAGGAAGCGGATGGCGATGTCGTCGCGCAGCACCGGCAGGCAAGCCTGCAAGGCGCGCCAGGCGGCGCGGCGGCCCGCGCCATCGCCGTCGAAACTGAAGATCACCTTATCGCTGGAGCGCAGGAGCTTCTTGACGTGGTCCGGCGTGGTGGCGGTACCCAGCGTGGCCACCGCGTTGGCGATGCCTTGCTGTGCCAGGCCGACCACATCCATGTAGCCTTCGACCACGATGATCTGCCCTTCCTGGCGGATCGCCTGCCGAGCTTCCCATAGGCCGTACAACTCCTGGCCTTTGGAGAAAAGCGGTGTTTCCGGTGAGTTCAGGTACTTGGGCTCGCCCTTGCCGATGATGCGGCCGCCGAATCCGATCAGGCTGCCCCGCGCATTGCGGATCGGGAACATGACTCGTTCCCGGAAGCGATCGTAGCGGCGCCCGTCTTCGGACTCGATGACCAGGCCGGACTCCACCAGGGTGGGATCTTCGTAATTGGGAAAAACTTGGGAAAGCCCGTGCCGGTCCGTGCCGGACCAGCCCAGGCCAAAATGGGCGGCGATTTCGCCGGTCAGGCCGCGCTGCTTCAGATAGCGGATCGCCGCGGGCGATGCGCGCAACTGCTTCAGGTAGTGGGCCTGCGCCGCATCCAGCACCTGCGTATGACGGGACTCTTCGGCCTTGCGGCGCGCGGATTCCTGCTGCTGGCGGGGGCTGCGGTTTTCTTCGGGGACGGTCATTCCCGCCGAAGCCGCAAGCGTGCGCACGGCTTCGGGGAAACTAGAACCCGCGTGTTCCATCAGGAAGGTGATGGCGCTGCCATGCGCTCCGCAACCGAAGCAGTGATAAAACTGTTTGGTGGGGCTGACAGTGAACGACGGGCTTTTTTCGTTATGAAAGGGGCATAGGCCAAGCAAGTTGGCCCCACCCTTTCGCAACTGCACATACCGCCCGACAACGTCGACGATGTCGACCCGGGCGAGTAGTTCCTGGATGAATGATTCTGGAATCAATAGATTCTGGAATCAAAAATCAATACAGGCGCGGGGGCAGTTGTTGGCTACGGATGCGCTTGTAGTGGCGCTTCACAGCGGCGGCGTGCTTGCGCTTGCGCTCGGCCGTGGGCTTCTCGTAGAACTCGCGCGAACGCAGCTCGGTGAGCAAACCGGTCTTTTCGATGGTGCGCTTGAAGCGGCGCAGAGCGGCTTCAAACGGTTCGTTTTCCTTCAGTCGAACGATAGGCATAAAGTGATTGGCCTGCTTGTAGGGTAACAAAAGTTGATGACAAACCTGGCTTGCTTGCCAGCAACGCCGCGAGCGCTTCGAACGGGCCACAAGGATTTCCCCTGCGGTTTTTTCTCCGCCCAAAGCCAGGCAAGCGCTAACTTTGGCTGGCTGTTTCCGTTACCCAAAGACTACCCAAAGAGTAACAAGCCAAGTTCGGTTTAGCGATAACCAGCGATTCTAGCATGGTCACGGCCATTTTGACTACCGGGGGAACGGCCTGGCGCGATACGCCGCCAGCCATTCCGTCCCCCTGTCGGGTCAGCCTTTCGAACCCTTGCGGATCCAGGCTTCAAGCTGGTGCGGACGCAGACTGTCATAGTCTTCGAACGGCTGATGAATCCAGGGATTGGTCGGCAACTTGTCGACGTAGTAGTCGGGCTGCGCCTGGGAATGCCCCTTCCACCACAGCACGGCGCTGCGCAATTCGGTAATGTCGGCGAATTGGCTCTTCAGGTGGTCGTACACCTTCATGAACGTCTTGCCGGTATCCACCATGTCGTCCACCAGCAACACCCGCCCGGACAACGTGCCGCGCGTGATGGTGATGAACTGCGCGATATCCATGTCGCCCTGCTTGGTGCCCGCCGCTTCGCGGTAGCTGCTGGTCGCCAAAATGCCCAACGGCACATCAAAAATACGGGACATGACGTCGCCGACACGCATACCGCCGCGCGCCAGGCACAAAATCTTGTCGAACTCCCAACCGGATTGATGCACCTGCAAAGCCAGGCGCTCGATCAGGCGGTTGTAATCGTCCCACGTCACCCAAAGATGGCTATCGTCATTGGTCGGCGCGCTCATAGGCAAGGATCTCCTGCGTGAAAATACGAAAAGGCCGCCGCCGGTATGAGACCGGCGGCGGCCTTGGGAATAATAACCCGATGTCAGCCCTTCAGGGGATGACGCAGCACAATGGTTTCGTTGCGGTCGGGACCGGTGGACACCAGGTCTATCGGCACGCCGCAGACTTCGGCAACGCGCTCCAGGTAGCGGCGGGCAGCCTCAGGCAGCTTGTCGTATTCGGTGATTCCGACGGTCGACTCGCTCCAGCCCGGCAGCTCTTCGAGCACCGGTTGCGCCTGCGCCACGGCGTGGGCGCCGTAAGGCAGCACGTCGCGGAATTCGCCGTTCACGCGGTAACCGACACCCAGCTGGATGGTTTCCAGGCCGTCCAGCACGTCCAGCTTGGTGATGCACAGGCCGGTAATGCCGTTCAGGCGGACCGAGCGCTTGAGCGCGGCGCCGTCAAACCAGCCGCAGCGGCGCGGACGGCCGGTGACCGAGCCGAATTCCTTGCCGATGGTTGCCAGGCGGGTGCCGATTTCGTCGACCAGCTCCGTGGGGAACGGGCCCGAACCGACGCGGGTGGTGTAGGCCTTGGTGATGCCAAGGACGTAGTCCAGCGACTGCGGCCCCACGCCAGCGCCCGCCGAAGCGGCGCCAGCAACGCAGTTGCTGCTGGTGACGAAGGGATAGGTGCCGTGATCGACGTCCAGCAGCGCGCCTTGCGCGCCTTCGAACAGCAGGCGCTTGCCCTCCTGCTGCATGGCGAACAGCGTGCTCGAGACGTCGGCGACCATCGGGGCGATCGCCGGGGCCAGCGCCATGGCTTGATCGCGCACTTCGTTGGCCGAGACGGCTTCAGCGCCCAGGTACTGGGTCAGCACGAAGTTGTGATAATCCAGCACTTCGGCGAGCTTTTCGTCGAACAGCGCGGGATTGAACAGGTCCTGCACGCGCAGCGCGCGGCGGGCGACCTTGTCTTCGTAGGCCGGGCCGATGCCGCGGCCGGTCGTGCCGATCTTGCCTTCGCCCTTGCGCGCTTCGCGCGCCTTGTCGACGGCAACGTGGTACGGCAGGATCAGCGGGCAGATCTCGGAAATGCGCAGGCGCGAGCGCACATCCAGGCCGGCGGCCTCGAGCTCTTCGATTTCCTTGAGCAGGGCTTCCGGAGACAGCACGACACCGTTGCCGATGAAGCACGTGACGCCGGGATGCATGATGCCGGACGGAATCAGGCGAAGAATCGTCTTCTTGCCATTGATCCACAGCGTATGGCCAGCGTTGTGGCCACCCTGGAAGCGGACCACGCCCTGGACGGATTCCGCCAGCCAGTCAACGATCTTGCCCTTGCCCTCGTCACCCCACTGGGTGCCGATTACGACTACGTTCTTGCTCATGTTACGAATCAATATCGAGTTTCTCGGGAAATCCGGAAATCTCCCCGCGGCCCCCTCGTTACCGAGAGGGAGTTAGTCACAGCGTTCTGACCGTCCAGGCGCCGTCTTGCAGCGCCAGCTCGCGATCGCAAACGAATTCGTCCTGATCCTGCTCGTGACCGGGCAATACCTGAACGACAATCTCCCCTGACCGGCGCAGGCGGCGAACCGCCTCGGTCAGGGCGGGGGCTTGCCCCCAGGGCGCGCGAACCGCACGCGCCCGTTCCGCTGGCGGCAAACCTGCCGCCAGTTTGCGTAAATCAAGACTGAAGCCGGTGGCCGGACGCGCACGTCCGAACGCCCGGCTGACATCGTCGTAGCGGCCGCCCGACACCAGGGCGTCGCGCCAGCCTTCAGCGTACAGCGCGAACTTGACGCCCGAGTGGTACCCATAGCCGTTGACGTCGGCCAGATCAATGCCGAAAGCGACATTCGGCATCGCATCGACCACCGCCTGCAGCGCATCCAGCGCCGCGGCCACTTCCGGCAGCAAGGGAAGCTCGCGCCGCGCCTGCTTGAGGACCTCGGGGCCGCCATAAAGCTTGGGCAGCAATTGCAATGCCTTGAGCGTTTCAGCGCGCATGCCCGGCACGCGCTCGGCCAATTCCATCAGGCCCGGCACATCTTTTTCGCGCATCAGGCGAATGATGTCCTGGGAAACGGTGGCGGCAGCAGGGTCCGATTCGACGATGCCGCGCAGCACGCCCGGATGACACAGGTCCAGCCTGGGATTGCGCACGCCGGCAATTGCCACCGTTTCCAACACCAGCTGGATGATTTCAAGGTCGGCCTCGAAACCCGCATGACCGTAGATCTCGGCGCCGATCTGCAGCAGCTCGCGGCTGGACAGCAGGTCCGCCGGGCGGGCATGCAGCACGTTGCCGCAATAGCACAAGCGGGTAACGCCGGCGCGGTTCAACAAGTGCGCGTCGATGCGCGTGACCTGGGGAGTCATGTCGGCGCGTACGCCCAGCGTGCGGCCCGACAACTGGTCAACCAGCTTGCAGGTGCGCAGATCCAGATCGCTGCCGGTGCCCGACAGCAATGAATCGATGTACTCGACCAGGGGCGGCGCGACCAGCTCGAAGCCGTAAGTACGGTACAGATCGAGAAGTTCGCGGCGCAATTCCTCGATGCGCCGGGCCTCTGCCGGAAGTACGTCGGCAAGGCTCTCGGGCAGCAACCAGTTACCCATGAATGTTTACCTGAATAACGCCAAGAGATGCGTGGGCGTCGCCCAAACGAAAAAGCGGCTGAGGGGGCGTAAGCCCGCTCAGCCGCTGCGGAATGTTTTCTAGCTTACGCGGTATTGTACATGGTTCAGCAGCCAGCGCCAGCCGGGGTATCCAGGGGCGCGAGCCGTCCCCCATTGCGCAGCCAACCAGAAAAAAGCCCCTTGGAAGACCAAGGGGCTTTGGTGCCACTGAGGGCGCCGCTTACTTCGCGGCGGGCACCGTCACCGGTGCCAGGGCTTGCCCTGCCGGGTCCTTCATGAACTGGAAGAAGCTGGAGCTGGGGTCGACCACCAGCACGTCGCCCGGCTTCGAGAACGAAGCGCGGTAGGCTTCCAGGCTCTTGTAGTACGTGTAGAACTGCGGGTTCTTGCCGTAGGCCTGAGCGTAGATCGCGGCGGCGGCGGCATCGCCCTCGCCCATGATGCCCTGAGCCTTGGCGTAAGCCTGGGCCACGATGACTTCACGCTGGCGATCGGCTTCGGCGCGGATCTTCTCGCCCTCGGCGGCGCCGATGGAACGCAACTCGTTGGCGACGCGGGTACGCTCCGCTTCCATGCGGCGGTACACCGATTCCGAGATCTCGGGCGCGAACTCGATGCGGCGCAGGCGCACATCGACGATCTGCACGCCCAGGGGCTCGGCACGCTTGGCGACGTTGGTCAGGATTTCGGCCATGATCTTGTCGCGCTCGGTCGAGACCACGTCGCGCACCGTACGCACGTTGACCGACGCGTTGAGCGCGTCGCGGATCTGGGCTTGCAGACGCTCTTGCGCTGCGCGCTCGTTGCCGCCGAAGGTCACGTAGTACAGGCGGGGATCCGCGATGCGCCACTTGACGTACGAGTCGATCAACAGGTTCTTCTTTTCGGAAGTCTGGATGCGCTCGGCTTCGTTGGTTTCGATGGTCAGGATGCGCTTGTCCAGCGTCACCACGTTCTGGAACGGCGGCGGCGCCTTGAAATACAGGCCGGGTTCATTGATGACCTTGCGCACTTCACCCAGCGAGAACACCAGGGCGTAGTCGCGCTCGCGCACCACGAACACGCAGGAAGAAAGGGCGGCCAGCACAATGAGCAGGCCGACCAGGATAGGCATAAGACGTTGCATGATCAGGACTCCTCCGGGTTAGCGCGACGTACGGTCGCGGGGCAGCGCGTTGCTATTGCTGCTGCCGGAAGGCTGAGGCACCGGCACCGCATTGCCACGCAGAGGCGGCTGGACGGGCGGGCTGATCAATGCAGGCGAACCGGGGTTGCCTACCGCGGACTTGCTGGCATCCTGAGCCGCCAGATGCATGATCTTGTCCAAGGGCAGATACAGCATGTTGTTGTTGCTCTTGGTGTCGACCATGACCTTGCTGGCACGCGTGAAGATGTCCTGCATGCTTTCGAGGTACATGCGCTGGCGCATGACCACGGGGGACTTCTCGTACTCGCCCAGGATGCTGGTGAAGCGCGAAGTATTACCCTGCGCATCGCCGACGACCTTGGCCTTGTAGCCTTCAGCCTGTTCGGTCATGCGCGAGGCTTGACCGCTGGCCAGCGGCACGACCTGGTTGGCGTAGGCCTGGCCTTCGTTGATCTGACGCTCTCGGTCTTGACCTGCCTTGACGGCGTCATCGAAAGCGGCCTGCACCTGCTCGGGCGGCTGCACGTTCTGGATGGCGACGGTGCTGACCTGCACGCCCGTCTGGTAGCGGTCCAGGATCTGCTGCATCAGCGCCTGGACTTGCGAGGCCACGGTGGTACGGCCTTCGTACAGGACGAAGTCCATGGATTGCTTGCCGACCACTTCGCGCATGGCGGTTTCAGACGCCTGGCGCACGGAGTCGTCCGGGTCGCGGGTCATGAAGAGGTAATCGGGCGCGCCGTCGGCGCGCAAGCGGTACTGCACGACGAACTGCATGTCGACGATGTTCTCGTCCGTCGTGAGCATCAGCGCTTCGGGCAGGACCTTGTTGCGCGAACCGCCACGGAAACCGACTTCGAACGTGCGCAGTTGCGACACGTTGACGATTTCGTTGCTTTGGATGGGGTACGGCAGGCGCCACTGGAAGCCGGCTTGCGACGTGCTCTTGTACTTGCCGAACTGCGTGACGACGGCGACCTGGCCTTCCTGGACGATATAGAAGCCGCTGGCCAGCCAGATACCGGCCGCCACCAGGGCAATCACACCCAGGCCGATGCGCGCGCCGCGCGGCGACGGCGGCGTCATGCCGCCCCGGTTGCCGCCCGGACGGTTGTTACCGCCCCCGCCCTTGCGGCCGAATAACGATCCAATGCGATTATTGAAATCGCGCCAGACCTCATCGAGGTCTGGAGGACCGTCTCCGTTGCCTTGGGGCCGCTTGGGCGGCGGCTCGGAGCCATTATTGTTTCCACGACCCCAACCGGGGTCATTCAGATTGAAGAGTTTGATAATTCGCGGCATTGTTTCCCACAATCTGTCCGGTCTCCGCCATTGCCCCGCGCAACGCGTCCAGACCGGCGCGCTCGGTGGCGCTTACAAATACTCGCGCAATCGTACCATGGGCGTCGCGCTCCACCCGGGGTTCCAAACCGGCCCGGTCTATCTTGTTGTATACCAGAATGGTCGGAACGTTGGAGGCGCCGATTTCGGCCAGGACTTTGTTGACCTCGAAAATCTGTTCATCGCGCTGCGGGCTGGCCGCATCGACCACGTGCAGCAGCAAATCCGCGTGCACCGTTTCTTCAAGCGTGGCGCGAAACGCGGCGATCAGATCATGGGGCAGATCGCGGATGAAACCCACGGTATCCGACACCACGACATTGCCCGCCCCTTCGATCCAGATGCGACGCGTGGTGGTATCCAGCGTGGCGAACAACTGGTCCGCCGCGTAGGTGTCGGCCCGGGTCAAGGCGTTGAACAAGGTCGACTTGCCGGCGTTGGTATAGCCGACCAGCGACACCGACAGCGCACCGCCGCGCGCCCGGGCACGCCGCTGCGTCACCCGTTGGCGCTCGACACGGTCCAGGCGCTCGCGCAGCGTTTTGACCTTGGCGCCGATCATGCGGCGGTCCATTTCGAGCTGGGATTCGCCCGGTCCGCGCATGCCGATGCCGCCCCGTTGCCGTTCCAAGTGGCTCCACATGCGCGTCAGGCGCGTGGACAAGTGCTGTAGCTGCGCCAGCTCGACCTGCAGCTTGCCTTCGTGGCTCTTGGCGCGCAGCGCGAAGATATCGAGGATCAGCGCGACGCGGTCGACCACGCGCAGGTTGAAGATGCGCTCAAGGTTGCGCTGCTGCGCGGGCGACAGCGGCTGGTCGAACAGGACGATATCGGCGAGCAGCGCCTGCGCCATGCCGACGCCTTCGTCGGCCTTGCCGGAACCAATGAAGAATTTGGCGTCGGGGCGATCGCGCCGGGCGGTCAGGGTACCGACGATTTCGGCGCCCGCCCCTTTCGCCAGCATGGCGAATTCCTCGGCATGGGCCGTGAAGTCAGGATCACCCAGATCCACGCTGATAATCAGTGCGCGCATACATGCACCATATTGGAGCCAAAGCGAAAATGCCCGCCGACGTCGAACGTCCGGCGGGCAATAAAAGGTACTGCAGGAGCGAGATTACTCAGCAGGGACTTCCACTTGGAAATTCACGGCGCGGGCGGGAACGACGGTGGAAATGGCGTGCTTGTAGACCATTTGCGTGACCGTGTTACGCAGCAGCACCACGTACTGGTCAAAAGATTCGATTTGCCCTTGAAGCTTGATACCGTTCACCAGGTAGATCGACACCGGCACATGATCTTTGCGCAGCGTGTTCAGGAACGGATCTTGCAGAGTTTGCCCTTTATTGCTCATTGGCCAGGCTCCATTGTTTGTTATTGAGTGGTGGCGCGCCTTGTACTGGTGGAGCACGCCGAAACTTGTACTCTACAGGGTTTTCCCGGCCCGTGCCACTTGTGTCGAAAGCGAAGATGACACCAGAGTTTTCCGCCGGAAAAGCCCCGCCAGCCGGGGTTTAGACGACTTCGGCAAGCGCCTTCAGAAGCAATTCGCACTGCTCGTCGGTGCCCACCGTAATACGTAGAAACTGGTCTATGCGCGGTTGCCGGAAATGACGGACGATGATGCTGCGCGCGCGCAGTCCGGCCGCCAGTTCCGCCGCATCCCGGGACGCATGCCGCGCGAACACGAAGTTCGCGCTGGACGGCAGCACCTCGAAACCCAGCGACGCCAGGCCCGCCGCCATCCGCATACGCGTCTGGATCACGGCTTGCCGGGTCTGCTCAAAATACTCTGTATCCTCAAGCGCCGCTACCGCCCCGGCCGAGGCCAGGCGATCCACGGGGTAGGAATTGAAGCTGTTCTTGACCCGCTCCAGCCCGTCGATGAGTTCGGGGCTGCCCACGGCAAAACCCACCCGCAGGCCGGCCAGCGAACGCGATTTGGACAGCGTCTGGACCACCAGCAGGTTGTCGTAGCGCTCGGTCAGCGCAATGACGGATTCGGCGCCGAAGTCGACATAGGCCTCGTCCACCACCACCACGGTATCGGGGTTGGCCGCGACGATGCGTTCGATCTCCGCCGCCGGCAGCGCGCGGCCCGTGGGGGCATTGGGATTCGGGAAAATGATGGCCCCGGCCTGCCCATGACGTCCCGGCAGGTAGTCGTCGACGTCGATGCGGAAATCGTCCGTCAGCGGCAAGGCTTCGTAGGCGATGCCATACAAGCCGCAGTAGACGGGATAGAAGCTGTAGGTAATGTCCGGAAAGCGCAACGGCCGCTCGTGCTTGAGCAACGCCAGGAATGCGTGCGCCAGCACCTCATCCGAGCCGTTGCCCACGAA
This sequence comes from Achromobacter sp. UMC71, assembly GCF_014170305.1. Taxonomy (GTDB): domain Bacteria; phylum Pseudomonadota; class Gammaproteobacteria; order Burkholderiales; family Burkholderiaceae_B; genus Achromobacter. The sequence goes on from NZ_LZZT01000015.1 coordinate 155,361, forward strand.
CACCCGCGCGGGCTCCACGCCGACCGCTGTCGCAACCGCCTGGCGCAGGCGGTCGGAAGACGGGTCCGGATACAGCTTGAGGGTGTCGTCGCTGGCTGCGCGGATCGCCTCGAGCACCTTGGGCGACGGACCATAGGGATGCTCGTTGGTGTTCAGCTTGATCAGGTTCTGAAGCTTGGGCTGCTCGCCCGGAACATACGGACTGAGCGTCCCGACGACGGGACTCCAGAAACGGCTCATGGATCAATCTTCCGCGTAAGGATTGTGCGAGGACTTGAATTCGATGCGCAGCGGCGTACCGGCCAGATCGAACGCGTTGCGGAAACGGGTTTCCAGGTAGCGGCGATAGGAGTCCGGAATGGCGTCTAGCGCGTTGCCGTGGATGACGACCAGCGGCGGATTCTGCCCACCCTGGTGCGCGTAGCGCATCTTGGGGCGGAAGATACCCTTGCGGGGCGGTTGCTGCTGCTCGATGGCGGCCTGCAACTCGCGCGTCAGTTTGGGCGTGGACAACTTGGCGAACGCGGCGGCGTGGGCCGAGTTGATGGATTTCAGCAGCGGCTTGATGCCCTGGCCGCGCAAGGCCGAGATAGTATGCACGCGGGCGAACGACAGGAAACGCAGCTTGCGCTGGAATTCGCGTTCGATACGCTCTTTTTCCTCGCCGTCCAGGCCATCCCATTTGTTGATGGCAATCACCACGGCGCGGCCGGTTTCCAGCACGAAGCCCGCGATGTGGGCGTCCTGTTCGGAAATCTCGGTTTGCGCATCCAGCATCAGCAGCACGACGTTGCTGGCCTCGATGGCCTGCAGCGTCTTGATGACGGAGAACTTCTCGACGGCTTCGAAAACCTTGCCGCGCTTGCGCAGGCCAGCGGTGTCGATCAGCGTATAACGGCGGCCATCGCGGTCGAAATCGATTTCAATGGCGTCGCGGGTCGTGCCGGGCATGTCGAACGCGATCACGCGCTCTTCGCCCATCAGCGTATTGATCAACGTGGACTTGCCGACGTTGGGCCGGCCCACGATGGCCAGCTTGATGCGGTGATCGTGCTCGCCTTCCTCGACGGGTTCCTCTTCGGAGGGCGGCTCGGCCAGATCCTTGAGCGCGAGCTCGATCAGGTCGACGATGCCATCGCCGTGCGCGGCCGAGATGGGATAGGGTTGGCCCAGGCCCAGCTCGTGGAATTCGGAGATGGCGGCGCCCAGGCCCATGCCTTCAGCCTTGTTCACCGCCAGCAGCACGCGCTGCTGCCCGGACTTGCGCAGCAATGTCGCGATTTCGTGGTCGTGAGCGTTCAGGCCTGCGCGGGCGTCCACCAGGAACACCACCACATCCGCCTCGGCGATGGCCTGCCGGGTCTGGCGGGCCATTTCCAGCAGGATGCCGTCCTTGGCGACGGGCTCGAAACCGCCCGTATCGATGGCGATGAAAGGGATATCGCCCACCCTGCCCTCGCCATAGTGGCGATCGCGGGTCAGGCCAGAAAAATCGGCCACCAGCGCGGCGCGCGATCGCGTCAGGCGATTGAAAAGGGTCGATTTACCCACATTGGGGCGACCGACCAGGGCAACGACAGGCTTGAAGGACACGGTGTAAGGCTTTGTTCTTTAGGGTTTAGTTGGTACCGATCAGGACGAGATTGCCATTGCCCGTCTGGACCAGCACACCTTGGGGAGTCGTCTGCGGCGGCGAAACGACGGCGCCGCCCCCCACGGACAGGCGCGCCATCAGGCTGCCGTCGCTACGCGACAGGAAATGCACATAGCCGTCCAGGTCGCCGACGGCAAGCGCCCCGCCCAACGTGGCCGGAGCCGTGAGCTGGCGATTTTTCAGGGCGGCCTGCTTCCAGAGATTGCCGCCGTTATCCAGCGCAAATGCGTTGACCACGCTGTTCTGGTCCGAGGCATAAGCAAAGCGCTCGTCCAGGGTCATGCCGGTGACGCTGGAGAAATCCTTGGCCCAGATCGGACGGCCGCCGGCCGTGACGTCAAAGCACACGATACGCCCTTGGTAGGCCACGGCGCAAAGCAGGTTGCCGGCGATACGGGGTGCGCCGACCACGTCGGTCAGGCGTTCCAGGTCGCTGGCGCCGCGCGGGGTGGCCACGGTGCCTTCCCACTGCACGTTACCACTATCCGAGGCAATGGCCATCAGCTTGCCGCCAGGCAGGCCGGTGATGACCAGGCCTTCGGCCAGGACCATCTGGGCCACGCTGCGCAGGGCCAGCGCGGGACCGGGACGCTGGACGCTCCAGAGGCGCTCGCCGTTGTTGGCGTCAAAGGCCTGGATGCGGTAGTCGCCGCTGCGGACCACGACGATGCCGTAGCCCACCACGGGCGAAATGTTGACGTCGCTGGTGGCGCGCACCTTCCATTTGACCTTGCCATTGTCGTCGAAGGCGACCACGTCGCCGTCGGGCGACGCCACGGCGGTGGTGGTGCCGTCGCTGCCGGCGCCGGCCGTCAGCTTGACGCCAGCCTGGGCCTTCCAGATGGGGCGGCCACTTTGCAAGTCGAATTTACCGACCGAACCGTCCGGCGTGGCGGCGTACACCGAGCTGCCCAGCACGGTGGGCGCAAAACCCAGGCCGGAACCGCTACCGATGGACGTGGACCAGATCTGGCGCACGGACATGCCGGCCTTGTATTCGGTCAGGGGAGCGGGATCGTAACGGCCGTCGTCGTGGGAAAACAGACCGCAGCCGCCCAGGGCGAGCAGGCCCGTCAGGCAAACCGCGCCACGCCACGTACGGCCAAAGGCAAATTTACGCATTACAGTCACGCTCCGCTCAGGGCATCCAGTTTCAGTTGCACAACCTGGGTCAGCGGATTTGCCGTACCCAGGCCATCAATGGCGCTTTGCCATGCCGCACGCGCTTCATCGCGCTTGCCTTGCGCGGCGAGAATATCGCCGCGGCGGTCGGCGAACAAGGCCGCAAAGGCCGCCGGCGCGTTGTTCAGTTGCGCCAGGGCGGCGTCGTATTGCTTCTGGTCGAGCAACAGGCCCGCCAGGCGCAAACGCGCCACGGCCTGCATGGACGGGTTCTTGCCTTGCGCGGCCAGCCATTCGAGCTGTTGGCGCGCGCCATCCTCGTCTTTCTGAGCCTGCAGCGCCTGGGCTGCCACCAGGGCGCCGCGCGCGGCATAGCCGGTCGAACCGTATTGGTCGCGCAAGGTGGCCGAAGCGGCCTTGATGCGCACGGAGGAATCGGCGCCGCCCAGGCGGGCCGCGTCTTCAAGGGCCTCGAAGTAGCCCATGGCCTGGTTCACGCGGTGCGATTGATAGGCCTTCCAGCCCCACCAGCCCCCCCAGGCCACCACCACGGCCGTCACCAACGACAGCAGCAGCGTGCCGTAACGAGCCCACCACGCCTTGATGGCGTCGAGTTTTTCCTGTTCTTCCAGATCGTATGCCATGCCTAACCCTTGAGATTCAATACTTCGGCCAAGGCCGCCAACGGAACTTGCTGCTGCGCGGCGTCGCCCTGGGCGTCGGCGCGCAGGAACTTGACGCTGGCGGTCTGCGAGGCCACTTCATCGGCGCCAAGGATAACCGCAACACGGGCACCGCTGGCATCCGCACGCTTGAATTGGGATTTGAAGCTGGCAGAACCGGCATGCACGACCACGGACAAGCCCGCGTCGCGCAGGTCTTCGCCGACCCGCGCGGCCAGGCGCTGGGCCTCTTCGCCCTGGTGCACCACGTAGACATCGCATTCGGCCAGGGCGTCCACCTGCACGCTCTGTTCCCAGAGGTCGAGCAGGCGCTCCATGCCGATGGCGAAACCGACCGCGGGCGCGGCCTTGCCGCCCAGGAGTTCGATCAGGCCGTCATAGCGGCCGCCGCCGCAGACGGTGCCTTGGGAACCCAGGCGGTCGGTGACCCATTCGAAGACGGTCAGGTTGTAGTAGTCCAGCCCGCGCACCAGGCGCGGGTTCAGGCGGTATTCGATGCCGGCGTCGCTCAGGCGCTGGCACACGCCGTCGAAGTGCGCGCGCGATTCTTCGCCCAGGAAGTCGAACAGGCGCGGGGCGCTGTCGGCCATTTCCTGCATGGCGGGATTTTTGGTGTCCAGCACGCGCAGCGGGTTGGTGTACAAGCGGCGCTTGCCGTCTTCGTCCAGGATGTCGCTGTGCTTTTCCAGGTGCGTGATCAGAGCGGCGCGATGCGCGGCGCGTTCGGCGGGCTGGCCCAGCGAATTGAGCTCCAGGCGCACGTCGGTCAGGCCCAGCAGCTTCCACAGGCGGGCCAGCATGACGATAAGTTCGGCATCCACGTCGGGGCCGGCGAAACCCAGGGCTTCGACGTCGATCTGGTGGAACTGGCGGTAACGGCCGCGCTGCGGGCGTTCGTGGCGGAACACCGGACCGATGGAGTAGACGCGCTGCGGGCGGTCGTACAGCAGGTTGTGCTCGATCGAGGCACGCACGATGCCGGCCGTCATTTCGGGCCGCATGGTGAGCGATTCGCCGTTGAGCGCATCGGTGAACGTGTACATCTCTTTTTCGACGATGTCCGTCACTTCGCCAATGCCGCGCGTGAACAGGCGCGTATGCTCAAGCACGGGCGTACGCACATTGCGATAGCCGTAGCCGCGCAGCCAGCCGCGCACGATTTCCTCGAATTGCTCCCAGCGGGCGCTGGGCCCCGGCAGCAGGTCATTCATGCCGCGGATGGCGGCGACTTTCTGGAAAGCTTGAGTCATCTTGATCATGCCGCATCACGCGCTGGCAAGCGCGCTTGCGGCGACACCCTTTCTTTAATGAGAGGCGAGCGCGCCGTAGCGGCGCGCGACGTAGTCTTCAACGATGGCCTGGAATTCTTCGGCGATGTGGTCGCCCTTGAGCGTGACCGTGCGCTCGCCGTCGACGAATACCGGCGCGGCCGGCACCTCGCCGGTGCCCGGCAGGCTGATGCCGATATCCGCGTGGCGGCTTTCGCCTGGCCCGTTGACCACACAGCCCATGACCGCGACGTTCATGCTTTCGACGCCGGGGTATTGCGCCCGCCACACCGGCATCTGCCGGCGCAGGTAGGACTGGATGCTGTCGGCCAGTTCCTGGAAGAACGTGCTGCTGGTGCGGCCGCAACCGGGGCAGGCCACCACCATGGGCGTGAACGCGCGCAACCCCATGGTCTGCAGGATTTCCTGCGCCACCACGGCTTCGCGGCTGCGATCGCCGCCCGGTTCCGGTGTGAGCGAAATACGGATCGTGTCGCCGATGCCCTGCTGCAGCAGCACGGCCAGGGCGGCGGTGGACGCCACGATGCCCTTGCTGCCCATACCGGCCTCGGTCAGGCCCAGGTGCAGCGGGTAGTCGCAACGGGCGGACAGGTCGCGGTAGACCGCGATCAGGTCCTGCACGTGGCTGACCTTGCACGACAGGATGATGGCGTCACGGCGCAGGCCCAGTTCTTCGGCGCGCTGGGCATTGCTGATGGCGGACACCACCAGCGCGTCGCGCATGACGGCCTGCGCTTCCCAAGGCTGGGCGCGCTGGTTGTTCTCGTCCATCTTGCGGGCCATGAGCTCGTGGTCGAGACTACCCCAATTGACGCCGATGCGCACCGGCTTGTCGTAGCGGCAGGCCACTTCGATCATCTGGGCGAAGTTGTCGTCGCGGCGCTTGCCGCCGCCCATGTTGCCCGGGTTGATGCGGTACTTGGACAGCGCTTGCGCGCATTCCGGAAACTGCGTCAGGAGCTTATGGCCGTTGTAATGGAAGTCGCCGACCAGCGGGACGTTGACGCCCATGCGGTCGAGCTGTTCACGGATGGCGACGACTTCTTTCGCCGCCTCGGGCGTATTGACCGTGATGCGGACCAGTTCGGAACCGGCCAGCGCCAGTTCCTTGACCTGGATCGCGGTGGCGATGGCGTCGGCGGTGTCGGTGTTGGTCATGGACTGGACCACCACGGGCGCATCGCCGCCCACCATGACCGTGCGGTCGCCCCACTTCACCGCCACCGAACGCGTGGCGCGGCGGGAAGCCGCCCCCACGGAGGGCGGCGGCGCATCCTGGCAAGGCAAAGAGGAATCTTGCATCGGCGAAACCGGTATTTACTTGGACAGCTTCGGAAGCCAGTCGAACGCCAGCCATTGCTGCGGCAGCCAGCCCTGCCAGAAGGCATAGGCGACGCCGGCGGCAAGCACCAGCACGATGGCGATCAGCCAGCCCCACGAGGTGGACGACGAGCGGTCGTCGTCGGCGCCGGACTGGGGGATGGAATGCGCGGAATGCAGCGCGCCCGGGCTCAGCTTGACCGGGCCGGTGACGCGGGCCTTGGGATCCAGCGAGTCCACGATGGCCTGGGAATCAGCGCCCAGCAAACGGGCGTAGTTGCGGATCAGGCCGCGCAGCGAAACGCCGGTGGGCAGATCGGCCCACTGCTCGTTTTCGAGGGCCTCGATCTGCTTGGTGGAAAACTTGATGCGGCTGGACACTTCGTCGAGCGACCAACCCTTGGACTGGCGCAGCGTACGCAGCGCCGAACCCACATTGCCCGAGCCGCTTGCGGCGCCCGTGGACGTCTCTGAAACTGCAGAAGCGAAATCCTGCGTCATGCATGCACCTGTTTAATTGGTATGGTCTGGCGCTGCGCGGCGTTCCGTTCGGTAATCCGGGTACGGTCGCGCACTTCTCCCGCCAGTTGACCACAAGCGGCATCGATATCGTCACCCCGGGTCTTGCGTACGGTCGTGATGATGCCAGCGTCCATCAGACGCTGGGCAAACACCTTGACGCGTGCCGAAGGCGAGCGCTTCAGGCCGGACGCGGGGAAGGGATTGAACGGGATCAGATTGAGCTTGCAGCGAATCTGGCGTGCAATGTGTATCAGTTCTTTGGCGTGCTGGTCGGTATCGTTGATGCCGTCCAGCATGCAGTATTCGAAAGTGATGAAGTCGCGCGGGGCGTACGCCAGATAGCGCTCGCACGCAGCCAGCAGCTCCTTCAGGGGGTATTTCTTGTTCAGCGGCACCAGCTCGTCGCGCAGCGCGTCGTTGGGCGCGTGCAGCGACACGGCCAGCGCCACCGGACAGTCTTGCGAGAGGCGATCCATCATGGGCACCACGCCCGAAGTGGACACCGTGACGCGGCGGCGCGACAGGCCATAGGCATTGTCGTCGAGCATCAGGCGCAAGGCCGGCAGGACCTGGTCGTAGTTGAGCAGGGGTTCGCCCATGCCCATCATGACCACGTTGCTGATGACGCGGGTATCTTCGGTGGCGCGGGCGCTTTCCAGGCGCGCGGTGCCGATGTCGGCCTCCAGGACACGCTTGGCCCACCACAGCTGGCCGATGATTTCGCTGGTCTTCAGGTTGCGGTTGAAGCCCTGGTGCCCGGTCGAGCAGAAGCGGCAATTCACCACGCAGCCGGCCTGGCTGGAAATGCACAGGGTGCCGCGGTCGTCTTCGGGGATGAAGACGGTTTCGATGGCATTGCCCTGCCCCACGTCGAACAGCCACTTGCGGGTGCCGTCGGTCGAGCGCTGCTCGATGTTGACAGGCAAGGCCTCGATGCGGCAATTGGACGCGAGCTGACCGCGGAATTCGCGGGCCAGATCGGTCATGGCGTCGAACGAATCGGCGCCGCGCTGGTGCATCCAGCGCTGCAGCTGGCGGGCGCGAAACGGCTTGCCGCCCCACTGCCCGACAAGTTCGGACAGGGCGGAGCCGTCCAGCCCCAGCAGATTGATTCGTTCGACGGATTCCATGACCTGGGTAACGCTAAATATCTACAACGATTTCCGGAAAATCAACGGCTGTGGATGTTGATTTCGGGGAAGAAGAAAGCCACTTCGACAGCAGCCGTTTCCGGAGCGTCGGAGCCGTGCACGGCGTTGGCGTCGATGCTGTCGGCGAAGTCGGCGCGGATGGTGCCCGGAGCGGCCTTCTTGGGGTCCGTGGCGCCCATCAGGTCGCGGTTCTTCAGGATGGCGTCTTCGCCTTCCAGCACTTGCACGAACACGGGACCGGAGATCATGAAGTCAACCAGGTCCTTGAAGAAGGGGCGCTCTTTGTGCACGGCGTAGAAACGCTCGGCGTCGGCGCGCGACAGCTGGGCCAGACGGGCGGCGATGACCTTCAGGCCGGCTTGCTCGAAGCGGCCGACGATCTGGCCGATGACGTTCTTGGCGACGGCGTCGGGCTTGATGATCGAGAGGGTACGTTGGATGGACATGAGAACTCCGAAAACTGATTGCTGACTGGTTTCTATAATTGCCTGGCGTGGCCTGCGCTTGTTGGTGTCACCCTTCAAGCGGCATCGCGCTGTGGGCGCGCAAGCGGTTCGGAACGAATGCATGTCCCGGACCGGCCCGGCCGCCTATGACCCAGGCGGGGATTCGACACTGCCTACCCTTTCAAGCCCAACGATGAAGCCCGCCTCGCTTTGCGCAATCCGTTTTTGGCAAAACACTTTTGGCAAAACATTTTCGGCGAAACCTCAATGAATTCAGGGACTTCTAAAAGGTTTACAGTAACCCGGTATTCTAACACGCCGATACGACCGCATTACATCTTAAAATGAGCGGTTTGCTTGCCCGTATCCATCGACCGGGCGCCCTGTCTGCCGGAACCCTGTAATGACTCAAGCCGCTCCCCCGAACGCCGCGAATCCCGCGAGCGACACCCCGGAACTCTCCAAGAGCTTTGAACCCGCCGAACTCGAATCCCGCTGGTATGCCGAGTGGGACAAGCGCGGGTACTTCGCTGCCGGTTCGCACGTAAAACCGGGGACGGAAACCAAGCCCTACGTAATCCAGTTCCCGCCGCCCAACGTGACCGGCACCCTGCACATGGGCCACGCGTTCAACCAGACCATCATGGACGGCCTGGTGCGCTACCACCGCATGCTGGGCGACGACACCGTATTTATTCCGGGGACAGACCACGCCGGCATCGCCACGCAGATCGTGGTTGAAAGACAGCTGGACGCCCAGAAGGTTTCGCGCCACGACCTGGGCCGCGAGAAATTCATCGAGAAAGTCTGGGAATGGAAGGAAAAGTCGGGCAACGCCATCACCGGCCAGGTGCGCCGGCTGGGCGCTTCGGCCGACTGGCCGCGCGAGTACTTCACCATGGACGACCGCATGTCGCGCGGCGTGGTGGAGACTTTTGTCCGCCTGCACAAACAGGGACTGATCTACCGCGGCAAGCGTCTGGTGAACTGGGACCCCAAGCTGCTGACGGCCGTGTCCGACCTGGAAGTCCAGTCGGAAGAAACCGACGGCCACATGTGGCACATCCTCTACCCCTTCGTCGACGGTCCGCAGACCATCGTCGATAAGGACGGCCAGACGGTCACCCTGCGCGGCATGACCATCGCCACCACCCGCCCCGAAACCATGCTGGCCGACGGCGCGCTGTGCGTGCACCCCGAAGACCCGCGCTACAAGCACCTGGTCGGCAAGGAAGTCGAACTGCCGCTGTGCGACCGCAACATCCCCATCATCGCGGATGATTTCGTCGACCCCGCATTCGGCACGGGCTGCGTGAAGATCACCGGCGCGCACGATTTCAACGACTACGCCTGCGCGATGCGTCACGATCTGCCGCTGATCGTCATCTTCACGCTGGACGCGCACATCAACGAAAACGGCCCCAAGCAGTTCCAGGGCCTGGAACGCTATGAGGCCCGCAAGGCTGTCGTCGCCCAGTTGGAAGCCGAGGGCTACCTGGTCAAGGTCGAGCCGCACAAGATGATGCAGCCCAAGGGCGACCGCACCGGCGTCGTGCTCGAGCCCATGTTGACCGACCAATGGTTCGTGGCCATGAGCAAGCCGGCCCCGGAAGGCACGCTGAACCCGGGCAAGAGCATCACCGAAGTAGCGCTGGAAGTCGTGGCCGACGGCCGCATCCAGTTCTACCCGGACAACTGGACCACCATCTACAACCAGTGGCTGAACAACATCCAGGACTGGTGCATCTCGCGCCAACTGTGGTGGGGCCACCAGATCCCCGCCTGGTACTCGGAAGACGGCCAGGTGTTCGTGGCGCACGACCAGGCCGAAGCCGAGGCGCAGGCCCGCGCGGCCGGCGTGACGGGCGAACTCACGCGCGACCCCGACGTGCTGGACACCTGGTTCTCGTCGGGCCTGGTGCCCTTCACCACCCTGGGCTGGCCGGACAAGACGGCCGACCTGGAACGCTACCTGCCGTCGAGCGTGCTGGTCACGGGCTTTGACATCATCTTCTTCTGGGTGGCGCGTATGGTCATGCTGACCACGCACCTGACCGGCCAGATCCCGTTCAAGCACGTCTACGTGCACGGCCTGATCCGCGACGCGGACGGCCAGAAGATGAGCAAATCCAAGGGCAACACGCTGGATCCGGTCGACCTGATCGACGGCATCGACCTGGACGGCCTGGTGACCAAGCGCACCTACGGCCTGATGAACCCCAAGCAGGCCGGCAGCATCGAAAAGGCCACGCGCCGCCAATACCCCGACGGCATCCCGGCCTTCGGCACCGACGCGCTGCGCTTCACCATGGCCGCCTACGCCACCCTGGGCCGCAACATCAACTTCGACCTGAAGCGCTGCGAGGGCTACCGGAACTTCTGCAACAAGCTCTGGAACGCCACCCGCTTCGTACTGATGAACACCGAAGGCCATGACCTGACGGGCCCGGAAACCGGCGAACTGTCGTTCGTGGACCGCTGGATCGTCAGCCAGTTGCAGGCCCTGGAAGCCGACGTGGCGCGCGGCTTTGCCGACTACCGCTTCGACAACATCGCCAACGCGCTGTACCGCTACATCTGGGACGAGTACTGCGACTGGTACCTGGAACTGGCCAAGGTGCAGATCCAGACCGGCACGCCGGCCCAGCAATTGGGTACCCGCCGCACGCTGATCCGCGTCCTGGAAGGCGTGCTGCGCCTGGCCCACCCCATCATCCCGTTCATCACGGAAGAGCTGTGGCAAAAGGTCTCTGTCGTGGCCGGCAAGCGCAAGGAAGGCGTCGCCGACAGCGTCAGCGTCCAGCCCTACCCGCAAGCCAACCCGGCCGCCGTGGACACCGCCGCCGAAGCCGACGTGGCTGAACTGAAGGCGCAGGTGGAAGCAGTGCGCGCGCTGCGCGGCGAGATGAACCTGTCGCCCGCACAAAAGGTGCCGCTGTGCGCCCAGGGCGATGCGCCCACGCTGACGCGCAACGCGCCCTACCTGGCCGCGCTGGCCAAGCTCAGCCAGGTCGACGTGCTGGATGCCCTGCCCGACGCCGGCGCGCCGGTGCAGGTGGTGGGCGCCAGCCGCCTGATGCTGCACGTCGAGATCGACGTGGCGGCCGAGCGCATTCGCCTGGACAAGGAAATCGCGCGCCTGGAAGGCGAGATCGCCAAGGCCAACGCCAAGCTGTCCAACGCCAGCTTCGTCGAACGCGCCCCGGCGGCCGTCGTCGAGCAGGAAAAAGCCCGCGTCGGGCAGTTCGGCGAAACACTGCAGAAGGTGCGCGAGCAGCGCGGCAAGCTGGGCAACTGATGCCCGGCAGGCGCCGCGCCTGCCTCGATGAAACCCGGCCCCGGACAATGTCCGGGGCTTTTTTTCGGCCGTCGTGGATGCGCCTTGCGCTGGCCGGGCTACACGCCGCCGTCGGTCAGCCGATACCAGGTCACCACCGCATTCACATACAGACGGCGCAAGCCGTACAGCGGAAACGGCGTTACCGCCGACAGCGGCACGGGCAAGGCCTTGGCGTCGCCGCTGACCAGGTACTGCGCCATGGCGCGGCCCATGCTGGTCTGCAGGCCCACGCCGCGCCCCTGGCAACCGATGTCCACCAGCAGGCCGGGTTCAGGCTCGTGCAGGTGCGGCAGGTAATCGCGGGTAATGGCCACCCTCCCGCACCAGCGGTATTCAAACGGCGTGCCCTTGACCTGCGGGAACATTTTCACCATCACCCGCTCCAGGTGCGCCCAGTCCTGCGGCCCCTTGGGTTCGCGGAACGGCCCGCGCCCGCCCATGAGCAGGCGGCCCTGATGATCCAGCCTGAAATACAGCAGCAGGTTGCGGGTATCGGAGGTGACGTGACCTTCCGGGAAGATGCCGGCGCGCATGGCCGCCGGCAAGGGAACGGTGGCCACCTGGAACGTATTGGCGTCGATGATCGAGGTCTTCAGACCCGGCAACAGATCGGCGCCGTAGGCATTGGTACACATCACCACCCGATCGGCGGTGACCGTCGCGCCGCCCGCCGTGGCGGCCGTCCACTTGCCGCCGTCGCGCTTCAGGCCGGCGACCGGCGTGTCCGTATGGATCACGGCGCCCGCGTTCAAGGCCGCCCGGGCAAGGCCACGCGCATAGCTAAGCGGCTGCACCGCGCCCGCCCGCCGGTCGACCCAGCCGCCCAGGTAGCGGTCGGTGCCGATCAGGCGCGACACCTGCGCCTTGTCCAACGGCTGCGCATCGGCGCCATGGCGCGCCCATTGCGCCGCCCGCGCATGCGCCACGTCCAGGGCCGCGGCATTGTGCGCGCCCTGGATCCAGCCCTGGCGCACATGCGGCACGTCCATCGCGTGCCGCTCGATCAGGTTGAACACCGAATCGGCGGTGGCACCGGCAAAACGCACCAGCCGCTCGCCGCGTTCCGCGCCAAACATGGCGATCAGCGCGTCCGGATCGTATTTCAGCCCAGGAATGACCTGCCCGCCATTGCGGCCAGAACCGCCAAAGCCGATCTCGCGCGCTTCCAGCAGCACGACCCGCACGCCCTGCTCAGCCAGATGCAGCGCGGTGCTCAGGCCCGCATAGCCGCCGCCGACCACGAGCACATCGGCCTGGGTCGACTGCGTCAACGGCTGGGTGTCCGGCGGCGGCGCGGCCGTGGCAGCCCAGAGCGATGGAGAAAGGGGAAACGGCGTCTGCGGCATGGCGGTTCCTTACATGGGGTGCAGTACACGGCGCAGGAAGTCCTGCGTGCGGGGGTGCTGCGGATGATTGAGGACTTCGCGGGCGGCGCCCTGCTCCACGATCACGCCGCCGTCAAAGAACATGACGCGGTCCGCGACTTCGCGTGCAAAGCTCATCTCGTGCGTCACGACCACCATGGTCATGCCCGCCTCGGCCAACTTGCGCATCACGCCCAGCACATCGCCCACCAATTCGGGGTCCAGCGCCGAGGTCGGCTCGTCAAACAGGATGGCCTTGGGCTGCATGGCCAGCGCCCGAGCGATCGCCACGCGTTGCTGCTGGCCGCCGGACAATTGCGGAGGATGGGCGTCCGCCTTGTCGGCCAGACCGACACTGGCCAGCAGCTCGCGGCCGCGCTCCAGCGCCTGGGCCCGCGGCTCGTTCTTGACATAGATCGGCCCCTCGACCACGTTCTCCAGCGCCGTGCGATGGGGAAACAGATTGAAGCGCTGGAACACCATGGCCACCTGCGTGCGGATCGAGACGATCGACGCCGCATCGCAATCCACCCGTTCGCCATCGACCGTGATGCTGCCGGCGTTGTAACGCTCGAGTCCGTTGATGCATCGCAGGATGGTGGATTTGCCCGAGCCGGACGGCCCGATGACGCACACGACTTCACCCTTGGTGACCTCGGCGTCGATGCCCTTGAGCACCTCAAGCGGACCGAAGCTCTTGCGCACTCCCTTGAGTTCGATCATTTTGCGGCGCTCCTTTTTTCCAGATGCCGCACCAGCAGGATCAGCGGCACGCACATGATCAGGTACATCAGCGCCACCAGCGAGAACACCGTGGCGTTCTTGAAGGTGGACACCGCGATCAGCTTGCCCTGCAGGGCAAGCTCGGCCACCGTGATGGTGGACGCCTGCGACGAATCCTTGAGCATCATGATCATGATGTTGCCGTACGGCGGCAGAACGATCTTGACGGCCTGCGGCAGCACCACCCGGCGCATGGTCATGCTCCAGCTCATGCCCATGGCCATCGCGGCTTCGATCTGGCCGCGGTCGATGGCCTCGATGCCGGCGCGGAAGTTCTCGGCCTGATAGGCCGAATACGCCACGCCCAGTCCGATGATGGCGGCCTGCACGGCCGTCAGCGACACGCCCATGTCCGGCATGACGAAGTAGATATAGAACAGCAACACGATGATCGGGATGCCGCGCAGCAGGTTGATGACGCCCGCGCTGATCTTGGCCAGGTATTTGTTGCCGGACACGCGCATCAGCGCCCATACCAGGCCGAGCACCGTGGACAGGGCCAGCGACCCCAGCGTCACCAGGATGGTGAGCTTGGCGCCCTGCAGCAATATCGGCAGGTATTCCGCCGCGTCCTTGAAAAATTCCGTCATGCTTGATTCACCCCAACAAGACTGCGCCCGAAGACGCCGGTCGCGGCGAGCCCGCCCGCGCGCGGTCGCGCGCAAGCCGGGTACACGCCCATCGTGGTCCGGCACCTGCTCTCAAACAGGCGTCAGGCGCCCAAGCCCCACTTCTTCAGGATCCGGTCGATGGAACCGTCCGCCTTCAACTTGGCCAGCGCCTTGTTGATGCGGTCCAACAACGCCGTGTCGTCCTTGCGGGTGGCCAGCCCCAGGCTGCCCATGACGGTGGGCTGATAGGACTGCGCCATTTTCAGGTTGGGATAGTTGCCCTGGGTCAGGATGTACGCCGCGATCGGAAAATCCATGAAGCCGCCCTGGATCCGGCCTGCATTGGCGTCGCGCATCATGTCGGGCGGGTTGTCGTACAGTTTCACTTCCTTGAAGACGCCGCTTTTCTGGATCGGCTCGACAAAGGCAGTACCCACCTGCACGCCGACCGTCATGCCCTGCATGTCGGCAAAGGACTTGTATTCCTTGTTGTCGCTCTTGAGCACCATCAGGCCTTCACCGTAACGGTAGACGGGCTCGGAAAAGCTCACCACCTGCTGGCGCTGCGGCGTGATGAACATGGCCGCCGAGACGATATCGATACGCTTGGAGGTGAGCGATCCGATCAGCGCGGAGAATGCCATCGGTTCGATCTGCACCTCGAACCCCGCCTCTTTGCCAACCGCCTTGACGATGTCGACCATTACGCCTTCGATGCTGTTGGTCTTGGTATCGAGAAACGTGAACGGGCTGCCGGTAGGCGTGGAGCCCACCTTCACGACCGTTTGGGCCTGCGCGCCCGCGGCCATGGACAATGCTGCAAATACAGAGACAACCAGAGTCTTGAATTTCATGACATTTCCTCATCGTGGCAAAGAGTCCCGGGCACTGCCCGGACGGCGGATGATCCCCAGTGTCATCGCGCCGCTTTACTGCCCGCGCGCTCACGGCGCCCGTTGCGTCTCATCCCCCGCGGCTTGATTGATATTGGAAATGGCCCAGATGACTTCGGTCGTCTGCGACCCGGGATTGCGCCAGCGGCGCGGCGTGCTGCTGGCATAGCAAAAACTGTCACCTTCCTTGAGCAGCACGACGCGGTCGCCTACCCAGAGCTCGAGCGAGCCCTTGAGCACCACGCCGATCTGCTCGCCCTGCCCCGTCACGAACAATTCGCTGCCGGTCGAGCCCCCAGGTTCGATGGTGGCGCGGCACAAGTCCATGCTGCGGCAGGCCGGCGGCGTGTACATCTCTTTGACGATGCCTTTTTCGCGCAGATCGATGTAGCGGTGCGTGCCGGCCCGGGCCACCCGACCGCCGTCTTCGCCTTCGGTGTGCTCGGCGTTGCGCAGCAAGGCATTGACCGACACGCCGAACTCGCGCGCCAATTGGTGCAGCGTCTTGACCGAAGCCGAACTCAAGCCCCGCTCGATCTGGCTGAGCAAGCCCAGCGACATGCCGCAAGCCCGCGCTACGTCCGCCAGCGACCGCCCCTGCTGCTTTCGCAGCTGGCGCAACTGCTGGCCCAGCCAGAGGTCCACCGCGGATTCAGGGCGGCCGGCGAGCAAGACCGGCTTGAGCGGCGCGGCGTCGATGCTTCGCAAGGAAGAAGATTTGCTCATATGAAAATTTCATTTTTATGTAATTTTCAATACTAAGGAGCGACGAAACCGGCCACAACCTAGGAACATCCCTAGCGAGCAGGCAACAAGAAAACGGGGGAAGGATGACGTCTTGCGACGCACCGGTAGTGGACATCGGCGCCAGATACCCGCGCCCTGGCAGCGCGGACCCACCGCATCGCAGCGGGCCGACACCCGCGAGGCCCCGCGGCGGATTGGGTCAGGTCGTCTTGGGCTTGGCGCCGCGACGCCGCTTCTTGGGCTCGGGCAAAGGGTCGCCCGCCCATTCGGCCAGATAGCGCTCGTCGGCCTGGGTCAGCCAGCCTTGGGCACGGGCCGCCTCGATCAATTCAGGCCGACGGGTCGCGGTCAATTCCAGCGACCGCTCGCGGCGCCAGCGCGCGATATTGGCATGGTGCCCGCTGAGCAGCGGCGCGGGCACGGGCGCGCCTTCGTATACCTCGGGACGCGTGTAATGCGGGCTGTCCAGCAGGCCGGACAAGGTGTCGTTGAAGGAGTCCTGCAACGCGGAGTCGCCGTCGTTCAGGACGCCGGGCAACAGGCGCACGGCAGCGTCGATCACGGCCAGCGCCGCGATTTCCCCGCCGGACAGGACGAAGTCGCCCAGGGATATTTCGTGCGTGACGCAGCGCTCGATGAAACGCTGGTCGACGCCTTCGTAGCGGCCGCAGATCAGGATCAGGCCATCGCTGGCAGCCAGGGCTTCGGCGCCAGCCTGATCATAGCGCTTGCCCACGGGCGCCAGCAGCGCCACGGGGGCCGGGGCCAGGCCTTGCGCCGCGCGCGCCGCCTGGGCAGCGCCGACGGCGGCCTCAAGCGGGGCCGCCATCATCACCATGCCGGGGCCGCCGCCATAAGGGCGGTCGTCCACGGTGCGGTGTATATCGTGCGTGAAATCACGCGGATTCCAGGTGTGCAGGGACCACCGGCCCTGGGCATGCGCCCGGCCGGTGACGCCTAGGTCGCGCACCACCCCGAACATTTCGGGAAAGAGCGTCACGACGTCAATGCGCATCAGAGATCCGCGGGCCAGTCGCTATCGATGCGGCGAGCGGCCAGATCGACGGCGTGGATGTGCGCGCGTACGAACGGAACGAGCATTTCGGCGGGCTTTCCCTTGGCGTTCAGAATGGTTTCGGGACCGTCGCCCCCCTCCTTCTGGCACAAGACCTTCAAGACGGCGTGAGCGCCGTTATCAAGGACTTCGTCCACCACGCCGATGAGCGCGGATTCGCCGCCCGCCGTGGTGTACAGCGAGCAGCCAATGAGATCCACCCAGTAGTATTCGTCTTCGTCGGGCGCGGGGAAGGAACCCCGCGGCGCCTGCACGGAAAAACCGCGCAGCGCTTCGGCCTGATCTCGATCGGCGATGCCGCTCAGCTGGGCCACCACGGTGGCGCCTTGTGAACGGGCTTGCACAACCTTGAATGCGACAGGCGCAGACGCGACAGCGCCCCGCGCCAATTCAGGCACAGGGCGAGTCAACCACCATTGAGAAGCTGAGAGCAGCACTTCGGCGTTGGCCGAATGCGGCTGCACCTTTACCCAGCCTTTCACACCGTAGGCCGCAGTAATGCGGCCCAGCTCGATCAAGTCCGCAGGCGCCGCGTTGGAATTTGCGGCATCAGACATGTATCGGGCAGTCGGTTTTATCTTGCGTAGTAAAAACTAGCAGGGTTCAGGATACGACGCGGGCAATTAAGCCGCGGCGGAAACCTTGGCCGAGTAGTCTTTGACCAGACGCTCGACAGCCGGCGACAACTGGGCGCCGTGGCTGGTCCAGTGCTGCACGCGATCCAGCGCAATGCGCAGGTTTTCCGTACCTTCGTTGGCTACGGGGTTGTAAAAACCCACGCGCTCGATGAAACGGCCGTCGCGACGGTTACGCGAATCGGTGGCCACCAGGTTGTAAAACGGACGCTTCTTGGACCCACCGCGGGCCAGGCGAATCACCACCATAGGTAATCCCTTGAATTAGTTGTGAAAAACGGGAAATTCTAGCACTTAAACAAGCCAGCTGGCAAATGCAGGTGCTGAAATATCGGGAGTCGCGCGGGATTTGTGTTCTAAAACACCACATGCGGGTATTCTAGACTTCCGCAAATACGGGCCGGAGCCCGCCGCAGACAGAGTGTAGCCCGTTGGGCGTTTCTGTGCTGCCGTCAGCGCGTTTGAAGAATACACCCGATTGGAAAATCGGCGTTTCCGTCAAACTTCCTCTACCGGAGGGTGCAACATGAAGAACCGTAAAGCTGTCTTCACCCCTGTCGCGCGTTTGGCTTTTGCAGGCTTGCTGGTCGGTATGTTGGCGATGCCCATGGCGGCATCGGCCCGGGTAGTCGGCGCCGCGCTGACCACCACCACGGGCAAGGTCACCGCGGTGGATCCCGCCACCCGCACCATCACACTACAAGGTAACAACGGCAACGTCGTCGACGTCCAGGCTGGCCCGGACGTGCGCAATTTCAAGCAGATCAAGCCGGGCGACACGCTGACGCTGGACTACTACGAATCGGTGGCGGTCGATGTCCGCCCCGCGGGCTCGGGCGCCCCCGAGGTCGTCACCGAAACCGCCGCCACGCGCGCCGCCAAGGGTGCCAAGCCCGGCGGCGCCGCCGGCCGCCAGACCCGGATCACTGCCGAGATCTGGCATATCAACAAAAGCGCCAACCTGGTCACGCTGAAGGGCCCGCAGGGCGGCCTGCGCACCATTCAGGTGCAGGACCCCGCCATGCAGGCTCGGCTGGCACAACTGAAGGAAGGCGATCTGGTGGACTTCACCATCACCCAAGCGGTGGCGGCGGCGATCCACAAGTAGGCGCGCCGCACCGGAAAGCAAAAAGGCCAACCTGGGAAGGCTGGCCTTTTTTCATGGCGATTGCGTAGACCTTAGCGGCGGCGCAGATAGTGCACGCCACGGCCGTCGGCCTCGTGCTGGGCCACCAGGACGTTGCCCGTCTGGCGGGCAAAGGCCTGGAAGTCGCGGATAGCGTTGCGGTCGGTGGTAATGACGCGCAGCACCTGCCCGCTTTCCATTTGCGCCAAGGCTTTCTTGGCGCGCAGGATGGGCAAGGGACAGGTCAAGCCGCTGGCATCCACGTCCTGGTCGAAGGGCGGCGCTTGCGCGCCGGACTCGTGGCCCATGTCAGAGACGCTCATCAACCCACTTCTGCACGCTGGCGATCGCGGCCGGCAAGGCTGCGATGTCGGTGCCGCCGCCCATGGCCATGTCGGGACGGCCGCCGCCCTTGCCGCCCACCTGGCTGGCGACGAAGCCCACCAGGTCGCCGGCCTTGATGCGGTCGGTCAGGTCGGCCGTCACGCCGCCCACCACGCTGATCTTACCGTCGGCCGAGCCGGTGGCAAGCAGCACGACGGCGGGCTTGAGGCGGTCTTTCAGGTTGTCGACCATGCCGCGCAGAGCCTTGGGATCCACGTCGCCGATACCGGCGGCCAGGACCTTGATGCCCTTGACCTCGACGGCGGCGCTGGTAGCCAGGTCATTACCGGCGCTGGCGGCCAGCTTGTTGCGCGACTGTTCCAGGTCTTTTTCGAGCTGCTTGACCTGGTCTTGCACCTGCGCGATGCGGGCCGGCAGATCGGCCGGCGTGCTGCGCAGCATGCCGGCCAGCTGGGTCACCAGGGCGTTCTGGTTCTGCACCCAGGCCAGGGCGTTGTCGCCCGTGATGGCCTCGATGCGGCGCACGCCGGCGGCCACGCCGCCTTCGGAGACGATCTTGAACAGGCCGATATCGCCGGTACGGCTGACATGGGTGCCGCCGCAGAGTTCGCGCGAGAAGCCGATATCCAGCACGCGCACGGTATCGCCGTATTTTTCGCCGAACAGCGCCATGGCGCCGCCCTTGACCGCGTCATCGTAGGCCATGACCTGGGCCACGGTGGGCTGGTTGGCCAGGACTTCGGCGTTGACGATGGCCTCGACGCGCGCGATCTGCTCGGCAGTCAGCGGCGCATCCTGCGCGAAGTCGAAGCGGGTCTTGTCGGGATCGACCAACGAGCCGCGCTGCTGCACGTGCGCGCCCAGCACCTGGCGCAACGCCTTGTGCATCAGGTGGGTGGCCGAGTGATTGCGCACAGTACGGGCGCGGCGCACCGCATCCACGCGCGCCAGCAGGGTGTCACCCACCGACAGCGTGCCCTCTTCGAGGGTGCCGTGATGGCCGAACACGCCGGATTGGATCTTCAGGGTGTCGGCCACCGCAAAACGCACGCCAGCGGCTTCGAGCAAGCCGGTATCGCCGACCTGACCGCCCGACTCCGCATAGAACGGGGTGGCGTCCAGCACGACCACGGCGCTTTGTCCGGCCTGGACTTGCTTGACCTGGGTGCCGTCGACGTACAGGGCCGTGACCTTGACGTTATCGAGTTCGAGCTTTTCGTAGCCTTCGAAGCGCGTTTCTGCGCCTTCGTAGCTCAGGCCTTCGGCCATCTTGAACTTGCCGGCGGCGCGAGCCTGGTCGCGCTGGCGCTCCATGGCGACTTCGAAGCCAGCCATGTCGACGTCGACTTCGCGTTCACGGCAGATGTCGGCCGTGAGGTCCACCGGGAAACCGTAGGTGTCGTACAGGGTGAACAGCGTGGTGCCGTCCAGCAGGCCGCCCTTGGGCACATTGGCCAAGGCCGTGTCCAGGATGCGCATGCCATGTTCGAGGGTTTCGCCGAAGCGCTCTTCTTCTTGCTTGAGCACCTGCGCCACGCGCTCGGCCGTGGTGGCCAGCTCGGGGTAGGCTTCGCCCATTTCGGCGACCAGATCGGGCACCAGGCGGTAGAAGAACGGCTTGGTCTGGCCAAGCTTGTAGCCGTGGCGCAGCGCGCGGCGGACGATGCGGCGCAGCACGTAGCCGCGGCCTTCGTTGCTGGGAATCACGCCGTCGACGATCAGGAACGAGCAGGCGCGGATGTGATCGGCGATGACCTTGAGCGAATTGTTTTCCAGATCCTTCACGCCGGTTTCGCGAGCCGCGGCGGCGATCAGGTGCTGGAACAGGTCGATTTCATAGTTGGAATGCACGCCTTGCAGCACGGCGGCGATGCGTTCCAGGCCCATGCCGGTATCGACACAGGGGCGCGGCAGGCGCGGCATGTTGCCGGCGGCATCGCGCTCGAACTGCATGAACACCAGGTTCCAGATTTCGATGTAGCGGTCGCCGTCTTCTTCGGGCGATCCCGGGGGGCCGCCCCAGATGTCGGGGCCGTGGTCGAAGAAGATTTCCGAGCACGGGCCGCACGGGCCGGTGTCGGCCATCTGCCAGAAGTTATCCGAGGCGTAGCGGGCGCCCTTGTTGTCGCCGATGCGGATGATGCGCTCGACCGGCACGCCGACTTCCTTGGCCCAGATGTCGTAGGCTTCGTCGTCTTCCTGGTAGACGGTGACCCACAGCTTTTCGGCCGGCAGCTTGTAGACCTGGGTCAGCAGCTCCCAGGCGTACTGGATCGCATCGCGCTTGAAGTAGTCGCCGAAGCTGAAATTACCCAGCATTTCGAAGAACGTATGGTGACGGGCGGTGTAGCCCACGTTCTCCAGGTCGTTGTGCTTGCCGCCGGCGCGCACGCTGCGCTGCGACGACGTGGCTCGCGTATACGACCGCGATTCCTTGCCCGTGAACACGTCCTTGAACTGGACCATGCCCGAATTGGTAAAGAGCAGGGTCGGATCGTTGCCCGGCACGAGCGACGACGAAGGAACAATGGTGTGTCCCTTGGACTTGAAGAATTGCAGGAACTGCTGGCGAATCTCGGAGGATTTCATCTTGGATGAAGCAGAATTTAGGCGAATTTTTGATTATAGAGGGTAGTCGGCGGCTTGCGCTGCCGGGCCCGCCCTGCCCTCAACGCATGCATATGTAGCCGATGGTCCAGCCCACCTCGGCGTCCCACGCTCCCCCCGCCGACACCAAGACCGCAGAATACCCAGGCGGACAAGAGCAGGCGCCCGTACGCGGATTGGCGGTGGATTGACCCGACATCTGGACGCATCCACGGGGATGATTGATGCTGAACGCCCCGCCGAAACCGCCGCTGCTGGCCTGCTGCCAGAGGCCGGACTGGCAGCTCAGCAGTTCGCCGCCCCCCGAACGCGCGACCCCGGCGGGCGCGTTGGCACAGCTCTCGCCGGCCCTCGCCTGCCCCTGCAGTTCCAGATATTCGCCGGTACGCAGCCGGCCAGCGGCTGTCAGGCTGCCCCGAAGGTCCGGGTCGCGGACGTCACGCAGCTTGACGTACTTGTCCGCTTCCGACCGCTCAAGGCCCGCCCAGGCGGCGAGGGTGCCCGCAGGATAGGCCGGGGCGCCAGGCGTGGCAGGGTTGGCAAAACTGAATGCCGCGCCCCGCAAGGCGCCGGGCGCTGCCGGCCAGACCGCGCCGCCATAGCCGCCGACGGACTCGATCACAACCGCGATGGCAGCTAGGTCAGGGTAATGCGTCCCTGTTTTCAAGAGCGGCTTATCGGTGTAGATCAATGCATCCAGGCGGCACGGCTGACCAGGGCAGGTGGCCGTTCGCAGCAGGCCTATCCGTACACCGAAGCCCAAGGCTGATTGCAGCGGAAAGCCGGCTGGCAGCGCACCGGCGCGGCGCAACTCATCAAGGGTAGGCGCCATGGAGTCGGTAAAAAGTGACGCCCCGCTCGCGCTCTTCGGTGCCTGGCCCGCAGCCCATGCATCGAAATGCCGCAGCAGCGCCTGCTCCATCGCCCCCCGGACCTGGACCAGCCAGGCACCGGTCGAGCGCGCTGCCGCGTCCTCGATACGATGCGCGACCCGATTGGATGCCCAGATCGCGATCAAGGCGGTCAAGGCAAGCGCCAGCACCAATTCAATCAGGGTAAAGCCCGCCTGTCCCGCCGCGGCTCCGTCCGGCCCACCGCCGCTACCCTTCGCGCCCGGGCTCATTTGGCGGTAAACACAAAAGTGTTGGTGTCGCCCTGGCTGCAACGCGTCTGGGCCAGGGCCGCGCGATAGGGCACCGCCGGCACGGCCAACGCATTCTTGACGACGCCCGAGCCATTGTCGCTTTCGATGGCGATGATCTCTGACACGCGCTGCAGCACGGACGCCAGCGCCGGGCAGGCGGCGTTGCTGACGTTGTTCAAGGTGACGGTGAACGCCGCCCCCACGCCTGCGCCGGCCAGCGGCGCAGCGGCCACCAGCACGACGCCGCTGCTGCCCGTGCCGCTGCCGCCCAGACCGTGTGCGATGCGCGCCGACGGCCCCGTGCCCTGCACCGACAACACGCTCGAATCACGCAGCATGTTGGCCATGGCCCCGGTATCCAGGCCCGCATAGGGCGTGACGCCACCGCCTTGCGCATTGACCCGCATGCTGACGATGAAGCGCTGCAATTCCTCGGCCACCTTGGGTACCTTGTTCTCGATGACGTAACTGCCGATGGCGGGAATGCCGACGATGGCGATCAACAGCACAATCGCGGTGACGATGGACACCTCCACCAACGAAAAACCCCGCTGACGCCGGGCGCCCAGGCGACTTGCCATGCAATGTTTCATTCGCTGCTCCATGGTGAAAAACAAACCGCTTCTGCAACAAGCCGGACGCTAGCGGCTTGCATAGAAATTCGTCAGCGCCTGCCGCAGTTCGTCGATGACCGCGTAGTGCCACAAGGTGAGCCCCAACGCCGTGGCGACCGAGGCGATCAGCAGGGCCCAGCGCAGCACCGCGGCCTGCAGGCGCACGCCGACCAACAAGCGCGATTCGACCCGGTGCCGGACCCGCTCCAGACCGGCTTCCATGCCCAACGCGTCCATCATGTCGGCCATGAACCACCAGGTTTCGCGGTCCAGCAGGCCGGTGTCGAAGATTTGCGCGTCGGTGGCGCCGCCATCGATGCGCATCAGCATGCGTTCCAGGTGCAGCGCCAGCCAGGGCTGCGCGCCCCGGCCCTGCACCGTGAGCGCGTGCCGCAACCGCGTGTCGGCGGCGCCGTGCTGGCGCACCAGCACCGCCAGCAGGGAAAGAAAGCGAATGGCGTGAAAATCACGATGCAGGCGCCAGATCAGCCCCTGGTCCAGCCAAGCCCGCCCCGGCCCCGTGTAGTGCGGCAGCGACCACAAGACCAGCGCCCCCAGGCCTACGATCAGGACCAGCCAGGGCGCCAGCCATTGACGAGCCGCGGCAGCCAGCGCAAACAACGCGCGGGTCTGCCGGCCGTAGTCTTCGGCGGGCAGCGCCTGAAACACCTGCTGCAGGCGAGGCGCGGTAAATAGCGGGATCGCGCAGAGCATGGCGAAAGCCACCACCGCCGCCACCACACCCGCGGCAGCAGTGGACACCAGGGCAAAGCGCGCCTCGGTGGCCAGCCGGACCGCCCGCGCCAGATCGCGCAACGCGGCAGACAGATCGCCGCCCTCTTCCTGCACGCATGCCAGCAGCAGGCACTCCTGGTCAGGCAAGGTGCCCTGCCAAGCTGCGCCCAAATCCCCGCCGGCATCCAGATACGCGCCGGCCCAGTGCTGCGACAGGCGACCACGCGGCGTATCGGGCCCGTAACGGCGCGCGTCGTCCTCGAACAGGTCACGCAAGGTCCTGCGGCCTTGAAGGCCATCAATCAGGTCCGCCAGGTATTCGTAGTAGTCGGCGCGCCGCGGCAGAAAGCGCAAGACGTCCAGGCGCAGCCCCAGGTTGCCGCTCCAGCGCAAGCGCCGAGACAATCTGCGCGGCAAGGTCTCAATCATGTCCGCGCTCCGGCGCATGGCAGTCTCCCGGCCCGGACAGCGCCAGGTCGAAACGGCGCAACAGCGCACGCGGGTCCACCTCGCCCTGCGCGACCTTGAATAACGCACTGTTCAACGCCCCGGCCCCACGCGCGGCCTCGTCACGCCAGGACGCGTCAGGCCAGGGCCTGGCCGGCCGCAAGCGGGTGTAGTCCCGCTTGCGCACGCAATCCAGGAATCCATCCGCGCGCTCGGGCTCGATCATTTCGGCTGCCACGCTGCGGCCAATCGTGCCATTGAGATCGGGCAACTGCGGCCGCCGGCAATCGGAGCACCCCTGCGGGTTGCGCACCTTGAGCGTGGCGGCGTCGAGCAGGAAGGCCCGCTCCAGCGCGGCGGTCCATCCACGCCAATGTTCAGCGTCGCGGGGCGCATGGCGGCGCTGCGTCGCCCCCCAAAGTTGGGCGGCAGGCAAGGCGCACGCGGGGCACAGCTTGGGCAGCAAGGTCTGGTAGACGAGCAGCTTGAGGATGCCGGGCGCGGCCAGCAGCTCGCGCGAGACGCCGATGGCGTCCGACGCCAGCCGTTCCGGGATCATCGCCGCCGAGCCGGCGTGTGTCGTGGCGTACAGGCTGATGCCGGAGCTGGCCAGGTCCATGAAGGCCCTGCCGGTATCGATGTCGCGGATCTCACCGATCAACAGATCATTCAGGGCCGAACGCTTGATGGTCTTGAGCTTGGCGTCGAACGCCGGCCAGCCGGACTCGCCCAGGGCACCGCCCAGGCTGTTCTGCAACGCGTTGCCGATGACGTATTCGACCGGGTCTTCCAGCGTGATGATCTTGCGGGTGGGCTCGATGCCCCGCATGAGCGCGGCAAGCGTGGTGGATTTTCCCGCGCCGACGACGCCGGCCAGCACGATGGCGCCGCCCTCACGTTCCCGCGCCTCCCGCAGCGTTTCCACCTGCCTGGGCAGATAGCCCAACGCATGCAGATCGCTGTCGGCGGCGGCATCCAACCGCAGGATGCGCAAGCACACCGAAGGCCCCGCATCGGTGGCCAGCGACGCCCAGCGCAGTACGACGGGCACGCCGGCTAATTCCAGCGCAATCCGGCCTTGTTGCTCCAGCGCGGGGTCGAACACCGCGCCATTGCCGCCGCGCACGTCCATCCAGGCCACGGCCAGCACTTCCAGCAGCGTGGCGTTGGACAGGCCCGAGAAGCGCTCCGCGATGACGTAGTCGCCATGGATGGTGTAGCGGATCTCGCAGCGCTCGCGCCGCTGGTTCACGTTGATGTGCACGTCGCTGGCCCCCTGCGCGACGCCCCACCCCACGATGTCCAGGAATAACGCCGCCAAGGCGGAGGTGCGCGCGGCCTGGCGTGCGCCGCCACGCCGGGAAAGACCCGGCGCGGCGAGCTGACCGCGCGCGACCATCAGCAGCAAAGCGGCAGGCAGCACGTAGCGCGCCGGCTTGGCGAGCCGGTAGCCCTGAGTCCGCACCATGCGCTCGACTTCGTCTATGGCGTCGCCCACGCAGAACTCCTTGACCGCGAAGATGGCCACGTCGCCGTTTTCGAGCAGGACCGGGCAGAGCCTGCCCGCCATGGCGGCAAGGTCGAACTCGCGGCCAAGTGCGCGCGAAAAGGCCGGATCGAGACGCGCAATGTCTTCGGGCGCGTCCAGCGCGCACAGGGTGGCACCCAGTGCGCCGGCAGAGGGAGATGATGCCGTCATGGCGCGGGGCTCCCGGCATCCAGACAGGCGCGAATATCACGGTCGCCCCGGCGCAGCCGCACGCACCCGCCGTCCACCGCCACCAACTGATAGGCCTGGGCGACCTGGGCGCCAGCTACCGGTGTCGCGCGGCCGGCCTGGTAGCGCAGCAAGGCGCCATTGACAATCAGATCGACCTGCAACCGCCTGGCCACGCCGAATATCGCTGCCACGCGAACGTCGTCGGATTGAGGGGCGGTCGCGGCCGCGACAGCCGGTGCGCCTGCCGGGCAAATTCCCGGCACGCGGCAATCGGCCAGCGCGGCGGCAGCATCGGCACGCAACAGCGTGCGCACGGTTTCCGCTTCGGGCCAGGCCTGTGGATCCGCGTCGGCGGACGTCTGCGCCACCACATCCGCTGCCAGCGCGGCAACGCTCGCGATGGCCAGAGCAGAACGCCACGGCATCAAGCGTCGCCGCCTGCGTCCCATCGGGCTAATGCTGTTCATAGATGACTCCTTGCAATTCGGCGACCAGCGTGCTGGCGACCAGGCTGGATCGAAGTTGAGGCTGGATGTACACGGCCAGCCGGGACCAGCGCGCCACGCCAAGCCGGCCCGGCAACAACGTGAAGGAACGCAGTGGCCCGTTGAGCACGAGGGACCGGGCGCGCACGTCGGGCGTGAGCACCGCGGGATCAGCAGCCGCGCCGGCCGCTACGGCCGTCGGCAGTGCCAGCACCGCTGGCGCCAGCACGATCGACACGAACGCCGGCCGCAATTGCTGCAGCGTTGCGGCGACACCGAGGTCGACTTGCAGCGGCGTGGGCAACGCCACGTCCACCAGCGACCGCGTTTGCGACGCCACCTGCCACGACAGCGAGGCCTCTTCCAGCGGGTTGAATGACACCTGCCAACCACGCGGCAGCCGCGCGTACAGGCCCTGGTTCGTCGCCTGCCGATGCACCCTGGCGTAGACGGCCTGGCAAAGCCAGCGTTCGGTCTGGGCATCGCATTGCGCGCGCCGCAACGCCCACCCCTGGACTTCGAGCGGCGCATTCACCAACCCCGCCAGTACCCTGCCGAGCTCGGCAGGACCGTGCGCGGGGATGGCGCTTAACAGGATCCGCCGCGCCTGAGCCTGGGCCTCGGGTCCGGTCGCCGGCCCGGCCAGCGCAGGCTCGGTGGGGGGCGGCGGCACGGCGATCTTGCTCCAGAGTGCGGGACCGGCAATGGACAGGGCCAGGCAAATCAAGAACCACCGCAGCACTCGCGGCAACGCCTTCCAATGCGACGGCAAGGCAATCAGTTGCGCAGCCGGATCCCCCGCTGCCTGCAAAGCCGCATAGACCTCGTCGGCATCACGTTCACTCAAATCAGGCCGGGCGATCAAGAGTCGCGCCTGTTCCCGCAGCGCGTCTTCGCGCGACTCGAACAAGCGGTCTGTCTGGGACAGCACGACGCCCGCGTGCGCGGCAACCAGCCAATACCGCCCATCTGGCAGACAAACCAGGCTATGGCCGCCGGCGGGGTATCGCAGCGCGAACAATTGCGCTGCCGCCAGCAGGCGCGGTGCAACCCTGCGGGTGCCTGCGCGGCGCCACGACAGCATGCGGTGTGCCGCCGTGCGGCCATACCCCGCCACGGTGACAGGCGAGCCTGCGACCACATAGTGCGTGGCGCGCAGCCGGCGTCCGCGGGACCTGGCCAACGCGGTAACGTCTGAGCCGATAAGGGCATGCCAGCGCAAGCCAAATACCAGCGCCCGCCCCGCGCCGGGACAATCGATCAGGAGATAATGCGGCGCTCGATTCATGGCGAAGTCCTGGAGGGTATCGGCATCAGAAGCCTTCCTCGACCTGAGCCGTGACCAGGATCAGCGTTGTCACGCGTTCGGTGGCCGCGCTGTCCTGGCCGCCGGCCGCCAGCGGCAGGCCGGGTGCCAGGCGCTGGCGGTCATGCTGATCCTGGCTACGGTCAAAGCCGGACACGATGACAGGCTGCCCCGGGCGCAGTTCGATCTGCTGCACGGTGCCGTTGCCGTCCACGGTGATCTGCTGCACCTGGACCTGGTTGCCGCGCTCGCCGAAGGTGACGGTCTTCAGAGGCTGGGCCACGGCGTTGTCGTAGGCGATGGACAGCAGGATCTGGCCATCTTCCTGGATGTCCGGCACCAGGGTCAGGAACGAGCCGACCGTTTCCTCTTTCTGGCTAATGGACACCGCCGGCAGCGAACTGTTGGCCCCGTTCGCCGCGGCCCCCGGCACGGCCGTGCTCTGCACCCGATCGATGTATGAGAACGTGGTGCGCACGGCGTGGGTAACGGGCCGGCGGTTCAGGGTGAGGACCGGAACGCGGCTATGCCGCACGACCGCGCCGCTGGCGCTGAGCGCGGACACGATGGCCTTCGAGGCATCGAACGGCCCTCGCCCCGCGGCGATCTCGAATGCGCCGGATGCCGCCGCCGCCGTCGCCGGCATCGCCAGCCGCGCAGCGCCGCCCGCCGCCGCGTAGACCGCATTCCAGTCGATGCCACCCGAGGCTGCGTTACGGGAGATCACCGTTATTTCCTCGAACACCAGCCTGACCCGCCGCGTCAATGCCTTGTTCTCGCGATCAAGATAGCGGCCCACCCGCTCCAGGGCTTCCGGCGTATCGGTGATGACCAGCGCGGTTTCGCCCTCGACCGCGTCGGCGATGACTCCGGAACGAGTCAGGAAGGCCTGGGCATGGGCACGCAAAATCGCCAGCGCCTTGTGCTCGCCGCCGGACAGGGCCGTACTGGAGGTATTTTCAAAACCCTCGGCTTCGGCGCGGCCCGCGCGGCCAAGGCGAACGTCGACCTTGCTGGCCAGCGACAAGGCACGCAGATCAAAGACCCGGGTGTCGGTACGGTAGAACTCCAGCGCGTTGTGCTCGTAGCGCCAATGCACCGAGTAGCGCGCCGCCACGGCGTCCAGCAAATCGGCCAACGGCTGCGCACCAGCCCGAACCTCGAAGCGCTGCGCCGCAGGCTCGGCCAATGCGCTGTTGACGGCCAGGCGCGGCAGGAACAGTTCGAGCGGCAGCAGCGCTTCCGGTTTGACGCGCACCGGCATGCCCGTGGCGGCTGCGAGCCGCTGCGCCAGCGTGGACAGGTCGGCGTCATCGGCCAATAACAAGGTGGTCTGCACGTTTTCGCGCAAGGCGGGCGGCAGCGAAACTTCGCGTGCCAATGGCTGCGGTTTGCCGGCAAGCCACGGGGTGGCGACCTCCTGGGCGGCCTGGCGGGCATTGCGGTCGGTCAGGCTGTCGGCGAATGCCCGATGGCGCGCGGCGGCATTCGCCTGTTTGCTGTCCGAGGCACGGCGCAGGTCAGCGACCTGCTGAGTCACGGCACAGCCGGCGAGCTGGGCGCATAGCGCGAGAGCAATGGCGTGGCGATGCTTCATGCCGCCCCCGGGGTCGCGGCCAAACGGGTGCAGGACTGCGCCAGCGGCACCACGCGCAGCACCCGATTGCCGTAGAAGCACGGTTGCAGCGGCTTGTCCGCCAGCTCGGTCGCGCCGAGCAAGCCGCGCACCGCGGATTTGAAATCACCCGGGAAGTCCGCCGTGGCAGCCAGTGGAATATCGACATCCACAGCCCAATGCTGCGGCTGGAAGGTCCACCCGGCCAGCCCTGCCCAGCGGGCCAGCACGGCACGCAGCGTGGCATCGGGCGGGGCTGCGCGAAACAGCGGCGTGGACGCTGCCTGCGTGACGGCCAACGGGGTTGCAGCGGACGGCGGGTTGACCACGCCGGGCTCGCGCAGCGGCGCCGGCGACCCCACGCCGGCCTGTCCGGCGGGCGTGGCCGCTACGGCTGTCGAAGCGACTGCGGATTCGAGAGGTGCGGCGTCCTGCCCGCGCTGCGCCCGCGCCGCCAATCTGCCGCCGCGAAACGACAGCGCGCGCCACGCGCCAGCCAGCACCACATAAGGCTCACGGCGCACATAAGGCAAGGCGCGCTCGCCGTCGGGACCAACGCCGAAAATGGCCGGCAAGGCCTGGCCCGGGGCGAACTGCAGCCAGGTCTCGCGGCCGTCGTCGAACACCTGCATGGGCGCGACAGCCGGATCGCCGGACAGTTGCCAATCAAAGCGAAAGCCCTGCGCAGCCGGGCCGGACGCCTGCCACGATGCATTGGCAGCCCCCTTGGCCAAGGGTATGGCGCAACCGGCCAGGCCAGACAGGCCCGCCGCCAGAAAGAGTATTCGAACCATGCTTCACCGCAAGCAAAAGGCGAACCGGAAGTGGATCGCGGTGAAGAGATGGTGGAGGAAGGCCCGGCATCGCAACAGACTGGCATGTACGGACGGCTAGGAATGTCGCCCCCCACGCCGCGCGCTACGCGCTTGCTGCCCCCCCGAGGGGGGCTTCTTTCCCTTGGGACGGCCCGGCGGGAAAGAACGCCCCCCACGCCGCGCGCTGCGCGCTTGCAGCCCCCCCGAGGGGGGGCTTCTTTCCCTTGGGACGGCCCGGCGGGAAAGAACGCCCCCCACGCCGCGCGCTACGCGCTTGCTGCCCCCCCGAGGGGGGCTTCTTTCCCTTGGGACGGCCCGGCGGGAAAGAACGCCCCCCACGCCGCGCGCTGCGCGCTTGCTGCCCCCCAAAGGAAAAGAATTCGCACAATAAAAAAGCCCGGTTCGAGAACCGGGCTTTCGGACCTTGCGGGCCGTGCGGCGCTTAGCGTTGCGTTGCGATGGTGCGGGCCTGGTTGGCGGCGTTGTTCAGGGCCGAGACCGGCGGGGTCTTGCCTTCGAACGCGTCGTTCAGTTGTTGGTTGAACACGGGCTCGATACGCTCGTAGTTAGCCATGCGGAAACCGCGGCTGTTGGTGGCCGGGCGGGTGCTCATGGACGCCACGACGGCTTGGGCGCCGGGGATGCTCTTGTAGAACGACACGTCGGACGCGCGGAACGCGGCTTCGGTCAGCGGCAGGTAGCCGGTGCGCTGGTGCCATTCCGCCGCGATGACGGGCTTGGACAGCCAGGCCAGGAACTGCGCGGTGGCCTTTTCTTCGGCTTGCGGACGGCCTTCAAGCGCCCACAGCGCCGAACCGCTCACGAACGGCTGGCCGCCGGTCTGGGTGGCCTGGTCGTAGTAAGGCAGCGGCGACACACCGAACGAGAGTCCCTTGGTGTTCAGGAACTGGCCGAACGAGCCCGAGTTGCCAGTCAAGACCGCGCATTCGCCCTTGGCGAAGAGCTTGTCGGCGCTGTTGTCGGCGGTGTGGGCCATGAACAGCAGCGACCGCTTCCAGCTGACCATCAGCGAAATATGGCGCATGTAGAGCGTGTCGAACTGCATCGCAGGCGCCGCGCTCTTCTTGGTGACGGCATCCAGGCCGTTGTTGTTGCTGGTGAACTGCTGGTTGTTCACAGGCGCCAGGTTTTCCAGATGGATGGACACCTGGTCGCTGGACGCGTAGGGACAATCGATGTCGGCCACGTCGCGCAGCTTGAGCAGTTCGGCCTGCAGGCCGGTCCAGGTGCGGGCGGGCTTGTTGGGATCGAGGCCGGCCTTCTTGTAGGCGGCGGTGTTGTAGAACATCACCGGCACTTCGGCCATCCAGGGGAAGGCCAGCAGGCGGCCCTTACCGTCGCGGATGAAGCTGCTGGTGGCCGGCACGAACCAGTTCAGGTCCTTGACGGGGTACTTGGCCAGCAATTCGTACATCGGCAGGATGGCCTTGTGATCGGCCACGACTTCCGGCGAATGGTTGTCGTTCAGCTGCACCAGGTTCGGGGCCTTCTTGGCCTTGACCGCGGCCGAGGCTTCCTGCTGCAGCGCAGCCTGGGAATCGAAGCCGCGCAAGGTCACTTTGACCTGGTCCTGCTCTTTGTTGTACTGCTTGGCCAGCTTTTCGAATTCGGCCTTGTTCGCGTCCGGCAGCGTGTGCCAGACCTGGATTTCGACGGGTGCGGCATTGGCCGCGCCCGCTACCGCCATGGCGGCGCCAAACACCCATGCGCGCCGGCTGGCGAACATCGCGCGGGCAACGCCCGCCAATTGCAATTTCTTCATAGGTTCATAGACCAAGAAAAGGGAATTCCGGTTCTGGACGCTTGCCGCTCAGGAAGTCGGCCAAAGCCCGGCCCGAGCCAACGCCCATCGTCCAGCCGAGAGTACCGTGTCCGGTATTGATATACAAATTGGGGATACGGCTGCGGCCGACGATAGGCACGTTCGAGGGGGTGGACGGGCGCAAGCCCGACCAATAACTGACGCGCTCGAAATCGAGCGCGTCGGGAAAGAGTTCGCGGGCAAGCCGGGTCATGGCTTCGCAGCGGCCGGTGTTCAGGCCGCGCGAATAGCCGGACAGTTCGGCGGTGCCCGCCATGCGCAGGCGGTCGCCCAGGCGCGAAAACACGACTTTGTGGCTGCTGTCCGTCAGGCTGACCATGGGTGCGGCGTCGGCCTTGACGACCGGGAAGGTCGCAGAATAGCCCTTGGCCGGATAGACGTTGCAGGGAATGCCCAAGGGCCTGAGCAGCGACGGGCTGAAACTGCCCATCGCGACGACATAGGCGTCAGCCGCGAGGGTGCCGTAGCGGCCGTCGGGTTCGATCAGTTCGACGCCCTGCACCGTGCCGCCCTGGGTGATCAGGCGCGTGACGCGGGTGCTGTAGCGGAACTCGACGCCAGCCTGCGCGCAGCGCTCGGCCAGGGCGACGGTGAACAGATGGACGTCGCCGCTTTCGTCTTCGGGCGTGAAATCGCCGCCGACGATGGTGTTGCGATGCGGCGCCAGGGCCGGTTCAATGGCGATGACTTCATCGGTGGACACCACGCGTCGTTCAACGCCAAAGTCGCGCATCAGGCCGGCGGCGCGCTGCGAGTTTTCGAACTCGTGCGGATCGCGGTAGAAATTGAGGATGCCGCGCTCGAGGTGGTCGTATTCGATGCCCAGCTCGGCACGCATGCCGCGCAGCGTGGCGCGGCTGTATTCGGCCATGCGGACCATGGCGCGGATGTTCGGCGCCAGGCGGCCGGGCAGGCATTCGCGCAGGAAGGCCAGGCCCCACATCCATTGCCGCCAGTCCAGTTGCGGACGGAACAGCAGCGGAGCGTCGTCCTGGAACATCCATTTGAGCAGTTTCAGGGGCGCTTGCGGGTTGGCCCAAGGTTCGGCATAGGACACGGAGATCTGCGCGCCGTTGGCGAGGCTGGTCTCCTGGGCGGGGCCGGTGCAGCGGTCGATGACCACGACGTCGTGGCCTGCCTGGCTAAGCCACCAGGCGCTGGAGATTCCGATGATGCCGCTACCCAATACCGCTACTTTCATGCCCGCATTGCTCCTTGCGTACCCACTGGGTCCGCGGACACGATGTCCGCGCCCCGCGGCAAGCCGCTGCCAAGGTGACATCGCAGTTTACCCCGACGCCCCGCCCTCGCCTACGACTGAAAACATCAAAAAAAGGGGCGGAATCCATCAGCCTGGAACAGGCTGCCGGTTCGCCCCTTTTGGGATCGATCGTAGTCCCGGAAAGATCAGGACGCGGCTTTCGCCAGATCGGCTTCGGACGTGAAGGCGTCCGCATAGAACTCCTCGGGCGGCAGGCCGCGCTGGGCGCTGAACTCGCGCCGGGCGGCGTCGACCATCGGCAGCGCGCCGCAAGCATAGACCTGGTAGCCCGACATGTCGGCGATGTCGTGCAGGACGGCTTCGTGCACGAAGCCATCGCGGCCGGTCCAGTTGTCTTCCTGCAGCGCGTTGGACACGACCGGCACGTAGCGGAAATCGGGCAGCGCCTCGGTCCACGATTGCGCCAGCGCGTCCATGTACAGGTCGCGCGGACGGCGGCCGCCCCAGTACAGCGCCACCGGACGGCGGATGTTCTTGTGGATCATGTGTTCGACGATGGCCTTGACGGGCGCAAAGCCGGTGCCGCTGGCCAGCAGGATGATGGGTTTGTCGCTGTCTTCGCGCAGGAAGAACGAGCCGAACGGGCCTTCCAGGCGCAGGATTTCGCGCTCTTTCATCTGTGTGTCGCCGGCGCCGAACACATGATCGGTGAACAGCCCGCCCGGCATGTGGCGGATGTGCAGTTCTAGCGGGCTGCCGGTATGCGGCGCGCCGGCCATGGAATAGCTGCGGCGGCGGCCATCCTTGAGGATGACTTCGATGTATTGGCCGGCGTAGTAGCGGAACT
Organism: Achromobacter sp. UMC71; assembly: GCF_014170305.1. GTDB lineage: Bacteria > Pseudomonadota > Gammaproteobacteria > Burkholderiales > Burkholderiaceae_B > Achromobacter. The sequence continues at coordinate 189,867 of NZ_LZZT01000015.1, forward strand.
GCTCGGAAGCCGGCAGTTGCAGCTTGAGCACGGTGACGTCGGGCGCCGCGCGCTCCATCGTCTGCACGCGCGACGGCAACTTGCGGATCTGGATGTCGCTGGCCAGGCGGACCTCGGTGGATTCGACCACCATGTCGGACTCGGGCCGGGCCTGACAGAACAGGGTATAGCCGTCGGCCAGCTCCTCGGGCGACAGGATCTGCGCGGGATACTGGCCGGCGTCGAACTCCCCGGACACCACTTTGCCCTTGCAAGTGGAGCAGGCGCCGTTGCGGCAGCTATAGGGCAGCACGATACCCGCGGCCAGGGCGCCGTCGAGTACGGTCTGGCCGGGCTCGACCGGGAATTGATGCTTGCTGGGTTGAATGATGACCTGGAAGCTCATGATGAAACGTATCGGGGTTGACGGAGCGCCCTGCGGCGCTACGCCCGGCCCGGCCTCAGGCCGGGAACTTGCGGATTTCCTTGACGCGGTTGGCGTCATCGACCAGCACGACCTGCGGTTTGTGCGTGGCGGAGGCTTCTTCGGACATCGGCCCGTAGGTGCAGATGATCATCAGATCGCCGACCTGGGCACGGCGCGCTGCGGCGCCGTTCAAGGAAATGATGCCGCTGCCGCGGGCTGCCTTGATGATGTAGGTGTCGAAGCGTTCGCCGTTATTGATGTTGTAGAGCTCGATGCGTTCGAACTCGCGCATGCCGGCAGCGTCCAGCAGGTCTTCGTCGATGCCGCAAGAGCCTTCGTAGTGAAGATCGGCTTCGGTGACCGTGACGCGGTGCAGCTTTGCCCGCAGCATGATGCGTTGCATGATAGAAATATCCTGGTTTCGCGTACCGGCGCGCGAAGTGATGCAATGAATGCGAATACGCCTGCGGACGGCTATCCGCCGCGGGCCTTGAACCGCGCGGCACCCGGTTCTGCCGTCGGAAGCCGGTATTCTATAATTTTTGCCGCCACAGGACGGCTCGTGGCCACGCCTGCCGCCACTTGGCGGCATTTGCCATCCGAAACGGCGGCATTGGCCATCGCCAACAGGCGCCGCAATCCGGGGACGCCCCCTTTACCGCGAATCCGCCGGCTGGATGCGCCACGCGCCGGCGAGCGCTAGAAATCCAGTTCGATCTCGACCCCGTCACCCACTTTCAGGCGCGCGCCGGCGGGTGCGTCGACGATGGCATTCTGGCCGAACACCACCCCGATATCCAGATTGCGGTAACCCGCCAGCGTGCGTCCCGGCTCGTCATGCTGCACGGCCGTGCGCTGGTCGATATCGGGAATCGAGCAGCGGGTGCACGGTTTGACGAACGCCATGCTGACCGGCCCGGCCGTGATCATGGCGGTATGGTCTTCCTCGAAGGCCTCCCATTCGCCTTGCACGACGATATTGGGCCGGAAACGGTCCATCGGCACGGGCGCCACGCCCTTGGCTTGCAGGCGGGCGTTCAGGTCGTCCAGCGACGCCTGGTTGGCCACCAGCAGCGGGAAGCCGTCGGCAAAACCGAAGAAATGGTCGCCATCGAACGTGTCCGCCAGGTCGGGATGCGCTCCGACCCACCGGCCTACCCATTCGGGCTTGGCCGGCCGCGCCGCGGCTGCGTCCACCTTGTACAGGCGGCAAGGCGTCTTGAGGAAGTCCGAGCACCACTGGGCCGCCCCCTCGCTTTCGCGGCGGGCGTCGATGAAGTCCTTCCAGACCCCCACCGATTCCACGCCTGGCTGCAGCTGGGAACCGTCCAGCGGCACGTCCAGGTCAGACATGCCGGGCGCCGACAGGCGCAGCGCGCCGGGCGTGAGCGCCGTACGGATCAGCGCCATCGCGGGCCATTGGCGCTGCGTCATGAACTGGCCGTCGGCCCCGATGATCATCCAGCGGCGGTCGTTCGCCAGCCCGGCCCGGTCCACGGGGGACTCGGTCAAGTCGATACCGGCACAGGATTTGATCGGGTAGATATGCAGACTGAGGATGCGGGCGGACATGGCGGTCGATGCGGGGGTGGAAAAGAGCGGGAAAGCATAGCGGATGGACGAAAAAAAGCCCAGGCGAAGCTGGGCTGGGATAGCGCCCCCCGGCCGCCGGGCTGCCCCACGGCGGGGAAGCCCCTTGGCAGCAGCAGGCTGCGTAGCGCGCGGCGGGCGGGCTTGCCTTCTAGCCCACTAGTTTCAGCGCATCCAGCGGCGTCACCGCCTTGAATGCCTTGCGCGTGGCAATATGTTCGGGACGCGGGTTCAGGCCGTACTTGGGCGTATCCAGCGTGTTTTCCATGCTGTTGTAGACCATGAACACGTTCGACCGCGGCCACGGCGAGATGTTGCTGTTCGAGCCGTGCATGGTGTTGCAGTCGAAAAACACCACCGAGCCCGCTTTCGCGGTCATCGAGCGGATGCCGCCCTGCTCCACCAGCAGTTGCAGGCTGACCGGATCCGGCACGCCGTATTCCTGCTTTTTCAGCGACTGCTTGTAGTGCTCGTTGGGCGTCTCGCCCACGCACGAAATGAACTGGCGGTGAGAACCGGGCACCAGCATCAGCGGCCCGTTGCAGTCATTGTTCTCGGTGAGCAGCACCGAGCAGCTCAGCGCGCGCATCGACGGCATGCCGTCTTCCACGTGCCAGGTCTCGAAATCCGAGTGCCAGTAGAACTCCTTGCCCTTGAAGCCAGGTTTCATGTTGGCGCGGGACTGGTGAATATAGACTTCGGACCCCAGGATCTGGCGCGCCACATTGACCAGCCGCGGATCCCGCACCAGGCGCGCCAGCACGGGATTCAGCACATGCACCATGAAAATGGAGCGCACCGCGTTGCTGCCGGGCTCGGTGATCGATTCCTCGCGGCGGATGATCGACGGGTCGCGCGTCATGCGCTCGACTTCGGCCGACAGCGCGCGCACTTCGGCTTCCGAGAACAGGTCTTCGAGCAGCAGGAAGCCATCGCGCTCGTACGAGCCGATCTGCTCGCCGCTCAGCGCGTTGGCGTAGCTGCCTTCGCCATAGACGACGGGGTCCTGGCGGGAAATGATGGCGGAACTTCGATCCGTACGGGAGGCGTACGGATCCTGTGCAGGTGAGATCATGCGAACCTCCTTGTATCAGGCCGCTTTGGCTTGGGCTTCAGGCAAGGCGTAGACGCCTTCTTTGTCGTGCACTTCCTGGCCCGTCAGCGGCGGGTTGAACACGCAGATGACGCGCAGCGGCTCCTTACCGCCGCACAGCCAGTGCTCGTCATGCTCGTTCAAGGCATAGACCACGCCCGGCCCCAGCGCGTATTTCTTGCCGTCGGCGATGGTCTCGATGGAACCGTCGCCTTCAATGCACCACACCGCTTCCAGATGGTTCTTGTAGTGGATATGGGTGCGGCCGCCGGGAAAAATGGTGGTCTCGTGGAAGGAAAATCCCATGCCGTCCTTTTTCAGCAGCACGCGGCGGCTGACCCAGGTATCGGTGCGGACTTCGTCGGCGGTGCCGATCACATCTTTGACATTGCGTACGATCATTGACGTTTTCCTCCAAATTTCAGAATGCGGGCGGACTGCCCTTCTTCGGCCAGCGCGTCGGCCACGCTGGCCTCGATCACGTCCAGGCCCTTGGTCAGCAGCTCTTCCTCGATGGTCAGGGCCGGCAACAGCTTGAGCACCTCGTCGTGCGCCCCCGACGTTTCGATGACCACGCCACGCTTGAACGCGTTGGCGGCGATGCGGTTGGCCAGCGCCGGCGTGCCGCTGCAGACCAGCCCCTGGATCAGGCCGCGGCCGCGCACCGACAGGCCGGCGTTGGGATAGCTATGCACCAGGTTTTCCAGCCAGTCCCGCACCAGGCGTTCCTTGCGCTGGATTTCCGCGGTGAACGCGGTGTTGGTCCAGTAGGTCTCCAGCGCCTGCGTCGCGGTGACAAAGGCCAGGTTGTTGCCGCGGAAGGTGCCACTGTGGGCGCCCGGCTTCCAGATATCCAGCTCGGGCTTCATCAGCACCAGCGACATCGGCAAGCCAAAGCCCGACAGCGACTTGGATAGCGTGATGATGTCGGGGCGGATGCCAGCGGCCTCGAAGCTGAAGAACGTGCCGGTGCGGCCGCAACCGACCTGGATGTCATCCACGATCAGCAACATGTCGTGGCGCTTGCACAGCTTGTCCAGCTCTTTGAGCCAGCGCAGGGTGGCCACGTTCACGCCGCCTTCGCCCTGTACCGTTTCCACGATGACGGCGGCGGGCTTGTCCATGCCGCTGCTGGGATCTTCCAGCATACGTTCCAGGTAGGCCATGGTGTCCACGTCCGGCCCGAAGTAGCCGTCATAGGGCATGAACGTGGTGTTGGCCAGCGGATAGCCGGATGCATCGCGGAACTTCATGTTGGCAGTCACCGCCAGCGAGCCGCCGCTGACGCCGTGAAAGCCGTGCGTGAAGGAAATCACATTGGGACGCCCTTTCACCTGGCGCGCGATCTTCAGCGCCGCCTCGACCGCATTGGTGCCCGTGGGGCCGGTGAATTGCAGGGTGTACTGCCAGTTGCGCGGCTTGAGCAGCACGCGATCGACGGTCTCGAGAAAGCGCTTCTTGGCGCTGGTGGCCATGTCCAGGCCGTGCACCACGCCATCGGACTGCACGTATTCCAGCAGCTTTTCCTTCAGCACCGGATTGTTGTGACCGTAATTCAAGGTGCCGGCGCCGCTGAAGAAATCGATGTATTCGCCGCCGTCCTCGTCGACCAGCGTCGACCCCCTGGCCTGGCTGAAGATCACGGGAAACGACCGGATATAGCCCCGTACCTCCGACTCCATCCGGTCAAAGATTTTCAAGTCCATGTGATTAATCCTCCCTTTCATCTCATAAGTTGACAGACGGCCAGAGCCCCTCCGCATGCGCGCCAGGCGCATCCGGATCCGCACGACCATCCCGGTTTTCGATAAATCCCGTCGTGACCCCGCCTTACGGCGCGGGCAAGGTGAACGGGCCTATCCTCAACAACATCTCGTCGTCATGGTCCGCGCCGCCGAACAGTTGCCGATCGAAGAACGGCTGCTCGGAAACATGGGCGCCCAGCTCGCCGGCCAGGCCGGCGAAGGTGCGGCGCGATGCCTGGTTGTCAGGCGCCACCGTGGTTTCAAGATGACGAACATGTTCGAGCCCCTCGCGTCGCAAGAGGTCCCGAAGCATGGCGCGGCCTAACCGTTGGCCGCGTGCGCGGGTGTGCACGGCGACCTGCCAGACGAACAACACGTCGGGCCTGTCGACAAGCACGTAAGCGGAGATAAATCCATCGATGCGTCCTCCGGCGCTTTCGGCCAGGACGCAGGTGCCGCGGTTGTGCTCGCACAGGAGCAGGTACGCGTAGAGGGAATTCAGATCGAGTGGCGGGCACTCGGAGATAAGCTGGTGGATCGCGGCGCCGTCCTTGCGGCGGGGCTCACGCAAGAGATGCGTTTTGCTGCCCGCCGCCGGCGCCACGGCACTTGAGTTCGTTGGGTCGATCAGTTCGTCTTTTCTCATACAACCAGTCCCGATTCGGGAGGCGCCCCGCCGGTGGGCACCTCGAGGATGGGCGACGACACGTCGCCTTGCGTATCCGTGGCGACCTCGCTTTCTTCTTCCATCAGCGCCACGATGCGTTCGAGCGACAGCGTGATGGTGGCCTGCTCCAGTTCGGGCAGCGCATTGAGCGCGTCGGCCAAGTGCTTTTGCAGCGGCGACGGCGCCTGCTGGGCCAATTCGCGGCCGGCGTCGGTGGCCGTCACGAAAACGATGCGGCGGTCTTCGCGGCCGCGCTCGCGGCGGATCAGGCCCTTGTCTTCCAGGCGGTCCAGGATGCCGACCACCGTGCTGGGGCTGACATGGATTTCGCGGCTGATCGCGGTCGCCGTCAACGGGCCGTTCGCGATGACCGTGCGCAGGCACATGAGCTGCGGCGCCGTGATATGGCTGACCGCGGACAGCTGGCGCGAATGCAACGCAATGGATCGCGTGATTCGGCGCAGTGCCCGCAAAATGCGCAGGTCGTACTGCTGCGAGGGGTCGGTTACGGTCTGTTTATTCATGACTGAATTAGTTCAGCTAAATTGATTTCTATACGAATGATATGGGTGACCTATCCCTGTGTCAAACCCGATCACCGGCCATTTTGTAATCATTTCCGCGCTATTTACGGCGATGTTCCCAAGGGCACCCCAGGGGGGCATCGACGTTACGATCTGTCAGGATTGTCGTACCATTCGAAAATAGAACATCTGTTTTTTACTCAAATAAAGATGTAGCATTTGTTTTATACCGTTCTCGTCCGCCCTCCCTATCGTGATTGCCTCCCTGCAAGAACACCTGCGCGAACTCACCGCCGGGCTGCCCGCCGAAATGCAGCGCGCGGCGCGCTGGGTGCTGGCCAACCCCGCGCAGGTCGGCCTGTGGTCGATGCGCCGGCAGGCGCAGGCCGTGGGCGTTTCCCCCGCCACCATGCTCCGGCTGGCCCGCGCCGCCGGCCATGACAGCTACGAAGCCTTCCGCGCCCCCTTCCAGCGCGCGCTGGCCGGCGCGTCCGACGCCAGCCTGCGCGACCGCGCGGCGCGCCTGCAGGCCTCGCACGCGGCGCAATCCGGCGGTCACGGCCACGACACGCTCACGCAATTGCAGACCGCGGCCATGGCATCGGTGTGGCAGGCCAACGACCCGGCCGCGTTCGACGCGGCCGTCGACGCGCTGCTGACCGCGCGCCAGGTCGGCTTCCTGGGCACGCGCTCGGCGTTCGGCATCGCCTTCCAGATGCGGTATGCCTATCACCTGCTGCGCCGCAACGGCATCCTGATCGACGGGCTGGGCGGCGCCTCGGCCGAAGACGCCGACAGCCTGCAGCAAGGCGATGCGCTGGTGGTCGTCTCGCAAGCCCCCTACCCCGCGGCCACCGTCAAGCTGACCCGCCAGATCGCCGACCGCGGCGTCACGGTGCTGGCGCTGACCGACAGCGCCGCCAATCCCGTAGCGCAGGCGGCGGACCATGTGCTGCGGTTTACCCGCCCCGACGATCCGCCCGCCGCCTCCGCCGGCGCCGAGACCTCGGCGCAGCGCGGCCCCGGGTCGTTCTTTCACAGCACCGCGGGCCTCTTGGGCCTGGCCGAACACCTGATCGCGCGCCTGGCGGCTCGCGGCGGCGATGAAATGCTGCAGCGCCTGGCCGAGATCGAGAGCCGGTTGCAGGCGGACGGCGCCTATTGGCGCGAACCCCCGCGCAAACGCAGCCGCGCATCGTCATCTGAATGAGGTTGTGGCTTGCCCCCCCCGATTGCCCCCGCTTGTCCCGCCCTTCTGACTGAATCACTGCCCTCGCGGCGCCCCTTCTGTTTTCCATGCTTTTGGAGACCCCAGCCATGACCAGCACCCGCGTTCTACATCGTTCCCTGCGCAGCACGCCGCCCGTGGCCGTGCGCGGTCAGGGCGTCTGGCTTTACGACCGGGACGGACGTGCCTATCTGGATGGCTCGGGCGGCGCCGCGGTCTCTTGCCTGGGGCATAACCATCCCGACGTGCAGGCCGCGATGCATGCGCAGATCGACGCGCTGGCCTACGCCCACACCAGTTTTTTCACGACCGAGCCGGCCGAGGAACTGGCCGCGATGCTGGTCGACGACGCGCCGGCAGGCACCTCGCACGCCTACTTCGTGTCGGGCGGCTCGGAAGCCATCGAAGCCGCGCTGAAGATGGCCCGGCAGTACTACGTTGAAATCGGCCAGCCGCAGCGCCGCCACATCGTGGCGCGGCGCCAGAGCTATCACGGCAACACGCTGGGCGCGCTGGCCGTGGGCGGCAACGCCTGGCGCCGCGCGCAATTCGCGCCGCTGCTGATCGACGTGGAACACGTGTCGCCCTGCTACGCCTATCGCGACCAGCGCGCCGGCGAAACCGGCGACCAGTACGCGGAGCGGCTGGCGCAGGAACTGGAGCAGACCTTTGAACGGCTGGGCGCGGATACCGTGATGGCGTTCGTGGCCGAGCCCGTGGTGGGCGCCACGTCCGGCGCCGTCACGGCCGTGCCCGGGTATTTCCGCCGCATCCGCGAGGTCTGCGACCGCCACGGTGTGCTGCTGATCGCCGACGAAGTGATGTGCGGCATGGGCCGCACCGGCACGCTGTACGCTGTCGAACAGGAAGGCGTGACGCCCGATTTGATCACCATCGCCAAGGGTCTGGGCGGCGGCTATCAGCCGATTGGCGCGGTCATGGCGCAGGAACGCATCGTGCAGGCGATCCTGCAAGGCAGCGGCTTCTTCCAGCACGGCCACACCTATCTGGGTCACGCCACCGCCTGCGCGGCGTCGCTGGCGGTGCAGAAAGTGATCCGGCGCGACGACCTGCTGGCGCGCGTGCGCGCCCAGGGCGACGGCCTGCGCCAGCGGCTGCAACAGGCGCTGGGCGACCATCCCCATGTGGGCGACATCCGTGGGCGCGGGCTGTTCATGGGCGTGGAACTGGTGAGCGACCGCGCCAGCAAGGCGACGTTCGACCCGGCCCTGTCGCTACATGCCCGCATCAAGCGCGAGTCGATGGCGCGTGGCCTGATGGTCTACCCCATGGGCGGCACCATCGATGGCCGCCAGGGTGATCACGTGCTGCTGGCCCCGCCCTTTATCATCTCGGATGACGAACTGGACCAGTTGACCGAACGCCTGGCCGGCGCGATTGATGCCGCCATCGCCGACGCCGCGCGCTGATGCGAAACCGATGGCCAGCTTGATCGCCGGCCATCGACCTGACTGCCGGGCAGGCGGCTCGCCGCCCCCGATGGCCCAGGCAGACTCAGCCGTCCGGATGGCGCTCCGCCGGCACACGGCGCCAGGCCGGCCAGGCGCCGACGGTCAGGGCCCGCAGGAACCATTCGACCGGGCCGTAGGCATAGCGGCCCAGCCACCATGCCGACACGGGCAACTGCACCAGGAACAGCGCCACGGCGATCAACAACGCCGCCCCCGGCGACACGCTGCCGGACAGCCGCAGCCCCCAGGCGGTGAAGATCCATGCGCACACCACCGACTGCATCAGATAGTTGGTCAGGGCCATGCGGCCCGCCGGCGCCAGCCGCCCGGCCAGCCAGGCGCCCGGCCGCGTGCGCATCGCCAGCAGTAACGCCGCGGCGTACGACATGCTGAGCAAGGGCGCCGTCAGAAGATCCAACGCCAGCCCGGACAGCTCCCAGCCCCGGGATACCGTTGCCAGGGACGAGGTCGCGTAAGCGGCGGACCCCGCCAGGCCCGGCACCGCGCCCAGTGCGCAAAGCGCCCACAGCACGCGCGGCTGACGCCAAGGGTCGGCCAGCGCCTGGTGCCGTCCCAAGGCGTAGCCCGCCAGGAACATCGCAAACACGAACGGCCCTTGCACCAGGACGATGACACCCCAGATGCGGCTGGTCAGCTCGTACCAGTGCTGAGCAATGGTCGTCGCGATCGTGCCGCGGTAAGCGCCGATGGCGGCCTGCGCTTCGGTCGCATACTGGCTCAATTCGTCCGCGGTGGGGGGATCCGACAGTCCCAGGACACCCAGCACGCCCCAGGCCAGCGACACGAGCACCGTCACACTCAAGGCGATGCGCAACGCACGGCGGGAATCCATGTTCCGGCAAAGCAACAATACGCCGCCCAGCAAGGCATAGGTCAGCAGGATGTCGCCCTGATAGAACAGCAAGGCATGCGCCAGCCCAAGCACGGCCAACCCCGCCAGCCGCCGCAGAAAGCGTGGCTCGAAGGCGCTGCCGCTACGTTCCGCCGCGGCCATCTGCAAGGTGAAGCTATAACCGAACAGAAACGAGAAGAGCAGATAGAACTTGGTTTCGAACAGCCACGCGATCAGCCAGCCGACCACCGCATCCCGAGGCCGTGAAAAAACGGGATCGGCAATGCCGGTGCCGTAGAACGGTGACGCGAACACGCCGATGTTGACGACCAGGATGCCGAACAGCGCGAACCCGCGCAGCGCGTCGACCTGGGCCAGGCGCCGCGGCGCCGCCTGCGTGCCGGCCAGCGATTGCGGCGCGTCCTGCCCGGGCACCGCCTGCGGAGACAAAACCGGCGGCGTCTGTTGGATGGAGCTCATGCGCGGCCTCCGGCCAGATCGTTCCCAGGCAAGACGGGCGGCAGGCAGCCCTGCAGCGCGGCATCGAGCAGCCGGCTGCCCGCGGCGGCGTCGAACCGGGGGTCGACCACCGAACGGCTGTAGATGCCGTCGAGCAGCAACAGCAGCAAGTCCGCCATTTCCGCCAGGGGCCGCGGCAGCGCAGCGGGCGGCGTCTCGCGCCACACGGCCGCCAGCAGCGCATACAACGCCGCCTTGCGTTCGCTTTCATTGGCCATGACCAGCGCATGGACCCGCGGGTTGCGCACCGCCTCGGCCAGCACCTCCATGCCCAGCCGCACGAAGCCCGGATCCTGGTACTGCGCCAGGTTGTCGCCGACCCAGCCCGTCAGGGCCGCGCGCGCATCGGGCGCAGCGCCGGCGGTCTGCTGGCGTTCGCGCAGGGCCTCGGTATCCGACGCGATCAGCGCCTCGATGATCTCGGCCTTGCTGGCGTAGTAGTGGAACAGGTTGCCGGGGCTCATCGACGCGCGGGCGCAGATCTGGGCGGTGGAAGTGGCATGGAAGCCGTTTTCGGTGAAGCATTCCGCGGCCGCGGCCAAAATCTGGCGGCGGCGCTCGTATTGCTTGGCGGGATCGACTTTTCGCATGGGCTCGCGGGACGAAATTAATTAATAGACCGATTGATCTATCTATTAAATATCAGGCCATCCCGCGGGGTCAATACGCCCATCAATAAAAAGGCGGACCCCGCAGGGTCCGCCTTCAGGCCGTGCCACGACCAACCGGCAGCAATCAGCCCAGCACGGGCGACAGCAGCGGCTGCTTGGGACGCACATCCAGCGCCCGGCCCTTGCGGGCGCGCTTGCCGACGTAGATCGCCAACGCCTCGCCCGCCAGGATGTCCTCGGTGTGCTTGTTGCGGTAGATGCCCGCGGCGCGCAGGCCCAGCGCGCCGATCGGCACAGTCTGGTCGAGCTTGTCGGCGCCGTCCAGCCCCATCAGAATGGTGCCGCGCCCGCCGCCGGACAGCGACTTGACCTCGTCCAGCCCGAACACCAGGAACTTGCCCTTCTGCGACAGCAGGGCCAGTTGTTTGGCGCCTTCGAACAGCGGCACCGGACGCAGCAGCTCGTCGCCCGCTTCCAGCGTGATGAACTGCTTGCCGGCGCGTTGGCGGCCGGTCATGTCGGACAGCTTGGCCGAGAAACCGTAGCCGCCGCGCGTGGCCAGCAGCCAGCGGCTGTCGGGCGCCGCCGCGATGGTGTGCACGATGCGGGTGCCGCTTTCCAGGTCGATCATGGTCGTCACCGGCTGCCCGTCGCCGCGCGCCGACGGCAGGCTGGCCACCGGCACCGAGTAGACCCGGCCGTTGTCGCCCACGGCGATCAGCGTGTCGGTGGTGCGGCACTCGAAAGCGCCGTACATGTCGTCGCCCTGCTTGAAGGCGAACTGCGACGCGTCATGGCCGTGGCCCTGGCGGGCGCGCAACCAGCCCTTTTGCGACACCACCACGGTGACCGGCTCGTCCAGCACCTTGGTTTCGAGCACGGCGCGCTCGGCGGTTTCGATCAGCGTACGGCGCTCGTCGCCGTACTGCTTGGCGTCGGCTTCGATTTCCTTGATGAGCAGGCGCTTGAGGGTGTTGGGATTTTCCAGCAGTTCCTCCAGGGCGACCTGGTCCTTGCGCTTTTCCTCGAGTTCTTTCTCGATCTTGAAGCCTTCCAGGCGGGCCAGCTGACGCAGGCGCATTTCCAGGATGTCTTCGGCCTGCCGCTCGGACAGCTTGAAGCGTTCCATCAGGGCCGCGCGCGGCTCGTCGGATTCGCGGATGGTCTGGATGACCTCTTCCACATTCAGGTAGACCACCATGCGGCCTTCCAGCACGTGGATGCGGTCGATGACCTTGTCCAGGCGGAACCGGGTACGGCGCACGACAGTGTTGGTACGGAACGCCAACCATTCGACCAGGACGTCGCGCAGGCCCTTCTGCCGCGGACGGCCGTCGGTGCCGATGCAGACCAGGTTGATCGACGCGCTGCTTTCCATGCTGGTCTGGGCCAGCAGCGTATTGACGAATTCGTCGCGGTCCACCCGCGAGGTCTTGGGCTCGAACACCAGGCGCACCGCGGCGTCCTTGCCGGATTCGTCGCGCACGGCGTCCAGCAGGTTCAGCATCACGGCCTTGGCCTGCGTCTGCTCGGGTGTCAGGCTCTTCTTGCCGCTCTTGACCTTGGGATTGGTGATTTCCTCGATCTCTTCCAGCACCTTCTGGCCCGAGGTGCCCGGCGGCAGCTCGGTGACCACCAGTTGCCACTGGCCGCGCGCCATTTCCTCGAACTGCCAGCGCGCCCGCACCTTGAGCGAGCCGCGGCCGCCCGCGTAGATCTGGGCGATGTCCGCGGCGGGGGTGATGATCTGGCCGCCGCCCGCGAAGTCCGGGCCCGGGATCATGCCGTACAGCTCGGCGTCCGGCAGTTGCGGGTGCTTGATCAGCGCCACGCAGGCCTGGGCCACTTCGCGCAGGTTGTGCGGCGGGATTTCGGTGGCCATGCCGACCGCGATGCCCGATGCGCCATTGAGCAACATGACGGGCAGGCGCGCCGGCAGCATCTGCGGCTCTTGCTGACTGCCGTCGTAGTTGGGCACGAAGTCGACCGTGCCTTCGTCAAGCTCGTCCAGCAGCAGCTTGGCGATGGGCGTCAGGCGCGCTTCGGTGTAACGCATGGCGGCCGCGTTGTCGCCGTCGCGCGAGCCGAAGTTGCCCTGGCCGTCGATCAGCGGATAGCGCAGCGAGAAGTCCTGCGCCATGCGCACCATGGCGTCATAGGCGGCCTGGTCGCCGTGGGGGTGGTACTTGCCCAGCACGTCGCCCACGACGCGCGCGGACTTCACCGGCTTGGCGCCGGCCGCAAGGCCCATGGCCTGCATCGCATACAGGATGCGGCGCTGCACGGGCTTTTGTCCGTCGCCTACGTCCGGCAGGGCCCGGCCCCGCACCACGGACACCGCGTAGTCCAGATAGGCCTGCTCGGCATAGCGCGCCAGGGTGATGGCCGCGTCGCCGCCCTCTTCGGGCGCGGCGTCGAACAAACCGTGTTGATTGCTGTCGGTCATGATGGTTTCAGGTAGACAAATTCATTGAAACGGCGTCATCGGGAACGCGCGGCGTCCAGCAGCTGGATATCGGCCACGTGCTCGCGCAGCCGGGCGCGCACCGCGTCCAGCGTGGCGGCGTCCTGCCCGCGCTTGGGGATGATGACGCCCTGCAAGGTACCCAGGATGACGTAGAGATGCTGCGGCGTTTCCTCGACCCGGCGCACGTCGCCCCAGGCGAGTTGCCCGGATGCGCCGGCGACCGTGTCCTGGATGCCTTGCACGCCGAAGACCAGTTCGTGGCGGCCCAGGAACAGCCCGTCGGGCCGCTTGGCCAGCATGCGCCGCGTGTTCATGCGCACCAGCCCGGGCAGCACGAACTCGTAGGCCAGCGCCAGCAGCACCAGGATGCCCAGGCCCACGGCCAGGCCCTCGAAGTACACCGGCAACACCAGGCTCCAGTTGGGCCCATGGCCGTCCCAGGTCTGCCAGACCAGGTAGGCCAGCAGGACCACGACCATCAGGATGGCGAAGCGCAGGTGCGACAGGTAGCGGCGCCGGCGCAATTCCGGACGCTTATACACGTAGGCCGAGAAATCCGCATAGTCGTCGGCGGTGAGGTCGACCACCATGGACGCGGACGGCGACGGGGCCTGCGTCATCAGATGTCCAGCTCCGCCAGGTTGCCCTTTTCCTCGATCCAGGCGCGGCGCTGCGAGGACTCGCCCTTGCCCATCAGCATGTCGAACATGCGGGTGGTGTCTTCGGGGGTCTGGTCGCCATAGCCCACCGGCAACAGCCGGCGCGTGTCCGGGTTCATGGTGGTTTCCCAGAGCTGTTCAGGGTTCATTTCGCCCAGGCCCTTGAAGCGGCTGACCGCCCAGGCGCCTTCGCGCGAGCCTTCCTTGCGCAGCTTGTCCTGCGCGGCTTCCAGCTCGCCCTCGTCCAGGCAGTAGATCTTGCGCGCCGGACGCTTGCCCTGCGCTGGCACGTCCAGGCGGAACAGCGGCGGCTTGGCCACGTACACGTTGCCGGCCTCGACCAGCTTGGGGAAGTGCTTGTAGAACAGCGTCAGGAGCAGCACCTGGATGTGGGAACCGTCGACGTCGGCGTCGGACAGGATGCAGATGCGGCCATAGCGCAACCCCGACAGGTCCGGCGTGTCGTTCGGGCCGTGGGGGTCCACGCCGATGGCGACGGAAATGTCGTGGATTTCGTTGTTGGCAAACAGGCGGTCGCGGTCGACTTCCCAGGAATTGAGCACCTTGCCGCGCAGCGGCAGGATGGCCTGGAACTCCTTGTCGCGGCCCATCTTGGCCGAGCCGCCGGCCGAATCGCCCTCGACCAGGAAGACTTCGGTGCGGCTGGCGTCGCTGGATTCGCAATCGGTCAGTTTGCCGGGCAGCACGGCCACGCCGGAGCTCTTGCGTTTTTCGACCTTTTGCGCCGAGCGCTGGCGTGCCTGCGCCTGGCGGATGGCCAGTTCGGCCAGCTTCTTGCCGTATTCCACATTGCTGTGCAGCCAGAGGTCGAGCGCGCTCTTGGAAAAACCGCCCACCAGGCGGACCGCGTCGCGGCTGTTCAGACGTTCCTTGATCTGGCCCTGGAACTGCGGGTCCAGCACCTTGGCCGACAGCACGAAGCTGGCGCGGGCGAACACGTCTTCGGGCAGCAGCTTGACGCCCTTGGGCAGCAGGCTGTGCAGTTCGGCAAAACCCTTCACCGCGGCAAACAGGCCTTCGCGCAGGCCCGATTCGTGGGTGCCGCCTGCCGGCGTGGGAATCAGGTTGACGTACGACTCGCGCACCGCGTTGCCGTCTTCGGTCCAGGCCACGACCCATTGGGCGCCCTCGCCTTCGGCGAAGTTCTCGTGGTCGGCGCCGGCGTATTGCTCGCCCTCGAAGAACGGCACCATCAGCTCGGCGCCGGACAGCGCCTCGGCCAGGTAGCCGCGCAGGCCGTCCTGGTATTGCCAGGTCTTGGTGTCGCCGGTCTTTTCATTGACCAGCAGGACCTTCACGCCCGGCAACAGCACGGCCTTGCTGCGCAACAGGTGCGTCAGCTCGCCCAGTGGAATATTGGGACTGTCGAAGTATTTCGCGTCGGGCCAGACCCGCACGCGGGTGCCGGACTTCTTGCGGCCGCCCTGGTCATAGGGCGCCAGGGGCTCGGCGACGTCGCCGCCCTTGAAGACCAGACGGTTGACCGCCCCATCGCGCCAGACCACGACTTCCAGCCGAGTAGCCAGGGCGTTGGTGACGGACACGCCGACGCCGTGCAGACCGCCGGAAAAGGCGTAGGCGCCGCCGCCGGCCTTGTCGAACTTGCCGCCCGCGTGCAGGCGGGTGAACACCAGCTCCACCACGGGGGCGTGTTCTTCGGGGTGCAGGCCGACGGGAATGCCGCGGCCGTCGTCTTCGACGGAAATGCTGCCGTCGATGTGCAGCGTGACCTGTATCTGCTTGCCGTAGCCGGCCAGGGCCTCGTCTGCGGCGTTATCAATGACCTCCTGCACAACGTGCAGAGGGTTTTCGGTGCGGGTGTACATGCCCGGGCGCTGGCGCACGGGCTCCAGCCCCTTCAGGACGCGGATGGACGCCTCGTTGTAACGTGGAGTGGCCAAGTTATCCCCAACATCTGTGGAAAAAAACCGACATTTTACGGATAAGCCCAGATTCTGCGCGGCTCCGGGTGGGATGCGCACGACCTGACCAGCTCCGAATTCGGTAGGATGACGATAGACACAGCCAGCGTAGCCGGGTTCAACCACCCCGATCACGACAACTGCGCCGCGACATCCTACACAAAACCGACAAACCCTGTTGTTATAAACAGTGGTATGCCTGTTGTTTTTGACAGTGGTATGCTTTAATCCATTCCACAAACAAGAACAACGGCAAGGCGCGTCCCTTTTTTCGCGCCTTTTGCTGCCGAACCGAGAATCACCATCATGAGCGACCAAATCAAGAACGTCAGTGACGCAAGCTTCGATGCCGATGTGTTGAAATCCGGCCAGCCGGTGCTGGTGGACTACTGGGCTGCCTGGTGTGGCCCCTGCAAGATGATTGCCCCGATCCTGGAAGAAGTCGCCACCGAATACGCAGGTCGCCTGACGATCGCGAAGCTGAACGTGGACGAAAACCAGGGTACCGCCTCCAAGTACGGCATCCGTGGCATCCCCACCCTTATGCTCTTTAAAGACGGCCAAGCCGCCGCCACCAAAGTTGGCGCGCTGTCGAAGTCGCAACTCACCGCATTCCTGGACGGCGCGTTGTAAACTGCGTGCTGTGAACGAAGGCGCCGCCCTGGTGGCGGCGCTCATTCAATACCGCGCGAGCCCGTCCGTGGCGCGCCGCCAGACCTCTCCTATACTTTTCCCCCACCACTCACCGCGATGCACCTCAACGAACTGAAGGCGCTGCATGTCTCGCAGCTGCTGGAAATGGCCGCTGGCCTGGAAATCGAGAACGCCAACCGCCTGCGCAAGCAGGAGCTGATGTTCGCCATCATGAAACGGCGCGCCAAGCAAGGCGAGCAGATCTTTGGCGACGGCGTGCTGGAAGTCCTGCCCGACGGCTTCGGTTTCCTGCGCTCGCCCGAGACCTCGTATCTGGCCAGCACGGACGACATCTACATCTCGCCGTCCCAGATCCGCCGTTTCAACCTGCACACCGGCGACTCGATCGAAGGCGAAGTGCGCACGCCCAAAGACGGCGAGCGCTATTTCGCCCTGGTCAAGGTGGACAAGGTCAACGGCGTGGCGCCCGAAGCGATCAAGCATCGCATCATGTTCGAAAACCTGACGCCGCTGCACCCGAACCGGACCATGCGTCTGGAACGCGACATCAAGAGCGAAGAAAACCTCACGGGCCGTATCCTTGACGTCTTCGCCCCCATCGGCATGGGCCAGCGCGGCCTGATCGTCGCCAGCCCCAAGTCCGGCAAGACGGTGATGATGCAGCACATTGCGCACGCCATCACCACCAACTACCCCGACGCCGTCATGATCGTCCTGCTGGTCGACGAGCGCCCGGAAGAAGTGACCGAAATGCAGCGCACGGTGCGCGGCGAAGTGGTGGCCTCGACCTTCGACGAACCCGCCACCCGCCACGTGCAGGTCGCGGAAATGGTCATCGAAAAGGCCAAGCGCCTGGTCGAAATGAAGAAAGACGTGGTGATCCTGCTGGACTCGATCACCCGCCTGGCCCGCGCCTACAACACCGTCGTGCCGGCCTCCGGCAAGGTACTGACCGGCGGCGTGGACGCCAACGCCCTGCAGCGCCCCAAGCGCTTCTTCGGTGCGGCGCGCAACCTCGAGGAAGGCGGTTCGCTGACCATCCTGGGCACCGCGCTGATCGAAACCGGCAGCCGCATGGACGAAGTCATCTACGAAGAGTTCAAGGGCACGGGCAACTCCGAAGTCCACCTTGAGCGCCGTCTGGCTGAAAAACGCGTTTACCCGTCCATCAACCTGAACAAGTCGGGTACCCGCCGCGAAGAACTGCTGATCGCCCCGGACCTGCTGCAAAAGGTCTGGGTGCTGCGCAAGTTCATCCACGACATGGACGAAGTCCAATCCATGGAATTCATCCTGGACAAGATGCGCGCCACCAAGACCAACGCCGAATTCTTCGACATGATGAAGAAGAAGTAAGCCGGCTCTGCGCGATAGGCATTGATTTGGCGAGGATTGCCCCACGGCGATCCTCGCCAAATGCTTTATGGGGCGGCGTTCAAGCCCACTATTTCAGTCTGATTGTCAGCCCGGCGGTCACTGCAACTTGGGATCGGGGAATGGCAACTTGTCCTGGGAAGCACTGGGCTGGGCCTTCCACGTCTTGCCCTGCTTGTAGAAGTCCATCGGGTTCTCGTTGACCGCGGCCCCCATTGTCACCGCAACCGTGCACGCCACCTGGCCCGGGTAGGTGGCTGCTTCGGCGGCCACGCAGGTGCCCAGCTTGACCTTGGACGGGCGCGACAGACCGGTACCCTCCAGCATGTCGACAATGGCATCCGTCGCCTCGGGGATGGTGGGCAGCACCAGACTCTGGGCCTGGACCCAGGCGGTCCCCGGCCAGATCAATGCTCGATGAACTCTTCCAGGCTGCGCGGCTTGGGCGTCTGCTTGGGCGCCGGCTTGCCCGAAGCGTCGATCGGATCGATCTGCGGATCGTCCCAGCTGCCCGTCACGGCGTATTCCATGGTCATGGCCCGGGCCAGCGGCTGCTTGAGCAGCCACTGGGTCACGAACGCGCCCAGGCCGATCAGCGGATTGACGGCCAGGGCCGTCACCATCGCCGCGCCGCTGGCATCCAGGTTGGGAATCACCACCGCCTTGAGGTTCCAGCGTTCCTGCACGATATTGACGCCGCCGGCCAGCACGATGGCGGCGACCGGGCCGTTCAGCTTGTAGCCCTCGGTGGTCAGCGACCCGTCGGCCAGCTTGACCTGGCCGCGCATGGTGTCGAACGGGAAGCCGTCGCGCAGCAGGTTGGTCGGGTTGACGTCCAGCCGGGCCAGGCGCTGCAACGACTGCAAGGACAGCAGTTCCAGGAGCCGTGCCGTGCGTGAATTCACGTGCATGAAGCGGCCCTTGTCCAGGCTGATGTCGGCTTCGCCGATCACGTCGGCAATATTGTGGGTCCAGGGCAGATTGCGCCAAGTCGCCTTGCCCTTGACGCTGCCCGTGCCGCCCGACACGACGTGCTCGAAGCCGATGCGGTCCATGAAGCTGCCGACATTCTCGAATTTCACGGCGGCGTCCACCGTCAGGCCGCGATCCGGCCCTTCGAGCCGCCAGGCGCCGGTCGCGTTCAGCGAAGCGGCGTCATTGGTGATCGACAGCTTGTCCAGGCGCCATTGGCGACCCCGCTCGAGATTGGTGCCCAGCACCTGCAATTCGCCCAGGTTCTTGCCATATAGCTTGAATTCCTTGGCTTGCAGGTCGATGGCCGGGATATCGGACAGATCGCTACCCGACGACAGCGCCTTGTCGGCCTCGTTGGTATCGTCGGCGCCGCCCAGCGCCAGGTGCTTGAGCCGGGCCGTGATCTGGCCGGCGATGGCGCCCGAAGCCTCGCGCCACGACAGCGAACCGGCCGCCTGGCGCGATTCGATGTCCACGCGCCATTGGGCCGGGGCCGGCCGGGTCGCATATAGCGTCAGGTCGTTCAGCGTATAGCCGCTGGTGCGCAGGACGCCGGTGGCCAGGCTCACGCGTTCGGCCGGCGGCATCAGGGGCCGCGCGGCCGCTTTCCCCTTGGCGGCAGGCGCGTTGAAGCCTTCGGATACCGCTTCCCAGGCGTCCATGTCCAGTTCGGGCAAAGTGGCGCTCAGGCTTAGCCCGCGCTCAGGCAGGCTGGCGGGCCGGCCGATGCCCAGCGTGCCACGCGCGAAGTACGAGAGCGCCGCATCCGCCGGATCGCGCTCGAACAGCGCATTGAGGTTGTCGCCCAGGCTGGCCGTCAGCCAGCGGCGGCCCTTGGTGCCGCGGTCTTGCGCGGCCCCCCATTGCAACTTGAGCAGCTGCGCGGTCGGCGCGGGTTTGCCCACCGGCGCGGGCATGTTGATGGCCATGCCGGCCAAATCGGATTCCATCGTCAGTTCGACCGAGCCGCCGCGCTGATAGCCGACCGTACCCTTGTAGGCGGCCCTGCCCGAAAAGCGCGACATCGACGGCGCATTGCTGATCTGCGTCAAGCCCGCCCCCGTCAGCGTGCCATCGAATCGCAGGACGTCCTTGGGTTGGGCCAGGCTGCCGGATATCTTGACCGGGCCGCCCAGGAACTGCGCGCGGATCTCCTTCGCATGCACCCCTTTTTCCGAAAAATCCAGGTCGCCGTGCATCTGGCTGAGCAGCGGCATTTCCGGCATGAAGGTGAACGTGTTGTCGGCGAACTGGATCTTGCCTTCGACCTGGGTATCGTCCGTATTCATCAGCGGCACCTTCAACTTCAGCGGCATGCGCCAGTTGCCGGTGCCGCGGGCCTCGTCCAGCGCACCGTCCAGCAACCCGCCCAGCGGCGAGTTTTCGGCCAGCGCCAGATAGGCGGGCACGGTACCGCTGGTGTCGCCGTTGACGGTCAATTCCGCCTGGTGCTCCATGTCGGGGATGGCGGCGGTCACCGCCCCCAGCGTTACCGTCTGGCCCGCGCCGGTATGGGCCACGGCGCCCCCGGGGCTGTCCAGCACCAGGCTGACCTTGTCGACCCGGAAGCTGCCAGACAGGTTTTCGAGCATCGGCCAGCCCTTGCGGTTGGCGCGCGCCGGCGCGTAATCGACCTTGGCGCCGGTGTAGGCGCCGGCAATGACGAATTCGCCCGTCGAACCCTGCGCCGCAAAAGGAAAATCGTCCAGATCGCCCTTGAGCGTGATCGCAGCCGATTCCATCTGGCCGGCGGGCAGGCCGCTGGCCAGCCATTCCCGCGCGTCGGCGTTGACCTCGAGCGGCAAATAGCGGTGGATCGCATTCATGGCGCCGCGCACCAGGGTGCCGCGCATATCGACGCTGCCTGCCGCGGTCTTGCCTTCTTTGCGCCACTGGCCCTGCAGCCGAACGTCCAGGTCGGCGTTGGTCATCCGCAGCTGGCTCACGTCAACGAACCAGTTGCTCGCATCGGCCCCTTTGATCTGGGCGTCCAGCGCCAATTCGTCGGCCACCAGTTCAGGTTGCTCGAACACGCCGGGCAAGGCTACGCGCAGTTGTTCGAGGCGTCCCTTCACCGACAGGTTCGCCGCCCCCGCGCTGCGTTCGAGCGGCACGCTGTCGCTCTGGATGAAATCGCCGGGCGTGCCCTCCAGGCGGACCTGGGCATAGCCGCTGCGCATCCCTGGTCCGTCGGCAGCGCCCGACCAGCCGATGCCGCGCGCTGCCACGTCCGCCGTCAGCGTGGTGAACTTGCCGTGATCCAGCTGCAGCCAGGCCCGGCCGCTGATGCGCCCCGTAACGGGAGGCGGCGGCGCCCACGGCGCCCAGGCCTGCGGTTCGGCATCTTCGAGGGCAGCGTACAGCTGGCCGCTCCAGTTGGCCGGATTGGACGCGCTGCCGGCGAACAGGCTGCGGTTGAACTCGCCGCGCAGGTCCACCTTGCGGGCCAGCGCCGGGTCGGCGTCCGCCCGCAGCACGAAGCGGTGCGACAAGCTGCCGTTACGGACCAGGAAATCGACATTGCTGAGCACCAGGTCGGGCGCCTGGCGCATTTCGTCCTGCCAGCGGATCTTGGCGCCACGGATCAGCAGTTCTCGTTGCGCCAGCAGCCAGCGCAGCGCGGGATGGTCCAGGTCCGACCGGTGATCGCTGGCGTTCAGGTCGATGCTTTGGCCGGCCACCCACAGGTGGTTGTCCGCGTCGCGGCGCAAGGTCAGCTCGGGCTGTTCCACCCGTAGCCGCAGCAAGGTGGGCGACAGGGTCAGGATGCTGCGCCAGGCGAGCACCGCCGACACCGACGGCAGCGCCAGCACCGGATCGGCCACGCCGTCGTGGACTTGAACGGCGGACAGCTCCAGGCTGGGATTGAGCCCCTGCCAGTCCGCCCGGATGGCGCCGATCGTGACGCGCGCGCCCAACGCCTGGCTGGCGTAGGCTTCGATCTGGGGACGCCACTGGTCCACGCGCGGCAAGACCCAATAGCGCACGCCCAAGAGCCCGACGGCCACGACGCTATATATAGTCAGCGCCGCCCAGAACAGGCAGCAGAGCACTTTTTTTGAAACAGACACGGATCGGTGGGCAGGAGAATATGTCTTGCGGTATCGTCCCCACTTATACCTGAAACGCGCCCTTTCGTCTCCCGCCCGATCGCCATGTCCACGCCCTCCCTGCTTGCCCCTGCCCTCGCCTGGTCCGGCCATCTGCGCCGCCGTCTGGATGCCCATCCGGATCTGGCCGCCTGGCTGGAAAACGCCGTGCACGAGCCCGTCACGCCCAAGCGGCTGGCGCTGTGGCAGGCCGAACTGGCGGGCCCCGGGGCGCCGGACGTGCTGCCAGTGGACCAATGCCGCCAGGTGCTGCGCAAGCTGCGCGAGCGGGTGTTCAGCACCCTGATCGTGCGCGACCTGGCGGGGCTGGCCCCGCTCGAGGAAGTGGTCGGCGCCATGACAACGCTGGCCGACCTGGCAGTGGCATCGGCCTACCGCAGCGTGGCCGCCGACCTGGCGGCCGTGCACGGCGTGCCGCGGGATCCGGCGACCGGCCAGCCCCAGGAAATGCTGATCGTGGGCATGGGCAAGCTGGGCGGCTGCGAATTGAATGTGTCGTCCGACATCGACCTGATCATGCTGTACGGCGAAGAAGGCGACACCGACGGCCCCCGCCGCATCAGCCATCACGAGTTCTACGGCCGCCTGACCCGCCGCATGATGCCCGTGCTGTCCGAGGTGGACGCGAACGGCCAGGTGTTCCGGACCGACCTGCGCCTGCGTCCTGATGGCGATGCCGGCCCGCTGGCCTGGAGCCTGGACGCGCTGGAACACTACCTGATCGGCCAGGGCCGCGAATGGGAGCGCTACGCTTGGCTCAAGGCGCGCCTGATGCCCGGCCAGGCGTTCGAAGGCAGCGACAGCGCGGCGCAAGCGCGCCAACTGGAAAGCCTGCGCGTGCCCTTCGTGTACCGCAAATACTTCGACTTCGACGCGCTGGCCGCGCTACGCGCCCTGCGCGAGCGCATCCGCCAGGACTGGCAGCGCCGCGCCATGGCCCGCAACGGTATCGACAGCGCCAACAACATCAAGCTGGGCGATGGCGGCATCCGCGAAATCGAATTCGTGGTGCAGCTGGCCCAGTTGATCCGCGGCGGCCGCATGCCGGCGCTGCAAAAGCGCGGCCTGCTCGAAGCCCTGCACGCCGAGCGCGTGGCCGGCCTGGTGCCCGAGGAAGACGCGCGCCGCCTGGAAGACGCCTACCGCTTCCTGCGCCGCACCGAACACGCCTTGCAATACCGCGAAGACGAGCAGACCCACCTGTTGCCTGGCGACCCCGCGTTGCGCGCCGGCCTGGCCGCCGCCCTGGGGCTGAGCGCGGACGACTTCGAAAGCACGCTGGCAGCGCATCGCCAGTTCGTCTCGCAGACCTTCCGCAACGTCTTCCGCATGGTGGGCATGGATACCGACGACGCCGCCAGCGCGGCCGATGCCAGCGGCGGCACCGCCGCGGACGAGGCCGACAGCGAATGCGAGCTGGCCGAACAGATCCGCCAGGCCTTCGGCGATGAAGCCCAGGACCTGCTGCGCCGCACCGAAACGCTGCTCGGCAGCCACCGCATCCGCAGCCTGCCGGAAAGCAGCCGGCGCCGCATGGAGGTGCTGCTGCCCGCCGCGTTGCGCGCCGCCCGCCAGACGACTGCGCCGCTGGACGCCGCCGTGCGCCTGTTCGACCTGATCGAGAAAATCGCCCAGCGCAGCGCCTATCTGGCGCTGCTGGCGGAGTACCCGGACACCCTGGCGCGGGTGGCCCGCATGGTGGCCGCCAGCCCCTGGGCGGCCCAGTACCTGACGCAGCACCCCTTGCTGCTGGACAGCCTGATCGATTGGCGCACCCTGTTCGAACCGCTGGACTTCGCCCAGATCGCCCGGCAACTAAGCGCCGACCTGGACGCCTGCCGCCTGCCCGACGGCGATCCGGACATCGAACGCCAGATGAATCTGATGCGCGACGTGCAGCGTCAGGCCAGCTTCCAACTGCTGGCGCAGGATCTGGAAGGCGAGCTGACCGTCGAAAAACTGGCGGACCAGTTGTCGGCCCTGGCCGACCTGCTGCTGACCGAGACCATCCGCCGCACCTGGCCGCTGGTCAACAAAGTCCCCGGCGCCGCGCCGCGCTTCGCCGTGATCGCTTACGGCAAACTGGGCGGCAAGGAACTGGGTTATGCATCGGACCTGGATCTGGTGTTCCTCTACGACGACCCGCGCGAAGATGCCGCCGAGGTCTACGCCAAGCTGGGCCGGCGTATGACGTCCTGGCTGTCCACCATGACCTCGTCCGGCCGCCTGTACGAGATCGACCTGCGCTTGCGTCCGGATGGCGACGCGGGGCTGCTGGCGGTTTCCGTCGAAGCCTTCGAGCAATACCAGCAGAAGCACGCCTGGGCCTGGGAACACCAGGCCCTGACCCGCGCCCGCTATGCCTCGGGCGACGTCGAGGTCGGCCAGCGTTTCGAGCAGATCCGCGAAGCCATCCTGGTAATGCCGCGCGATGCGGCCGCGCTGCGCGGCGAAGTGCTGGCGATGCGCGAAAAGATCAACGCCGGCCACCCGAACAGCAGCGGCCGGTTCGACCTGAAGCACGACAGCGGCGGCATGGTCGACGTGGAATTCGTGACCCAGTACCTGGTGCTGTGCCATGCCGGCACCCACCCCATGCTGGTGCGCAACCTGGGCAACATCACCCTGCTGCGCCTGGCAGGCGAAGCGGGCCTGATCGACCCGGCCCTGGCGGCCCGCGCTGGCGACGCCTATCGCGTATTGCGCCGCATCCAGCACCAATTGCGCATGCAGGGCGTGGAAAAGGCCCGCGTGGCTCCGGACCAGTTGCAAGCCGAGCGCGCCGCCGTGCGTGAACTCTGGCGCGCGGTGTTCGGTTGATGCAATCGGGGACGCCCTGGCGGACACGCTGGGGCGCCCCCCGTGCAAACGCGGCAACTCGTCGTAAAATAAGGAGTTTTCCGCCTTACTTGCCCTGCCAGACATGTCCGAACTCGTGCGCCCCAAACTCGACCTGCCCGCCGGCCGCAGCAAAGTGCTGATGCACTCGTGCTGCGCCCCCTGTTCCGGCGAAGTCATGGAAGCCATGACCGCGTCGGGCATCGACTACGCGATCTACTTCTACAACCCGAACATCCATCCGGTCAAAGAGTACGAGATCCGCAAGCAGGAGAACATCCGCTTTGCCGAACAGCACGGCATCGAGTTCATCGACGCCGACTACGACATGGACAATTGGTTCGACCGCGTCAAGGGTATGGAAAACGCCCCCGAGCGCGGCGAGCGCTGCACGGCCTGCTTCGACATGCGTTTCGAGCGCACGGCGCTGTACGCCCACGAGCACGGATTCGACACCATCACCAGCTCGCTTGGCATCTCGCGCTGGAAAGACATGAATCAGATCAACGGCTGCGGCGAACGCGCCGCCGCGCGCTACGACGACCTGATCTACTGGACGTACAACTGGCGCAAGGGCGGCGGGTCGTCGCGCATGATCGAAATCAGCAAGCGCGAGAACTTCTACCAGCAGGAATATTGCGGCTGCGTCTACTCGCTGCGCGACACCAACCGGCACCGCCGCGCCCAGGGCCGCGAACGCATCCACATCGGCGTCAAGTTCTACGGCAAGGAAGACCTGATCAACGAGGAAAACCTCTAAGGGCTATCCGGCCCGCCAAAGAAAAAGGAGCCTTC
Source organism: Achromobacter sp. UMC71 (assembly GCF_014170305.1). GTDB lineage: Bacteria > Pseudomonadota > Gammaproteobacteria > Burkholderiales > Burkholderiaceae_B > Achromobacter. The sequence goes on from NZ_LZZT01000015.1 coordinate 215,390, forward strand.
TGCAGGCTCCTTTTTCTTTGGCGGGCCTGGGTTCTTGGGCCATATCAGGCGGACTCGCCGGGCATGCTGCCCTTGCGCCGGTATTCCGAAGGCGACACGCCGTAGCGGTTGCGAAAGGCATGGCTGAAGCGCGCCGCATCGGAAAAGCCATGCCGGAACGCGATGTCGCCAATCTGGCGGGCGGTCTGCGCGGCGTCGCCAAGCATGTGGCGGCAACGCTCGAGCCGCGCGCTCAGGATGAAATCGGCCGGCGTGGTGGCCGCCTGGGCAAACAGGTTGTACAGATACCGCCGCGATACGCGCAAGGCCACAGCCGCGGTGGCGGGAGACAGGTCCGGATCGTGCAGGTTCTCGATCAGGTATTGCTGCACCCGGCGCAATTGCGCCTGCCGCATTTCAGCCGGGTCTTGCCCGGCGCGCCCGCCCGCCCTTTCGCTGATATCCAGCCCCATCATCTGCATGACGGCATTGGCGGCGTCCCACGAGGCGCTGTCCGACAGATGCGCATGTTCATTCAGCGCCACCCGCAACAAATCCATGGCCATGCGCCCGCACCCCTGGCGAGCGCTGAAGCTGCGCGCCACGGCATTCTGCATGAAAGGCTGCCAGGCGTCGGATTGCTTGCCGGGCACTTGCATCACCAGGAAATGGGCATCGTCGTCGACGTCGACCTCGTATGGCCGCGTCGTATCGTAGATGCCCCATTCACCGGGCATCAGCAACGCGGTGCGCGCGGCCTGGCGGATTTCGCTGCGCCCTTCCAGTTGCAGCGTCACCTTGTAGCCGGAGACCTCGGCGCGGTCGGCCAGGTGCTTGGTGCGGCGCACGCGCTGCGCCCCGGTATGCATTTCACAGATTTGCATCCACCCTAGCGAATCGACCGCCACGCTGCTGCGAAAGGACCCGGGATTGGCCGCGGAGACCTCCAGCGGGACAAAGGTATTGCTGATATTTTCTTTCCAGCTGGCGCAATCCCGGAACTGCTGGGGCGCGCTGCGTACGAGGCGATGGGACATGGGAACTCCGGCGCGCGGCATGGAACAAATGGCTGCCTTCTTTCTATCACCGAGCGCCTGACCGGGAGTATCCGTGACAACCCCTAAAAGCCGCGCGGCTTCAGGGCTTGCGGGCGCTGCCGTAGGAGTAGTCAGACAAAGTAAACCCCAGCTTCGCCAGCTCCCGGGCCAATTCGTGACGCACCGGCACCACGTCGTCATAGCGCCGTGGCCTGGCGGCGGCCACCTCGCCTTCGGTATAGGGCCGGAAGTCGGCGGGCAATTGCGCAGGGCTGAACGTCAGCAACAACCAATTGAGCACCGCCGCCAGATCGGCGTTGCTCAACTGGGAATAGGCCGCCCCGGGCACGCGAACCAGATATTCGCGCCCCGCGGGCAGATGCACGAACGCCCCGACCGAATTGCGGAAATCGGGAATGCCGTGCGGTGTGCTGCCGCGGCCGTCGACCCGATGGCAGCCGGCACACTGCAGCACAAAGTCGGCGCGTGCGGCCTGTCGCAGCCTGTCAGGCGCGACGGCAGCGGGCAATTCCGCGGCGGGCGATCCCGCGGCGGGCGATCCCGCGGCGGGCGCCCTGGCAGCGGGTTCTCCTGCGGCCTGCACCCCGGTCACCGCGGCAAAGGCCAGCGCGGCGACCCGGCCGCGCCAACGCCGGCAGCGGGATGGCACGGTGCCGACGCTCATGGCTTCTTCTTGGCCAATCCCACGATCACGGAGGTGGTGCAGTGGAAGATGGACGACTCGTTGGACATGCACCAGTTCACGTCGTTATGCAGGAACATCTGGTAGCCCGGACGCTCGCGCTCGGCAGCCGCGCACATGCACTTGCCGCAGGCCGTCTTGCCGCAGCAATCGTTGTAGCTGATGAGGTAGTCCTTGCCGTCCAGCGGATTGTGGCAAGTGCCCACCCAGGACACGGCTGACGGCGACGTGCCCGGCGGGCAGGACGTCGTGCTGCCCCCGCAGCACGAGCACAGAAAGCCGTCCACCGCGCAATAACGCCAGTAATCGCAGGCCGTATCGTCCGTCTGCGGCTTCTTGCCCGCCGCAAACGCCGTCCGGGCCACCGGCAGCACCGGCATCAGGAAGGCGGCGCCCACCATCACACGGCCGATCCGGTTCAAAACGCTGCGCCGCGACGTGGCATGCGCCATCGAGCGCGTCGCGCGCTCTCCAAGCTTATCCAACCAAAGCATTGCTATTCTCCTTGCGGGAAATGCGGATCTCTTCCAGCGAACTGGCGGTGGCGAGCGTTCCTGCCACAGGCACACCAGCGGGATGACCTGCCGCGGGAGCGCCCGCCGCGGGAACGCCCGCCGCCAGGAATTCCTGCACCGACGCCACGCCCAGTTCCTTGGCCGTGAACAGGCTCTCCAGCTGCTCGCGGGAATTGATCAGGCCCTTGGCGCGAACCACGCCGGACTCGTCGATCAGCACGGCATACGGCAGCTTGCTGATCTGGAACTTCATGCCCAGTTCGGTCGACAACAGGTACGGGAAGCGTTCCAGCCCCGCCTGCCGGTAGAACGCCAGGTGCTCGGGCATTTCACCGTCGCTGGCCAGCACGATGCGCAGCCACGCGCTTTCCGTGCCCGCCACGGACTTCAGGATGGGTAGCAGTTTCTTGCACACCGGGCAGGTGGGCGACAGGAAGAACAGCAATTGGCTATGCTGGCCGCGCTCGCCGATGGTCAGCCGGCGGCCCAGCAGGTCGGACAGCTCGAAACGCGGCGCGGGTTCGCCTACCGCCGGCCCCTTGTCCATGGTCAGCGCGCCCATCGGCGCCACGCGCTCGTACAGCACGCCGATCTGGCGCGACAGCGCCAGGATGACCAGCATCAGGCAGAGCACCACGCCCCACAGCAGGAAATTGGAAATGATCAAGGCTTCCATGTGTCGCTCCGTTGGTTCTAGTTATGCAGGTGCTGCAGCTTCAAGTGAGAAGCCAGCAGGTGATTGACGGTGAAGTACAGGGCCACGGCGCTCAGCGTCAGGCCGAAGACCGAGGCAGCGTCGGCCCATTGCAGCTCGCGCGACGCGCCCTGTGCGGCGGCAAGAACGGGCAACGTCCAGAGCGCCAGCAGCGCATTGCGCGGCACCATCCACCACGACAGGCCGGCGCCGCGCGCCGCCGCGGCCCGGAACGCGGGACCGCCGCAACCGCAGTCGATATCGCGCCGGCCGCGTGCCAGGTTGACCGCCACGCCGGCCGTGGCGACCGCCAGCACCAGCAGCGCCAGCACCGCGCCGGCGGACCGGCCACCCGGCGCCAGCAGCAACGCGCCGGCCAGCGCCTCGGCCAGCACGTAGAGCCAGGCAAAACCCGCGCCCAGACTGGCCGGCAGGATCTCGTAGGCGGCGACCGCGGCGGCAAAGCCCGTCATGTCCTTGAGCTTTTCCAGCGCCCCCAGCAACAGCACGCACGCCAGCGCAGCGCTTGCGGCGTAGAGCAAGACGGGATCGGTCATTGGGCGCCTCCGGGCTGCGGCTCGACCTGCAGCGCGGTTTCGCCCGCGCCCTGGATCGTGCCCTTGAGCACGGGCGCGGCGGGCGCGGCGTCGTAGACGTTGACGTTGCCGCCGTCCAGCGTGAACAGGCGCGGCTTGTCGTCTTGCGAGACCGACATCGACAGCGCATTCTTGCCGGGTACGCGCGCCAGCCGCTTGTGCGTGGTCAGGTCATACACCCAGATCTCGGCGGCGGGTGTCTTATGCGAACCTTCGACGCCGTTCGGATGCATGCCCACGTACAGGCGCTTGGTATTGCGGTTTACCGCCAGCAGGTTGTAGCCGCCCGGCCGCCAGCCGCGGTCCTTGCCAGACTTGTCCTGCAGCGGCCAAGATTCGCTGAAGCTGACCTCCTTGCCGCTGAAATCGGCGCTGTAGACATTGCCGGCGTACGACACAAAATAGAAGATGTCGCCGATGTTGCCGGTGTGGGTGAAGATCGGGTCTTTTTCGACATCGAACATGGGCTTGCTGCGCTGCTGGCCCGACGGCTTGCCGGCCGCGTCCAGGTCGACCGTGACGAACGTGCCATCGCCACAGATGCTGGCGTAGCTGCGCGGCCGCGACGGCGGCACGATGATGCTCCAGCAGCCGGCCGAGGCGGTCACCTCGTCGGCGAAGGTGCGGGTCTTCAGGTCAACGACCGTCACCGACGATGCCGGCGTAGCGTTCTGCACGAACAGCAGGCCGCCGTCCGAGCTTTGCTGCAAGTAGTTGCGGTAGTTCAACGCCTGCGCCCGCTTTTCGGGAATCGGCACCTCGTACTTGGGCGTCAAGGTTTCGGCGTCCCAGGCTTCGACCACGTCGGTTCGCTTGCCGCGATTCAGGCGCTCGTAGTAGGTCGTCATGATGTAGATGTCTTTGCCGTCGGCCGACACCGTCATGTGGCCATTGAACGACGCGGGCACCAGCCCCAGGAACTTCAACGAATCGCCGTCGTAGATATTGATGCGGCTGTCGACCAGGTGGTTGAAGACGGCGTCCATCACGTACAGCCGATGCGGCGTGGCCGGCGGCAACCGCGTGCCGCCCTTGAGCTCCTCGTTGGGCAGGTCGGCCCGGGCCAGGCCCGCCACCGCAGCCAGGGCCACGCACAGGGCCCATTTTCCGGCGCGGGCGCCTGCCCGGCCCGCGGCTCTTGCCGCTGCGTGGGTTGCGTCCGGGAATGAGGCCCCGGCATCAATCTGCGGGCCGCGTCTGTCAGCACAAAGCGCAGTCATTGGATGTCTCCTGGTGTCATGTCCGTTGCTCCTAAAAGGCGTAGACGTAGCGCATCTGCACGCCCCGCATGCGGGGGCCGTTTTCGACCTTCAGGTCGTGGATGTACTGCATCTGGATCTGGTTGGCGTCGTTGATCTGGTGGGTCAGCTCCAGCGCCAGTTGGTGGTTGCGCGCGCGGCTGGTAACGGTTTCACCGCCGGCGCGCTCGCGGCCGCCCGTTTCGTAGCGGTACCGTATGCCCGTGTAGGTATCGGGCGTGAGGTTGGTGGAGGCCAGCGCGAAAAAGCGGAAGGACGGATCCTTTTTCAGGGTCTGGCTCATCCAGTCGGTGTTGCGGCCGTAGATTTCGACTTCGCCGATGGCTTCCAGGTAGGTGGACTCGCCCACTCCCTTGACGAAAGAAAAGTCCTGGATGGTGGACCAGCGGTTCTTGCCCGGCGAGGTGTCCGGCCGCTTGCCGTCGTAACGCCCCACGGGCGCGACCACAAAGGGTTCCCAGGCGAACCAGGTCTTGGTCTGCTCATTGTTGTAGAGCCAGATGGCGGAACCCAGGGTGACATCGCCAATGCCGGTTTGGCGGTCGCGCGAGGCGCCTGGCAATTCCATCGTAGTGCGCGACATGGGCACGATGAATTCCAGCTGGACGGTCTTGCCGTAGAAATCGCGATAGTGCATCTGGCGATAGATCACCGCGTCCACGTCCACCGAGGCTCCGTCCACGCGCTTGCCGGCCGAATACAGGCCCGATGAACGCAGGCCAGTCAGATAGCCGGCGATGATGTTGGTGCCCACCGGCGCGGGAATCCAGTCGCGCGCGCTGGGGTCTCCTGCCCATGCCGTCTGCGCCGTGGCCGCGCAAGCCAGCAATAGCGCTGCGCCTGCCCGGCCCCGGCATTTTTCCTTGCCTGCCATGCCCTTCCCCTTGGTTTTGCGGATGCGCGTTCGCCGGTATTTCCCGGCTCGTTTCGCGCGGCCGTCAGTCTAGTAAGCGATACACACCGACTTTTTCTCGAGATACATGTCCAGCACGGCCCGGCCGTGTTCGCGACCGATGCCCGACTGTTTGAAGCCGCCGAACGGCATGTTCGGATCCAGCATGTTGTGCGTGTTGATCCATAGCGTGCCCGCGTCGATGCGTGGAATCAGGCGCTGCACGCGGGACAGGTCGTTGCTCCAGAGACTGGCGCCCAGGCCGAAGGCGCTGTCGTTGGCCAACCGCACAGCGTCGTCCAGCGTGTCGAACGGCTGCGCGACGACGACTGGCCCGAAGATCTCCTCGCGAACGATGCGGGCATCGGGCGCGACATCGGCAAATACCGTGGGCCGCACGAAGTAACCGCCGCCGTCGCCCGCGGTGCCGCCCGCCAGCACCTGCCCGCCTTGCGCGCGGCCGATGCCGATGTAGTCCAGGACGCGCTGCTGGTGGCGCGCCGACACCAATGGGCCGACCTGGGTGTCTGGGTCAAAGCCCGAGCCCAGCTTCATGCCGGCGGCCAGATCGGCCAGGCCCTGCACGACCTTGGGGTAGAGCCCCTTTTGCACATACAAGCGCGAACCGGCGGTGCAGACCTGGCCCTGGTTGAAGAAGATGGCGGCGGCGGCGCCCTGCACGGCGACATCGGGGTCGCAATCGTCCAGCACGATGACGGGCGACTTGCCGCCCAGTTCGAGCGAGACGCGCTTCATGTCGTCCATGGCGGCCCGGCCGATGAGCTTGCCGACTTCGGTGGAGCCGGTGAAGGCGATCTTGTCGACGCCAGGGTGCGCCACCAATGCCGCGCCGGCGGTTTCGCCCCGGCCGGTGACGACGTTGACCACGCCCGGCGGAAAGCCGGCCTCGAGGACGAGTTCGGCCAGCCGCAGCGCGGTCAGCGGGGTTTCTTCGGCAGGCTTGAGCACGACGGTACAGCCCGCCGCCAGCGCGGGCGCGATTTTCCAGATGGCCATCAGCAGCGGAAAATTCCAGGGGATGATGGCAGCCACCACGCCGACCGGCTGCGGCAGCGTGTAGGCGCTGTACTGGACGCCCGGCGGGAACGGAATGGACAGGGCGAGCGTATCGCCCGTGAGCTTGGTGGCCCAGCCCGCCATATAGCGCAGCCATTGGGCGCCGGCGCCAACTTCCAGCCCCTGGGCCACGCCCAGCAGCTTGCCGTTGTTCAAGGTTTCCAGGCGGGCCAGTTCATTGCCGTGGCGCTCGACCAGATCGGCCAGATTCAGCAGCAGGCGCTCGCGGCCGGCGGGCAGCATGTCGTGCCACGGGCCAGCGCTGAACGCCCGGCGCGCCGCCTGCACGGCCAGATCGATCTGGGCCGGACCGGCATCCAGCTGGTGGGCAATGACCTCGCCCGTGGCCGGATTGAACACGGCGATGGGCTCGCCCTGCCCCTGGCGCAGCGGCTGGCCGTCGACGATCATGAATTCGCGGATGGCGGCCAATTCCGGGCGATCGGACGCGTTGGCACTGGCGGTGGGGCGGGCGGACGGCATGCGAAAGGCTCCAACGGATAGGTTGAAACCAGAATAGCAACGGGCCGCAGCGCTGGCTTGTCGCCCCGTGCATGGGGTTTTGTCCCGGTGCGCACGCCCAAAAAAAAGCGGAACGCGATTACGCGTTCCGCCGTTACCGGGCAGCAAGCCGAAGGATCAGTCCAGCATCAGCACCGTGGCGCCGGTGGTCTTGCGGGAAGCCAGCGCGGTCTGGGCCTCACCGGCCCGCTCCAGGCTGTAGCGCTGGTCGATGCGGACCTTGATCTTCTTTTTCAGGACCAGGTCGAACAGTTCCTCGGACGCGGCCTGCAGCTTTTCCAGCGTGTTCACGTGCACGCCCAGCGACGGGCGCGTGACGTACAGGCTGCCCTTCTGGTTCAGGACAGCCAGGTTGACGCCCGACACCGGACCGGACGCATTGCCGAAGCTGACCATCAGGCCGCGCGGTTCGATGCAATCCAGCGAGGTTTCCCAGGTGTCCTTGCCCACGCCGTCGTATACCACCGGCACCTTCTTGCCGCCGGTCAGTTCCAGCACGCGTTCGGCGACGTTTTCGCGCGAGTAGTCGATGGTTTCCCAGGCGCCGTTGGCGCGGGCCAGTTCGGCCTTTTCGGGGCTGGACACCGTGCCGATCAGCTTCACGCCCAGGGCACGCGCCCATTGGCAGGCGATCAGGCCCACGCCGCCGGCGGCTGCATGGAACAAAATGGTTTCACCGCCTTGCAGGCGGTAGGTCTGACGAAACAGGTACTGCACGGTCAGGCCCTTGAGCATCAGCGCGGCGGCTTCGTCGAAGCCGATGCCCTTGGGCACCTTCACGACCTGGTTGGCAGGCACGTTGCGCGCCTTGGCGTAGGCGCCCAGCGGGCTTTGGCCATACGCCACGCGATCGCCCTTTTTCAGGTGCTTGACGTCAGCGCCCACGGCGGTGACCACGCCCGCGCCCTCGAAGCCCAGGCCATGCGGCAGCGGATGGGGGTACAAGCCCGTGCGGAAATAGATATCGATGAAGTTCAGCCCGGCGGCATGCTGGTCGATGGTGACCTCATTGGCGGCGGGCGGCGGCACTTCGACTTCCACCAGTTTCAGGACTTCGGGACCGCCGTGCTGCTCGATACGGATTGCCTTGACGAGATTGCTGGCCATGCTGGCCTCCTTTCATTGAAATGTTGCGAATCAACCGAGAAATCCAGACTTCAACGCGCGGGGGCCGAGCCGCCCGGCGTGGCGGGCGGAGGCTTGGCGGCCCCGCCCCCCATCAATACGAATACGCCGGCCAAGACCAGCGCGGTGCCACCCATCTGCCACACGGTGATGGGTTCGTCCAGGAACCACGATGCCAGAAACAGCACCGACACCGGCCCGATCATGCCCAGCAGCGACGCGGTCGGGGCGCCGATCAGCGCCACCGCCCACATCAGCATGAAGACGGGCACGACCGTGTTCAGGGTGGCGTGGATCAGCGAATAGCCGTAAACGCCCATCGGCTGGATCAGCACCGACGCGGGATGCACCACGAAGAACTGCACGATGCAGGCCACGCACGATACGAGCATGGCGTAGGCGACCAGCCGGGTAGGCCCGACGCGCTTGATCAGCTCCCCGGAGCAGATCAGGTACACAGAATAGCTGAGCGCCGAACCGAAAACGAACAAAGACCCTGTCAACACCTCGGCAGATCCGCCGAAGGTAAGGTCATGGGCAAAAACCAGCACGACGCCCGCGTAGGACAGCCCCATGGCCAGCCATTGCCGGCGCTCGACGGGACGTTTGAACCAGAACGCGGACAACAGCACGACCAGCGAGGGCGACAGGAACAGGATCAGGCGCTCGAGGCTGGCGGTGATGTAGCGCAGCCCCAGGAAATCCAGGAAGCTGGACAGGTAATACCCCAACAGGCCCAGCACGCAGACCTGCAGGCGTTCCTTCCAGGTCATGACCACGATCTGGCCGCGGGCCGCCAGGCGCGACTGATGCCAGGCCACCGCCGCGAAAAACGGCATGGCGAACAGCATGCGAAAGGCGATGAGCGTGACCGCGTCGATACCGTAGCGGTAGGTGAACTTGACGACGATGGCCTTGCCCGAAAACAGGACGGCGCCCAGGGCGGCCATGAAAAAGCCGGCCGCGCGGCTGGAGGGACGAGAGACCGGCAAAAGCCTGGCAATGCGATTCATGCGATGATTTTAGATTCAGTGCGTGCCCATTTGCACGCCCGGCCGCGCTTTTTTAGCCGCTATCCGCCTTCGCCTACCGCCTCGAATGACCCGACACCGCGCCCTGACCTATATCCATATCGCCGCCATCCTGTTCGGCCTGACCGGCGTTTTCGGCGAACTGATCCAGGCCAGTGCCGCGGTGATCACCCTGGGGCGCGCCGTTTTCGCCGTGATCTCGCTCGGCCTGTTCGCCCGCATGCGCCGCCGCCCCCTGCTCGGCGCCCTGACCCCGGCCCAGCTGTTCGTGCTGGTGGTGGCCGGCGCCTTGCTGGCGGCGCATTGGGTGACCTTCTTCATCTCGGTGAAAGTGGGCGGCATCGCCATCGCCACCCTGGGTTTCGCCAGCTTCCCGGCCTTCATCACGCTGTTCGAAGGCCTGATCTTCCGCGAACGCGTGCGGCTGGCCGAATGGCTGCTGCTGGGCCTGGTCACCGCCGGCCTGGTGCTGGTCACACCGTCCTTCGACCTGGCGGACCAGGGCACCATCGGCTTGGCCTGGGGCCTGCTGTCCGGCCTGACCTTCGCCCTGCTGGCCCTGAGCAACCGGCGCTCGGCCTCCGGCATGGACCCGATGCAGGTCGCCTGCTGGCAAAACCTGGTCGTGGCCCTGGTCATGCTGCCGTTCGCGGTGGGCCAGTTGCCCGCTCTGCCCGCCGTGGACTGGTTCTGGCTGCTGCTGCTGGGCGTGTTCTGCACCGGCCTGTCGCACTTCCTGTTCGTCTCCAGCCTGACCCGCCTGAACGCGCGCAGCGCCGGCCTGGTCATCGCGCTCGAACCTGTCTACGCCATCGCCTTCGCCTGGGTGCTGTTCAGCCAGCAACCCACGGTGCGCATGATGGCCGGCGCCGCGCTGATCGTGGCCGCCATCGTCTGGTCGGGGCTGCGCAAAGCCCCCGCCACGGCGGTTGAAAACGCCCCCGAAGGCGTCCCCAAATAGCGGCCTTGACAATAACTGACTAGGCAGTAAAATTCGCTGCATGAATGCCTCGTCACGCCCTGATTCCCCCGAAAATCCGATTCATTACCGCGGCGACACCCGCTGCATGACTGAGGATAACGCCGGCTACCTGATCAAGCTGGTCTCTAACTCCCTGAACCGGATGCTGGATCAGGAAATGGCCCCGTTGGACCTGACGGCCATGCAATGGCGCCCCATCGCGATGCTGTACCTGGGCCGGGCCGACACACCCGCCGAGCTGGCCCGGATGAACGGCATGGACACCGGCGCCATGACGCGCGCGCTGGACCGCCTGGAAGCCAAAGGCTTGCTGCGCCGGGCCCGCAGCCAGGAAGACCGGCGTGTGGTGAAGCTCGAACTGACCGAACTGGGCGAGGCCAAGGCCCGCGACATTCCGCCCAATATCGCCCGTGTGCTGAATCATCACCTGCGCGGCTTCTCCACCGACGAAGTCGCGCAGCTGATGCATTTCCTGCGTCGCATGATCGCCAACGGATCCGCTTCCGGCACCGCGCCCGAGCGCTGACGGCGCTCTGCCGAGCGCCTGCCGCCCCTGACGTCAGGGGCTTTATTTGACATAATATTTGCCTAGGCAAATACAGATTAATCAATTACTTTCAGCAGATTGTCAGGATGAAACGCCTTCTTTCTACCGCATTAGTGCTTGCCCTGAGCGGTTGCGCCCTGATGGAACCCGGGCCCACGCCCGTCGCGGCCCTGGACGAAGCCAAGCTGGGATTGACCGCCCAGGCCACCGCCTGGCCCGAAACGCAGTGGTGGCAGCGCTACGGCGACAGCCAGCTCAACGCGCTGATGGACGAAGCGCTGGCCAACAGCCCGTCCATGACCGCCGCCCAGGCTCGCCTGGCCAAGGCCAACGCCGCCGTCGGCACCGCCCGCGCGCCGCTGCTGCCGCGCGTGGACGCGGACTACTCGCTGACCCACGAGCACCTGTCCAACGACTACATCTATCCGCCCCCGCTGGGTGGGTCGGTGGTCAACGACAACCGCCTGGCGCTGGACTTCAGTTATGAACTGGACTTCTGGGGCAAGAACCGCTCGCGCCTGCAGGCCGCGGTCTCGCAACAGGCCGCCGCCGAGGCGGACGCCCAGGCGGCGCGCAACATGCTGTCCAGCGCCACCGTGCGGGCCTACCTGAATCTGCAGAATGCGTTCGCCCAGCGCGACGTCATCAAGCGCGTACTGACTCAGCGCGCGGACGTGCTGTCGCTGACCCGCGGCCGCTACTCCGCCGGCCTGGACACCCAGGTCGAGGTCAAGCAGGCCGAATCGTCGCTGGCCGCCGGCCAGGTCGAGCTGACCCAGAACGAAACCACCCTGGCGCAGCTGCGCAACCAGGTGGCGGCGCTGGTCGGCGCCGGCCCGCAGCGCGGCCAGTCGTTGGTGGCCATGTCGCTGACGGCTCCCGCCGGCGGCGTGCCCGCCAGCGTGCCGCTGGAACTGCTGGGCCACCGCCCCGACGTCGTCGCCGCCCGCTGGCGCGCCGAAGCCGCGCGCCATCAGATCGACAGCGCCCGCGCCGAGTTCTACCCCAACGTCAACCTGGCCGCCTTCGTCGGCTTCCAGGCGTTGGGCACGGGCAACCTGCTGGGCGGCGCCAGCCGCACCGCCGGTATCGGCCCGGCCATCACGCTGCCCATCTTCCACGGCGGCGAATTGAACGCCAACCTGGCCGGCCGCCGCGCCGACGCGGACCTGGCCGTGTCTGACTACAACCAGACCGTGCTGGACGCCGCCCACCAGGTCGCAGACGCCCTCGACGGCCTGCGCCTTCTGGAACAGGAAAAGGCCCAGCAACACCAGGCACGCGAAGCGATCGAAGCCGCCTACGAACTGGCGGTCAACCGCTACAAGGCCGGCATGGGCAACTACCTGACCGTGCTGGTCGCGCAAACCGGCGTGCTGACGCAAGCCCGCCTGGAAACCGACCTGCGCATCCGCGCCTACCAGCTCGATGCCAACCTGGCCAACGCGCTGGGCGGCGGCTACGCACCCGCGCCCGCCTCCCAGCCCGCGCCCGCCACGAACTCCACTCATTGAACGCTCCGGATTCAGACGTCATGAACGCAGCCACTCCCGCTCCCAACCCCGCCCGCAAACGCCTGCTGCTGACCGCGACCGGGGTCTTCATCCTTATCGCGATCGCCTACGGCATCTGGTGGGCCCTGTTCGGCGCCCACTTCGAAAGCACCGACGACGCCTATGTGCACGGCAACCTGGTGCAGATCACGCCCCAAGTGCCCGGCACGGTCATCGCCATCGAAGCCGACGACACGGAAACCGTCGCCGCCGGCCAGCCGCTCGTGCGCCTGGACCCGGCCGACACCGAAGTCGCCCTGCAGCAAGCCCAGGCCAAGCTGGCGCAGATGGTGCGCCAGGTCCGTACCTACTACGTGCAGAACGATGCGCTGGCGGCCGACGTCGACCTGCGCAACGCCGACATCCAGCGCGCGCAAGCCGAACTGACCCGCGCGCAAAGCGACGTCAGCCGGCGCCAGCAACTGGCCAAGTCCGGCGGCGTCAGCGGCGAAGAAATCCTGCACGCCGAAGCCGCCCTCAAGACGGCGCAATCCGGCCTGGCGCAAGCCCGCGCCGCGCTGGCCGCCTCGCGCGCCAAGCTGGCCACCAACCAGGCCCTGACGCAAGGCACCACGGTTGCCGACCACCCCGATGTCCGCCAGGCCGTCGCCGGCCTGCGCAACGCGTGGCTGGCGCAGTCGCGCACGGTGCTGCCGGCCCCGGTGGGCGGCGTCATCGCGCGCCGCAGCGTGCAAGTGGGCCAACGCGTGGCCCCGGGCGCCGCGCTCATGACCGTCGTGCCGCTGGACCAGGTCTGGGTCGAAGCCAACTTCAAGGAAGGCCAGTTGCGCAAGATGCGCATCGGCCAGCCGGTCAAGATGGTCGCCGACCTGTATGGCGGCTCGATCACCTATCACGGCACCGTCGCCGGCCTGGATGCAGGTACGGGCAGCGCTTTTGCCCTGCTGCCGGCCCAGAACGCCACTGGCAACTGGATCAAGGTCGTGCAGCGTGTGCCGGTGCGCATCGCGCTCAACCCAGAAGACCTGAAGACCCATCCGCTGCGCGTCGGCCTGTCGATGGACGTCGAGGTCGACGTGGGCAAGCAGGAAGGCGAACCGCTGACGGCCGCCGCCCGCAAGGAACCGGCATGGTCGACGCGCGCGTTCGAACCCGCCCACGACGAGGTCGACGCCATGATCAACAAGATCATCCAGGCCAACCTCGCGTCCGATGAATTCACCCCGCAGGCGGCTGCAACGCCCGCGGCAAAAGACGGCTTGGCGCGCAGCGCCAAGTAAGGAAGCGCTCCCATGAGCACCACCGCGCAGCCCGCGGCCGGCGGCGCCCCCGCCGAGCCCACCGTTCTACCTCCCGGCACCTACCCGCCGCTGGAAGGCGCGACCCGCATCATCGGGTCGATCGCGCTGTCCACGGCGGTGTTCATGAACGTGCTGGACACGTCGATCGCGAACGTCTCCATTCCCACGATTTCCGGCGACCTGGGCGTCAGCTCCAGCCAGGGCACCTGGGTCATCACCTCGTTCGCCGTCGCCAACGCCATCACCGTGCCGCTGACCGGTTGGCTGACGCAGCGCTTCGGCCAGGTGCGGCTGTTCCTGATTTCCACGCTGCTGTTCGTGGTGGCCTCCTGGCTGTGCGGCTTTTCGCCGTCGCTCGAGGCCCTGATCGCCTTCCGCGTGCTGCAAGGCGCGGTGGCCGGCCCCATGATCCCGCTGTCGCAGACCCTGATGCTGGCCAGCTTCCCGAAGTCCAAGGCGGGCATGGCGTTGGCGGTCTGGTCCATGACGACGCTGGTCGCCCCCGTGGCAGGACCCCTGCTGGGCGGATGGATTTCCGACAACTACACCTGGCCCTGGATCTTCTACATCAACGTGCCGGTGGGCCTCCTGGCCGCCTGGATCAGCTGGCGCATCTACGGCAACCGCGAATCCCTGACCCGCAAGCTGCCCATCGACAAGCTCGGCCTGGTGCTGCTGGTGGTGTGGGTGGGCTCGCTGCAGATCATGCTGGACAAGGGCAAGGAACTGGACTGGTTCGCCAGCCCCACCATCATCGCCTTGGCCGCCATCGCCTTCGTGGCCTTTGTCTTCTTCCTGATCTGGGAGCTGACCGACGCGCACCCGGTGGTGGATCTGCGCCTGTTCAAGATTCGCAACTTCAGCGTGGGAGCCGTGACGCTGGCCGTCGCCTACGGCGTCTTCTTCGGCAACGTGGTGCTGCTGCCCCTCTGGCTGCAAAGCTACATGGGCTACACGGCCACGTATGCGGGCATGGTCACCGCGCCGGTGGGCCTGCTGGCGATTCTGCTGACCCCCATGGTCGGCAAGATGCTGGCCACGCGTGACCCGCGCCAGATCGTCACCGTGGCGTTCCTGATCTTCGCGCTGGTCTGCTACATGCGTTCGGGCTTCAATACGCAGACCGACGTGCGCACGCTCATGATCCCGACGATCATCCAGGGCGCGGCCATGGCGGCGTTCTTCGTGCCGCTGACCTCGATCACGCTGTCCAGCATCGAACCGTGGCGCATTCCGGCCGCGTCGGGCCTGTCGAACTTCCTGCGCCTGACCGCCGGTGCGTTCGGTACCTCGATCGCGACGACCCTGTGGGAAAACCGCGCCACCCTGCACCACTCCCAGTTGACCGAGGCCGCCAAGCCCGGCCAGCAGGCGTTCGACCAGACCCTGAACGCCTTGCAGAACGGCGTGGGCATGTCGCACCAACAGGCGCTCAGCACGGTGGACCGGCTGATCAACGCCCAGGCGTTCACCATGTCGGCGGTGGATGTGTTCTACGCTTCGGCGGTCATCTTCATGCTGCTGATCGGGTTGGTCTGGTTCGCCAAGCCGCGCTCCGCCAAGGCGGGCGGTGGCGGCGGCGCTGCGGAAGCCGCGGCGGGCGCCCATTGACGGACGCCCTGCTCTGAAAGAAGAAGGCCCGGCAATGCCGGGCCTTTTCAATTCTTCAGCAGCGCATGCCAGTCCTGCCGCTCGATCACCTCCGGCGGCAACGCGCTGACAGGCGACAGGTTGATCACCGACACGCCCCGGCCGCGCCACTGCTGGGCCGCGAAACGGAACGACGGTTCGATCAGGCGGGCGAAATTGCGGGCCAGGCGGCTGGTCTGCGGCGTCTGGCCTTCGTCGTAGAAACGCATGCCGTGCTGCAGCGTCAGATCCAGGCCGTGCAGGTACACCTTGCGCGCACCGCCGGAAATCATCACTTGCAGCGCCACATACGCGACCGTGTCGGCATCGAACACGCCCAGCGAGGCGTTGAAGCTATAACCCAGGCCTTGCTTGGCATCCAGCAACTGCAGATCCGGCGAAGCCGCCACCATGCGCTTGAGCACGGCGGGCGCGGCGCTGCGCTGGTAAGCGCGCTCGGAGATCAGTTCGATGATGCAGATGCGGCAGCGGATCTGCTCTTGCGGCACGCCTTGCATGATGTAGCGCAGCACTTCAGGCAAGACGTACAGCGTCAGGTCACAGGCGACGATCTCGCGCACCAGGTCGATGCGGTCCCGTACAAAGTTCTGGTCAATGATGCAGTAATACTTGAACGGCAGATTGAACTTGCGGGTCAGCGCGATCGAGCCGTTCACGCCCATCGCCGCCCGGATGTTCAGGCGGTCATAGGGGATCTCGGCGATGGAAGGCCCGCTCAGGATCAGATGCATCTCGTCGTCGGCGGGATCGTAACCCTGCTCGAGCGGCGTGATGGGCAACGACCGGCCGAACGCCCGAAAGCCGCAGATCACGCCGGCCGGATTGCGCCAAATACGAACAAACGGCCACAGGTGCTGGTTATGCCGTTGAGTGCGCGACCGCAACATGCGGAACAGCTTGCGGGCGAAACGGTCGGCACGGCTTGCCCCCACCTGGGTTGGGGAAGAAGCAATGGAGTCGACCATGTCCTCGGCCCCCTGATAACGCATGGCTAGCCCGCCGCGATCAGCGACGCAATGGCGTCGCCTACTTCAGCGGTGGACGCGCTGCCCTTCATGTCGCGCGTGCGCGGGCCTTCGGCCAGCACGGTTTCGATGGCGCGAACCACGGCCGCGCAGGCCTCGGGGTAGCCCAGGAAGTCCAGCATCAGCGCGCCGCTCCAGATCTGGCCGATCGGGTTGGCGATGCCTTTGCCATAGATATCGGGTGCGGAACCATGTACGGGTTCAAACAAGGAAGGGAATTTGCGTTCCGGGTTCAGGTTGGCGGACGGCGCGATGCCGATCGTGCCCGTGCAAGCCGGGCCGAGGTCGGAAAGAATATCGCCGAAGAGGTTGGAAGCCACGACCACGTCGAACCAATCAGGATGCTGCACGAAATGCGCGCAGAGAATGTCGATATGGTATTTGTCCCAGCGCACGTCCGGATAGTTCCCCGCAATATCGGCCACCCGCTGGTCCCACCACGGCATCGAAATGGAAATGCCGTTGGACTTGGTGGCCGCCGTCAGGTGCTTGCCGCGCTTGCGGGCCAATTCAAACGCGAATTTCAGCACGCGATCAGCGCCGACGCGGGTGAACACGCTTTCCTGGATCACCACTTCCCGCTCGGTGCCGCCGAACAGGATGCCGCCGCTATTGGAATACTCGCCTTCGGTATTTTCGCGGACGATGAAAAAATCGATTTCACCGGGCTTGCGGTCCGCCAGCGGGGACGGCACGCCGGGCATCAGCCGCACCGGGCGCAAATTGATGTACTGGTCGAATTCACGGCGGAACTTGAACAGCGAGCCCCACAGGGCTTCGTGGTCGGGCACCGTGGCCGGCCAACCGATGGCGCCGAAGAAAATGGCCTCGTGCTGGCCGATCTGCTGCTGCCAATCATCCGGCATCATCTTGCCGTGCTTGGCGTAGTAATCGCAGCTCCAGTCGAAATGGTCCCACTGGAAATCGATGCCGAATCGCGTCGCGACGGCCTCAAGCACCTTCAAGCCTTCCGGCACGACCTCCTTGCCGATACCGTCGCCTGGAAGCACCGCAATCTTGTGTTTCTTCGCCACCGCTTTGTCCTTTCGATTCCTGGGTTGCACCGCCCAGAATCATAGGCATAAATGGCGTCAACGCAATACCCCCCGTTACAAAACGAGGGGTATATGCGTGTTCCAGCAATGGAATACAGAATTCAGCGGCGGGTTTTGGACCCGAGCAAGGATCCGAGGATGCCGCGCGCCAATTCGCGAGCAATGGAACGCGCCGTGCTTTTGGCCACGGATTGCACCACGCCATCCCGCTTGCCGCCGCGCGGGCCGGTGGAACCGAACAGCACGTCGTTCAAGCCGTCCATGAAGCCGCCGCCCTTTTCTTCCGGGGCAGGCGCCGGTGCGCCGGCGGTCGGCGCGGGCGCCGCGGAGTCCTGCTTGGCGGGGACGGACGCGCGGCCGGCCAGCACCTCGTAGGCGGAGTCGCGGTCGATGGCCTGTCCGTACTTGGCGGTCATCGGACTGGCCTGGCGCAGGGCCTGGCGTTCGGCGTCCGTAGCCGGACCGATGCGGCTGGCTGGCGGCACGATCCAGGCGCGTTCGGTCGGCATCGGCCTTCCCTTGGCGTCCAGCAGCGACACCAGGGCTTCGCCCACCCCCAGTTCGGTGATGGCGGCTTCGATGTCCAGGCCGGGATTGGGCCGCATCGTCTGCGCGGCGGTCTTGACGGCCTTCTGGTCGCGCGGCGTGAAGGCGCGCAGCGCGTGCTGCACCCGGTTGCCCAGTTGCCCCAGCACGGTGTCAGGAATATCCAGCGGGTTCTGCGTAACGAAGTAGACGCCCACTCCCTTGGAACGCACCAGCCGCACCACTTGTTCGATCTTGTTCAGGAGCGCGGGCGGCGCATCGTTGAACAGGAGATGCGCCTCGTCGAAGAAGAACACCAGCTTGGGCTGTTCGACGTCGCCCACTTCGGGCAGCTTCTCGTACAGGTCGGCCAACAGCCACAAGAGGAAAATCGCGTACAGCCGGGGCGCCTGCATGAGCTTGTCGGCGGCCAGCACGTTGACGATGCCGCGGCCCTGCGCGTCGGTGCGCATCAGATCGGCCACGTCCAGCATGGGTTCGCCGAAGAATTTCTCGGCGCCCTGGGACTCCAGCGCCAGCAGGCCGCGCTGGATGGCGCCCACGCTGGCCGAGGACACGTTGCCGTAGCGGGTCTTGAGCTCGGCGGCGCGGTCGGCAACGTTCTGCAGCATGGCGCGCAGGTCTTTCAGGTCCAACAGCAACTGGCCTTCGTCGTCGGCCACCTTGAAAACCAGGGTCAATACCCCTTCCTGGGTGTCATTCAGCTCGAGAATACGCGCCAGCAGCAGCGGCCCCATATCGGTGATGGTGGCCCGCACCGGCACGCCCTGCTCGCCGAATACGTCCCAGAGCGACACCGGGCTGGCGCCCCAGGCCGGTTCGGCCAGGCCCAGGTTCTTCAAGCGCTCCTGCAACTTGGGGCTTGGCGCCCCCGCCTGCGAAATGCCTGTCAGGTCGCCCTTGACGTCGGCCATGAAGACCGGCGTGCCCAGGCGGGAAAAGGATTCGGCCAGCACCTGCAGGGTGACCGTCTTACCGGTACCCGTGGCGCCGGTGATGCAACCGTGCCGGTTGGCCAGGGCTGGCAAGAGCGCCAACTCGGTCTGCGCATTCTTGGCGATGACGATGGGGCTGGGCATGGGCGAACTCTCCGGGCCGGGATGAATCAGATGCCCAAGTGTAGAGCCTGCCGCGGCGCTTGTGCGCGTGGCAATATGGACACAGGCGGCCGGCTCCCGGGCGCGCGGGCCGCCGGCACGGTAAAATGCCGTTTTTGCAGACAATTTATCTGGGAAGCCATGGCCGGACACAGCAAATGGGCCAATATTCAGCACCGCAAAGGCCGCCAAGACGCCAAACGCGGAAAGCTCTGGACCAAGATCATTCGTGAAATCACCGTGGCGGCGCGCGCCGGCGGCCCCGACCCGGACAGCAATCCGCGCTTGCGCATGGCCTGGGACAAGGCGACCGACGCCAACATGCCCAAGGACAACATCCAGCGCGCCATCCAGCGCGGCGCGGGCGGCGCCGACGGCGACGCCTACGAAGAAGTGCGCTACGAAGGCTACGGCATCGGCGGCGCGGCGGTCATTGTCGACTGCATGACCGACAACCGCACCCGCACCGTGGCCGAAGTGCGCCACGCCTTCGCCAAGAACGGCGGCAACCTGGGCCAGGAAGGCTCGGTGGCCTTCATGTTCAAGCATTGCGGGCAATTCCTGTTCGCGCCCGGCACACCCGAAGACAAGGTCATGGAAGCCGCCCTCGAGGCCGGCGCCGAAGACGTCACGACCGACGAAGAAGGCGTGATCGAAGTCGTGTGCGCCCCGGCCGACTACGCCGCCGTGCGCAGCGCCTTCGACGCCGCCGGCCTGAAGGCCGAAGTCGACGGCATCATCATGAAGGCCCTGAACGAAACCGAGCTGGCCGGCGAGGACGCCATCAAGATGCAGAAACTGCTCGACGCCCTGGAAGGCCTGGACGACGTGCAGGAAGTCTATACCACCGTCATTTTCGACGAAGCGCAGTAATCCCATTACCCCGGCGCCCGCCCTGCGGGCGCCACGCTGTCTCCGGATCCGGGCCTCGCCCGGGTGCGCAGCCTATTTCTCGGGCAGGTGTCTTGCGACACTCGACTGGCAACCTTAAGAATCACGCAACATGAAACTCCTGGTAATTGGCTCGGGCGGCCGCGAACATGCCCTCGCCTGGCGACTGGCCCGCTCCCCGCGCGTACACAAGGTGTACATCGCGCCGGGCAACGGCGGCACGCAACGAGCCGAGCAAATGGAGAACATCCCGTTCACCAATGCCGAAGAACTGGCCGATTTCGTCCAGCGCGAAGGCATTGCCCTGACGGTCGTCGGCCCGGAAGCGCCGCTGGCCGCCGGCGTGGTGGACGTCTTCCGCGCCCGGGGCCTGAAGATCTTCGGCCCGACCAAGGCCGCCGCGCAGCTGGAAAGCTCCAAGGATTACGCCAAGGCCTTCATGGTCCGGCACAACATCCCCACCGCGCGCTACGCCACCTTCACCGACCCGGTCCAGGCCCACGCCTATATTGACCAGGAAGGCGCTCCCATCGTGATCAAGGCCGACGGTCTGGCTGCCGGCAAGGGCGTCGTCGTCGCCGCCACGCTCGACGAAGCGCACGCCGCCGTCGACGCCATGCTGGGCGACGGTTCCATGGGCGCCGCCGGCGCGCGCGTCGTCATCGAGGAATGCCTGGTTGGCGAAGAAGCCAGCTTCATCGTGATGTGCGACGGCCGCAACGTGCTGGCCCTGGCCACCAGCCAGGACCACAAGCGCCTGCAGGATGGCGACCAGGGTCCGAACACGGGCGGCATGGGCGCGTATTCGCCCGCCCCTGTCGTCACGCCCGAACTGCACCACCGCATCATGCGCGAAATCATCCTGCCGACCGTGCAGGGCATGACGCGCGACGGCATCCCCTACACCGGCTTCCTGTACGCGGGCCTGATGATCGCCCCTGGCGACGATCCTGACCGCGCCATCAAGACCCTGGAATTCAACTGCCGCATGGGCGACCCTGAAACCCAGCCCATCATGATGCGCGTCAAGAGCGACCTGCTCGATGCGCTCGAGCACGCCGTGGACGGAACGCTGGACCAGGCCGACATCACCTGGGACCGCCGCACGGCCCTGGGCGTAGTGCTGGCCTCGCACAACTATCCCAACACCCCGCGCACCGGCGACGTCATCCGCGGCCTGCCCGCCGATGCCGACGACTGCATGGTGTTCCACGCCGCCACCGAACTGGACGGCGAAGACACCAAGACCACCGGTGGCCGCGTGCTGTGCGTTACCGCGCTGGGCGACTCGGTCAAGATGGCACGCGACCGCGTGTACGAAGCCATCGACGGCATCCACTTCGATGGCCGCCAGTACCGCAGCGACATCGGCTGGCGCGCGCTGAAGCCGTCGCAGCAAAAGCCCAAGCCCAACGCGTAACCGGAAAGCGCTGATGAACGCCTTGCCCGTCGCCGCCGTCCGGGACTACCTCACCGGCCTGCAGTCCCGTATCGTCGCCGCGCTTGAAGCCGCGGAAGGCAGTGCCTTCCGCGCCGACGAATGGACCCGGGCCGAAGGCGGCGGCGGACTGTCGCGCCTGCTCGAAGGCGGCGCCCTGTTCGAACGGGCAGGCGTGCTGTTCAGCCACGTCAAGGGCACCAAACTGCCTCCGTCGGCCAGCGCGCACCGCCCCGAACTGGCGGGACGCTCCTGGGAAGCCATGGGCGTGTCCATGGTGCTGCATCCGCGCAATCCGTATGTGCCCACCACGCACATGAACGTGCGCATGTTCGTGGCCGCGGCCCGTCCGGGCCACGACGAAGCCGACGTGTTCTGGTTCGGCGGCGGCATCGACCTGACCCCCTACTACCCGTTTGAAGACGACGCCCGTCACTTCCACACGGTCTGCCACGATGCCCTGGCCAGCCACGGCGCCGACTACTACCCCCGCTATAAGCGCTGGTGCGACGAGTATTTTTTCCTCAAGCATCGCAACGAAACGCGCGGCATCGGCGGCATCTTCTTCGACGACCTCAACGCGCCCGGCTTCGACGCGTCCTTCGCCCTGACCCGGTCGGTCGGCGACGCCTTCCTGGACAGCTACCTGCCCATCGTCGAACGCCGCCGCGGCACGCCCTATGGCGAACGCGAACGCGACTTCCAGGCCTACCGGCGCGGCCGCTACGTCGAATTCAACCTGGTCTTCGACCGCGGCACCCTGTTCGGGCTGCAATCTGGCGGCCGTACCGAATCAATCCTGCTGTCCATGCCGCCGCTGGCGCAATGGCGCTACGACTGGCAGCCCGCGCCCGGCACGCCCGAGTCCGAGCTGGCGGCCTACCTGACGCCGCGGGACTGGGTGTGAAGCGCATTGGCCTGCTGGGCGGCAGCTTCGACCCCGTCCACGTCGCGCACATTGCGCTCGCTGAAAACGCGCTGCGCGCGCTCGGCCTGGCGCAGGTGCAACTGATCCCCGCCGCCAATCCCTGGCAGCGAGCGGCCCTGCATGCCTCCGAAGCACAGCGCCGCGACATGCTCGAACTGGCCATCGCCGGCCATGCCGGCCTGGTCGTCAACCCCATCGAACTGGACCGCGGCGGCGCCACCTACACCGTCGACACCCTGCGCGCCCTGCCCACGGATGCCCGCTACGTCTGGCTGCTGGGCGCCGACCAGCTCGCCAATTTCTGCACCTGGCGCGACTGGCAGGAAATCTCCCAGCGCGTGGACCTGGCCGTGGCCACCCGCCCCGGCACGCCCCTGGCGCCGCCCGCCGAATTGGCGGCCTGGCTGGACAGCCTGGGCCGGCAACTGGAAGAACTGCCTTTTGCCCCCATGCCGGTGTCGGCCTCGCAGATCCGCCAGCGCCTGGCCAACAACGAATCCACCGACGGCCTGCTGGCCGCGCCCGTCGCCGCCTACATTGCGGCGCACCATCTTTACCGATAAACCCACACCCGCCTGGGCGCGCAGCGCCACGGAACCGGCACCTGCTGTCCGTGCGCGGGTTATATTTGCAGCTATGGATATACAGAAACTCCAACGCGCCGTCATCGATGCCCTCGAAGACGTCAAGGCGCAAGACATCAAGGTCTTCAACACCACGCATCTGACCAGCCTGTTCGATCGCGTCGTGATTGCAAGCGCCACCTCCAACCGTCAAACCCGCGCGCTGGCTTCCAGCGTGGCGGACAGCGGCCGCGCGCTCGATCTGTCCGGCATCACGATCGAAGGCGAAGACACCGGCGAATGGGTCGTCGTCGACCTGGGCGACGTAGTCGTGCACATCATGCAACCCGCCATCCGCCAGTACTACAACCTGGAAGAGATCTGGGGCGGCAAGCCGGTACGCGTCAAGCTCCTGCCCGAATCCACCCGGGCCGCGCCGGTCCCCAGCGACAGCGCTTACGACGACGCCGACAACTGAGGCGGCTGTTGTGAAACTGATCGTCGCCGCCGTGGGCACACGCATGCCGGACTGGGTGCAGACCGCCTGGGACGACTACGCCAAGCGGCTGCCGCCCGACTGCGCGCTGGAACTGCGCGAAATCAAGCCCGAACCGCGTACCACCGGTAAAACGCCCGCCCAGATGATGGCGGCCGAAGCCAAGCGGATCGACGCCGTCCTGCCCGCCGGCGCGCTGCGCCTGGCGCTGGACGAACGCGGACGCGACCTGACTACCATGGCCCTGTCGCAAAAGCTCGAGCAGTGGCGGGCGGGCGGCCAGGACGTGGCGTTCCTGGTTGGCGGCCCCGATGGCCTGGACGCCGACCTCAAGGCCTCCTGCAGCGGCCAGTTGCGCCTGTCGTCCCTGACCCTGCCGCATCCCATGGTGCGCGTGGTGCTGGCCGAACAGCTCTACCGCGCGTGGGCCATCATGACCAACCATCCCTACCACCGCGCCTGACCCGCGCCCGGCCTTCGTGCCTGGCGCGCGGCGAGCCGGCCTTCGCCCTGCCGCCCACGTATGACACAAGATCGTCCCGCTCCCGCACGCCTTTACCTCGCCTCCGCCAGCCCGCGGCGGCGCGAATTGCTGACGCAGATCGGCCTGACCCACGAGGTGCTGCGCGTTCCCGCGCCGCCCGGAGAAGACGAACCGCAGCATGCCGGCGAGAGCGCTGCCGACTATGTCCAGCGCACCGCGCGGGACAAGGCCCTGCGCGGCCGCGACTGGCTGGGCGCCCAAGCCCTCCCCCTGCTGCCGCTCCTGGCCGCCGACACCACCGTAATCCTGGACGGTCAGGTGCTGGGCAAGCCTGCCGACCCCGACGACGCGATCCGCATCCTGCAGACGCTGTCAGGCAATAGGCACCAAGTGCACACCGCCGTCGCGCTCTGGACAGGTGATCGCCTGCTGGAAACCGTCTCCGTGACCGACGTGTGGATGCGTCCGCTGGGCCTGGACGAAATCGGCCGTTACTGCGACAGCGGCGAACCCTTCGGCAAGGCCGGCGCCTATGGCATCCAGGGGCTGGCCGGCACGTTCATCGCCCGCATCGACGGCAGCTATACCGGCGTCATGGGTCTGCCGCTATTTGAAACCGCCAATCTCCTGCGCGACGCCGGCATCGCGATTCCCTAGCCCCTGCCCCATAGAAAAAAAGCCCCCGGGCCAGCAGGCTCGGGGGCTTTCTCTTTACCCCGCCGCGGCATTCAGCGCTGCGGGGCAGTGTGCGATGGCGTTCAGCCTTGCGAAGCCGACACGCTCGCCATCGCTTGTGGTTCGGCCGCGGGCGCCTCGCCTTCCAGCGCCGCATGCAGCTTGTCCTTGTCCAGCTCGCCTTCCCAACGGGCCACCACGACGGCGGCGGTGGCGTTGCCGACCAGGTTGGTCAGCGCGCGGCATTCCGACATGAAGCGGTCCACGCCCAGGATCAGCGCCATCCCCGCCACCGGCACCGTCGGCACCACCGACAGCGTGGCAGCCAGCGTGATGAAGCCCGCACCCGTCACGCCCGCCGCACCCTTGGAGCTCAGCATGGCCACCAGCAACAGCAGGATCTGGTCGCCCAACGACAGCGGAATGTCGCAAGCCTGGGCAATGAACAAAGCCGCCATCGTCATGTAGATGTTGGTGCCGTCCAGGTTGAACGAGTAACCAGTGGGCACCACCAGGCCAACCACCGACTTCGAACACCCGGCGCGTTCCATCTTCTGCATCAGCGTCGGCAGCGCGGCTTCCGATGAGCTCGTGCCCAGCACCAGCAGCAGCTCTTCGCGGATGTAGCGCACCAGCTTCAGGATCGAAAAGCCGTTGTAGCGCGCCACCAGGCCCAGCACCACCACCACGAACAGCACCGCGGTGGCGTAGAACGTGCCCACCAGCATCGCCAGATTGACGATGGACTTGATGCCGTACTTGCCGATGGTGAACGCCATCGCGCCGAAAGCGCCGATCGGAGCGGCCTTCATCAAGATAGCGACCAGCTTGAAGATGGGTTGCGCCAGCGCCGTCAGGAAATTCAACACCGGCTTGCCGCGTTCACCCACCTGGGCCAGCGCGATGCCGAACAGCACGGCCACGAACAGCACCTGCAGGATGTCGCCGCCCACGAACGGGCTGAAGATCGTGGTGGGAATCACGTTCATCAGGAAGCCGGTGATGGTCGAATCGTGCGCCTTGGCGACGTAGCTCGCCACTTGCTTCTGATCCAGCGTGGCCGGATTAATATGCATGCCGGCGCCCGGCTGCACGATATGGCTCACGATCATGCCCACGATCAGGGCCAGGGTCGAGAACACCAGGAAGTACAGCATGGCCTTGCCCGCCACGCGGCCGACCTTCTTCAGGTCGCTCATTGCCGCGATACCGGTAGCCACCGTCAGGAAGATCACCGGTGCAATGATCATCTTCACCAGCTTGATGAAGGCGTCGCCCAGCGGCTGCATTGCCTCGCCGATTTCCGGCTTCAAGTAACCCAGCAAGATGCCCACCACGATGGCGAACAGCACTTGCACGTACAGGATTTGATAGAACTTGAGCTTGCGCGCAGGCGCGACTTGATCTACTTCGATCATTGGGATTTGTCCCCACCAGGGGGCCCAAGCTCCTTGCGATGGTCGCAGCGGGCGCCGGGGCGTTTTCTCTTTTAAAGCCTTGCGTATCTCCGCAGGCCATTTCACCCGGTGCGCAGTGCCGCCAGGCTTACCTGGGTATATGCAAATGCCATGCCAGGCCGGGGCCGGTGAGCCCTCGCCGCCAAGCCATTGATAAGGCGAAGGTTTTCATCCCTGGGCTGCCACCGCTTGATCACAAATGGCGGAATTCCGCACAGAACCGGGATAGAATGTGCGGAAACCCGCACAAACTTATGCCTCCCCATTCCTCGCCTCCCGGGGCGCCGCCCGCCGCGCCGCCTCACGCGGACACCACCCCGTCCAAGACGGCCCTGCCCAGCCCTCATCCGCCGGGCATAGGCTGGCGCTGGGCACTGCTGATCCTGCTAGCGGTGGGCATCATCTTCGGCACGCTGCATGCCGCCAGCCAGTGGGCCCGCGAAGGCGCGCTCAACGAAGCCGCCCTCCAGGCCCGCAGCGCGGGGCAGATCAACGCCGCCCTGCTGCGCAACAACCTGGACAAATTCCGCGCCCTGCCCTTTGTGCTGACGCGCGACGTCGACCTGCGCGCCACGCTGCAAAATCCCACGCCTGCGCAGATCGAGTCCCTGGATGAAAAGCTGGACACCCTGAGCCGCGGCGTCGGCGCATCGGCCATCTATGTCCTGGACAAGAGCGGCTACGCTATCGCGGCCAGCAACTGGCGCGAGCCCGCCACCTTCGTCGGCGTCGACTACCAGTTCCGGCCGTATTTCCAAGGCGCCGTGGCGCATGGCTCGGCCGAGCACTTCGCGCTCGGCACCATCAGCCATGAAGCCGGCCTGTACCTGTCGCGGCGCGTGGATGACACCAACGGCGCCATGCTGGGCGTGGTGGTCCTGAAGGTCGATTTCCGCGACCTGGAGGCCGACTGGCGGCAATCGAACGCTCCCATCTTCGTCACCGACGAGCACGGCGTGGTGCTGCTGGGCAGCCTGCCTGACTGGCGCTTCCGGGTGCTGGCGCCGCTGGCGCCCGACCTGGCCCAGACACTGCGCACCAGCCTGCAGTTCGGCGACGCCATGTTCCAGCCCGTGCCGCTGCGCCCGCCGTTGAAAACGGTCAGCGGCGGCCAATTGGTACGCGCCGACGATCCGCTGCCGCAGATTCCCGCCGGCGCGCCTCTCTTGCACACCACCCTGCCCATCGTCGAATCGCCCGGCTGGACGCTGCATCTGCTGTCGCCCGTGCAGTCGGCGCTGAACCGCGCCACCGCCAACGCGCAACTGGGCGCCCTGCTCGCGCAGGGCGTGCTGTCGGCCGTGATCGGCATTTTCCTGTACCGCCGCCACCGCAACCGCGAACGCGCCGCCCAGCAACTGGCCGTGCGTCAACAACTGGCCGCCCAGGTCGAAGAGCGCACCGCCCAACTGCGCGAGGTCAATCAGCAATTGCTCGCGCAAATGGACGAACGCCAGCGCACCGAAGCTCGGCTGCACACCATGCAGGACGAACTGGTGCAGGCCAGCAAGCTCGCCCTGTTGGGCCAGGTAGCCGCCAGCGTCGCGCACGAGATCAATCAACCGGTTTCCGCTATTCGCGCCTATGCCGACAACGCCGCCGAATTCCTGCGCCGCCAGGACAACGCTTCGGTCGACGAAAACCTGGGCACCATCGCCTCGCTCACCGAACGCATCGGTCACATCACTGGCGAGCTGCGCGCGTTTTCCCGCAAGGCGGGTGCCTCGGTCGGGCCCACCAGCCTGAAAGAGGCGCTGGACGGCGCATTCCTGCTGGTCGGCCCGCGTGCCCGGCGTCAGGGCGTGACCCTGCAGCGTCCGCCCGCCGAGCCCGACTACCGGGTGCAAGCCAACCGCATCCGCCTGGAACAGGTGCTGGTGAACCTGCTGCAAAACGGCATGGATGCCCTGGAAGGCCAGGCGGACGGCCGGATCATCATCGCCATTCAGGACATGGGCGCATCGGTGCAGCTCTTCGTCAACGACAACGGCCCCGGCCTCTCACCCGCAGCCAGCGCGCGCCTTTTCACCCCATTCCACACGACCAAGGCCGAAGGCCTGGGGTTGGGCCTGGTCATCTCGCGGGACATCGTCGTCGAGTTCGGCGGCGACCTGCGGGCCGCCCATCCCGGAGACGCCATTTTCCCTGCGCCCCACGGCCCCGGCCGCGGCGCCATGTTCACCCTTACGCTGCGCAAGTCGCCGCCCTCCATCCATGACCCGCGTACCTGACCCAGCTCCGGCTCCTGCCGCCCTTGCCGCCCTGGAAGACGCGCCCGGCAAACCGCTGACGCCCCACGTCGCCTTCATCGACGACGACGAGGAACTGCGCCGCGCCAATGTGCAGACGCTCAAGCTGCACGGCATCGCCGTGCACGCCCACGCCAACGCGCGCAGCGCGCTCAATACACTGAACCGCGATTTCGATGGCGTGGTGGTCACAGACATCCGCATGCCGGATATCGACGGCTTGCAGCTGTTCCAGCGCCTGCGCGCCATCGATCCGGAGATTCCCGTCATTCTGATTACCGGCCACGGCGACATCGCCACCGCGGTGCAGTGCATGCGCGACGGCGCCTACGACTTTCTGGCCAAGCCCTATCCGCCTGACCGCCTGGTCACCGCCATTACCCACGCCGCCGAAAAGCGCCATCTGGTGCTGGAAAACCGGCGGCTGCGCGAAGCCGCCTTTGCGGTGGAAGCCGACGAAGTCCCCTTCATCGGTACCACGCCGGCCATGCAGCGCATCAAGCAGACGTTGCGCCACATCGCCGACGCCGACGTGGACGTGCTGGTCGAAGGCGAAACAGGCACGGGCAAGGAGGTGGTCGCCACCGCACTGCACCGCTTGAGCCGCCGGCGCCACCGCGCGCTGGTCGCCATCAATTGCGGCGCCCTGCCCGAAAGCGTGATCGAAAGCGAGTTGTTCGGCCATGAGGCCGGCGCATTCACCGGTGCACAGAAGCGGCGCATCGGACGCATCGAACACGCCAGCGGCGGCACCCTTTTCCTGGACGAAATCGAAAGCATGCCGCTGGCCGTGCAGGTCAAGCTGCTGCGTGTGCTGGAATCCCGCCAGATCACGCCATTGGGCAGCAACGATGTCCGCAGCCTGGACCTGCGCGTCGTCGCCGCCACCAAGGAGGATCTCGGCAGCCCGGCCATTCGCGCCAAATTCCGCGAAGACCTGTTCTACCGGCTCAATGTCGTCACCATACGCATCCCACCGCTGCGCGAACGCCGCGAAGATATCCCGCTGCTGTTCGCCCATTACCTGGGCCACGCATCACGCCGCTTCCACCGCGACATCCCCGACATGCCGGCCGACATCAAGCATCATCTGCTGACGCACGATTGGCCCGGCAATGTTCGCGAACTGGCGCACTTCGCCGAACGCTTCGTGTTGGGCGTGCTCAACGCGCCCGCCGCGGTGGCCCCTGTGCAAGACACCGGCCCTGGCACCCTGCCCGAAAAGATGGAGCGTTTCGAAGCCCAGCTCATCCGCGACGCCCTCTCCGCCCACCAGGGCGACGTGCGCGCCACGCTGGAAACCCTGGGCATTGCCCGCAAGACCTTCTACGACAAGCTCCAGCGCCACGGTATCGACCGTCAGGATTACACCGGCGGCACACCGGTCTAGATCAACGACAGTATCGGGCAAGAAAAAACCCCTGGGCGGCGTAGCCGCACAGGGGTTTTCTTTTTGGGGTTTGATCTTTTCCGGCGCGCCGATCCGGCGCCGCAAAGACAAAACCCCACAGGCGCTGAGCCTATGGGGTTTTGAGCAATAAAAGCCTGACGATGACCTACTTTCACAGACGTCCGTCCACTATCATCGGCGCAAAGGCGTTTCACTGTCCTGTTCGGGATGGGAAGGAGTGGTACCACCTTGCTATGGTCGTCAGGCGTAACTGGTTGAGTTATTGCTTTGTGGGCAACAACTCCAATCTTGGAAGAAGCGCAACGTGTGGGTAATCAGAGCTAGCAGCTCGATGATTACGCACAGTGGGGTGTAATTGGTGTTGGCTGGCTGCTGACGGGGCAGCCAGATTTTGTATTGAACGACACTTGGAACGCTATATCACCAGGTCATAACCATCAGTGTTATAGGATCAAGCCTCACGAGCAATTAGTATCGGTTAGCTTAACGCATTACTGCGCTTCCACACCCGACCTATCAACGTCCTGGTCTCGAACGACTCTTTAGGGGGATCAAGTCCCCGGGATACCTAATCTTCAGACGAGTTTCCCGCTTAGATGCCTTCAGCGGTTATCTCTTCCGTACTTAGCTACCCGGCAATGCCATTGGCATGACAACCGGTACACCAGAGGTACGTCCACTCCGGTCCTCTCGTACTAGGAGCAGGCTCCGTCAAGTATCCAACGCCCACGGCAGATAGGGACCAAACTGTCTCACGACGTTTTAAACCCAGCTCACGTACCTCTTTAAATGGCGAACAGCCATACCCTTGGGACCGGCTACAGCCCCAGGATGAGATGAGCCGACATCGAGGTGCCAAACACCGCCGTCGATATGAACTCTTGGGCGGTATCAGCCTGTTATCCCCAGAGTACCTTTTATCCGTTGAGCGATGGCCCTTCCATTCAGAACCACCGGATCACTATGTCCTGCTTTCGCACCTGTTCGACTTGTCAGTCTCACAGTCAAGCACGCTTATGCCATTGCACTATCAGCACGATTTCCGACCGTACCTAGCGTACCTTCGAACTCCTCCGTTACACTTTGGGAGGAGACCGCCCCAGTCAAACTGCCCACCATGCACTGTCCCCGATCCGGATAACGGACCAAGGTTAGAACCGCAAACAAACCAGGGTGGTATTTCAAGGATGGCTCCACGTGATCTAGCGACCACGCTTCAAAGCCTCCCACCTATCCTACACAGGCCGGTTCACAGTCCAATGCAAAGCTACAGTAAAGGTTCATGGGGTCTTTCCGTCTAGCCGCGGGTAGATTGCATCATCACAAACACTTCAACTTCGCTGAGTCTCAGGAGGAGACAGTGTGGCCATCGTTACGCCATTCGTGCAGGTCGGAACTTACCCGACAAGGAATTTCGCTACCTTAGGACCGTTATAGTTACGGCCGCCGTTTACCGGGGCTTCGATCAAGAGCTTGCACCCCATCACTTAACCTTCCGGCACCGGGCAGGCGTCACACCCTATACGTCGACTTTCGTCTTTGCAGAGTGCTGTGTTTTTAATAAACAGTCGCAGCCACCGATTCTCTGCGACCCCATCATGCTAAGCGCGCAGGCGCTTCACACTACCGGGGTATACCTTCTCCCGAAGTTACGGTATCAATTTGCCGAGTTCCTTCTCCTGAGTTCTCTCAAGCGCCTTGGAATATTCATCCCGTCCACCTGTGTCGGTTTGCGGTACGGTCTCGTACAGCTGAAGCTTAGAGGCTTTTCTTGGAACCACTTCCAATCACTTCGCAAGCAATGCTCGCTCGTGCCATACCCTTGATTTACGCGCCCGGATTTGCCTAAGCGCCATCTTCGATACAGCAACAGGGACATCCAACACCCTGATGATCTTCCGCGATCCGTCCCCCCATCGCACTGTACGACGGTACTGGAATATTAACCAGTTTCCCATCAGCTACGCATCTCTGCCTCGCCTTAGGGGCCGACTCACCCTGCGCCGATGAACGTTGCGCAGGAAACCTTGGACTTACGGCGAGGGGGCTTTTCACCCCCTTTATCGCTACTCATGTCAGCATTCGCACTTCTGATACCTCCAGCAGCCTTTACAAGCCACCTTCGCAGGCTTACAGAACGCTCTCCTACCGCGTGCACTAAAAGTGCACACCCGCAGCTTCGGTTTATCGCTTAGCCCCGTTACATCTTCCGCGCAGGACGACTCGATCAGTGAGCTATTACGCTTTCTTTAAAGGATGGCTGCTTCTAAGCCAACCTCCTGACTGTCTATGCCTTCCCACTTCGTTTCCCACTTAGCGATAATTCGGGACCTTAGCTGGCGGTCTGGGTTGTTTCCCTCTTGAGTCCGGACGTTAGCACCCGGTGCTCTGTCTCCCAAGCTGTACTTGCGGGTATTCGGAGTTTGCCATAGTTTGGTAAGTCGCCATGACCCCCTAGCTATAACAGTGCTCTACCCCCCGCAGTAATACTTGAGGCACTACCTAAATAGTTTTCGGAGAGAACCAGCTATTTCCAGATTTGTTTAGCCTTTCACCCCTATCCACAGCTCATCCCCTAATTTTTCAACATTAGTGGGTTCGGTCCTCCAGCACGTGTTACCGTGCCTTCAACCTGGCCATGGATAGATCATCTGGTTTCGGGTCTACACCCAGCGACTGAATCGCCCTATTCGGACTCGCTTTCGCTACGGCTTCCCTATTCGGTTAACCTTGCCACTGAATGTAAGTCGCTGACCCATTATACAAAAGGTACGCAGTCACCCCACAAGGAGGCTCCTACTGTTTGTATGCATACGGTTTCAGGATCTATTTCACTCCCCTTCCGGGGTTCTTTTCGCCTTTCCCTCACGGTACTGGTTCACTATCGGTCGATCACGAGTATTTAGCCTTGGAGGATGGTCCCCCCATCTTCAAACAGGATTTCACGTGTCCCGCCCTACTTTTCTTACGCTTAGTTCCACACACAAAATTTCATCTACAGGGCTATCACCTGCTACGGCCGGACTTTCCATTCCGTTCGATTATCTTGCATGCTAAAACGTAAAGGCTCTTCCGATTTCGCTCGCCACTACTTTCGGAATCTCGGTTGATTTCTTTTCCTCGAGCTACTGAGATGTTTCAGTTCACCCGGTTCGCTTCCACTAGCCTATGTATTCAGCTAGGGATACTGCATCGCTGCAGTGGGTTTCCCCATTCGGATATCTACGGATCAAAGCTTGTTTGCCAGCTCCCCGTAGCTTTTCGCAGGCTACTACGTCCTTCATCGCCTGTGATCGCCAAGGCATCCACCATATGCACTTAGTCGCTTGATCCTATAACGCTGTAGGCTATAGGACCTGAGTATTAGCGTTTGTGCCGTTCATAAGTTTCAAAGCAGTCTGAAGTGAATCACTTCAGTCTTGAGAACTTGGAACAAAATAATGCAATCACAACCCGTACTTATCTTCATCAGCTTGCGCCGAGTACTTGATAAGTACATTTCGTTGTGCTTCTTCCAGATTGTTAAAGAACGAATATAGCTGTTAGGTAAAACCTAACTCATAAGACCGTGCGCTTATCAGCACACGACGCTATGAGTTAGCCTCTACACGACACCACCAGGCGATCGCTTGAAAACCAAGCCCAAGAATCAATGGTGGAGGTGAACGGGATCGAACCGATGACATCCTGCTTGCAAAGCAGGCGCTCTCCCAGCTGAGCTACACCCCCATATTCCAACACAGTCACCTGCGCAGAAATACTTGGTGGGTCTGGTTGGATTCGAACCAACGACCCCCGCCTTATCAAGACGGTGCTCTAACCGACTGAGCTACAGACCCAAAACCTTCTCGGATCAGTAGTCAGGATGCCATGGACACAGGGAGGAATCCCTCTACCCAAGCCCACAACCGATCCCAGCTATATATCAAACAACCGATAAGAGTGGACACTTAACACGAGCACTTTAGCTCTGAAAGGAGGTGATCCAGCCGCACCTTCCGATACGGCTACCTTGTTACGACTTCACCCCAGTCATGAATCCTACCGTGGTAATCGCCCCCCTTGCGGTTAGGCTAACTACTTCTGGTAAAACCCACTCCCATGGTGTGACGGGCGGTGTGTACAAGACCCGGGAACGTATTCACCGCGACATGCTGATCCGCGATTACTAGCGATTCCGACTTCACGCAGTCGAGTTGCAGACTGCGATCCGGACTACGATCGGGTTTCTGGGATTGGCTCCCCCTCGCGGGTTGGCGACCCTCTGTCCCGACCATTGTATGACGTGTGAAGCCCTACCCATAAGGGCCATGAGGACTTGACGTCATCCCCACCTTCCTCCGGTTTGTCACCGGCAGTCTCATTAGAGTGCCCTTTCGTAGCAACTAATGACAAGGGTTGCGCTCGTTGCGGGACTTAACCCAACATCTCACGACACGAGCTGACGACAGCCATGCAGCACCTGTGTTCCGGTTCTCTTGCGAGCACTTCCAAATCTCTTCGGAATTCCAGACATGTCAAGGGTAGGTAAGGTTTTTCGCGTTGCATCGAATTAATCCACATCATCCACCGCTTGTGCGGGTCCCCGTCAATTCCTTTGAGTTTTAATCTTGCGACCGTACTCCCCAGGCGGTCAACTTCACGCGTTAGCTGCGCTACCAAGGCCCGAAGGCCCCAACAGCTAGTTGACATCGTTTAGGGCGTGGACTACCAGGGTATCTAATCCTGTTTGCTCCCCACGCTTTCGTGCATGAGCGTCAGTGTTATCCCAGGAGGCTGCCTTCGCCATCGGTGTTCCTCCGCATATCTACGCATTTCACTGCTACACGCGGAATTCCACCTCCCTCTGACACACTCTAGCTCGGTAGTTAAAAATGCAGTTCCAAAGTTAAGCTCTGGGATTTCACATCTTTCTTTCCGAACCGCCTGCGCACGCTTTACGCCCAGTAATTCCGATTAACGCTTGCACCCTACGTATTACCGCGGCTGCTGGCACGTAGTTAGCCGGTGCTTATTCTGCAGGTACCGTCAGTTTCCCGGGGTATTAACCCGGGACGTTTCTTTCCTGCCAAAAGTGCTTTACAACCCGAAGGCCTTCATCGCACACGCGGGATGGCTGGATCAGGGTTTCCCCCATTGTCCAAAATTCCCCACTGCTGCCTCCCGTAGGAGTCTGGGCCGTGTCTCAGTCCCAGTGTGGCTGGTCGTCCTCTCAAACCAGCTACGGATCGTCGCCTTGGTGAGCCGTTACCCCACCAACTAGCTAATCCGATATCGGCCGCTCTAATAGTGCAAGGTCTTGCGATCCCCTGCTTTCCCCCGTAGGGCGTATGCGGTATTAGCTACGCTTTCGCGTAGTTATCCCCCGCTACTAGGCACGTTCCGATACATTACTCACCCGTTCGCCACTCGCCACCAGACCGAAGTCCGTGCTGCCGTTCGACTTGCATGTGTAAGGCATCCCGCTAGCGTTCAATCTGAGCCAGGATCAAACTCTTCAGTTTAATCTCTGTATTTGTTCGTATTTCTTAACCCCCGAAAGGGTCGAGTCATACGTCGCTACTCAAAGGAAGTGAGGTATGTTCTTAAACTTGACGTCTAAGGTACTTCACTTCTAGTGAGCACTTGATTTCATTGTGCTTGTGACTGGGGTTTAAAACCCGGTCACTGCACTCGCATCAAGCGCCCACACTTATCGGTTGTTTAATTGTTAAAGAGCGGCACTGCTAAATTCTGTACTGCGCTTACTTCTTACTGCCTTCTGCCCTTAACTTCGGCTAACTTCGCTTTCGCGTCGTCGCTGTCGTTGCAGCAGAGAAACGAGATTATGAAGAAGTTTTTATCGCTTGTCAAGTCAGCTTCGTTTCGTCTTAAAACTTTCGTTCTTCAACTCAACCTGCCGCCCTGCCTTGCGACCCCTTCAGGTCTCGCCCTAGCAGCTATCGAAATATCAGGGTTAACCCTAAGTTTTCGGCAACTGCCAAGCCTGAAACTATAACACAACTTTTGCAGATTATGCAACCGGCTTTTGCCTAATTTGCATCCTATCTTGCAACCCCGCCGCTTTTCGTGAATCGCTTCACTTTCGCAGCAGCCCCGGGACACCCCAGAGGTTGGTTACCGCCCAGATGACTAGCAACTTGACTCAGACCACCCTACCGGGTAAACCCTGATTCGCTGTCACCAGCCAAGCCCAAGACTATAGCACAATTTTTGCAGATTGTGCAACTGGCTTCTGCCTGATTTGCACCTTCTTTTGCAAAACCCACTGACTGCTGGTTCGAGAGCTGTTGCCAACCCATCGCCTTGGAGCCCTGCGGCAGATCCGTTCGCGCTTGCGTCCCGATCCGTTGCACTTGCTTGGCCTCGCTGCTCACAAAACTGCTTGAACTGCGAAGGAGCGAGACTATAGCACAGAATTTCGGCTTGTCACGCCAGGATGACACCCGCTTTGCAGAAAGATGATGTTTTCGGGGGACGCATCCCTTGAGACCCGTCATTCCTGTAGCTGCTCCTCCATATAGCGGAGCAGCCTGGCGCGGACAGATCCCGCTATATAGGCAGGGCACGTCTATATATAGATAAGAGACCCATCTCATCCAGCGGGCCTCCTGCCTTAGCCCCCGCCGACCGACGTCCTATCTAAACCGGCGCCCTATCCATATATAGGAGAGCCGACTATAGGAGAGCCGACTTGGCCTGCTTAGGTTCGCCACCCTTGCGCCCTCTTACTCTTATATAGAGCGCACGCGAAAGTCCCGCTCCACCCCACGGACTACAGCCGCAGTTCGGTGGTTTCCTTAATTTGCTGGAGCGCGAAGAAGGAGCGCATGTCGACCACCGCGGGGTGGCGCATCAGGGTGTCCATGGCGAACCTGGAGAAGTGGGCCAGGTCGGCAACCTGGATGCGCAGCAGGTAGTCCATGTCGCCGGACATGGCATAGCACTCGACCACTTCGGGCCACAGTTGCACATCGCGGGCGAAGTCGCTCATCGGGGCGTGGCTGGAGCCGCTGTACTTGTTCAGGCGGATGTTCACGTAGGCCAGCAGGCCCAGCCCCACCTTTTCGGCATCGATCAGCGCGACGTATTTCTTGATGAAGCCCTTTTCTTCCAGGCGCCGCACCCGACGCAGGCACGGGCTGGGTGACAGGGATACGCGATCGGCCAACTCCTGATTACTGAGCCGGCCATCCCGTTGCAACTCGGCCAGAATCCTTAGATCTGTCCTATCAAGCTCTAAGTCAGACATTTTCAGCCCCATATGTTTTATCTTCGGCAATATTATTGCCCAACAGGACGGCTTTCGCGACATGTTTGCAATTGTCTGCCTGCCTTTCCTCCCTACAATCTCCATCCTAGACTTGAAGAACAAGTCGTCCGCTACAACGATTCAAGGGAGCAGACTTATGAGCAGCGCATTCCAACCCTGGGACAACCCGATGGGCACAGCCGGGTTCGAGTTCATCGAGTACGCCGCGCCGGACCCCGCCGCGCTGCGCAAAGTGTTCGAACTGCTGGGCTTCAAAGCCATCGCCAAGCACCGCCACAAGGACGTGACCTTGTACCGTCAAGGCGGCGTGAACTTCCTGATCAACGCCGAGCCCGATTCGTTCGCGCAGCGCTTCGCCCGCCTGCATGGCCCATCCATCTGTGCGATCGGCTTTCGCGTGCAGGACGCCGCCGCCGCGTACAAGCGCGCGCTGGAGCTGGGCGCCTGGGGCTTTGACTCGCATAGCGGCCCGATGGAACTGAACATCCCCGCCATCAAGGGCATCGGCGATTCGCTGATCTACCTGGTCGACCGCTGGACGGGCAAGGAAGGCCACGGCGGCATTGGCGACATCAGCATTTACGACGTCGACTTCGTGCCGGTAGATCCGGGCAATGCACAGGCCGACCTGAACCATCGCGGCGCCGGCCTGACCCTGGTCGACCACCTGACGCACAACGTGCACAAGGGCCGCATGGCGGAATGGTCGGAGTTCTACGAGCGCCTGTTCAACTTCCGCGAAGTGCGTTACTTCGACATCGAAGGCAAGGTGACGGGCGTGAAGTCCAAGGCGATGACCTCGCCCTGCGGCAATATCCGCATTCCGATCAACGAGGAAGGCACGGAAGAGAAAGGCCAGATCCAGGAATATCTGGACCTGTACCGCGGCGAAGGCATCCAGCACATCGCGATGTCGACCGAAGACATCTACGGCACCATCGAAGCATTGCGCGCCAATGGCGTGGTGTTCCTGGATACGCCGGAAACCTACTACGAGCTGCTGGACCGCCGCCTGCCCAACCACGGCGAAGACGTGGCCCGCCTGCAGAAGAACCGCATCCTGCTGGACGGTGCCCCCGACGGCGGCCTGCTGCTGCAGATCTTCACCGAAAACCAGATTGGCCCGATCTTCTTCGAGATCATCCAGCGCAAGGGCAACGATGGTTTCGGCGAGGGCAATTTCAAGGCCCTGTTCGAATCGATCGAACTGGATCAGATGCGCCGCGGCGTGGTGAAAACCGTCGACTGACCGCTTCCCCCTCCAGCGCGTGGCGCGATGCGCCGTGCGCTGGCTTTGAAACCTCACCTTGGGTGAGGTTTTTTTTGCCTGCGCCGGCGTTATTTCGTCAGGCGATCCTGGAACTGCTTGCGGAATTTGGCCACCTTGGGCGCGATCACGAACTGGCAATAGCCCTGTTCGGGATGCAGGGCGAAGTAGTCGCGGTGGTAGTCCTCGGCTTGCCAGAATTTGGCGGGCGCCAGCAACTTGGTGACGATGGGCGCGTCGTAGATTTTCTGGGCGTCGACTTCGGCGATGATGGCCTGGGCCTGCTCGCGCTGCGTGTCGTTCTGCCAGAAGATGGCCGATTCGTACTGCGGACCGATGTCGTTGCCCTGGCGGCCCGGCGTGGTTGGATCGTGCGTGGCGAAGAACACGCGCAAGAGATCGCTGTACGACAGTTCGGCCGGATCGAATTCGATGCGGGCCACTTCGATGTGCCCGGTGTCCTTGCCGCAGACCTGTTCGTAGCTGGGGTTGTCCACATGGCCGCCGCTATAGCCGGGCAGCACGCTTTTGACGCCGCGCAGGTCAGTGAAGACCGCTTCGACGCACCAGAAGCAGCCGCCGCCAAGAACGGCGACTTCATTGCCTGGGGAGGGTTGTTCTGCCATGACGATTCCTTTCTAAAGACGATAAGACTACTGCTTGGCCGGCGCCAGCGACAAGATCCATTCGGCCAGGAGGCGCGCGTCTTCCGGGCTGACGTGCGTTTGCGCTGGCATGGGCACGGCGCCCCAAGCCCCGCGGCCGCCCCCGCGGATCTTGCCGGCCAGGTAATCCACCATGGCGGGACCTTGCCCGGCATAGCGTTCGGCCACGCTGGCCAGCGGCGGCCCCACGCGCTTGGCCTCCACCTGGTGGCAGGCCATACAGGCCTTGTTCTTGGCCAGGTCCAGGCCGGTGGTCTGGGCCTGCGCCGCGCCTGCGACCAGCAGGCCGGCGGCGGCCACCCACAAACTACGTATCAAATGCATCGGTTACTGCCCCACGGCTCGCGGTGCTGGCGAGCTTGCCGAACTTGGCAAGCACACCGCGTGTATAACGCGGCTTGGGCTGGACCCAGGCCTGGCGACGAGCCGCCATCTCTTCGTCGCTGATGTTGAGCTGCAGCAGCAGCTTGTGGGCATCGATGGTAACCGAATCGCCCTCGCGGATCAGCGCGATCGGGCCGCCCACGAAGGCCTCGGGCGCGACATGACCCACGACCATGCCCCAGGTGCCGCCGGAAAAGCGGCCATCGGTGATGAGGCCGACGGTTTCGCCCAGCCCCTGTCCGATCAGCGCGGAGGTGGGCGCCAGCATTTCGCGCATGCCGGGCCCGCCCTTGGGACCTTCGTAGCGGATCACGACGACGTCGCCGTCGACGATCTGGCGCGCCATGATAGCGGCCATGGCGTCGTCTTCGGAATCGAAGACCCGCGCCGGTCCGGTGATCACGGGATTCTTCAAGCCGGTGATCTTGGCCACGCAGCCTTCGGGCGAAAGGTTGCCTTTGAGGATAGCCAGGTGGCCTTGGGGATACAACGCGCGGTCCAGCGGCATGATCACGTCCTGGTCGGCACGCGGCGTATCAGGAACATCCGCCAGGGTTTCGGCGATTGTCTTGCCGGTGATGGTGATGCAGTCGCCATGCAGCAGCCCTGCGTTGAGCAGCAGTTTCATGACTTGCGGGATACCGCCAGCCTGATGCAGGTCGGTGGCGACATACTTGCCGGACGGCTTCAGGTCGCAGAGCACGGGTACGCGCTTGCGGATGCGCTCGAAGTCGTCGATGGTCCACGGCACTTCGGCGGCGTGCGCGATGGCCAGGAAATGCAGCACGGCGTTGGTCGAGCCGCCCGTGGCCATGATGACCGATACCGCGTTTTCAATGGATTCGCGGGTGATGATGTCGCGCGGACGCAGGCCGCGCCGCACGGCATCCACCAGGACCCGGGCGGATTCGGCGGCCGACACGACTTTTTCGTCGTCGACATTGGACATGGTGCTGGAATACGGCAGGCTCATGCCCATGGCCTCGAAGGACGAGCTCATGGTGTTGGCGGTGTACATGCCGCCACAGGAGCCCGAACCGGGAATGGCGCATTTTTCGATCTGCTTGAAATCGGCTTCGGGCATGCGCCCCATGGTGTATTCGCCCACCGCTTCGAAGACGGACACGATAGTCAGGTCCTTGCCTTTGTAGTGGCCCGGCTTGATGGTGCCGCCATAGACATAAATGCCAGGCACGTTCATGCGCGCCAAGGCGATCATGCCGCCCGGCATGTTCTTGTCGCAGCCACCGATGACCACCACGCCGTCCATCCACTGGCCCTGCGCGGCGGTCTCGATACAGTCGGCGATGACCTCGCGCGACACCAGGGAATACTTCATGCCCTCGGTGCCCATCGACATGCCATCGGAGATGGTAGGCGTGCCGAAGACCTGGGGATTGGCGCGGGCGCCGCGGATGGCGTCGATGGCGGCATCGGCCAGGCGCTGCAGGCCGCTGTTGCAGGGCGTAATGGTGGAATGGCCATTGGCCACACCGATCATGGGGTTTTCGAAGTCGGCTTCCTGGTAGCCCAGCGCGTAATACATGGCGCGGTTGGGGGCCCGGGCGACGCCGTGGGTGATATGGCGGGAACGTTCGTTGTGCGACATGGTCTGTTGTCTCCTGTCGGCCGTCAGGGCGCGGACGTGGCGGCCGCGCCTAGCCTGGCAACCAGATACCGGCCTGTGGCGAGACCCCTGCGGATGTCGATACACCTCAGGGCTCGCCGGTTATTATCATTCAACTTTATTGTGTCGGGCGGAACATGCTGCAATATCCAAAATTCGACCCCGTTGCCCTGCAGATCGGGCCGCTGTCCATCCATTGGTACGGGCTGATGTATCTGGTGGGCTTCGCCCTGGTGTACCTGCTGGGCCGCCGGCGCATCACGCGCGGGCACACCACGTCGCTGAACGTGCGCGACCTGGAAGACCTGATCTTCTACAGCGTCCTGGGCGTGGTGCTGGGCGGGCGGCTGGGCTACGTGCTGTTCTACAAGCCGAGCTACTACCTGTCGCACCCGCTGGAAGTGTTCTATCTGTGGGAAGGCGGCATGTCCTTCCATGGCGGCCTGATCGGCGTGATCCTGGTGATGCTGCTGTTCGCCCGTAAAAAGGGCCTGCCGTTCTTTG
Organism: Achromobacter sp. UMC71; assembly: GCF_014170305.1. Classification (GTDB taxonomy): domain Bacteria; phylum Pseudomonadota; class Gammaproteobacteria; order Burkholderiales; family Burkholderiaceae_B; genus Achromobacter. The sequence continues at coordinate 256,849 of NZ_LZZT01000015.1, forward strand.
CGGTCAGCGACTTCATCGCGCCGCTGATTCCGCTGGGACTGGGCTTTGGCCGCCTGGGCAACTTCATCAACGGCGAACTGTGGGGCCGTCCGACCGACGTGCCTTGGGCGATGGTGTTTCCGAGCAGTGGCGACGGCGTGCCCCGCCATCCCTCGCAGCTCTATGAGCTGGGCCTGGAAGGCATCGTGCTGTTCGCGCTGATGTGGTGGTTTTCGAGCAAGCCGCGCCCCCTGGGCCAGGTGAGCGCGGTATTCCTGATGGGCTACGGAACGTTCCGTTTCCTGGTGGAATTCACCCGCGAGCCGGACAATTTCCTCGGCCTGCTCGCGGGGGGATTGAGCATGGGGCAGTGGCTGTCCCTGCCGATGGTCGCCCTGGGCGCCATCATGTTCAGCATTACTGCAAAACGATCGTCCCGTTAACCGAGATGCTGACCGTGACGTCTCCCGCTTCCAGGGGGACGTCGGCGCTGAAACCGGCGCCGCCCGAGGCGTCCTTGGCCATCGCGCCCATCATGCGCGGCATGGGCGTCACGCCGCCGGAACCGCCCAGCTCGAGCTTGCTCAGGCGGTAGCCGGAGAAACCGAAGGCATTGGAGGCGGCCAGCGCGCGATCCTTGAAGGCCTGCGCAGCTTCTTTCAGCAGCTTGCGCTCTTCGGCTTCGCGGACTTCGCGGGACAGCGAGAAGCTGATGTTCGAGATGGCGGTCTTGTCGGACAGCGTGGAGGCCAGCGCCGCCGCGGCCGGGAAGTCCTTCGATTCCAGGATGATCTCGCCCTGGCCGCGCCAGCCGGCGTTCTTGACGACCTTGCTGCCGCTGCTGGAATTGGGCCAGACATTGAAGCTGCCGGTGCGCACGTCCACGCCCTTGGTGTCACGGGCGCGCTTGGCGACATCGTCCAGCATGGCGGTCAGCTTCTTGCCAGCGGCCGGCTGATCCGCGGCCTCGACCTCGGCGGACAAGGTGATGCGCACCGTGTCCTGCTTGACCTCGGACGAAGCCGTGGCCTGCAGGGTCAGTTCCGGCGACCGGTTGGCCGCGGACTCCGTCGCGGCAGGCGCGGGGGCCTGTGCTTGCGCGAAAACGGGCTGTGCAACGGCAAGAGCAGCCACGGCTGCGCACGCCGCGCCAAGTTTGGTCAGCGAAAAAACAGGGGGTTTGAACATGGACTGGTCCTATGAGGGAGGACGATGGGGGAGGCGCCCGACGCGGACCTGCGCTGATGGCAGGCCCGCTGGGTAGATGCCCCGCCTGTGCCGTCAAGGCCGGCATCTCGAACCCTGAGGTTCAAGGTGGTCGCGTTCCGAAGAGCGTCGGGTTCGTCTACGAGAGACAATCACTCCAGCTCTGCACTCCCGCAACCAATATGCCATAAGACATAGGTTCAGAGAATGTATGGCCAGGTCACGGACACGGCAGGGACAAACTGAAAATACTGAAAAAAACTGGGTGAAAACTGCGGATGAACGTCAGAGCAGCTTTTCTTGACCCGACAAGGCATCGTCGAGGACTGCGTTCATGTCCTCAATTCTACGCTTGAAGTCGCCGACCGCCAAACCGCCCAACGGACCGTCAGGTGCTTTCATGGCGAGAAGCTCGCCAGCGACCTGCAACGCGGCCATGACGGCGATGCGTTCGTTGCTGGAGACCTTGCCGGTGCCCTGGATGCGCAGCATGAGCTGGTCCACGTGGCGCACGGCAGCCATCAGCGTGGGCTTTTCTTCGGCGGAGCACGCCAGCGAGTAGTCGCGCCCCAATATCGTTACGTCAACGCGTTCCATCAGTGTTGCTCTCCGGACGGCGCACCCGGCAAGCGGGCCAGGACGGCGTCGATGCGCTCGCGGGCCGCAGCCGCGGCCACGCGCAAGCGCTGTAGTTCAGCGTCGCGGACTTGCAGGCTGCCCTGCAGCTCGGTTTCCCTTGCGGAGAAGCGCGCTTCGAGCGAATGACGCTCGGCGGTTTCGCGAGCGAGCTGTTCGCGCAAGGCGACTTCAGCCTTTTGCGCCTGCTCGAGCATCGCGGTCACGGCGCCGTCATTGTCTTGCAGCTTGCTCTGCAAGGCGGCGATGTCGGCATCGCGCTCGGCGGCGCGTTGCTTCTGCACGCGCTGCTCGGCTTCGGATTCATTCAGGCGCGCGCGCAAGGCGTCGCGCTCGGCATGGAGGTGCCGGGTGCGTTGCACCAGTTGCCCGATACGGGCGGCGAGTTGGTCTAGGTCTTGCAGCATGGGCGCTATCGTAAACCATCCAGGTGGGAATCGGGCCTCTTCACGCAAGGTGAGAAACACGGCAATATTCAGTAGGAAATGCAGCTGTCATTCCAGCGGCGGGCAACATAACCGATCAGGGCCGACTAGAAAAGTCCCGCGCAACGGAAATCAGGGGGATCGCTCCACCCCGCTTTCGCATTTCTTTCTATAAACTTTCACTTAGCTTTCAAAACGCCATCAATCTGCCCGCCCCGTTACATCTGGGGATCGGGAGTTCCCCAATTCTAGGGAAAACCCCAGGCTTTCACCGAGCTTACAGGGTTTGCATCGTCGCGGGTGTCCATTACCATTCGGCCTTTCAAGAAGCCTCGCCGACGCTTTCAAAAGAACCCAAGGCACCGCGACGTGCCTTTTTTGTGCCTGTCACTCGCCTTTCGGCCAGCGCGACGGATCACAAACCTTTTTTATCTACATGCTGTAAACAGGAGCCAACCAATCATGCAGCTACGCAATCGACAGGACTTCTGGTCGGGGGTGATGTTCATCGCCCTTGGACTGGGATTCGCCTGGCAAGCCAGCAGCTACCAAATGGGTACTGCCGCCCGGATGGGCCCCGGGTATTTTCCTTTCTGGCTAGGCATTGTTCTGGCATTGCTGGGCGCAATCGTGCTGCTTGGCTCGATGTCCAAGAAGGCCCACGAAACCCATGTCGACAAATTCGACTGGCGCATCGTGCTGCTGGTGGTCGGGTCCGTGGTCATCTACGGCCTGGTCCTCAAGCTGCTGGGCATCTATATCTCGGTGTTCATTCTGGTTGTGATCAGCAGCCTGGCGAGCCACGAGTTCAGCCTGAAGGTCGCCGTCGCCAACGGCATCTTCCTGGTGGTGTTCTCGTATCTCGCATTCGTCAAGGGGCTGGGGCTGATTTTCCCGCTGTGGCCGTCGTTTCTGGGCATGAACTAAGGAGCAACCGGTCATGGAATTGTTTGACAACCTGATGTTGGGTTTCTCGGTGGCGTTCACGCCCGAGAACCTGTTGTACGCCCTGCTGGGCTGCGTGCTGGGTACGCTGATCGGCGTGTTGCCGGGCATCGGCCCCGTTCCGACCATCGCGATGCTGCTGCCGATCACGTACGTGCTGCCCCCGGTGGCCGGCCTGATCATGCTGGCCGGTATTTACTACGGTGCTCAATACGGTGGTTCGACCACGGCCATTCTCGTGGCGCTGCCAGGGGAAACGTCCGCGGTAGTGACCGTGCTGGACGGTCACCAGATGGCCCGCAACGGCCGCGCTGGCGCCGCCTTGGCGATTGCCGCCCTGGGTTCGTTCTTCGCCGGTTGCGTGGCCACGCTGCTGCTGGCCGCCTTCGCACCCCCGCTGGCTGAAGTCGCCTTCAAGTTCGGCCCCGCCGAGTACTTCTCGCTGATGTGCCTGGGCCTGGTCGGCGCCGTGGTGCTGGCCTCGGGCTCGCTGCCCAAGGCCATCGCGATGATCATCCTGGGTCTGCTGCTGGGCATGGTCGGCACCGACGTCAACTCGGGCGTTGCCCGCTTCGACTTCGGCGTGCCGGAACTGCAAGACGGTATCGACTTCGCCATCGTGGCCATGGGCGTGTTCGGCTTTGCCGAAATCATGACCAACCTGGAGCAGAAGGAAAACCGCGTCGACATCACCGACAAGATCGGCTCGCTGTATCCCAACAAGCAGGAATTCAAGGAATCGTACCCCGCCGTCCTGCGCGGCACGGCCCTGGGTTCGGCACTGGGCATCCTGCCGGGCGGTGGCGCCGTGCTGTCGTCGTTCGCGTCGTACACGCTGGAAAAGAAGATCTCGCGCAATCCGGAACGCTTCGGCAAGGGCCACCCGGCCGGCCTGGCAGGGCCGGAATCGGCCAACAACGCCGCCGCGCAAACGTCGTTCATTCCGTTGCTGACCCTGGGTATCCCGGGCAACGCCGTGATGGCGCTGATGGTGGGCGCGATGACGATCCACAACATCCAGCCCGGCCCGCAAGTCATGACGAGCCACCCGGAGCTGTTCTGGGGCCTAATCGCCTCGATGTGGATCGGCAACCTGATGCTGGTGGTGCTGAACCTGCCGCTGATCGGCCTGTGGGTCAAGCTGCTGAAGGTGCCCTACCGCATCCTGTTCCCCGCGATTCTGGTGTTTTGCACCATCGGTGTGTATTCGCTGAACTACAACGCGTTCGACATCTTCACCACCGCCATGTTCGGCATCGTGGGCTATGTCTGGTCGAAGCTGAAGTGCGAAGGCGCTCCGCTGCTGCTGGGCCTGGTGCTGGGCCCCATGATGGAAGAAAACTTCCGCCGTGCCCTGCTGCTGTCGCGTGGCGACTTCACCACCTTCGTGACGCGCCCCCTGTCGGCATCCCTGCTGGCCGTGGCCGTGTTCCTGGTGATCCTGGTGGCCCTGCCGGCCATCCGCAAGAAGCGCGAAGAGACTTTCGTCGAAGAAGATTGATGTCTTGTCCGCTGCCCTCAAGGCGGCGGTCAGCAATCCACTTCAACCCCCGGCTTGCCGGGGGTTTTTCTTTTGGCTGGCCACAAAGCGCAGCCGCCCTGTCCAGCCCATCAAAGAATACTGATAATTACAGTGCACTACAGGATGCACGGCGCCGCCAGGCATCTACGTTAAGCTACGGGTTTACCCCACGCGATGATTCGACATGAATTTCGACTGGAACAACCCCTATCCCACCACGCGCACGCCCGTCTTCGCCCGCAATGTCGTCGCCACCTCGCAGCCGCTGGCGGCGCAGGCCGGACTGCGCATCCTGGCCAATGGCGGCAACGCCGTGGACGCAGCCATCGCGGCGGCGGCCACGCTGACGCTGACCGAACCCGTCAGCAACGGCCTGGGATCGGATTGCTTCGCCATCGTCTGGGACGGCTCGAAACTGCATGGCCTGAACGCATCGGGCACGGCGCCCGGCGCCTGGAACCTGGATTATTTCCGGCGCCGGCACCAGGGCGTCATTCCCACCCGCGGCTGGGACAGCGTCACGGTGCCGGGTTGCGTGGCAGGCTGGGCCGCGCTGCATGAAAAGCTGGGCAGCCTGCCGTTCGCCGACGTGCTGGCACCCGCCATCGATTACGCCGAACGCGGCTTTGCCATCAGCCCGATGGTGCATGAAAAGTGGGCGGCGCAGGCCGATGTGCTGCAACCGCAACCCGGTTTTGCCGAACACTTCCTGCCGCGCGGCCGCGCGCCGCACATCGGCGAACATTTCACGCTGAAGGGCGCCGCCGCGACGCTCAGGCGCATTGCCGCCAGCGGCGGACGCGACTTCTATGAGGGTGAAACGGCCCATAAGCTGGTCGCCCATGCGCAGGCCCATGACGCCGCGTTGACCCTGGCGGACCTGCGCGACTACGCGCCGGAATGGGTCGCGCCCATCAGCCAGCTGTACCGCGGCCACACGCTGCACCAGATTCCGCCGAACGGCCAGGGCATCGCGGCCTTGATCGCGCTGGGCATCCTGCAGAATTTCGATCTGGCGGCCCGGCCCGTAGATCACCCCGAAACCCAGCATCTGCTGATCGAGGCCATGAAGCTGGCTTTCGCCGACGTCTATACGCACGTGGCGGACTCGCGCCACATGCGCCTAAGCCCCGCGCAGATGCTGCACCCCGGCTACCTGGCCGAACGCGCGCGGCTGATCGATCCCAATGTGGCCCAGGCGTTCGCCTGTGGCCATGCACCACAGGGCGGCACGGTGTACCTGACCGCCGCCGACCGCAGCGGCATGATGGTGAGCTTCATCCAATCCAACTACATGGGCTTCGGCTCGGGCGTGGTGGTGCCGGGCACTGGGGTCAGCCTGCAGAACCGCGGCCACTGTTTCAGCACCCTGCCCGACCACCCCAATGCCGTGGCGGGCGGCAAGCGCCCGTTCCACACCATCATCCCCGGCTTCCTGATGCGCGATGGCGCGCCGGTGATGAGCTTTGGCGTCATGGGCGGCAACATGCAGCCGCAGGGCCAGGTGCAGACACTGGTGCGCATGCTGGACTACGGCCAGCAGCCCCAGGCGGCGTGCGATGCGCCGCGCTGGAAATGGAACCAGGGGCTGGCGGTCGATGTGGAAGCATCGATGGCGCCGGCCATGACGCAGGGTCTGCGGTCGCGCGGCCATGTCCTGGAAGGCATCGAAGACCCCTATATGGATTTCGGCTCGGGCCAATTCATCTGGCGCCTGGGTGACCCGGCGGTGGACGGCTATGTCAGCGCCAGCGACAGCCGCCGCGACGGACTCGCCGCCGGCTTTTGATTGCGTTAAGGTTACTGCCTCAGGTTTACCTTTCCTTAGCGGAGTCCCCTGCATGGCATCGATCGGTACCAAGAGCTACGACGCGGTCGTGGCCCAGAAAGTTGCATTCCTAGGCTTGGGCGTGATGGGCCTGCCCATGGCCGGCCACCTGGCCCGCGCCGGGCACGACGTCACCGTCTACAACCGCACGCCGTCCAAGGCCCAGGCCTGGGCAGCGGAATTCGGCGGCCGCAGCGCCATGACGCCGCGCGAAGCCGTGGCCGGCGCACAGATCGTCTTTGCCTGCGTGGGCAACGACGACGACCTGCGCAGTGTGGTGCTGGGCCCGGACGGCGCGTTCTCGGGCATGGCGCCGGGCGCGGTCTTCGTGGACCACACCACGGCATCGGCCGACGTGGCCCGAGAGCTCTATGCGCAGGCCAAGGACCTGGGACTGAATTTCATCGACGCGCCGGTGTCCGGCGGCCAGGCGGGCGCCGTCAACGGCGTGCTGACCATCATGTGCGGCGGCGAACAGGCCGTGTTCGACGCCATCAAGCCGGTGGCGCAGGCATTTGGGCGCGCCGTCACCCGCGTGGGCCCTCCGGGCGCCGGGCAACTGGCCAAGATGGTCAACCAGATCTGCATCGCCGGCATCGTGCAGGGCCTGTCGGAAGCCGTGGCGTTCGGCCAGGCCGCCGACCTGGACATGAAGGTGGTGCTGGACGTGATCAGCAAGGGCGCGGCGCAAAGCTGGCAAATGGAAAACCGCGGCGGCACCATGGTCGACGACAAGTTCGACTTCGGTTTCGCGGTGGACTGGATGCGCAAGGACCTGGGCCTGGTGCTGGCCGAAGCGCGCCACAATGGCGCCCGCCTGCCACTGACGGCGCTGGTCGACCAGTTCTACGGCGACGTGCAGAAAATGGGCGGCGGCCGTTGGGATACGTCGAGCCTGGTCAAGCGCCTGCGCGATTGATACGCGCCGCGCGGCAAGAAAAGCGGGCCCACGGGCCCGCTTTTTTCATGCTTCAAGCCACTTGGCGCTCGGCTTGCGGCGCATCCAGCAACAGCGCATCGATGCGCTGACGGGCCAGCGCCAAGCCTTCCAGCGCGGCCGTTTCGCCCATCGCCATGCCTTCGGCGGCGATGAAGGCCACGTCCGTCATGCCCAGGAAGGCAAGCATCTGGCGCAGGTACGGCGTCATGGTGTCCGACGGCGTGCCTTCGGCCTTGCCGCCGCGCGCCGTCAGCACGAACACCTGCTTACCCTTCACCAAGCCCTCGGGTACGCCTTCCGGCGTATAACGGAACGTGACGCCAGCACGGGCGACGTAGTCCAGGTAGCTCTTGAACTGCGCGGGCAGGTTGAAGTTGTAGACCGGCACGGCGAACACAATGCGGTCCGCTTCCTGCAGCTCGGCCACCAGCGTATCGCTGAGTTCGACGATGCGCTGCTGCTCCACACTGCGCGCGTCGGCGGGCGTGAACAGGGCCCCGGCGGTCGCGCCGTCGAAGTACGGCAGTGGCGCGGCGCCGATATCACGGATGGTGATGATGGCGGCCGGATGGGCCTGCTTGACGCGGGCCACCAGATGGTCGGCCAATTGCTTGCTGTGCGAGCGGTCGCCGAGAATCGACGAAAGAATTACCAGGGTTTTCATGACTTAATCTCCAGTGGGGACCGCGGCGAAGGCGCAGGTCCTGAATGCATGGCCTCACTGTAGACCGCTTAATTGATCGCATAAACCCATGTATGATGAACTACTCGTTCCACACATAGAACAATCATGCAAGATCTGAACGACCTCTACTACTTCTCCCAAGTCGTCGAGCAAGGCGGCTTCAGCGCGGCGGCCCGGGCGCTGGATATTCCCAAATCCCGCCTGTCGCGCCGGATTTCGCACCTGGAAGAAAGCCTCGGGGTGCGGCTCTTGCAACGCACGACCCGCCGCCTGCGTCTGACGGCCGCGGGCGAGCGCTACCTGCATTACTGCCGCGAGATGGCGGCCTCGGCCCGCGCGGCCGACGACGCCATGCGCCAGCTGCAGTCCGAGCCCACCGGCCCCGTGGTGGTCAGCTGCCCGGTGTCGATCGCGCAGGATGTGCTGGCGCCGCTGCTGCCTGAATTCCTGGATGCCTGGCCCGCGATTTCGGTGCAGTTGCTGGTGACCAATCGCCGCGTGGACCTGATCCGCGAAGGGGTGGATCTGGCGTTGCGGGTGCGGACCAAGCTGGATACGGACGCAGAGCTGGTGGTGCGCCACCTGGGCACCGCGCGTGGCACGCTGGTGGCCAGCCCCGGCTACCTGCAGCGCCATGGCGTGCCGGACACGCCGCAGGACTTGGCTTCGCACACCACGCTGAGCTTCAGCGATCCGCAGAACGAAGTGCGCTGGCCCTTGCGCAACGACAAGGGCGAAGAAGTGCATATTGAATTGAAGCCGCAGCTGTCCTGCAACGACTTCATCGTGCTGGTCGAGGCCGCGGTGCGCGGCCGCGGCATCGCGCTGTTGCCGTCGATCGCGACGCAGGAAGAACTGCGCCGCGGCCAGCTGGTGCCGGTGCTGCCGCAATGGCAGTCGCCCGAAGGCATCGTCCATTGCATCTATCCATCGCGCCGGGGCATGATGCCCGCGGTGCGCACGTTGCTGGACTTTCTATCGCAGCGCCTGCCCCCCACCTACCAACGGCTGGAAAAGCAAGGCGCCGCGGCGCCCGCGACAGCAGCGGCTCAGTAGCCGCGCGAACGTTCGACCACGCCCGTAATGGCTTCGCCCCGCATCAGCTGGGCGACCTTGGCGGCGATCTGCTCGATGCTTTCGTCGCGCAAGGTGCGCGCGGCGATGTGCGGCGTGACATGCACCCGCGGATCGCGCCAGAACGGGTGATCTTTGGGCAGCGGCTCGGTATGGAAGACATCCAGCGTGGCGCCGGCGATTTCGCCTTCTTCGAGCATCTGCACCAGGTCTTCTTCGACCAGGTGCTCGCCGCGGCCGACGTTGACCAGATGCGCGTCGGGCAGCAACTGCCCGAGCGTGCCGCGGTTGAGAATGCCGCGGGTATCGGGCGTGAGGGGCAGGACGTTGACCAGGAAACGCGTGCGGGCCAGAAAGGCTGGCAAGGCGTCCTGGCCCGAGAACGGCTGCACGCCGGGGATCTCGCGCGGTGTGCGCGACCAGCCCGCCACCGGATAGCCGAACTCGGCCAGCGTCTGCGCCACGCGGGCGCCGACCTGCCCCAGGCCCAGCACGCCGACCGGCCAATCGGCCTGCCGCGTGCCTTCGCGAGTGTCCCAATGCTGGCGTGCCTGCGCCTCGTCAAAGGCCTGGAAATCGCGAGACACGCGCAGCAAGGCGTAGAGCGCGTATTCGGCCATCTGCACCGACATGCCGGCGTCTTCCAGACGAACGATGCGCACATGCGGTGGAATCTCGGGCATCTTGAGCAAGGCATCCACGCCCGCGCCCAGGTTGAAGAGCGTCTCGATGCGGGTCTCGTGGCTGAACAGCTCCGCGGGCGGACGCCAGACCAGGGCGACTTCGGCGCCGGAAGGCGGACCGTCGGGATTCCAGACGGAAATGCGGCAACCGGGCATGGCGGCTTCCAAGCGCGGAACCCAGACATCGGGATCGTGCAGGGGGCAGGCAAAGAGTATGTGCATGACGGGGATCTGTTCGGGCTGGGGAAACCAGAAGCTTGCGGCAAGGCGGCGCATAAATCAAACGGCCCGGCATGAAAGCCGGGCCGTGCGCAAGCCAGGGTACCGCCAGGCGGAATCAGACCGTCTGCGTGACCGCCGGCTTGTTCTTGCCCTTGTTGCGGCGCAGGAAGGCCCACACCTGCAGCAGGATCAGTAGCGCGCTGGCGGCGATGAACCAGGCGCTGATCGGGCGCTGCACGAACACCGCCAGGTCACCGCGCGACAACAGCAGCGCGCGGCGGAAGTTCTCTTCGACCATGGGCCCCAGCACGAAGCCGAGCAGGATGGGTGCGACGGAAAACTCCAGGGTCATCAGGATGGCGCCGATCACGCCGAAGGCCAGCACTTCCCAGATCTGGAAGAGGCTGTTCTGCGTACTGAACACGCCCACCGCGATAAAGAACAGCGCGGACGGGAACAGGTAACGATACGGCACCTGCAGCAGCTTGACCCACACGCCGATCAGCGGCACGTTCAGCACCATCAGCAGCACGTTGCCCACCCAGAAGCTGGCGATCAGGCCCCAGAAGATGTCCGGATGCTCGGTGATCAGCTGCGGGCCGGGCTGGATGCCCTGGATCAGCAGCGCGCCCAGGATCAGCGCCATCACGGCGTCGCCAGGGATACCCAGGCTCATCGTCGGGATGAAGTCGACCTGCGTCTTGGAGTGCGACGACGCTTCGGGCGAAGCCACGCCGGCGATCATGCCGGTGCCGAACTTCTCGGGCGTCTTGGAGATCTTGCGTTCCAGCGCGTAGGCCACGAAGGTGGTGATGGTGGGGCCTGTGCCGGGCATGGCGCCGAACAGCGTGCCAACCGCGGTACCGCGCACCATGGGCCAGAACGCCGTCTTGAGTTCCTGCTTGCTGGGCCGCATGTCGCGCAGGCGCAGCTTGGCGCCGCTGCCGATGATGGTCATGCGGTTGACGCTCATCAGGAAGTCGGCAACGCCGAACAGACCCATCGAGATCGCCACCAGCTCCAGACCATCGGACAGGTCCAGCAAACCGAACGAGAAGCGGATGGTGCCGGTGTTGACGTCAGTGCCCACCACGCCGCACATCAGACCGAACAGCGTCATGGCCACGCCCTTCAGGGGCGAACCGCGCGACATGGTCGCGCCGGCCAGCAGGCCAAGCAGCATGATCGAGAAGATTTCGGTCGGACCGAACTTGAACGCCACCTCGACCAGCAAGGGCGACGCGAAGATCATGACGATGATCCCGACCGAGGCCGCGAAGAACGAACAGATCATCGTGATGCCCAGCGCCGTGCCCCCCTTGCCCTGTTTGGTCAAAGGATAGCCGTCCAGGCAGGTCACCGCGTGCGGCGGATGCGAAGGCAGGTTGAGCAGGATCGCGCCGATGGCGCCGCCGTATTGCGAGCCGTAGAAGATGCCAGCCAGCATCAGGATGGCCGGCACCGGCTGCATCACGTAGGTCAGCGGCAGCAGGATCGAAATGGCCGACAACGCGCCCATGCCGGGCAGCACGCCGATGAGGTTGCCCACCAGCACGCCGAAGAACGACCACATCAGGTTATGGAACTGGAACGCGACGCCGAAGCCGTACCAAAGGTCCATCAAAGATTGAGAGATCATGGCGCTTCAACCCCAACGAAACAGCGGCAGCTGCAGTTGCAGCGCCCACCAGAAAACCACCACCGCGATCACGGACATGCCGAGCGACAGTACGAACGCCTGCTTGATGGTGTTCTTACGATCACCCAAGGCGGAAATGAAGACGATGGCGAACGTGGCCGGCAGCAAGCCGCCCCAGTGGCCCAGCACCAGGAACGCCAGCGTGCCCAGCAGGATGCAGGCGCCGCCGCGGAAATCCGGCAGACCGTGCGCGTGACCGTCGCCCGGCGCGGGCGGAGTCGCCTCGCCCGAACGCGCCGAAATCGCAATCAGAATGCCTGTCAGGGCGAGCAGGCCGCCCAATGCCGCGGGGAAGAACCCGGGGCCCATGTGGCTGAGCGATCCGATGTGATAGTCCGTACCACCGTAAATCGCCCCCAAACCGATAAGGACCATCAGCGCGCCGCCGTAGTAGTCCTTTCTATTAATTGTTTTTTGCACTTCCATCCTCCTGAAGCAGGGCCGTGCGGGCCCTTTAGGCGCCGCTCAGACCGAGCGCCACCCGGCCCTTTACGACAGACCGGCTGGCAGATTACGGAAGCAAGCTGCTAATCCGCTTTCTATGCGCTGTCGCAAGCCTGAATCCAGGGGTTATCCCTGATGGAAACAGACAGGATCGGCAATGGCGGCTAGGAGGAAAGAATGAAAGCTGAGTTGGACAAATCTACTGTTCGCCCGTGAACTCGACATCCGTGGGGCGCGGATACTGCGAGACGGTGGCGGCCAGCGGCAGCCACAGCACGGACGCCAGGCCCACCCCGCCCTGCTCGTTGGGCTCGCCGTCGCGCAGGTCGATGTCGCCGTCGTTGCGGCGGGCGTAGGCGCGGGCGATCGCCAGGCCCAGGCCCGACCCCGAAGAGGCTACGGGCTTGTCGGTGCCCACCCGCTCGAAACGGGCAAACGCGCGGGCGCGCAGCAGCGGCTCCAGGCCCGGGCCGTTGTCGGACACGGCGACTTCTGCGTGGTTGTCGACCCGGCTGACCGAAACCGTGATGCGCGCGCCCACGGGCGCGTAATGGATGGCGTTGTGCACCAGGTTGGACAGGGCTTCGTGCAGCTCGGCCTCGTTGCCGGACACCGGCGCGCCGATCTCCTGCCCTTGTTCGTTCATGGCCTGTACCCAGCCCAGGTCCTGCTGTTTTTCGTGCGCCAGCGGCAGGTATTGCAGCACCACCTCGCGCGAGACGGCGTTCATGTCGAGCAATTGCCGCGGCAACGGGTCGGCCTGGTTGGCATGCGCCAGCGAGAGCAACTGTTCGGTCAGCCGGCGGGTGCGCCCCAGCTGGTCGACGATGGCGCGCAGGCCTTCCTGCGCCCGCGCGGGGTCGCGTTCGCGCAGCGCGTACTGGGCCTGGGTCAGCATGATGGCCAAGGGCGTGCGCAACTGGTGCGAGGCGTCGGCCAGGAAATGCGACTGTTCTTCCAGCACCCGGCGGTAGCGGGCGATATGGTGATTGACGGCGTCGACCAGCGGCGCCACCTCGCTGGGCACGCGCGAGGCGTCCAGCGGGGTGAGGTCGTCGGGGCGGCGGTTGCGAATGTCGGCGCGCAGGCGCCGCAATGGCTTGAGGGCCCACGACACGCCCCACCAGACCAGCAGCACGACCAGCGCCAACATGCGGGCATCGCGCAGGATTTCCTGGCGCCGCGCGCTGTTTTCGGCCTCGATGCGCTTGCCGGTGCTTTCGGCAACCAGCACCAGCACCTGCCGGTGGTTACCCTGGTAGTACAGGTCGCGCACGACGGACACCACCCGCACCGGGTCATTGCGATAGACCCCGTCGTAGAACACGGGTTGGCCGTTGGCACGCGGCCAGGTGGGCGGGCGCGGCAGCTCGGGCATGCCCAGCAGGGTCTTGCCCTGCTCGGTGGGCACGGGCGATTCGTCGGGCAGCGGCGGATCGATCTGCTCGATGCGGAAATACTTGCGCAGGCCAGCGCGGGACTCGAGCATGACCTGGGCGTAAAGCGGCGTGGCCACCTGCAACGAGCCGTCGGGGGTGAACTCGAGGCTGCTTTCCAGCACCCGGGCCGGTTCAACCAGCGCGCTGTCGTAGGCCTCGTTGGTGATCTCGGACAGGGTGCGGTAGTCGTTCAGGCTGTCGATGACCAGCAGCGCCACCACGCCGGGCAGCAGCAGGATGATCAGCAGGGCGCGGATGCCGACCCGCGGCAGCCCAGGAATCCGGAGGCTCACGGGGGGCAGGTCAGGTGTCGGCGGCTTCGCTGGCAACGCTTTCCAGCATGTAGCCCAGCCCGCGCACGGTCACGATGCGCACGTCGCTGCCCGCCAATTTCTTGCGCAGGCGGTGCAGCACGACCTCGATGGCATCGGGGTTGGCCTCGCTGTCGTGGGTGAAGACCTTGCCGAACAGCTGCGACTTGTCCACCGGATAGCCGCTACGGGTCAGCAACGCCGCCAGGGCGGCGTGTTCGCGCGGGGTCAGGAACAGGAGCGAACCGTCGAGCGTGAAGGCGCGACTTTCGCTGTCGTAGGACAGCGAGCCGCATTGCAGGCGCGGATGCTGACGGCCGCGGCTGCGGCGCACCAGCGCGGTCAGGCGGGCTTCGAGTTCTTCCAGGGCGAACGGCTTGGTGAGGAAGTCGTCGGCGCCCAGATTCAGGCCGCGCACCCGATCCTGCAGCGCGCCTTGGGCGGTGAGCAGGAGGACGGGGGTGCGGTCGTCGCGGTTGCGCATTTCGCGCAGCACGACCAGGCCGTGCTTGTCCGGTAGGCGCAAGTCCATGACGATGGCGTCGTACTCGGTGCCCGCCATGAAGGCTTCCGCCGTGCGGGCATCGGCCGCGTGATCGGGCACGAACCCGCTTTGCGCAAGCGCGCGCATGAGCCAGGACGCCATGTCCCGTTCATCTTCAACCAACAATATGCGCATGACCGTCCGTTCCTTCGGGCAAGTTCTCTGCCGCCCGCTGCCCATGCACGCGCTGACGCAGGTAGCGGGTTTCGTGATGCCGCCGAAAGAGGATTGCTGACAACTCGTTCAACGCCTGGGTATAGACGTCCCGCTTGAACTCGATGACGGCATCCAGGGGTACCCAATACTGGCTCCAGCGCCAGGCATCGAATTCCGGATGCTGCGTCGCGCGCAGGCAAACGTCGCTGTCACGTCCCACCAGGCGCAACAAGAACCAAATCTGTTTTTGTCCTTTATAGTGGCCACGCCACTCACGCCGGACGAAGTGATCGGGCACGTTATAACGTAACCAATCGCGTGTACGCCCCAAAATACGGACATGCTCGGGCTTTAGGCCCACCTCTTCATGGAGCTCGCGATACATGGCCTGCACCGGGCTTTCGCCGTACTTGATGCCGCCCTGAGGGAACTGCCAGGCATGTTCCCTGATACGCTTGCCCCAAAAGACCTCGTTTCTACTGTTGACGAGAATGATGCCGACATTGGGGCGGTAGCCTTCGCGGTCAAGCATGGGCCACCCCCACCGAATTCAATACAATTACAGTCGATTATACGTATCTGCTGCCACCTTTAAACATGCGCGCATCCAACTACCACATCAACACCCTCAAAGAAGCCCCTTCCGAAGCCGAAGTCGCCAGCCACCAGCTGATGACCCGGGCCGGGATGATCCGCAAACTCGCGGGCGGCATCTACACCTACATGCCCCTGGGCCTGAAGATCATCCGCAAGGTCGAGGCCATCGTCCGGGAGGAAATGAACGCCTCCGGCGCGATCGAGCTGCTGATGCCGGTGGTCCAGCCGGCCGAGCTCTGGATGGAATCCGGCCGCTGGGAGCAATACGGCGCGGAACTGCTGCGCATCAAGGACCGCCACCAGCGCGATTTCGTGCTGCAGCCCACCTCGGAAGAGGTGATCACCGACATCGCCCGTAACGAAATTCACAGCTACCGCCAGCTGCCGCTGAATTTCTATCACATTCAGACCAAGTTCCGGGACGAGCGCCGCCCGCGCTTCGGCCTGATGCGCGGCCGCGAATTCACCATGAAGGACGCCTACTCCTTCGACCGCGACGAAGCCGGCGCCCAGCGCAGCTACGACAACATGTACGCCGCCTACATGCGCATTTTCGGCCGCCTGGGCCTGGAATTCCGCGCCGTGGCCGCGGACACGGGCTCGATCGGCGGCACCCGCAGCCATGAATTCCAGGTCATCGCCGACACCGGAGAAGACCTGCTGGTCTACAACGCCGAGACCGACTACGCCGCCAACATCGAGCTGGCCGAGGCGGTCAGCCTGTACCCGACGCGCGGCGCCGCCACTCAGGCCATGGCCGACGTGGCCACCCCGGGCGCGGCCAAATGCGAAGACGTGGCCCGCCTGCTGGGCATCCCGCTGGAACAGACGGTGAAATCCATCGTCCTGGCGACCGACGGCGAAAAAGGCAAAGTCGACGTCTGGCTGCTGCTCCTGCGCGGCGACCACGAACTGAACGAAATCAAGGCCGGCAAGCTGCCGGGCCTGGCGGGTTTCCGTTTCGCCACGGAAACCGAGATCGTCGAACACTTCGGCTGCAAGCCGGGCTACCTGGGCCCGGTCCGCACCGCGCGCCCGGTGCACGTCATCGCCGACCGCACCGTGGCCAACATGGCCGACTTCGTCTGCGGCGCCAACCGCGAAGACTTCCACATCCAGGGCGTGAACTGGGGCCGTGACCTGCCCGAGCCCGAACTCGTGGCCGATCTGCGCAACGTAGTCGCGGGCGACCCCTCGCCGGACGGCAAGGGCACGCTGTCCATCCAGCGCGGCATCGAAGTCGGACACGTCTTCTACCTGGGCAAGAAGTACTCCGAAGCCCTGAAAGCCACCTTCCTGGACGAGACCGGCAAGCCGGCGACCCTGGAAATGGGCTGCTACGGCATCGGCGTGACCCGCATCGTCGGCGCCGCCATCGAACAGAACCACGACGCCCGCGGCATCATCTGGCCCCGTGCCATTGCGCCGTTCGAAGTGGTGATCTGCCCGGTGGGCTGGGGCAAAAGCGAAACCGTGCGTAACACCTCTCTGAAGCTATACGAATCGCTGCTGGCGCGCGGCGTGGACGTCATCCTGGACGACCGCGATGCCCGCCCCGGCGTGATGTTCGCCGAATGGGAATTGATCGGCGCGCCGCTCCGTGTAACAGTTGGAGAACGCGGATTGAACGACGGTGTGGTGGAATTGCAGGCCCGTCGGGAAACCGAAGCGGGCAAGATTCCGGTAGAGTCCGCGCTTGAAGCCGTGCTGACGAAACTCGACACGCTGTAAACCTTAAAGTAACTACGGACTTTTTCGCGTCCCGACCCGCATTATCGAAGCCCGCATCGTGACCGATCCGAAGTCCGCCGAATCCCGCCTGCAAGTCCGCGTCTACTACGAAGACACGGATGCGGGCGGGGTGGTTTTCTACGCTAACTACTTGAAATTCCTGGAACGCGCCCGCACCGAGTGGCTGCGCGACCTGGGCGTCAACCAATCCGACCTGGCCACCGGCGAGCAACGACTGTTCGTTGTCCGCTCGCTGGACATGTCCTACCGCAAACCGGCCAAACTGGACGATTTGCTTACTATTCGCAGCCGGGTCACAAAATTGGGCCGCGCTTCGATACACTTCGCGCAGCGCGCAGAACGGGACGGGGAACTGCTTGCCGAAGGCAACATCCAAGTCTGCTGCGTCGATGCCGTCAACATGCGGCCGGTGGAACTACCGGCCGACGTCCGCGCCAAACTGGAATCAATTCAGGAATAACCATGCAAGCCACCAACGACATGTCGTTGCTTTCGTTGATTTCGCACGCCAGCGTGCCGGTCCAGCTGATCATGCTGATGCTCCTGGGCATCTCGATCATGTCCTGGACGTACATCTTCGCCAAACGGCTGGCCATCAAGCGCGCCCACGCCCAGACCCGCCGCTTTGAAGACGACTTCTGGTCCGGCGGCGACCTGTCGATGCTGCAGCAGGCCGTGGCCTCGCGCCGCGACGAGCAAGGCGCCCTGGCCCGCATCTTCGACGCGGGCATGACCGAATTCCTGAAGGCCCGCCGCGGCAACGCCGGCAGCGATGCCACCGCCCTGCTCGACGGCCCGCGCCGCGCCATGCGCGCGGCCTACCAGCGCGAGATGGACGCACTGGAATCGCACCTGAACTTCCTGGCTTCGGCTGGCTCGGTTTCGCCGTACATCGGCCTGCTCGGCACGGTCTGGGGCATCATGCACGCCTTCATCGGCCTGTCGAACATGCAGCAAGCCACGCTGGCCTCGGTGGCCCCCGGTATTGCCGAAGCCCTGATCGCCACCGCCATCGGCCTGTTCGCCGCGATCCCGGCCGTCGTCGCCTACAACCGCTTCACCAACGACATCGACCGCATCTCGATCCGTTTCGACAGTTTCGTCGATGAATTCCTGAACATTCTGCAACGGCAGGTGCGCTAATGCCCTCGGTAAGCTCGCGCGGCAGGTCCGGCCGCCGCATGAAGGCCGACATCAATGTGGTGCCCTACATCGACGTGATGCTGGTGCTGCTGGTCATCTTCATGGTGACGGCACCGCTGATTACGCCGGGCCTGATCCAGTTGCCCTCGGTGGGCGCGGCGTCCGACGTGCCGGTCAAGCCGCTGGAAGTCCAGATTTCGGAAGACGGCAAGATCGCGCTGCGCATGCGCGAGCCCGGCGCCACGCTGCAGGACATCGCCCGCCCCGAACTGGTGGCGCAGGTGCGTTCGCGCATCACCGCCGAAACCCCGGTCGTTATCGCGGCCGATGGCAAGGTGCCCTACGAGACGGTCGTGAAGGTCATGGACGAACTGCGTACCAATGGCATTACCCGCCTGGGCCTGCTGGTGGACCAGTCCGCCGGCGGCAATCAGCCTGCCCCCGCGAAAAAACGCTAACGCGCCGCCCTCCGCCGGCGCCGCCGGCTTGCAACGCTCATGACGCCACCCATTATTCGACACCACAGCGGCCCCCCGGCCACCCCGCCCAACAACGACAACCGGATCGCTCTGGTCCTGGCGTTGCTGGTGCACGGCCTGCTGCTGGCCGTGTTGATCCTCAATCTGAACTGGCGCACCGAAACCCCGGGCCCCGTGGAAGTCCAGCTGTGGGCCGACGGCGTGTCGCCGGACGCGACTCCGCCCAAGCCCCAGCCCGAACCGCCCAAGCCGCAGCCCCAACCGAAGCCGCAGCCCGAGCCTGAAAAAGCGCCCGAGCCGCCGCCCCCGCCGCCCAAGCCGGAACCCCAGGTCCAGCCCAAGACCGAGGAAGTGGATCCGGAAATCGCGCTGCAGGAAGCCAAGAAAAAGCGTGAACAGGAAGAGCAGGCCCGCCAGGCCGCCGAGGCCGCCAAGGAAAAGGCGCGCCTGGAAGACGAGCGCAAGCAGGCTGAACTGAAGGAAAAGAAGCGCCTGGAGCAGGAACGCCAGGCCGCCGAGAAGGCTGCCGCCGACAAGGCCGCGGCGGACAAGGCAGCTGCCGAGAAGAAGGCCAAGGACGACGCCGCCAAGAAGGCTGCCGCCGAAAAAGCCGCCGCCGACAAGGCCGCGGCGGACAAGGCAGCTGCTGACAAGGCGGCCGCGGAAAAAGCCGCTGCCGACAAGGCGGCTGCCGAAAAGGCCGCCGCCGAGAAGAAAGCCAAGGAAGAAGCCGCCAAGAAGGCCGCCGCCGACAAGGCGCTGAAGGATGCCTTCCGCAACGACGCCCTGGGCGCGGCCGGCATCCCCGGCGGCACCGCCGACCGCAACCAGACGGGTGGCGCAGGTGGCCGCGACGCGGGCTACGGCGCCAAGGTGCGCGCTTGCGTGCAGCCCGGTGTGGCCTATCCGACCCCGCCTCGCAGCGGCGCCGAGAACCCGACGGCCGAATACCAAGTAAAGTTGAATACCTCCGACGGAAAGGTCACTGCGGTTACGATTACCAGATCTTCGGGTATTCCCGCGTTTGACCGCGCAATCGAAAGCGGCATCCGCCGCTGCAACCCGTTCCCGAAACCTTCTAATGGCCGCTACGAACCGAGTATCTACGGTGAGTACAGCATGTACTAATAGACAGGAGATTGCTGATTATGACTCCCGCCCCTAGCCGACGAGCCCCCCAACCCGCCCTGTGGCGACTGTACGGGTTCGGACTGCTGCTGCTCGCACTGGCCTGCCTGATGGCCATGAAGCCCGCCCAGGCGCAGCTGCGCGTCGATATCTCCGGGACCGGCGCTACCCAATATCCGGTCGCCATCGCCGATTTCGCGGTAGACGACACCCATGGCCGCGCGCTGGCCGAAGTGATCCGCGCCGACCTGACCCGCACGGGCCAGTTCCGCCTGATCAGCGCCGCGGGCTCGGGCCTGAACGTCGATTCGCCCATCGCCCATGACGATTGGCGCGCCAAGGGCGCCGATTTCATCGCCTACGGCAGCATCGTTCGCGGCAGCGACGGCCGTTACGACGTGCGCTACCGCTTGGCCGACACGGTCAAGAAGGGTCAGCTGGACGGCGTAGCGTTCTCGGGCACCGAGCAGGAACTGCGCCGTGTGGCCCACCAGATCGCCGACCGCATCTATGAAAAGATCACCGGTGTGCGCGGGGTTTTCTCGACCCGCATCGCCTACGTGCTCAAGCAAGGCCCGACGTACGAGCTGCAAGTGGCCGACGCCGACGGACAGAATCCCCAGGTCGCCCTGCGCTCGCGCGAGCCGATCATTTCGCCGGCCTGGTCGCCGGACGGTGCCAAGCTGGCCTACGTAAGCTTCGAGTCGGGCAAGCCCGTGGTGTATGTGCACACCCTGGCCACCAGCGCCCGCGTGCCGGTCGCCAACTTCAAGGGCAACAACAGCGCCCCCGGCTGGTCCCCTGACGGCACCCAGTTGGCCGTGGCCCTGACGCGTGACGGTTTGTCGCAAATTTACATCGTTAGCGCGGCCGGCGGCTCGAATATGAAGCGAGTTACGCGTTCTCCCGGGATTGACACCGAGCCGAGCTTTACGCCAGACGGCCGTTCCATTATCTTTACCAGTGACCGCAGCGGCGGGCCGCAGATTTATCAAACCGGCCTGGACGGTGGCGATGCTCGCCGCCTCACGTTTAATGGTGGTTACAACATCTCACCCCGAATTTCCCCCGATGGATCGACGTTGCTGTACGTTGCCAGACGCGACGGCGCGTTCCGGATCGCATCGTTGAACCTGTCCTCCGGCTCGGAGAACTTGTTGACCGATGGTCGAGACGATCAGTCGCCAAGCTTCGCGCCGAACGGCATGCAAGTCCTTTACGCCGCCATCCAAAATGGTCGTAGCGTACTTGCTGGTGTCTCGAGCGATGGCCGCGTACGACAGACGCTTTCGGTACTGAACGGGGAAATACGTGAACCGACTTGGGGCCCATTTACCCGATAACACGTGTGACTCTCTTTGCAAAGGAACTATCATGAAGTCGCGCATTGCCAAAAGCCTAACCATCGCCGCTCTGGCCGCCACCCTGGCAGCTTGCAGCTCCGTCCCTCTCGACGATAAAGCGGGTCAGGGCGGAGGCGCTGGCCAAGGATCGGCCTCAGGCCAGATCCTTGATCCCTTCAACCCCCAAAGCATCCTGGCGCAACAGCGCTCGGTGTACTTTGACTTCGACAGCTACACGGTGTCCGACCAGTACCGCGGTTTGGTGGAAACCCACGCCCGTTACCTGGCTTCGCACCAGCAGCAGAAAATCAAGATCGCAGGCAACACCGACGAACGCGGCGGCGCCGAATACAACCTGGCCCTGGGCCAGCGCCGTGCCGACGCCGTGCGTCGCATGATGACCCTGTTGGGCGTCAGCGACAACCAGATCGAAACCATCAGCTTTGGTAAAGAAAAGCCGAAGGCGACTGGTACGTCGGAAGCCGACTTTGCGGAAAACCGCCGCGCCGATATCGAATATCAGCGTTAAGCTTTCCGTATAGCTAAGTGCCCCACCACGCGTCGGGACGGTCAGCCGGCCGTCCCGACGTTTGTTTTTATACCCGGGAATTTTCATGCGCGATAACGTTCTGTCCCTGCGTCCTTTGATTGCGGCCACCGGCCTGGTGCTTGCGGCCCTGACGGCGCCCGCCCACGCTTTTTCCGATGATGAGGCCCGCAAGGCCATCCTGGATTTGCGCCAGCAAGTACAGCAGCAGAACGAGCAGAGCCAACGCGCCAAGCTCCAATTGGCCGATCAGATTCAAGCCCTGCAACAGGAAGTCGCCCAACTGCGCGACCAACTCGAGCTGGTGTCGCGTCAGCAGCCCAGCGCCAACAAGCCGGGCGGCGCCGCAGGCGGCGCCAATCCGCCGGGCGCGACCGCCGGCGATCCGCAAGAGCAGGCCGCCTACGACGGCGCCATCGACCTGTTCCGCAAGGGCCAGTACAAGGAGGCGTCCGAGTCGCTGGCCGCCTTCACCGCGCTCTACCCCGCCAGCCAGCTGGCCCCCAGCGCCCAGTTCTATCTGGGCAGCAGCCGCTACGCCCTGAAGGACTTCAAGGGCGCCATCGAGCAGCTGACCGCCATGGTGCAGAAGGCCCCGGACAACGGCCGCGCGCCCGACGCCCTGCTGGTCATCGCCGGCAGCCAGATCGAAATGAACAACCGCGCCGGCGCCAAGACGACGCTGCAGCGCATTGTTCGCGACTACCCGACCACGCCGGCCGCCAGCACGGCCAAGAGCCGCCTGCAACTGCTCCAGTAATGGCCATGGCGGACGCCGCGACCGCGGTCGCCGCTTACCGGCATATCCTGCGCCGCCGCGCAGGGCTCATCGCCCTGCTGCTGGCGGCGATTTTCATTGGGCTGCTGCTGGACTTCACCCTCGGGCCTTCGGGCCTGGGCTGGGACGAGCTGTGGCGCACGCTGACTTCGCCCGGCGGTGCCGAGCCGACGCTGCGCGTGATCGTCTGGGACATCCGGCTGCCCTACGCGTTGATGGCGGCGCTGGTGGGCATGGCGCTCGGCCTGGCCGGCGCCGAGATGCAGACCATCCTCAACAATCCCCTGGCCAGCCCGTTCACGCTGGGCGTGTCGTCGGCCGCCGCTTTCGGGGCGTCATTGGCAATCGTGCTGGGCCTGGGCCTGCCGGGCGTGCCGGACGGCTGGCTGATCGCGGGCAATGCGTTCCTGTTCGCGCTGCTGGCCGCCTTGCTGTTGGATTTCGTGGCTCGCCGAAGCGGCATGAACACGTCCGGCGTGGTGCTGTTCGGCATCGCCATGGTGTTCACGTTCAATGCGCTGGTGTCGCTGGTGCAGTTCACGGCCAGCGCCGAGGCGCTGCAGAACCTGGTGTTCTGGACCATGGGCAGCCTGTCGCGCTCCACCTGGACCACGGTGGCCACGCTGGGGGTGGCGTTCGCGCTGGCGCTGCCGCTGGCCATGCGCCAGTCCTGGAAACTGACGGCGCTGCGGCTGGGCGAAGAGCGCGCCGCCAGTTTTGGTGTGGACGTGCGCCGGGTGCGCGTGACAGCCCTGGCGCGCGTCAGCCTGTTGTCGGCTCTGGCGGTGGCGTTTGTGGGCACGATTGGCTTCATCGGCCTGATTGCGCCGCATATCGCCCGCCGGCTGGTGGGCGAGGACCACCGCTTTTTCCTGCCGGGCAGCGCCCTGGTGGGCGGCGTCATCCTGTCGCTGGCATCGGTGGCGTCCAAGAACCTGGCGCCGGGCGTGATCGTGCCGGTAGGCATCGTGACTTCGCTGATCGGCATTCCCTTTTTCGTGGCCGTGCTGCTGCGCCGGAGGCTGCCGTGACACATCCGGTACTAGCCGTCAGCCACGTCACCGCCGGCTACGGCGGCGCAGACGTGCTGCACGACCTGTCGCTGCCCGACCTGAAGGCCGGAGAAGTCACCGCGCTGCTGGGCCCGAACGGCACCGGCAAGTCGACGTTGCTCAAGGCCTTGGCGGGCCTGCTGCGGGTCCGCGCCGGCCATGCCCGGCTGGACGGCCTGGACCTGGTGCGCCTGGACTTCGCGACCCGGGCCCGGCACCTGGTCTATCTGCCGCAGAGCCTGCCCGCCTCCGTGCATCTGCGGGTATTCGAATCCGTACTGGTGGCTGCCCGCGCCAGCGAGGCCCAGGGGCCGCCGGCGGATCTGCATGCCATCGACCAGCTGCTGGCAAGACTGGGCATCGGGCACCTGGCGCTGCACTACCTGGATGCGCTGTCCGGTGGCCAAAAGCAGCTGGTGGGGCTGGCCCAGGCGCTGGTGCGCCGGCCGCGGGTACTGTTGCTGGACGAACCGCTTTCGGCGCTGGACCTGAACTACCAGTTCCACGTGATGCGGCTGCTCAAGCAGGAAACGGCCCAGCATGGGCTGATTACCGTGATCGTGCTGCACGACCTGAACGTGGCGTTGCAGCATGCCGACCGCGCAGTGATGATCCATGGCGGCCGGTTGGTCGCCGCAGGGGCGCCGGCCGAGGTGATTACCCCGGCGGCGCTGGCGTCGGTGTATGGGGTGCTGGGCCGGGTCGAGGCCTGCTCACGCGGCCGGCTGCAGGTGCTGATCGACGATCTGGAAGCCGATCCGCACTAGGCCCGCGGGCCTTCCTTTTCAAGAAGGTCCGGTCAGGCCAACTGCGCGGCACGCCACTATACGCGCTGGGCGACGTCGGCCACCGGCGCGCCGGTCATGGCGGCCAGCTGCTGCGGCGTCAGGTTGAAGACGGCGTGCGGATGCCCGGCCGCAGCCCACAGGCTGTCGTACTGGAACAGGTCCTGGTCCAGCAGCATGACCGGCTTGACTGCATGGCCGATGGGACACACACCGCCGATGGCGTAGCCGGTCATGTCGCGCACGAACTTGGCGTCGGCCTTGGCCAACGCGCCGACCTGCTCAGCGACCTTGGCTTCATCCACGCGGTTCACGCCGCTGGCAATGACCAGCACAGGCGCGTTGTCCGAGGCGCGGCGGAAAATGATGGACTTGGCGATCTGAGCCACTTCGCAGCCCAGGCCCGCCGCCGCTTCCGCCGAGGTCTTGCCGGTTTGAGGCAGTACCACGACGGGTTTGTCGTGACCCAATTCCTGCAGCAGGCGGGCGACGCGTTGGGCGGATTCGGGAAGATCGGCGGGCGTGGCGGATGACATCTGGCGGACTCCGTTCGACAGGAAGAAATCGGGAAACGAGTGTATCAGCCTAAAATGCGGGCCTGCCTTTCCCTACCCGTGCCCCATGCGTTCCGAACCTGTGCTGCCCCTGCAAACCGCCGAGATCGGCGGCTACGCCCTGTCCTACACCGAGTACGGCGAGGGCGCGCCCTTGGTGCTGGTGCATGGTTCGCTGTCCGACAGCCGCTACTGGAAGTCGCAGATGGCGCCGCTGGGCCGCACGTTCCGGGTGCTGGCGGTGTGCCTGCGGCGTTATTGGCCCGAAGCCTGGGACGGCGAAGGCGACGGTTTCTCGGTGGCCCAGCATGCGGCCGACGTGCTGGAATTCATCGACCGCGTGGCGGGCGAGCCGGCGCACCTGGTGGGACATTCCCGCGGCGGCCGCGTGGCGCTGGAAGCGGCGCTGACGCGGCCCGAGGCGTTGCGCAGCCTGACGCTGGCGGACCCCGGCCTGCCGCTGCCCGGCGATGACGATGCACGCGGCGGCTTTCGCCAGCGGGCGCTGGACCTGATTCGCGACGGCGCCGTCGAGGAAGGCCTGGCGTTATTCGTGGACACCGTGACCGGGCCGGACACCTGGCAGCGCATGGTGCCGTGGTTCAAGGAAATGGTGCGCGACAATGCCGGCACGCTGTTCGGCCAGGCCCGCGAAACCCCGGCGGTCCTGAGCCCCGCACAGATCGGTTCGCTGACGCTGCCGACGCTGCTGATCGGCGGGGCGCTCAGTCCCGCCCCCTACCCCGCGGTGCTCGACGCCCTGCAGCAGTGGCTGCCACAGTCGCAACGCGTGACCATCGCCGGCTCGTCTCATGGCATGAACCTGGGCAACCCGCGCGCCTTCAATGGCGCCATCGAGTCGTTCCTGCGTAGCTAGAGCCTGTCAATACGCGCCGTCAGGGTTCGACCGACGGCGTGTGCTTGAGCCGCTTGAGCACGAAAGTCGAACGGCTGTGCCGCACGCCGGGCAGCTTATAGAGCCGCTTGCGCAGGAATTCCTCGTAGCCTTCGGTGCCGGCCACGGCCACCTTGATCAGGTAATCGTATTCCCCCGTCACCAGGAAGGCCTCGACCACCTGCGGCAGCCGGGTGATGGCTTCGCCGAAGCGCGCCAGGGTGTCGTCGTCGTGATGTTCCAGCGTGACCTCGATCATGACGGTGTCGGGCAGCCCCAGCGCCTTCTGGTTCAAGAGGGCCGCGTAGCCTTCGATGACCCCGGCCTCTTCCAGCGCCTTCACCCGGTTCCAGCAGGGCGTGGGCGACAGGCCCACCTGCTCGGCCAGCTTCAGGTTGGTAAGACGGCCATCGGTGCGCAACGCGCGCAGGATCTTGCGGTCGGTTTCGTCGATTTTCGGGGCGGTGGACACGTGGGCGATCCATAAAAGAGAATTTCTCTGGAAATATGGATTTTACGGGATGGATATTCTCCTTTTACTGCCAAATGGGCGGCAATCAGGAAACCTATTTTCCGGCGCCGGCCGTAGACTTTCCAGCAAGACGGGCATACCCCCGCTCGTCGTATCCAGCGCTT
This sequence comes from Achromobacter sp. UMC71, assembly GCF_014170305.1. Classification (GTDB taxonomy): domain Bacteria; phylum Pseudomonadota; class Gammaproteobacteria; order Burkholderiales; family Burkholderiaceae_B; genus Achromobacter. The sequence goes on from NZ_LZZT01000015.1 coordinate 283,276, forward strand.
ACCGCCGCGGCACAACCCGGCGCTGGCGCGGGGCAGTCCACCGCAGCATGCCGCGCGTCGATCCGCGCGGCGGGAAATCATGTCTCACGCAGCAGCAGTACCCGCAAGAACCGGCCTGGGCCTGTCCGGCACCGCCATGCTCCTGGCCGCCCCGGCGCTTTTCGCCTCGAATATGGTGGCCGCCCGCTGGGCCCACGACGCCGCCCTTCCTCCCGTTTTCCTGGCTTTCGGCCGCTGGCTGATCGCCCTGCTGATCCTGTTGCCCTTGGCGGCACCGGCCTTGCGGCAGCACCGCCGCGCGCTATGGCACGGCCTGCCCGCGCTATTGCCGCTGGCGGTGCTGGGCATGGGCGTGGCGGTGGCGCCGCAATACATCGGCGCCCAGTCCACCAGCGCCACCAATATCGCCCTGATCTTCTCGTGCAGCCCCATCCTGGTGGCGCTGCTGGAAGCCATGCTGTGGCGCAAGCCCCTGCAACCGCTGCGGGCCGCCGGCCTGGCGCTGGCGCTGGGCGGCGTGCTGGTGGTGCTGACGCGCGGCGACGCCCACGCGCTGGCGCGGCTGGCGTTCGGCCAGGGCGACCTCTGGGTGCTGCTGGCCGCCACGGGCTGGGCCTTCTACACGGTGCTGCAAAAGCGCCTGACGTTGCCGGCGGTGCCCGACAGCGCGCGCCTGGCGACGATGATGCTGGGCGGGGTGATTGCGCTGGCGCCCTTCGCTGGCATCGAGGCGGCAACCGGCGCCACCCCGCCCTGGACGGATCCGCGGCTGGCGGCGGTACTGCTGTTCCTGGCGGTGGTGCCCAGCCTGGGCGCGTACTACGTCTATGGCAGGCTGATCAGCCGGGCCGGGCCCGCGACGGCAGGTTTATCGATGTTCCTGGTGCCGGTCTACGCCGCGCTGCTGGCCTGGCCACTGCTGGGCGAAGCCCCGCAGTTGTTCCATGCCTACGGCTTCGTGATGATTCTGCTGGGCGTGAAGCTGGCGTCGTTGCGCCTGCGCACCGCGACAACCGCGGCGGCCGCTACCGCGTGAAAAAAAGGCGGCCGGATCCCGGCCGCCCGTTGTCGCTTGCCTGTCGCCGATCAGCGGCCGGGGCCCTGGGCGGCAATGACTTCCTGCGCCACATTGCGAGGCGCTTCGGCGTAGTGCTTGAACTCCATCGTGTAGGTGGCGCGTCCCTGGGTCAGTGAACGCAGCGACGTGGAGTAGCCGAACATCTCGGCCAGCGGCACTTCGGCGCGCACGACCTTGCCGCCGCCCCCGGCGATATCTTCCATGCCCTGCACCATGCCGCGGCGCGACGACAGGTCGCCCATGACGTTGCCGGTGAAGTCCTCGGGGGTTTCGACTTCAACCTGCATCATCGGCTCGAGCAGCACCGGATCGGCCCGGCGCATGCCTTCCTTGAACGCCATCGAACCCGCCATCTTGAAGGCGTTTTCGTTGGAATCGACGTCGTGGTAGGAGCCGAAGAACAGCGTGACCTTGATGTCCACCACCGGATACCCCGCCAGCACGCCCGTGTTGAGCGTTTCGCGGATGCCCTTGTCCACCGCCGGGATGAATTCGCGCGGTACCACGCCCCCCTTGATAGCGTCGACGAATTCGTAGCCCTTGCCGGGTTCCTGGGGTTCCAGCTTGAGCACCACGTGGCCATATTGGCCGCGGCCGCCCGACTGCTTGACGAACTTGCCTTCGACTTCGTCGCAGGTCTTGCGGATGGTTTCGCGGTAGGCCACCTGCGGCTTGCCCACCGTGGCCTCGACGCCGAATTCGCGCTTCATGCGATCGACCAGGATTTCCAGGTGCAGCTCGCCCATGCCCGAAATGATGGTCTGGCCGGACTCTTCGTCGGTACGCACGCGGAACGAAGGATCTTCCTGTGCCAGCCGGCCCAGGGCGATGCCCATTTTTTCCTGGTCGGCCTTGGTCTTGGGCTCGACGGCCTGCGAGATGACGGGCTCGGGGAAGACCATGCGTTCCAGCACGATGACATGCCCCGGATCGGTCAGCGTGTCGCCGGTGGTGACGTCCTTCAGGCCCACGGCGGCGGCGATGTCGCCTGCGTAGACCTCGGTGATTTCACGCCGCTCGTTGGCGTGCATCTGCAGGATGCGGCCCAGCCGCTCCTTCTTTTCCTTGACCGGGTTGAAGACCGAGTCGCCGGACTTCACCACGCCCGAATAGACGCGGAAAAAGACCAGCTGGCCGACGAACGGGTCGGTCATGATCTTGAAGGCCAGCGCCGAGAACGGATCCTTATCGTTGGGATGGCGTTCGATTTCATGGTCGCGCTCGTCGTGGCCCTTGATGGCGGGCACGTCCAGCGGCGACGGCAAGTAATCGATGACGGCGTCCAGCATGGCCTGCACGCCCTTGTTCTTGAAGGCGCTGCCACAGAGCATCGGCACGATTTCATTGGCGACCGTGCGCTGGCGCAGGCCCTGCTTGATCTCGGCCTCGGTCAGGGCTTCGCCGCCCAGGTACTTTTCAAGCAGCGTTTCATTGGCCTCGGCGGCCTTTTCCACCATCTTGTCATGCCATTCCTGCGCCTGTGCCTGCAACGCGGGCGGAATATCGCGGTATTCGAAACGCACGCCCTGGCTGGCGTCGTCCCAGATGATGGCCTTCATTTTGACCAGGTCGATGACGCCTTCGAAGCCGTCCTCGGCGCCCACGGGCAATTGCACCGGCACGGCGTCACCCTTCAGGCGTTCGGTGATCTGGCGCTGCACCCGCAGGAAATCGGCGCCGACGCGATCCATCTTGTTGACGAACGCCAGCCGCGGCACGCGGTATTTGTTGGCCTGCCGCCAGACGGTTTCGGATTGCGGCTGCACGCCGCCCACCGCGTCATAGACCATGACGGCGCCGTCCAGCACGCGCATGGAGCGCTCGACCTCGATGGTGAAGTCGACGTGGCCCGGCGTGTCGATGATGTTGATGCGATGTTCGGGGTAGTTGCCGGCCATGCCTTTCCAGAAGGCCGTGGTGGCGGCGGACGTAATGGTGATGCCGCGTTCCTGTTCCTGCTCCATCCAGTCCATCACGGCGGCGCCATTGTGCACTTCGCCGATCTTGTGGGTGATACCGGTATAGAAGAGGATGCGCTCGGTGGTCGTCGTCTTGCCGGCGTCGATGTGGGCGCTGATGCCGATATTCCGGTATAGCTCGATAGGCGTCTTGCGAGTCATGGCCTCGTTCCTTGCAGTAATCACCAGGAATGGGGCGGCAGGGTCCGACCGGACGCTGCCGCGGCGGGCGCCATGCCGCGTGAGAGGTGTGCTCGGGATATTGCGAAATCGCGCCCGCACTTATCCATAAATATTACGCGCCGCCGGCGCGTTTACAAGCTTTAGCCATATGCGGCATAGGGGCAGGCGCCACAGGCTGGCCGGAAATAAAAAAGCCCCTCGGCAATGAGGGGCTTGCGCATTCGCCAGCACGGGCAACGGCCAGGCAAGGCCTGCACGTCCGGCAGCGGCGCCGGACGGCCTGACAGCCGCCTGACGCCGGTGGCGTTTACTTCTTGTCTTCCTTGACGCGGTACACCAGCACGGCGGTGCTGGCCAGCGACAGCACCTTGGCCGTGACACTGCCCAGCAGCAGGCGCGACAGTCCGCTGCGGCCGTGGCTGCCGATGAAGATCAGGTCGCAGCCGGCGTCGGCGGCGGCCTGCACGATGCCGTCGGCCACGTTGAAGTTGGACACGGCGCGTGCCTCGGCCTTCACGCCGCCGGTATCGGCACGGTCGGTGATCTGCTTGAGGTACTTGTCGGCCTGCTCGGCGGAGGCTTTTTCGTAGTCTTCGTCGGTGATGGCGTAGGCCGCGGCCATGCCGTCAAAACCGATGGTGGCGGCGAAAGGCTGCGTCACGTAGAGCGCAACGACCTCGGCGCCCACGGAACGCGCAAACGAAATGCCGGCGTTGGCGGCTTGGGCCGACAGCGGCGAGCCGTCGGTGGGAATCAGGATCTTCTTGAACATCTTGCCTGCTCCTGTTTGAGAGGAAGCTCCATGCTACCGGAAACCCGCCAGGTTCACATCAAGCGAACCTGGGGCGCTTGATGCGCATCAACCCAGCTGCTGGGCGGCGGCGAACAGATTGGTGCAACGGGTGCCGGTGCGGCAATACGCCAGCACGGGGCCCGGCAGCGTGCGCAACAGTTCGGCGAAACGGACCACGTCCGCGGCGGTCATGGCGCTGCCCACCACGGGCTGGTATTCGATCTTCAGGCCGGCGGCGGCAGCGGCCTTGGAAACGTCGGCGGCGGTCGGCTGGTCGGGGCCGCCTTCGAAATCGGGGCGGTTGATGATGACGCTCTTGTAGCCGGCGGCGGCCACGTCGGCCATGTCGTCAGGCCCCAGTTGCGGGGCGACGGCGAAATTCTCGGTGAGGGGCTTGATCGGTGCGGACATGGCGATTCCTTGATAGAGATAGCTGCGTATTATTGATTGTAGGGGCCGTTTCAGGCGAACAGTTTTTCCAGCACATTCCAGACGCCGCGGTCGTCCGCCATGGACACGGAAAAGCGCAGCATCGTGGATGGCGCCTGCGACGGCGAGAACAGCGTGCCCGGCGCCAGGAGCATGCCGCGGTCGGCGGCGGCGCGGGCCAGCACCTCGCTGTCGCGGCCGCAATCGGCCCAGACGAACATGCCGGCGTGGGGCTCGTGCGGAATGGTCAGCCCCAGCTTGAGCAGCCCTTTGACGCAGCGCTGGCGGGCCTCGTCCACCCGCAGGCGCACGCGTTCGATGTGGCGCCGGTACTGGCCTTCGGTCAGCACCCGGTGCACCACCCGTTCGCCCAACTCGGGCGAGGTCAGCCCCGCCAGCATTTTCAGGTCGGCGAGCTTTTGCAGGATGTCCGGATTGGCCGCCACATAGCCCACCCGCAGGCTGGCGGCCAGCATTTTGGAATACCCGCTGACCAGGATCACGCGGTTGAGCCGGTCCAGCACGGCCAGCTTCATGGCGCCGCCCGGATGCAGGTCACCGTAGGTGTCGTCTTCCACCACCATGAAATCGTGGCGTTCGGCGATTCGCAGGATGTCGTAGGCGACACCGGCCGACAGGGTATGCCCGGTCGGGTTGTGCACGGCGCTGTTGACGATGAACAGCTTGGGCTTGTGCTGCGCCGCCAGTTGTTCGAGCAGCGCGATATCGGGACCGTCGGGGCCTCGCGGCACGCCGATCAGGCGGGCCCCGAAGGCGGCCAGCCGGCCGAAGATGACGAACCAGGCCGGGTCCTCGACCAGGACGGTATCGCCGGGCTGGACCAGCAGGCGGGTGATCAGGTCCAGGCCATGGGTGACGCCGTTGGTGGTCAACAGGTTGCGTTCGGGGTGGGCCGGCACGCCCTCGCTTTGCAGCGAGGCGGCGATCTGCTGGCGCAGCGGCGCAAAGCCCTGGGGATGTCCGTAGGACACGAGCTGGCCGCGCACCGAGCGGCCCACGGCGCGCACGGCGCCAGCCACCATGTCCGGGTCCAGCCATTCCGCGGGCAGCAGGCCGGCGCCGCCGGGCATGCCGGGGCCGCCGTTCTCGCGGAACATGCTGCGCAGCAGCCAGGCGATGTCGACCCGCGCGGGCGGCGTGAACGAGTGCGCCGCGGGCGCGGCGACGGCGGCCAGCGGGCCGCTGCGCGCGCGCACGAAAAAGCCGGCGCCGCGGCGCGACTGCACCAGGCCGCGCGCCACCAGCCGGTCGTAGGCTTCCACTACCGTGAAGCGGCTGACGCCGGACTGCTCGGCCATCTTGCGGATGGACGGCAGGCGGGTACCAGGACGCAGGCCCTGCTCGTCGATACGGCGAGCCAGGCCGTCGGCCAATTGCGCCACGAGGGTGGCGTCGGCCTGGCGCACGGGCTGCCAGGGCATGGAAGGCGAAGCAACTGTCATGGGGATTTCACCAGGCCAGTGGTTAGAGTGATATGCCAAAGTGTACCGGTACTGTACCGATGACTATGCGTAGAGTGACAGCAATGCCCCAAGCCCGCAAGTGCCGGCCATGGGCACCCATTTTTCGTGGATCTCCCGCATGAACCGCTCCGTGCTGTACCCGTCGCCCCAGACTGCTCCCGCCGCGTCTGCGGCCCCTCCCTGGGAGGGCTACGGCTACGGTTTCCTGGGCGTGCTGATCTTCTCACTGACCCTGCCGATGACCCGCCTGGCGGTGGCGGAACTGCCGCCCCTGCTGATCGGGCTGGGCCGCGCCCTGCTAGCCGCCGTACCGGCGCTGATCCTGCTGTGGCTCACCCGCAGCCGCCGGCCCGACCGCCACGAATGGCCGGGGGTGATCCTGGCCGCCGTGGGCATCGTGGTCGGCTGGCCGCTGGCATCGACGCTGGCCATGCAAAGCGTATCGTCCTCGCACGGCGCGGTGTTCAACGGCCTGCTGCCACTGTCGACCGCGGCGTTCGCGGCCTGGCGCAGCGGCGAGCGCCCATCGCGCTCGTTCTGGCTGTGGGCCATGGTGGGCGCGGCGCTAGTCTGCACCTTCGCTTTGCGCCAGGGCCACGGCACGCTGGCCGTCGGCGATTTCTGGCTGCTGCTGGCCGTGGTTCTGGGCGGCCTGGGCTATGCCGAAGGCGCCCGCGCCTCGCGCACCCTGGGCGGCTGGCGCACCATCTGCTGGGCGCTGGTCATCAGCGCGCCGTTCATCGCCGCGCCGGTAGGCTGGCTGGCGTCGCAGCAGGCCGGCTGGCCCAGCGCCGATGTCGTCCTGGCCTGCGCCTACCTGGCGTTCGGTTCGATGTTCGTGGGCTTTTTCGCCTGGTATCGCGGCCTGGCCGCGGGCGGCATCGCCCGCGTCGGCCAGATCCAGCTGCTGCAGCCGTTCCTGACGGTGCTGGCCGCGGCCCTGTTTTTTGGTGAATCGGTGGACCTGGCCACGTTCCTGTTCGCCGCCGCCGTTATCGTAGTCATCGCCGGCGGCCGCCGCGCGATTGTTGGAGTCAAGAAATGACGCTGTTCCCCGCCAGTCTGGCCGATGTGCCGCTCGCTTCGCTGTCTCTGCTGGGACCCCTGGCGCTGTTCGCCCTGGTCAGTTCCATTACGCCCGGGCCAAACAACGTGATGCTGGCCTCGTCCGGCCTGAATTTCGGCTTCCGCCGCAGCATGCCGCACCTGCTGGGCGTGAACCTGGGCTTTACCTTGATGATTTTCCTGGTGGGCGTGGGCCTGGGCTCGGTGTTCCAGCAGGTGCCCGTGCTGTACACGGTGCTGAAGTACGTGGGCGCAGCCTACCTGCTGTACCTGGCCTGGAAGATCGCCAATTCCGGCGGCATGGAAGAAGGCGAGGCCCGCGCCAAGCCGTTGACCTTCCTGCAGGCCGCGGCATTCCAGTGGGTCAATCCGAAGGCCTGGGTAATGGCGGTGGGCGTGGTGGCCACCTATACGCCGCAAGCCGGGTTCTTCGCCAACCTGGTTATCGCCACGGTGGTCTGCGGCATCGTCAACCTGCCCAGCATCGGCATCTGGGTCACCTTCGGCACCGCGCTGCGCCGCGTGCTGCACAAGCCCTGGGCGATCCGCGCGTTCAACATCGGCATGGCGCTGCTGCTGGTAGCGTCGCTGTATCCGGTGGTGCTGGAAGCGCTGCACTGATCCACACGCCGGACGGCTCAGGCCGAGTCAAAGTCCGGCATCTGGCGGCGGCGCTACGCCAGCAGGCCCGCCACCACGGCGGGCGTGACCAGCACGTTGAACAGCCCCGCCATCACCATTACCAGGCCCGCCACGGCGCCTTCTTCGGCAGCCAGCTCGCGGGCCTTGGCCGTGCCGGCGCCGTGCGCGCCCATGCCGAACAGCGCGCCGCGCGCCAAGGCCGAACGCAGCGGCAACCAGTGCCGCATCAGCTGGCCGATCGCCGCGCCGAATACACCGGTGACGATCACGAACACCGCGGTGAGGTCCGGCACGCCGCCGACGTGCGAGGACACCGCGATGGCGAACGGCGTGGCCACCGAGCGCGGCAGCAAGCTCAGGCGCAAGTCCGGCGGCAGGTCCAGCAAGCTGCCCAGCAACCAGGCGCTGGCGCCGGCGATAGCGCTGCCCACCGCCACGCCCGCGACCAGCACGGGCCAATAGCGCCGGATCAGCGCGCGCTGCTCATACAGCGGCAGCGCGAACGCGACGATGACCGGCCCCAGCATCATCATCAGCCAGTGCGAGCCCGACATGTAGTCGCGGTAGCCGGTGTGCAGCAACAGCGCCAGCACCAGCAGCAGGGCGGGCGCCACCACCAGCGTGGACGTCCACCAGTAGGCGTAGCGGCGGTAGAACAGGCGCGCGCAGAGATAGGCCAGCACAGTCGCCAGCGGCCAGAACAGCAGATTGAATTCAGCGCGCATGGCGGTTCATCCAGCGATAGCACAGCTCGATCGTCAAGGCCGTGCCGATCATGACCAGCGCGGTGCCCAGCAGGATCACCGCCAGCAGCTTCAGGCCGAGCACGCCCAGGAATTCGCGATGGTCCAGCAGCGACATCACCGCCGGCACGAAGAACAGCAGCATCTCGCCGAGCAGCCAGTTGGCGCCGCGGTGCACGTTGCGCACCCGCAGCAGGCCGGCGGCCAGCAGCGCCAATACCAAGACCATGCCGATGACGCCTCCTGGCACCGGCAGGCTGGCGGCGTTGGCCAGCGCCTGGCCTAGCAGCGAAAACAGGATCAGCAGCGCGATCTGCAGGACGCGGCTGCGGCGCAGCAGGCTGCGCACCATGACGGCATGGCGAGCGGGGAACACGGGGTGACGAACGAGCAGGAGCGGGCGTGACATGGGGAAATTCCGGCGGATGGAAACGTTTTACGCCTGGCCGCACCATAGATAAAATGAATTTGTTGAATTCATCCCATTCGATATTGGAATAATCATGGATCTGCGTCCCTTGCGCGCCCTGGTGGAGGTCGTCCGCCAGGGCGGCTTTTCGCAGGCAGCCAAGACCGTTTTCGCCACCCAGCCCACGGTCAGCAAGGCGGTGCGCCAGCTGGAGGACGAGATTGGCATGCCGCTGCTGGATCGCCAGGCCCAGCCGCCGCGGCTGACCGAGGCCGGCGAAATCGTCTACCGGCGGGCGGTGAAGATGTTGGCCGAACGCGACGATCTGTACGCCGAACTGGACGAGCTGCGCGGTCTGACGCGCGGCACACTGCGCCTGGGGCTGCCGCCGCTGGGCAGCAACGCGCTGTTCGCGCCGATGTTCGCGCGTTTTCGCAGCCGCTATCCGCGCATCGAAATCAGCCTGCTGGAACACGGCGGCCATCGCCTGGAAGAAATGGTGATGGCCGGCGACATCGAACTGGCCGCCTCGCTGCGACCAGATTCCGCCAATTTCGACTGGCAGCCCGTGGCGCGCGAACCGCTGATCGCGCTGCTGCCCGCCGACCACCCGTGCTCGCAGGCCACGTCCGTCGGACTGGCCGAGCTGCGCGACTCGCCCTTCATCCTATTCGAAAGCGGCTTTGCGCTGAACCGCATCATCCAGGACGCCTGCCTGCGGGCCGGCTTCGCGCCCGCGGTGGCCGCCCGCAGCGGCCAGATCGATTTCATCGTGGCGCTGGTGACGGCGGGCCTGGGCGTGGCCTTCCTGCCGCGCATCAAGGCGGACGAGGAACGCTGCGCGGGCGTGTCGCAAGTGCCGCTGCGCGATGCCGGCACGGACTGGGAAATGGGCCTGGTGTGGCGCCGCGGCGGCTATCTGTCGCAGCCGGCGCAGGCCTGGCTGGCGCTGGCCCGCGAGATGCATCCGGATACGGCTTGATGCGATCGGCCGCCGGACCGCGTTGTATGCTGCCCGCGGAACCACGCCCGTCCGCCTGAGTCATATTTGTCATGCCCGCCCTGCCCCGATTCACTTTCCGCCGTCTGTTCGGCGCCGCCCTCCTGACCGCCGCCGGCGTGGTCGGCTGCTCGCAACTGGATTCCTGGCAACGGCAGACCATTTTCTCGCCCCAATCCGAACCGCAGACATGGTGGCGCGAGCCCGCCGCGGGCACGCAGGTCTACGACCTGGCGCTGGCCAATGGCGACAAAGTGCGCGCCTGGTACTGGGAAAGCCCCAAGGCCGGCGCGCCCACCGTGCTGTACCTGCACGGCGCCCGCTGGAACCTGAACGGCAGCGCCTTCCGCATCGACGGCTGGACCCGTATGGGCTACTCGGTGCTGGCGATCGACTACCGCGGCTTTGGCGCGTCGACCCCGCGCCTGCCCTCCGAAGCCAGCGCGCTGGAAGACGCCATGGCCGGGCTGAAGGAACTGGCGCGGCTGCAGCCCGATGCGTCGCGCCGCTTTGTTTACGGGCACAGCCTGGGCGGCGCCATCGCCATCGATCTGGCGGCGCGGCCGGAACAGCCGGACTTCGCCGGCCTGATCGTCGAGTCCAGCTTCACCAGCATCGGCGCCATGCTGGCGACCATGAAATGGGGCCGTGTACCGGGCGCCGGCCTTCTGGTCACGCAGCCGTTCGACTCGGTCGACAAGCTGGCCGGCATGCATACGCCCATGCTGTTCATGCACGGCACCGCCGACCGCGTGGTGCCGCACACGATGAGCGACGAGCTCTACGCCGCCGCCCGCAATGTGTCGCCGGACCTCAAGCGCCTGGTCAAGATCGAAGGCGCCACCCACTCCGGCGCCTTCCGCAGCGGCGCGCAATACGACGCCGCCGTGAAGACCTTCATGCAGGACGCCAGCCGCGCCTATAAACGCAAGGCGGGCTGACCCCGCCTGCAAGCCGGCCGGCGCGCGCCGGCTGTCCCGCTTGCCGCCTCGGCCTGGCCGTTGGCCCACTGCCCCCTCGCGCCACGCACCGTCCCGGGAAAACCCGCTCTGGGGAAACTCCCATATCAAAATATCTTCTAAATATATTTAATGAATATTAGACTTTCTCCTGCCCGCCGCTCCCCCATCGCGGCGCCGGCCTTCCGAGGAGAACCAAGTTGAGTAACGTGCGTTGGCAGGGCGTCTTTCCTGCCGTAACCAGTAAGTTCCATGCCGACGAAACCCTCGACTTCGAAGCGATGCGCAAGCATTTCGGCTTCCTGATCGACAACGGCGTGCATGGCCTTGTCACCTGCGGATCGCTGGGCGAAGCCAGCACGCTGACGCTGGAGGAAAAGCTGGCCGTGACGCGCTGCGCCGTGGAAGTCAGCGCCGGCCGCATCCCCGTGCTGGCCAACGTGTCCGAGACCAGCACCCGCGAGGCCCTGCGCTTCATCAAGGAAGCGGTGGCGCTGGGCGTGGACGGCTTCATGCTGATGCCGTCGCTGATCTACGTGGCCGATTCGCGCGAAGCGATGCAAAGCATCCGCACGATGGCCGAAGCCGCCGCCAAGCCCTGCATGATCTACAACAACCCGGTGGCCTACCGGGTGGACCTGAAGCCCGAGCACATGGCCGAGCTGGCCGACTGCAAGTGGCTGGTGGCCATTAAGGAAAGCAGCGACGACATCCGTCGCGTGACCGACCTGCGCAACGCGCTGGGCGACCGCTACCAGTTGTTCATCGGCGTGGACGACCTGTCGTTCGAAGCCCTGGCGCTGGGCGCCGATGGCCTGCTGGCGGGCCTGGTGACGGCGTTCCCGCGGGAAACCGTGGCGCTGTACGACCTGATGAAGGCGGGCAAGTGGCAGGAAGCGCTGGCGCTGTACCAGTGGTTCACGCCGCTGCTGCACCTGGACGTGTCGACCAAGCTGGTGCAGAACATCAAGCTGGCCGAAACGCTGGCCGGGGTGGGCAACGAACACGTACGCCGCCCGCGCCTGCCGCTGGTGGGCGCCGAACGCGAACGTTGCGCCGCCATCATCGAGGCGCAACTGGCCAAGCGGCCGCGCCAATACCAGTCGAAGTAAGCGACCCAGCCCCGCAAAGCAGGACCGGCGCGATGCGCGCGGCGCAGGCCGCGCCGCGCCGCCTTGCCGCAGCCACTTGGACACCATGCAAAGCGACATCATCCTTCAGACCCGGGGCCTTACCAAGGAATTCCGCGGCTTCGTGGCGGTCAACGACGTCAACCTAAGCGTCAGGCGCGGGGCGATCCATGCGCTGATCGGGCCCAACGGCGCGGGCAAGACCACGGTCTTCAACCTGCTCACCAAGTTCCATATTCCGACCCGCGGCCAGATCGTCTATGACGGCGTGGACATCACCGCCGAGCGCCCCGCGCAGACCGCGCGCCGCGGCATTGTGCGCTCGTTCCAGATCTCCGCGGTGTTCCCGCAGCTGTCGGTACGCGAGAACGTGCGCGTGGCGCTGCAGCGCAAGCTGGGCGTGGACTACTGCTTCTGGCGCTCGGAAAGCACGCTGGAGCGCCTGCATCAGCGCGTGGAGGAACTGCTGGACCAGGTCGGCCTGCGCGCGCAGCTGGACGTGGCCGCGGGCGACCTGCCCTATGGCCGCAAGCGCACGCTGGAGATCGCCACCACGCTGGCGCTGGAACCCGAGCTGCTGTTGCTGGACGAGCCCACGCAAGGCATGGGCCACGAGGACGTGGACCGCGTCAAGCACCTGATCAAGCAGGTCTCGGCCGGGCGCAGCATCCTGATGGTGGAACACAACATGAAAGTGGTGGCCGATATCTGCGACGCCATCACGGTACTGCAACGCGGCGAGATCCTGGCCGAAGGGCCGTATGCCGAGGTATCGGCCAATCCGGCGGTGCGCGAGGCGTACATGGGAGCGGAAGATGAATGAGACCCGTGCGAACGGCGCTGGCGCGCCCCAGGCCATGCTGGAGATCCGCGACCTGCATGCATGGTATGGCGAATCGCACATCCTGCACGGCATCGACCTGGACGTGCAGGCCGGCGAATGCGTCACGCTGCTGGGTCGCAACGGCGCCGGTCGCAGTTCGACCCTGAAATCGGTGCTGGGACTGGTGGGCCGCCGCAGCGGCTCCATCAAGGTCATGGGACAGGAAACCATCGCCCTGCCGCCGCACAAGATCGCGCGCAAGGGCATCGGTTATTGCCCCGAAGAGCGCGGCATCTATGCCTCGCTGAGCGCCGAGGAAAACCTGATGCTGCTGCCCTCGGTGGGGCCCGGCGGCATGTCGTTGGACGAGATCTACGCGATGTTCCCCAACCTGAAGGAACGCGCCCACAGCCCCGGCACGCGGCTGTCGGGCGGCGAGCAGCAGATGCTGGCGATGGCGCGCATCTTGCGCACCGGCGCCCGCTTGCTGCTGCTCGATGAAATCACCGAAGGCCTGGCCCCTGTGATCGTGCAGGCGCTGGGCCGGGTGATCCGACAATTGAAAGAACGTGGCTACACCACCGTGCTGGTCGAGCAGAACTTCCGCTTCGCCCAGCACCTGGCCGACCGCCACTACGTCATCGAGCATGGCCAGGTGGCCGCCGTGATCGACCGGGCCGAAGTCCAGCACTCGCAAGACCGGCTGAACGCCCTGCTCGGCATCTGAAGGCCCACGCAGTTTTCCATCGTTGTTCCGACCGCAGTCCCATTCCTATCCGGAGCGTAGTCAGATGAAATTGAATCGAATCGCAGCAGCGCTGTGCACCCTTGGCCTGGCGGGCGCCGCCCACGCGCAGGCCGGCATCAGCGACGGCATCGTCAAGATCGGCGTGCTGACCGACCTGTCGGGCGTCTATTCCGACCTGGCCGGCAACGGCTCCGTGATTGCGGCCCGCATGGCGGCCGAGGAAATGGGCAACCAGGTGCTGGGCAAGCCAGTGGAAGTGGTGGCGGCGGACCACCAGAACAAGCCCGACGTCGCCGCCAACCTGGCGCGCGAATGGTTCGACCAGGGCAAGGTCGACATGATCACCGACTTCCCCACCGCTTCGACCGCGCTGGCCGTGATGGAGATCGCCAAGCAGAAGAACCGCGTCACGATGCCGTCGGCCGGCCTGTCCACCGCGATCCTGGGCGAGAAATGCTCGCCGCTGAACGCGCAATGGACCACCAACACCTACGCGCTGGCGGCCGGCACGGCACGCGCGCTGGTCAAGGAAGGCAAGAAGACCTGGTACTTCATCACCGCCGACTACACCTTCGGCCACTCGCTGGAAAAGGACGCCACCGAGGTAATCCAGGAAAACGGCGGCGCCGTGGTGGGCGTGTCGCGCCATCCCTTCCCCGGCAACGACTTCTCGTCGTTCCTGCTGAAGGCGCAGGCGTCCAAGGCCGACGTGATCGCGTTGGCCAACGCCGGCAACGACACCGTCAACGCGGTCAAGCAGGCCAACGAATTCGGCATCACCAAGAAGCAGATCGTGGCGCCGCTGCTGACCTATATCTCGGACGTGCACAGCATGGGCCTGCCCAAGGCTCAGGGCATGTACCTGACCGAAGCGTTCTACTGGGACTTCGATGACGCCTCGCGCGCCTGGGCCCGCAAGTTCTTCGACAAGGCCAAGAAGATGCCGACCGCGTCGCAGGCCGGCGTGTATTCGGCCACGCTGTCGTACCTGAAGGCGATCGAGGCGGCCGGCACCGACGATGCACCGGCCGTCATGGCCAAGCTGCGCGAGATGACCATCAACGACGCCGTGATCCGCAACGGCAAGCTGCGTGCGGACGGCGCGCTGGTGCATGACATGCTGCTGTTGCAGGTCAAGGCGCCCGCCGAGTCCAAGGCGCCGTGGGACTACTACCACGTGAAGTCGGTCCTGAAGGGCGACGAAGTGTTTCCCAAGCCGCAGGCCGCCTGCCCGTTGAACAAGTCCTAAGCCGGCCGCCATGTTCGACATCTCGCTACCCGCCCTGCTGGCCCAATTGCTGGTGGGGCTGATCAACGGCTGCTTCTACGCCATTCTCAGCATGGGGCTGGCCATCATTTTCGGCCTGCTCAACATCGTCAACTTCACGCATGGCGCCCAGTTCATGATGGCGGCGTTCCTGGCGTGGATCGGCTTCACCCAGCTGCCGCAGTTGCTGGGCCCGGGCGTCCAGATCAATTTCTGGGCCGCCCTGGTGCTGGCGCCGCTGGTCGTGGGCGCCGTTGGCGTGGTGATCGAGAAGACGCTGCTCAAGCGGCTCTACCACCTGGACCATTTGTATGGCCTGCTGCTGACCTTCGGCATCGCGCTGATGATGGAAGGCGGCTTCCGCTATTTCTACGGCATCTCGGGGGTGGGCTATGAACCGCCCGAGATCCTGCAGGGCGGCTTCGACCTGGGCTTCATGTTCCTGCCGGCGTATCGGGCATTCGTGGTGGTGGCCTCGCTGACGCTGTGCATCGCGACCTGGTACCTGTTCGAGCGCACCCGCCTGGGCGCCATGCTGCGGGCCGGCACCGAAAACGCCAAGTTGCTGCAGGCGTTTGGCGTGAACGTGCCGGTGATGATCACCCTGACCTACGGCTTCGGCGTAGCGTTGGCGGGGGTGGCGGGCGTGCTGGCGGCGCCGGTAATGCAGATCAATCCGCTGATGGGCTCGAACCTGCTCAACATCGTGTTCGCGGTGGTGGTGATCGGTGGCCTGGGATCGATCATGGGCGCCATCGTCACCGGGCTGGCGCTGGGCCTGCTGGAAGGCCTGGCCAAAGTGTTCTACCCGGAAGCCTCCACCGTGGTCGTGTTCATCGTGATGGCGGTGGTGCTGCTGATGCGCCCCGCGGGCCTGTTCGGCAAGGAGAAATAAGTGTCGCGCCTCCCCCTTTCGATCCGCATCCTGGCGTTGCTGCTGGTGCCGGCCCTGCTGGTGCCGTTCTTTCCGCAGATTGTCTATCCGGTGTTCGTCATGAAGGTGCTGTGCTTTGCGCTGTTCGCGCTGGCCTTCAACCTGCTGACCGGCTTCACCGGCCTGGTGTCGTTCGGCCACGCCGCGTTCTTTGGCTGGGCGGGGTATGCCGCCGGCGAAATGATGATCCTGTACGGCGCGGCCGGCTTGCCGCCTGAAATCGCGATGCTGTGCGGCGTGGCCATGGCCGCCGCCATCGGCTATGCGATCGGCTGGCTGGCCATCCGCCGCACCGGCATCTATTTCGCGATGATCACGCTGGCGCTGTCGCAGGTGGCGTACTTCATGGCGGTGCAGGTCCGCTGGACGCGCGGCGAAGACGGCATGCAGGGCATCCCCCGAGGCAAGTTCCTGGGCCTGGTCGACCTGAGCTCGGACACCCATATGTATTACTTCACGCTGGGGGTCTTCGTGCTGGGATTCCTGTTCGTGTACCGGGTGATCCACTCTCCCTTCGGACAGGTGCTCAAGACCCTGCGCGACAACGCGCCGCGTGCGATTTCGCTAGGGTACGATACGGATCGGTGCAAGCTGCTGGCATTCGTGCTGTCCGCCTCGGTCGCCGGTCTGGCCGGTTCGCTCAAGGCGCTGGTGCTGCAACTGGTGGCCCTGAACGATGTGTCGCTGGCCACGTCCACCGAGGTGCTGCTGATGACGCTGCTGGGCGGCATCGGCACCGTGTGGGGCCCCGTCGTGGGCGCCACCCTGGTGGTCAGCCTGCAGAACTACCTTGCCACCCTGGGCGATGTCGTCACCATCGTCATCGGGTTGATTTTCGTGTTGTGCGTGTCGTTCTTCCGGCGCGGGTTCGTCGGCGAATGGCTGGCCTACACGCAGTGGCGCAGAACGAAGGAAAACAATAATTGATGGCCGGAGCAGAACCCAAACGGCGCGCCGCCGACGTCGCCTACGACCAGATCGAAAGCATGATCGCCACGCTGCAATTGCAGCCCGGCAGCGCGGTCGTGGAAGCGGATCTGGTGGAGAAAACCGGCTTGGGCCGCACCCCGCTGCGCGAAGCGCTGCTGCGCATGGTGGCGGCCGGGCTGATCCGCCAGGAGCCGCGCCGCGGCCTGCGGGTATCGATGATCCAGCTGGCCGACCACATGGACCTGATCCAGACCCGACGGGCGCTGGAACAGCTGATCGCTGCCAGTGCCGCGCGCCGCGCCACGCCGGCGCAGCGCAGCCAGATCGTGGAATGCGCGGCCCAGATGATCCGCGCCGCCGACGGCGGCAACCTGGACGACTACATGCAGGCCGACCAGTCCCTGGACCACGTCTGCCATAACGCCTGCCGCAACGCATCGGCGGTGAATGCCGTGGAACCCCTGATCATCCAGTGCCGGCGCTTCTGGTACGCCTACCAGCACGAAGGCGATATCACCGAGGGCGCCCGGCGCCACATGGCCATGGCCGAGGGCATCGCCACCGGTGACGAAGCCGCGGCCATCAAGGGCGCGGATTCGCTGATGGACTACCTGGAGATGTTCACGCGCAAGGTCATTGACGCGTAGCGGCGGCGGCCGCGGCCGGCTCGGCCGCGTCCTTGGCGCCGCGCGCCAGCCAGGCCATGACGCGCGGACGCGCCCGGTCGTAGCCCAGGTTGTAGAAGAACGCGTAGGGCAGATAGAACAGCACCAGCGCGATGTCCAGCACGAACGCCTGCCACAGGCTGATGCTCAGCCACCAGGCCGCCAGCGGAATCACGATCAGGATCAGCCCCAGCTCGAAGCCGAACGCGTGCAGGATGCGCACCCGCAGGTTGCGGGTGAAGCCCAGGCGGTTTTCCAGGCGGTCGAAGCCGGCGTTGTAGATCATGTTCCAGAGCAGCGCGATCCAGGCGATCACGGCCGTCAGCACGCCCATTTCAAACAGCGATTTGCCCATGGCCCAGGCCGCGACCGGCGCGCACAGGCCGATGGCGAGGATTTCGAACAGGAACGCGTGGAAGAAGCGTTCTTTGAGGGTTTTCTTGGCTTGCGTCATGACCCACCTGAGGTCGGTTGCTTGAGTAACGGCGCGATTTTCGACGATATTTCCGGTACGATAAAGATAATATCCATCGGAAAATCCGATATAAAAATCCCACCCTCCCATGCGCCATTCCCTGGAATCCCTGGCCACCTTCGCCCAGGTTGCCGCCGAAGGCACCTTTTCCGCCGCAGCCCGCAAGCTGGGCAAGAGCCAATCCACCGTCAGCGAAACCATCGCCAACCTCGAGGTTGACCTGAACGTGGCGCTGTTCGACCGCAGCCAGCGCCAGCCGGCGCTGACCGAGGCCGGCCAGGTGCTGCTGGGCCAGGCCTTGCAGGTGCTGGCGGCCAACGACCGCCTGAACCGCAGCGCCAGCCAGTTATCGGCCGGACTGGAACCGCGCCTGACCGTGGTGCTGTCGGACACGTTTCAGTCCGAAACCTTTGAAAACATGCTCAGCCAGATCGACCGGCGCTATCCGGCGCTGCGCTTTGAATGCCTGATCGCGGAATACGAAGATGTGGTGGCGCTGGTGCAGCAGGGCCGTGCCCACCTCGGCCTGATGGCGGCGCAGGACAGTTACCCGCCCGACGTGGCGCACGCCACGCTGCGCGAAGCCTCGGAGATCGTGCTGTGCGTGGGCCGCGGCCATCCGCTGGCGGCCCTGTCCGGCATCACGGCGGACCACCTGAAGACCGAACGCGAGTTGCGCCTGAGCACCTACGAACTGGACGACAAGGCGCCCGCCCCCTCGCATTCGACGTGGTCGGCGCCGGGCTATCTGATGCTGCTGGAAATGGCCAACCTGGGATTCGGCTGGGCCGAGCTGCCGCGCTGGATGCTGCAACGTTTCGGGCGGGGGCAATTGGTGGAGCTGGCGGTACCGGGCTGGCCCCGGCAGATCCGGGTGGATGCGGTCTGGTCGACGCGCCGCCCGCTGGGCCCGGCGGGCGCCTGGCTGCTGCAGAACCTGACGCAGGCCTAGCGCTACCGCCTAGCTGGCTGCCGCCTGGCGCCGCGGGGTCACGCCCGGGCGCGCCTCGGCGCCGGCGGGCACGGCCGACAGACGTGCGATGCGCATGCCGTTGGCGGCAAGCCAGTCACCCAGTTTGGGGCTGGCCAGCACGTCGTATTCGGCCTGGCGCTGGCGCGCCATGGCGCTGCCGTCCTGGCAGTCCTTGGCGGGATGGCACATCAGCAGGTCCCCGTCGCGGGCATTGAACAGCCAGTTCTGCAGCAGGTCGGCATAGCGCCGCTTGCCGCCTTCGAAACCGTAGACGCCCAACAGGCGGCGGTTGCTGCGCAACCCGGCCTGGCGGGCCTGGCGGCCAAACTCGCCCGCACCCAGCGCGCCGATGATGCGCGCCTTGATCGATTCTTTCAGCGGAATGCCGCAAAGCATGCCCGGCGCGGTCTGGCGCACCCACGGCATGCTGGCGCCGTAGCGTTGCTTGAGCAGCAGCAACAGGCGTTCGCGGATGATGGGCAGCTGGTGCACGTGCTGGTGCCCATCCACGTAGTCGGGCGCGCGGCCGAACGCGGCTTCGAAGGCGTCGAACTGGCGTGCCAGGCGCTGGTCGACCCAGGCGAGCTCCAGTCGGCGGGCGTAGGCGCGCAGGATCAGCCCGGACAAAGACGGCAGGCCGGCGTCGCTGGCATCCATCGCCTCGGTGAAGTTGATATGCAGACCGATATCGGCGTCCAGGACGGCCAGGCGCGGCGCATTGGCGGCCAGGGTCGGGCCTTGGGCCAGGCAACTGACGGCGCTCAGCCGGCCCATGGCGACCAGCGCAATCATGCCTTCATCGATGTCGGCATTCATGCCAAAATCATCACCGCAGACCACTATCCGTTTGGTCATGTCCTCACCCCGCAATTTTTCCTCGACACGCCCCACATGCGCGCCCTGCTTCAACAAGTCAGCCTGTTCATCGCCGTCGGATGCGCAGCGGCCGCCACGCATTGGGGAGTCGCCGTCACCTGCGTGGAAGCCCTGGGCGCCGCGCCGCTCCTGGCCAACCTGATCGGCTGGCTGGTGGCGTTCGTGGTTTCCTTCAGCGGGCACTACCGGCTTACGTTCAGACATTCCCACACACCCTGGACCATAGCAGTCCGCCGTTTCTTCTTCATTTCAGCCGTTGGCTTCGTGATCAATGAATCCGCTTACGCATGGTTGCTGCGGGTAACGGCCGTACGCTACGACATCCTGTTGGCACTGATCCTGATTGCGCTGGCGGTCGCCACCTTCATCACGAGCCGGCTTTGGGCGTTCCGCCACAAACCCGCTGCTTGAAAGCGGCGTCCGACACCACTTGCCAGATCACGTATTTCACGCTGGTCGCCACCGGCTGCGAACCTTGCAGCGCGCGGTAGTTGCTCCCATCTGAATTGGTACCCCAGACCCAGTAGCGGGACCCGTCGGGCGCCGCGCACAGCCGTGCATCGAATTCCTGCGCACTGATCAACACCTGTTTGCCGATCTCGGGTTCGAACTTCGCGGCGTCGTAAAGCTCCTTGCGCCAGTTGTCGCGCACCGGCACGTCCGGATTGAGCCAGTCATCCACCACCCACGACGGCTTGGGCGCCTGCGCATACAACGCCAGGTCGAACGGATAAGTGTGCAGCGACACATAGGTATCGCCAGGCTGCGCCAACGGCCGGATCACGGCCGCCAACGGCCCCGCGCTGCCGCGGGCGCTGTGGGCGGCGATACCGATGGCCACCACGCAGATACCGGCGCCCACGCCAGCGCAGATGCGCACCAGGCGCGGCGCCAGCGACTCGTTCTTCTGGCGCAACGCGGCAATGATGACCTCGGCCAGCAGGAAGGCCAGCGGCGGCAGCGCCGGCAACACATAGCCGACCAGCTTGGAATTGGGTAGCGAGAAAAAGCCCACCACCACCACGAACCAGACCAGCGCCAGGCGGCGCAGGTCGCGCTGCGGGCTTTCCGCCCAGAAGGCCTTGCGCAGGATGCCGCCGCCCCACAACGACCAGGGCAGGGACAGGCCCACTACCACCGGCAGGTAGAACCAGAACGGCTGGGCGTTGTTGAAGCCGCCCTCGGCGAAGCGCTGGAAGTGCTGATAGACGAAGAAATAGTCGTAAAAGCCCGGGTAGCGGATCTGCATCAGGGCAAACCACGGCACCGCGACAATGGCGAACACCAACAGTGCGGGCGGCCACACCAGGGCGGCCAGGCCACGCCAGCGGCGGCTCCAGACCAGCCAGATGAACAGGATGGCGCCCGGCAGCACCAGGCCGATCAGGCCCTTGGCCAGCACCGCCAGGCCCGCCAGCGCGGCGGCGGCCAGCGACATCCAGCGATAGGCCTGGCCGCGCTCGACGCGCAGCACCGTATCGGCCGCGGCCAGCACGCACAGCGTAATCATGCCGGCAACCAGCATGTCCAGGTTGGCGAACTGCGAACCGCCGTAGAAGAAGGGCACGGTCGCCAGGACCAGCGCGGTCATGGTGGCGCTGGCGGCGTCGCGATAGCGCCGCACGAAGCCATAGAGCGCGGCGATCGCGGCCCAGGACGCCAGCAGCGACGGCAGGCGCGCGGCCCACGGGTGCACGCCGAACACCGTGAACGACAGTTCGGTCATCCAGTAGTAGAGCGGCGGCTTGTGGAAATACGGCATGCCGTCCAGCAGCGGCACGGCATGCGAGCCGCTGCGCAGCATGTCCCAGGCGACGCCGGCGTAGCGGCCCTCATCGGGCAGCGTCAGCGGCCGCACCCAAGCCAGGAAGATCAACCAAAAGCCGATCGCGAGCAGGAACCACCCTGCCGGCGGGATCCATTCGGAGCGCGCCGGGCGTTGCGTCGCGGTGGTCATCAGTGTGCTGCCTTGTCGATACGGGAGGCTTGTCCTTGGCGGCGACGCACCACGAACAGCGGGCGTCCCTTGACCTCGTCAAAGATGCGGGCGACGTATTCGCCGACCACGCCCAGGGAAATCAGGTTGACGCCGGCAAAGAACAGCACCGCCGTCACGATCGTGGTCCAGCCCGACACTTCGTTGCCGGACACCAGGTATTCAATCACCAGGTACGTCGCGTAGGCCATGGCCAGCACGGCGAACAGCACGCCGACCAGGCTGACCAGGCGCAGCGGCCAAGTGGTGAAGGCGGTAAGCCCGTCCAGCGCCAGCCGCGCCAGGCGCATGCTGCCAAAACGGCTGTCGCCATGCATGCGCTCGTCCGGCGTGTAGGGCAACGCTTCGCCCTTGAAACCGACCCAGGCGTACAGGCCCTTCATGAAGCGGGTGCGTTCGGGCAGCGCGTTCAGCGCGTCCACCACGCCGCGGTCCATCAGGCGGAAGTCACCGGCATGGGCCGGCACGTCCACGCCGCGCGCGCCGCTAAGCAGTTTGTAGAACCAGCGCGCGCCCGTGCGCTTGATCCAGGATTCGTCGTTGCGGGTTTCGCGCACGGCGTAGACCATCTCGGCGCCGGCGGCCCAGCGGGCCAGCATCTGTTCGATCAGCGCGGGCGGATGCTGCATGTCGGCATCCAGGCAGATGACCACGTCGCCGGTGGCGCTTTCCAGGCCGGCGCTGAGCGCGGCTTCCTTGCCGAAGTTGCGCGACAGCTGCACGTAGCGAAAGCCGTCGTACTGGGTCCATTCGGCCATCAGCGCTTCGGTGCCATCGGTGCTGCCGTCGTCGGCCACGATGATTTCCCAGCCCGAGCACAGCGCCGCCAGGCGGCTGCGCAGCAAGGGCAGCAGCACGCGCAGGTTCTCGCATTCATTCAGGCATGGAATGACGCAAGTGACGCAGGTGTCGTAGGGCACGTTGGCGGCGGCAGTCGGCCAAACCGTTTCCGAGGGAAGCGGTTTGGTCAGGACTTGCTGCCCCATGGGCTCGGACCGGAATTGGATGTGCATAAGGCTCTGGAACTGGAGTACGGGACGCTATGGGACGGAGTATGCGCAGGCCCTCGTCGAATTTTCATGAAATGACACAGCTGCCGAACCGGCATGAATTCATGCTGATTCTAGGAAGCGGGAGCGGTAAATGTATGAAGTCCGGTGAATCTCTGTCCCCGATATGTGAAATGCCGTAAAGCAGCGCCGGCCGCCCCACCCGACCGACATCGGTAAAATGCGCGAAGTTCTTGTTTTACAAGGTGGTTATGCAATACCGAGTCCGCTCCATGCTGACCGGCGACGTGGACCGCATCCTGCAGGTGCAGGCCCAGGCCTACCCCGGTTTTCTGCTGGAAAGCGCTGAATTCTTCCTGAACCGGCTGGCGCTGGCGCCGGCCCATTGCTGGGTGGCGCAAGCCGCCGGGCCGCGCGATGCGGACCCGTTGCTGGGTTATCTGGTGTCGTATCCCTGGGACGCGGGCCTGCCGCCGGCGCTGGATGCGCCGCTGACCGCCCTGCCCCCGGCCGCGGACCACTGGTTCCTGCACGATTGCGCCGTGGCGCCGACGGCCCAAGGACTGGGCGTGGGCCAGGCGCTGCTGCGCGCGGCGGCCCAGGGCGCCATGCAGTCGGGTTTACGGCGCGCCAGCCTGGTATCGCTGGGTTCCGCGGTGGGGTATTGGCTGCGCCACGGCTACGCGCCGGTCGCGGCCGGCGGCCAGGCCCTGGCCGACAAGCTCGAAGGCTACGGCCAGGACGCCAGTTACATGGCGCGCGCGTTTCCGCTCTGAATTTTGCCGCGCCCCACGGGGCACAAAGGTTTCCATGATTTCGCTTTCCCCTGTCCAATCCCTGCTGGCCTGCTGCCTGGTGCTCGCCGTCGGCCGCTTGCTGACCACCCGGATCGGCGTGCTTGCCCGCTACAGCATCCCGGACCCCATCGTGGGCGGCCTGCTGTTTGCCATCGGCGCCTATCTGCTGTCGACCTGGGGCGGCGTTTCCGTGGCGCTGGAAACCAGCATCAAGCCGACGCTGCTGCTGCTGTTCTTCGGCTGCATCGGCCTGACGGCCAACCTGAAGCTGCTGGCCAAGGGCGGCCCGCGGCTGATCGCGTTCCTGCTGGCGCTGATTCCCTTTCTGGTGCTGCAGAACGCGGTGGGGCTGGGCATGGCCTGGCTGCTGGACATGCATCCGCTGATGGGCCTGCTCGGCGGCACCATCACGCTGGTCGGCGGCCATGGCACGGGCGCGGCCTACGCCACCCGCTTTGCCGACGTCAACAATATCCAGGACGTGATGGCGCTGGCCATGACCGCCGCGACGATCGGCCTGGTGCTGGGCGGCGTGGTGGGCGGCCCGGTGGCTGAATGGATCATGCGGCGCCACAAGCTGCGCGGCAGCCTGGATCCGCAGGCCGAAGGCGGCCACGACGCGCCCGACCTGACCGAAGCGCAGGCGCCGTCGACGCCGGCGTCGTTCATCACGTCCATGACCGCGGCCTTCGTCTGCCTGGTGGTGGGCGGCTTCCTGGCGACGCTGGTGGAAGGCGCGCCCGTCAGCCTGCCCAACTTCCTGTGGTGCCTGGCGACCGGCGTGCTGATCCGCAACGGCGGCGAACGCCTGGGCCTGAAATTGGACGACCGCGCCACCGAAATCATCGGCACCATCACGCTGTCGCTGTTCCTGGCCATGACGATGATGACGCTGGACCTGTCCAGCGTGGCACGCTTGGCCGGCCCGCTAGCGCTGATCCTCGCAGTGCAGACGCTGTTCTGCGCACTGTACGCGAGCGTGGTGGTGTTCCGCCTGCTCAAGCGCGACTACGAGGCCGCCATCATGTCGGCGGCGTTCTGCGGCTTCTCGCTGGGCGCCACCGCCACCGCCATCGCCAACATGCAGGCGCTGACCCGCCGCCATGGCCCCGCGCCCCAGGCCTTCATCGTGGTGCCCGTGACCGGCGCCTTCCTGGTGGACATCCTGAACGTGATCGTGCTGACCTCGCTGATCTCCTTGCCGTTCGTGGGGGGGATGTGAGCATGCTGAAACGCTTCCTGCTGATGGCCCTGTGCCTGGTGTTGGCCGCCTGCGGCCGGGCGCCCGAGACGGATGCGCTGCGCGCGGACGTCGAACGCAGCCTGACCGCCACCTATGGCGCGGACCTGTTCCGCATCAATGAAATCAAACGCATGGGCTCGGCTGCCGACAACAGCGCGCCGGCCGGTGAAACCCGCCGCGTGGTCTATTACGACCTGCGGCTGGAAGTGACCCGCGACATCTCGCTGGGTGCGTGGGACCAGCCGGGCGCGGCCGCGCTGGTGACCTTGCTGGGCGCCGGTCCGCGCAGCATCAGCGGCGTGAAGTCCAGCGGCAACCAGGCCGGCGACCGCATCGTGGCCCACGCCAGCGCCATCTACCGCAAGGACGGCGACACCTGGTCGCTGGTAACCCCGGCCGGCTTCAAGGCCGCCGAGGCCCCGTCGCTGGACACCGGCGCGCCGCCGCCCGTGACGCAGCGCCTGCTGGAAACGCTGGACCAGATCACGCATTCCGTGGCCTACAGCGCGTCCAGCACCGCGCAGCACGTCGTGCAGCAAGAGCTGGAACGCTCGGTCGCCCGCATCAACGGCCGCCTGGCACGCATGCAGCAGGGCTACCCGCTGGCGGGCGGCCCGGACCGGGGCGAATACGTCAACTTCGCGCGGGCGCTGGGCGCGGTGGGCCAGGCTCGCCAGATCCGGGTCACGCCGCTGATCACCGGCGGCGGGGCCGAGAACATCGCCCTGCTGCGCAGCGGCGACGCCGTGGTCGGATTGGCCCAGGCCGACACGGCCAAGCTGGCCTACGAGGGCCGCGGCCCGTTCGCGGCGCAAGGCCCGTTCACGGGGCTGCGCGCGCTGGGCAGCCTGTATCCGGAACTGGTGCACATCGTCGTGCGCGACGACGCCAAGCTGCGCAGCGTGCGCGACCTGAAGGGCAAGAAGATCGCGCTGGGCGCCGAGGGCTCGGCGGTGCGCGCCACGCTGGAAACGGTGCTGGCAGCCCATGGCCTGCAGGCCGGACGCGACTACGAGGCCGTGCCCGCGCCGTTTGCCGGCTCGCTGCCCGCGCTGAACTCGGGCGCGATCGACGCGGCCGCGCAGGTGATCGGCGTGCCCGCCGCGCCGCTACGCGACGCGCTGACCCAGGCGCACCTCAAGCTGCTGCCGCTGGACCCCGCCGCGATCAAGGCCCTGGCCACGCAGGACAGCGCCCTGATGCCCATGGATATCGTGGGCGGCACCTACCCGAATCAGGCCGAGCCGGTCGCCACCGTCGGCATGGCGGCGTTGCTGCTGACCACCTCGGACCTGACCCGCGACGAGGCCCTGCAGGTCGTGCGCGCGGTCTACCAGACGGGACAGGATCTCCTGGCCGCCGGGTCGGCCCAGGGCGCCCAGGTCAGCGTGGCCACCGCCCGGCGCGGCCTGACCGTGCCGCTGCACGACGGCGCGGAAGAAGGTCTGGCCGCGCTGGAGCACCCCAAACCCCGCTAACGGCGCTTGCGCTTATGATGGCGCTCCCAATCAGGAATCTTCATGAATAAATTCGATCTGCAAAAGAACCAGGCGCTGAAACTGGCCGGCCAACTCAAACAATCCGCCACGCCCGACCGCTTCGGCGCGGCCTCGCAGGCACCCGACCGCCGCGAGCAGCGCAAACTGGATCAGGCCGCCGGCCTGGTGCCGTTTCCCCTGAAGCTGTCGCAGGCCCAGGCGGACCAGCTGCGCGCGGCGGCCGCCGAACGCGGCGTCACCACCAACGACCTCGTGGCCGAAGCCCTGCAAAAGGCTCTGGGCTGATGCATATCTGGGTCGACGCCGACGCCTGCCCCGGGGTCATCAAAGACATCCTGTTCCGCGCCGCGCAGCGCTGGCAGGTGCCCCTGACCCTGGTGGCCAACCAGCCGCTGCATACGCCGCCGTCGCCGCTGATCCGCGCGGTGCAGGTGCCGCGCGGCTTTGACGTGGCCGACGATCACATCGTCGAACGGGCCGTCGCGGGCGACCTGGTGATCACCGGCGACATCCCGCTGGCCGCGCAGGTGCTGGAAAAGGGCGCGATGGCGCTGAATCCGCGCGGCGAGCGCTATTCGCCGGAAACCATCCGGGAACGGCTGGCAGTACGGGACATGATGGAAGAATTGCGCGCCAGCGGCGTGGACACGGGCGGGCCGCCCTCGTTCAGTCAGGCGGACCGCAAGGCCTTCGCCAACCAGCTCGATACCCTGTTGGCGCGCGTGGCGCGCCAAACCGCGCCCAAGGGCTGAGCGGACAACCGGGCTGCGCTGCCGGCCCGCATCAATAGAACGTGATGTACGCCTTGTAGATGATGGTGCCGATGGCCGTGATGAGGCCCACGCCCATCAGGCCCATGCCGATATTGCGGTCACGCAGTCCAAACCCGACCAGCATGAGCGCCACGCCGGTGACGATGATGATCAACATGGTGTTGGTGCTGGGATGCATGACGGTCTCCGAAAGGCTGGGCTTTCCGCCAGGGCTGTTGCCCTGGCCTGCCTGCCAAGGCTGCTGCCTTGGCCCACCTTCATCATAGGCAAAACCCGGCGCGACGACGCGCAATCGGGGCCGCACCGCTTGCGCGAGATCAATGAGTTGGGCTTTGTTGTCGCTTCGGGCCCTAGCTCCATAGCCCTCCGTGGCCTTCAGCAGCTGCTTTGCTCTATCCCTGCCGGAAAACAAAAAAGCCAACCGCTAGGGTTGGCTTCATTGCTGTAGGCGGCCTTTGGCTACCTGTCTCGAATCGCAATCGCGCGCCTGTTGGCCTAATCGGCCGGGGCTTGGGTCTGGACCTGGGCCTAGGCCTGCGCCATGCTCTTCGAGGGTCTTTGGTGGGTGGTACAAGTTTCGAACTTGTGACCCCTGCCGTGTGAAGGCAGTGCTCTACCACTGAGCTAACCACCCCGAAAGAGGCGAAATATTAGCACGCTTTTTTGGATGTGTGCAAGCCGCCTCGGAAAATCTTCAGTTGGCCGCTGCCGGCGCGTCCATTTTGCGCCAGACGCATTCGCCGCCGACCGACTTGTCCAGCGCGGCCAGGTAGGTTTCGTGCTCGGCCAATTCGGCATCGTTGGCCTTGAGCACCGGCAGACCCGAGGCATCGAACTTGGCCAGCACCACGCCGCCATTGGCGCCCTGGTTGTTGTCGTCGACATCGATCAGCAGCGCGTCCTGGCCGCGGGTCATGGCCAGCCAGACCTCGGCCAGCAGCTGCGAGTCGAGCAATGCGCCGTGCAGCGTACGGTGGGCGTTGGAAATGCCGAAGCGGTCGCACAGCGCGTCCAGCGAGTTGCGCTTGCCTGGGAATAGCGAGCGCGCGTGCAACAGCGAGTCGGTAATGGTGTCGCAGTATTCGGTGATGGCGCCGCGGCCGGTCTTGGCCAATTCCGCGTTGAAGAACTTCACGTCGAACGCGGCGTTGTGCGCAATCAGTTCGGCGCCCTGGATGAACTTGACGAATTCGTCGGCCACGTCGGCAAAGCGCGGCTTGTCGGACAGGAACTCGGTGGTCAAGCCGTGCACCGCCAATGCCTCGGGGTCGCTGTCGCGGTCCGGGTTCAGGTAGATGTGCAGGTTGTTGCCCGTGGACATCCGGTTGACCAGTTCGACGCAGCCGATTTCGACGATGCGGTGTCCCTGGGCCGGGTCCAGTCCGGTGGTTTCAGTGTCAAAGATGATCTGGCGCATAAAGCTATTCCGACGCATGGGCCGCAGGCGCCGGCGGCGTATGGGCATCCGGGCCATCCGGCTGGGCCGGGGGATGCGCTGCGCTGCCGGCGGGGCCGGGTTTCTGGCGTGCGGTGGCGATCAGGGTGTAGGCCACCGGCACGACGAACAAGGTCAGTAGTGTACCCAGCATCAGTCCGCCCACCAGGACCCAGCCGATCTGCTGGCGCGATTCGGCGCCGGCGCCCGACGACAGCGCCAGCGGCACGGTGCCCAGCACCATGGCCCCGGTGGTCATCAGGATCGGCCGCAGGCGTAGCACGCTGGCCTCGGTGACGGCCTCGAACAGTTCCCTGCCCTCGTCGCGCAACTGGTTGGTGAATTCCACGATCAGGATGCCGTGCTTGGTGATCAGCCCCACCAGGGTGATCAGGCCGATCTGGCTGTAGATCGACAGCGTGCCGCCCGTCAGATACAGGGCCAGTAGCGCGCCAGTCATGGACAGCGGCACCGACAGCATGATGATGAAGGGGTTGCGCCAGCTTTCGAACTGCGCGGCCAGCACCAGGTAGATGAAAGCCAGCGCCATGGCGAACACCAGGTAGATGCTGCCGGACGAATCGCGGAATTCGCGCGACTGGCCGTCCAGGTCCGTCACCACCGTGTTGGGCAGGACATCGCGGGCCACCTGGTGCATGTGGGTCAGCACCTCGCCCAGCGCATAGCCCGGCGCCACCGCGGCGTCGATCTTGACCGCGCGCAGGCGGTTGAAGTGGTTCAGCGACTGCGGCGACACGCCTTCGTGCACGCCCAGCAGGTTGTCCAGCTGCACCATGCTGCCATCGCGCGCCCGGATGTGGATGCCGGAAATGTCGGTGGGGTTGGCGCGGTCGCGCGGCGTCACCTGCACGATCACGTCGTACTGCTCGCCCTGGTCCTTGTAGCGCGTAACCTGGCGGCCGCCCAGCATCGATTCGAGCGTGCGGCCCACGGTATCCACGTTGGCGCCCACGTCCGCCATCTTGTCGCGGTCCACCCGCACCCGCAGTTCAGGCGTGTTCAGGCGCAGGTCGGTGTCCAGGTTCATCAGGCCGGGATACTTGCGCAGCTCGGTCAGGAATACCTCGGTCAGGCGGGCCAGCTCCGGGTAGGAAGCCTGGCTCATGATGATGAACTCCACCGGCTTGGAGCGCGCCGATTGCCCCAGCGACGGCGGATTGGTGGGGAACGCGCGCACGCCGGGCAGCGACGAGAACAGCGGCTGCAGTTCCTGCGTGATGGCCTGCTGCTTGCGGCTGCGCTCTTCCCAGGGCTTCAGGCGCAGGATGGCGGTGCCGTCCGTCACGGTGGGAAAGCCCACGGTCACCTGGCTGCCGCTGGCCTCGGGAATGCCAGCGTAGAACCCTTCGATGCCCTGCATGCTGTCCAGCGTGTAGTTCAGCGTGGCGCCTTCGGGCGCGCTGACAATGCCGAACACCACGCCGCGATCCTCGATGGGCGCCAGCTCGCTCTTGACTACCTTGAACAGCACCCCGCTGCCGGCCGCGACGGCCACGCCGATGGCCACCACGAGCCAGCGGTGCCGCAGCGATGCGCCCAGCAGGCGGCGGTAGCCGCTGCTCATGGCATTGAGCCAGCCTTCGATCAGGTTGTACCAGCGGCTATGGCTGCTCTGGTGGCGCAGCAGCACCGAGCACATCATCGGCGTCAGCGTCAGGGCCACGAAGCCGGACACCAGCACCGCGCCGGCCAGCGCCAACGCGAACTCGATGAACAGCCGCCCCGTGCGGCCGGTGGCAAACGCCAGCGGCGCGTACACGGTCACCAAGGTCATGGTCATCGCCACCACCGCGAAGCCGATCTCGCGCGATCCGCGCAGCGCGGCTTCCTTGCGCGGCATGCCGTCTTCGATATGGCGGAAGATGTTCTCCAGCACCACGATGGCGTCGTCCACCACCAGGCCGATGGCCAGCACCATGGCCAGCAGCGTCAACGTGTTGATGGAAAAGCCGAACAGGTACATCAATGCGCAGGCGCCCACCAGCGACACCGGGATGGTGACGATGGGGATGATGCTGGCCCGCAGGTTGCGCAGGAAGAAGAAGATCACCAGCACCACCAGGATGATGGCTTCGCCGATGGTGTGGAACACCGAATCGATCGACCTCTCGATGAAGACCGACGAGTCGTAGGCGATGGTCAGCTTCATGCCCGCCGGCAGGTTTTCGTTCAGGCGCACGATCTCTTCGCGCGCCGCCTTGGACAATTCCAGCGGGTTGGCGGTGGATTGGCGGGTAATGCCGATATTGATGGCGGGCTTGCCATTGAAGCGCGACAGCACCCGGTCGTTGGCAGCGCCGATCTCGACCTTGGAAACGTCGCGCAGCCGCACCGGATAGCCCTTCACATTGGCGACAATGACGTTCTCGAATTGCGCCGGGGTCTGCAGGTCGGTGGACGAGACCACCGAGAATTCGCGGGCCCGCGATTCGATGCGGCCGGCGGGAATTTCCACGTTCTGGCTGCGCAGCGCGGTTTCGACGTCCTGCACGGTCAGGCCGTAGGCGGCGAGCTTGTCGCGGTCCACGTAGATGCGCATCGACGGCAGCCGTTCGCCGAAGACGCGCACTTCGGCCGCCCCCGGCAGCACCGACAGGCGCGTCTTGATGTAGCGGTTGATGTAGTCGGAGGTCTGAATGGCCGAGTACGAGCCGGACTCCACCGCGATGTAGATGATGGGCTGGGAGTCGGCCTCGACCTTGCCGATGATGGGTTCGTCGATTTCGTCGGGCAAAAAGCGCCGGGCGCGCGAGACCTTGTCGCGGACTTCGGCCGCCGCCGCGTCCGGGTTGCGCGACAGGTTGAACTTGATGTTGATCAGGCTGCGCTCGGAGCGGCTGCGCGACGTCATCACGTCCACGCCTTCGATACCGGCCAACTGGTCTTCCAGCGGCTTGGTGACCTGCGATTCGATCACCTCGGGAGAGGCGCCCTTGTAGGTGGTGTCTACCGACACGATGGGTTCATCGATCTTGGGATATTCGCGCACCGACAGGCGGGAATACGAGATCAGGCCGATCAGGACGATGATCAGCGACAGCACCGACGCGAACACCGGCCGTTTGATACAGGTTTCGGAAATACGCATGGTGGGCCGCCGCTAACTGTAAAGAAATTGGCGTCACACGCCGTTATTCACGACCTGCACGGCGCCGCCGTCGGTCACGCGTTGCAGGCCCGACACCACCAGGTGGTCGCCCGCCGCCACGCCGGTCAGGATCTCGACGCGGCCCTCGCGGCGTTCGCCGATGGTGACTTCCCGGCGCTCGGCCACGCCGTCCTTAACCCGGTAGACGTATTGCGTTTCGCCGGAAGGCGACAGCGCGGCCTCGGGCGCGACCAGCGCCTTGTCCTGGTTGAACATCAGCTGCACGCGGGCGAACATGCCCGGCCGCAGCACCGAATCCTGGTTGGCCACGGTGGCGCGCAGCAGGATCGAGCGGCCGCCCGCGTCGACCAGCGGGCTGACGGCGTACACCAGGCCCTGGCGTTCCTGGCCGGGCAACGCGTCCAGGCGCAGCGTCAGCTGCTGGCCCACGCCCACCTTGCTCAGATACATTTCCGGCACGCGGAAATCGACCTTGAGCGGATCGATGGCCTCGAGCGGCGCCAGGTCCTGGCCCTGGTTGACGTAGTCGCCCACCGACACGCTGCGCAGGCCGGCAAAGCCGGCGAACGGCGCGGTGATGGTCATTTTGTCCAGGCGCGCCTGGGCCAGCGCCACGGCGGCTTCCTGCACCTTGAGCGTGCTGGCCGATTCATCGCGTGCCTGCTGGCTGACGAAGCCCTTGCCCTGCAGGGCCACGGCCCGGCGGTAGTGGCTCTGCGCCAGTGTCAGGTTGGCGCGGGCCTGGGCCAGTTCGGCCCGCGGCACCGAATCGTCCAGGCGGACCAGGGGCTGGCCACGCTTGACCGGCTGGCCTTCCTTGAAATCGATGGACTGGATGCGCCCGGCCACCTCGGGACGCAGCACCACGGCTTCGTCCGAGCGCAGGCTGCCCACGGCCGACAGGCCCCGGGCAAACGGAATCTCAGTGACAGCGGCGACTTCGACCCGGACGGGCGCGGCCTTGGGCGCCGGCTTGGCGCTGGCCGCGGCTTTGGGCGCGTCGACGGCCGCCGGCGCAAGCCAGCGCGGCACGAATACGCCAAGAGCGGCCCCCGCGGCCAACCCGGCCGCGACGGCGGCCATCAATACAGCTTTTTTCATGCGTGAATGTGGCGGTATCGCGGCGCGCGCCACGCATGCCCCGCTGGGGCGGCGCCGCTGGATCTGGAATAAGGCTTGGCACTGTAGCACCCGGATTTACATACTGGAACAATCCGGTAGCGCACTGAAAGCACTAAAACGCCCGACCCAGGGTATATCCCGATGCGGCGCGGCGGCCGCCCGCCCCCATTGCGGCCGATCAAGAGCGCTTGATGGACTCCACGCCCAGGTTGGCCAGCTGGTCGGCACGCTCGTTGCCAGGATCGCCCGCGTGGCCGCGGACCCAGCGCCAGGACACGGTATGGCGGCGCACCTGCTCGTCCAGCGCCTGCCACAGCTCGGCGTTCTTGACAGGCTTCTTGTCGGCGGTCATCCAGCCGCGCCGCTTCCAGTTGGCCAGCCATTCGGTCATGCCCTTCATGACGTACTGGGAGTCGGTGTGGATGGTGACCGAGCACGAGCGTTTCAGCGCCCGCAGCCCCTCGATGACGGCCAGCAATTCCATGCGGTTGTTGGTGGTCTGGGCCTCGCCGCCATGCATTGTCTTTTCGTGCGCGCCGGCGCGCATCAGCACCCCCCAGCCGCCGGGACCGGGATTGCCCTTGCAGGCCCCGTCGGTCCACATTTCCACTTTCTGGTCGTTCGCGTTGTTGTCCTGCATGGTGCTGCTTGGTTGTCCTTGTACTGTCACAGAGAATCCGGCCGGCCGCGCGAGGCGCGGTCGAAACCGCCGTCCGCCTGGCGGTTGACCACCACCGACGCCGCGCGGGCGCGCTTGGGCTTGGTCTTCCAGGCCGGACCGATGATACGCATGCCGGCCACGCGCTTGACGGCCGACACGAGATAAACCGCGCCGCCCAGGCTCCACCAACGGGCGCCGGCGGACTCCAGGAAGCCCCAGCGCTGCAGCCATTTTTCGCTGCGGCAGGCCGGTGCATAGCAGCCGAAATGGCTTTGCTCGACTTCCAGCGACAGCAGCTTGAACCAGTCTTTCAGGCGCGGCAGCGACACCTGGGACGACGGCGGCTGCGGCAGCCAGGGCTCCATGCCGGGCATGCGCGTGCGCGCCCCCCACATGCTCCAGGGGTTGAAGCCGGAGATCACCA
This sequence comes from Achromobacter sp. UMC71, assembly GCF_014170305.1. Taxonomy (GTDB): domain Bacteria; phylum Pseudomonadota; class Gammaproteobacteria; order Burkholderiales; family Burkholderiaceae_B; genus Achromobacter. The sequence continues at coordinate 316,930 of NZ_LZZT01000015.1, forward strand.
CCCGCCCCTCGGGCACCAGCACGCGCTCGACTTCGCGCAGCACGTTATGCGGCTCGGCGGCGCATTCGAAGGCGTGCGGCAAGATCAGGAGGTCGACGCTCTGGGATTCGAACGGCAGGGCCTCGGGCTGGGCCAACACCACCCGCGACTGCCAGCCCGTGGTGCTTTCGGGCGATGGGGTCTCGGTGCCGACGTAGCCCTTGAAGGGCATGCGGTTGGCGCGCAGCAGGTTCATGTCGGCCAGGCCGACCTGCCAGGCGTAATATCCAAACACGTCCGCCACGGCCGCGTCGAACTGCGCGCGTTCCCAGGCCAGGGCGTATTGCCCTGGCGGCGTCTGGAACCATTCAGCCAGTTCTACAATCGGCGCAGTCTCTTCTGCCACGTCTTATTCCTTCGAATCTCATGCAAGCCTTGACCGCCCCCGCAGGCGGCCGCGAAAGCACTGCCGCGGTCTTGCCTTTGCCCGCCTTCACCGACAACTATATCTGGGCCATCGTGCGCGGTGACCAGGCCGCCGTGGTCGACCCCGGCGAAGCCGGCCCCGTGCTGCAATGGCTGGCCCGCGAAGGCCTGAAGCTGCGCGCCATTCTACTCACGCACCACCATGGCGACCATGTGGGAGGCGTCCTGGAATTGTCCCGCATCGGCGATCTCACCGTATATGGCCCGGCCCGCGAAAAGCTGCCGCGCTGCGATGTGCCGCTGACCGAGGGCGACCGGGTGACCCTGCCCGAGCTCGACCTGGACCTGACCGTGCTGGACGTGCCGGGCCACACGGCCGGCCACATCGCGTATGTCGGCCGGGCGGCGGGAAAACAGCCTGTCCTGTTCTGTGGGGACACATTGTTTGCCGGGGGGTGTGGCCGGCTTTTCGAGGGAACTCCCGCGCAAATGCATGATTCCCTGGAAAAATTTTCTGTTTTACCGCCAGATACACAGGTTTTTTGCGCACACGAGTACACTCTAGCGAACTTGCGCTGGGCCATGGCAGTCGAACCCGCCAACCGCACCCTGCAACAGTGGTATCAGCGGGCCCAGCAATTACGCGCAGAAGGTCATCCCACGCTTCCGTCGACCATCGGTCAGGAATGCGCGACCAACCCGTTTTTGCGTACGCAGCAAGCCGACGTCGTCCGCGCCGCAGGTAACTGGGCCGGCCGCGACCAAACTACGCCGGTAGAGGTTTTTGCCTCCCTTCGTGAATGGAAGAACGATTTCAAGTGACCGCCCGATGAATCTATCCCGACTCCTTCTGCCGCTTCTGCTGGCAGTCCTCGCCGGTTGCGCAGGAACCAAGTCCCCCGACAGCAAGAATCTCACCACCAACTCCCAAGGGCGCTACATCGCCCGCGACACGTCCCGCACGGTTGACCTGACCAACCCGCCGGCCGACGCCTGGGACCGCATCCGCCGCGGCTTCGCCATCCCCAACCTGAACACCGACCTCTCGCAGCAGTGGACCGACTATTACGCGTCCCACCCCGAGGCGGTGCAGCGCATGGCCGAGCGCGCCGGCAAGTACCTGTATTTCATCGTCGACGAAATCAACCGCCGCGGCCTGCCGACCGAGCTGGCGCTGCTGCCCTTCGTCGAGAGCGCCTACAACCCCACGGCCCTGTCGCGCGCCCAGGCTTCCGGCCTGTGGCAGTTCGTGCCGGCCACCGGCCAGCACTTCAACCTGAAGCAAGACTGGTGGCGCGACGAACGCCGCGATCCCATCGCCTCGACCAACGCGGCGCTGGACTACCTGGAAAAGCTGTTTGAAATGCAGGGCGACTGGTACCTGGCCCTGGCCTCGTACAACTGGGGCGAAGGCTCGGTGCAGCGCGCCATGGCCAAGAACGAGGCCGCCGGCCAGCCCACGGACTACCTGTCCCTGAACATGCCGGACGAGACCCGCAACTACGTTCCCAAGCTGCAGGCCATCAAGAACATCATCGCCGATCCGCAGCGCTATGCGGTCGCGCTGCCCCCGGTGGGCAACACCCCGTACTTCGTGACGGTGCGAAAGAACAGCGACATCGACCTGGAAATCGCCGCCAAGCTGGCCGAAATGCCGCTGGACGAATTCAAGGCCCTGAACCCGTCGTTCAACCGCCCCGTCATCCGCGGCGACCACGGCCCCACGCTGCTGCTGCCGGCCGACCGCGTCGAGATCTTCAACGCCAACCTGACCAACTACAAGGGCGACCTGAGCGCCTGGAAGGTCTACCCTACGCGCCGCGGCGAATCCTATGCCTCGATCGCCAAGCGTTTCGGCGTGACCGAAGCCAAGCTGCGCGAAACCAACGACATCAGCTCGCGCCAGAAGGTGGCCTCGGGCCAGTCGCTGCTGGTGCCGGGTGATCCGGGCGCAGGCGGCGTGCAACTGGCCTCGCTGGCCGCCCCGGTGGGCGCGCTGGACTCGGCCCCCGTTTCCAGCAAGACGCCGGCGCCGCGCGGCAAGGCCAGCGCCCCCGCCGCGCGCGGCGCGTCGGCCCGCCCCAACGTGCGCACCCACAAGGTCCGCCAGGGCGACACCCTGTTCTCGCTGGCCAAGCAATACGGCACGTCGGTGGATGCGCTGCGCGCCCTGAACAACCTGAAGGGCAACGCGCTGAAGGTCGGCGCCCAACTGCGCGTGCCGGGCACCAACGCCCGCGGCTAAGGCCGCAGGCGCCTCGCCGCTTCCCACGCCATATCGCGGCGCCCGCCAGGGCGCCGCTCTGTTTTGTCCGCGAGGCCGCCAAACTCCTTAAAATAGGCGGTCTCCAGAAGGAAAAATCAAAGGAACCACACATGGGCTTTCTCGCCGGCAAACGCATCCTGGTCACCGGGGTGCTTTCCAATCGCTCCATCGCCTACGGCATCGCGCGTGCCTGTCACCAGCAAGGCGCCGAACTGGCGTTCACCTACGTGGGCGACCGCTTCAAGGATCGCGTGAGCGAATTCGCCGCCGAATTCGGCAGCGACATCGTGCTGCCGTGCGACGTCGCCGAAGACAGCCAGATCGAAGCCACGTTCACCGACCTGGCCAAGCGCTGGGACGGCCTGGACGGCCTGGTGCACTCCATCGGCTTCGCGCCGCGCGAAGCCATCGCCGGCAACTTCCTGGACGGCCTGTCGCGCGAGGGCTTCCGCATCGCCCACGACATTTCCGCCTACAGCTTCGCCGCCATGGCCAAGGCCGCGCTGCCGCTCATGGAAGGCCGCAACGGCTCGGTGCTGACCCTGACCTACCTGGGCGCCGAACGCGTGGTGCCTAACTACAACACCATGGGCCTGGCCAAGGCCTCGCTGGAAGCCAGCGTGCGCTACCTGGCCACCGCGCTGGGCCCGCGCGGCATCCGCGCCAACGGCATTTCCGCCGGCCCGATCAAGACGCTGGCCGCCAGCGGCATCAAGGACTTCTCGTCCATCCTGAAGTTCGTCGAAGCCCAGGCACCGCTGCGCCGCAACGTCACCATCGACGACGTCGGCAACGTAGCCGCATTCATGCTGTCGGACCTGGCCGCTGGCGTCACCGGCGAGATCACCCACGTGGATGCGGGTTTCTCGACGGTCGTACCGGGCATGGAAGAGTAAGACCAGAAAGCGGGCCAGGCGGCCCGCTTTTTTTTGCCGGTCAGGCCGGCCGCACGATCAGCGTGGACACCTGCACGTCCACCGCCGTCATCAGCCTGTGGATCGGGCATTTCTCGGCCACAGCCAGCAATTCGTCGATCTGGGCGTCCGACAGCGCGCCATGCAGCGTCAGCTTGGCCGTCAGGCGATAGATGCCCTTGCGCTCTTCCCCGGCATCGCGCACCACGTCCACCCCCACCGATTCCAGCGGCAGGCCCTTGCGCTGCGCGTAGACCATCAGCGTCATGGCCTTGCAGCCGCCCAGCGCGGTATCGAAATAGTCATGCGGATCGGGGCCCGCGCCCTGCGGCTGCGGCATGTCCAGCGGCAGATCGTGGCCTTCGGCCGTGGCGGTGAATTGCAGGGTGTTGGGCGCGTTCTGGCGCACGTGGATGGTCATGAGCGGATTTCCTCGCGTTGCGGGCGGCGCGCACGGCCACCCCTGCTCCACGTTGTAGCATCCGCCGCCGGCTCCCGCCCTGCGCGGCAACATCCATTTCTGACTGTAAGCTGAACTTCTTGGCGCCCCGCCGGTCGGATATCCCTATCCGCAAAATCGATTGCATTCACCAGGGGGCACCATGAGCGCCAGACAACTTCTAGATCAATTGCTGCAATCCGGCCAGGGCCTGCTGTCCGACGCCAATTCCAAGGTGCAGGGAGCCACTGGCGGCAAGGGCTCCTTCCTGACCGGCCTGGGCGGCGGCGCCTTGGGCGCGGGCGCGCTGGGACTGCTGCTGGGCAGCAAGAAGGCCCGCAAGATCGGCGGCAAGGTCGCCATGTACGGCGGCATGGCCGCGCTGGGCGCCCTGGCCTACCGGGCCTACGGCGATTGGCAGCGCAAGCAGGCCGGCGCCCCGTCCGGACCGCCGCAAACGCTGGACCGCCTGCCCCCACCCGAAGCCGAACAGCACAGCACCGCGGTACTGACCGCGATGATCGGCGCAGCCAAGGCCGATGGCCATATCGGCCCCGAAGAGCGCGCGCTGCTGGAATCCGAGATGAGCAAGCTGTCCACCGACGCGCAAGACCACCGCTGGCTGGAAGCCGAACTGGCGCGCCCGCTGGATCCCGCCCTGATCGCGCAGTCGGCCAAGACGCCGGAAATGGCGGCCGAAATGTACCTGGCCAGCCTGCTGGTGGTGGACGAGGAAAGCTACATGGAACGCGCCTACCTGGACGAACTGGCGCGCCGCCTGCAATTGCAGCCCGGCCTGAAGGAACAGCTGGAACAGCACGCCAGGGCCGCGGTGGCCTGAAGGCCGTCTCTCCCCCTATACGCAAACGGCCGCCCCACTCGGGCGGCCGTTTGCATGCAGTAACCGGCCGCCCGCGCCATTAATCGGCCCGCAGTCCGATGGCGTCGGTCAGCGCGGTATAGCGGTCGATGTCCGCGTTGATCATCACCTGGAACGCGCGCGGCGAACTGATCGTCGGTGTGAAACCTTGCTCGCGCAGCGACGCCTGCACGTCCGGCCGCTGCACGATCCGGGCCACCGCCGCGTTCAGCTTGGCCACCACCGCCGGCGGCGTCGCGGCCGGCGCCAGCAGGCCGTGCCACTGATCCAACGCGTAGTCCGGCACGCCCTGCTCGGCCACGGTGGGCACGGCGGGCAGCAACGGCGAGCGCTGCGGCGACGTCACGGCCAGGGCCCGCAGCTTGCCCGCCGCGATCAGCGGCGCCGCGCTGGAGGCCGTGACGACGCCCATGCCGACCTGGCCGGCCACCACGTCGGTCAGGGCCGGCCCGCAGCCCTTGTAGGGCACGTGCTGCAACGAGGCGCTGGTGGCGCGGGCCAGCATTTCGCCGGCCAGATGTTGCGGCGTGCCGTTGCCGCATGAAGCGAACGGCAGCGGCTTGTCGGGCCGCGCGGCGGCCAGCGCGTCGTCCAGGCTGCGCAGCGGCGATGCCGTCGGCACCACGAAGACGGACGGCACGAACGCCACGTTGATCACTGCCGTGAAATCGCGCTTGGGCGCGAAACCCAGGTTGCGATAGACGCCCGGATTGATGGCGAACGAGCTGTTGACCATCAGCAGCGTGTAGCCGTCGGGCGGTGATTCCGCCACGATGCGGGCGCCGATATTGCCGCTGGCGCCGGGACGGTTCTCGACCACGACCGGCTGGCCGAACTGCTCTTGCAGGCTGGCGCCCAGCCGGCGGGCCAGCAGGTCGGTGCCTCCGCCCGGCGGAAAGGTCACCACGATGGTGATGGGGTGGGTCGGATAGGTCGCGTCGGACGGCGTGTCGCCCGAGGGCGGATTGCCGCAAGCGCCCAGCGCCAGGGCCAACAGCAACGATGAGGATAAGCGCGCGCGTTTCATGATGTCTGCCTGTCGTGGCGGGGCCGGGCTCAGGCGTCCAGGCCGATGTCCAGCACCTTGGCGCTGTGGGTCAACCAGCCCACGGCGATCTGGTCGACGCCGGTGGCGGCGACCGCCGCGGCGGTGTCGGGGGTGATGCGGCCGGAGGCTTCGGTGATGGCGCGGCCGCGCGCCATGGCGACGGCCTGGCGCAGTTCGTCCAGGCTCATGTTGTCCAGCAACACCACGTCCACGCCCAGCGCCAGCGCGGTTTCCAGCTGGGCCAGCGTGTCCACTTCCAGCTCGATCTTGACCATGTGGCCCACGCCGGCGCGGGCGCGTTGCACCGCGGCCTCGACGCCGCCGGCCAGGGCGATGTGGTTGTCCTTGATCAGCACCGCGTCGTCCAGGCCGTAGCGGTGGTTGCTGCCACCGCCCACGCGCACCGCGTACTTCTGCACGGCGCGCAGGCCCGGCAGGGTCTTGCGGGTGCAGGTGACGCGGGCGCCATGGCCGGCGATGGCGCGGGCGATGGACGCCGTGGCAGTGGCCACGCCGCTCAGGTGGCACAGGAAGTTCAGCGCCACCCGCTCGGCGGAGAGCATGGCGCGGGCGTTGCCGCGGATGCGCGCGATCTCCATGCCGGGCTCGAGCGCGGCGCCGTCGCGTTGCGCCACGATGAATTCGATGGCGGGATCCATGGCGCGAAACGCCAGGCGGGCCAGGTCCAGTCCGGCCAGCACGCCTTCCTGGCGAGCCACCAGGCGCGTCTCGGCCACGGCATCCGCGGGCACGATGGCGTCGGTGGTCAGGTCGCCGGCGCGCCCCAGATCCTCGAGCAAGGCCGAGCGCACCAGCGGCTCCAGCATCACATCCGGCAGGGCGGGAATGGCCAAACGGGCGGCAGCGGGGACTACACCTTTTATGCTCATTTTGAGTATTTAGTAGTTAAAAAAAGGCGCGCAAAGATTGCGCAACACTTATGCTAGAGATGAGCATATTGCTTGTCAAGCTGCGCTGCACAAAGCCGGGCTGCGCCCGGCCAGGACGCGCGTAGCCCTACAGACCGCGCGACAAAGGCAGCTTGCTGCCTGCGATGGCGCGCTCGAGCAGCACGTCGCGGCGAAAGCGGAACAGCTTGGCGGGGCGCCCCGTGGTGCCGGTGGCCATGTCGCCGGTTTCTTCCACCAGCGCCTGCTGTTCGATCAAGCGGCGGAAATTCTGCTTGTGCAGGCCGCGCCCAGCCAAGGCCTCGACGGCCAGTTGCAGTTGCAGCAGCGTGAACTGCGCCGGCATCAGTTCGAACACCACGGGCCGGTACTTGATCTTGGCGCGCAACCGCGCAATGCCGGTGGCCAGGATGCGGCGGTGGTCGTGGCGCATGGGTTCGCCCGGCAATGCCGCGAGCGCCGCGCCCGGCTGGCGGCGGGCCGCCTCGGGCACCAGGCCGGCCTCGAACAGCAGCTCGTAGCGCTGCAGCACCATATCTTCATTCCAGGCAGCGCCCTCCAGTCCGAAGGTGATGGCGGCGCGCTGGCGCCGGCGGCTGCGCGCCGCGGCATCGGGCGTGTCATCGCACCAGGCTTGCAGACGCGGCACGATCTGCTCGTCGACCAGCGCCGGGGTGCCCATGCGGCGGTCTTCCCATGGGAAATAGCGGTACCAGTCCTGCCAGCCCACCTGCGCCACGCCGGTCTCGCCGGCCTCACGCGTCAAGCCCAGGTAGCTGACCGACATGACGCGGCCGCCCGATTCGTCGGAACGGTCGCCGTCGGCGAAGGTGTAGAGCTGCTCGACATAGCCCAGCGGATGATGCGTCTGCGTTTCGACCCAGGCGCGCAAGCCTGCCTGCAGCGAGCGGTGCGAGAGTTCGAACGGCCCCGCCGGCAAGGCCCGCGCGTCATCTGTCGTCAGCACCCGCGGCTCGCCGTTGGTGACGGCGACCAGGACGGCGACGAGTTCGGCATGCACGGAGCGTTCGACGGATTCGGTCAAGGTAGGCTTGGAAAAAATGGAAGAAACCAGGCGTAGCGGTCAGGGTCGGACCACGTCGCGAAGCGCTCGGCATTATAAGGTTCGGGCCCTGCAACAGCCCCTTGCAAACGTGACAGCGCAAAGCGCCAGGCGGGCGCCGCGCCGTCCTAAGATGGAACAAGAATCCCGGCGCGCCGCCATCCTGGGACGCCCGCAACCGGAGCCGCCATCATGCTGAAAACCGCCAACGATTCCCCCCCCGTCCAACCCGTGCCGGACGGCACCATCGAGCACCCGAATCCGGTCGATCCGCGCAAGGGCACCGGCATCCTGCCGATGCCCGCGCAAAGCGACACGGTGGCCGGCATGCCGCGCCGCGGCCGCGCCATCGAAGAGCCCGGCGACCCCGGCATTATCACGCCCGAAGACGACGTGCTTGATACGTCCTACGAAAACCACAAGCGTTGACGCAGCGGCGCGAAACCTGGCCGTTCAGCCGACCTTGGCCACCGCCTCCTGACGCGTGTCGACCACGGTCAGGATGGCCAGGAAGCCGCTGATGTCGAACACTTCGCGCACATGCGGCTGCATGGCGCACAAGGCCAGCGCGCCCGAGCCCTGCTTCAGGCGCTTGGCCAGCACCAGCACCACACGCAAGCCGGCGCTGGAGATGTAGTTCAGGTTGGACATGTCGAGCACGAAACGGCGTTCGCCTTTTTCCACATGCGACAGCAAGTCGGCTTCGATGCCCGCGGCGTTGCCGCTGTTGATCTGGCCTTCGGGCGAGACAACCAGCACTTCTCCGACTTTCTCGATTGCGAGATTCATAGTGGTTCCCGATAAATGACCGGCGCCCCGATCCCGGCCCATGCGGGTGGCGGCGCGATGCCGAGATGATACGCGAGCCGTCCACGCTGCCAAGCAAACTTCCTTCGACGCGGCGCATCGCCGCCCCGTTACGCCACCCGCCTGCAATCGGGCATACTTGCACCTGCACGTGTACCACTGAACGCAAGGCGACCATGCCCTCTCAGCCCGATACGCTTGACCTCGCTCCCGACGCCCGCGCCGTCGCCTCCGCCATGCAATGGATCGAGGCCATCGCCGAGCGCGACGCCTGGTCGCCCAAGCTGAGTTTCGGTCTGTCCTTGAGCCTGGACGAAGCGCTGACGAACATCGTTTCATACGCCTTCGACGATCCCCTTCTTGCCCCCCACCCCGCCCGCGTCAGCCTCGCCTGCCGCCAGGACGGCGAATGGATATCGCTGGAGATAATCGACAATGGCCGGCCGTACGATCCCACCAAAACCCCGCCTCCCCCACTGGCAGCAACGCTCGATGACGCCGAAATCGGCGGCCATGGCGTGCGGCTGATGCAGCACTACCTGCACGAACTGCGCTACGCGCGTCATGGCGACGAGAACCGCCTGACACTGGTCATGCGCGCCGCGTGAGCCACTCTTGGCGCGGCTGATCAAGATGCGCTATCGACAACTTGCAATGCATAGACAGAAAGTACCGAACAAAACCGGTCCATCTGTCACTCATGCATAGACTGCGCGCAAGGTTGCGCGCGGCCCACGCCCAGATGCCGCCCGTGAACGCTCCCTATCGTCCAGAAGGATTGCTTGCCCGCCCGCTCTACGCCCGCGTCGACGCGGGCGCCGTGGCCCATAACCTCGCCCGCCTGCGCGCGGCGCTGCCCGCCGGCGCGCCGCGCCTGTGGGCCACCGTGAAAGCCGACGCCTACGGTCACGGCCTGGCGCGTGTGCTGCCCGCGCTGCGCGACGCCGACGGACTGGCCGTGCTGCATCTGGACGAAGCCCGCGCCTGCCGCCGATTGGGCTGGCGCGGCCCCGTGCTGGTGTACGGCGGGCTGTATTCGCAGGCCGACACGCTGCTGCTGGACACGCCGGACCTGCACCTGGTGATCACCCACGCGGCGCAGCTGCAATGGCTGGCGCAATCGCCGGCGGCCGAACGGCCCGCGGTGTGGCTGCGTTTCGCGGGCGACATCCATCACACCGGCTTCAGCGCCGACGACTACCGCCCCGCCTTCGAGCTGGCCGCCGGCCTGGCCGCGCGCGGCCTGATCGGCGAGGTCGGCCATCTGAACCATTACGCCCGCGCCGACGAGGCCGACGGCGTGGCCGCTGCCGACACCTTGTTCCGCCAGGTCATCAACGGCCTGCCGGGCCCGGTGTCCACCAGCAATTCCGCCGCCGTGCTGCGCCATGGCGTCCTGGCCGCGGGCACCCAATGGGTGCGGCCGGGCCTGGCGCTGTATGGCGCCAGTCCGTTCGCCGACCGCAGCGCGGCCGACCTGGGCCTGCTGCCGGCGATGTCGCTGCATTCGCAAGTGGTGGGCATCCAGCGTGTCAAGGCCGGCGCCGGCGTTGGCTACAGCGGCGCCTTCCAGGCCGTCGCCCCCATGGACGTGGGCATCGTGACCTGCGGCTACGCCGACGGGTACCCGCGCCATGCGCCCACCGGCACGCCGGTGGTGGTGGCCGGCGCGCGCACCCGCCTCTTGGGCCGCGTGTCGATGGACATGATGGCGGTGGATCTGGGGCCCGTGCCGCGGGCCGCCATCGGCTCGCCCGTGACGCTGTGGGGCGCAGATGGCCTGCCGGTGGAAGAGGTTGCCTCGTCCGCGGGCACGATCGCCGCGGAGTTGCTGACGGGGCTGTCGGCCCGGGTGCCGGTGGCGCAGGCCGGCGCGGGCCCCGTGCGCTGAATGGCGGCGCCCACGCACGACGGCGCCACGTTCAAGCCTGCCGCAGCTCGCAGCGGCGCGGCCTGTAGGCCGCGCCGCCCGCGAGCGGCTCTACCCGCCGTGTCAGGCGGTCTCTTCGCGCGGCTTGGCCGGCGCGAACAACAGGAACAACAGGGTGGCGCACAGATAGATCACGCCCGTGGCCGCCAGGCCCGCGCCCATGCCGGCGGCGCCGAACATCGCGCCGACCACCAGGGGCCCCGCCATCTGGCCCAGCTTGTCAGCGGCGCGCATGACGCTGGTGGCGCCCGCCGCGCCATAGCGCTGCACGTCAGGCAACGCCAGCATGTAGGGCGATTGCGAAGCGCCGGCAAAGCAGCTGGCCAGGGCCAGCAGCAGCACCGCGGCCGCGGCAGCCAGCAGGCCGCTGGTGAAGTACAGGCCCAGCATGCCGACGCTGCCCACCAGGCCGCCCAGCACGATCCAGCTTTTCTTGATGTGGCTGCGGTCCACCACGCGGCCCATCAGCGGCCCGACGTAGATCACGCACAAACCGTAGATCATCAGCACGCGGCCGATGCTGGAGGCGGCCACGCCTTCGGCTTCCAGGTACAGCGGCAACGCGAAGGACAGCAAGCCCACCTGCGCGATGGAAAACGGAATCACGCTGCCCACCAGCAGCAAGCCAAAATCACGCGAAAACAGCAGCTTCAAAGTATCCGAGAAATGCGCGCGGGCGCGTCCCGCGGTCTGCACGGCCAGCTTGCGGCCGCGGTCCATGTACGGCCTCATCAGCACCAGCACGCCGGCCAGCGGCATCACCAGCATTACAGCGCCCACCGCGAACACGGCGCGAAAGCCCACCTGCTCCATCAGCATCGCGCCCACCGCCGCGCCGGACAGGTGGCCGGCGAACAGGCCCGCGATCACGCCCGTCATATTGCGGCCACGGTATTGCGGCGGGCTGCGGGTCACGATGAAGCCCTGCAGACCCATCCAGGTCAGGCCGTAGCCCAGGCCCACCAGGCCGCGCGCGGCGCTGAACATCAGCAGGTTGCTGGCGGCCGCGCAAGCCAGCATGCCCGCGGCGGACACGCCCAGGCCAGCCAGCACCGGCACCTGCCAGCCCTTGCGATCGGTCAGCCGGCCCGCCAGCAGCGAAGTCAACAGGCCGCAGCCCATTTCCACCGAGATCGGCAGCGCCAGCAGCAGATTGGCCGGCAGATCCAGGCCGCCGGCGGACAGGCTGCGCGCATACAAGGGCAGAAAGCCCAGCGGCAAGGCCCAGGCGAACAGGAAGCCGAACATCACCGGCCGCGCGATGCGGCCCACTTCGGACTCATCGTCCGGTCCGACGCGCGTGCCGTCCGGCAGCGTGGCACGCGCGGCGAACGCGCGATTCATCAGCAGCGACAACAGCAACAGCATTTCAATCGCGGCCACCAGCGCCACGGCCACGACGGTAACGGCGTCCAGCGCCCGGCCGCGCACGCCCGCGGCGATCACATCGCCCGACAGCCGCAACACCAGGTCGCCGTGCGCCTTCGGGTCGGCCAGCGCGGCGCCCAGCGGCAATACCAGCGTCAGGTCGTCGGGTTGCGGACGGGCCTGCGGCAGGCGCGACACATCCAGCGGACCGCGCGCATCGGCGCCGTACAGCACGCGGCCGTCGCGGTCGGCCAATTCGATCTGCGCCACGGCCGGGAAAGTGCCTGCCAGACGCGAAAACGGCGCGTCCACGCCGCGCAGGCGATCGACTTCGAGCCCATAGCCCAGCACGCGGTTCAGATCGCGCTGCAAGCCTTCGGCGAGCAGCCCCACGTTATTGCGCGTGACCTCCAGCCAGCCGCTGCGGAAGGTCGAGATGGTGTAGGCCGCGTACACACCCTGGGCCAGCACCAGCGCCAGCAAGGGCACCACGAAACGGGCTCGGCCGCCCGCCGCCAGCGAGGTCAGCGGCACCACGTATTTGAAGACCGCGGCCAGCCCCAGCCCGACCAGCACCGTGACGATCAGCAGCACCTGCAGGTTGTCCACGATGAGCCGGCGGCTGGCTTCGCCGTCCTTGGCGGCGGACAGCACCACAGCACCTACCGCCTTGCCGCCGGCAGCGGTCAGCGGCACGGCCACCGTCACGCGGTTGTCGGCGACCCCCACCAGCGCGCCGGAGCCGCGCCGCGTCAGGCCGGCGCCGGGCGCGCCGCGCGTGTCCAGCGTGCGCGCCAGGTAGGCGGCGTCTTCGGGCAGCTCGCCTTGCATGGCCAAGGCCTGGCCATCGGCCAGCAGCACCGCCGCGCCTTGGAGGTCGCGCGAGCCCGCGACGCCGTCGCGCAGCGTATCGCGCAGCCCAAAATATTGTTCAAGCGGCTTGCCCAGGCGCAAGCCGTTTTCGATGTTGCCGGCGACGCGGCGCGCCACCACTTCGACGCGGTCGGCGGTGGTGTCCACCACCAGTCGGTTCAGGGCCGACAGGCTCAGCGCGCCGATCAGCGCCTGGGCCAGCAACAGCACGGCCAGACAGGCCAATGTGACTTCAAGCACCGGGCGGCGACGCAACCCATCGAGCACTATTTGTATTGGTTCGCTACGCATGGGGCCACGCCACCGCAAAGTATTTACACACGGGCACTAATGGTATTTACAATTAATGCAAATTGCATCTTATTTCACGTCATTACCTCACCCGCCCCCCATCGCCCCCATGTCGTTGCGCTCGCTCCGTAGCAAGATTTTTCTACTGGTCGTAGCGCTGCTCCTGGCGGTGGCGGCATTCGTGATGCTGACCTCGCAGCGCAATGTGACGCGCACGGTGATGAACAGCGAGCGTCATGCCGTCAGCAATGTGATGGAACTGGTGCTGCGCGACGCCGAGGCCCGCTGGGGCGCGCTGCTGGCGGACAAGATATCCACGGTGCGCAGCGGCCGGCGCCAGTTGATGCAGAGCGGCACGGTGGTCGCGGCGGCGCTGGGCGCCTACGCCGACCTCGCCGAACGCGGCATCATGACTCCCGGCGCGGCCAAGGGCATGGCGCGCGCGTGGATCAACCGCCTGAAGCTGGACGACCGCCGCTACGCGTTCGTCTACGACGCCGACTTCCAGGTGCTGGCCAGCGGCAACCCCGACATGATCGACCGCGACCTGTCGGCGCTGTCCGACTTCAAGAACCGGCCGTTGGCGCAAGCGCTGCTGGAAGAAAGCCGCACGTCCGGCTACGGTTTCGCCATCTACCGCTGGCCGCCGTCGGCCCAACGCGGCGAGGGTGAAACGCGCTATGCCTACTTCGGCTACTTCCGTCCGTGGAACTGGGTGTTCGCCATTTCCGACAGCGCCCACGACGTGATCGAGCAGATCGAGACGCGCCGCGCGCAGCTGGAAAATTCCGTGCGCGACACCTTGTCGAAACTGACCCTGGCGCAATCGGGCTTCATTTTCATCGCGACCGACGACGGCCGCATGGTGGTGCCCCCGCCCACGGCCCGCGCCGGGCTGCTGGACGCCAAGGACAGTGGCGGCGAAACGCTGCGCGCCCTGCTGGCGCGCCAGGACGGTGGCGGCAAGCTGCAAAGCCTGCGCTTTGACGGCGGCGACGGCCCCTGGCAGATCGACAGCGCGCGCTTCGCGCCGCTGGGCTGGACCGTGGTGGCGGTGGTACCCGAGAGCGACCTGACCGCGCCGGCGCGCGAACTGCTGAACCGGCAGGCGCTGATCTTCGTGATCATGATGCTGGTGGCACTGGTGTGCGCGTGGCTGGTGGCCGCACGCATCGTGCGGCCGCTGGAGACGCTGACCCGCTATGCCCGCCTGCTGCCCGAGCAGGACCTGACCACCGCCTCCAGCGTGCCCGCCCACATCGCGGCGCTGCCAGCCAAGCACAAGGACGAAGTCGGCCGGCTGGCGTCGTCGTTCCTGTTCATGGACCGCAAGCTGCGCGAGAATATCGCCCGCCTGATGCGCGAGACCACTGCGCGCGAACGCTTCGAGAGCGAACTGAACATCGCCCGCGCCATCCAGTTGGGCCTGCTGCCGGTGCCGCTATCGGCCATCACCCGCGAGCAGATCGACCTGAACGCGGTGATGCTGCCGGCCAAGGAAGTGGGCGGCGACCTGTACGACTATTTCACGCTGCCCGACGGCCGGCTGTGCCTGGCCATCGGCGACGTGTCGGACAAGGGCGTGCCGGCCGCGCTGTTCATGGCGGTCACGCGGACCCTGATCCGCGCCACCGCCGAGGACGAGACCGACCCGGCGTTGATGATGCAGAAGATCAACAACCGCCTGTCCGAGAACAACCCGAACATGATGTTCGTCACGCTGCTGATCGGCGTGCTGGACATGACTTCCGGCGAATTGCAGTGGGCCAACGCCGGCCATCTGCCGCCGGCGGTAGTGGGCGCCGACGGCGTGGTGCGGCTGCTGCAAGGCCGCAGCGGTCCGGCCTGCGGCGTGCAGGAAGACCTGCAGTACCGCTGCCTGTCGACGGTGCTGGCTCCCGGCGAGATGCTGGTGGGCTACACCGACGGCGTCACCGAAGCTGTCAATCCGCAGAATGCGCAGTATGGCGATCCCCGCCTGCTGGCCGTGCTGTCCAATCCCCCCGTGCCGGCGGCCAGCCTCGCCAAGCGTCTGCTCGAAGACGTGCAGGCCTTTGCCGACGGCGCGGAACAATCCGATGACATCACATTGATCGTGATCCGCCGCCCATGAAGACATCGCTGCCCACCCTATTGCTGAGCCTGGCCCTGCTGGCGCCCACCGCCTGCCTGGCCCAGGCCGCGGCGGCGGTTTCCGCGGCCGGCACGCCGGGAGCGTCCGTAGTGGGAACGCCCGCTGCCGGGACGCCCGCAGCCGCGACGCCCCAGGTGTTCCCGACCAAGCCCATTGCCCGTCCCGACGGCAAGAAATGGCGCATCGGCTATTTCGAGAGCGGCGACTACAGCGAATACCCGCGCACGCTGCGGGTCACGGTGGACGGCCTGCAGAAACTGGGCTGGATCACCGTGCCCGCCATTCCCGACGGGCTGAGCGGCAAGCAGATGTGGGAATACCTGGCCGACAACGCCCGCAGCGACACGCTCGAATTCGTGCGCGATGCCTGGTGGCAACCGGGCAATTTCGACGCCGCCCAGCGCCCCGCCGTGCGCGAGTCGATCAAACAGCGGCTCGAAGGCAAGAAGGACATCGACCTGATCATCGCCATGGGCACCTGGGCCGGCCAGGACATGGCCAGCATGGGCGCGCCGGTGCCCACCATCGTGGCCTCCACCAGCGACGCGGTGGGCGCCCGCATCACCCGCTCGGCGCAGGACAGCGGGCTGGACAATCTGCATGCCCGCGTCCAACCCGAGCGCTATCAGCGCCAGGTGCGCCTGTTCCACGAGATCGTGCCGTTCAAGCGGCTGGGCCTGGTCTACGAAGACAGCCCCGAAGGCCGCACCTATAGCGCGGTGGACGCCGTGGAACAGGTCGCGCGCGAGCAAGGCTTCAAGGTGCTGACGTGCAATGCGCCGTCCAACGGCATCGCCCCGGAAGTCGCCACCCGCAACGCGCTGGAGTGCTATGCCAAGCTGGCGCCACAGATCGACGCAGCCTACGTGACGGTGCACCGGGGCGTGACCCCGACCTCGGTCGATACGGTGGCCGAAATCCTGCGCCAGGCGCGAGTGCCCAGCTTTTCGATGCTGGGGTCCGAAGAGGTCAAGCATGGCCTGCTGCTGAGCCTGGCCCAGGCGGACTATTCGTACGTCGGCTTGTTCTACGCCGAAACCATGGCCCGCATTTTCAACGGCGCCAAGGCGCGCGAACTGAGCCAGGTGTGGATCGATCCCGCCAAGATCGCGCTGAATCTGCAGACCGCGCGGGTCATCGGCTTTGACCCGCCGGTGGACATCCTGCTGGCCGCCGACGAGGTCTACGAAGCCCAGTAAGGGACCGGGCGGCGGTAACCCGCTGTTTCCGCGCCGCCGGCCCCTGCTCGCCCAATCGCTTAGAATTCATCCACGCGTCTGGGCGATGGAACTAAAAGCGCCATCGAGGTTACTTAACTACAGGGGCAATCAGACCCCGCCGTTAGACCTCATTTCGGGCCCGATTTCGGACACGCCGGATTTATTGGCTGCATGACAATCTCATCGGTTACCCCTTCGTCGCCCTTCGTCTCTCTTGATGCCTTCGCCAAGGCAGCCGAGAGCGGGCAAGACATCTACGTCGACATCGCGGGCGAAAAGCTGCAGGTCCTGGGCATGGGCGCCACGCCCGGCGGCCGCAGCGTGGCATGGGTCGCGCCCAATGTCGACACGACCGGAATGTTCGCCCAGGCGCTGGCCCGCAGCTACGGCCAAGGCATCGCCAGCGCCGTGTCGCGCGAACTGGGCCTGGAACCCAATCCCGGCAAGCCCTTGTCCGCGCGCACTGTCGCGCTGGCGCTGGACATGGCGCAAACCTCAAGCGATGCGCTGTCGGGGGTGGACTTCCTGACCCGCCTGGCCCTGTCGGCCGCCAATGGCGCACCTGCCTTCCAGCAAGCCTGCGCCGATGCTGGCGTGGCGCCCGCCAGCCTGGATGCCGCCCGCCGCGGCGCGCTGGACCAGGCCATGCAGGCTCGTTTCGACCATGCCGCTCAATCCGGCCAAAGCCCGGTATCGCTGGGCACCGCCGCCGGTTGGCTGCGCGAACTGCTCAAGGCCTAGGGGTTTTACGTCCCTCATTTCGACGGTCAGATCGCCGTCCGAAAATGGCTTACTTGTTTTTACATATCTGACTATAAAAAAGCTACTTTTGCCTCAATATTTCGAAAATCGAAATATTGTGACGTCGGTATGCTGCGATAATCTCGGCCATGCCGGTAGTAACTTGTAGCTTAATACACGTTTCTTTTCCCCTTCCATGACCAACCCCAGCGATTGCACAACCGCTTCCCCGGAAGCGGATCTGCCGCCCATTCGCGCTGACGGCGACGGGTCTGGCTGGGACACGGGCGACGAATACCTGCTGCGGGATCTGGTGCGGGAGCATTCCACCCGCCTGCAACGCTTCATCATCAAGCACATCGGCAATACCAGCGAGGCCGAAGACCTGGCCCAGCAGGCCTTTGTCGAAGCCGCGCGGTCATACCGCAATTTTCGCGGCGAATCGCAACTGTCTTCCTGGCTGTACGGCATTGCGCTGAACCTGGTGCGCAACTACCTGTCGCGCGCCCCCGAACGGCGCCACGATTTCGTCAGCGACAGCGTGCTGGCCGAGCATGCCTG
Source organism: Achromobacter sp. UMC71 (assembly GCF_014170305.1). Lineage (GTDB taxonomy): Bacteria > Pseudomonadota > Gammaproteobacteria > Burkholderiales > Burkholderiaceae_B > Achromobacter. Next base: position 334,778 of record NZ_LZZT01000015.1, read on the forward strand.
TACCGACCTTTCCCCCGACCGCATCCTCGAGCAGAACCAGACCCTGGCGCTGCTGCAGGAATCGCTGGAGGAACTGCCCGAGAACATGCGCGACATCCTGCTCATGGTCGGCGTGGATGACATTTCCTACGAAGAAGCCGCCGCGCTGCTGACGGTGCCTATCGGCACCGTGCGCAGTCGCCTGTCGCGCGCGCGCTCTGCCTTGCGCACCAAACTGGCCGAAAAAGGCCTGCAACTGGACGATTGAACGGCCGGCGCCACCGGCCCGTCCCTCACGCAAGGCTTGCCGGCCGCCCCGCCCCGTTGCCCGTTTACGGCGCCCGCCCCGTTCCCGGCGCCGCCACCGGCTCGATCTGGATCACCGGCCCTTGCCGTGCATTGGACGTGCCTTCCAGCACCGGCGTGGCCACCGGGTCCGCCGTCGGCGTGCCTTGCAGCCATTCCGACGGCCGCACCGGCCCGCTGACGCGCCGCAGTTCGACGTTCGGCCCGAACAGGATGCGGGTGCGCTGGCTCTGCGCCAGGTCCAGGTACTGGCCCGCCGTCATGCGGCCGTCGCTGCCCCAGGTGGCATTGAGCATCGGACCGGTACCGGCCGCGCCCGGCGTGGCCACCGCTTCGCCGTTGATCGCCACCACCTTCGGCCGGATCAGGAACAGGCGTTCGCGCCGCTGCACGGTCTTGGACTTGTTGGAGAACAGGATGCCCAGCCCCGGGATGTCGCCCAGGATCGGCACCTTGTCGACCTGTTCCGAATTCTGGCTGCTGTTGTAGCCGCCGATCAGCAGCGTCTGGTCGTTGCCGACGATAGCCAGGGTGCTGATGTTGCTCTTTCTGACCGTCGGCAGATTGTCGATCTGGCGCTCTTCCTGGATGCGGCCGTCTTCGATGTCCACCGTCAGCTCCACCCGCGAGCCGCTCTTGGCTTCGATATGGCGCGGCGTCACGCGCAGGGACGTGCCCACCGTGACCGGCGTCACCGTCGCCACACGCTCACCGCGCGTCTGGATGTAGAACGTGTCCGACAGGTCGATCATGGCGCCCAGGTTGTCGGCCGTCAGGATCGACGGCTGCGACAGGATGTTGGCCTGGCCCTTGGTCTGCAACGCGCGCAGGCGTGCCGCCAGGGTGTTGCCCACGCTGATGCCGATGGTGCCGGGCGACAGGGCCGCGCCGCTTTCCAGCGGCAGGCCGCCACTGGGACCCAGCCCCAGGTTGCCGTAGCCGAACGAGGTGCTGCCGGCGCGCGCGCCCCAGGTCACGCCCAGCTCGCTGACCAGATCGGAATTCACGTCCACGATCATGGCCTCGATCTCGACCAGCGTGCTGGGCAGGTCGAGCTGTTCGATCAGGCTGCGATAGATGGGAATGCGGTCGGGAATGTCCTGCACGATGATGGCGTTCAGGCGCGCGTCGGCCTGCACGGTGGGTTCACGCAGACGCAGGCCCGACTTGCCGGGCGCAGCCGGCGCCGCCGCCTGGCTGCCTTGCGCGCCTGCGCCCCCGCCGTCGCCGCCGCCACCGCCACCGCCGCCGCCGCCGTTGACCTGCGGAAAGGCCGGCGGGTTGTCGCGCAGCGGCGCCGCGATAGCCGCCAGGGTTTCATTGTTGGCCCCGCCACCGCCGCCCGTGATCAGGTTGCGCAGCACGGTCGACAGGCCGGGCGTCACCACCTTCTGGTCGCGGTAGCTGATGGTGCGGTCGTTGACCGAGGCGTGCTTGAGCCGGAACACCGCCACCTGCTGCCCGCCCGCGCCCATCGGCAAGGCGGCCACGGTGCGTTCGACCAGGTCCACATAGCCCGGCGGACCGGACACCAGCGCGATGCCCTGGTCGGGCAATTCGCCCCAGCCGAAGCGCGGGTCCAGCACGCCCAGCTGCTGCAAGGCCTGGCGCAACGCGCTGATCGAACTGCCCATGGCACTGACCGAACGCGTCTTCATGTCGTTGGTGCGGCTGACGAACAGCGTGCCCGCGTAGACGAACCAATTGAAACCATACACGCCGCCCAGCCGGTCCAGGAATTCGGTGGGCGTGTTGGCATTGAACTTGCCGTTGACCGTGCCCGTGACGTTGGGTCCTATCTGCAGCGACAGGCTGAAGCCACCGGCGAATTCGCGCAGCAGCGTCTGCAGGTTCTCTTCCCGGGCATAGTAGCTATAGGGCACGTTCGGCCAGTTTGGCGCGGCTTGCGCGCCGGCCGTCAGGCCCAGCGACAGCGCGGTCGCCAGAATCATCCGCTTCAACACTCTTTCTCCTCGGGCGGGGTACCCGTCACCCATGTTCATGCCAGCCGCCGCACGGCGCCGGCCCAAAAGGAGAGCGCGTTCGCGAACGCGCCCATGGCTTCATCCAGCGCCAGCTCGCTGCTGTCGGGCCGCAGCAATTGCTGCAGCCACAACGCCCGCTCCTGCGGGTCGACCACGCAGGCGGCGGCGTGCCGCGCCAGCATGCCGGCGGCCAATTTGCCGATCTCCTGCATCAATTCGTCACGGCCGGCCTGGCGGGCCGGCAAGGCACACAGCCGCGCGCTCAGGACCAGCCAGCCGTCGCGGCCCGCCAGCAGGTGGACCCGGTAGCGGTCATCGATCACCACGGTGACACGGCCATCGGCGCGCGTGGACGGCGCCAGGCCGTGGCGCGCCGCGTAGGTGGAAATCAGGGGATGGGGGGTCGCGTTCATGTCGGCTCGTCCGGGTTGCCAGCCAATTTCCTGACGAGCCGCAAGACTTCGGCGACGGGCTCGATCAGCTCGCTGGGGATGTATTGGTCAGGTTGCGCGGACGCCATCAGCGCGCGCGCAAGCGGAATGTTCTGCATCACCGGCACGCCGGCTTCGCGCGCGGCCTGCATCATCTGTTCGGCCAGCGCGCCCTCGCCCTTGGCCAACACCATCGGCAGGGGCGTCTCGCCCGGCTCGTAATAGATTGCCACCGCCAGGTGCGTCGGATTGGTCACCAGCACCGAGGCCTTGCGGGTATTGGCCACCGCGCCGTGCATCACCATTTCCTGGTGCAGATGCTTGCGCTTGTGTTTGATGTGGGGGTCGCCCTCCATCTCCTTGAATTCCTGCTTGATGTCTTCCTTGCTCATCATCAGCCCCTTGCGGTATTGCATGCGCTGCCAGACGAAGTCGGCCAGCGAGATCACCACGTAGGCAAAGGCGATGTTGACGATCAGCGTGCGCATCATGCCGCCCACGCCCGCCTCCAGCCCGGCCAGGCCGCTGTGCGGCACCGCCATCAATTCCGGCAGCGCATCGCGCACCACAAGCGTTACCAGCACCGACAGGAAGGCGATCTTGATGACGGACTTGAGCAGTTCGACCAGGTTCTTTTTCGAGAACATGTTCTTCAGATTGGTCATCACGTCCAGCTTCTTGGCCGACGGCTTGAGCTTTTCGAATGCCAGCACCACCCCCACCTGCAGGAATTCCGAGAACATCCCCACCACCAGCACGATCAGCACGAACGGCAGCACCAGGTAGACGGCCTCGCGTAGCGCCGCGTCCAGCGCCAACGGCAACGCCTGCTCGAACGGCTGGCCCACCAGCGTCGACGGAATCAGGATCAGCCGCCCCAGGGCCTCGACGATGCCGTGCGCGTTGGCCAGCATGTAGCCGAACAGCGCCAGCACCAGCAGCGTCTGCGTGAAGTCCTTGCTGTGCGCGACGTCGCCCTTCTGGCGAGCGTCGCGCAGCTTCTTGGTAGTGGGCTGTTCTGTCTTTTCGCCGCTCATGGCGCCCGCCATTGGTTGTCCAGGAACGGCAGCGCCGACCCGATCTGGCCCGTGGCCTCGGCGGCGTACTCGAACAGCGTATTCATGTAGAGCACCATCACCAGCAGGGCCAGCGCGCTCTTGATCGGCATCGCCAGGAAGAACACTTGCAACTGCGGCGCGAAACGGCTGACCAGCGCTAGCCCCACTTCGGCCAGGAACATGGCGACGATGGCCGGCGCGGCGAACAGCAGCGTCAACCGCAGGAAGCGGCCCAGTTGGTCCAGCATCAGCGGCACGCTTTCGCGGCGCAGCGTGGGCGTCCAGTCCCACAGGTCCCACAGGCGGAAACTGTCGTACAGCATCGTCAGCATCAGCATGAAGCCGCCACCGACCAGGAAGAACACCATAAAGGCCTGGTTGAACAAAATGCCCAGCGGCGATGAATCATTGCCCGTGGCCGGATTGATGGTGGCCCCCAGACTGGCGCCGCGCTGGTTGTCCACCACGAAGCCCACCGCCTCGAAGATCCAGAACGGAATCGCCACCAGGAACCCCATGACCAGGCCGACGAACACCTCCTTGGCCACCAGCAGCACCAGTTCGATGGCGCCCAGGTCCATCTGCACGTAGCGCGGCGCCAACGCCGGCACCAGCACGATGCCGATGGCCGCGCAGACCGCGTAGCGCAGCATGCCGGGTAGAAGCTGCCGGTTGAACAGGGGCAGCATCGCGCACAGCGCCAGGATCCGCGGCTGCGTCAGCGCCAGCGTGCCCAGGAAGACTTTTGCTTCGACGTAGGTGATGCCCGAGATCATGGCCGCGTGTCGCTCCTAGTGGATCTTGTAGAAGAGGTCGAACACGGAGATCGTGAAGTTGTAGAGCTCGGCGCTGAGCCAGCGCGCCGTCAGCATGATGGTGGCGAACACCGCTATCAGCTTGACGGCGAACGACAGCGTCTGTTCCTGGATCTGCGTCAGCGCCTGGAACAGCGAAAACAGCGTGCCCACGATCGCCGCCACGGCGATGGGCGGCAGCGACAGCCACAGCACCAGGTACAGCGCCTGAGTCATGTAGGAGACGAGGTCGACGGTTCCCATGGCGGCCTCAGGCGTAGGACAGAACCAGGCCCTGGATCAGCCGCGTCCAGCCGTCGACCATGACGAACAGGAACAGCTTCAGGGGCATGGAAATCGTCACCGGCGATACCATCATCATGCCCATCGCCAAAAGGATGTTGGACACGATCAGGTCGATGATGACGAACGGCAGGTACAGCAGGAAACCGATCTGGAACGCCGCCGTCAGCTCCGACAGCAGGAACGAGGGGATCAGCACCAGCAGGTCGTCCTGCTTCAGGTTGCGCGCCTGCTGCTCGCCCCACAGGCTGCGCGCGGTGCGCATGAAGAAGTCGCGCTGCTCCGCCCGGCTGTTCTTCAGCATGAAGGCGCGCATCGGTTCGGCGCCACGCGCCACGGCGTCCAGGATGCCTTCCAGCCGGTCGGGCTGCGCCGCGCCCGGCGCCACCACCGCGGGCGGGGCGCGCAGTTCGTCGCCGATCTGCATCACCACCGGGCCCATGACGTAGGCCGACAGGATCAGTGCCAGCCCATACAGCGCCATGTTCGGCGGCACCTGTTGCACGCCCATGGCGTTGCGCACCAGCGTCAGCACCACGGCGATCTTCAGGAACGATGTGGTCATCACGGCGGCCAGCGGCACCAGCGCCAATAGCGCCAGCACGACCGCCAGGCTGATGGGATCCGCGCCGCTCATGCGCCCGCCTTGCCCAGCCGATGCAGCGTCACGCCGATGCGGCCGTCGATCTCGACCAGCTCGCCGCTGCCCACCAGCGCGCCGTTGGCGCGCACCAGCACGGGGCCGTCGGCCAGCGGCCGTTGCAGGTCAAAGGTTTCGCCGGGCTGCAACTGCTTGAGCTCGCCCAGGGTGATCTGGCGTTCGCCCAGTTCAAAAGTCAGCCTGACGGGAATGGCGTCCAGGTCGAGCGGCTCTACGGCGCCCGACGCTACAGCGGCCGCCGCGGCGTCGGCCGAGGGTTGCGGCGTCTCGGTCATAAGAGAGGTCCAGCCTTGAGTGATGAGGTATGAGGAATCTTGCCGGCGCACGCGCAGCCCCTGGCGGCCGGCGCCAAGCCACAGTTCGCCTTCCGGCGTGACCAGGCAGTGGTGCAGGAAAATGGTGTCGCGCGGCGCCAGGCTGCGCAGTTCGGCTGCCGGCAGGTCGGCCCAGCCCAGGCAGGCGGCGATGCGTATCGGCACGGCGTCGGCGTCGATCTCGTTGGCGGTGGGCGCGGCGCGGCCGATCAAGCCGGCCAGCAGCATCAGGCCCAGGCCGTCGGTTTCCAGCGTGGCGTACACCGTGGCGCCGCTGGCGGGGTGGCGGGCAGCGACCGTCCAGCCTTGTGCCAGGACAGGTGCCGGACCGTCGCGGCGGACCACCCGCAGCGGGCCGCCGGGCGAGGCATCGCTCAAGCCCGCCACCACTTCGGCCAGCAGGGTCTCGATCGCGGCGGACACCAGGGCAGGCGGCAGCGCGCCGGCCTCCATGCCCGGCAGGCGCGCCGCCAGCCAGGCATCGGCGGCGCTGGCCGGCAGGCCCAGCCGCAAGCGCGCGCCGGCCCATTCCAGGTCGGCGGACAGGGGGGCCGACTGACGCAAGGCGTCCGGTACGCCGGGCGTGAAGCCCAGGCGCCAATGGGAGGGTTCCGCGTCGGCGCCGGCCAGGGGCGTCAGTGTCACCGGGAGGTCGGCGCCGTGGCGCGCGATCAGCGAGCGGGCGCGCGCCTCGTTGCCGGACAGGCGCGGCAACGGGGCGGACAAGGAATGTTGCGTACTTGCGGTCATGGGGTCCAGGGATCAGCGGGCCGGCGCCGAAGCGTCGGTCTCGGCCAGGCAAGGGTCTTCGGGATCGTCGGTGCTGACGCGCACGCACGCGTCGCGGCCCAGGCTGCCCGCCAACTGCTCGGCCAATGGCCGCGCCATGACGGCCAGGCGTTCACGCGAGGCCTCATTGGCGCAGACGAAATCGGCAACCACGCGCCCCGCTTCTTCGTATACCGACACGCTCACGCCAGGCAGCACGTCGTCCTTCAATTCCACGCGCACCTGGCGCCGCCCCTGGCTGCCGTCGGCCACCAGCAGTTGCTCGGCGCTGCCTTGCAGGGCCTCGGTCAGGGCCTGCGATGGCCCGTCGGCGCGCGGCGCGGCGGCGGCAGCGGCGCCCCCGAACAGCGAGAACGGCGTGGCTGCGGCGGGCGGCGCGGGTTCTTGCGCGTCCGTGTCCTGGCCTTGCGCCAGCGCCTGCTCGAAGGCCCGCCGGTCCGCGTCGCTGGCCTGGCGGCCCATGGCTTGGCCGTCGGATTGAGCCAGGCCCGAGCCCTGGGCGATGGCGGTATCCAGGCCGATGCGTCGATCGATGCTCATGCCGGCTCGAACTCCTCGTGCTGTTCCCAATCTTCGCGGTCGCGCGACAGTGTCGCCGCCTCTTCCATTTCCATGTCTTCCTTGTGCTCCGCCGCCTTCAGGTGTTCGGCCAGGTGGATGCTGGCCAGCTCGACGAATTTGCCGGTCAGGCGCACGGCCTGTTGATGGCGGGCGCGGCTGTCGGCCAAGGCCTGGCTTTCTTCCTGCAGGCGCTGGGCGGCCCGCTCGACCGCGGCTTCGCATTGGCGCTCGCCTTCGCGCAGCCCTGCCACCCCCTGCAACACGTTTTCGATCTCGCGCACCCGCACCACGCGGCTGCACAGGTCGCGGTACATGTCGCGCTCGCGCCGCTCGGCGGCGTCGCGGAAGTCGGCCAGCGCCTGTTCCGATGCCTGGCGGGCGGCATCCGCCTCGGCCTGGCGCAGGCGTTGGCGCGACACCGCGATCTCGGCCTGGCCTTCGCGGAAGCGCTTGATGGCCAGCAGTTCATCGAACACGTTCATCGCGTCCCCACAATGGCGCTCATCTGCGCCAACGCATCGGCCAGGGTCGCGCGCTCGTCCGTGCGCTGGCGCAGGAACTGGTTGATCGCGCCGATCTTGTCGATGGCCTCGTCCGTCACCGCGTCGCCGCCGCGCTTGTACTCGCCGATCTTCACCAGCAGCTCCACCTCCTGATACTTGGCCATCAGCTCGCGCAGCCGGCCGGCGGCTTGCTTGTGCTCGGGCGTGATGACCGCGTTCATGACGCGGCTGGCCGACGCCAGCACGTCGATGGCCGGATAGTGGTTGGCGGCGCCCAGCTTGCGCGACAGCACGATGTGCCCGTCCAGGATGGAGCGGGTCTCATCAGCGATGGGCTCGGTCATGTCGTCGCCTTCCACCAGCACGGTGTAGAGCGCGGTGATGGAACCGTGCTCGTTCATGCCGGCGCGCTCCATCAACTTGGGCAGCGTGGCAAACACCGACGGCGGATAGCCCCGGCGGGTGGGCGGTTCGCCGGCCGCCAGGCCGATCTCGCGCTGAGCGCGCGCAAAACGCGTCACCGAATCCATCAGAAACAGCACGCGCTTGCCCTGGTCGCGGAAATACTCGGCGATGGCGGTCGCCACATAGGCGGCCTTGGCCCGTTCCATCGACGACTTGTCGCTGGTGGCACAGACGATCACGCTCTTGCGCCGGCCTTCGCGGCCCAGTTCGTGCTCCAGGAATTCACGTACCTCGCGGCCACGTTCGCCGATCAGGGCCACCACGGTCACGTCCACGTCGGCGCCCTTGACCAGCATGCCCATCAACGTCGACTTGCCCCCGCCCGCCGCAGCGAAGATGCCCATGCGCTGGCCTTCGCCGCAGGTCAGCACGCTGTCCAGCGCGCGCACGCCCAGTTCCAGCGGCTCGGAGATGATGCGGCGCTTGAGCGGGTCCGGCGCTTCCGCGAACACCGGATAGAACTTGCTGGCTTCCAACGGTCCCAACTCGGCTTCGTCCAACGGCCGGCCCAGGCCGTCCAGCACGCGCCCCAGCAGGCCGGGCCCCACGGGCACCATGTGGGCACGCCCGGTGGGAATGACTTCGGTGGCCGTGGAAATGCCGTACATGTCGCCGATCGGCGTGAGCAGCGCGGCGTCGCGGGCAAAGCCCACCACCTCGCCCTTCATCTCGAAGTTCTCGCCCGGGTTGCGCAGGATGCAGACCTCGCCCACCTTCACCGAAGGCACCACCGCCTTGATGATGGTGCCGATCACCTGCGTGACACGGCCCTTGATGCGCAGCGTCGGCGTGTCCTGCAGCGCCAGAGACATCATTTCGGAGATGTAGTCGAATTGACGCATCGTCAGACCCGGCTGCCCAGAGTGCGCTGGAAGGCCTGGCGCAATGCCTGGATCTGGCCTTCAAGGCTGGCTTCGACCATGCCGATCTCGCTTTCCAGGATGCAGGCGCCGCGCGCCAGCCGGCCGTCGGCCAAAATGTCCAGGTAGCCCACGCCGGGATAGGCGGCCAGCAGGTCGTTGATCTGCTCGCGCACCGTGTCCACTTCCGCCGGGTTCAGCCGCAGGGTCATCTGCTTTTGGTTGCGCACCACCGCCAGGGCGTTGCGTACCACCACCATGACCTTCTCGCGGTCGTCAAAGCCATCGACCACCTTGCGCACAGCCGACATGACCAGCTCGACCATTTCGTTCTCCACGCCGGCGAAATACTCCACCGTGCGGCCGACCGTCTCGATCATCTTTTCCGCCTGGTCCAGCAGCGCCGATTCGCGACCCTCCTGGTAGCCGCGCTCGCGCTCGGCCTCGAAAGCCGCCTGCGCGCTGCCGACGATGGCCTCGGCCTGCGCCCGCGCTTGCGCCAGCAACTGTTCGGCGTCGGCCCAGGCCGCGTTCTCGGCGGCGCGTAGCACGCGGGCGGCGGGGTCGATGCGGCCGGCGGCGGCGCGGGGCGTCAGCGGATCGCGGGGAATGAGGAAAGCCATGAGGGATCCGTTTTCTTCAATAGCGACAGGCCCAGCGACAGCGCCTGGGCGGCGGGCAGCGGCGCGTCGGCGGCAGGCAGGTCGGGCAGTTTCAATTCGGCGCGCAACGCGAGTTCGGGACCGCCGCCGGACAGCGCCGCGCGCAGCGCGTTCAGTCCCAGTGTGTCCACCGCGGCCGTGGTCTCCGAGAGCGTCCAGGCCGCGCTGGCGGCCACGCCGCCATGCAGCGCCCCGGCCGTGCGGCGCGTAAAGTCCAGCAGGTCGGCGCCCAGATGGGCGATCAGCGTACGCACTTCGTCGCCCGCGATCGCGCGGCGCAGCCTGGGACCGCACAGCACGGCGCCGAGCCTGCGCGCGCATTGCGCCAGTGCGTCCGGCGGCAGCAGCGCCAGGGCCAGTTCAGGCCGCTCCGGGTCGGTGACCGGGCGTTGCTCCAGTCCCAGCACATCGAGAATGTCACGCGACCAATGGCGATGCCAGGCCGGCGCCAGCGCGGGCGCGGCCGCGATCGCCGCCAGCGCGGCGGGCGGCGCATAGGCTGCGTGGCGGCTGGGATGCAGGGTGCGGCTGGGCAACTGGTTGAATTCAACCAGCCGGCGGTCCAGCGCGGCGCGCGCCGTCATGGCTAGCGCCCTTCGGACACGGGTTCGCGGCGCTCGGGCCGGGCGCGGCCCGGCATGCCATAGCGCCACAACAGGTAGCCCATGGCGCCGGCCAGCGCCAGCACCAGCACGATCAGCGCCACCAGCCAAGCGGTCAGCGCGGTCGACGAGCCTGCGCCCACTTCGATGCCCATCACCTGACGCGTCGGATTGCCGGCCGCCGAGGCCGAGGCGGCCGGCTGCGCCGATACCAGCGCGATCGACACCCGGTCTTCGGTCAGGCCGGGAATGGCATGCGTGACCAACTTGCGGATCTGCGGCTGCAAGGCATCCAGGTTGTAGCCCGTCTGATGCTTGATGAACACGGCGGCGGTGGACGGCGTGGTGTTCTCGCCCACGCCACCGCGCTCCGGCAGGACGACGTGTACCCGGGCCGCCAGCACGCCGTCCATCTGCGACAGCGTGTTGGTCAACTCCTGCGACAAGGCATAGATGTAGCGGGCGCGTTCTTCCAGCGGCGACGACACCAGCCCTTCCTTGCGGAAGATCTGTCCCATGCCGTCGAAGCGTTCGCGCGGCAGGCCCCGGGCGCGCAGGATGTCGAGCGCGCGGGCCACCTGCTGGCCGTCCACCGACACGGCCACGCCGGTCTTGGTGCTGGCCTTCTGCGCCGAGATGCCGGCATCGAGCAGCACCGACAACACCTCGTTGGCCTCGCTTTCGTTGGCGGCGGAAAACAGTTCCACCCGCGAGCCGCAGGCGGCAAGCAGCAGGGTCAACGCCAGCAGCAGCCAGCGCAGGCGCTGCCGCAGCGGCACACCGCGGGCGCCGCCGGCAAAGGGGAAGGACAGCGTGGAAACGGCGTGCATTAGGACATCCTGACGAGCGTATCGATGTTTTGCGTGGTGCGCGAAACAGCCTTGCCGACCATTTCGTACTGCACCGAGATCTGCACCAGATCGGCCTGCAGGCGCAGCATGTCGGCGATGGACGGCTCGGTGGACATGGCGTCCAGTCGGCCGGAGATGTTCTGCCACTTCTCGGAATACTCGGTCGTGGTGCTGCGCAGGCTGGACAGGATCTGGTTGCCCAGCGTGGCGGGCGTGGCGTCGACGCCGGGCGTGAAAGCCGATTGCAGGGCCGATTGCAGGCCGGTCAGCGCCGGCGCGCCGACATCGGGTGCGGCCATCAACTGAGTGAAGCGTTCGGTGGCCAGCGCGGACGGCGTGGCGGCCGGTGCGGCCGTTACCGTGTCCAGCACGGGTGCCAAAGCGGCGGAAAGCGCGGTGATTTCCATGATTTTCCTAGCGTTGATCGGTTGGCATACCCAGCAGCGAACGCGCCAGCACGGCGCCCTCACCGCCGGCGCCGGCATCGGCGCAGGCTTGCAGCAGGCGCACGCTTTCGGCGTTGCGCCCGGCCAGTTGCAGGGCCAGTCCGCGCCAGGCGGAAAGCAGCCCGCGTTCGGCCGCGGCGCTGGCTTCGCCCTGCTCCAGCAGCCGCACGGCCTCGTCGGCGCGGCCTGCGTTCAGACGCGCCACCGCCAGCCCCAGCCAGGGGTAGGCGCGGCCGGGCCGCAGCGCGCGCAGCGCGTTGAAAATGGCGTCGGCGCGCGCAACGTCGCCGCGGCCCGCAGCCAGAAAACCGACCTCGGCCAGACAACGCGCGTCGTCCGCTTCAAGTACAAAAGCCGTCTCACCCGAGACGGCCATTGCGGAGCCTGCGCCCACCCTATCGTTCATGGTGCTTCCGGCTCATGGGCGGACCTCCTTTTCAGCCAGCGCCAATAGCGTGGCGGCGCGCGCGCCCAGCTGGGCATAAGCGCTATCGGACTCGGCGGCGGCCACCACCAGCCGCAACGATTCGCGCGCGGCCTCGGACTGCGCCAGCGCCAACTGGCACTCGGCCACGCGCAGCGTTGCCTCCGGCGACAATGGGAACAGCAAGCCGATCAGCGACTGGATGCGGATCGCTTCTTCGAAGCGGGCCTGCATCTGCAGGCACAGCGCCAGTCCGGCCAGGTAATGCTTGCGGGTCGGGCCGTATTGCGACAGGAAGGCGAACAGCGGCAAGGCCTGTGCGTACTGGGCCTGGGCCACATGCGCATAGGCCATCGCGTAGATCACTTCGAGCTGGCTGGCGGTCAGCCGTTGGCTGCCGGGCAGCGCCGCCAGGCCGTCATACAATTGTTGCCCGAAGGCGCTGCGCGAAATCGCAGATGAAGATTGGGACACAGTGTTGGCTCCGATAATGGCGCGGGTCAGACCATCGCGCGTTTGCCGATATTGGCGGTGACCTGGCTCATGCTGTCGGCGGCGGCATTGATCATTTTGCTGACCATCTGCATGGACTCGTCCATCGCCTGCATCACGCTTTTGATCATTTCGCGATCTTCTTCCATCGAGGCCTGCAGCTTGACCAACAGAGCTTCCAGCGCCTTCTTGTCGGCCAGCACCTTGTCGGCGGCCTCTTGCGCCTGGGCCGATTTGATGGTCTCGGCGCCGGTGATGATCTGCCCCGTACCCTTGACCACCGCGGCCGCCCCTGACGCCACCTGCCCCGCGGTCTTGACGGAGTCGGCCACGGTGCGCGCGGTCTGCGAGCCGACGTTGGCCGCGGCGTTGGCGCCCGCGGACACGGCGCCCGCGCCGAACGAGGCAACCGCCATGATGATGCCCACGGTGATCGTGGCAGCCAGACCCACCGCCATGGCGATATAGCCGGCGGTCTGCGGATCCGCCCCCGCCAGCACCGCAATGGCGCCGGCCATCTTGCCCAGCGCGCCCGGTTCGATCAGGATTGCGCCCGTCATCAGCATGGAGGCGCCGGCCACGATGTTGCCGATCTTCTCGGCCATTTCAGGCTCCACGCCAAAGGCTTGCAGCAACTTGCTCACCGCCTGCGTGACCAGGTTGCTGATACTGATCTCGGGGCCGCCGCACTCGGCAGAGATCTGATTGGCCAGCATGCTGACCGCCCCCGCCACCGCAATGGCGGCCAGCGTGACCATCACCGGGCCAGCCGCGCCGCCGGTCACGGCGGTGGCCGCCACGGCCGCCACCACCATCAACGCCGCGGCGATCAGGGCCACGATGGCGCCGATCCAGCCGAAGATCTTGCCCAGGATGCCGCCCTTTTCCGCCTCCTTGCTCTTCTGGATCCACTCGTCGACCTTGCGCAACTGTTCTTCGTTGTTCTTGGCCTGCTCGATGCGGTTGTTCTCGATGCTTTCCTTGGCGGTGCGCAGCTGTGCGTCCTGCGTCTTGCCTTGCAGCGTACGCAGCAGATCCACCATTTCCGAGGCGGAGAACTCGCGCGCCGGCGGCGCGATGGCTGGCTTGCCATTGGCGTTGGTGACGCCGTCGCCGCCGCTGTTACGGGCCTGCGCCACGCTCGAGGCCCACTGCGAAGCCAGCGCCGCCAGGTCCAGGCCGCTGGCCGCTTGCAGGGCGGCTTGCGCCGCCGCCCCCGCGACCGCGCCGGCACCCGACGGATCCAACGCGGGCGTCAGGCCGGCGTTGCCGGTAGATGGCCGGATATCCATAATCTTGGCTCCCCTGGCGAACGCTTAAAGGTTGCGGGCGATGCCGCGGGTGGTTTCGCTACGGCTCTGCTCGATCGCGCCGAGCTTGTCGCGCACGTCGCGGATGACATCCATCATCTGTTGCATCAGATCGTTGGCATGCTGCACACCGGACTCGAACACCTTGGCATCCGCCTCCAGGTGCGACCGGGCCGCGTCCGCTTCACCGGCCTTGCGGTCATAGGCCGCCTGCACGATGCCGCCCACGCCGCCCGCCATGCCGCTCAGGCCCTGGCCGATGCCCGACGAATTGGTGGCGAAGCCGTCCAGCTTGGCCTGGGTGATGGACTGCTGCGCGCTCAGCGGGCTGGAGGTCGCCGTCATGCGCGCCGAGGCCGCCGTGGCGGCTATGCCGCCTGCGCCCACGCCGACCTGCATGGCGCCACCGACGATCTGGCTGATGCCCTGGGCCAATGCGCCCTTGAAGCGCTCTTCGGCTGCTTCCTTGATCTTGTCCGCCGCCGAGTGCAGGGCCTGGACCTGCGCATCCATCGAGGCGGCCCGGTCTGCTCGCGCGGCATTGCGCTGCTCTTGCGAGATCTTCTGCAAAAGCGCCATGACCGCATACATGTCGGTGTCGGCGGAACCCATCAGCTTGGCCAGCGCCTGCGCCACGCCCGCGGCGTCGCCGCCGGTGGGCGGCGGCAGGCCCAGCAAGGACAGCTTGTCGGCCGCGGCGTCCTTGCCCACGTACAGGGCAGCGTCCAGCGCGGTGTATCCCGGCGTCGTAGCGGGCGCCTGTGCGCCATCGGCGCCGGCCAGGGGATTGAGCAGCGCCGGATTGATGCCGCCGTTGTTGACGTTGATCATTTCAATTCTCCTTGGCGCCGCGCGCCGCCAGCAGGGTGCGCAGGGCTTGCGCGCGTTCGGCCAGCACGGCGTGGCGGTCGGGTTTGCACATGGCCAGCGCCAGGTCGCAGGACTGCAACGCGGCGTCGGGCTGGCCCAGGTCCAGCAGGCACTGGGCGGCGTAGAACACAGGCGCCGGCTCCAGCGGATCCAGCAGGGTCGCGGCCATGTACTGCTGCAGGGCATCGGCATGCTTGCCCATGGCCTGGGCGGTGGCGCCCAGCGCCACCAGGTAGCGGTGCTCGGTGTGGTCCAGCGTTACCAGATAGGCCAGCACCTTCAGCGCATCGGCATAGCGCGCCTTTTCATAGAGACCGTAGCCCAGGCTGTAGAGCGCCTCGCATTCGTCGGCGGTCATGCCCTTGAGCTGGCCCAGGCTGCCGCCTCGGGCCAACTGGCCGACGATCTGGTCGTGCAGCGCTGCGTATTCTTCGCCGGTCATAGGCGCCTGGGCGGTAGTCATCGGACGGCTCCTGGTGCGTCGGGGTCAGACCATCGTGCGCGGACGCTTGACCGCAGCGCCCGGCGCGCGCGGGGCGCTGCGCTGGCGGGCATAGGCGGCCTCTTGCTCGACCTCGCGGTCCACGGCGTCCATGTCCTGGCGGAACAGGGCTTGCGCCTCATCGCGCTGGCGCTCGTCCAGAGGCTGCGCCTGCAACGTCGACCGGACCTTTTCCGGGTCCAGCCCCAGCTTGCGCAGCTTGTCGTCGGATTCTTCGATGGACCGCTGGGCGTCGCGCACGGCGGCCTCGGCGCGCTCGATGATGTCCTGGATGTTCTGTTCTTGCGTGTCGGCCATTGCCGTTCTCCGTGGGTGGGGCGGAATGAGTAGCGTCGGATCAGCGCATGTTGCCGATGATCGACGAACGGCTGTCCTGCATCTTCTTGACGAAGTTGGTCATCGTGTCGAAGGCTTCGTTGCGCTTGTTCGACAAGCTCTGCAACCGCAGCATGTCCATCTGCTGGCTGTTGCTGGCGGCGTCCAGCTTGCTCTTGAGATCGGGAATCGCCTTTTCCAGGCCTTCACGGGTCGGCATGCCGGTAACATTCGCGCCGATCACGTTGCCCTGCGCGTCCTTGATTGCCGTAGCCTTGACCGGCGCCGGGTCCATGCCCAGCTTCAGGGCCTGGGTGGCGTACTCCGTCGCCAGCGTCCTATTGCTGGGCGTGCCCGCATCGGCCTTGACCTCGTCGCCGGGCTTGGCGTCTTTGGAATCGAGCGAGCCCTTCATGCCATTCAGCTTGGCCTGCATATCGTTCAGGGCGCCGGTCAACTCGTTGCGCTTCTGCACTTCCTCGATCTGGCTCTTGAGCTGGCTGTCCAGCAGCTTGGTGCGCTCGGACTGCACCATCATCAAGGCGGTTTCGATGTCCATGCCGGCAATGTCGGTCATGGCGATGCCGCCGACGTTGGCGCTGTTCACGTTCATGTTCAAGATGAGCTCCTGGCCCGGGCCGACCGCCCGGCTTCGATGTAAGGTTGAGCGACTATGCAGCGTAAGTAACGGAACCCGGGTTCAGGTTCCACGAATCTTCTCGGAAATCGCCATCTTGCTGTCCTGCATCTTCCTGATGTAGTTGCTGAGCATGTCCGCCGACTCATTGCGGCGGTTTGTCAGGGCCTGCAGACGCAGCATCTGGTCCTGCTGCTGGTTCGACGCCTCGTCGATGGCACCCTGCACCCGCTGCACGGCCTGGCGCAATTCGCCATAGTCCGAGTCGTAGCGAATGCCGCCCGGGCAACGGTTCAGCGTCTGGCCCGGGTAATCAGGCGTCATAAAACCGTCGCTGCCCGCCATCTGCTTGACCAGGGCGCCCGCCAGGAAATGGCCGCGCAGGTCGCCGTCGTCGCGCCACTTGGCCAACTGTCGGGCCTGGTCGGGCGGCAGGTAGGCGTTGGCGAATTCCTTCATGTCGCTCATGTGGCCGAAGAGGCGCCAGGTATTGCTGTCGGAAGAGAACCCCAGGTTCAGCCCGGCCTCGGCCGCCGCCCGGTTGATCTCGTCGGCCCGGCGGAAACTCCAGCCGCCGGCGTCGTGCCATTCCTTGTCGTATTTGGCGCCGGCCTTGAACTGGGCCTGCACCGCCTTCAGGCCCGCCTGCACAGTGTTCAGCAATTCCAGCCGGCGGTTCAGAGCGCGCAGTTCCTGGATCTGCGTCTCGATCTGCTTGTCCAGCAGCCGGCTGCGCTCGCCTTGCACGCTGAGCATGGCCGTTTCCTGGTCAGCGCCCACCAGGTCCGCGCCGCGCACCCCGCTGGAACTCTCCAGGCCCACCCCGCCCAGCACGGGCTGGCTGCCGCCTACCGGTCCGCTCATAATCCGCCCCCGTTTATCCGTACCCAGGGCTCAGCGCATGTTGCCGATGATCGAAGAGCGGCTCTCCTGCATCTTCTTCAGGAAATTGGTCATGACATCGAAGGCTTCGTTGCGCTTGCCGGTCATGCTTTGCAGTCGCAGCATTTCCATCTGCTGGGTATTGCTCAGGTTGTCCAGCGAACTCTTGATCTCCGTGACGGCCTGCTTGTTGGCGTCGATCGCTTTGCCGTTGTCGGCGATCTTGGCCTGCAGCGCCGAGATCTTGCCGCTCAGTTGGTCCACGAAGTTCTGCACCACCCGGCCCTTGGCGTCCATGGTGCCGTTGCGGTCGACGTCCCGCGGCGCGTCGTCACCGGTGGGGATGTTCAGCCCCGCCGCTTTGATCTGGGCCAGCGTGTCATGCGAGAGCTGCTTGTCGTCGCCTTGCCCCCACGACAGCCCGTACCAGCCTTCGGGGTTGGGGCACTTGCTGGCCGACAGGCGGCCTTGCAGATCCTTCAATTGGTCGATTTCGCCCTGCAGACTGACATTGGACGATTCCAGCTTCAGGTTGTCGGCCGTCTTGGCGTTCATCGCCTCGTTCAAGCCCGCCATCTGCGCATTGCGGCCATTGACCGAGTCCAACTGCTGGCGCAAGGCATCTTCCAGCAGTTGCGAGCGCTGGGTCTGGACCGCCATCAAAGCGGTTTCCAAATCCATGCTGGACAAATCCATGCCCGCCAGGCCGCTTACTCCCATTCCGGAAACCGTCGACATTCCTTTCTCCTTTACCGGCCGCCCGCAGCCTGCGGTACGCACCTGAACCATCACGGGTTAACCCTTAAATTCAGCGTCGCAGCACCGGTTCCGAAGAAGCCTCGGCCTGCCCCGTGTACGTAACCGATGCCGCGGCTTGGTTCCCAGCAAAAAGGATGGAACTTT
Organism: Achromobacter sp. UMC71; assembly: GCF_014170305.1. GTDB lineage: Bacteria > Pseudomonadota > Gammaproteobacteria > Burkholderiales > Burkholderiaceae_B > Achromobacter. The sequence continues at coordinate 352,683 of NZ_LZZT01000015.1, forward strand.
CCCGGCCCAACCGTTACTACCCCAGACCATGCGCGGCTCTCGCCCGCCGCCTACCCGCGTCCCCATGAACCGTATCGACACCGGCCAGCCCGCCCCCGCTTTCTCGTCCACGACCCTGCATACCGACATCCAGTCCGGCCAGCAGCAGGTCGGCACGATGCTGGGCCAGGCCGCAATGACGGTGGACGGCGAGATCTCGCTGGCGGACTCTGCCGAAGAGCTCAGCCTGCACATGGCCGAGAAGGCCGAGGACAAGCACCACGCCGAACGCAAGATCGGCCGCGAGGCGCCCTTGCAGCTGCTCAGCGCCGAAGCCATCGTGGCCTTCCTGGCCGAGGCCCATGAGGCCGACGCCCAGGAAAAGCTGATCGAACTGACCCGCCACCTGCTGGCCGGCCAGGCCGACCCGCGCCAGGCCGCGGCCCAGGCGTTCGGCGACGCCGCCCGCCAGTACCTCGGCCTGCAATACGCGCTGCGCCAGGGCGAACGCGAAGGCGCTTCCGAGGAGGTGCTGGACGGCTTGCGCGAGGCGCTGGCCGACCTGGAACTGGAAAGCGGCCCCCAGATACGCGCCAGCCTGAACACCATCGGCGCGGCGGCCGGCTATGCCGATGACGCCCGCGGCGTGGCCGACTTCCAGCGTACCTACCAGGACGTGGTGCTGGGCGAGTCATCGCTGGCAAAGACCCTGGCCCTGGCACTGGAACGCTTCGGCGGCAAGGACGTGGCCCGCGGGCTGCAACAGCTGATCCAGGCACTGGGCCAGGATCTGGCCGCGGCGCGCCCGTCCACCAGCGCGGACCGGCTGCAGGCGCTGATGCAGGACCTATATCAATTAGGCGTGGCGGTGACCGTGCTGGACGGCTGCGGTGAACTGGGCCAGAAGCTGGCCGGGGAACATGGCAAACCACTGGCGGCCGACCGGCTGATGCAGGACCTGGTCAACGTCAGCAACGAGAAATGGGTTTCCGAGTCGCGCTTCTCGGCGCTGGCGGCCAGCCATGGCGTCGACACCGTCGGCGCGCGCATCACCTTCCTGGGCGGGGTGCGCGCGGTACTGAAGGACCTGCCCGTGCCCATGTTTCCCGACCTGGACGCGCGGCAGTCGGTGCTGAACGCGGCGCAACTGGCCCTGGACGCGGCCATCGACGAGGAATACGAATGAACAGCCTGGACCGCGCCTTGGGCGCCTTCGGCGAACAGATCGGCATGGACGGGCTGGCCCTGGGGCCGCGCGGCAACCTCGCGTTGCAGCTGGAATCGGGCCGCCGTGTCGCCATCGAGGCCGCCGGCGACGAGGTGCTGGTGTATGTGTCGGACCCTGTGCCCTATGACGCCCCGCAACGCCTGCTGCAAGCCTGGAAGCGGGCCCACCATTCCCGCCTGGAGGGCTATCCCGTGCAGGCCGCGCTGCGCGAGCAGGACGGCCTGCCGCGTCTGTTGGCCGTGACCCGGCTGCCTGCCGGCCAGGCCGGCGCGCCGGCGCTCAAGCTGGCGGTGGACGCGCTGTCGCGCTGGCTCGACGACGCCCGCGCGGCCTGAACCCTGGACGGAGACCCCTCACACCATGTCCGATATGCGCATCAGCGGCTACGCCTTCGACCGGGGCCTGGACGGCATTTCCTACGCCGGCCGCGAAACCAGCGGGCAGCAACTGCCGGACCGCCAGGAAATGGCCCCGCCCGCCGAAGGCATCAAGGCCCAGCTGGCCCAATTGCTGGACACCCCCGGCACCGACCGCTACCTGGACAGCCAGCTGCGCCCGCCGCTGGCCAATCGCGACCTGCTGCTGCCCGGCAAATTCGGGCAGGCGCTGCAATCCGCCCTGGATGGCCTGGCCACGGCGGCCGAGCGGGCCCAGGACAGCAACCCCGACGACGCCCGCGCGCTGAACCGCGCGGTGCGGCTGCTCAAGGACGAAGCCGGCCTGCGCGAACTGGTCAGCATGTACCGCAGCGCGCTGTACCAGGGATGACCGCCGCCATGCCCCTGACGCCCGACGCCCGCGAACTGCTCAGTCTGCTGGCCTACGTCTATCTGGAAAACAACCGGCCGGAGAAGACCGCGGTAGTGCTGCGCGCCCTGCAGACGCTGGGGCTGGCCGACGCCCGTCAGCTGGCCACCCTGGCGCTGGCCCAGCTGCGCGCCGGCAAGCCGGAAACCGCCCTGTCGACACTAGACCTGCTGGCCATGCAAGGCGGCGTCGATGCGCCGTTCCACCTGATCCGCTCCCAGGCTTTGCTGGCCCTGGAGCGCCGCGACGAGGCCGCCGCGGCCATGCGCGCCTATGTCGCTCTGCGGCCCAACACGGCGCCCGCGCCCACCGAGACGGAAACGATTTGAGCCGCCCCATGCAAGCCCTTAACCGCGCCGTCGCCGTCGCCACCAGCCGCAACGACATCGTCCTGGCGGTGCTGATCGTCTCGATCATCTTCATGATGATCCTGCCGCTGCCCACGACGCTGGTCGATGTGCTGATCGGCGCCAACATGACGCTATCGGCGATCCTGCTGATGGTGGCCATGTACCTGCCGTCGCCGCTGGCCTTCTCATCGTTCCCCTCGGTGCTGCTGGTCACCACGCTGTTCCGCCTGGGCATTTCCATCGCCACCACCCGCCTCATCCTGCTGCAGGGCGATGCCGGCCACATCATCGAGACCTTCGGCAATTTCGTGGTGGGCGGCAACCTGATCGTGGGCCTGGTGGTGTTCCTGATCCTCACCATCGTCCAGTTCGTCGTCATCACCAAGGGCGCCGAGCGCGTGGCCGAAGTGGCGGCGCGCTTTTCGCTGGATGCCATGCCGGGCAAGCAGATGTCGATCGACGCGGACCTGCGCGCCGGCACCATCGACATGGACGAGGCCCGCAAGCGCCGCTCGATAGTGGAAAAGGAAAGCCAGCTGTACGGCGCCATGGACGGCGCCATGAAGTTCGTCAAGGGCGATGCCATCGCCGGGCTGATCATCGTGGCGGTCAACCTGCTGGGCGGCATCCTCATCGGCACCATGCAGCGCGGCCTGACCGCTGGCGAAGCGGTGCAGGTGTATTCGATCCTAACCATCGGCGACGGCCTGATCGCGCAGATCCCGGCGCTGTTCATCGCCATCTGCGCCGGCATCATCGTGACCCGGGTGCAGACCGGTGACGGTCCGTCCAACGTCGGCAAGGACATCGGCGCGCAAGTGCTGGCCCAGCCTCGCGCCCTGCTTATCGCCGCCGCCATTGCGGTCGGCATGGGCCTGATCCCGGGCATGCCCACCCTGACCTTCCTGGCACTGGCCGCCGTGGTCGGCACCATCGGCTTCGTGCTGCTGCGCGGCACACGCAAGGTGGTGGACGAGAAGACCGGCGAGATCACCGAGATCCCGGCGCTGGCGGCCGACGGCCAGAAGCCGCAGGCCAAACCGCGCGCCGACGGCAGCGCCGAGTTCGCCCCTACCCTGCCGCTGATGATCGATGTGGCTGCCGCGCTGCAACGCAGCTTCAATGCCGACGAGCTGAACGACGAGCTGCTCAAGATCCGCCGCGCGCTGTACTTCGACCTGGGCGTGCCGTTTCCCGGCATCCAGCTGCGCTTTAACGATGCGCTGCCGGCGGACACCTACAACATCCTGCTGTCCGAAGTGCCGGTGTCGCAGGGCAAGCTGCGCCCCGGCGCGGTGCTGGTGCGCGACACGGAGCAGAACCTGCAGGCGCTGCAGGTGCCCTACGACACGGACAAGCGCTTCCTGCCGAACATCCCCACCATCTGGGTCGACGCCGCGTTCGCGCCCACCCTGTCGGCAGCCGGCATTCCGTTCCTGGATCCGCACCAGGTGCTGACCTGGCACCTGGCATTCGTGCTGAAGAAATACTCGTCGGACTTCATCGGCATCCAGGAAACCCGGTTCCTGCTGACGGCCATGGAAGACCGCTTCCCCGACCTGGTCAAGGAAGCGCTGCGGGTGATGCCGGTGCAGAAGATCGCCGAGATCCTGCAGCGGCTGGTGTCCGAGGACATCTCGGTGCGCAACCTGCGCGCCGTACTGGAGGCGCTGATCGAATGGGGCCAGAAGGAAAAGGACTCAGTGCTGCTGACGGAATACGTGCGGGTCTCGCTCAAGCGCCACATCAGCTACAAGTATTCCAGCGGCCAGAACATCCTGCCGGCCTACCTGCTGGCGCCGAACGTGGAAGAAACCGTGCGCGGCGCCATCCGCCAGACGTCAGCGGGCAGCTACCTGGCGCTGGACCCGGGCGCTTCCAAAAAGCTGGTGGACAACATCAAGCGCGCCACCGGCGACCTGACGGCCGCGGCGCAAAAGCCCGTGCTGCTGACCTCGATGGACATCCGCCGCTATCTGCGCAAGATGATCGAGCAGGACCTGTACGAACTGCCAGTGCTGTCCTACCAAGAGCTGACGCAGGAAATCAACGTGCAGCCGCTGGCCAGGGTGGACCTGTGAGACCGCGCGCAACCGGAGCCCCGACATGAGCGAAGCGCTGGAACTGCGCGTGCTGTCAGGCCTGCATCGCGACGCCCGCTGCCTGGTCGAAGACGGCTCGGTGCTGGGCGCCGATCCGGCCTGCGACATCGTGCTGGCCGACGACGGCATGGGGCCGCGCGCAGCCCGGGTGCGCATCGGCGCGGCCGGCTGGGACCTGGCGATGGACAACGGCCAGACCGGCGCTACCGCCGACAGCACGCCCGGCACGCCGTTCAACCGTCCGGTGCCGTTGGGCCCGGTGTGGATCACGGTCGCCCGGCGCGACGACCCTTGGACGAACGCGCCAGATGCAGCCAATGATGCGTCGGCGCAGGCCGCGGCAGAGGCGGCGCCGGGTGCCGCGATGGTCGAGACCACGGCGGGGGGCGGCGCCTGCCGCCGCTGCGCCCGCCATCGACGAAGACCGCCAGCTGGAACGCCGCCTGCCCTTGCCGCCCGCACAGGGCCGGCGCCGCAAGCGCGATTCCTGGCCCATGGCGCTGGGCCTGGCCGCCGTGGTGCTGACCATCATCGTCGCCATCGCGCTGGCGCTGATGCCGCCGTCCTCCGCCACGCGCGCCCCGCAGGTCGATCCGCGCCTGGCCGCGGCGGAAAAATCCGTGGGCCAGATCTCCGCCGTGTTCGACCGCATGGGCCTGGCCTCGCGGCTGCACGTATCGATGTCGCGCGACGGCATGGTCACGGTGTCGGGCTGGGTCCGCAACGCCGCCGAGCAGGACGCGGTGGCATCGGCGCTGTCGCAGATCTGGCCCATGCCGGCCATGCGCGTCAGCAACGAAGACGACGTCGTGCGCACCGCGCGTGGCGCCCTGCGCGCCTTCAACGTGCGCTATGAACCGCGCTACGAAGGCGATGGCCGCCTGAACATCGCCGGCATCGCCAGCAGCGCGCGCGAGCGCGCGTCCGCGCTGGATGCCCTGCGCGCCCAGCTGCCCGGCATGACCGTGCTGGGCAATGACATCGCGCTGACGCAACAACTGAGCGACACGCTGTCCAGCCAGCTGGTGGACGCCGGCCTGTCGGGCGTAACGCTGGCCTGGAAACCCGATCACCTGGAGATCGCGCCCGGCGCGCTGGACGACGACCAGCAGACCCGCCTGCAGGAGCTGGTGGACGACTTCAACAAGAGCTACCTGGGCGTGGCCAAGCTGGCTGCGGCCAGCGCCGCGCCGGCGGCCGACAGCGTGCCATTCGTGATCCGCAGTGTGGTGGGCGGCCCCCAGCCCTTCGTGGTGCTGGAAGACGGCAGCAAGTTGCTGGTGGGCGGCGTCTACCGCAAGTACCGCCTGGTTGCCGTGGAAAACACCCGCATCATCTTCGAAGGCCCGCGCACGGCCATCGTCACCCGTTGATTCCCTGAACCTCCGACGCCACCGCCCGCATGAACGACCCGACCGCCCTGACCGAACTGGAACAACGCCTGGCCGCCCCCGGCGGCGGCGACCTGCGCGCGACGCTGACGCAACGCCTGGCCGCGCTGGAGCAGTCCGCCCGCGCGCGCCTGGATACCGGTCTGGTACCCGTCGCATTCCAGCAATGCCAGGCCGTGGCCCAAGCCGCGGCGGCTGCGCGCGAGGTGCTTGCCGAACTACCGCTAGACCCCCACCAGGCCGGCGCCGTTGCGCCGCCCGCCTTCCCTCCCTTGACCCGCTAGGAGACGCACCATGGCACTGAACGGATTGACCGGCTCGTCCGGCCTGAATTTCAACAGCGTAAACAGCACGATCTACGACAGCATCCGCTCGCAGGAGAGCAACCTGCAGACCACGCTGTCCAATATGCGCACCAACGCCGACGGCAGCGTCTCGCAGGCAGACATGCTGAAGATGCAGCAGCAGGTGCAGCAATGGACCATGCTGATCGAAATTCAAAGCACGATTACCAAGCAGATCGCGGATTCGCTCAAGGGCGTGATCCAGAAGGCCAGCTAGGGCCTGCCTTTACGGGTGTCGCGGCGGGCCTAGACCGACCGCATCATGAAGGCGGGATCGCGCCGCAGCGCGTTGACGTCGGGTTCGGCGCGCGCGCTGCGTTTTTCCCAGGATTCGACCTGGTTCAGCAGCGCCTCGATCGCGGCCAGCAGCGCGTCCGCGCCGCATTGTTCGCGCGGCACGCCTAGCTGCAGGTGCATGCGTCCGTCGGGCGCCGCACAGGCCACCACGCCGCCGCCTGCCTGCAGGAAATTGCCCTGCGCGGCCAGCAACGCCTGGGAGCCGTCCATCTTGCCCGCGCCCACCGCGCACGACAGCAGGACCTGCCCGCGCGCGCCGTGCGCCATCAGCTGCACCAGATGGCGGCCGTCGAACGCCAATTGACACAGGCCGCCGTCAGCCGCCGCCAGCGCGGGAATGCCCAACGCGAGTCCGAGGTCGGAGAGTATCCGGGCGAAGTGGGGATCTGGCACGATGACGGTTCTGCAATGCCGGGCGCCGCCAGGTTGTCGCGGCCACCCGAAATGCGGGAGATGTAAGAGGCGCCATTATGGCACTCGTTGCGTGGCGCGCCCAGGCCCCTGAGCGCGCTTGGGCCACTGCCTGGACGGGCACCGCGGCGCGGTGTCAGAGTGGCACGGCCGCCCGCTCGCGCCCCACCTTGGCCAGCCGCCGCGGATCGCCTTCCAGGCTGTGCCACAGGCGCAGCAATCGATCCGCGCCGGTGTCGCGCGCATCGATCGCATAGCGCGCGTAGTCCAGCCAGTGCCGCTCGTCCGGCGCCAGGCCGCCCTCAGCCACCGCCAGCACGTCGTTCGCCAGCGCCCGCACGGCGTCATCATGCAAGGCATCACGCATGGCATCGGCGCGCATCGCGCGCAGCCGCAACCAGCCCCATGCGCGCAGCAGGTCTTCGGCTTGCCCCAGGTTGCGCATCAGGCCCAGCTGCAGCGCCGACGGCGCCATCACCAGCGTCGCCGCCACTGCCTGCCCGGCCTCGCCGATCAGTTGCGCGTCAGCAAAGCCCGCGCCCGGGCCGCGGCCTTCGATATAGCCGCTAGCGCCCAACCGGGCGTACAGCGCTTCGATGCCGCCCGGCTGCCGCCAGGCCGCGCGCAACTCGTCCAGGGATGGGTGCGCCGCCAGCCGGTAGCGCCAGCGCGCATCCAGGAAATGCGCGAACTGCGAATACTCGAAGTGGCCGCCCTGCGGCGCGATCGTCACCGCCTCGCCGGTATCTGTGCGCCGGCCCGGCCAGCCATCCGACGCCAGGAACGCCGACAGCGACGGCGCGCCATCCAGGTGCACGCCGGTGGCCGACTTGTAGCCATCGTCCACCGCCAGCGGCAGGCAGCGGCTGACGGTACCCGGCGCGAACATCCAGCGGAAATAGTCACCCAGGTCCACGAAAGGACGCTCAGGCAGGCGTTGCAGATAGTGATCGCCGGCATAGCGCGAATGGCGGAACATGCGGTCCCACACCGTCAGCCGGTTTTCCTTCAGGCCCGTGACCCGGCCGTTTTCCAGCGGACTGTTAGCAAAGAGCGCGATGCTGGCCGGCGTCAGCGCCAGCACCACGTTCAGCGCGCGCGCCGCCTGCGCCACGTCCACCGACGTGCAGGGGCTGTTCTGCGCCTTGGCGTCGATGCCGACGCGATGCAGCCAGTCGCGATGCCCCACCAGTTCGCGGTAGATCGGCCGCGGCACATACACGGAGGCATACCAGGTCGGGTCCAGCGTGCACTGCGGATGCTCGGAGGCATTCATCACCACCGCGTCTTCCGCCGCCAGCGCCGTGCTGGCGTCATGCAGTTCCCGCGTCACGCGCCGCGCCAGTTCGTTCAGGCCGCCTTGCGCTTCCGACACCGGCGCGAACGCGGTCTCGAGCAGATTGAAGCCATTGTCCAGGCCGCTTTCTCCCGCCTCGACCGATACGCCCACCGCCTGCCCGTTGATGCGCACCATGTCCGGCGCCTCGTCACGGGCAGCCTTGATGGCCGCCAGCGCCTCGAAATAGCTCGCCACCGGATGGCTGGCGCCGGTATCCCGGTGCGCCACCGCCATTTCCATTTCCAGCCCCAACGTCTGCCCCGCCACCATCACAACGGTCTCCTTGTTGTTATACGAATCACGCTGCATGAGTAACGGCAATGCCGCCGCCGTTCCCGGCGGACGGTTTCAGGCGAGTTCGGGCATGCTGCCGAAACGCCGCGTCAGGATATCAACGAAAGCCTCGGTCACGACCGAAGGCGCCGTCTGCGCGGGATAGGCCATGCAGACCCGCACCGGCAATTTGGGCGTGAACGGACGGATCGCCAACTGCTGCGAGAACACGTCCGCGATATAGGGATTGACGATGCCCAGGCCGGTACCGGCGGCCGCCAGCGCGCAGATCGTCGAAGAATACGTAGTCTCGATTTCCGACACGGGCTGCACCTGATGGGCCAGCATCGCGCCGCGCAGTTGCAAGTAGACGTCGTCATCCGCGTTCAGCACCAGCAGCCGGCGTTCGTTCAGATCGGCAATGCCGATCGACGGCAACGCGGCCAGCGGATGATCCGGCCGCATCACGCAGACCGCCGCGCTCTCGTGCAGGCTTTCCAGCGACAGGTGCGCACCGTCCAGCGGCACCGTCGTCACCACCACGTCGTAAGTGCCGTGCAGCAGCCCTTCGCGCAGATATTGGCTGCCCACCGTCTGCATGTTGATGTGCACGTCCGGGTAGCGCTGGGCGAACTCTTCGACCGCCCCCGGCAGCATGCCCAGGCCCAGTGCCGGCGTGCAAGCCAGCCGCAGCACCCCGCTGCCGCTGCGGCGCATGGCCGCCACGCGGTCCTCGATGCGCTCGAGCCCGACGAAATGGCGCTTGACGGTATCGAACAGGTCCTTGGCCTCGCGCGTCGGGCGCAGGCGGCCGCGTTCCATGTCGAACAGCTTCAGGCCGCTGGCCTGCTGGGCTTGCGACAGCAAACGGCTGATCGACGGTTGCGTGGTACGCAGCATTTGCGCCGCGCCGGTCGTGGTACCGGCCAGCATTACCGCGTGGAAGGCTTCGATCTGACGGAAATTCAGCGGTCGGCTCATGGGATCACAGGGTATAGCAAACCTGCATAGGCTATGCCGAAAAAAGAATTTTTTCAAATACTCTTCGGCTCCTACACTCTTGGCTCCCAGGGCGCCGGCTCACGGCGCTCCCTTCAAATCCAACTGCTGTAGGGAAATACCATGCGTTCATGCCGTCCCTTGCGCCGCCGCGTTTTGCAGACCCTGTGCTTGACCCTCGCCGGCGCTGTCCTGCCGTTCGCCGTCCAAGCTCAAACCCAAAACCCGGCCAATTATCCGGACCGTCCGTTGCGAATCATCGTGCCCTTCACCGCGGGTGGCAGTTCGGACATCCAGGGGCGCTTGCTGGCTGAACACCTGGGCAAACTTTACGGCCAATCCGTCGTCGTCGAAAACCGTCCCGGCGCCGGCGGCCACATCGGCGGCAAATACGTGGCCGATTCGGGCCCCGACGGCTACACCCTGCTGCTCGGCTCCATCGGCTTGCACGCCACCTACGGCGTCTACAAGACCCTGAATTACCGTCCCGCCGACGACCTCAAGGTCATCACCATCGTCGCCGAAATGCCACACGTCGTGGTGGCCAACCCGGCGCTCGAAGCCAACACCCTGTCGGAACTGACCGCGCAGGCCAAAGCCAAGCCCGACTCCATCCACTTCGGCTCGGCCGGCGTGGGATCCTCGGTGCATATGGTAGGCGAACTTTACAAGATGGCCGCCCAGGCCCCGATCGTGCACATCCCCTACCGCGGCAGTTCAGCCGCCACCAACGACCTGCTCGGCGGCCAGATCCAGCTGCTGTTCGAAAACGTGCCCACCACCATCGGCTACATCCAGACCGGCAAGCTCCGTGCCCTGGCCATCACCGGCGCCACCCGCTCGCCGGCGCTGCCCAACGTGCCCACCGCGACCGAAGCCGGCCTGCCCGGCCTGACCGTCACCTCGTGGACCACGCTGGCCGCCAGCAAGGACGTGCCCGATGCCCTGATCGACAAGATCAGCGCCGACCTGCGCCGCGTCTATGCCGACCCCGCTTTTCGCGCCGGCCTGGAACGCCTGGGCATGACGCCGGTAGGCAACAGCCCCGCCGACGCGCGCGAGTTCGTCGAACGCGAGCGTGCCCGCTGGAACAAGGTCATCGAGACCGAACACATCAGCGCAGGCTAAGCCTATCCCCACTTTCTGTCTTTGATGAACCGCATGACGACTCCTCTTATCGCCTGCCGCCGCCTGGGAGCCCCGCCGGGCCACCATTTCTTCGGCTACTACAACAAGACCGTCTGGCATCGCCGCGGCCGCTATCTGCTGGCCAACCGCACGCCGGTCAAGGACGCGGTGCTCACGCCCGAGCTGCGCGCCGAGGTCGGCTATTTCGACCTGCACGACGGCGACCGTTACCACGCGGTTGGCGCCACCACCGCGTGGAACTGGCAGATGGGCTGCCAGTTGCAATGGCTGGACGGCAAGGCCGAACCGCAGATGATCTACAACTGCCGCCGCCCAGACGGCAGCGGCTTCTACCCGGGTTTCCGTTCGGCCGTGCACAACGTCGCCACCGGCGAAACCCGCTATCTGCCGCTGCCCATCTACGTCGCCGCGCCGAGCAGCCGCTACGCCCTGTGCGTCGACTACCGGCGCCTGTACATCACGCACCAGACCATCGGCTACAGCGAACACGCGCCCGACCCGGTCGCCCTGGCGCCGGCCGACGACGGCATTCATTCGATGGATCTGGACAGCGGCGCACACCGCCTGCTGGTCAGCTACGCGGACCTGGCCGCCTTCCATCCGCGCGCCTCGATGGAGCGCGCCATCCACTGGGTCAGCCACATCGAGGTCAACCCCTCGTCCACCCGCATCCTGTTCCTGCACCGCTGGACCGAACGCGTCAAAGACGAAACCTGCTTCCTGCACCGGCTGATCACCATGAACCCGGACGGCAGCGACATGCGCCTGCTGGAATGCTCCGACCACCCGCTGCCGCAACTGGCCGCCGACTTCGATCCCAGCGCGGTCGGCACCTTCGACTACGAAAAGTCCGAATACCAGATCTCGCATCCGCTCTGGCGCGACGACCGCTCGATCATCGTCTGGGGGCCGCACGAGGGCAGCATCCACTATCACCTGTATGAAGACGCCCCCGGCGGCCAGGTGCAAGTGGTCGGCGATGGCGTGCTGACCGAGAACGGCCACATGACCTTCTCGCCGGTGGACACCCGCTGGCTGCTCAGCGACACCTATCCCGATCCCGTCACGCACGAGCGCATCCTGTTCCTCTACGACATGCGCACGGGCCAGCGCCACGATCTGGGCAGCTTCTACGCCGACCCCGGCCTGTCCAAGGAAAACCGCTGCGACCTGCACCCGCGCTGGAGCCGCGACGGCACCCAGGTCTGCATCGACTCCGTGCACGAAGGCGAACGCCAGATGTATGTGCTGGACGTCGGGCCGGTCGTGAAGGGCTGAAAACAGGCGGGGCCGCTCAAGGCAGCCCCGCTTTTATCTGATGGACGATGCGCTGGCGCGCTGCGCGCCCAATGATCGGCTGCCCGGCGCCAGGCTGCTTGAACGCTAGCCTTCCTGCGCCACCTGCCGCAGCGCCTGCTCGAACACATCCGCTGGCTGGCCGCCCGACACCAGGTACTTGCCATTCAGAATCACCGACGGCACCGACGTGATCCCGCGATCGCGCCACTCGGCCTCTTCGGCGCGCACTTCGTCCGTATAGCGGCCGGACGCCAGCACCTCGCGCGCCTCGGCCTCATCCAGCCCCGCATCGGCCGCCGCGCGCGCCAGCACGTCGGCATCGGCGGTGTCCTGGTTGTCGTAGTGATAGGTCTCCAGCAAGCGCTTCTTCAGCGCCGTCTGGCTGGCCTGGCCCTGCAGCCCGGCCCAATGCAGCAGACGATGCGCGTCAAAAGTGTTGAACGAGCGGTTGTCCTCGCCCATGCGCATGCGCATGCCGACCGCGGCCGCGCGCTCGCTGATCACCTTGCGATTGGCCTGCACCTGCTCGCGGTCGTAGCCGTACTTGGCCATCAGCCGCTCGATGGTGTTCTGCCCGCCCTTGGGCATATCGGGATTCAGTTCGAACGGCCGGAAATGCAATTCGACATCGGCCTCGCCCTTGACCCGCTCCAGCGCGGTCAGCAAGCCGCCCAGGCCCACCGCACACCAGGGGCAGGCAACGTCGGACACGAAATCGATAGTGACTTTGGACATGAAAATCTCCGAGAACAAGCATCCAGCGTAGATCAAAGCGGCCTGCGGGGCTGAAAAAGCCCTGGATGCGCCAGGGGTTCATTCGTCTTGACCGGCGCCTGACTGACCGCGCGAGCCGTCTACCCGACTTGTACCCGCCCGAACAGGATCTTCTCGATCGCACGCACCCGGTCCCGGCGGCGCCTGACGGCACGGCCGGCACGGCCAAACGCGCGTTTCTGTTGCTTGGCCTCGCGGCTGGCTTGCAGGTGCTCGATGAACACCGCGTCGCCCAGCGCGTTATCCGTCTTGTCGAAGATCCAGCAATAGGACACTGGCAGCACCCCGATCCGGTAACGCGGCGATCCCGACGCCGCGTCGTCGGCGATCAGGCGCTCCAGCACTAACTGATCCCACTCCTCCGGCGATGCCGCGCACGCATCGGCCCAGGCTTGCAGCAGCGCCGCCGCGCCCGGCGTGTGGTTGATGAACAGCGTGCCGCTCAGCAGATGGCCATCGGGCTCAAAATACGCGGCGATGTCGCAGTCCAACTTGGCCAGCGCGGGCCACGGGTCGCGGTGAAACACGGCATCCACATCCACGTACAGCAACGGACCGACGTGCTTCTTGCGCATGGCGACCAGCACCCCAGGTTTCATAGACGCATTGCGCACCCATGACCCGGCGGAATCGATCGCCTGCGCATCGACCGGCAACCCCAGCCTCTCGGCGGAACGCAGCAGGCGGGTCTTTTCCGTCTCGTAGATGCTGTCCTGCGTGTAGAAGGCCACGGTCATTCCCGTGGCGATGGCGCCGGCCGCCCCATCCATCGGCGCCTGCCGCGCCGGAAAACTCGCCACCACCCGCCTGTGCTCCGGCGACCATGCGAAAAACTTGCGTTGAAACCACTCGAACATGGTGCGCCCCGCCTATCGAATCTGGAGAAATCAGGCGGAGTGTAGGGGCGGCGTTTGCGAGGGGGACGCCGTTGCAACCGGCAGAAATACGGGTCACTGTGTTGCAACCGATCGAAATATCAATCAGGGTAACGGGGGGGATGGCGGGACCCGACGTAAAAAAACCCGCGAGGCCATCAAGGCTTGCGGGTTTTTTTTACAGCTTGCTTGCGCATCACCTGGGGCGATGGCGGAAATTCTTGGCGGACAGAGGGTCATCCAGACATTGCTTGGAAACTGGCTTGAAATCTAGGCTTTCCAAGTTCGAAAATTAGAAGTACCTGATTTAATACCCCAAACATGGACGGGCGGATCACCGACCGCCGCCGCGAGCTGCAGCACCAGCACCTGGCCAGCACGCCGCCGGCGACCACCGCGAGCTGCTGGCCACGTCCACCTCCACCTGCAGCACCGGCACCTGGTAAGCACGCCGCCGGCGGCCACCACAAGCTGTTGGCCACATCCACCGCCACCTGCAGCGCCGGCACTTGGCCAGCGCGCCGCCGGCGGCCGCCACGAGCTGCTGGCCACGTCCACCGCCGCCTGCAGCACCAGCACCTGGCCAACGCCCCGTCGGCGGCCACCACGAGCTGGTGGCCGCATCCACCGCGACCTGCAGCACCGGCACCTGGCCAGCGCGCAGCCGCCGGCCACCACGAGCTGGTGGCCACGTCTGCCACGGCCTGCAGCGCCGACGCCTGGCCAGCACGCTGCCGGCGGCCACCACGTGCTGCTGGCCACGTCCACCGCCACCTGCAGCACCAGCACCTGGCCAGCGCGCCGCCGCCGGCCGCAACGCGATCGAGGATCCAAGGCGACGAAGGCGAGCGCACCAGAAGCCGGTGAGACAAAGGAGGAGTTTCAAAATTTCGGGAGGGGCTGGGAAAAACCTAACCTTCCTAACCGCAGATGGCCAATCGCCCGCAAAGCCTTTATTCATGCGGCTTTCGGCCCTTTCGCAAAACCTAACTTTTTTCTAACCAAAGCCTAACCCGGTTAGGTTTCTATACCCTAACCTTATAAAAAATAGATATCTATATAAATCAACTACTTACGACGAGGTTAGGTTTCAGGTTAGGTCAGGTTAGGTTTTAAACCTAACCAATATTATTTATATAAATCAACGCCTTACATATCAATTTCAGGCCTGGTTAGGAAGGTTAGGCTTTTCCCAGCCCCTCCCCCAATCTGCGTAGAAATTGAGCAAAGGCACGGCGTGTCGCACGTACACGAGCAAATCCGCGTCCGTGCTGCGTCGTTTTGCGTCACCCGGCAAGGCACCAAATCGCCCCGCTGAGGCGCTTAAGGCCTTGCGCCAAGGGGTAACTAAGGGGTGAGTCTTTTTCTACACATTTAGCGCGCGGGCGAGGAGGGGGGATGACCGCGCGCCAAAGGCCGAAATCAGCTAGACTACTGTTTATTCATACAGTGGTTTATGGAAAAGGGGACACCCCATGCTAGACACCCTGGAAGACATCAAGCTCGCAGTCGATGCCACCCTGCCGGCAATCATCGCGCGCCACCGCGTGGCCGGGCAGTTGACTTGGCGGCTCATACACCAGATAGAAGGCGAGCTCATGCATACGCTGGCCGCCACGGGCCGATACGATCCCGTGATGCTGCGCATGGTGACGGCTTCACCCTGGATGGGCTATCCCCACACCGACGAGCCGGTAGATTTCGGCGACTCCAACGTCAGGGCAATGACGTTTAGTGCGATAGAGGCAGCTTGGGCACTAGGGCGCTGAACGCGCGCTTGCCGTTGAGCAACGGCAATGCAAAGGCCCCGCACGATGGCGGGGCCTAGAACGGGCGACAGCTCGAATCAGGCGGCAGTCTTCTCGCCCAGGTTGACGCGGTAGGGCTCGAACCTCACGGCGTTGGTGCCGAGCCAATTGTTGATCTCGCTGAACAGCTTTTGCAGCGGTTCGATCTCATTGCGGGCGAAGACCTGCGCCGCCGGCAGCACCGCACCAAAGCCCCCCGTTGCCCCTGGCACGATGCCCATTAGCTGCGGCGGCACCCGGTGCGCCGCCAGAATGTCGTCACGCGTGACGTTCTTGATGTTGAAGAAGTCATCGCGCGCCGCGACCTCGCTGATGGGGATAATCTGGATGCCATCCTTCTTTCCCTGCGGCGAATGCAAGAATAGGTTTCGGAAGTTGCCCGGCCCCTTGGCGCTGTGCAGCGCCTGGCGCAGCTTGCCCACGTCCTCATCATTCATCCCCGCGTCTGACAGATACATCACGAAGCCTGCGTGACTGCCGTTGTTGTAATAGCGCCGACGAAACAGCGTGGCCGATTCATTGAGCCAGGCCGATTGCAGCGTGCTGAGATATTCAGGCAGTCCGTACACCTCCTGATTGATGTCAGGGCTTTTCAGGTGAAAGATCGAGCCGCGCGCGAACTCATGCTCATCGTTCAAACCTGGCACGAAAAAGAACTGATCCGGCTCTTTGCCGCAGCGCGTGTACTTGGCTGGTGAGTGCCGCAGCCCAACCGTGCGGCCCGTGCGACTGCGGCGCGCTTCGACGTAGCAGTTTCCAAAGGTCTGGTAGTTGATCGCCAATTCCTTGACCAACTGGGCCGATACCAGCGGATTCGGTACCAACGTAGACGCCAACACATTGGCTTTGAAGAAGATGGCGGAACTATGGTGCGTGCTGGCCCGGAACGATTTGGCCAGGCCCTGGAAGCTAACGGGCGGCTCATACCATCGCCCGTTGTCTAGGCATTCGATGTAATCGAGGATGTCGCGCCGATCAAGCACGGGGGTAGGGTCGCCGAAGGTGAACGCTTCTACGCCGGCCGCCTCGCCCCGCGCTGCGGTGCCGTACTCCAACGGCTTTCCGCTCGTATCAACAAGGCTTGTCATTCGTATATCTCCACAGTGCTGCGGCGCGCGCCGTTGGCGCCTTCCAGCGGTTCATAGTCAAGGGCGTGCATGCAAGCCCACGCCAGGTCTGCATGCCCTGTTTCTTCGGAGCGGCCAGCGTCATACGTGACCCGGCTACCGCTCGCGGTAATCGTCTTTCGGATCGCCATGAAGGACTGCGCAATGTCGGTCCATCCCGCATCCCATTCCAGGCGCTTGTTGCGGATCACGTCCTGTGCTTTCAACACCAGGCGGGTTTTCACTTCGGGCGAATAGTTGATCTGCCGGGCAGCGGGAAAGAACTGCTTTACCAACTGAAAAACGCCCTGCCCTAACCCCGTGGCATCAATCGCGATATCGACCACGGCATAGTGCTGCATCAAGTCTTTGATCTTCTCTGCCTGCTTGGCAAAGTCCATTCCACGCCATTGATGACGCTCAAGGATGCGGAACTTGCCGCCCGGCGTGCGCGGTAGCGCCACCACCACGCATCCGGCCGAATCCCCCGTATGCGACGGGTCATAGCCGATGGCCACCGGGAAATGCCCGTAGCGGCGCAACCCGAAATACTGCACGTCCACCCAATCAACCATCGCGTCAACCATGCACGGTTGCAGCATCGAGAGGGGAAAGATGGACGCCGTATCATCGATGAACTTGCACATAAGCAAGTTCTCGAACTGATCAGGGCTGTACTCGTAGTTGCGCAACTCGTCGATGTCGAAAAGGTTGCAGCCGCCGGCCTCCGCATCCATGATCGTGACGATCTGACGCCATATCTTGTCATCACAGAGCCGGCCACCAGCAAGCGCGGCATGCGACACATCAAACTTGGCTTGCTCACGCTTGGCGCGGCGTCGGTTGAACTGATCGCCCGTCCAAAGCGGGTAGGCTTCGTGTGCCATGCTGGACGGCGTAGAGAAATACGTCTTGCGCCACTTCTTGTGCATCGCCATGCCGCTGGCGACCTTATTGATTTCGGCAAACCGAGGCACCCAGAAAATTTCATCGAAATAGAAATTGCCGTGATAGCCCTGCGCGGTACGCGCATTCGTGCCCAGAAAGCGCAGATGCGCGCCGTTGGGCAAGACGATGGGATCACCCTTCAAATCGACATCCGCCACGTCCCGCGCGAACTGCACGATGTATTGCCGGAATACTTGCGCCTGGGCTTTGGACGCGGACAGGAAAATCTGATCCCTTCCGGTCGTAATGGCATCGATAAAGGCCTCGCGGGCGAAGTACCACGTCGCGCCGATCTGGCGACTTTTGAGGATCATCCGAGTGCGTTGATCGCCGTTGCGATACCAGACCTTCTGATATCCAAATAGCGATTCTTGGAACGCCGCCAGCAGCTTGGCTACCTGCTCTTCGCTGATCGCATTGCGCTCCGGCTTTCGCTTCGGGGTCGCATTGCGCCGCTCAAGGTTGGGGTTTAGCTCCGACTCTGTGCCGCCATCGTCAAAGCGGCGCACCCGTGCGGTGCGTTCCAGCTGCCGCCCCAATAGGTCAATCTCTTTGAAATCGCGACCGTCCTTTTCGGGCTTGGCAATCAGCACCGCCATACGCGTTTCTAGATGGTGCTCGATCTTCTGCACGGGCGAGGCGGCATCCCACTTATCGCGCGTCTTCCAGCTATGAATTGTCGTGCGCTTCTCGCCCAGCTTCAGGGCGATAGACGACACGCGCCAGCCCTGCCAATACAGGGATCGCGCGATCATCCGAGGGTCGATTTCTGAGGCTATTTCCAACATAGCCGCCATCGTGCCCGGCATTCTCACGCGCGCGCGAAACTGCCTGTTGTCTAACGGGCAGCGACAAGGACAAGCGATTGAGCGTCAGGCGTACGGGGGCCAACATGGCAACACTTGAACCCACCCCTGAACATCAACTTGCGAGTAACCGACATGACCAAAAAATGGTTCACCGTCGCCACCGAAGGGCAAACCACCGATCAACGCAACATCACGCGTGAATGGCTGGAACAAATCGCCGCCACCTACGACCGCAACACGTTCGGCGCGCGCATCTGGATTGAACACTTACGCGGCACCCTGCCCGACAGCCCCTTCAAGGCCCAAGGCGACGTGTTGGCCGTGCGCACGCAAGAAGGCGCAGACGGCAAGCTGCAACTGCAAGCCCAGCTTGACCCTACTGCCTCCCTGGTCGCGATGACGACCAAAGATCGTCAAAAGATCTATTCGTCCATTGAAGTCGATCCGGATTTCGCCGGCACCGGAAAGGCCTATCTGCGGGGCCTGGGCGTCACCGACAACCCCGCAAGCCTGGGCACTGACGTGCTGTCGTTCTGCGCCCAGCATCCCGAAGAAAAGCATCCGTTCGCCAACCGCAAGCACCGCCCGGAAAATGCGTTCTCGTCCGCCCTGCCCGTCGATCTGGATTTCTCGGAACCGACCGCAGCGCCGACCGATGCCCGGCTGCTCACCAAGATCAAAGACATGTTCACCGCCATGACCACCAAGAACCAGCCCGAAAAGCTGGCCGAACTGGGCGAGGCCTTCTCCGCTTTCGCCGATGGCTACGCGAAGACGACCACCGGCCTTATGGAAGAAATCGCCAAGCTGAACACCAAGCTCGACAGCTTCGGCGCATCGCACGTCACCGCCGACGAATTCAAGAAGCTCGCCGACAAGCTGGAGTTCTCCGACGCCGGCGGCGCACACCGCGCGCCCGCGACCGGTGGCGACGGCCAACTGCGCACCGACTGCTAAACCACGACAAATCAACGGATACCAGGAACCAACATGCGCGAACACACCCGCACACTCTTCACCGGCTATATGGGCGACATCGCCAAGTTGAACGGCACCCAAGACGCAAGCAAGTCGTTCAACGTGTCGCTGCCCGTGCAGATCACCATGGAAACCAAGATTCAAGAAAGCTCTGCTTTCCTGAAACTCATCAACATCCTGCCGGTCACGGATCAGATCGGCCAGAAAATGGGCTTGGGCGTTTCCGGCCCGTCTGCCGGGCGCACCAACACCGAGACGAAAGCGCGTCAAACGCGCGATCTGACCAAGCTTGACCCCAACGGCTACCAGTGCATCCAAACGAACTTCGATTCGCACATCAAATTCGCCATGTTGGATGCCTGGGCACGCTTCAAGGACTTCCAGCTGCGCATTCGCAATGCGATCATTCAGCGCCAGGCGCTTGACCGCATCATGATCGGCTTCAACGGTGTCAGCGCTGCGGCCGACACCGATATCAACACCAACCCCCTGTTGCAGGACGTGAACAAGGGCTGGCTGCAGCAGCTTCGCGAGCGTGCGCCTGAACGCGTGCTGAACAAAGGCAAGGACGGTGGCACCGTCAAGATCGGCGTCGGCGGCGACTACCGCAACCTTGATGCCGCCGTGTTCGATCTGGGGACGCTGCTTGACCCCTGGTTCCATGGCGATACGCAACTGGTCGCGTTGGTCAGCCGCGATACGCTGCATGACAAGTATTTCCCGCTGGTCAATGGCAACGACAAACCGACCGAAAAATTGGCAACGGACATCATCGTCAGCCAGAAGCGGCTGGGCAACGTGCAGGCGGTCGCGGTGCCGTACATGCCTGTCGGCACGGTGCTGCTGACGCGCTACGACAACCTGTCGATCTACCCGCAGGAAGGCGGCCGCCGCCGTCACGTCAAAGAGGCACCGGAGCGCGACCGCGTGGAGTTCTACGAATCGAGCAATGACGCCTATGTGATCGAGGATTTCGGTTGCGCGGCGCTGCTCGAAAACATCGAACTGCTGCCCGATCCCGAACCCAAGGCGCAATCCGCCCAAGGCGAATAACCATGCCCAGCCCCGCACAGCGTCACCGCATGACGGTGCTGGCCGCCACTGCCGCCAGCGCCTACCACAGCGCCGAACCCAGCCCGGCGGCAGGCGTGTACGGCCTCATGATGTCCGCCCTGGTGGATGACATGCGCCGCCTGAAAGATATCCAGTCCTTGGAACGCAAGATCAGCGCCAAAGCTGAAATGCTGCCCAAGTACCGCGACTATCTGGATGGCGTCTTGGCGGCCGATGCGGGCGGCCAGGACGAGATCGTCACCACGCTGATGGTATGGCACCTGGACGTGTGCGAACTTGCGCGCGGCCTGGAACTGGCGGGCTATGTCATCAAGCACGGGTTGGCTCTGCCCGAGCGATACAACCGCACGGTTGGCACGCTACTGCTTGACGAGGTGGGCGATGCGGTGCTGGCCGGCCGCGTGCCGCACGACGTGACCACGTTAGGCGCGCTGCAAATGCTGGCCGTACTGGTCGAAGGCCAGGATGCCCCCGATCAGGCCCGCGCCAAGCTGCACCGCGCCATGGGCGACACCCTGGCGGCGCTGGCGGGCCCCGATCCGATCGGTCAACGGTTGGAAATGGTGCGCGCGGCGCTGGCACAACTTAAGCGCGCGGTATCGCTGCACGACAAGGTTGGCGCGAAGAAGGACATTGAACAGCTCGAACGAACGATCAAAAAGGCCGAGGCAACCGCCGCCGGCTAACCGAGTGCCCCCAAAGCGCACGGCGGCGCGGGCTGACGGCGGCCATTGGCCCAACCCGAAGCCCGCCCACCGCCGATTCATGAGTACCGCCATGTCCTTCATTGCCAATCAGCCCGCCCCTGTCGCCGCAAACGACACCATCACCAACGATGGATTCTGGCCCGACGTGAAGGTGTCTGCCGCCCGCAAGACGCTGCGATTGGACGGCACCGTCACAGATGAGCGCGTTCGACATGCGCTGATCGCCGCGATCATCGAAGTCGCGCGCGACGTTACAGCCTGGCGACTGCTCCGCCAGGCCGAAGGCTTCGCCACGCTTTCCGCAGTGCCTGGGCCGAAGGTGGACGGCGCGAGCGTGGCCGAGCATTCCTACTTACGCGCCGTATATGCCTACACCAAAGCCGATTTGGTCGAAAGGATGGCTGATTTCGACCTTACGGGCGCGGGCCAAAAAAAGGCCGAATGGCTGGACGCCACGCCGGACGAACAGCGCCGCAATGCCGCCTGGGCGATTGCCGCGCTGGTGGGACGTTCGCGCTGCACGGTGGATCTTGTCTGATGAAAGTTCGCGCCGAACAACATGACACGGTAGACGCGCTGTGCTGGCGGCACTTGAAGGCTACGCGCGATGTGGTTGAACAAACCCTGGAACTGAATCCCGGCCTGGCTGACAACGGCCCGATATTGCCGCATGGGCTGCTGGTCGAACTGCCCGATGTCGCCCGCACGCCGGCCCCTACACCCACCCTCAAACTATGGGACTGAACATCATGGCCGAACCATCGACCATCACCGCCGCAGGTACAACACTGGCATCCGGCTTGGCGCTCGCGACGCTGTTGCCGCTGGTTGACGCCAATGCGGCTTTTGGCGCCGTCATGGGCGCGGCGCTGGTGGCAAGCACCAAAAAGGACATTTCCGCCTGGAAGCGGTTCCTGTCGTTCATCTTCTCTGCCCTGTGCGGCTACGGTGGCGCGGGCGAATTCATCGCTCGCGAGTGGGCCAAGGAATCCTTCTTTCCGGCGCTCTTCGTTGCGCTGGTTATCGTCCCTGTGGCGCTGAAGGTCATCGCCATGGCACCGGACTTCGACCCGTCCCAACTACGCGCAGGACTACTCAAGCTTCTTGGGGGCCGCAATGATTCCCGCTGAACACTTTCCCGCGCTTTCGCCCGTGGCCATGCTCTGCGCGATTCTGTACGCGGCATCCGCCGGCCGCATCCTTTGGTACAGACCCAACGGCGCGCGGCACCGGCCTGCCGTGTCCCTCGTTGCGTGCCTGCTTGTCGGTGTGCTGGCCTGTCGCGCGCTCGACTTGTTGCTGATGAGCAGCGCGCCGGCAGTGTCAGAACTGATCCTTACCCTGCTCATCTGCGCTGCGATTTGGGCCGCTCGCGGCAACATCGCGCAGTTCTTTCGAGGTTGAAAAAATGGCTGAAATCCTGAGAATTGGCGCACGCGGCCAAGGCGTTGCCGACCTTCAAACGATGCTTGCCGCCAAAGGCCACGCCGTACCGCGTACCCACGTCTACGACGACGCAACCCGCCAAGCCGTCACGGCAGTGCAGCGCGCCGCGCGCCTGGTCGAAGATGGCATCTACGGCCCAAAGACCGCCGCCGCCCTGGCCGGCCTGGATTTGAGCCGTCTCCTAAAAGAAGCCGATCTGACCCGTGCCGCCGGTCTGCTTGGCGTGTCGGTCGCGACCATCAAAGCCGTCAACGAAGTCGAGGCCAACGGCCCAGGATTCTTGCCCGATGGTCGCCCGGTCATTCTTTTCGAGCGCCACGTGTTCTATCGCCAACTGGAACAACACGGAATCGACGCAGCCCCCCTGGCCTTACGCCTTCCCGGCATCGTCAACCGGACGCGCGGCGGTTATGCCGGCGGCGCAGCCGAGTATCGACGCCTGGCCACCGCAACGGAAATCAGCGCGCCGGCCGCGTTGGAATCGGCCAGTTGGGGAGCGTTTCAGGTCATGGGCTACCACTGGCAATACCTGGGATATCCCTCTGTCGATGATTTCGTAGCGTGCATGCGGCGCAGCGAAGGGGACCATCTGGAAGCCTTCACGCGCTTTGTCTTGGCAGACCCAGCACTGCACAAGGCGCTGGCGGCTCGCAAGTGGGCGGCCTTCGCCCGTGGCTACAACGGCCCCGCCTATGCCGACAACCTGTATGACGTGAAGCTGGCGCGCGCCTACGAACGTCACACCCAAGAAAACAAGGTGACTGCATGAACGCCTGGCTAGCTCGCTTCGCCCCGCTGATTACTTGCCTCGTCCTACTGGCGATTCTGTGGATCCAACAAGGAACGGTAACGGCCTACAAAGAGGCGATCAACGGCTACAAGTCCGTCGCCGATCAAGCGGCGGCTAGTGCACGCCTGGCTGCCGATGCTGCCGCGAAAGTGGCCGTCAGCACGATCAATCTACAGACCAAGCAAGACGAACTTCGTGCAGGACTTAGCGCGCGCGAAATTGAGATAGGAGCGTTGCAAAATGAAGTGTCGGAAATTCGTGATTGGGCTCGTACTTTGTTGCCTACTGACATTGCAGGGATGCGCGCCCGCCCGGCCATCACTGGTGCTGACGAGTACGCCGACTACGTGTCCGGCCGTGGCACCTTGCACCCTGCCGGCCGAACGCCCGCAATGGAACGGCGATCTGAATCTGGTGATCGAGCGCCTTGAAGGCGCCTGGGCACTCTGCGCCGCCAAGGTGGATGCCATCATTCGTTGCCAAGAAGAGGACCGTAATGCGCAAGGCCACTGAATTGCGTGAATTCCTATTCACGGCCAATGACTTTCTACGGGCCGAGCCCGACCGCCTGCACGTGTTCATCGACAAGGGCCGCATTGTCGCCAGCGGCACCCCCGGCCTATCGCATGAATACCGTTTCACGCTCACCATGATCGTGACGGACTATGCGGGCCAGGCCGATGCCATCCTTCTTCCGTTGCTCGCCTGGTTGCGCGTAAACCAGCCCGAGCTATTCGAGAACACGCAACGGCGCGAAGAGGCCATCGTCTTTGAAGTCGACCTAAACAACAACGAAACTGTCGATATCGAGATCAACGTGCAGTTGACTGAACGTGTCATCGTGCACGAAGTTCCCGGGCAGCGCTTGACCGTCGAACATCTAAAGGAGCCACCGCATAACTTCCTGCCGGCAGAAGGTCCGCGCCTGCCGGTCTATCTGGAAGATCAGCAAATCGCCACGTTGGCCTATCCCGTAGGCAACGCCTGATGTCTGATCCCCTCACCCAAGTCGAAGACTGGGCGGCGGCGCTGTTGGCTCGCCTGTCGCCAGCCGAGCAACGCAAGGTAAACGCCAAAGTGGGCCAGGCCTTACGCCGCAACCAGATGCAGCGCATTGCGGCGCAGCGCAACCCAGATGGGACCGCGTACGCGCCGCGCCGCGTGCGCAAGAACTTGCGAGGCAAGAAAGGGCGTATCAAGCGCCGCGCCATGTTCACGAAGCTTCGCACTACACGGCATTTGCGCGTGCAGGCGGCCGCAGACGGCGTGACCGTTGGATTCTTCGGACGCGTGGCCCGCATCGCCCGCGTCCACCAGCGCGGGCTAAATGATCGTCCTGCCGCTGGCATGGCCGACGTGCGGTATGCGCAACGCGAGCTATTGGGATTCACCCAGCCGGATATCGAACTAATCCGCGACACCCTGGCTGAACACCTGGCCGGGCCTTCCTTGTCGTAGCGGCTTGCACAACATTCTGCCCGTGCGCGCGCGAGGGTAAGCCGCCAACATAGGCGGCATGGAAAACGTCGCTGAAGCCCTTCGCCTTATCGCCAACCTCATCCGCACGGGCACGGTATTCGCCGTGGACCTGACCGCCGACACGCCATGCGTGCGTGTTCGGGATGGGGCCTGGGAATCGGGCTGGATGCAATGGATCGAACTGCGGGCAGGCACCACCAAAACGTGGAACCCGCCCACGCCCGGCGAGCAGGTCATTGCCTTCTGCCTTGGCGGAGACACGGCCGCCGGCTACGCCCTGGCCGGCCTGAACAGCCGCAGCAACCCGGCCCCTAGCACCAGCCCGAATGAACACGTCACCGTATATCCCGATGGTGCGCGTATCGTCTATGACCACGCCGCCGGCGCGTTGAACGCCACGGGCATCAAGACCGCCCGACTGACAGTCACGGAAATGACTGAATGGACGTGCCCCCTGACGGTCTTCAAAGGCAAGGTGGTGATCGAGGATTTGCTGACCTATCAGGGCGGCATGGCAGGCACGAACGGCCGAGGCAACAACACCAGCATCGAGGGAGATTTCCGCCACAAGAACGGCGAGCTGTCTTCCAACGGCGTGATTCTTGACCTGCACAAGCACCGCACCGAAGGCTTGAATGCCCCGACTTCGGAGCCGTTGAAATGACCTATCTTGGGATGGACGCCGCCACAGGGTCGCGCATCACCTCGCGCCAGCACCTTCGCCAATCGGTTGGCAAGATTCTGACCACCGCTATCGGCACGCGTCTACGCCGTCGCCCTTTTGGCAGCGTCGGCCCGAGCCTGGTGGACGCGCCCAGCAATCCGATGGCGCTGGTGCAGCTATACGCCGCCGCGGCTACCGCATTGGCCGCGTGGGAGCCGCGCCTTGTCGTGCGCCGCGTATCTGCGCGCATCCTGACCGATGCCTTGGGCGGCCTTGAAATCACCATCGAAGCCGACGAACTGTCTGACGATGGCAATCTGCGCCCCGTCACCGTCAATACGTCCCTTGGAGCGTAGCGCGTGAACGCCGTATCCCAACCCATCGATCTTTCCTTGCTGCCTCCCCCTGACGTGGTGGAACCGCTGAACTATGAGCGGGTGTTGGAGACGCGTAAGGCCCGCTTGATCTCCCTGTTTGCCACCGAAGACCGTGACGCCGTAGCCAAGGCGTTAGCGCTCGAATCAGAGCCAATGACGATTCTGTTGCAAGAAAATGCAGAGCGTGAAATCACATTCCGCCAGCGCGTCAACGAAGGGGCACGCGCCGTGCTGCTGGCATTCGCGCGGGGCGCGGACCTTGAACACGTCGCGGCTGAGTACGGCGTCTATCGGCTCATCATCCGACCGGCCGACCCGCTGGCGGTGCCGCCTGTGGCCGCTGTCGTGGAAGACGATGAAGACCTTCGGTTTCGCGCGCAGCTTGCCTGGGAAGGGCTATCGACTGCGGGCCCCCGTGGCGCATATCAATTCCATGCCCGATCCGCTCACGGCCAGGTCGCGGACGTGTCGGCGATCAGTCCTCAACCTTGCGACATCGTGGTGTCCGTCCTGTCTCGCGAGGGGCACGGCCAAGCCAGCGCCGAAATTCTCTCTGCTGTAACCGCTGCGCTCAACGATGAAGACGTTCGCCCAATGGGAGACCGTCTTGCGGTGCAATCATCGAAGATCGTCACCTATAGCGTTCGGGCTGTGCTGCACCTTAAGGGCGATGGCCCAGGCGGCGCCGTCGCGCTTGAGACGTCAATGAAAGGCGGTAATGCCTACGTTCATCGCTCCCGCCGTCAAGGAAAGTCTGTATGGCGATCCGCCATTATTCACGCCTTGCATGTGGAAGGCGTCGATCACCTTGACTTGCTGGAACCGGCCGATGACATCTTGTTGGATGCGACCCAGGCCGCGACGTGTCTGGACCTTACCGTATCCATTGCGGGTGATCCTCTAGATGGCTGACAAACGCGACCTGTTGCCCGCCAACGCGACGCCGCTAGAACGCCGCCTGGCCGTAGCGTGCGCGGATGTCGAGGATGTGCCTGTCCCGGTCCGGCGTCTGCGGCGCGCATCGACGTGCCCACAACACCTCTTGACCTGGCTGGCCTGGGAGCGCTCCGTAGATCGCTGGAACGACAACTGGACGGAGGCCGCCAAGCGGCGGGCCATCGCGAACGCGTTCTTTGTTCACAAGCGCAAGGGAACGATAGGCGCATTGCGGCGCGTGGTGGAACCGCTGGGCTATCTGCTAGAGGTCATCGAGTGGTGGCAGATGAAGCCCGAGGGCCAACGTGGCACGTTCATGCTCTCCATTGGTGTACTCGACACGGGCATCACCGAGGCCATGTATGCCGAACTGGAGCGCCTCATCGATGACGCCAAGCGCCTGAGTCAGCACATGACGGGTCTAGCCATCAGTCTGGAAGTGCGCGCAGAACTGAATCACGCCATCGCCGCCTATGACGGCGACGAATTGACCGTATACCCCTACCAACCCGAACGCATCGACGTGCAGACCGTGATCCCCTACGGCGTGCGCGAGCACCTTATTGACACCATGACGGTATACCCATGAGCGCAACCTATTTCGGAATTCTCACTAAAGTCGGCGAAGCCAAGCAGGCCAATGCCATGGCGTTGGGCGGCACTTTGAAGCTTACGCATCTGGCCGTTGGTGACGGCGGCGGCATCACCCCTACCCCCGACCGTGAACAATCTCGCCTGATCGGCGAATGGCGGCGTGCCCCGTTAAACCAACTGTATGTGCATTCGGACAACCCCAACTATCTTGTTGCGGAACAAGTCATTCCGGAGACGGAAGGCGGCAAGTGGATTCGCGAATGGGGCCTGTACGACGATGACGGCGACATGGTGGCCGTATCCAACTGCCCGCCGACTTACAAGCCGCTGTTGGCCGAAGGGTCGGGCCGCACGCAGGTGGTTCGCATGGTCATCATGGTCGCAAGTACCGCCGCTTTCACGCCCAAAATTGACCCGGCCGTTGTGCTGGCGACACGCAAGTATGTTGACGAAGGTTTGCTGACACGTCTTGGCAAAGACGACACCGCCAAGGCGGCGGCTATGCTGTCCCCGGGTCGCAAGATCAGGGTGACGGGGCCGATGCAGGCCGATGCCGTTTTGTTCGACGGCCGTACGGACATCGACCTCAAGATAAAGGCAATCTCGCCGAACTGCTTTGTTGTCGGTGATGGCGACAATCCGGTTAAGGCCTTGACCGTCGAAGCGGTGCGCGAACTTCTGAATGTGCGAGTGCGCGCCTCTTCCATCGTCATAACCCAAACTGGCGCAGTGCCGATTCCACCCGAATGGCGGGGCAAGCTGGTGAAGTTCCAAATCGTTGGCGGTGGCGGCGGCGGCGGTGCGGGCTCGACTGGCGGCGGCTCGCAGAGCTATCAGAATCCCGACTTCTCTGGCGGTGGTGGTGGTGGCGGTGGTGCCGGCGAATACAAGACGGGCGAGATAGTCTTGCCGCTCGCTGCGACGCTTAACTGCATTGTCGGCGCTGGTGGCGCTGGCGGGACCACATTTAGCGGTAATGTCGCGGCATCCGGCAGCGCTGGCGGAATCACCTCTCTCGGTGATCTGGCATCCGCCAATGGCGGCGGCGGTGGACAAGGCGCCGGGGGAACGAACCCACAAGCGCGCGGGTTTGGTGGTGCAGGAGGCGGTCTAGGGGCGTCGGCCGGCGGGGCAGGCACCGGCGAAATCTACGCGGGCACTTCGCTAGCCGTCAATGCCATCGCGGCAAACGGCGGCACAGGAGGAAGCACACCTTTTGGCGGCGGCGGCGTGGGCGGCGCGCGCTCCGGTCAGCGGCTATCCGCAGGGAACCCCGGCGGCAACCCAACGCCCAATTCGGGTGGCGGTGGCGGTGGTGGCGGTGGTGCCAATGGCCCTACCAACGGGTTTGCCGTTGGCGCGGCTGGTGCATCGGGAAAAATCGTATTGGAGCTGATCGGATGAAAACCCTTGTGCAAATTGTCGGCGGTGTGGTGCATTGGAAATTTCAATGCGACGTAATGCCCAACCTTGGACCCGGCGTGGTGTTGGTTGATGTGACAGACACCGCGCCGCAGCCCCGCGAGGGCTGGATATACGAAGAAGACGGAACCTTCGTGGCGGCGCACCAAGGCATGCGTGTTGATCCTGAACTTCAGTTGGTTCTTGACGCGATGCCGGAGACGCTTCAGATATTGACGATGGCCGGCACTTCGTAACCGGGGCCGCTCACCATCGCTATGTTGTGCATGCGCCATGCACAACATCAAGCCCGTGCGCGCGCGATGTCAAACCCTCAGACTTTGGTCTATTCCCCGCAAGAAGAACGCGGGCAACTTGACCACCTTCTGAGGGTATTCCTATGGCCGCCGATTCCTATCATCACGGCGTGCGCGTCTTCGAACTTGATGACGGCACACGCCCTATCCGTACCATCGACACCGCCATTATTGGCATGGTCGGGACCGCAGAGGATGCCGACCCCGTGGCGTTCCCGTTGAATCGCCCGGTGTTGCTGACCAACGTCCAACGCGCGCTGGACAAAGCCGGGATCAAGGGCACCTTGGCGCGGTCGCTCAAGGCCATTGCCGACCAGGCCAACGCCGCAACCGTGATCGTGCGCGTGGCCGAAGGGGCAACCGAAGCGGAAACCACGTCCAATGTGATTGGCGGCACGGTAGGCGGCCGCTACACCGGCCTGCAAGCCCTGCTTGCGGCCCAATCCAGCGGCCCCATGGTCAAGCCGCGCATCTTGGGTGCGCCTGGCCTGGAAACCGCCGCCGTGACAGCGGAACTGGCGATCATCGCGCAGAAGCTGCGCGGCTTTGCCTACGCCGGTGCCTGGAACTGCGAGACCAAAGAAGACGTGGCCGCCTACCGCGAGACCTTCAGCGCCCGCGAACTCATGTTGATTTGGCCCGATTTCGTTTCCTGGGACACCGCCAAGAACGCCGAGGCCCGCATTTGGGCATCGGCCGCCGCCCTGGGTCTGCGCGCCAAGATCGACAACCAGATTGGTTGGCACAAGACGCTGTCCAACGTCGCGGTCAACGGCGTTTCCGGCATCAGCAAAGACGTGTATTGGGATTTGCAAGAGCCGTCCACCGATGCCGGCTATCTGAACGCCAAGGACATCACCACCCTCATTCAAAGCACCGGCCATCGCTTCTGGGGTAGCCGCACGTGCGCCGGCCCGCAAAGTCTGTTCCCGTTTGAGAACTACACGCGCACCGCGCAGGTAATCGCCGACACCATGGCGCTTGCTCACATGTGGGCCGTGGACAAGCCGATGAGCCCGTCGCTCGTGAAAGACATCCTCGAAGGCATCAATAGCAAGTTCCGCCTGTGGAAGAACCTTGGCTACCTCATCGACGGCAAGGCCTGGTACGACGCGGACTTCAACACCAAGGAAACACTCAAGAGCGGACAAATCACTCTTGACTATGACTACACGCCCACGCCGCCCGCCGAGAACATCATCTTCAACCAGCGCATCACGGATCGCTACCTGATGGAATTCGCCGCAAGCGTGAATGCCTGACCCGGGTTGATCCGGATGGCGGTCTGCTATCACGGCCGCCCTTTCCCTTTCTGAATTGGAGTTCCCATCATGGGCATGCCCTCAAAACTCAAGAACCTGAATATTTTTCTGGACGGCGACACGATGGCCGGCATCGCCACGTCACTGACCCAGCCGAAGCTCACCCGCAAGATGGAAGCCTTCCGCGCCGGTGGCATGGGTGGTGCGGCGCACATCGACTTCGGTCTAGACGATGACGCGCTGAAAGTCGAATGGACGTGCGGTGGCTACGTCAAAGAAATTCTGAAGCAACTCGGTGCAAGCACCGTGGACGGCGTGCAACTGCGTTTCATGGGCGCATATCAGCGGGACAACACGGGCGAAGTGGATAGCGTGGAAATCGTGATCCGTGGTCGGCACAGCGAGATTGATCGTGGTGAAGCCAAGGTCGGTGAAGACACCGAATGGAAGATTTCCACGAACTGCGTTTACTACAAGGAAACGATCAATGGCGAAGTGCTGGTCGAGCACGATGTTTTCAACCTGATCAGCATGATCGGCGGCGTGGACACAAGCGAGGCATTCCGCCGCGCCCTGGGCATGTGACGCCGCCCGCCTCCTCCCTTAATTTCTATCGGAACCACCATGACCACCAGCCAAACCCCTGACTCTGCCGCCGACGACACCACGTCGCCCCTCGAAAATCCGCGTCTGCGCGTCGTTCCGCTGGATGAACCGCTGCAACGCGGCGACGAGAAGATCACTCACATCACCATCCGCAAGCCCGATTCCGGCGCGCTGCGCGGTGTTTCGCTGATCGCCCTGGGTCAGATCGACGTGATCGCACTGCAAACCGTCCTGCCGCGCGTCAGCACGCCGATGCTCACGCCGCTGGAACTTGCCCGGCTTGATCCGGCTGACCTGATGGCATTGGGCACGGCGGTAGCCTCTTTTTTGTTGACCAAGGCAGACAGGGCCAAATACCTGATCTAGTGGAAGAAGCCATGGCCGATATAGCGCTGGTCTTTCACTGGCGACCGGCCGACATGGATGGCCTTGAACCCTACGAACTGTCCGCGTGGCGCGAGCGCGCCCGCGTTCGCTATCAACCGGACAAAGATTAGGAATGGACAAGACGCTTACCCTGCGCGTGCAAGCGGCCCTGCAAGACAAGCTGTCGGGGCCGCTGTCGCGCATCCAGGGCCAGGCGGGCAAGTCCGGCCAAGAGCTGGCAATTCTGCGCGAGCGGCTTCGCAGCTTGAATGCCGCGCAGCGCGACGTAGGAGATTTCCGCAATCTGTCCGCAGGCCTTCGCAATTCGCGGGGT
Organism: Achromobacter sp. UMC71; assembly: GCF_014170305.1. Lineage (GTDB taxonomy): Bacteria > Pseudomonadota > Gammaproteobacteria > Burkholderiales > Burkholderiaceae_B > Achromobacter. Next base: position 384,302 of record NZ_LZZT01000015.1, read on the forward strand.
GAACTGGCAGCAGCGCAACAGCGCGTTGCGCAGCTTGCACAGGCATTGCGCTCTACAGAGACTCCTACGCGTCAGATGCAACGAGATTTCGACCGGGCCCGCACGTCCGCCGGTCGGTTGAAATCCGAAGTCAGCGATCAGGCGAACAAGTTGCAGACGCTTCGCAGTCGCCTATCCGCCGCCGGGATATCCACTGGAAATCTGTCTGAAGATGAGCGGCGGTTGCGCTCGTCAATCTCTCAGACCAATTCGGCTTTGCAGCAGCAAGCCGCACGGCTGAAGGCGGTAGCCGCGCAGCAACAGCGCGCCGCGCACGCAAAGGACGCCTACAACCGTGGCCGCTCGCTCGCAGGCAGCATGGCGGGTATGGGTGCGGGTGGCCTGGCCGCTGGCGGCGGCGCGCTCTACGCTGGAGCCAAGATGCTGGCCCCCGGCCTGGACTTTGATGCGAGTATGAGCAAAGTTCAGGCACTGGCACGGCTCGACAAAGAGAGCCCCGAAATGCAGGCGCTACGGGCGCAAGCCCGTCAGTTGGGTGCCGCTACGCAGTTCACCGCAGGCCAAGCCGCCGATGCGCAAGGCTTTCTTGCAATGGCAGGCTTTAAACCCACGGCCATCATGGACGCGATGCCGGGCATGTTGTCGCTTGCCAAAGCCGGCGGTACCGACCTGGCCCAAACCGCCGACATCGCCTCCAACATCCTGACCGGCTTTAACTTGGAAGCCTCCAAGATGAGCCGCGTTGGTGATGTCCTGGTCGGCGCATTCACGCGGTCCAACACCGACTTGCAGATGCTGGGCGACACAATGAAGTACGTCGCGCCTGTTGCCGCCGGTGTCGGTCAGGACATCGAGACGGTCGCCGCGATGGCCGGCAAGCTCGGGGATGCTGGTATCCAGGGCAGCATGGGCGGTACGGCCCTACGCGCGATCCTTGGCCGCCTGGCCGCCCCGCCCAAGGCCGCAGCCGACGCGCTGGAGCAGTTGGGTATCAAAACCGCCGACGCGCAAGGCAATCTTCGGGATATGCCTGCGGTCCTGCAGGAGCTTTACGAGAAGACCAAGCAGATGGGGAATGCCGAGCGGTCGGGTATCTTCAAACACATCGCCGGCGAGGAAGCATTCAGCGGTCTACAGGTGCTTGTGGGCCAGGCGGGCAACGGCGAACTGCAAAAGTTCATCGCCACCCTGCGCGAGCAGACCACGGGCGAGGCGGACAAGACCGCCGGCACGATGGCCGATAACTTGCGCGGCGATCTGGACGAACTTAGCAGCGCCTGGGAAGACCTGGGTATCCAAGTCGAAACGCAGCAAGACGGGGCCCTGCGCGGGCTCACCAAAAGCCTGACCGGCATGGTCAATGGCGTGTCGCGCTGGGCAGCCGAGAATCCTGCCCTTGCCAGCACTCTTGTCCGGATTGCCGCCGTCCTGGCCGTCGTGGTGGCCGGCCTGGGTGCGCTAACCCTCACCTTAGCCGCTATCCTAGGCCCGTTCGTCGTCGTGCGCTTTGGCTTGCAGATGCTGGGCATCAAAGCCGGCGGCCTTAGCGGGGCCCTGGGGAACCTTGCGCGCAATGCCTTGCCGGCAGTGGGCCGGGCGCTGGGCTTCTTGGGGCGCACCCTGCTGATGAATCCCATCGGCTTGGCCGTCACAGCGATTGCTCTGGGCGCCTACGCCATCTATCGATACTGGGAGCCCATCAAGGCGTTTTTCTCTCCGCTTTGGCAGGGCGTGCAGTTGGCATTTTCCACTGCGGGCACTGCGATCATGGCGGCGTTGGAAGCCATCAACCCCATGCCTTGGCTGTCGCAGGCCTGGGGCGATCTGGGTACGTGGTTCATCGGAATGTGGGATCAGGTCAACGCCGCCTTTGTCGGTGGCCTGGCTGGCGTGGGCACGTTGCTAATGGACTGGTCGCCCCTGGGCCTGCTGTACCAGGGCATCACCGCCGCGCTGTCGACGCTGGGCATCGAGCTACCCGGAAAATTCTCTGAATTCGGCACGATGTTGATGCAAGGGCTGATCAACGGTATCACCAGCATGGGCAGCGCCATCAAGGACGCAATCACCGGCATCGGCGGCGGCATGGTGGATTGGTTCAAGGAGAAGTTGGGTATCCGCTCACCTAGCCGCGTCATGATGGGCATGGGTGAATTCGTCTCCGAAGGCGCGGCCGAAGGCATCACCAACGGCCAGCCCGCCGCCGTAAAGGCCGCCCAGGCGCTTGCCGCATCGGTGGCTATCGGTGGTGCCCTGGCCCCGATTTCGCCCGCCCTGGCCGATTCTGACGCGTTTGGCGAGGTAAGCCGGGGTCAACTCATCGCACAGACGCGCTTTGACACCCGCGCGCCGCTATCGGCCGTGCCTGGCGGCCGTCAAATCGTTGTTCAAGGCGACACCATCAATATCAACCTCACCGCCGCGCCCGGCATGTCCACGGATCAATTGGCACGTGCGGTTGAAGAGGCATTGCGCCGGCGCGACCGCGAGAAAGAAGCCCGGGCGCGTTCGCAATACCGAGACGATTAAAGGAAGCCTGCGCCATGATGATGGCCTTTGGAATGTTCGTTTTCAGCCTGCCCACGGTGGCCTATCAATCGCTGCGCCGCCAGACTGACTGGCGGCACGCCTCCAATGCTCGCATGGGGGCCGCCCCTGCGTACCAATATGTCGGCCCGGGCGATGACACCATCACCCTATCGGGCTGGGTTGCTCCGGAACTGATCGGCTCTACCGGCTCATTGGAACTGCTGCGCCGCATGGCTGAAACCGGCAAGGCCTACATGCTGGTAGACGGCTCGGGCACGGTCTATGGCGCTTATGTACTGTTGGATATAGGCGAAGATCAAAGCCTGTTCTACGTCACCGGCCAAGCCCGCCGCGTGGAATTCACGATCAACCTGCGCCGCGTGGATGCGAGCCGGGCCCGTACGCTGCTGGGCGATTTGCAGTTGCCCATCGGCATCATGGATGGGTCTGTGGCCGATTGGGGCCTGTCGTGACGGGCTACATCTACCCCGTGCCGGCTTGGCGCGTAACGCTGGCGGGCGAAGACATTAGCGCCCGCTTTGCGCCTCGCTTGATCAGTCTGTCCATCACCGAATGCCGGGGCGGTGAGGCGGACAAACTCGACATCACCCTGGATGATCACGACGGGCGCTTGCAGGTGCCGGCGCGCAATGCCCGGTTGCGCGTGCTGCTGGGTTGGCAAGACACGGGTCTCATCGACAAGGGCACGTTTCTGGTGGACGAGGTGGAATACAGCGGGCCGCCCGATCAAATAACGCTACGCGCCCGTAGCGCGGATTTGACATCGCCCCTGCGTACTCGCAACGACAGAAGCTTTCACAAGACCACCATCGGGGAGATCGTCCAGACAATCGGCAAGGCCCACGGGCTAGAACCGGTTGTAGGGTCCGGCATGAAGGCGGTGAAGATCGCGCATATCGATCAGACCAATGAAAGCGATGTGGCCTTCCTGAACCGCATCGGCAAGCGCTACGACGCCGTGGCGACTATCAAAGACGGCAAGCTGCTGTTGGTGCCCATTGAGCGGGGCCGGACGGCAACGGGCCAGGAAATGCCCACGCTCACCCTGTCCCGTGGCGACGGCGACGAATTCCGGTTTCACGTCTCCAATCGCGACACCTACACGGGTGTGCGCGCATTTTGGCAAGACAAGACCGGCGGCAAGCGCCGTAGCGTCTTGGCCGGTGTCGTGGGTAACGCGAAACGAATGCGAGAACTCTTTGCCAGCGAACAAGACGCGCTAGACAACGCCCGTGCCGAATGGCAACGGTTGCAACGCGGCATCGCTACGCTGACGTTTAATTTGGCCTACGGCCGCCCAGACCTGGCACCGCAAACAAAGGTGATCTTCCCAACGATGAAGGCTCCGATGGGGGAAATCACCTGGTTGATTTCGCAGGCTACGCACAAGCTTGAAGGCAGCGGATTAACCACCAGCTTTGAAGCGGAAACGATTGAATCAGCACAGGAACGCGATGATCAAGAGGCCGACCATGGCGACGTGCCTGAATCTGAAGGCGACCCCGCGTAGCCCCGTGGGCGGCGGCGGCTTCAACCCCAATTGCACAATCAACTGGAAGTCCGCGATCTGCACATTGTGATTGCCGTGCGCGATCTGCGTGCCACCGTCTTGCGTGCCGATTTGAAGGTTCCCTTGCCCCTCTGCCTGCTGCACTTGCCCGGGCGGTTTGGAACTTACACCGCTGCACTCTGCGATGGGCATTCCGTCCCTTTGATCGGGCGGCCGCGCATCAGATAGCTCGCGCAACAACACGCCCATCACATCATCGGTAGGCGGCCTCTCAAGTTTGGCGCGGTTGAGGTGATAAACGTTGGATACGTGAATCTCGGGTTCGTACATCTTGTCTTCCTTCTGTGCTGACACCGACGCCGCGCGGGCGGTCAAGGTGCCGGCCGCCCACGGCCCCAGCCGGTTTGTTAGGGGCTGAGCCGCAGGCTACGTGGAAGAGCAAGCCTACAAAATATCTCTGGCGATCATGAGCGCACTAATGGCGGCAGCGCCGGAAATAATCCCCGCTCCCGTACGCCAGGCCTGAGGAACCAAGTCGAGTTCCAATGCGCCCAACGCAAGACCGAATACGCAAAAGCAGACCGTCGCGGCCACCATAGCCCGCTGCTTCACGATGCGTTGACGCTCAATTGCAAAGTGTCGCGAGACGTTGTTGTTGCAGTTCCAGCAGATATCCGCAAGCGGCGGAATATGTGAACCACACGCGGGACACACGATGTATTCGGACAGTCGGGGAGCTTGCCGATCTTCGTGGACATGCAGGTCTCGCCCCGCCTGCATGTTGCCGGCACCGACAATGGACTGAGACCTTGACCGCGATGCATTCTGAGCGGCTTCGCCTGCGCCATGCGGGTCGGCGTCAACCAGCGCGCTTTTTAGCTCCGCCAGCACATCAGCGCTTTGGTTTATCGCGTTGCCACCGGCTGGTGCTGGATCAGGTTGACGGCCGGAGAAGTTGAGAACGTTCGGATCATCGTATCTGGACATGCCTTTTCCTTAAGCGGCCAAATCTAGGACGAGTGCGGTTAGCTGTTCTTGGGTAACGCCAGCCATCTGCGCCTTGCTTGCTCGATACAGGGCTTCGGCCGCCTTGCGCTTTCTTGCTGGCGGCATCGTGCGTTTGACCTTTTCCAACGCCAATTCCAACGTTTCCCAGGCATCGCCATAGCGCTTCAAGTCTGCGGCGAGGTTCTCGTCCGATAGCGACCGAGCACCAGTGACGATGTACAGCACGTCAGCGCCACGCCCCGCAATCCGTGCCAGATAGTCAGCGTCTGGCGCGCGCTCGCCCCGCTCGTAGTTGCCCTGCGCGCGGCGCTGCACACCGCCGGCCTCCGCGAACTCATCTTGATTCATTCCTAGTCGCACACGCTCTTCGCGGAGCCGATCGCCAATTGGGTTCATATGGACCTTTGATTTATTGACATTGGGCCCAAATGAACCCATAATCACACCGTCACTAGCCAAATCACAGTGTCACACCATGAAACATACACCATCCAGCACGGCGAGCGGGTCCAAAGGGGCCTCACGCAAAATGATTGGGCTCCGAATGGACCCTCCTGAACTCAATGATTGCAAGCGATACGCGGCTGCTGACAACCGTTCCGCCGCTGCGTTTGCGTTGATGATGTATCGACGCGGGTTAATCGACTACCAGCGCGAAAACGGTGCCTTGCCGAAGGCACGCCGCCAGGGCAGTACCAAATGAACGTGCTTGGGCAGCACTGCCCGCACTGCAACGCATTTGCGACGGTTCGCACCAGCGAAACCGTGTCGGCCACTATGCGTGTTCTGTATTTTCAATGCCGCGACATGACGTGCGGCCATACATGGGTTTCACATCTGGAAGCGGTACGCACCGTATCTCCAGCGTCTCTTCCCAATCCGCTAGTACACCTGCCGCTTTCGACAAAGGCCGAGATCATCCGCCAGCGTGTCGCGGCATCCGCAGACCCTCGCCAACTGAGCCTTGACCATGATGAATAGTCAGCCTTATTCCCTTGTGAACGGACCCACCAACTGGAGCCGCCCTTTCCTGGCCGACCAAGCGCATATGTTCCTGGCCGTCGAACGTGACAACGGCGCGACCATGCCTGGCCCGCGTGACAACCATCTTCTTGAGCGCTGCACCGCGCATCTGATGGCAGTGGCGAACTGCTCACAACGCACCGCCGAAACCGAAGCAGCGAAGGCCATCGCCGAAGTCGGTAGCCATTCCAGCCCCATCAACTTTGACATGGACCGCAGCACCAGCCACGCCCTGTTTATCGTCGATCGTGCGACGGGCCACACCCGTGTCCTTTCGTCTATCGAAGTCGCCCATCTCCTGAGCGTAAAAGAGGTCGCCGCACTGGCGATCTAGCTCTACCCAACCCCACGCACTACCACCTTGCCGACGGGCGCCACTGCGCCCGTTGCGGACAACTGTTTTCGTAAGGAACTGAACCATGCCCGCTATTCCTGTCTATGCCCGCCTGGAATGCACGTTTTCCGACGACGAGCTGAAAGCCATTCACCAGCTGACCCGCCATATCGTCCTAGCAGCCTACAACGGCGAACAATCGCTGTTCCAGGACGCTTCCCAGGGTGACGCCGCCTTGTGGGGCCACATGATCAGAGCTGTATGTGACTGGCACGATGCGTCCGCCCGCGCCCTTCGTGAACGCAACCTGACGGCCTGACCTATGAAACCGGACATTCTCCGCGAAGTGCTGGGCCGCCTTGATGCTTTCGAGTTCAAGCAGCAAGGCGGTTGGCTGCGCCAGGGACGATGCCCAGAGTGCAGAAAGAAAGAGCTGTACACGAACGCAGAGCATCCCTGGGTGCTTCGCTGCGGCCGCCTAAATCACTGCGGCTGGGAGGGGCACGTCAAAGAGCTCTATTCGGATATCTTCGACCACTGGTCAAAACGGTATGCCGAAGAAACCAAGACCAACCCGAATGCGGCGGCGGACGCCTATTTGGCGCATGCACGCGGCTTTGACCTGTCGCGCATCGCTGGCAGCTACACCCAAGAGAACTACTACGACCGTGAGCGCCGCATTGGTTCCGCGACCGTCCGCTTCGCGGTTGGCTCGACGTACTGGGAACGCCTGATTGATGAACCTTCGCGCTTCGGGAAGCAGAAGGCCCGCTTCAAGCCCGGCGGCACATATCAGGGGCAATGGTGGACACCGCCAGGATTCGATATCACCAAGGCCGTAGAGATTTGGATCGTTGAAGGCATATTCGACGCCATCTCACTTTGGATGAATGGCGTGTGTGCCGTCGCATCGTTGTCTTGCAGCAACTATCCGGGCGATGCGCTACGCGCCATCAAAGAGGCACGGCCCGAGAACCTGCCGCACCTAGTCTGGGCCTACGACGGCGACAAAGCCGGGCGTAGCTACATCCGTAAACACGCCGCCCGCGCACGGGCGGATGGCTGGCAATGCCGGGCGGCCTACATCCCGCAAAACGGCCGCGTCAAGCGCGATTGGAACGACCTCTATCTGCTGGACCAGCACGGCCAGGAAAGCGCCTTGCAGCGCTTGTCCGCCGAGGGCCGCAGGCTATACCTGTATCACGGCTCCATTCTGCTGGCGCAAAACGCCACCGAGAAAGCCATGCTCATGTACGAGCACGACAACAGTCGCACCGAATTTGATTTCGAGTTTGGCAAGCGCCTGTACTGGTTCAGTATCGACCTAAATGCATTCCACAAAGCCATGGACCGCATTGCGGAAGAAGCCGGTGCGGCCGACATGACGCAAACCATGCTACGCGAGCGCGCGCTTCGGGAGTCTGGCGGAATCCGGCCAATCTCCAATTGCTACCCCCAACCACTGTACTTCCAAGAAAACCGGATCACGGACGAGAGCTGGTACTACTTCCGTGTCGAATTCCCGCACGATGGTCCGCCAGTAAAAAATACTTTCACCGCCTCACAGGTATCGACCGGCAGCGAATTCAAAAAACGTCTGCTGGCCATCGCACCTGGCGCCATGTTTTCCGGCTCTAGCCAACACCTTGATCGGATGATGGAGCGCCGCTTGTACAACATCAAGCGCGTGGAAACCGTTGATTTCATTGGATACAGCAAGGAGCATCGTTGCTACATCTTCGGCGACGTGGCGGTGCAGGAAGGCGCGATTCACCCCGTTAACGAAGAGGACTACTTCGACCTGGGTACGCTCGCGGTGAAGTCGTTGGCCAACAGCGACATGAACATCAACACCAACCGGCATGATTACAAGCCCGAGTGGTTCACGCACCTATGGGACGCCTTCGGCGCACGGGGCATCGTCGCCCTGGCGTACTGGTTTGCATCGTTGTTCGCCGAGCAAATCCGCGCCGAACAACGGAGCTTCCCATTCCTTGAGGTGGTCGGCGAAGCAAACGCGGGCAAAACCACACTGATTGAATTCCTGTGGAAACTCTTTGGCCGCGACTACGAGGGCTTCGATCCGGCGAAGGCCACCCCTGCCGCGCGCGCCCGCAACTTCGCCCGCACCAGTGGCATGCCCGTCGTGCTGATCGAATCCGACCGCGAACGGATTGGCGATGACAAAGGCAGTCACGCCAAGGCGTTCGACTGGGATGAGTTAAAGCCCATGTACAACGGCCGCGGCATTCGTGCGCGCGGGGTAGCCAACGGTGGCAATGACACCTACGAGCCGCCGTTTAGGGGGGCCATCGTCATCTCTCAGAATGCCCCGGTGAATGCCAGCGAGGCGATTCTGTCGCGCATCGTGCATCTGTTCTTCGACCGAGCGGGGCAAAGCCCGGCCACGTTTAGGGCAGCCAAGGCACTCAGCACAATTCCGATGGAGGATGTGTCCTGGTTCGTACTGGAGGCGAGCAAACGTGAGGCAGATATCACACACGCGATACGCGAGCATACTGCGCACCACCTTGCGGCACTGCTACAACGATCAGACATCAAGATGACCCGCATCGCTGAGTGCCACGCGCAGGTCATGGCCGCTGTAGATGCGTTGCGCCTTGTCGTCAACATGAGCGATGAGCAACATGGCGCCACCATCGAACTGCTACCCCAATTGGCAGCGAACCGGCAGCAGGTGATTGGCACTGACCATCCGATGGTGCAGGACTTCTGGGATTCCTACTCATATCTCAATGGAGATGACGAGCAGGCCCCCGCTCTGAACCATTCCTGCAATGACGACGAGATTGCCGTCAACCTGAACCACTTTGTCGAAGCGGCAGCAACGCATCGTCAGCAAGTCCCGGCACTGCACGAACTAAAGAAAGTGTTGCGCACAAGCCGCCTGCACAAGTTCCTGGGTGTTAAGACGGTGAAGAGCCGCATTCGCCAGAACGCGAGTCAGGCCGGTAGCGCTCGCGCCAGCACAGTGCATTGCTGGGTCTTCAAGAAGGGCGCATAGCGATGCTGAAACCGACCCCCGCACTGCTCGCCCAGGCCCATGATGCAGCTGGTCTGCGCGGCACGCTGGCCGACGCCATGCGCTCGCCTCTGCTGGCCCGATGCCTGGAAATCACCGCGCAGGTTCTCGCCCTCCCGCGTGCTGGTGAATTTCGGCCACCACCTGCGGCACCGCCGCAGCGCCCCGTCGCTGATCGTACCCCCTACACTACGCTGCCCCGCGACTATAAGCGCGCAAGTGCGGCAGATACAGACGAGTAAAACCATGCACACCAAGAAAGATCATTACCCCGCTATCTGCGCCAATCTGTTTTGGGATGCCTTCGGCCCCGAAGGCATCGCGGCCCTCGCCTACTGGTACGGCGCGCAATGCAGCTCCGGCCTCATGCATGAATGGACGCGCTTTCCCCTCATGCAAGTCTCTGGAGCGCCGGGAACGGGCAAGGACACACTCATTGAATTCTTGTGGAAACTACTGGGCCGTGACTGCTATCTAGGCTGGATGCCTCACAAGATGACGGCTTCCGCACTCGCGCGAAATCTCGCTGAAAACGACAGCCGGCCGGTGGTGCTGATTGATCTTGAGCCTGACGCTCAAGGCGTCGAGCTGATAAACGTGTTTGCGGGCAATGTCCCACATGACGTGTCCGCTCACACATCTGGCCAGCCTACGAGACATTACTGGTTCCATGGAGCGGCCCTGTTTGTAGCCGAATCGCAGCGCTCACTACCCACCGAGCTGCAGCATCGGATGGTCAACGTGCAGCTTTGTCATCGGTCAAAGGCAGCGGGTACGCAACTGGGGATGGTCCCCGTTGACCTGCTGGCGGCATTTTCTCGAGACGCGCAGCGGTCTGCCAACACCGGAGCCGGCCTCATTGCTCGACGCGCCATGAAGTATCGGCCGACGCTCACGGATAGGTACGGGCTGACCGACCAAACCCTTTTGGATACGTATTCGCGCGTTATGGGAATGGTAGATGCCCTAACGCTGGTTGTTCCACTGTCGAGCGCCCAATTGCGCACCACCCGGAACCTCGTAGCGCATGCCGGCAGTCAGCAGCAATTTCGCTCCGATTGGCCTGCGTCCGCACGAGGCGGCCAGGATGTGTTTGGAAAGGGAGGCGTGTGATGGCGAGCCCCAAAGAGCTCGGACTGCATTGCAAAGCCCCACCCCCTCCGCCAATGCCGGAGAACCGTGAAAAGAAGATGCGCCAACGCCGGTTGCAGCCGCTGGAAAAACTCCTTGCCGGCGCACTGTATTCATGGGCCGAGATAGAACCGTTCGTTCGCGTCAGCCGCGAGACGTGGCGCATTCTCGTCAAGGACGGTAGCGCGCCGCCCAAGGTTGCCACGGGCGCGCGAGGTATCAAGTACAGAGGTGCCGAGGTTCTGCGCTGGATCGACGACCCAACGGGCTACGAAGCGGCCAAGCCGTCACCTAATCGACGCTAGGCATCAGCGGCGGGGCAGCGCCCGCCGCAAGCCTTTCCACGTAGTCCGCCCATTGCTGCATGAACACAACTCGTTCATCAATGAATGCCGTCCGGTTGTAGGCTCGCCCAAGGGCATCGACGACCTTGTGCGAAATCTGCAACTCCAACACGCGCTCATCAGCTTTCAGGCGTTCTGCTGCAAGCGTGCGTGCTGATGCACGAAAGCCGTGCGCGGTCATTTTCTTGGCGTAGCCCATACGCCGCAAGGCGGCCAGGACAGCCCCTTCCGACAGCGGGCGATCCGTCTTCCTGTTCGACTTGAACACCCACCCGGTATGCTCGGTTGCCGGCCGCAGCGCTTCCAAGACGCTGACGGCCTGGCGCGACAGCGGCACCAGGTGCGATTCCCAACCCGTGCGCGTGATCTTCGTGTCACCTTCTGCGCCGTCGCGCTCTGCGGGTATTTCCCACATCGGTGCGCCCCAGTTGCGGCCTATCAAATCAAATTCAGCCCATCGGGCCTCTCGCAACTCGGAAGGTCGCTGGAACACCAGGGGCGATAACTGTAGCAGCGCGCGCGTGACCAGTTCCCCCCGATAGGTGAACATCTTGCGCAGCAGCTCACCGAAAGCGGCGGGGTCCGTGATGGCGGCAAAGTGCTGTGTCTTGGGCGTGATCACTGCGCCACGCAGCGCTTGCGTGGGGTCCACCTTCGCTTTGTTGCGCGCTATGGCGTAGCGGAACACCTCGCCAGTGAATCCGCGTAAGCGCCGGGCCGTCTCCGGCGCGCGGGCTTCGACCCGTTCTAGGATGGGCAGGATATCGGCTGCCGTGATGCCTGCGATGGCTCGCCGGCCTATCCACGGGAACACATCCTTTTCCAGCTTGGCAAGCACCTCATCGACATACCCGGCCGCGTTCCCGCGCGCGAGCTTCTTTGTCCACATTTCGCGTGCCACGCCCTCGAAATCGTCAGCCGCGGCTGCCCGGATGGCGTGCTTATCCTGCTTGCGTTCGGCCATCGGATCGACGCCGGCGGCCAGTTGCGCGCGCGCGGCGGCGTGTTTCTCGCGTGCCAGCTTGGCGGACACTTCCGGGTACACGCCAAAGGCCATGGTCCGGTCCTTGTCGGCGTGCCGGTAGTTGTAGCGCCAGTAGCGCGTGCCGTCCGGTTTGACGAGGATGTACAGCCCACCGCCATCAGCCATCTTGTAGGGCTTCTGCCCGCCCTTGGCGGCGCGGATTGCGGTGTCTGTCAGCTTGGCAAGCGTGGCCATGTCTGCCCTATGAAAAACGGGTACTTTTTGCGGGATTAGGCCCCTCAGGGCCGCGATACCCGGCAAAGTACCCGAATTTCTGGGTTGCTTCTAGTGGTGCTTGCTTGGCAAGCCTGGGCAAGAAAAAACCCGCACAGCTAACGCTGGTGCGGGTTTCCGGGCATTGTTGGGCAATGCTTGCATGAATCTTGGCGGACAGAGGGGGATTCGAACCCCCGATACGCTTTTGACGTATACACGCTTTCCAGGCGTGCGCCTTCAACCGCTCGGCCACCTGTCCTGATCTGGTACGCATTACTAAAAATGCGAATCGCGGATTCTAGCAGATTGGCAAAAAAGCTGCAGCGGCGAACGGCAAAAGAAAAAAGGGGACGCGACTGCGCCCCCTTGCGCCTCGCCCGGGCGACGCCCCCACACGGCGCCCCGGGTCCGGCCCTGCCCTGTCATGCCGGCGGCGGATCCTGTTCCCGGTAGGAACTGACCGTGCCGTCCGGCTCCGTTTCTTCCAGCCGCACCCGGAACCCCCACAGGCGCGCCAGATGCTTCATGACCTGCTCGGCGTCCTCGGCCGCCAACGGCCGGCTGCGGCTCTTCAGGTGGCGCAGCACCAGCGAGCGGTCGGTATCGCGGTTGAAACGGGTGACCTGGATGTCCGGCACCTGGTTGTCGCGATTGTGCTGCGCGGCCAGCAGGCGGCGGATGTCGCGATAGCCTTCGTCGTCGTGGATGGCGGCCACTTCCAGCTTCGGATTGGCCTGGTGATCCGAGATCGCGAAGAAGCGGAACTCACGGATCAGGCGCGGCGACAGGTATTGCGAGATAAAGGACTCGTCCTTGAAGTTGCGCATGGCGAAGTCCAGCGTCTTCAGCCAATCGCCGCCCGCGATGTCCGGGAACCAGCGGCGGTCTTCGGGCGTGGGCTTTTCGCAGATGCGGCGGATGTCCGACATCATGGCAAAACCCAGCGCGTAGGGGTTGATGCCGCCATAGCCGCGCTCGTCAAAGCCGCGCTGGCTGACGACGTTGGTGTGGCTTTGCAGGAACTCCATCATGAAGCCGTCATTGACCAGCCCCTTTTCGTGCAGGCGGTTCAGGATGGTGTAGTGCCAGAACGTGGCCCACCCTTCGTTCATGACCTTGGTCTGCGTCTGCGGATAGAAGTACTGCGCCACCTTGCGCACGATGCGCACCAGTTCCTTCTGCCACGGCGCCAGCTTGGGCGAGTACTTCTCGATGAAGTAAAGCAGGTTTTCCTCGGGCTCGGGCGGAAACACCACCGCCGCGGCGCGCGGGTCCTTGTCGGCTTCCAGGCGCGGCAGCGTGCGCCACAGATCGTTGTATTGCAGGCGGGCGTGCTCCTGACGTTCGGCCTGGCGGGCGGATTCTTCCTTGTACGAGATCGGCGTGGGCCGCTTGTAGCGGTCGACCCCGTGGTGCGACAGCGCGTGGCAGGAATCCAGCAGCGCCTCCACGGCGTCGATGCCGTAGCGGTCTTCGCAATCCATCACGTACTTGCGGGCGAACACCAGGTAGTCCAGCACACCGTCGGCGTCGGTCCACTGGCGAAACAGGTAATTGCCCTTGAAGAACGAGTTGTGTCCGTAGCAGGCGTGCGCGATCACCAGCGCCTGCATCGTCATGGAGTTCTCTTCCATGAGGTAGGCGATGCAGGGGTTGGAATTGATCACGATCTCGTACGCCAGGCCTTGCATGCCGCGACGGTAGTACTGCTCGTTGCGGATGAATTCCTTGCCGTAGGACCAGTGCGGATAGCCGATAGGCAGGCCGGCCGACGCATAGGCGTCCAGCATCTGTTCCGAGGTGATCACCTCGATCTGGTTCGGGTAGGTATCCAGCCCGTATTCGCGCGCGACCTGCGAGATCGCGTCGTCATAGGACTGGATCAGTTCGAACGTCCATTCGGAACCTTGCGACAATGGCCGGGGGCTGCCGCCGACCGATTCCGGCTCCACGAGTGCGCCCACGATGGCATTCATGCGGTTTCCTTCTTGAACAGGTCATGGAACACGGGATAGATCTCCCCGCGTTCGCAGATGCGCCGCATCACGAAGTGCGGCTCCAGTTTCTGTTCATACTCCGCCCACAGGCTGCTCTTGCGGGCCTCCTGCGAATCGGGGATCTCGATATAGGCGAAGTAGCGCGTGGCCGGCAACAGGTGCTCGGCCAGAAAGCGCGCGCTCTTGCCCGCGTCGGCGCCGAACGAATCGCCGTCGCTGGCCTGCGCCGCGTACACGTTCCAGGCCGTGGGCGGATAACGCTTTTCGACGATCTCGCGCATCAGCTCCAACGCCGACAGCACGATGGTGCCGCCGCTCTTGGGATCGTAGAAGAACGTCTGCTCGTCCACTTCCTCGGCATTGTCCGTGTGGCGGATGAAGACCAGGTCCACGTGTTCGTACTTGCGCGACAGGAACAGGTACAGCAGCGTGAAGAAGCGTTTGGCCAGGTCTTTCTTGCCCTCGTCCATGGAACCGGACACGTCCATCAGGCAGAACATGACCGCACGCGCCATCGGAATCGAGACCGACACGCGGTTGCGGTAGCGCAGGTCCAGGTCGTCCAGGAACGGCACGCGGGCCAGGCGCTCGCGGCAGTCCTCGACGTCTTGCTCCAGCGCCCGGATCTGGTCGGCGGGCGCGCCCGCCGACAGAGCCTTGGCCAGGCGCTCTTCCGCATCTTCCAGGTCGGCGCGCGCCTTCACGCTCAGCGCCACCCGCCGCGCCAGCGATGACTTCAGCGTGCGGCTGATGCTGAGCATGCTGGGCGAGCCGGTAGTGGTGTAGCCCGCACGCTGCCACTTTTTCTGGCTGACCTCGCCCAGCTGGTTACGCGCCAGGTGAGGCAGTTCCAGGTCTTCGAAGAACAGGTTCAGGAACTCGGCGCGCGACAGGCTGAAGGTGAACTGATCGACCGCCTCGCCTTCGCCGGGCTCGGACCCGCCTTGGCCTTCTCCTCCTTGAGGCCGGTCGATGGTGTCGCCTCTGGCGAATTCACGATTGCCCGGATGCACCATTTCCCGGTCGCCGCCCGCGCCGTGCCGGAACGTCGGCTCGGAAATATCGCGGGCGGGCAGGTTGATCTCGCCGCCCTGATCCATGTCCTGGATCGAGCGGTCGCGAATCATCCCGTGGACCGCCTTGCGGATCTGGTCCTTGTAACGCCGAAGAAAGCGCTCCCGGTTAACGGCGCTCTTGTTGCGCCCGTTAAGACGGCGATCGATCAGTGAATTCATGATTCACCTCGCTCAGGAAGACTTCCTCACACGGAGGTACCACTCGCACAGCAGCCTGACCTGCTTTTCCGTGTAGCCCTTTTCCACCATCCGGTCGACGAAGCTCTGGTGTTTCGACTTGTCCTCGGCCGACGCCTTGGCGTTGAACGAAATCACCGGCAGCAGGTCTTCCGTGTTCGAGAACATCTTCTTCTCGATCACTTCGCGCAGCTTTTCATAGCTGGTCCAGGTCGGGTTGCGGCCGTTGTTGTTGGCGCGCGCCCGCAGCACGAAGTTGACGATCTCGTTGCGGAAGTCCTTCGGATTCGCGATGCCGGCCGGCTTCTCGATCTTTTCCAGCTCATCGTTCAAGGCGCTGCGGTCGAAGCTTTCGCCGGTTTCAGGATCGCGGAATTCCTCGTCCTGGATCCAGCAGTCGGCAAACGTGACGTAGCGGTCAAAGATGTTCTGGCCGTACTCGGAGTACGACTCGAGATACGCGGTCTGGATCTCCTTGCCGATGAACTCCGCGTAACGCGGCGCCAGGAACCCCTTGATGAATTCCAGGTAGCGCCGGCGGATTTCCTCGGGATAGTCTTCCCGGCCGATGCGCTGCTCCAGCACGTACATCAGGTGCACCGGGTTGGCGGCCACTTCGGTCTGGTCGTAATTGAAGACGCTGGACAGGATCTTGTACGCGAAGCGCGTGGACACCCCGTTCATGCCTTCGTCGGTGCCAGCGTAATCCTTGTACTCTTGCAGGGCCTTGGCCTTGGGGTCCACGTCCTTCAGGCTTTCGCCGTCGTAGACGCGCAGCTTCGAATAGATGCTGGAATTTTCGGGTTCCTTCAGGCGGGTCAGCACCGAGAACTGCGCCATCATGTCCAGCGTTCCCGGCGCGCACGGCGCCTTGGACAGCGAGCTGTGGTGCAGCAGCTTTTCGTAGATGCGGACCTCTTCCGAGACTTGCAGGCAGTAAGGCACCTTGACGATGTAGATCCGGTCAAGGAAAGCCTCGTTGTGCTTGTTGTTGCGGAAGGTCTGCCATTCCGATTCGTTCGAGTGCGCCAGGATGCAACCGTTGAACGGAATCGCCGAGAACCCCTCGGTGCCCTTGAAGTTGCCTTCCTGGGTGGCCGTGAGCAGCGGATGCAGCATCTTGATCGGCGCCTTGAACATTTCGACGAACTCGAGCAAGCCCTGGTTGGCCAGGCACAAGCCGCCGGAATAGCTGTAGGCGTCCGGGTCGTCCTGCGAGTGGCGATCGAGCTTGCGGATGTCGACCTTGCCGACCAGCGAAGAGATGTCCTGGTTGTTTTCGTCACCCGGCTCGGTCTTGGCGATGGCCACCTGGCGCAGCACCGACGGATTCAGGCGCACCACGCGGAACTGCGAGATGTCGCCGTCGAATTCCTTCAGGCGCTTGACTGCCCACGGCGACATGATGCCCGTGAGGTAGCGGCGCGGAATGCCGTATTCCTTTTCGAGGGTGTCGCCAAAGCGTTCGGGGTGGAATAAGCCCAGCGGCGATTCGTTCACCGGCGAGCCCTTGAGCGCGTAGATGGGATAGCTCTCCATCAGCACCTTCAGGCGTTCGGCGATGGACGACTTGCCCCCGCCGACCGGCCCCAGCAGATAGAGAATTTGCTTGCGCTCTTCCAGCCCCTGAGCGGCATGCTTGAAGAACGCCACGATCTGCCCGATCACGTCCTCCATGCCGTAGAACTCCTGGAACGCCGGATAGCGCCGGATGGTCCGGTTGGAAAACAAACGGGAAAGACGTGGGTCGTTGCGCGTATCCACGATTTCAGGTTCGCCAATCGCCGCCAGCATGCGCTCAGCGGGGCTGGCGTACGCCATCGGATCGCGTTTGGCGAGGTTCAGATATTCCTCAAGGGAAAGCTCTGACTCCTGCTCTCTTGCATACTGCGACTTAAAGCCTTCGACGATGTTTTGCACGGAAACCTCCTACAACACGCGAAAAAGCCATGACGTCCCTACGTGTCCCCATTGTGTGCCTCACTGCTTATGCGTGACTAGATAATCTCGCCATAAGCATTTTCGGCACGGTCGTATGTTGCTTTCGCCACACATCAACCAAGAGCACGATCGGGCCCTTTCCGTTTAGGCTGCTCCCTTCGGATACAAGTTCCGTCAGGGATTGCAACTAACGTGAATAAGTTCACTCGTACGCCTTCAGCATATCGCTGTAGAACGGGCGCATGATGCGGCCGCATATGAAATGGTCAGCAATGATTTGAAGGGATGAGCGATATCCCGGTGGATTCTTATGATCCGGGCGTAAGGCCCGGTGCGTTCGCCATGCGATGGCAGCGAACGGTCTGAACAGCGCGTTGTGCGACCTTGTTCAGCGACGTGTCGGTCCGGTTGTTCAAAGCGCCGGTACGCAACACTGGAATCCGTGGTGACGAGGGCGCGTTGCGAGGCAAGGAGCAAGCCATGCGCGCGTAGCGCCAAGTCATGGTCTTAGCTTAAGCCGATTTGACGATTTTGTGGCAATTCATTTGCATGGATGCACAAAAAAACGTGTCCGCAAGTCTGATGCCCAGGTCGATGGCCGCGTGCGCGAATCGCTCTCAAACTTGCTGCGATCAAGCCGCAGGCCACGCCGGCAAAGGCTATGCGAGCGATGGCCCGCGGCTATCGCTGGCAAGATTGGCAGCCACACATGCAGAGTGCTAATACCCCTTGCGACATCAAGGATAGAATCACGCATCTTCAAACTCGCGCATCGCCTTCTTTTTTCAGCCCCTCTTCGCCGCATCATGCCGCCCCGTCCGCGACCCGCCATGCATGCGCCTCGCATCGCCAGACCGCTGTTGCATTGGCCGCGCCTGGCGGCGCTGTGCAGCCTGCTTCTGCTGACGGCCTGCGAACCAGCCGCGCCGCCGCCGAACACCGTTTTGCCCAACGATGCCTATGTCTGGCAACGCCGCTGGACCCCGGCTGTGACGCGCGCGCTGGCCGACGGCGCCGATGCCGTGCGGTCGTGGCGCGTGCTGGCGGCGGAGATGCGCGCCGACGGCGTCTGGTTCGATGCCGCGCCCGACCTGGCCGCGTTGGCCGCCAGCCAACGGCCGGTGGTGCTGGTGCTGCGGCTCGATGGCCGCGTGAACGACCTGCCGCCGGACCGGATCATCGCCCGCGCCACCGCCACGCTCGCGGCCTGGCGCGGCGCCGGTGTCACGCTGGCCGGCCTTGAAATCGATTACGACTGCGCCACCTCTCGGCTGCCCGCGTACGCCGCTATGCTGGCGGGTTTGAAAGCGCGCCTGGAACCGGGCGTGCCGCTGTCGATCACCGCCTTGCCCACCTGGCTGAACAGCCCGGAACTGCCTGCGCTATTGGCCGTGCCGGACGAAACCGTGCTGCAGGTGCATGCCGTGCAGAACCCCACGCTGGGTTTGTTCGACGGCAAACGCGCGCATGCCTGGCTCGATGCCTATTCCCGCCAGACCCAACGGCCCTGGCGGGTGGCGTTGCCCAGTTACGGCAGCCGCGTGGCCTGGGACGACAGCGGCCAGATCGCCGCCATCGAAAGTGAACGGCCTGCCCTGATGCCTGGCGGCCGCTCCGCCGAGCTGCTGGTCGCACCCGCGGACATGGCGGCATTTGTCGCGACACTGGACCGCGACCCGCCGCGCGGCCTGGCCGGCATCGTCTGGTTCCGCCTGCCCACGCAGGCCGACACGCGCGCCTGGAGCCTGCCCACCTGGCGCGCCGTGCTGGCGCGCCAGCCCTTGACGCCCGACGTGACCGTGGCCGCGCAAGCGGCCGGCGCAGGCGGCGCGCGCGACGTACTGCTGGCTAATCGTGGCAACAGCGATGCGCCGCTGCCCTTCGCCATTCGCCTGGACGGCACTTGCCGCGCGGCCGACGGCATCAACGGCTACACCCTTGAATACGATCGCCAAGGCAGGTATCTTCGCCGCGCGCAGGATGGCCTGCTGCGCGCTGGCGTCGAACGCGCCATTGGATGGATCCGCTGTGACTCCGCAACCCCGAGCCTCCATGTACAACCGTAAATCGCTTGCCGCGGCGTTGCTGCTGGCCTGTGCCGCCGGCGCCGGCATCGTCATCGCCTGCGGCCCAGAGTTCCCGCCGCAGTTGCTGGACGACCGTGCCGCCACGCTGCGAGGCACGCCCGCCAACTCGTTCGCCTACGAAGCGGCGCGCCTGGCGCCCGCCACGGACGCGCTGCGCGCCAATGAATCGTCGCTGCTGCCGGACGGCAGCTACCGGTCCGACGCCATGCCGGAGGACTTCGATCCGGCGCTCAGTCCGGCCCAGCGCGACCAGATCCGCGTGATGCGCGCCAAGGCCGACGGCGACCTGGCCTATGCCGCAGGCGCAGGCCTGCCCGAGGCAGTCCGGCTGTATGTGGCGGCCGCGGTCGACTATCGGACCGCCCCGCAAGCGCAGGCCGACACCCGCTGGGAACGCGCGCGCAAACGCCTGCTCTCTATATTGGTGTTGCCGCCGGATCAGGCCGCGACGCGCAGCGTCTGGGCCGCCTACCTGTTGGCGGAAATGGGGGACAGCGAAGCCGCGTACGACGCCCCCAACGAACACTCCCATGACGGCAGCCACGACGCCGATGCCTGGCGCGCGCGGGATGCCCAAGCCTATGCCCGCGTGCGCGAGCTGGCGCTGCGCGGCGACAGCGACCCGCTGGGCCTGGCGGTGGCCAGCTACGGCCAGCAGGCCCGCCTGTACCTGGCGGGCGCCCAAGGTCCCTGCTCCTATGACGATCTGATCAACGCCACCGCCTGCATGGACGCCATCGCGGCGGCCGATCTGAAGCAGGCCCTGCACCTGTACGCCGACCAGGCCGCCCGCAGTTCGGTCAGCGGACGCCAGTCGCTGCGCCTGCTGGCCGAATGGGCATTGGGCGCCCCCGCCCGCGCGGCAAAACTGATCGATGACCCGGTCGGCCAACGCCTGCTGGTAGCCTACGGGCTGGCTCGCGTGGGCGATATCGTCGATGGCAATCCCGACAGCGCCAACGACGTCTGGGCCACCTTCGAGGCCACCGGCCGCCTGGCCCTGGCCGATGCCGCCACCGGCCGCCCGGATCTCACGCCCAACCCCGCGTTGCAATCGCTGGCGGTGGCGCTGCAAACGCAGGACCCGCAACGCATCGCCGATGCCGACCGGGTCGCCGCGCTGGCCTACCGCGTCGGCCGCTACGATCTGGCGCAAGCGCTGGCTGGCCGCCTGGACACCGCGTTGGCCTGGTGGGTACGCGCCAAACTGGCCATCCGCCAAGGCGACAACGAACGTGCCGCCCAGGCCTATGCGCGGGCCGTGGCCGCCTTTCCGCGCGCGGACGGCAGCGTCGAGCCCGATGCCGGCGCCTTGCTGAAAGCTGAACAAGGCGTGCTGTCGTTGTCGCGCGGCCAGTATGTCGAAGCGCTGGACCAGCTGTACCGCGCCGCTGCCGCGCTGGACGGCGCGCCCCCGCCCGAAGAAGGCTGGCCGCTGTCGCCCTACTGGAATGACGCGGCCTACGTGGCCGAACGCGTACTGACCACGGACGAACTCAAGGCCTATGTCGACCGCCAGGCTCCCGCATCGCCCGCGCCGTCGCGTCCGCCCGGCTTCAGCCGCTACACCACCGACCAGTTCTACGAATGGAGCCGCCTGCACCAACCGCCCGTGCACGACCGGCTGCGCCAATTGCTGGCGCGGCGCCTGGTGCGTGAAGGCCGGGTCGACGAGGCACTGCCCTATTTCCCCGCCGATTCCGATCCGCGTTTCGCGGCGCTGGAATACCGCGACGAAGAATGGAAGATCCTGGAATCCAACGTGCGCCAGCGCGCGGCCGAATATGGCGATGCGCTGCAAGCGGCCGGCAGCGCCTGGGGCCGCACCACGCGCGCCCAGGCCTGGTACGCAGCCGCCACGCTGGCGCGCCGCGACGGCATGCGGATCATGGGCTATGAGCAAGGTCCGGACTATGCCGTGTATGACGGCAACTACAAGGGCGGCGCCGGACGTGACGCCAATCCCTGGTGGCGCGAGGCCCGCGAAAACGCCGGCGAGCCGCAGGACACGCCGCTGCAGCGCGCCGAATCCGCCCTGCCCGGCCCCTTCGTGACTCAGGAAGAACGGCTGCGGTACGCCGCCAGCGAAGCCAAGCCGGATGTGCGCTTCCACTACCGCCAGATCGCCGCCGACTACGCGCTCAAGGCCGCTGACCAGCTGCCCACCCGCTCACAGGCCTTCGCCGCCGTGCTGTGCCGCGGCGCACGCTACGTCATCGACGACACGCCCGAACGGGCCACGGCCATCTATCTGCGCTATGTGGATCAGGGTGCCCAGGTGCCCTTCAGCGCCACCTTCGGCCGCGAATGCCCCGAGCCGGACTTCCAATCCGCCTCGCGCTTTCACTACATCCAGGCCTGGAAGGCGTGGGAACGCGTGCGCCATCAGCATCCGTGGCTGCTGCTGGCTGGCGCACTGTTGGCACTGGCGGCCGCTGCGGCCGGCATCCGGGCCTGGCGCTCGGCGGCGCCGGGCGTCTCGGGCAAGGGCCAGCGCCGCTGAAGCGCCGCGGCGTTCAAAGCAAGCTTGCCTTGAACGCCGTCACGTCCTCGGCCCGCGCCGACGACGTGTGAATGTCACGCGTCCTACGACAGCGCCGGCAACTCGACCCGGCGCATCAATTCGCGCCAATGCTGCGCCACCCGAGCCCGCACGCGCAAGTCGGCGCCCACCCGCTCGACGTCGACAAACTCGTAGCGCGGCGCGGCGTCCAACCGCTCCAGGCGTGGCAGCTTCACCATACCCGCGGCGTCGCCCAACAGCATCGGCGCCTGGTAGATCAGCAACTCGTCGATGCAGCCCGCCGCCACCAGCGCGCCGCTCAGGCCCGCGCCAGCTTCGACGTGGATCTCGTTGAACTGCTGCGCGGCAAACCAGCGCATCATCGCCGGCAGGTCCACCCGGTCGGGCGCCTGGGCGGGCAACGGCACCACCCGCACGTTTCTGGCCTCCAGCCGCGCCTGCTTGGCGGCATCGGCGCGGGCGGTGAACAGGATGACCTCGCCGCCGTCGATCAGGCGCGCGTCTTCGGGCATCTCGAAGCGGCCGTCGACCACCGCGCGGCGCGGCTGGCGTGGCGTCTGCACGCTGCGCACGGTCAGTTGCGGATCGTCCTTGAGCACGGTGCCGATGCCGGTCAGCACCACGCAGCTGCGGGCACGCCAGCGGTGGCCGTCCGCCCGCGCCTCGGGGCCGGTGATCCACTGCGACACGCCGTTATGCAGCGCGCTACGGCCATCCAGCGACGCGGCCATCTTGAGCCACACCCATGGCAACCCGCGGCTCATGCGCGACATGAAACCGGCGTTGATGGCCAGCGCCTCTTCGCGGCATATGCCGGTCGTAACGGCAATGCCCGCCTCGCGCAGACGCGCCAGGCCCTTGCCGTTGACCAGAGGATTCGGATCGCCCAGCGCCACCACTACCCGCGCGGGCGCCGCGGCCAGCAGCGCATCCACGCAGGGCGGCGTGCGGCCGAAATGGCTGCACGGCTCCAGCGTGACGTACACCGTGGCCCCCGCCACCGATTCTCCCCGCGCCTGGGCATCGCGCAAGGCGCAGACTTCGGCATGCGGCCCGCCCGGCGGCTGGGTCGCGCCTTCGCCCAGCACCCGGCCATCGCGCACGATCACGCAGCCCACCCGCGGGTTGGGCGAGGTGGTGTACATCACGGTCTGCGCCAAAGCCAGCGCGCGCCGCATCCAGGTCAGGTCGTCGGAATCAGGGGTAGGCATCATGCCTGGGATTGTATGTCCGCCACGGACGGCAGGCACGGCGCGCACGCCGTGCCCGGACAGCGCTATGATCGTCGCGGGACGCTCGAAATCAATGTCCGTTTTAGGCCGATGCTGGTCTGGAGCCGGCCTCGCCGAGGGCCCGCACCAAGATGACAATACGTCACACACACCCTGAAATTCCACGGCACGGAGCCCGGAACCATGAAACAAGCACTGATAGTCATCGACGTCCAGGATTCCTTCCGGCAGCGTCCGTTTTGGGACGAATCGGAATATCCGGCGTTCGTCGCCCAGATTCAAGGCCTGATCGATACCGCCACCGCCCGTGGCATTCCGGTGCTGCAGGTGTTCCATGTCAGCGCCGCCAACGATCCGGCCAACCCCTTCTCGCTGGCTTCCGGCCACGTCAAGACCCTGGCCGAAGTGCGCATTTCGCCCGACGCGGTGTTCCACAAGACCGTGCATTCTTCGCTGTACGCCAAGACCGCCGACGGCTCGACCCTGCAGGACTGGCTGACGGCCAACGGCATCGAGGGCGTGATCGTCAGTGGCATCCGCACCGAACAATGCTGCGAAACCACCACCCGGCACGCCAGCGACGCGGGCTACAAGGTCGTGTTCCCGACCGACGCGACGCTGACCTTCGCCATGCAAAGCCCCTCGGGCCAGCACTACACGCCGGCCGAGATCCGCGACCGCACCGAGCTCGTGCTGCAGGGCCGCTTTGCCCGCATCGCGCGCGCCGCCGACGCCTTCGCGCAATAAGGCGGCCGCGATGATTCCCGTGCACTTCGTGCTGCCCAGGGGAATCGTGCTGCTGGACGTGGCCGGCCCGGCGGAAGCCTTCCGCGTGGCCAACAAGCTCTGCCCCGACGCGTTCACGCAGCATTTTTGCGGCCCGTCCACCGAGATCGAAAGCGGCATCCCCGGCCTGCACCTGGCGCGCATCCAGCCGCTGCCCGACCAGCTGCCGCCAGAAGCCCTGGTGATCGTGTCGGGCGTGGTGGGCAAGCCCACCCGCCTGGACGAACCCGAAGCCCGCCGCATCATCGACTGGCTGGCCGTACGCCATCCGGCCGACGGCTTCACGCTGATGACCGTCTGCGCGGGCGCGCTGTTCGCCGCCGCGGCCGGCCTGACGCGCCAGCGCGACTGCACCACGCACCATAGCTGCCTGGAACAGCTGGCCGCCATGGACCCCACGGCGCGGCTGCACGACAACCGCATCTTCGTGGAAGACGGCAATCTGGTCAGCAGCGCCGGCATCACCGCCGGCATCGACCTGGCCCTGCACATGGTGTCGCGTCATTGCGGCCCGCGCGTGGCCAGCGAAGTGGCGCGCGACATGGTGGTCTACCAGCGCCGCGCCGGCACGGATTCCGCGCTGTCGCCCTGGCTGGAGCACCGCAACCACATGCACCCGGGCGTGCACCGAGTCCAGGACGCGGTCGTGCGCGATCCGGCCGCGGCCTGGTCGGCACAATCGCTGGCCGAGCAGGCGCACACCAGCCCGCGCCATCTGACGCGGCTGTTCCGCGAGCATGCCGGTTGCACGCCGATGGACTACCTGTATCAGATACGCGTGGCGCTGGCCCGCGACATGCTGCGCGAGACGCGGCTGAATCTGGAAAGGGTGGCGGAGAAATCTGGCTTTGGTTCGGCGCAGCACCTGCGCCGCGTGTGGCGCCGGTTCCAGCCGCAGACGCCCAGCATGGCGCGGGCGGAACCGCTGTAGCCGCTGGCCTGGGTCAGGCCAAGGCCGCGTGGATCACAACGGCGCTCGGGCCCGCGTCGGCTTCGGCGGCGCCGCGGCCTTATTCCTTGCGCAGCTTGCCCGGCAGCAGCGGACCCTGCATCTCGCGGATCGCTTCGACGAATTCGCCGATGTCCTCGAAGCTCTTGTAGACCGACGCAAAGCGCACGTAGGCCACCTTGTCCAGCTTGCGCAGCTCGTTCATGACCAGTTCGCCGATGTGCTCGGTGGGCACTTCGCGCAGGCCGCTGGCCAATAATTGTTCTTCGATGCGGGCCACGGCCGCATCCACGTCTTCGGTGCTGACCGGCCGCTTGCGCAGCGCCAGGCTCAGGCTGGCACGCAGCTTGGCGGGATCGTAGTCGCTGCGGCTGCCATTGCGCTTGACGACCGACGGCAAGGCCAGCTCTACCCGCTCGTACGTGGTGAACCGCTTGTCACAGGACTGGCAGCGGCGCCGGCGGCGGATGGCGTCGCCCTCTTCCGAGACACGGCTATCGACGACCTGCGTTTCGGAATTGCCGCAAAATGGACACCGCATGTGTGATCCCTGAAAACACGAAAAGGCAATAATTCGTCGACATTGTAACGATGAAACAAAAGGACGGCCCGTTGCGGAGCCGTCCTTTGCGCGGGCCAGGCGGCTGACGCCGCCGGGAGCCGTTTTACTTCTTGCCGTAGACCGGCAGGCGCGAGGTCAGCTCGTTGACGCGGGCGCGCACGGCAGCAATGTTGGCCTCGTCACGCGGGTTGTCCAGCACGTCGGCGATCAGGTTGGCGGTCAGTTCCGCTTCGGCTTCGGTGAAACCGCGGGTGGTCATGGCCGGGGTGCCCAAGCGGATGCCGCTGGTCACGAAGGGCTTTTCCGGATCGTTCGGGATGGCGTTCTTGTTGACCGTGATGTGGGCCTGGCCCAGCACGGCTTCGGCTTCCTTGCCCGTGATGCCCTTGGAACGCAGGTCCACCAGCATGACGTGGCTTTCGGTGCGACCCGACACGATGCGCAGGCCACGCTTGACCAGCGTGTCGGCCAGCACCTTGGCGTTCTTGACGACTTGCTGCGCGTAGGCCTTGAACTCGGGTTCCAGCGCTTCCTTGAAGGCCA
This sequence comes from Achromobacter sp. UMC71, assembly GCF_014170305.1. Taxonomy (GTDB): domain Bacteria; phylum Pseudomonadota; class Gammaproteobacteria; order Burkholderiales; family Burkholderiaceae_B; genus Achromobacter. The sequence goes on from NZ_LZZT01000015.1 coordinate 410,359, forward strand.
CGGCCTTGCCGGCGATGACGTGCATCAGCGGACCGCCCTGGATGCCGGGGAAGATCGCCGAATTGACGGCCTTTTCGTATTCGGCCTTCATCATGATGACGCCGCCGCGCGGGCCGCGCAGCGACTTGTGCGTGGTCGAGGTGACGAAGTCGGCATGCGGCACCGGGTTGGGGTAGGCGCCGCCGGCCACCAGGCCCGCGTAGTGGGCGATGTCGACCATGAACAGCGCACCGTTTTCATGGGCAATGCGGGCCATGCGTTCGAAGTCGATATGCAGGGCGTAGGCGGATGCGCCGGCCACGATCAGCTTGGGCTTGTGCTCGCGGGCCAGTTGCTCGACCTGGGCGTAGTTCAGGACTTCGTTTTCGTCCAGGCCGTACGAGATGAAGTTGTACAGCTTGCCCGAGGCGTTGACCGACGCGCCGTGCGTCAGGTGGCCGCCTTCGGCCAGGCTCATGCCCAGCACGGTGTCGCCCGGCTTGAGGACAGCCATGTACACGCCCTGGTTGGCCTGCGAACCCGAGTTGGGCTGCACGTTGGCGGCCTCGGCGCCGAAGATCTGCTTCAGGCGGTCGATGGCCAGCTGTTCGACCACGTCGACGTATTCGCAACCGCCGTAGTAGCGCTTGCCCGGGTAGCCTTCGGCGTACTTGTTCGTGAGCTGCGTACCCTGGGCTTCCATGACGGCCGGGCTGGCGTAGTTCTCCGAAGCGATCAGCTCAATGTGCTGCTCTTGGCGAACGTCTTCCTTCTGGATGGCGGCCCAGACGTCCGGGTCAGCCTTGGAGAGGGTGAGGTTGCGGTCAAACATGACGGGGGATTCCTGAAGCGGGATGAGAGGAAACTGCGAAGAAAGGAAACTGCGCCCGGGCGGGTAAACCCGGATAATGACGAATAGTTTACCGCGTCACGCCGCTACTCTTGTCGCCAAAATGCCCCGAATGGCGGCAAAATTCCCGGCAAGGATCCGAAATTTCAGGCATCCCGCCCGCAGCCGGAAAACGCACTCAACCCGACTTGAGAAACTTTCATGCAAACCCAGACCTTGATCGCCTACACCCTGGTCGCCGCCGTCAGCGTCGTCACCCCCGGCCCCGCCAGCATCCTGGCCATGCGCAATGGCGCGGCCGGCGGACTGCGCGCGGTGCTGCCGTCTTCGCTGGGCAACGTCACCGGCCTGTTCCTGCTGTCCGCCGCCGCCATGCTGGGCCTGGGCGTGGTGCTGCAATCGTCCGCGCTGCTGTTCGCGGCGCTCAAGATCGCCGGCGCCGCCTACCTGATCTACCTGGGCCTGCGCCACCTGCTGGGCCGCAGCAGCGTAGCCGCGCCGCCGCCCGATACCCAGGGGCGTGCGCCCCGCGGCGCCTGGGCCTTGTACCTGGAAGCCACATTCGTGGCGGGCCTGAATCCCAAGCCCATTCTGTTCTTCACGGCGCTGTTCCCGCAATTCCTGAACGCCGCCGAACCGCTGCTGCCGCAGTTCTTCATCCTGACCGGCATCTTCATGGCCATGTCGCTGCCGTCGCTGCTGGCCTATGGCCTGCTGGCGCGGCGCGCCCGCCGCCTGTTCCAGCAGCCGCGCGCAGTGCTATGGATCAATCGCGCCGTGGGCTCGGTGTTCGTCGCCTTCGGGGTGGCGCTGCTGCGCCTGAAGCGCGCGACCGGCTGATGGACACTTACGTCGTCGCCGCCAATAAAAAGGGCCACATTAAATGTGGCCCTTTTTTACCCGAGCGTCGCGATCAGGACGCCGAGGTCGCTCCGATCTGCTTGGGCGCCAGCTTCGGATTGAGGGTGTAGGTACCCGTCACCGACGCCTGGCCCAGCACGTGCTTCTGAATGGCCCGCAGCGCGTCTTCACCCGTGAAGGCGCCCTGCAGGTTCAGCGTCGGGACATCCAGCGCGTACAGCGTGAACACATAGCGATGCACCAGCGCGTCGTTCCAGGGCGGGCAAGGGCCGTCATAGCCGAAGTAGTCGCCGCTCATGTCGTGGTCATTGGCGAACCAGGACGAATACGAGTTGATGCCCTGGCGGGCGTCCAGCGGCGCCAGCGGGCCGCCCTTGCCACGCGGCGTGATGCCGTTGGAAAAGGCGCCCTCTTCGATGTCACGCATGCTGGCGGCCAGGTCCACCAGCACCCAGTGGAAGAAATCCACGCGCGGCAGGTCCGCGGAAACCTCGCGCCCTTCCTGGTTGACGTCGTCGGGTTTGGAGGGCACGTCCGGATCGTGGCAGATCAGGGCAAACGACTGCGTCCCCGCGGGCACGTCGTCCCAGGAAAATTGCGGGTTGTAATTGTCTGCCAGCGCGACGTGCGATTGCGCATCGATCTTGCCGAAGGCGTAGCGCTCCGGGATCGACTCGTGATCGGAAAAAGACAAACTCGAAAGTTTCATGTCGTGCTCCTTGAAGTGCCGCAAAGGCGTCCCTGCCCCTGACCGTGCCTCCAGCGTATCAAAAACTGCGCGATCACGGGTTCACAACCCTACGCGATTACGGGTTCACCGTTACACGTGCGAACTTGCGCTTGCCCACCTGAACGACGTAGGTGCCCGCGGGCAGTTGCAGCGACTTGTCTTCCACCCGGTCGCCATTGACGCGCACCCCGCCCTGCTCGACGTTGCGCTGCGCTTCCGAGCCCGACACGACCAGCCCAGCCTCGCGCAGCAGCTTCAGGATGCCCACCGGCGCCCCGCCCATGCTGACTTCGGGCATGTCTTCGGGAATCGCGCCGTCGCGGAAACGCGCCTCGAACGTGGCCAGCGCGTCGTCGGCCGCCTTGGCCGAATGGAAGCGCGCGATGATTTCCTGGGCCAGCATGACCTTGGCGTCGCGCGGATTGCGGCCGTCGTCGATCGATTGCTTGAGCGCGGCGATCTCCTCCAGCGAGCGGAACGACAGTAGTTCGAAATAGCGCCACATCAACGTATCGTTGATCGACATCAGCTTGCCGAACATCGAATCGGGCGACTCCGAAATGCCGATGTAGTTGCCCTTGGACTTGGACATCTTCTCTACGCCGTCGGTGCCCACCAGCAGCGGCATCGTCAGGATGCACTGCGGCTCCTGGCCGTATTCCTTCTGCAGCTCGCGGCCGACCAGCAAGTTGAACTTCTGATCGGTGCCCCCCAGCTCCAGATCGGACTTCAGCGCCACCGAGTCATAGCCCTGCATCAGCGGATACAGGAATTCATGGACCGAGATCGGGATGCCGCCCTTGAAGCGCTTGGTGAAATCCTCGCGCTCCATCATGCGGGCCACCGTGTAGCGCGAGGCCAGTTGGATCATGCCGCGCGCGCCCAGCGGATCGCACCATTCGGAGTTGTAACGGATCTCGGTGCGGGCCGGATCCAGCACCAGGCTGGCCTGCGCATAGTAGGTCTTGGCGTTGGCCTCGATCTGCTCGCGGGTCAACGGCGGGCGGGTGCTGTTGCGGCCGCTGGGATCGCCGATGGTCGAGGTGAAGTCGCCGATCAGGAAGATGACCTCGTGGCCCAGGTCCTGCAGCTGGCGCATCTTGTTGAGCACCACCGTGTGGCCCAGGTGGATGTCCGGCGCGGTCGGGTCCAGCCCCAGCTTGATGCGCAGCGGCACGCCGGTGGCGCGGCTTCGGGCCAGCTTGCGGGCGAACTCTGATTCGACCAGCAGCTCATCGCATCCGCGTTTGGCAATACGCAGATCGGCTTCGACTTCGGGGGTAATGGGGGCTTCGGAGGGAGACATTTTCAGGGGGGCCGCGACGGCTTTAGCCGATAAAAAGGTGTAAAAAGTGACGAAAACTATCGAAAATTCTAGCCGAATCAGCTAGGATACCGCCCTAATCATACGCAACTGTCATATATACGCAGTTGCGCTTCGGTCTACCACCCGTTTGTTCACAAGTTGCGCCCCGCGCCAGCCCCTGCCCCTGAAATATGTGGCGCGCGGGGGCCGTTCGTGTCACGCACCCTGCGAGCTCATGCCACCTGAGAGGGTATCTTCACGATGAATCGTGGCCTCCACGACCTGGCGAGCAGCATCAAGCGCAAAGTTGCTGCCGTGTTTGCGCCCGTCGAACCCAAGCCCCATCGCTCGGGACTTTTCCGCCGCACTCTCCTCGTCACCGCCATCGGTTTGTTTGCCGGCGCCGCCGCCCTGGGCATGGTGCAGCAACCCGACCGCAGCGAACTCCCCCCCTCCCGCATCATCCAGAGCGTCCTGCCGTTGACCTCCGAACAGGTCGAAGTCAGCACGCCGAGCGCCGCGCCGTACATCAGCGAAACCCGCATCCGCGCGGGCGACACGCTGGCCGCCGTGCTGCAGCGCCTGGAACTGGATTCGCCGGATCTGCAAACCTTCCTGACCCACGACGCCAGCGCCCGCAGCATCTACAAGCTGTACCCGGGCCGCTCCGTGCAGGCCGCGACCGACGCGGAAGGCAACCTGATCTGGCTGCGCTACATCCACACCCCCGGCAACGAGGCTGACGGCCAGGTCGTCACCCGCATGCTGCACGTGGCGCGCACCGGCGATGGTTACAAGGCCGAGGAAGTCACCGAAAGCACCGATCGCCAGACCCGCGTCGCCGTGGGCACGATCCGCTCGTCGTTGTTCGGCGCCACCGACGCCGCCGGCATCCCGGATTCGGTCACCATGCAGATGGCCGACATCCTCAGCGCCAAGATCGACTTCCTGCGCGACCTGCGCCAGGGCGACCAATTCCGCGTGGTCTACGAAGTGCGTTCGCACGACGGCCGCTACGCCGGCGCCGGCCGCGTGCTGGCCCTGGAATTCATCAACGGCGGCAAGACCCACACCGCCGTCTGGTTCAGCGCCGACAACAAGACCGGCTCCTATTACGACTTCGACGGCACCAGCCTGCGCGGCGCGTTCCTGCGCACCGCCCTGAAGTTCAGCCGCATCAGCTCCACCTTCGGCATGCGCATGCACCCCATCCACAAGACCTGGACGGGACACAAGGGCGTGGACTACGCCGCGCCTTCGGGCACGCCGATCCACTCCACGGCCGACGGCACGGTGGAATTCTCGGGCTGGCAGAACGGCTACGGCAACGTGGTCATCGTCAAGCACTACGGCAAGTACTCCACGCTGTACGCGCACCAAAGCCGTATCGCGGAAGGCATCACCAAGGGCTCCAAGATCTCGCAGGGCCAGCTGCTCGGCTACGTCGGTGCCACCGGCTGGGCCACTGGCCCGCACCTGCACTACGAGTTCCGCGTCGACAACCAGCCCATCGACCCGCTGTCGGTCGACCTGCCCGTTGCCCGCACCCTGGAACCCGCCGAAGTCCGCGCCTTCAACCAGGCCGTGGCTCCGTACAAACAGCAGATCCAACTGCTGACCGAGTTCCAGCAGACCCTGCCCGACGCGCTGACCAACGTGGCCAGCCGCTAAGCAGCCCCGTCCGCATGGCGCACCCGCAAAGCGGCCCGCATCTCGATGCCGGGCCGCTTTTTTCTTAGGCGGACCTATTCATGACCGATCACCAAAACGCGCCTAACTCCCTCTCAGATGAACCCGCTCCGCCGCCGGGCCGCCCCAAGGCGGAGCAGCCCCCTCGGGGGGCAGCAAGCCCGCAGCAGCGGGGGCAGCGTGGGGGCCCGCGCACTCCGCCGGGCCGCCCCAAGGCGGAGCAGCCCCCTCAGGGGGCAGCAAGCCCGCAGCAGCGGGGGCAGCGTGGGGGGTCACATTTCATTGGGCTGATGTCAGGCACCAGTGTCGACGGGGTCGACGGCGTGCTGGCGCGCTTGCAGGACGGCCAGCCGCCGCAGGTGCTGGCGAGCGTGAGCCTGCCCATGCCAGCCGCCCTGCGCACCGAACTGTTGGCGCTGAACCAGGCCGGCCAGGACGAACTGGCGCGCGCCGCGCTGGCCGCCAACGAACTGGCCCGCCTGTACGCGCAAGCCGTGACCGGCCTGCTCGGCCAGTCAGGCCTCCCGGCCGGGGACATCGCCGCCATCGGCGCCCATGGACAGACGGTACGCCACCGCCCCGACAGCGGCTATACGCTGCAGCTGAACGCCCCCGCCCTGCTGGCCGAACTGACCGGCATCGACGTGGTGGCAGACTTCCGCAGCCGCGACGTCGCGGCCGGCGGCCAGGGCGCGCCGCTGGTGCCGCCCTTCCACGCCGCCATCTTCGGCGCGCCGCAAGGCCGCGCCGTGCTGAACCTGGGCGGCATCGCCAACGTCACACTGCTGACGCCCAGCCAGCCGCCGCGCGGTTTCGACACCGGCCCGGCCAACGTGTTCCTGGACGCCTGGTGCCAACGCCACCTGGGCCAAGCCTTCGACATGGATGGCCGCTGGGCGGCCACCGGCCAGGTCCTGGCGCCGCTGCTCGAGCAGCTGATCGCCAGCGAACCCTGGTTCGCCCTGCCTCCGCCCAAATCCACCGGCCGCGACCTGTTCAATATGCGCTGGCTGGACGACCGGCTGGCTGCCTACGACGGCCCGGCGCCCGCCCCGCAGGACGTACAGGCCACGCTGCAGCGGCTCACGGCCCGCACCGTGGCCAACGCCATCGACGCAGCCGCGGCCGGCACCCGCGAGGTCTATGTGTGCGGCGGCGGCGCGCGTAATGCCGGGCTGATGCGCGAACTGGCGTATTGCCTGCAACGTCCGGTGCACGCAACCGATGCGCTGGGCGTGCCGGCACAACAGGTCGAAGCGCTGGCCTTTGCCTGGCTGGCGCAGGCCTTCCTGGCGCGCAGGCCGGCCGGCGTACCCGCCGTCACGGGCGCCCGCGGCCCGCGTGTGCTGGGCGCGCTGTATCCCGCCTGAGCGGGCACGCCAGAGCGATCCAAAGAAGCGATCCAAGGGCACAGCCCGACGGTCCGGCCCGATGACTCGGCCAAAGGCGTTGGCCAAACAAAAAGCCCTTCGGTATACCAAAGGGCTTTTTCATGACCACGCGCAACGATTTCTTGCGGCAGCTGCCGTAGCGCCGGCCCGCGCGCACGCGAGACAGGCGCTATCGCCGCCGGCTTACACCGAGAACGACGAACCGCAGCCGCAGGTGGTGCTGGCGTTGGGATTGCGGATGACGAACTGCGCGCCTTCCAGGTCTTCCTTGTAGTCGATTTCGGCGCCGACCAGGTATTGGAAGCTCATGGGGTCGACCAGCAACTGCACGCCAGCCTTGTCCAGCACGGTGTCGTCTTCGTTGACGACCTCGTCAAACGTGAAGCCGTACTGGAAACCCGAACAGCCCCCGCCTTGCACGAACACGCGCAGCTTCAGCTCGGGGTTGCCTTCTTCCGCCAACAGGTCCTTGACCTTGGCGGCTGCCGAGTCGGTAAACACCAAGGGAGCAGGCGGCGCGGCCTGCAGGTCGACGGTTTCGGTCACTGCATTCATGATTCACTCCTGGCCGGTACGGCCGTATTCCGGTGAGCGGCGTCGCCGCTCGTATATAGGCACTATAGCGCAGGCCCTGCCCAGACTCAAAGTTCGAGCTTGACGCTGCGGGAGGCGCGGACAGTCTCGCCCTCGAGAACACTGATGGTCACGCTTTCGGGGACAAATCCCTCGGGCACGGCCAGGACGCCCTGGCTGCGCTGATACTGGTCAAATTGCAGCGCCAGCGACGCCGCGGTGGTGGTTTCGCCCGTGGCGGGCACGGGCCCGGATTCGGCCTTGACCTGCAACGGCGCCAGGTCGACGGTGACAGTTTCGCCCTTGAGCGTACCCGTGGCCTGGAACCGCAGCGTGCCCGCGAACGCGGCCGCGCCGTTGCGGCCACTGCGCATCAACAGCACCTTGTAACGCAGTCCGGCGCCGTCGCGTGTGATCTCGGCGCCGCGGATATCCACCGAGCCTTCAGGCCCGGGCGGCAGCAGTTGTTCGAAAAACGCCAGCTGGTCGCGGACCCGGCCGACTTCGGCCTGGGCGGCGTGCAGCTGGGTTTCAAGCTCCTGGCGGGCGGAGCGCTCGATGACCAGCTCGCCGTCGGCCGTGTCGAGCTGGCCACGCAGATAGCGCAGCTCGGCCGCCTGCTGGCGCACGGCTTCGTCGCGCGCCTCGACCTGCGCGGTGCTGAGCACCACCGCATCCTTGGGCTGGTAGATGCCGCGGGCGTAGAAGTAACCCGCCGCCACGCCCAACAGCAGCCCGGCCACGATGCCGGCGGCGACGCGCAGGCCGGAGCCCGCGCGAGGAAGTCGAGGTGTTGCGGACGAATCGTTGGACATGGGAAGCGGGCCGGCGGCAAGCCGCCAGCCCGGCAGGGCCTCAGGGCAGGATCGCGACCTGGTCCAGGCCCACGGTTTCGTCGACGCCGAACATCAGGTTCATGTTCTGCACCGCCTGGCCCGCCGCGCCCTTCACCAGGTTGTCTTGCACGACCAGGATGATGAGCTGGTCGCCGCCACCCGGGCGCGACAGCGCGATGCGCAGGTTGTTCGAGGCACGCACCGAGCGCGTTTCGGGCAGGCTGCCGGCGGGCATGACGTCGACGAAGGCCTCGTCGGCATAACGCGCTTCGAAGAGCGCCTGGAAGTCGGTGTCGCGCGCCTCGGGCAGGATGCGGGCGTAGATGGTGGAGAACATGCCGCGGATCATCGGCACCAGGTGCGGCACGAAGGTCAGGCCGACCTTGCCGCCGGCGATCTTTTCGAGTTGGGCGACGATTTCCGGATGATGGCGGTGACCCGCCACGCCGTAGGCCTTGAAGTTATCGGACGCTTCCGAGAACAGCGAGCTGACTTCGGCTTTGCGGCCAGCACCGGACACGCCCGACTTGCAGTCGGCGATCAAGGTTTGCGTGTCGACCAGTTGCTTGCCGCCCTCAAGCAGCGGGGCCAGGCCCAGCAGCACGGTGGTGGGATAGCAGCCGGGGTTGCCGATGACGCGAGCCTTGGAAATGGCTTCGCGGTTCAGTTCGACCAGGCCGTACTGGGATTCCGCCAGGATGTCCGGGCAGGTGTGGGGAATTTTGTACCAGCGTTCGAACGTAGGAATGTCCTGCAGGCGGAAATCCGCGGCCAGGTCGATGACGCGGGTGCCGGCGGCGATCAGTTCCTGGGCCTGGGCCATGGCCACGCCATGGGGCGTGGCGAAGAACACCACGTCGCAGTCGGTCAGGTTGGCTTTTTCCGGCGCGGAGAAAGCGATCTTCACGTGGCCGCGCAGGTTCGGATACATATCAGCCACGGGCAGCCCGTCTTCCTTACGGGAAGTGATGGCGGTCAATTCCACATTGGGGTGCTGCGACAACAAGCGCAGCAGTTCGACGCCGGTATAACCGGTGCCGCCGACGATACCAACCTTGATACGGGTGTTCGATGCTTGGGCCATGATAGGTATGAACTCTTCGTAGAACGAAAGTGGATTGTATCGCTCAGAGAATACTAGACTGCGTCGGGCCCTCGTGAGGCAACGCGACTGCCAAGTAACGTCCGACCGCGCGAAGAACGCGGAGTTCCGCGCTCGAAAAATCGGGATCCGTGGGCCCCGCGTTGCCTGATCACGCCGAAATGGCGGACAGTGCTCTCAATTCTTCCATCAGGCCTGGCCTGGGCTGGTCCAACACCTTGTCCTGAATATCCAGGACGACGGACTTGATCAGGTCTGTCTTGTTGAGTGCAGTGCTGGCCTCCAGCCGGCGCAGGGCTTCCCCTACCCGTACGGGGACCTTCATGGATAAGCGGCGCCGCGGGGCGCCGCGCGTCTCCGGGAATCTGGCGACAGCCTTGTCGAACGCGGCCCTCAGCAGTTGAGGAGCCTTGTCGCTCTGGGCAGCCTTATGCATGAAGTAGGAGAGCAGCACGCGGCGAAAATCGGTCGAAGCCTGGTTATCGATCGTATGCACGGCGTAATCCAGGATATCCACGTACACCGCGGGCAGATTCGTTTCGATCGACTCCAGAGCCTGCTTGCGCGCCTTGCTGATCGCGGGCGTGGATTGGGCTGGGTGAGACACCGTACGCCCGCAAAGGTCGCACACGCCGACCAGGATATTCCTTGCCGACCCGGATCCATCGCTGAACGGCACGTCACGGCGCAGAAATGTCGTCTTCACCAGTGCGGCGCAGTCATGGCAGACCGCGGTGCCTTTATCGCCTTCCCGAAAGATTTTCATGACACGCTCAACGGTGAACACTGATAAATATGGTGGAGGGATCCGCGAAGTAGAACTTCACATACCAACCGCGGGTCCGTATGACGTGGCAGTCGATCGCAAGATCTGCGTGCAAGCGACTGCAGACGTAACTTGCACCATCACTGCGGCGAATGACGTCGGCGACGTCCTGTGCGCTGACCTCACCCGTGGCCAGTAAGTTCTTTATGTTGATATGGTTACGAGCCTCGTGGTGATAATCACCGCAGTGAAGCGCGGCCAAGACAGCCCGCTTGACCGCCTTGAATCCCTGCGGCTGCGCCATCCTGGGCTCCCGTCCTAAATTATACGATGTTCATCGTATAAATTGAAGCGCGAAAGCGTCAACTTCGTGGTGACCGCAGAATAAAGCGGCCAGATAAAAAAAAGCCCGCTCGGAAGCGGGCTTTTTTCGCAGCGATTAACGCTTGCTGAACTGCTTGCGACGGCGCGCCTTGCGGAAGCCGACCTTCTTGCGTTCGACTTCGCGGGCATCGCGGGTCACAAAACCAGCTTGCGACAGGGCGGGCTTCAGGGTCGCGTCGTAGTCGATCAGGGCACGCGTGATGCCGTGACGAACTGCGCCGGCCTGGCCGGTTTCGCCGCCGCCGTGCACGTTGACTTTGATGTCAAACGATTCCAGGTGGCCGGTCAGTTCCAGCGGCTGGCGCACGACCATACGGCCGGTTTCACGAGCGAAGAACTCGTCGACGGGCTTGCCGTTGACGACGATCTTGCCGGTGCCCTTCTTGATGAAAACGCGAGCCACCGAAGTTTTGCGACGGCCGGTTCCGTAATTCCAGTTACCGATCATGGCGTTTCCTTAGATATCCAGCGTCTTGGGCTGCTGGGCGGTGTGCGGGTGCTCGGCACCGGCATAGACCTTCAGCTTCTTGATCATGGCGTAGCCCAGAGGACCCTTGGGCAGCATGCCCTTGACGGCCTTCTGAATGGCGCGACCGGGAAAACGCTCTTGCATTTTCTCGAAGTTCGTTTCGCGGATACCGCCCGGGTACGTGGTGTGGCGGAAGTACTTCTTGTCCTTCGCCTTGGTACCGGTAACGACGATATCGGAAGCGTTGATGATGACGATGTAATCGCCGGTATCAACGTGCGGCGTGAATTCAGGTTTGTGCTTGCCACGCAGACGACGTGCGACTTCGCTGGCCACACGACCGAGGACTTTGCCCTTGGCGTCGATCACAAACCAGTCACGTTGGACTTCATGCGGCTTGGCCACAAAGGTCTTCATGATGGTTCCTAAGTAAAAAAATGTCTGGCTGGACTATCCGGCCAGGTTTTTTCCCCAACTAGGCTGCAAAAAACAGAGATGAATCCGCTGGGGTTACCTGCGCAGTCACCTGATCTCGCAACCTCTATCGACGTCCCGCCTAAGCGTTATTACCCGCCCGTGCAATGGTCAAAATGAGGGAAAGCCTGAAATTCTACCACGGATGCTCAAAAAATGGGCAAGTGGACAGCGATCCAGGCTGGGGGACGGCCGCTCCCCAGGGAACGGCTGTTGCGTAAATAAAAAGGGACATGAACGTCGCCCTGCCGGCCCCGTTTCATGCCCCTGTTCCCGGAGAAGCCCGTCAGGCGCCCAGGTAGGCTTCCAGCACCCTCGGGTGGCCCAGCAGGCCGCGGCCGGTGCCGGCCAGCGCCATGGCGCCGTTTTCCAGCACATAGCCGTGCTGGGCGATCTTCAGCGCCTGGCGCACGTTCTGCTCCACCAGGAACAGCGTCAGGCCGTCAGCGTTGATGGCGCGCAGCGAGCGGAAGATTTCCTGTACCACGATGGGCGCCAGGCCCATCGACGGCTCGTCCAGCAGCAGCAGGCGCGGCTTGGCCATCAGGGCCCGGCCGATCGCCAGCATCTGCTGTTCGCCGCCCGACAGGTTGCCGGCGATGCCGGTGATCCGTTCTTTCAGGCGCGGGAACAGGTTGAACACGTATTCCAGATCGTTGCCGACGTTCTTCAAGCCGCGGCGGTAAGCGCCCAGCTCGAGGTTTTCCAGCACGGTCATGGTGGTGAGGATGGCCCGGCCCTCCGGCACCTGGACAATGCCGCGCGCGACCAGCTGGTGCGGCGCCAGGTTGGTGATGTCTTCGCCTTCGAAGAGGATCTTGCCACGCGCCTTGGGCAACAGGCCCGATAGGGCCAGCAGCGTGGTCGACTTGCCGGCGCCGTTGGCGCCGACCAGGGCGGTGATTTCCTTGGCTTCCAGGTCCAGGTCGATGCCGCGGACGGCTTCGATATGGCCGTAGTTGACCTCGAGTCCGCGGACTTCCAGCATTGCGCTGCTCATTTTGCGGCCTCCGCGTGTTCGGTGTCGTCTTCGTCTTCGCGGCCCAGGTAGGCCTCGATGACCTGCTCGTTGTTGCGGATCTCTTCGGGTCCGCCGCAAGCGATGATCTTGCCGAAGTTCAGCACCGCGATGCGCTCGCACAGGCCCATGACGAAGCGCATGTCGTGCTCGATCATGAGGATGGTGTAGCCGCGGTCGCGGATGGCCAGGATTTCGCGCATGAGCTCGGCGCGTTCGCCGGTGTTCATGCCTGCCACGGGCTCGTCCAGCAGCAACAGCTTGGGCTCGGTGGCCAGCGCGCGCGCCAGCTCCAGGCGGCGCTGTTCGCCGTAGGACAGGTTGTCGGCCAGGTCATTGGCCTTGTGATCCAGGCGCATCCACGTCAGGAGTTCGTGGGCGCGCTCGCGGGCGCGCTTTTCGTGCTCGCGATAGCCCGGCAGGCCCAGCAGCAGGCTGGGGAAGCCGTAGTTCATGTGGCGGTAGGCGCCGACCACCACGTTTTCCAGCAGCGTCATCTCTTTGAAGAGACGGATGTTCTGGAAGGTGCGGGCGATGCCCATGCGGGTGATGACGTGCGGCTTCCTGTTCAGGACGCTTTCGCCGTTGAACGTGATGGTGCCGCCGGTGGGCGGCAACAGCCCTGTGATCAGGTTGAACACCGTGGTCTTGCCGGCGCCGTTCGGGCCGATCAGGCCGAAGATGGAGCCTTCGGGCACGGACAGGCTGACGTCATGCAGCACATGCAGGCCGCCAAAGCTCTTGGAGACGGAGGAAAGTTCAAGCATGGCGCTTTCCTCCTTGGCGGCCTTGACGCATCCAGCGCTTGAAGCGCGCCGGATCCCAGATGCCTTGCGGCAGGAACAACACAATCACCACCAGGATCACTCCGTTCGCGATCAAGCGCAAATCCGCAAAACCGCGCAGCAATTCAGGCAGCACGGTAATGATGAAGCTGCCCAGCACGGGACCGGCCAGACCGCCGATGCCGCCCAGGATGGCCATGGTCAGGATTTCCACGCCACGGTCAAAGCCGTATTCATTGGGGCCGATGAAGAAAGTCAGGTGCGCGTTCAAGGCGCCGGCCAGGCCCGCGATCATCGCGCCGGCCACGAAGGCCAGCATCTTGTTGGCACGCACGTCGATGCCCATCAGGCCCGCCGCCGTTTCGTCGCCGCGAATGGCATCGAACGAGCGGCCGATCTTGGAGGCGCGCACACGCCATAGCACGAACAGGACGATGACGACCGCCAGCACCACGTGCCACCACTGGGTCAGCTGCGGAATGCCGTTAAGGCCCAGCGCGCCGCCGGTGAGGGACTCGGTGTTCAGGATGGTCACGCGGACGACTTCACCGAAGCCCAGCGTGGCCATGGCCAGGTAGACCCCCGACAGGCGCAAGGTCGGCAAGCCGATCAGCGCCGCCACCAGGGCGGGCGCCGCCATGCCGCCGGCAAGCGCGACCGGGAACGAGACGTCGTAGTTCATGGTGAGCAGCGCGGCGGTGTACGCCCCGATGCCCATGAAGGCGGCGTTGGCCATGGCCAGCATGCCGCAGGCCAGGGTCAGCCAAATGGAGAGGGCCAGCAAGGCGTTGGTGCCCAGCGTGAGCACCAGGTTGCCGTAGATGGCCCAGAAGTTTTCGAATCCGCTCATTCTTTAAGCCTTGCGTTGAACCACTTTGCCGAACAGACCCTGCGGGCGCACCAGCAGGATCAGGAACAGCAGGCCGAAAGCCACCGCGTCTCGCATGGTGGAGCCGATGTAGGCCACCGACAGCACTTCCGCGAAACCCAGGAAGAGACCGCCCAGCATGGCGCCGCGAATGTCGCCCATGCCGCCCAGAATGATGACCGCGATGCCCTTGTGCAGCATCGGCTGGCCCATCAGCGGGAACAGCGCGTTCGAGTACAGGCCGATCAGCACGCCGGCCACGCCGCCCAGGGCGGCGGCGGCGAACGAGGTCGTCACGAACAGCTTTTCGACGTTGATCCCCAGCAGCCAGGCGGCCTTGGGGGATTCGGCGATGGCGCGCAGGGCGCGGCCAAACTGCGTGCGGCGCATGACGAACATCAGCACGGCCATCAGCGCGAACGACAGGAAGATGATGCCCAGTTCGATGACGGTCAGGTGCAGGCCGGCGATTTCGATGACGTCTTCGGGCACGGTGCCGTGCGGGAAGCGCAGGTTGCTGGCGCCGAAGATGCTCTGGGCGCCGTTATTCAGGATGATGCCCACGCCAATCGTGGCGATCATGGGGATCAGGTGGGGCGCGTTGCGCTTACGCAGCGGCTTGAGCACCAGGTAGTCGATGATGACCCCGGTGAAGCCGGCCACGAAGAACGCGACCATCAGCGCCGCCCACAGGGGCAGGCCGAATTGCTGGACCACGAACAGTGCCGCGTAGGCGCCAACCATGAATACGGCGCCATGCGCCAGGTTGATCACCCCGAGCACGCCGAAGATCAGCGTGAAGCCCAGCGCGAACAGTGCATACACACAGCCCAGCGACAAGGCATTGACGAATTGTTGTTCGAACATGATGGGACTTTCCAAATCAAAAGCGCCCTGCGGACGGCCAGGCCGTCCGCAAGGCGCATCCCCCCGCGCGGGGATGCGTAGCGCTTACTTCTCGATGACGTACTTGCCGTCTTTGGTCACGCTGACGATCGGCGCCTGGTCGGCGTCGTAGCCGGCGGGCTTGCCGGCACGGTCGGTGGCCTGACGGAACTTGAAGGCGCCGGTGGCGCCGGTCCACGTCACGGTGGGCAAGGCGTCGCGCAGGGCTGCGCGGTCCTTGGTCAGTTCGCCGGAGATCTTGGTGTTCTTCAGTGCCTGGGCCACGATGTACATGGCGTCATACGACTGCGCCGCGAACTGGTCGGGCGAACCGTTGAACTTGGCCTTGTAGGCGTCGATGAACTTGACGTTCTCGGGGGCCTTGTTCTCGATCGACCACGGGCTGCCGATCCAGAGATTGTTCGACGCGCCGCCAGGGGCCAGGTCGAAAATCTTGACCGAGTTCATGCCGTTGCCGCCGATGACGGGCACGTTGATGCCCAGTTGACGGGCCTGCACCATGATCGGGGCGCCTTCGGCCAACAGCGCCGACAGCACGATGGCGTCGGGGTTGGTGCCCTTGATCTTGGTCAGTTGGGCCTTGAAGTCCACGTCGCCCTTGGCGAAGGTTTCGGTGGTGGTAACCGGGATCTTCTGGTCTTCCAGGGCCTTCTTGAAATTGTCGTAGCCGCTCTTGGTGAAGACGTCGTCGTTGCCGTAGAGCACCGCCACGTTCTTCAGGCCGGTCTTGGCCTTGACGGTGGAGATGGTGGCCGGCAGCACGTCGGCTTCGGTGACCGAGTTGCGGAACACGTAGTTGCCGATGGAGGTGATGCCGTCGGCGGTATTGGACGTGCCGAAGGCGACCGTCTTGGCGGCCTGGGCGATCGGGTCGGCGGCTTGAGCCGAGTTCGACAGCGTCGGGCCGAAGACCATCAGGACGTTGTCCTTGAAGATCAGCTTCTTGAAGACGTTGATCGCTTCTTCTTTCTTGCCTTGTTCGTCCTCGACCACCAGCACGATCTTGTTGCCGTTGATCCCGCCCGCGGCGTTGATCTCGTCGGCCGCCAGCTGAAAGCCGTTGCGGATCGACACGCCGTACTGGGCAGCGCCGCCCGACAGGGCTTCAGCCACACCCAGCTTGATGTCAGCGGCGTGCGCAGCCGGGGCGACGCCGGCAACGATCAGCGCGGCCAGCAGCTTCTTGGTCTTGAATTGCATGGTTGATACCACCTTAAAGTCTGTCTCGGAATGTTGGTTATCCGGGCTGGAGTGATCCCGCCGGATTGGCGTCCAATGCCGCCTAAAGGCGCCACGTTTGCGCGTCAAGACCCGGGATATTACTCCTTTGTATCAGGCGGAAACTCGAATGCCGTTCAACAAAAGGATCAAAACCGCCCACTTTTTTGTAAAAAAACCGGGGTTATCAGCGAAAACCCCACCTCCTGCCGAATGCCATTCGGCACCCGGAACTGCCTTAACTGCGGGCGGACAGCGCCACGCCCAGATATTGGTCGTAGGCGCCTTCGGTCAGCCGGAACCAGGGCATCGCGTTGTCGCGAAAGCCCATGTAACTGTCGTAGAGCGCCTTGAACTTGGGGTCTTTGTCGTTCAATTCCTTGTAGACCTGCTGGGCGGCCTCGAAGGCGGCGTCCATGACCGAGCGCGGAAATGCGCGCACCTGGGCGCCGGCAGCGGCCAATTGGGCCAGGGCGGCGGGGTTACGGGCGTCGAAAGCGGCGCTGGCCTTGGCGTGCGCGGCCAGGGCGGCAGCCTCGACCACCGCCTGGTAGTGCTTGGGCAGCTTGGCCCAGGCTTCTTCGTTGATATAGAGCGACAGCTGTTCGCCGGCGGCCCACCAGCTGGGGCCGTAATAGAACTTGGCGACCTTGTTCAGGCCGAGCTTGGCGTCCTCGACGGCGCCCGTTCCCGCCACCGCTTCCAGCCCGTCCTTCTCGAAGGCCTCGGCCAGCTTGGCCAGATCGGCCTGCTGCGGTGCTACGCCCAGGTGGGCCAGCACCTGCGCGGCCAGGCCGTCCACCCGCATCTTCAGATCTTTCAGGTCGGTGGCGCGCTTGATTTCGCGCTTGGACCAGCCGCCCATCTGCGGGCCGGTGTTGCCCAGCGGGAAGTTGACGATCTTCTGCGCCTTGAACAGCTCGCGCGTCAGGCGCAGGCCGTCGCCTTCGAACATCCAGGCGTTCATCTGGGTGGCGTCCAGCCCGAACGGCACGGCCGAATCGAAGCAGAAGGCGGGGTTTTTGGCGAAGTAGATGCCCGAGGACACATGCGCGCATTCGACCTTGGCGGCGCCAACGGCATCCATCAGGTCGGCCGCGGGTGCGATCTCGCCATCGGCCAGCTGCTTGATGGTGAATTTGCCGCCGGTGGCGTCGGACACGAATTTGCAGAACGCCGCACCGGCACCCACGCGCAGGTCCAGGGCAGCGGGAAAGCCGGACGCCAGGCGCCAGCTGAGAGAGGGCGAATCCTGCGCCAGGGCGGGTGCGCTGACCGCCGCGCCCGCCGCCACGGCGCCCAGGCCGGCCTGCTTCAAGAATGAACGTCGTTGCATCTCTTTGCTCCTCTACCGCGATACTTGTTTGAGCAATACTCGCCGGATATTACACGCTGGCATCGCCCTCGGCGGCTAGAGGAATTCCCCAGCGTTAAAGGATTGCAAAGACGCCAAACCATGGCGCGCCCGCTGGCGGAAATGCCCGGCGCGCAAACGGCAACGCCCGTCCGGACAGGCCCGAAGGCCCCGCCCGGACGGGCGCTGTGTTGGCCTGGCGGATCAGGTGCCCGCGATCGCCATTTGCTCGATCAGGATCGAGCCGGTGGTCTTGGTGCCGCGCGAAATGGTGTCCGCGCCCACGGCGACGATCTGGCGGAACATGTCCGCCAGATTGCCGGCGATGGTGATTTCCTGCACCGCGTGCTGGATCTGGCCGTTTTCGACCCAGTAGCCGAACGCGCCACGGGAGTAGTCGCCCGTGACATAGTTCACGCCCTGGCCGATGAGTTCGGTGACGAGGAAGCCGGTGCCCATTTTCTTGAGCATGGCTTCGAAGTCGTCACCGCGGCGCGTCAACGTGGACGAGAAGGTCAGGTTGTGCGAGCCGCCAGCATTGCCGGTGGTTTGCATGCCCAGCTTGCGGGCGGTGTACGAAGACAGGAAGTAGCCTTCGAGCACGCCGGCCGTCACCACGCTGCGCTTGCGGGTGCGCACGCCTTCGTCGTCGAACGGCGAACTGCCCATGCCGCCGCGGATGTGCGGGTCTTCGGCCAGATTGATGTGGTCGGGGAAAATGGGCTTGCCCAGGGCGTCGAGCAGGAAGCTGGCCTTGCGGTAGAGCGCGCCGCCGTTGGCGGCCTGCGTCAGAGCGCCAACCAGGCCCAGCGCCAACGGCGCCTCGAACAGGACCGGGAACTTGCCGGTGCGGATGCGGCGGGCCGACAGGCGCGACAGGGTGCGCTCGGCAGCGTAGCGGCCCACGGCCTCGGGCGAGGCCATCTTGGCCGGATCGCGCTCGGAGGTGTACCAATAGTCGCGCTGCATGCCGTTGCCGCGGCCGGCGATGGGCGCCACCGACAGGCTGTGGCGCGAATACGGGTAGCCGCCCAGGAAGCCGCGGGTGTTGCCCATGACGAACTGGCCTTCATAGGTGCCCACCGTGGCGCCGTCGGTATTGGTGATGCGGGAATCGACATCGCGGGCCGCGCGCTCGGCGCGCAGGGCGAGTTCGGCGGCTTCCTCGGTGGAGACCGGCCAGGCGCGATGCAGGTCCAGGTCGGGGAATTCGGTGGCCAACTGGTCGGCGTCGGGCAGGCCGGCGGCCGGATCGGCGGCGGTATGGCGCGCGATGTGCCAGGCCGCTTCCACCGTTTGGCGCAGGGCCGCTTCGGAGAAGTCGGAGGTCGAGGCGGAGCCGCGGCTCTGGCCGGCATAGACCGTGAGGTCGAGCGAGCGGTCGCGGGTCTGTTCGACGGTTTCGATGTCGTTCTTGCGTACCGACACCGACAGGCCCAGGCTTTCAGAGACTTCGGCCGCGGCGTCCGAGGCACCGATCTGGCGGGCGTAGGCCAGCGTTTGCTCGACCAATTCGGAAAAACGCGCGTGATTGGCCGCCAGCGGCAAGGAGGAGGAGGATTTGACCATTGCTGTCCAATTTGCAGAGACGGTTATCATAGCTAAGTCTGTCATTGCGCAGTTTTCCATGAATTCCCATACCGAAGAAGAATCCGTCGACGAAGGCTACGACGAGAACGGCTACGACCGCCCCAGCAAGTCCCAGATCAAGCGCGAAATGCACGCGCTGCTGGACTTGGGCAAGCAGTTGATCGCCCTGTCCCCCGAACGCCTCAAGCAGTTGCCCCTGGCCGAACGCCTCTACGAGGCCATCCGCACGGCGCAACGCACGACCGGCCGCGAAGGCCTGCGCCGCCAGGTCCACTATGTGGGCAAGCTGATGCGCGACGCCCCCGCGGACGAAATCCGCACCCAGCTCGATGTCTGGGAAAACGGCTCGCGCGAAGAAACCGCCGCCATGCACCGCCTGGAGGCCGTGCGCGATCGCCTGCTGGACGACGACGACGCGCTGACCAAGCTGCTGCACGACAATCCGCAGGCGGATGTGCAGCAATTGCGCGCCCTGATTCGCGCCGCCCGCAAGGAAAAGGCGGCCAACGCCGCGCTGCTGCAGGGCCAGGATCCGCAAAAGAAGCACTATCGCGCGCTGTTCCAGGCGCTCAAGACCCTTACCCTCTGATTCCCGCTTTCCATGAACGCACCGACCGACCTGCTCGACTGCATCGAGATCGAAACCGCCCCCACCCCCACGCATGCCGTGATCTGGCTGCATGGCCTGGGCGCGGACGGCAACGATTTCGCGCCCATCGTGCCCGAACTGGACCTGCCGGCCGGCGCAGCGGTGCGCTTCGTGTTCCCCAATGCCCCGGTGCAGCGCGTCACCATCAACAACGGCATGGCGATGCGGTCGTGGTACGACATCCTGGTGATGGACCTGGTGCGGGTCGAAGACGCCAAGGGCATCCGCGCGTCCGAAGCCGCCATCCGCAAGCTCATCGCCCGTGAGAACGCGCGTGGCATCCCCACCTCGAACATCGTCCTGGCGGGTTTTTCGCAAGGCTGCGCCATGACCCTGCATACGGGCCTGCGCCTGCCGGAAAAACTGGCGGGCATGATGGGCCTGTCGGGCTACCTGCCGCTGCTGGATACCGCCGAGGGCGAACGCGCCCCGGCCAATCAGCGCACGCCCATCTTCCTGGCCCACGGCCAGTACGACCCGGTCGTGTCGCTGCCGCGCGCCCAGGCCTCGCTGGCCGAACTGGAACGCCTGGGCTACGACGTGCGCTGGCACACCTACCCCATGCCGCATTCGGTCTGCGCCGAAGAAGTCGCGGATATCTCCCGCTTCCTGAACGAAGTGCTGGCCGGATAAGCCCGCCCGGCCGCCGGACGCCCGGCGGCCGGCACTCCCCTTTTGGTATACCAAGTAGTATTTCAGCACCGAGTTCTTCGGGGCTGACCGGCGCCCTCTCCTAGGGAAAAACGCCAATCCCAAAATCCTTGTCGCCCCCTGGTATTGAATATAGTATTCAAACCACGCCTTATCGGCCCGGGCAGCTAGCGTTCGGGCTTCCCTGTTGTTGCAGTCGATCCATCCCCATTGGCCGTGTCGCGCCGGGTTTCGGCGAGGCATACAGACGCAGGAGAAAGTCCCTTGAAGCCCTTGCCATTGCCCCGCCTGGCAGCCGTGGCGCTGCTCGCCGCGCTTGCGCCCGCGCTTGTCCCCTTCCCCGCCCACGGCGAAGCGCTCCCCCCCCCCGTGAAGGTCCGCTACGAAGAGGTGGTGCGCTCCATCCTCTATGTGCCCAAGTACATCGCCCTGTCGCAGGGCTACTTCAAGGACGCGGGGCTGGACGTCTCGATGAAGACCTCGCAGGGCACCGACAAGGGCATGACCGCCCTGCTGTCGGGCAGCGCCGACATCGTGCTGATCGGCCCCGAGGCGTCGATCTACGTGCACAACAGCGAATCGCCGGTCAAACCGAAGATCTTCGCCGGGCTGACCGCCACCGACGGCTTTTTCCTGCTGGCGCGCAAGCCAGTCGACAAGTTCGACTGGAGCATGCTGCGCGGCAAGGAAGTGATCGGCTTCCGGCCCGGGTCGAACCCCATCGTGTTCCTGGAGACCGCCCTGCGCAAACACGGGCTGGATCCGCAAAAGGACGTCAAGCTGCTGAACAACATCGGCATTCCGGCGCGCGCAGGCGCCTGGATGGCGGGCCAGGGCGAGTACGGCATTTTCCTGGAGCCCGAAGCCGGCGAACTGGTGCGCAACGGCAAGGGCTACATCGTGGCCTCGGTGGGCCATGAGGTCGGCCAGGTGGACTACACGGTCTTTACCGCCACCGACAAATACATCCGCGACAACCCCAAGGTGGTGCAGGCGTGGACCGACGTGGTGGCGCGCGCCGAGAAATACGTGAAGGACACGCCGGCCGCCACGCTCGCGCCGCAGATCATGACGTATTTCCCGGGCATGGACACGGCGGCGGTGACCGACGCGATCGAACGCTACAAGCAATACCAGATCTGGAAGACCACGCCCCTGGTGACGGCCGAGGCCATGAACCAGCTGCAGGACATGCTGATCGCCAGCGCCGTCATGAAGGAAGGCGCACGCGTCAAGTACGAAGACGTGGTGATCGCCGACTTTGCCCGGAAGGTGCCGTGATGAGCGCCGTCGTCCGCAACCTGAAGCCCGAGACAGCCAGCGCGAAAATCGAGCTGCGCGACGTCTGCCTGAGCTACTTCACGCCGGAAGGCGAAACCGAGGCCCTGTCGCAAGTGTCGTTCATGCTGGCTCCAGGCGAGTTCGTCAGCCTGATCGGCCAGAGCGGCTGCGGCAAGAGCACGCTGCTGTCGCTGATCGCGGGGCTGATCGCGCCGACGTCCGGCGCGGTGATGATCGATGGCCACGCCGTCACCGAGCCAAACCCGCGCATCGGCTACATGCTGCAGCAGGACTACCTGTTTGAATGGCGCACCATCCTGGACAACGTCATGCTGGGCGCCGAAATCCAGGGCCGGCGCGATGCGCGCAGCGAGGCCCGCGCCGTGCACCTGCTCGAGAAATGCGGCCTGGGCGCCTTTCTGACGCACACGCCGCGCCAACTGTCGGGCGGCATGCGCCAGCGCGCGGCGCTGGCGCGCACGTTGGCCACCGAGCCCGACGTGATCTTGCTGGACGAACCCTTCTCGGCGCTGGATTCGCAGACCCGGCTGGCGATCTCCGACGAGGTGGTGGACATCCTGCGGCGCGAGGGCAAAACCGTGGTGCTGGTCACGCACGACATCGGCGAAGCCATCGCCATGACCGACCGCGTCATCGTACTGTCGCGCCGGCCGGGCCGCCTGAAGAGCCAATACCGCATCCACTACGGCGACGGCGCGCGCCCCACGCCGTTCCAGGCGCGCTCGCGGCCGGAATTCAACACCTATTTCAAACAGCTCTGGGACGAGCTGGACGTTCACGTGGAGGGCTGAGCCATGAACGCACCCGTCGCCAATGCCGTGCCGCTGCGCGCCGTACCCGCGCCCAGCCAGAAATACCTGGACTACCTGCGGCGCGACCGCGCCCGCCGCCGCAATATCCGCCTGGCCCAGGCCTTGCTGCTGGTCGTGTTCCTGTGCGCATGGGAGATCCTGCCGCGGCTGCACATCGTGAACCCGCTCCTGACCAGCTATCCCAGCGCGCTGTGGCCCACCTTCATCGACCTGTGGGCCAATGGCAACCTGGCGCACCACATCCTGACCACCCTGTCGGCCACGCTGGTGGGCTTTACCTTGAGCATGGTCATCGGCATCGTGGTGGCCGCCGCGCTGTGGTGGTCGGACTTTCTGTACAAGGTGCTGGACCCGTTCCTGGTGGTGGCCAACGCCATGCCCAAGATCGCCTTCGTGCCGATCTTCTACCTGTGGCTGGGGTCGGACTACGCCGTGTACGGCATGGCCGTGGCGATTGCGGTGTTCGTGACCATCATGGTGGTGTACGCGGGCTTTCGCGGCATTGACCTGAACAAGGTCAAGCTGGCCCGCACCTTCGGCGCCAGCCGCTGGCAGGTGCTGGTGAAGGTCGTGCTGCCCGGCAGCGTGCCGACCCTGATCGCGGCGGTGAAGATGAACATCGGCCTGGCGCTGGTGGGCGTCATCGTGGGGGAATTCCAGTCGGCCGACTCGGGGCTAGGCTTTCTGATCATGAACGGCAGCCAAGTCTTCAAGCTGAACATCGTCATGACCGCCATCACCATGCTCGCGCTGATCTCCAGCGTGATGTACCTGGTGGTGTACCGCATCGAAGCCGCGGTGGCGCGGCGCTACGGATAAGGAGTCGCCATGCAGATCCCGCAATGGGTCCAGGACCGGGTCATCGCCCGCCAAGGTTGCCTGCACCCCTACGACACCCTGCCCGGCGCCCGCTGCGCCCTGGTGGTGATAGACATGCAGCAGTACTTCACCCTACCGGGCTACCAGGGCGAATGCGCCCCGGCGCGCGGCATCATCGAACCCATCAACCGGCTCTGCGATGCGGTGCGGGGCGCGGGCGGTACCGTGGTGTGGGTGCAGACGGCATCCGACAATGCCGACGCCTTCTGGTCGCACCACCATGGCGTGATGCTGACGCCCGAACGCAGCGCGCGGCGCCTGGAAACCCTGCGGCGCGATGCGCCGGGCTTCGCGCTGCATCCGGACCTGCGGCCCGCTGATACCGACCTGCGGGTGGTCAAGCGCTTCTACAGCGCCATGGCGCCGGGCTCGTCCGAACTGGAGCCGCTGCTGCGCGGACTGGGCGTGGATACGCTGCTGATCGCCGGCACGGTCACCAACGTGTGCTGCGAGTCGACCGCGCGCGACGCGATGATGCGCGACTTCCGCACCATCATGGTGGACGACGCGCTGGCCGCCGTGACCCCGACCGAGCACGAACACGCGCTGCACGGCTGGCTGCTGTTCTTTGGAGACGTGCTGTCGGTGGACGAGGCGGCGGCGCGCCTGCAACCGGCGCAGGCGGCGCGCAAGACGGCCTGACAGCGGGCCCCGGGCCGGCGCGCCGCGGCACCGGCCGCCCGCGTCAGCCCAGGTTCAGCCAGACCCGGCGCATGGTCGGGTCTTCGGGGTCCGCGTCGTTGGTGAAGCCCAGGCTGGTCATCAGCGACAGCATCGGCCGGTTGGTCGACAGTACCAGCCCGTCGATGTATTCCAGCCCCTGCTCGCGCGCCGCGTCGATCAGCGCCGACATCAGCTGACGGCCCAGGCCGCGCCGCTGCCAGTCGTCGCCGATCACCAGCGCGTATTCCGCGCCGCGCCCGTCCGGATTGCGCAAATAATGCGCGAAGCCGACCAGGACCTCGCGCGGATGGCCGCGATTGGCCGGATTGGGCACCTGGGTGGCGGCTACCAGGGCCAGCTCGCGGTGGTAGTCCACCTGCGTGTAGCGCGACACCATGCGCGGCGTCAGCTCGCGCATCATCGACACGAAGCGCATGTAGCGCGAACGTTCCGACAAGCCGCGGATGAATTCCTGCAGCGGCTGCGCGTCTTCGGGGCGGATCGGCCGCAGCACCCAGGGGATGCCGTCGGCAAAGCGGCGCACCTGCACCAGGCGCGCCGGGTACGGATGGATCGCCATGTGCGGATAGCCGGCGGTCTGCGGCGATTCGCAGCCCGGCGTTTCGGTCAGCGTCATGCGCAGGCCGCCGGCGCGCAGATGGGTTTCGCCGGCGTAGAGCGGGTCGATGTCCAGCGTTTCGATGTCGGGCAGTTCCGAGACCAGCTCGGACACCAGCACCAGCGCCTGCTGCAGCGCCTCGGCGGCCAGATGGCCGACGCGCGGCGCCAGCACCCGGCGCCACAGCCGGCTGCGTTCGATCAGTTGCCGGGCCAGGAAGCCGTTCAGCGGCGGCAGGTCGATGCCGCGGTCAGACTGCGACAGCACCGCGTCGGGGCCACCCGCGCCAAAACGGACGACCGGGCCGAACTGCGGGTCGCGCCGCACCCGGATCGCCATGGGACGGGATTCGGGCTCGCCCAGGGCCACGTCCACCGGCATGTCGCGCAGCGGCACATAGAACAGCGCCAGCAACGCGCGGATTTCAGACGTATTGAGTTCGCGCCGGCAATCGGCCCGCACCCGCGCCAGAATCTCGCGCGCGGTGGCCAGGTCGGGCACGTGGGTGGCGGGCTCGGGCGGCTGGGTCTGCAGCAGCAGTTGCTGGTTGTAGTGGTGCGAGGCCAGCACGCCGAAGGCATCCGCGGCGGATTCGGGCGTGCGGAACGCGGACGTGCCGGCGTCGTCCAGCATGCGCCGCAACGGCCGCATGCCGGCATCGCCCATGAAGCAGGTGACCACGGGCTTCTTGGCCTTGGGCGCGATCAGCGCCAGCTCGCGGGCCACGGCCGGCATGTCGGCCAACGCGTCGGGCGCCAGCAGCACCAGCACCCCGTCCACGCCGGTATCGTCCAGCACCGCGTCCAGCATGGTGCGGATGCGCTCGGGCGTCAGCGGCGTATAGGTGATGACCGGGTTGACCGTGGCCGCGTCGGGCTCCAGCATCGCCGCCAAGGCGCGCTGAGTGGCCGGCGCCAGCTCGGCGCGCAGCACGGCGGCGTCCGGACCGATCAGGTCCATGGCCAGCTGCGGCGGCCCGCTGCCGTTGGAGATCAGCGCCACCCGCCGGCCCTTGGGGCGGCGGGTGTAGCCCAGCACCTTCACGGCCGAGAACAGCTGCACGAAGTAGCGCACCCGCACCGCGCCGGCGCGGCGCAGGGCGGCATCGAAGATCGCGTCGGCGCTGTCGGTATCCGCCCGTCCCGCCTTGAGCACGATCACCGGCTTGACGCTGGCCGCGGCCCGCAGCGTGCTCATGAATTCGCGCGCCGGGCCGACGTCTTCCAGGTACAGCACGATGCTGTCGGTGCGGGGGTCGCTCGCCAGGTAGTCCAGCACCTTGGACAGGCCCACCACCGCCTCGTCGCCCAGCGACACCGCGGTGGAAAAGCCGATATGCACGTCTTCGGCCCAGTCCATCACGGCGGCCATGATCGAGCGCGACTGCGCCAGGAGCGCCACGCGGCCGGCGCGCGCCAGCACCGGATGCTGGCTGAAATTCAGGCCGGCATGGGGCCGCTGGGCGCCGAACGAGCGCGGGCCCAGCAATTCACAGCGGTTTTCCTCGGCCCAGGCCCGGCACAGCGCCAGCGTGCCGCGCGGATAGGGATCGGGCAGCGGATGCGGCAACAGGATGACCGAACGCGGCGCCAGCGGCGACAGCCGGCGCAGCGTTTCGGGCAGCACGGCGGGCGACACGCAAACCAGGGCCAGATCAGGCCGTTCACCGGCGGCCAGGCCCTGCAAGGTCTCGGGCAAGTCGGGTGCGGCGCCGACTTCGCAGGCCACCACCGTGGTGCGGGCCTTGAGCGCCGGCGACAGGGAGCCCGCCGCCGGCAGGGGCCGGTCGGCAACGATCACCAGCGAACTGGGTTCGAACATCGGGGCAAGTGCGTGTCGCAGCATGTCGTGGGCGGGCGCTAATCTAAAATACCGTTCATCGTAACAAGACAACCCCGCCGTCCGCTTGACGTGGACCCTGCCTGACGCCGCTTTGTGGCGCCGCAGCCGCTATCATTGCCACCTATGACTTCCAACGCCTCTACCCCCATCCGTACCCGCTTCGCGCCTTCGCCCACGGGCTTCCTGCACCTGGGCGGCGCCCGCACCGCGCTGTTCTCCTGGGCCTTCGCGCGCCACCACCAGGGCACGTTCGTCCTGCGCATCGAAGACACGGACGTCGAACGCTCCACGCCGGAAGCGGTGCAGGCCATCCTGGACAGCATGGACTGGCTGGGCATGCAGCCGGACGAAGGCCCCTTCTACCAGATGCAGCGCATGGACCGCTACCGCGAAGTGGTTGCGCAGATGCTGGCCGCCGGCACCGCCTACCATTGCTACAGCTCGCCCGAGGAAGTGGAAGCCATGCGCGAAGCCGCCCGCGCCCGCGGCGACAAGCCGCGCTACGACGGCACCTGGCGCCCGGAGCCCGGCAAGACGCTGCCCGCCATCCCCGCCGGCCGCCAACCCGTGGTGCGCTTCAAGAACCCCCAGGAAGGCGCGACGTCCTGGAACGACATGGTCAAGGGCACGATCAGCTTCGACAACACCGAACTGGACGACCTGATCATCGCGCGCCCGGACGGCACCCCGACCTATAACTTCTGCGTCGTGGTCGACGACTGGGACATGGGCATCACCCACGTGCTGCGCGGCGATGACCACGTCAACAACACCCCGCGCCAGATCAACATCCTGCGCGCGCTGGGCGCCACCCTGCCCGAATACGGCCACGTGCCCATGATCCTGGGCCCGGACGGCGAAAAGCTGTCCAAGCGCCACGGCGCGGTCAACGTCATGGAATACGACAACGAGGGCTACCTGCCCGAGGCCATGATCAACTACCTGGCCCGCCTGGGCTGGAGCCACGGTGACGACGAGCTCTTCAGCCGCGAACAGCTGGTGCAGTGGTTCGACACCCGCCACCTGTCCAAGTCCGCCTCGCAATGGGATCCCAAGAAGCTGAACTGGGTCAACGCCCACTACATCAAGCAGATGGACAATGCCGAGCTGGCCGAACGCGTGGCCCCGCGCGTGGCCAACCGCGGCGGCCACCCGGAAAAGATCGACCTGCCGGGCGTCATGGGCCTCTTGAAAGACCGCGCCGAAACGCTCGAGCAACTGGCTGACGGCGCCATGCTGTTCTGCGGCGAGTTCAAGCCGGCCGCGCCGGAACTGGTCGAGCAACACCTGACCGCCCCCGCCCGCGAAGCCCTGGCCGATTTCGCCCAGCGCGCCGCTGGCACCGACTGGACCCGCGACGCCATCTCGGCGCTGATCAAGGCCGTGCTGGCCGACCGCGGCCTGAAGATGCCGCAACTGGCGATTCCGCTGCGCGTAGCCGTGACCGGCCAGACCCAGACGCCGGCAGTGGACGCCGTGCTGGCGCTGCTGGGCAAGGACACCGTGCAAAAGCGCCTGGCCGCGATCTGATCCTGGCCTGCGGGGCCCGCGCCCGGCCCCGCAAAGCAAAGCCCCATCCGGCAACGCCGGCTGGGGCTTTTTTTACGGCATCCGGCGCTGCGCCGCGCCGGGGCAGGTTTTTGGCGGCCCGCGCCGCCATGGCGCGCCGCGTTCGGAAAAAGAGGCTAGGCGGCGGCCGGGCGGAACTTCAGCGCGCGCGAGAAGAACGCACCCAGCAACGGCAGCAACACCGCCGAGCCGCCGAACAGCACCGCCGCCCCGGCCTCGTCCACCACCGCGCCGGCCAGCGCCACGCCGGCCGCCTGGCCCATGAACAGGCAGGACGCGAACCACGCCACCGCCGTGCCGCGCGCCGACGGCACCATCTGGGTGGCATTGGTCTGCAACGTCGCATGCAGCAGGTAGTAGCCAAACCCGGCCAACACGCTGGCCAACAGGCTCCAGAGCCACACCGGCCCTAGCAGGTACGACAGGAAGGCCACGCCCAGCACCAGCCCGCCTGCCACCGCCAGGCCGCGTTCGCCCAGGCGCTTCAAGATCCGGCCCGCCACCACGGTGTAAAGCAGCCCGCCCACGGCATACACCGCCACCAGCGCGCCGGCGGCGGTCAGCGAGATATCGAAGCGCTCGTGCAGATAGGACGGCGCGAAGGCCAGCGCGCCGAACACCAGCAGGCCCTCGATGAACACGGTGGCCAGCACCACCCGCGCCCACGGCGTGCCCAGCACCTGCCGCGCCTGCGCCACGAAGCCCTGGCGCGGCGCGTTCGGATCCACCACGCCCAGGCCCAAGCGGCGCTGACGGCGCACTTCCTGGTGCAGCAGCACCCCGACGATCAGATAGCCGCAGACCAGCGCGGCGAAGGCCCAGCGCCAGCCCAGCGTGTCGGCGAACAGGCCGCCGGCCAGCTGGCCCGCCGCCATGCCCAGGATGGTGCCGGTCAGGAAGCGCGCCAGCGTGGCCTGCCGGCGCTCGTAGGGAACGGTGTCGCCGATCCAGGCCATCGACAGCGGCACGATGCCCGCGCCCGCCGCGCCGGACAAGGCGCGGCAGATCACCAGCATGTCCAGCGTCTCGGCCAGGACCGCGCCGGCGCTGCCCAGGGCGCAGGCAAAGGTCGCTACGCTGACGACCCGGTACTTGCCGTAGCGGTCCCCGACGGGGCCAAAGAACATCTGCAGCACGCCATAAGCGACGGCGAACGCCGTCACTGCGCGCGCGGCCTGGCCCGTCGTGGCGCCGAATTCGGACGCCAGCTGCGGCAACATGGGATCACAAATGCGGAAGGCGCTGGCGCTGACGAAGGCAGCCAGGGCCAGCAGCGCGATGGCGCGTGCTTCAGAGGAAAGGGCGGGCATGAAAGACCGGCGGCGGATGGAAAGGCGAAGCCCGCACCTTACCGCAGCCCGGCCCGCTTGGCGACGCCGCAATGCAGCGCCTGTCCGCCCTGCGCAACGCGTCAATAAGGCAGGCGGTAGCCCTGGGGCATGCGGCGCGCGGTCACGACCTGGCCGCCGCTTTTCAGCTCGCGCAACGTCAGCTTGGCCTGCTCGACCTTTTCGACGCGATAGCGGTTGACGTAGATCGGGTCGGCGGCATCGACGATTTCGCCGTTCGATTGGGTGGTCTGCATCGTGTAGATGCCGTCCACCACGCTCCAGCAGCCGGTTTCGCGCAGCGCCGGCCGCGTCTTGCGGCCGATCTTGAGCTGGGTTTCATAGGCCATGCGGCCGTCGGCATACAGCACCGTCAAGGCCTGGAAATCGCCGCTGACGCCGCGCGGCTTCGAATTCGAATACCAGGTGCCGACCATGGGATCGCCGCTCTTGGCCGGCACACAGGCCATCGGCTTGGGCGGCCCTTCCGGCTGGGCCTCGGTAATGTTGGCGGGTTTCCGGGTGACACAGCCACCCAGGATCAACACGGCGCAGACCACGCCCGCCGTACGCAAATACACACTGCTCATGACTTCCTCAACACGTCTGTCGACGCGCCGCGCCGCTCAGACCGGCACGCCCCTCGCGCAGCAAACATCACGCACTCTAAAGAGGCGCCTGTGAAGAATCAACGACGATCCGCGCCAAGTGCAATTGCGCAACAGTCCGTCGCGCAAAGCGCCTGCTTTAACGCTCAATCGCGCAAAAATGCGTTGGTTTCAAACGACACTGCCACCGCGCCGCATCGCTTTGTCGCGCAGCAATTCTTCCATGCGCGCCGCCGCCGGAGACAGGCTGCGGCCCGCCAATCGCGTGATGCCCAGTTCGCGCTCGATGCGCGGCCGCGCCAGCGGCACGAAGGCCAGCTCCGGCGAGTCCGGCGGCACCCCCAGGCGCGCCAGCACCGTCACGCCCACGCCGCGCTCCAGCATGGCCAACAGCGACATCATGTTCGACACGAACACCTGCCGCTCCATCATGAACGCCGCCTGCGGATAGCCGGCCAGCTGGCGGTGCGCCACCGTGCCCACCAGCGGCAGCCCGGCGATCTCGCGCCAGGTCACGGACTTGCGGCCTGCCAGCGGATGGCCGCGGTGGCAGACCAGCCCGAACGCATCGCGCAGCAATGGTTCGAACGACAGCCGCCGGTCGCGCAGCACCGGGCTGCATACCCCCAGCTCCACCTCGCCCGCCAGCACCATGCGTTCCACGCCTTCCGAGTTGTCGTCGAACAGGCGCAGCGCCACCGCCGGATAGCGCTCGCGATACACCGCCACCAGTTCTGGCAGCCAATGCGTCGCCACCGTGGCCACCGATGCCATCGTCAGGGTGCCGGCCTGATTGCTGGCCAGCCCCGACAGCGTGCCCGCCACCCGGTCGTGATGCTCGACCAGCTCGCGCGCCAGCGGCAGGCAGTCCTGCCCGAAGCGCGTCAGCGCATTGCCGTTGCCGCGCTCGAACAGCGGCTGGCCCAGGCGCTGCTCCATCTCGCGGATCGACAGCGACAGCGCCGGCTGCGAGCGGAAAGCCCGCGCCGCCGCCGCGCGAAAGCTGCGCAGTTCGGCCACCAGCAGGAAATGGCGATAGTGCGTGATGGACAGTTCGGGCAATGCGGGCATGGATCAGTCTGATTTGAAGAACTTATCAATTCATAGGAAAAATAAAGTTTTCTCATCATAGGGCGCCACTTAAGATGGCCGCAATGACTACCGCAACTCTCGCTCCCGCCGCATCCCTCGGCATCGATCCGCTGGATTTCGGCCTGGCCGACCGGCTTGCCACCCGCCCCGCCGGACAGGGCCGCCTGCTGATCGGCAAGGCCGCTGACGCTTTCACATCAGGCCCCTGCGCGCGCCCCGGCCTGCTGTTCGTCCCCGGCGCCTATCACGGCGCCTGGTGCTTCGCGCACTACCTGGACTATTTCGCCCACGCCGGCCTGGCGTGCGCCGCCGTCGACGTGCGTGGTCACGGCCCCTTGCCGCAGCACGCCGATTTCATCCGTGCCGGCATCGCTGACCTGGCCCAGGACGTCATCGCCGCGCTGGACGTGCTGGACGGCCCCGTCATCGTGGTCGGCCACAGCATGGGCGCCTTGCCCGCCCTGCTCGCCGCCACCCAGCGCCCCGTCACCGGCGTCATCCTGATGGCGCCGTCTCCGCCCGCCAACCTGCCGGGCGCCCTTGCCCTGCCGCCGGTTCCCGAAGATGCCGTCCGCCGCGCCCCCGCCGACACCGAAATCCGCGCCCGCTTCCTGGCCACGTCGCCCGAGCGCGACGTCAGCGCCGTGATGCGGCGGATCACGCCCGAAAGCCCTCAGGTGCTCAACGACCGCTACCTGCTGCGCGTCCCCGTCGACCCCGCGGCCATCACCGCTCCCGGCCTGTGCCTGGAGGCCGGCCTGGACACCCATGACCGCCACCCACCCGGCCAGGACCGCGCCATTGCCCGGCTGTTCGGCTTTGACCACGCCGTGCTGGCCGGACAGCCCCATTGCATGATGTACGGCGACGATTGGCGAGCCAGCGCGAGCGTCATTCTGGATTGGCACCGCAAGCGGTTCGGCTGACCCCCCGCACGGACACCCAGCCCCCCCGCACTCAGCACTCACCAACAAAGCCCCCCAAGGCAAAACAATAACGGCGCCCGCCGGCGCCGCCAGGAGACAAGCATGACCCGCACGCCTTCCCATCGCCCCGCGCCCCCGCAGCGCCATTCGCTGCATCGTCCCGCCCTGCGCGTCCTGCTCGTCAGCGCCACCCTGCTATTGGCCAGCGCCGCCCACGCGGCCGGCTGGCCCGAGAAACCCATCACCCTTATCGTCCCGTCCGCCGCCGGCGGCGCCGCCGACCTCACCGCCCGCACCTTCGCCCAGTTCCTGGGCAAGCAAACCGGCCAGACCGTCATCGTCGAAGACCGCCCCGGGGCCGGCGGCATCGTCGGCACCAACGCCGCCAAGAACGCGCCCGCCGACGGCTACACGTTCCTCCTGTCCACCAACTCCACCCACGCCGCCAACCAGTTCCTGTACAAGAGCCTGCCCTACGACGCCCAGAAGGACTTCGTCCAGATCGGCATGCTCGGCACCTTCGGCACCGTCGGCATCGTCGCCCCCGACAGCCCCTACCGCACCGTGCCCGAACTGGTCGACTACGCCAAAAAGCACCCCGGCGAAGTCTTCTTCGGCTACTACAGCTCGTCGTCCCAGGTCCCCGCAGAACTCTTCAAAAAGCGCGCCGGCATCGACATCGGCGCCGCCGGCTACAAGAACATCACCCAGATCATCACCGACCTGCGCGGCAAGCAAATCGGCTTCGCCTTCGTCGACTACCTGACCGCCATGGGCCAGATCGACGGCAAAGGCCTGGCCCCCCTGGCCGTCACCGCCGACAAACGCCACCCCGCCTGGCCCGACGTCCCCACCATGTCCACCTACTACCCCGACTTCATCGTCGCCGGCTGGCTAGGCATCTCCGCCCCCGCAGGCACTCCGCCCGACATCGTCGCCAAAATGAACGCCGCCACTCAAGCCGCGGTAAAAGACACCCCCACCGCCGACAAACTCCGCGCCCTGGGCCTGACCCCCGAAGCCATGGACACCCCCCGCTTCGACACCTTCGTCAAGGAAGACACGGTCCGCTGGAAGGAGTGGATCAAGATCTCAGGCATACAACCCCAATAAATACGCCCCCGAAAAAAATACAGGCAGCGCCCCCCGAAATGGCGGCGCTGCCTATATCTATATAGAACAAAGAAACCAGGCACGGGCTCTATATAGAGCACAGAAAACGGGCACAAGCGAAATCAGCAAACCGAGCAAGCAGAAAAACCCAGCAAAGCCCCCCCACCTAAAACCCACCGCCCCACCGCCAGCAACAC
>NZ_LZZT01000016.1 GCF_014170305.1 Achromobacter sp. UMC71
CTACGTGTTGGAGAACGGGCGCGTCGTACTGCAGGATACCGGGGCGAATCTGTTGGTCAATGATCAGGTGCGTAAGGCTTATCTGGGCGGCTGATCGGTTTGGTTTATTCCCCGCGAAGGGAAATTGGGCGTATCTCGTGAGAGTGCGCCTTTTTTTTGCTTGTTTGGTTTGTTTGTGTTGCCTGTTGTTCTTCGTAGCCCGTCTGGCAGCGCCACAATCCTCGAAACCCGTAGCCCAGGGGGGCCGGCGTACCGCGATCGCGCGCCGTCGATGCGCCCAAGGGAATCCGAAGGCAGCCGCCGGCAGGCGGCCACGAGGATGACGCAGGGGGGGGCCGCCGAGGCAAGTCCGGAGCGAAGGCTCCGGACCGCAATCGTTGGCGCGCGATCGCGGTACGCCGGCCCCCCTGGGCGACCTACGAAGAACAACAGGCAACACAAACAAACCAAACAAGCAAAAAAAAGGCGCACTCTCACGAGATACGCCCAATTTCCCTTCGCGGGGAATAAACCAAACCGATCAGCCGCCCAGATAAGCCTTACGCACCTGATCATTGACCAACAGATTCGCCCCGGTATCCTGCAGTACGACGCGCCCGTTCTCCAACACGTAGCCACGATCCGCCACCTGCAGCGCCTTATTGGCATTCTGCTCCACCAGGAACACCGTCACGCCTTGCTCCCGGATCTCGCGAATGATGTCGAAAATCTGCGCGATCACCAGCGGCGCCAAGCCCAGCGTAGGCTCATCCAGCAGCAACAACCGCGGCCGCGTCATCAACGCCCGCCCGATCGCCAGCATCTGCTGCTCGCCCCCCGACATCAGCCCCGCCCGTTGCGCCGAGCGCTCCTTCAAGCGCGGAAACAGACCATAGACATGATCGATGCCCGCCTGGATCTCGTCGCGCTTCAGGAAAAAGCCGCCCATCATCAGGTTCTCGGCCACCGTCAGGTCCTTGAACACCCGCCGCCCTTCAGGCGAAATGGCGATGCCATTGCGCATGATGTGGTGGGTATCCTTGTTCGTGATGTCCTCGCCCTCGAACGTGATCCTGCCTTCCTTGGCTCGCGGATTGCCGCAGACCGTCATCAGCAGCGTCGTCTTGCCGGCGCCGTTCGCGCCGATCAGCGTCACGATCTCGCCCTGGTTGACGTCCACCGATACCCCGTTCAGCGCCTGGATCGCGCCGTAGAACGTGTGTATGTTTTCCAGCTTAAGCATCATTCCTCCCCCAGATACGCCTTGATGACGCGCTCGTCGTTGCGCACCTGCTCGGGGGTGCCGGTCGTAATCGGCTTGCCGTGCTCCATCACCAGAATGCGGTCCGAAATGCCCATGATCAGGCTCATATCGTGCTCGATCAGCAGCACCGCCACGCCGAACTCGCGGCGCAGCTGGTCGATCAGCGACTGCAGGTCGCGCTTTTCCTGCGGGTTCAGACCCGCCGCCGGCTCGTCCAACATCAACAGGCGCGGCTTGGTGATCATGCAGCGCGCGATCTCCAGCCGGCGTTGGTGGCCGTAGGCCAGGTTGCCCGCCTCGCGGTTGGCATACTCGCGCAGCCCCATGAAATCCAGCCACTGCGCCGCGCGCGACAGCGCATCGGCCTCGGACTGGCGGTAGGACTTCAGCTTGAGCAGCCCCGGCAGCAGCCGCGACTCCACCTGCGTGTGCTGTGCCACCAGCAGGTTTTCCAGCACCGTGAGCTGCTTGAACAGCCGCACGTTCTGGAACGTGCGCACCAGCCCGTGGCGCGCCACCTTGTGGCTGGGCAGGCCCGTGATGGACTTGCCATCCATCACGATATCGCCTGCCGTGGGCGCGTAGAACCCGCCCACGCAGTTGAACACCGTGGTCTTGCCGGCCCCGTTCGGGCCGATGATGGCGAACACCTCGTCGGATTTGACTTCGAACGCCACGCTGTCCACGGCCAACAGGCCGCCAAAACGCATGGTCAGTCCGGATACCTTCAGCAATGCCTCGCTCATTTAGCCAGCTCCACGTGGGGACGCTTCATGGGCAACAACCCCTGCGGACGCCACATCATCATCAATACCATCACCAGACCGAACATCAGCATCCGGTACTCGGCGAACTCGCGCGCCAGCTCGGGCAACACCGTCAGCAGGATGGCCGCCAGAATCACGCCCACCTGCGACCCCATGCCGCCCAGCACCACGATCGCCAGGATCAGCGCGGACTCGATGAAGGTGAAGGATTCCGGGTTCACCATGCCCTGGCGGGCCGCGAAGAACGCGCCGCCGAAACCGGCGAAGGTGGCGCCCAGCGTGAACGCCGACAGCTTGATGCGGGTCGGGTTCAACCCCAGCGAACGGCAGGCGATCTCGTCCTCGCGCAACGCCTCCCAGGCGCGGCCGACCGGCATGCGGATCAGGCGCGTGGACACAAACAGCGTCACCAAGGCCAACAGCAGCGCCATCATGTACAGATAGATGACCATGTGCTGGTTCTGGAACGTCAGGCCAAAGAAGTCATGGAACGTCGTGCCCCCCTCCGTGCTGGCGCGGCGCGTCATTTCCAGACCGAACACCGACGGCTTCGGAATGCCCGAGATGCCGTCCGGACCGCCCGTCAGCGTGTTCAGGTTGATCAGCAACAGGCGGATCATTTCACCGAAGCCCAGCGTCACGATGGCCAGGTAGTCGCCGCGCAGGCGCAGCACCGGAAAGCCCAGCACGAAGCCGAACAGCGCGGCCATCGCGCCCGAGAACGGCAGCGCTTCCCAGAAGCTCCAGCCGCCCCAGTGGTACAGCAAGGCGTAGGTGTAGGCGCCGACGGCGTAAAAGCCCACGAAGCCCAGATCGAGCAGGCCGGCGAAACCGACCACGATGTTCAGGCCCAGGCCCAGCATCACGTAGATCAGCACCAGCGTGGCGATGTCCACCGAGCTGCGGCCGGCGAAGAACGGCCACGTGACCGCCACCGCCAGGATCAGGAACATCAGGAGCTTGTTGCTCTTGGCCGGCGCCGACGGCAGCGTCGGCAGGCCCGTCTTCAATTTCTGGAACGGCTTGGCGATCCAGGGACGCAGCAGCTGGAACACGAACACGACCGCGGCGGCCAGGGCCACCAGCGACCAATGCGATTCCATCGACGTGCGCGCGCCCTGACGGATCAGTTGCAGGCCGAAGACGGGGGTGACGATGACAGCGGTCAGCACCGCCGCCATCGTGGCGTTTTTCAGGTTGTTGTTCGACATCAGACTTTTTCCACCTCAGGTTTGCCCAACAGCCCGGTGGGACGGAACAGCAGGATCAGGACCAGCAGCGAGAACGCCACGATGTCCTTGTACTGCGACGAGATATAGGCTGCCGCGAACGTTTCGGCCAGGCCCAGCAACACGCCGCCCAGCATTGCGCCGGGGATGCTGCCGATGCCGCCCAGCACCGCCGCCGTGAAGGCCTTGATGCCGGCCAGAAAGCCGATGAAGGGATTGAGCTTGCCGATGGTGATGGCGATCAGCACGCCGCCCACGGCCGCCAGAATCGCGCCCATCACGAACGTGAAGGAGATGACGCGGTTGGTGTCGATCCCCAGCAGGTTGGCCATGTGCATGTCCTGCGAGCAGGCGCGGGACGCACGGCCCATGCGGGAATACTTGATGAACAGCGTCAGCGCCACCATCAGCACCACCGTCACCACGATGATCATGATGCGCGAATACGGCACCGTCACGTCGAAGTCGGATCCCATGTGGAATTGCACCGCGCCGGACACCAGCGACGGCACCGCCATGTCGCGTGCCCCCTGGCCCAGGGCAACCCAGTTCTGCAGGAAGATCGACATGCCGATGGCCGAGATCAGCGCCACCAGGCGGGGGCTGCCTCGCACGGGCCGGTAGGCCACGCGTTCGACCGAGAAACCGTAGATGCCGGTAACGGTAATAGCCACGAGCAGCATGGCCGCGATGATGAACGGTACCGGCAGGCCGCTGCCCGTGCCGATGGCCGTCAGGGTGACCAGGCCGACATAGGCGCCGATCATGTAGATTTCGCCGTGAGCGAAGTTGATCATACCGATGATGCCGTAGACCATTGTGTAGCCGATGGCAATCAACGCGTAGATCGCGCCCAGAGACAATCCATTGAAGAATTGCTGGGTAAGTTGGGGTATGAGGTCGGACATTATTTCTCTTGCTCCAAATAGTTCCGGCTCCGGTAGAGAGACCCGGAGCCGGAAACCTGGGCGTATTTTATAAGGGCCTGTCATCAGCGTCTGCCGGCCGCACAGCGCTTTTGGCGCATCGCTACGCGGATTACGGCACAACGACAACGACAGGCCCTTCACGCCGGCAACCGCGCCGGCGACAATCGCGGGAGTTTACAGCTGGGTCTTCTTGCCGTTCTTATCCCATTTGTAAACGGCGAACTCGAAGTTCTTCAGATCGCCCTTGGCGTCGTACTCGACCTTGCCGATGCCGGTGTTGAACGTGGTCTTGTGCATGTAGTCGGCCACCTTGGCGGGGTCTTCGCCCACCGCGGTGATGCTGTCGGCCAGGATCTGGACGGCGGCATAGGCCGGCATCTGGAAGGCGCCGTCCGGATCGCGCTTGGCGTCCTTGAAGGCCTTGACGATGCTTTCGTTGCCCGGCAGCTTGGTGAAGTCAGCCGGCAGCGTGACCAACAGGCCTTCGATGGCCGGACCGGCGATGGCCACCAGATCCTGGTTGGCCGTGCCTTCCGGACCCATGAACTGGACCTTCAGGCCTTGCTCGCGCGACTGGCGCAGCAGGAGGCCCAGCTCGGGGTGGTAGCCGCCGAAGTAGACCAGGTCGACGCCGGCCGACTTGAGCTTGGTGATGATGGCCGAGTAGTCGCTGTCGCCGACGTTGATGCCTTCGAACAGCGCGACGTTCACGCCTTCCTTGGTCAGGGTGTCCTTGACCTGGGTGGCCACGCCCGAGCCGTAGGTCTGCTTGTCGTGCAGCACGGCGACCTTCTTGGGCTTGAGGGTGTTGGCGATGTAGCGGGCAGCGTACGGACCTTGCTGGTCGTCGCGGCCGATCGTGCGGAAGAAGAAGTGCGGCTTGATGGTGTCGGTGACCAGGGGCGACGTGGCGCCCGGAGTGATGCCGACGATACCTTCCTGTTCGTACACGTTCACCGCGGCCACGGTCACGCCCGAGCATGCATGGGCTACGGCGAACTTGGCGCCGGAGTTGACCACGCGGTTGGCGGCCGGCACGGCTTGCTTGGGTTCGCAGCCGTCGTCGATGAGGATGGGTTCGAGCTTCTTGCCCTTGACGCCGCCCTTGGCGTTGATGGTCTCGATGGCAGTCAGCGCGCCAGCTTGGATCTGGTCGCCGTACTGCGTGTTGGGACCCGTCATGGGTTGCGGGATGCCGATCTTGATCGTATCGGCGGCGTGCACGGAACCTGCCAGGGCAAGCGCCCCAAATGCCATAGCTACCGGGGTAAGGCGATGCAGAAACTTCATGCGGAATTCTCCAGCAAGGTTGTGAGCGGCTCTGTTCGACCCGGTCTATCAGGTGGATACCCCGAAATCCGCATCGCCCGTCGCCGGCTTCTTGGGCAAAAACACAGTGTGGGCGGTATTCTGGAAGCAAGCAGACATACTGTCACTGCGTGTAATCCCCAATATTTCACGGCAAACTTTTAATCGTGACGCATTGGTGCGACAAGTCCGTGAAAACGCAGGAGAAATCCGCGTGACGCCTTGGAAAGCCACTGGCGCCAGCGGGTAAATCGTGGCGGGTGATTTATATGAATAATCATTGATACGCCGTTTGATCGCGCGTTTTCACACAGTACTTACGCGAGCCTTACGGATAATGATTATCCCGTTAATAATCCCGGACGATTTTCGACAATAAAATCAGGCGTTGGCCGGTTTGGCCAGATTCCACATCAGAGCGCGGAATGGCGCCAGCATGCTGATGTTGACCGCCAGCTTCACGGCCAGGTCGCCCGCCATCCAGGTGACCCACGGCGCGCCGGTGGCGGCAAACGCCACGCTGAAGAACACGGCCGTGTCCAGCACCGCACCCAGCACCCCGGATACCAGCGGCGCGCGCCACCAGCGCTGGTCGCGCAGGCGGTCGAACACCTGGATGTCGACCAGTTGCGCGCAAATGTACGCCAGGCCCGAGGCCAGCGCGATGCGCGGCGAGGCGACCCACACCGACACCGCCAGGGCCGCGGCGAAACCGAACCACGCCACGCGCCGCGCGGCGGCCGGGCCGAAACGGCGGTTCAGCACGTCGGTCACCAGGAAGGCAACCGGATACGACAGGCCGCCCCAGGTCAGCCAATTGTTCAGCGGCACCTGCACCAGGATGTTCGAGCCCACTACCACCAGCAGCATGCACAGCACGGCAATGCCGAACTGCGCCCGGCTCATGGGCGCGAAGCGCGAGACCGCCTGGTTCATTTGCCGAACTCCTCGGCCAGCTCGCGCGAGCGGCGTGCGGCCGCGGCCATGGCGTCTTCGACGATGCCGGCAAAGCCTGCGGCATTGAACGCGGCCAGCGCCGCGGCGGTGGTGCCGCCCTTGGACGTGACCCGTTCGCGCAGGAGCGAAGGCGGGTCGGACGATTCCGCCGCCAATTTCGTGGCGCCGGCAAACGTGCCCAACGCCAGTTGGCGGGCCTGCTCGGCGGTCAGGCCGACTTTCTGGCCGCCCGCGATCAGGGCTTCGAGAAACAGGAACACATAGGCCGGGCCGCTGCCGGACAAGGCGGTGACGGCATCCAGCGCGGCGTCGTCGGCCACCCAGACCACCTCGCCCACGCTGCCCAGCAGGGTCGCGGCCAGTTCGCGGTCTTCCTGGCCCACTCCGTCCAGCGCGGCCAGGCCGGTGATGCCGGCGCCGACCAGCGCCGGCGTATTGGGCATGCAACGCACCAGACGGCGCCACGGCGCGCCCGGCGACCCCAGCCATCCGGCCAGTGTATCGGCGCGGATGCCGGCTGCCACGCTTACCACCAACGTGTCGTCTCGCAACCACTGACGCGTGGAAGCCACAACGTCTTTCATGTTCTGTGGCTTGACCGCGAACACCCATACGCGGCAGGCCGCCAGGGCCTCGCCGGGAGCCGTCGCGGTGGTCATGCCGCGGGCCTGCCAGGAGGCGTGGGAATCCTGGT
Source organism: Achromobacter sp. UMC71 (assembly GCF_014170305.1). Classification (GTDB taxonomy): domain Bacteria; phylum Pseudomonadota; class Gammaproteobacteria; order Burkholderiales; family Burkholderiaceae_B; genus Achromobacter. The sequence goes on from NZ_LZZT01000016.1 coordinate 7,128, forward strand.
TAATGTCAATGACATGGATGCTGCCGGCGGGGCATACTTTGCCAGCCAGTCCGGAGGCCAGAGCGGAGGCCATATTGCCACCGCCGATGAACGCAATCGAAAGTTCGTTTTTCATAGGAAGCGATTGTAAACCGGCAGGCTCACCCTGGAAAAAAAAGAAAATGTTCGTTCGCGCCTAAAACGCGCAATTTGACAGGCGTTTTAAGTGATGTGAAAGTCACGGTTTTGTCACAAACAATTCATAAGGTGACGTGTTTTCCGCGCCGGGACAACCCCTTGCGCGATACACGCCCAACTGGAGGAAACCTCTCATGCGATCCCACCGAATTGCCCTCACCTTCGCCGCCGTCATGGCGGCGTTTTCCGGCGCTTCCGCGCAGGCAGCTACCGAAATCACGTTCTGGCACTCGATGGAAGGCGCGCTGGGCGACCGCGTGAACGGCCTGGTCGAAGAGTTCAACAAGAAGAACCCCGACTACCAGGTCAAGGCCGTCTACAAGGGCAACTACGGCGAATCGATGAACGCCGGCATCGCCGCGTTCCGCGCCGGCAATGCTCCGGACATCCTCCAGGTATTCGAAGTCGGCACCGCCACCATGATGTACGCCAAGGGCGCCATCAAGCCGGTGCAGCAGATGTCGGAAGAAGTCGGCAACCCGATCGATCCGAAGGAATTCATCGGCGCCGTGGCCGGCTACTACTCGTCGGCCGACGGCAAGCTGGTGTCGATGCCCTTCAACAGCTCGACCGTGGTGTTCTACTACAACAAGGACGCCTTCAAGAAGGCCGGCCTGGACGCCGACAAGCCGCCCAAGACCTGGGAAGAGCTGGCCGCCGCCGGCCAGAAGCTGAAGGCCGCCGGTCAGGAATGCGGCTACACCACGTCGTGGCCGTCGTGGGTCCAGCTGGAAACGTTCTCGGCCTGGCATAACGTGCCGTACGCCACCAAGGACAACGGTTTCGGCGGCCTGGACGCCCGCATCGCCATCAACACCCCGCTGCACGTGCGCCACCTGGAAAACCTGGCCAAGCTCGGCAAGGAAGGCATCTTCATGTACGGCGGGCGCGGCGACGAGCCGAACTCGCTGTTCATCAGCGGCAAGTGCGCCATGATCACCGGTTCGTCCGGCCTGCGCGCCAACATCGCCAAGAACGCCAAGTTCGAGTTCGGCACCTCGACCGTGCCCTACTACGCCGACGTGCAAGGCGCGCCGCAGAACACCATCATCGGCGGCGCTTCGCTGTGGGTCTTCGCCAACAAGAAGCCGGAAACCTACAAGGGCGTGACCGCGTTCTTCAAGTTCCTGGCCAGCCCCGAAATCGCCGCCCGCTGGCACCAGCAGACCGGCTATGTGCCGGTCACCAAGGCTGCCTACGAGCTGACCAAGAAAGACGGTTTCTATGACAAGAACCCGGGCACCGAAGTCGGCGTCAAGCAGCTGAACGTCGAAACCACCGCGCAATCGCGTGGCCTGCGCCTGGGCTTCCTGCCGCAGATCCGTGAAATCGAAGACGCTGAAATCGAACGCATCGTGTCCGGCAAGGTTGCGGCCAAGGACGGCGCCGAAAACATCGTCAAGCGTGGCAATGAACTGCTGGAAAAGTTCGAGAAGAGTGTAAAGTAACGCCCTTTCCGGGCCCTTGACGCGCCCTTTGCTTGCGAATTTTGCTTTCGCGACAAGGACTTGCAAGGCGCCCGGCACTAGCGAACGAGGCTTAAAGCCCTGGTTTTTTTAGGGCTTTAAGCCTATCGTGTTTTCATGAGTACCCATTAGGTCCCCCCAATGGAAAAACGTGTTGTCTTCGGGCATAAGACCTTGCCCTATCTGCTGCTCCTGCCGCAGCTCATCATTACCGTGGTCTTCTTCTTCCTTCCCGCCGGACAAGCCATGTGGCAGTCCATGCGCCTGGAAGATGCTTTCGGCTTGTCGTCCGAGTTCGTCGGCTTCGACAACTTCATGGAACTGTTCTCGCAACAGGCCTATCTCGATTCCTTCCGCGTCACCGCCGTGTTCTCGATCCTGGTGGCGGTGGTCGGCCTGGGCGTGTCCTTGCTGCTGGCCGTCATGGCGGACCGCGTGATCCGCGGCGCCGGGCTCTACAAGACGCTGCTCATCTGGCCCTACGCCGTGGCGCCCGCCGTCGTCGGCGTGCTGTGGCTGTTCATGTTCTCGCCTTCCGTGGGCATCCTGGCCGTGGCGCTGCGCAAGTCCGGCGTAGACTGGAACCCGCGCCTGGACGGCAACCAGGCCATGATCCTGGTGCTGGTCGCCGCCGTGTGGAAGCAGGTCTCGTACAACTTCCTGTTCTTCCTGGCCGGCCTGCAATCGATTCCGCGCTCGCTCATCGAAGCCGCCGCGATCGATGGCGCCAGCCCCGCGCGCCGCTTCTGGAGCATCGTGTTCCCGCTGCTCTCGCCCACCACGTTCTTCCTGCTGGTGGTCAACATCATCTATGCCTTCTTCGACACCTTCGCAGTGGTGGACACCACCACGCAGGGCGGTCCGGGCACGTCGACCTCGATCCTGGTCTACAAGGTGTACAGCGACGGCTTCCGCGGCCTGGACCTCGGCTCGTCCGCGGCCCAGTCGGTGGTGCTGATGTTCATTGTGGTTGCCTTGACGGTCGTGCAGTTCCGCTACGTCGACCGCAAAGTGCAGTATTGATTTTGTTCGAGGCTAATAACAATGGTTGAACGCCGTCCCTGGCTGGATATTCTGGCCCACGTCATCCTGCTCTGCGGCGTGGCGATGGTGGCATTTCCGCTTTACGTCACTTTCGTCGCGTCCACCCAGACCGCCCAGGAAGTCGCGCAAGCGCCGATGTCGCTGATCCCCGGTCCGCATTTCGTCGACAACTACATGCAGGCGCTGTTCGGCGGCTCGTCGGGCGGTTCGTCCGGCGCGCCGGTCGGCCGCATGATGTACGTCAGCCTGATCATGGCGCTGGCGATTTCCATCGGCAAGATCGCGATCTCGCTGCTGTCTGCCTTCGCGGTGGTGTATTTCCGCTTCCCCGGCCGCATGTTCTTTTTCTGGATGATCTTCGTCACGCTGATGCTGCCGGTCGAAGTGCGGATCGCGCCCACCTACAAGGTGGTGGCCGACCTGGGCCTGCTCAACAGCTACGCGGGCCTGACCCTGCCGCTGATCGCGTCGGCCACGGCCACGTTCCTGTTCCGCCAGTTCTTCCTGACGGTGCCGGACGAACTCATCGAAGCCGCGCGCATCGACGGCGCCGGGCCCGTGCGGTTCTTCCGCGATGTGCTGCTGCCGCTGTCCAAGACCAGCATCGCCGCGCTGTTCGTGATCCAGTTCATCTACGGCTGGAACCAATACCTGTGGCCGCTGCTGGTGACCACGCAGGAAGACATGTACCCCGTCGTCATCGGCATCAAGCGGATGATCAGCGGCGGCGACAGCGTCACCGAATGGAACATCACCATGGCCACCGCCATGCTGGCCATGATTCCGCCGGCGCTGGTCGTCATCCTGATGCAGAAATGGTTCGTCAAGGGTCTGGTCGACACTGAAAAGTGACGCTCGCCCGCTATCGCCCACCCGACAACGACTCCGAATACGAATAACTCATGGCTACTCTCAGCTTTCGCAACGTAAAGAAAACCTATGCCGGCAATGTGCCGGTCATCCATGGCATCGACATGGATGTGAAAGACGGCGAATTCATCGTCATCGTCGGTCCGTCCGGCTGCGGCAAGTCCACGCTGATGCGCATGGTCGCCGGCCTGGAAACCGTGACCAGCGGCGAGATCGTGATCGATGACAAGGTCGTCAACACCCTGGAGCCGGCCGAACGCGATATCGCGATGGTGTTCCAGAACTACGCGCTCTACCCGCACATGACCGTGTTCGAGAACATGGCCTACGGCTTGAAGATCCGCAAGTTCTCCAAGGACGAGATCAAGAAGCGCGTGGACATCGCCGCGCAGATCCTGGAGCTGGGCCACCTGCTGGACCGCCGCCCACGCGCCCTGTCCGGCGGCCAGCGCCAGCGCGTGGCCATGGGCCGCGCCATCGTGCGTGAACCCAAGGTCTTCCTGTTCGACGAACCGCTGTCGAACCTGGACGCCAAGCTGCGCGTGGCGATGCGCCTGGAAATCATGAAGCTGCATCGCCGCCTGGGCACCACCAGCCTGTACGTCACGCACGACCAGGTCGAAGCCATGACGCTGGCGCATCGCATGATCGTCATGTACCAGGGCGTGCCCGAGCAGATCGGCACCCCCATGGAAGTGTTCGAAAAGCCCGCCTCGACCTTCGTGGCCGGCTTCATCGGCTCACCGCCCATGAACCTGATGGAAGTGAACGTGTCCGGCGACGGTACGGTACAGACCGCCGACGGCCTGGCGCTGGAGATCTCGCCGCTGCAGGTGCCGGCGCAGGTGCGCGGCCGCAAGATCATCATGGGCATGCGCCCCGAGCACATGCTGCTGAACACGCAGGGCGTGCCGGCTGAAGTCGAGATGGTCGAAACGCTGGGTTCCGAACAGCTGGTGCACTGCCGCTGCGGCAAGACCACGCTGGTCGTGCGCTGCACCACCCGCCAGTTGTCCGAGTCCTCGGCCAAGGTGGGCGATCGCGTCAACGTCGGCCCGGACGGCCGTCACCCGCTGCACTGGTTCGAGGCCGATACCGGCCGCCGCGTGCAAGGCCTGTAAGTCCTTCCTGGCGGCGCCCGCGGCATACTGCCCGCCGGGGCCGCCTCCCCTTCCCCCCTCCGGGCAAGGTCCTTACTCTTAGTACGTGTACGTCACCGCCGTGCCAACCGAATACTGGTTGCGGTCCTTCACGATCGGGCTGTCGGCCGCGTCGCCGTAAAGGCGGCGCGCTTCGGCCATGACCGACCACGACCATTCCTTGCTGAGCGGCAGCGCCCAGGTCGCGCCCAGGCCCACGCTTTCCAGCCCGCCCTTGGGGTTGTAGCGGCGATAGCCCGATTTCTGCGACTGGCGGTCGCTCACGCCGTACCAGGTGCGCATGTAATTGCCATCGCCGAAGTTGCCCGTCAATGCCAGCGACAGCGAGCCGGCCGAACCTTCGTACACCGTGGTGCTGGCGCCCAGGTTGAACAGCGTGTAGGCGCTGCCCACGTCGCGGTCATCGCCCTTCTTGAAGGCGTGCGCCACGGTGGCCGACAGCGTGACCGGGCCGAGCGTGGTCTCGGCGTCCATGCCGATCTGGGCACGGCTCTTGATGTCACCCAGGCCGCGAAGCTTGTTCGAGCCCTGGAAGCCGCTCTTGTGGTCCTTGCGCGATGCACTGGGCGCGACGTAGAAGCGGAAGGTGCTGCTGAGCGCCTGCGTTTCCCAGCCCAGGCCGTGCGCCGTGTCCAGGAAGAAACCGCCCGGGCTGCGGATGCCCAGCCCGAACACCGGCAGCGCCGAGCTTTCATCGCTGCCGCTGTAGCGCGGCGCATAGCCCACGCCCAGGGTGCCGTAGAACTTCCATTCGTCGGCCGGCTTGTCCGTGCCGGTAGGCACATCGATGCCGCGCGAACTGGCGCCGCGCGAGCTGTAGACCGAGTTGTCGGCGACCAATTCGCCGGCGGCGGACGACACGGCCGGCAGACACGCCAGCAAACACACTGCGCCGGCGCGGCGCGGCAACGAGGACAGAGCGGGATATCGCTTCATAAGTACATCCAGGAAACGAGGTTGAGGGGAAAAACTCGGGTGCGCCGCGGCCACGCGGCGCGAATTTACTCTTGCGCCGGGCCTTGCTTGGCCTGGCGCATCAGATTCATCGCCAGGCTGGAGACCGAGGCCACCAGGGGTTCGGACGTGTCGGCATTGCTCATCACCAGCACCGCCAGCTTTTCGCGCGGTGCCAGCACCCAGCGCGCATGGAACGCTTCGGTCGCGCCGCTGTGCTCGCGCAGCGCGTCGCCGGCGATGTAGTCGGCGTCGCACGGCGCGGCCAGCCAGGACAGCGCCAAGCGGCACTCCAGGTCCATGCCGTTGGCCACGGTTTCGAGGTTCAGCACGGCGCTGGCGGACTCGTCTTTCAGGACACGGCGGCCCTTGTAGGTGCCGCCAGCGAACAACATGCTGGAAAAGCGCGCCATCTCGGCGGAGCTGGCCCACAGGCCGTCGGCGGCCTCGTTGGACTGCGGCGCTTCCACCCAGGGCACGCCGCGGCGGTAGCCGGACGCGCGCAGCTCGCGCGACTCGTCGTGCTCGACGGCGAGCCGGAAGCCCGTGCGGGGAATGTTCAGGGGTTGCAGCAGCGTGCGCCGCACATAGGTGTCAAAGGGCTCGTCGGCCGCATGCGCGATCATGTCGCCCAGCAAGGCATAGCCCATATCGGCGCGGGCCCGGCCCATGGTGTCTTCCAGCGTGTCCGGGCGCAGCGCCAGCAGGCGCCGCGCGGTGAACGGATACGAGCCCATCCACTGCATGGCGGCGCGGCGCGGTTCGAATTCCCATTGCGGCAGCGCGTCGCCGGCCGGGCTGTCGAGCGACAGGCGGCCATCCTCGGCGGCGCGCAGCACGCCGGCGGCGGTCACGACCTTGGACAACGCGCCGACCCGGTACAGCGTGTCACCGGTGGCGCTGCGGTGGCGCGCGGCATCGGCGTAGCCGAAGCCCGTGGCCCAGACGATGCGCTGATCGTCGACGATGGCGATCGACAGGCCCGGCACCCGTTGCTCGCCCATGTCGTGGGCGATGCGCTGCTTCAGGTACGCCACCACCGCCGGGTAATCGCCCTTGGCGATGGCGGGCGGCGCGGCCGGGGCCATGCCCTGGCAACCGCCTGCGGCGATCAGGAGCATGGCGACGGCGGCCAGGCGGGTAAGCGAAAACATGACGGGCGCAATTTCCTCTTGGAAGAACTGCCGTCATGCTAGTCAGGGACGCCGCAGCGATCTTTCCCGCTTTGTAGGGAGTTTGTGAAGAATGGCCGGGCAGATTGTGAAGTTTGTTAACGTGGCGCCGCCTGCCCGGCAGCCCAGCCCGTCAGGAAGGCTCAGGCGGCCTTCCAGCTGACGATGAAACGGGCGCCGCCCAGGGGGCTGTCGGCCGCCTCGGCGGTGCCGTTGTGCCAGCGCGCGACCCGGTTCACGATGGCCAGGCCCAGCCCGGTGCCACCGGTGACGCGGTCGCGGCTTTCGTCCAGGCGGATGAAAGGCTCGAAAATGCGGACCCGGTCGGCCGGCGGAATGCCCGGGCCGTCGTCGTCGACCATCAGCACGTACTCCTTCGGCGCTGGCGAAACCAGGCTGACCTGGACCCGGCCGCCGGCGTAGCGGATGGCGTTCTGCAGCAGGTTCAGGAGCGCCCGCGTCATGTAGCGCTGGTGCAGGTGCACTTCGGTGACCTGGCACAGCACGACTTCAAGGCGCACGCCGGATTGCCCGGCCTCGAAACCCGCGTGCTGCACCACCGAATCCAGCCAGCTGCGCGCGTCCTGCGGCTGCAGCGCCACGCCGTCGCTCTTGTGCTCCAGGCGTGCGTACATCAGCAGTTCGGAGGCCATGCTGTCCAGCTCGGCCACGTCGCTTTTCATGTCGTCGATCAGGCGCTTGCGCTCGGCCGGCTCGTCGGCCCGGCCGATCATGTCGAGTTCGAACGTCAGCCGCGCGATGGGCGTGCGCAGCTCGTGCGAGACGGCGTTAGTCAGCTCGCGCTGGTTGCCGATCAGCGCGGCGATGCGCTCGGACATCAGGTTGAAGGTGTCGCCCAGGTTGCCGATGCTGGAATGGCGCGACAGGCGGGCGCGGGCCTGCAGATCGCCCTGCCCCATGCGCAGCGCGGCCGTCTTCAGGGCTTCCAGGTCGCGCCAGATGGGCAGCGCCCACACCAGCATGAACGCGCACAGCAGCAGGCCCAGGGCCGAATACACCGCCGCGATCACCCAGGGGCCGAACGACGGCTCGGGCGGCAGCTTGACCTCCAGCCACTGGTGGCCGGGGCCGGGAATAGCCGCCACGAAGGTCTGCATCTTGTCGCGGATGAAAAAATCACCGCTGGCGGCGATGCGGCGCTCTTTGTCGCTGGCGTTGTAGTCCGAGGCATTGAACACCCGCAGCCCCAGGCCGTAGTACGGGGCCAGTTGCTGCTCGATGTGAGCCGCGCGGGCGGCCGGATCGACCTTGGACAGTTCCTGCACCAGGCTGTGGATCTGACCGCGCACCGACTCGCGGGTATAGGCGTCGCTGACCGGCTCGAACAGGTAGTTGGCGGATCGGTCCACGACTTCGTTCGAAATCACGAAGCCCACCGCCAGCACCACGAAGAGCCGCAGGACGAACTTAATCATCGCTGCCCTCGTGCGCCTTGGGCGAGAACAGATAGCCCTTGCCCCACACGGTCTTGATGCGCGCCGGATCGCGCGGATCGTCGTCCAGCTTGCGCCGCAGCTTGCTGACGCAGACGTCGACGCTGCGGTCCAGGCCGTTGAATTCGATGCCGCGCACGGCATTGAGCAGGTCGTCGCGCGTGAGCACCTGGCCGGCCTGGCTGGCCAGCGCCCAGAGCATCTCGAACTCCATGGTCGTCAGGTCGACCTCGGCCCCGGCATGGATCACCGCCCGGGTGCGCCGGTCGATGACCAGCGGGCCGAACTCCAGGCGCTCCGGCGGTTCCTCGAGCTGGCTGTGGCGGCGCAGCAGCGCGCGGATACGGGCCAGCAGGACGCGCGGCTCGACCGGCTTGATGACGTAGTCGTCGGCGCCGGACTCCAGGCCCAGGATCTGGTCCAGATCGTCCTCTCGGGCCGTCAGCATCAGGATGGGCGCCGAGGAAAAGGCGCGCAGGTCGCGGCAAACCTGCAGGCCGTCCCGTCCGGGCAGCATCAGGTCCAGGATGGTGATGGCGGGGTCATGGCGGCGGAAAGCCTCCACCGCGTGGTCGCCGCGGTAGGCCTGGGCGACATTGAACCCGTGTTGCTCCAGAAACTGCGCGATCAGGCGCGACAGCTTCGGATCATCTTCGACTAGCAAGGCCTTGGTCATGGTGTCCGGACAGAAAAAAGGAGGTCGATTTGGGCGCATTCTACGCAAAACGGCGCCAGCGGCGTTCGACGGGCGGGCCAGGCGATCGGTTCCCGGCGGGCGATGCGCAAGGAAAAACCGGGCCGGAAGACGTCGCTTCCGGCCCGGTTCGGGGTCTGGCGCCTGGCGGTCCGCCCTGGGGAAAAGCCCCCTGGGCGGGCCCGTTAGCGCATTACTTGTAGACCGACTTGGAGCCGTCCTTGTGCCACACGAAGACGTCGAACTGGAAGTTGGTCAGGTCGCCCTGCTTGTTCCAGGCCACTTTGCCGATCGGGGTGTCGAACGAATTGGCGTGCAGGTACTTGGCGACCTTGGACGGATCTTCGCTGCCCGCGCCCTTGATGCCGTCCGCGATGACCTGGGTGGCCGTGTAGGCCGTCATCTGGAAGGCGCCGCCGGCGTTGCGCTTCTTGGCGGCGAAGGCCTTGACGATGTCGGCGTTGGCGGCGTTCTGGGTGAAGTCGGCCGGCAGCGTCAGCAACATGCCTTCGACGGCGTCGCCGGCGATGGCGTTGATGTCGGGATTGCCCGCGCCTTCCGGACCCATCCACTTGGCCTTCACGCCCTGCTCGGCCGCCTGGCGCAGCAGCAGACCCATTTCAGGGTGGTAACCACCGTAGTAGACGAAGTCCACGCCCTGGCTCTTGAGCTTGGTGATGACGGCGGAGTAGTCGCTGTCGCCGGCGTTGATGCCTTCGAAGATCGCGACGGGCACGCCGCCCTTCTCCAGGTCGTTCTTGACCGCGGTGGCGATGCCCTGGCCGTACGACTGCTTGTCGTGCAGCACGGCGGCCTTCTTGGGCTTGATCTTTTCCAGCACGAACTTGGCGGCGGCGGGACCTTGCTGGTCGTCGCGGCCGATGGTGCGGAAGATGAACTCGTAATTCTTGCCGTCGGTCAGGGCCGGCGACGTGGCCGAGGGCGTGACCATGACCACGCCTTCGTTGTTGTAGATGTCGGCGGCGGCGATGGTGGCGCCCGAGCACACGTGGCCCACGACGAAACCGATCTTGCTGTTGACCACGCGGTTGGCAGCGACCGGACCCTGCTTGGGTTCGCAGCCGTCGTCGATGACCACGGTTTCGAGCTTCTTGCCGTTCACGCCGCCGGCGGCGTTGATGCGTTCAACCGCGGTGTCGACGCCTTCGCGGACCATGTCGCCATATTGGGTGACCGCGCCGGTGGTGGGACCCACCACGCCGATCTTGATGGTCTGCGCCTGCGCTCCCGCGGCAAACGTCAAACCCGCGGCGACGCTCAGCGCCGCGATGACCGGGGTCAGACGAAATACTTGCTTCATGAGTGGACTCCTCGAATGGCTTGTCGTCGTTAGTTTGTGAACCAGGCGGACGGCCGGAAATCTGTTGGTCACGCCCGGTTACTTTGCATTTGCACGGCAAGCATACACTGAAAAATAGCGTCTTTTGGAGGGGTTCCGGCCCGACTTAAGCGGCGTTTCGTTATTGCAGTGCCGCATAGACGGACACACCAGCCAGCCTTTGCCCGGGCGCCGGCCTTATGCCCGCTACCGTATATGCAAAAGACAATTTATTCGTTTGCGTTACTAAGGCGGCGCGGCATCATGGCCGCCATGAGACTCCAACCGATCATCGTCCCCGGATGGAAAAACTCCGGACCCGAGCACTGGCAATCGCGCTGGGCTGCCCTGCTGCCGCACGCGGTGCGGGTGCAGCAGCGCGACTGGGAAAATCCCGTCAGCGCGGAATGGATTTCCACCCTTGCCGCGCAAGTGGACAGCGCCCGCAGCCCGGTCCTGCTGATCGCCCACAGCCTGGGTTGCCTGATCAGCGCGGCCCTGCCCGTGCCGCTGCGCGCCAAGGTCGCCGGCGCCCTGCTGGTGGCCCCGGCGGACGTCGAGCGCCCCGACGCGCCGGACTGCCTGCGCGGCTTCGCACCGGTGCCGCGGCAGTCACTGCCGTTCCAGAGCGTGGTCGTGGCCAGCGACAACGATCCGTATTGTCGACTCGAACGCGCCCGCCGTTTCGCCGAGGATTGGGGCAGCCGCGTCGTCGTCATTCCCGGCGCTGGCCACCTCAACGCCGATAGCGGCCTGCAAGACTGGCCGCAAGGCCTCAAATTGTTCGGCGCACTGCGCCGGCGGGCCTCGTGGCGCGTATCACCGCCGCCCGAGCGCATCGCGCCGATTCCCGACCGGCCCTTGTCGCACCAGGCCTGAGGCCGCGCGGCGTCCCGCCGCCGGTCATCGCGGGCAGCCCTGCCCCGTCCGCGCGGCGGGCAACGGCGTATCGCCGCTGGTATTGCCCGCGTGCTTGCGGATCTTGTCCGCCAGTTCCGCCGAGGGCTTCTCGTATCCGTAGCAATAAGGCGGCGTCGGCGCGGCTTCCGGGCGGTAGTCCTGCAACACGGGTTTCGCGTCCCCCAGGTAGAGGTTGTCTTTCAGGCGCAGGAACGCCTTGAAGTCGCGCGTATAGCCGTGCTCGGCCTTCAACTCCTGGTAGGCGCCCTCGTCGGACGCGCCGTTGTCCAGTGCGCTGCGCTTGGCGGCCGTGGGAATGTAGCGGCAGTAATTCACCTTCACGCCTTCCACCGTGGGAAAGAATTCCGGTTCCACGCATTGGCGCGCCGCGTCGTTGTTGAAGATGTTGCCTTCGACCAGCGCCTTGGCCTCCAGGCTGAAACTCATGCCATAGAAATCCCAGTTCTCCAGCAGGTTGTTGAAGAGATGAAACGTGCCGAACTGCCCTCGAGGATTGCGCTGCACGGTGTTGAAGAAATAATTGTGGTGCAGCGTCACCCGCGCAATCGAATCACGCTCGTAGTTCGCGAACAGGTTCTTCGAGGTGATGTTGTTCAGCAGCATGACCTTGTTCGAGTTGTGGAACTTCGTCCACGAGATCGTGACGTCCGTGGAACCGTTCTTCACGTTGAGCAGCCGGTCGGACATGCGCGACAGATCCATATGGTCCACCCACACGTCGCGGCTGCCGTTGGCGATGTTCACGGCCTGCGTCAGCCGGTTCAGGCGGCCATCGATGGTGAGGTGCGTCAGGATGACGTTCTTGCTGCCGTACACGCCCAGCCCGTCGTCGATCAGGGCCACATGCTTGCCCCGGCCGTCAATCGTTGTGTTCGACGGCACCCGCAACTGCGAGTCCAGCACGATCGTCATGTCGGAGGCGAAGCGTATCCAGGTGGGCCCCTTCTTGGCCTGCGCCAGCGCGGCGCGCAGCGTGCCGGGCCCGCTGTCCTGGTCGGACGTGACCTCGATGAAGCGGCCGCCCAGCCCGCCCGTGGCCTGGGCCCCATAGCCTTCGCGCTGCTGCAAGAGCGCCGAAACGAAAGCGCAACGCTCGTCCGGGCTGGCGCAGGACTCACTGGCGGCGGCCGTGCCGCCCGCCAGCACGCCCAGGGCCGGCAGCCAGGGCAGCGCGCGCAGCAGCCTGCGATAGGCCGGCCGATTCGATAGGGATTTCATGGGGATTCACTCCTTAACGCTGCGCGGACCTGTCCGCGGACTGCACGTGGCGCCAGATGCCGCCACTCAGGCGCAGGTTCTCCGGCGGACCGGCTACATGCGCCTTCAGGTGCTTGAAATACGCCTCTTGCCAACGTCGCGCATAGGCATCGGCGCTCTCGCCGGGTTCCACCGCGGGCAGCATTTCCAGCGTATATGCCACCTGGCCGTTTTCCCAACGCGGCGTGTAGAACACCGAAGGCACACCCTGGCGATGGGCCAGGTGGGCCGCGAAACTGGAATAGGTCACCGCCTGCCCTTCGAAGTCGGTGCGCGGGGCGGCGGGGTTGGCCGCGCCATCCACGGCCAGGCACAGCACCTGGCCCGCGCCCAACGCGCGCATGCAGGCCTTGGCGACCTGCGCTTCGGTCTGATCGGCGGTGGAAATCAGCGCCGCGGCATAGCTGCTCTGGGCGATGCTGGGCGCCGTCGCCAGCCAGCGGGACGGGATGCCCAGCAGCTCCAGCGCCATCAAGCCCGCATACATCGGCCCCACGTGCGCCGTGGCGACCACCACGCCCCGGCCCGATGCCAGCAGCGGCGCGAAGAAGCGCTCGCCGGTGTCCAGCTCGCCCAGCACCTGCATGGCTTCCTCGACGCTATCTTCGCGGCATTCGAGCCAATCGAACAGCAGGTGGTCCACCAGGTGGCCCCAACGCGCGCGCCGTTCCCATTGCACACGGTCTGCCGCGGCGTCGCCGCGCAGCGACCAGGCCCAGTCCAGGCGGGCCTGCGGGATCGGCGCGGTATCCAGCTTTTGCTCAAGCTGATCCAGCGCTTGCTGGAAGGTCGAAGGCAGCGCCTGGCCGCGTTGCGCGACATAGCGCTCGAACAGGGTTTCGGCCTCCTGCTTGCGGCCCGCCTGCGACAGCGCGCCAATGGCGGCGCGCTGCCAGAGCCGCTTGTCGGGCGATTTCTCGACCAGATGCAGCAGCTGATCGGCAGCCTCGCCGTATTGCAGCGTGTAGCGCAGCGCGCGCGCATACAGGGCGCGGGTCTGTTCCAGGTCGGGCGCCAGCTCCATGGCCTGCCGCAGCGGCGCCACCGCTTCCTTGTAGCGGCCGGCGCGCAGCAGGGTTTCGCCATGCAGCGTCAACAGCCGGACGTCGGCAGGCGCCGCGGCCAAGCCCGCCTCGAAGTGCGCCAGGGCATGCACCTTGCGGTCGTCTTCGGTGGCGCGCCGCAAATGCGCCAGCCCCAGCGATGCGCGCAGCGCCGGGGCATCGTGTCCCGCCGCCAGCGCGGCACTGCCCAGCAGGATCGCCGCCTCGACCCGGTCGTCGTCCAGCAGGACGCGCACGGCCACCGTCGCCACGCGCGCGTTCGGCAAGTCCTCGGCCTGCAGGGCCATGGCAATGGCGGCCGCCTCGGCCGCGTCGCCGTTGCGCGAATAGGCCAGCATCCACCAGTGCGCGTCGCCGGGGCCGACGAGCGCCAGCGCATGAGTCTGGCGCGCGATCTCGGCGGCCTGCGGAATGCGTCCGGCCTGCACGCGCAGCTGTATGCGCGCGGCCTGCAGCGCCCCGGCATCGGGCGAGATAGCGGCGGCGGCATCCGCCTGGGCGATGGCGCGGTCCCACTGTTCAGTGCGGCCCAACAGGCTGGCAAGCAGCCGGCGGTCGTCGGTGCGCGCGGGATAGGCCTCGACCAGCCGCTCCAGCGCGGCGATCGCCCGTTCCAGCCGGCCCGCCCGCACCAGCGGCGACACCAGCAGGCGGCGCGCATCGCGCCAGCCCTCTTCTACCCGCGCCAGCGCCGGCCCGAACGCGGCCAGCGCCGACGACGGATCGTCCGCTTCCAGGATCTGCTGGATGACCGCGCGCAGGCGGGAGGTGGCATCATCCGCGGCGGCCGCGGGTCGTTCCAACGTCGTATCAACCATGGCGCAATCCTCGTAGCAGGGCCATCGCCGCGCGCAGGACGAACATGAGCACGAAACCCAGCGCCAGCGCCTGCAACAGCAACACGGACGTGCGCGGGCTGCTCGGCCGGTCGGTGGATACCGGCTGCGCGATGATGGACAGATAGCGTTGCAGGCGCAGGGCGTCCGTCACGGCCTGCTGGTACGACTGCTGCGCCAGCGTCAGGTTCGAATCGGCGAAGGCCTGGGTATTGCGCAGCGCTTCGTACGATTTCAGCTGCGTCGCTTCCGTGTTGCCCTCGCCGCTCAAGCGCTGGCGCAAGGTGGCGAGCCGCTTCTTCAGGGCCACGACCTGCATTTCGGCCGGCTTGAGCATGAAGTGGTCTTTGTTGTTCAGCGCGCGGATCTTGTCCAGGTTGACCTGGGCGCTGCTCAGTTCCCCTTCGAGCTGGCTGGACAGGTTCAGCAGCATGGCCACCGTGGCCGTCGGGTCGATGTTGCCGTGCGTGACGCGCCATGCCGTCAGCGCTTCGCGCGCGCCCAGCGCCTTCTGTTCGGCCTGCCTGACCGACTCCTCGCTGACCTTCAGCTTATCGGCCACGCCCTTTTCGTTCATGGAGCTGACGAACTCTTCCGCCAGGCCGATCAGGGCCTTGGACAGGGTTTCGGCGTCTTCCGGCGAATAGGCGCGCACGCGCAGCACGTCGATCTGCTCCAGCGCATTGAAGGAAACCTGCACAGACGCCTGGTAGGCGCGATAGAGATCGTCCTCGCTCGAGTTCTCGGACAGGTGGTTAGCGGGGTCCATGCCCGCATTCAGCAGGTAATGGCGCAGACCGACCTTCTTGTCCAGCTGCCGCATGCAGTCGCGCGACTTGAGGAAATCGCTGACCGCCCAGCCGTCGACGAAGCCGCCGAGCATGCCGCCCGAATTGCCCGTGGTGAGCAGGCTGGCCGCCATGCCGCCGCCGCCCTGCTGGCCGGACCCCGACTGCACGAAGAAGCGCGATTCCGCCTCGTAGCGCGGCGTCGCGATGCAGAGCGCGTAGACCAGCGCCAGGGCCACCGGGGCAACGACGATGAAGGCATTGATCCAGCGGCGCCGGCGGCGCTCGTCCAGCGCGGCCTGCCGTTCGCGCCGCCGGCGTTCGATCTCGGACCCGCTCTCAGAAGCCGAGCTGTCCCTCATCGAAGCCGCCGAGGACGTCGTCGCCTGTTCCTGAATCGCTTCTTGATCGTCGCGGAGGGAACTTCTGGATGCACTGGTCGAGGTCGTCTTCGATGCGGAGTGCGCTTCGTTCATAAATCAGGCCCTTGAGGCAATAGTCCGCCAACTGATTCTGGCGGTAACTGGAAAGAATGAGCGTCCTGCCGACCAGACGCTCTTCGAAGAGCGCCAGCCAGAGACGGGTGAAACGGCAGGGTTCGAAGGGAATGGCACCCTCGATCACGTAGACGTCGAACGCCGGCGCCAGGGCCAGCGCGAACGAAAACTCCTGCCGCGCAAACAGCGGCCAATGTTCCATCGGCCGGGCCAGGACCTTGGGATCGCTGATCAGGTCCGCCACCAGTTCGTACGTGGCGTCGGCGTCGATCTCGTACAACTGGCTGACCAGCTCGATCATGCTCACGCCGCTGGCTTTGCCGCGGATGAAGCCCTGCCGGCCGATCGCCCAGGACACATTGCCCTCGTGGTGGACAAACCCCTGGCGCGGCGGGCGCAAGCCGCACAGCAGATCGATGATCTGCCGATGCAGCTCCGGCGCGGGCGACAACAAGGCATAGCGGCCGACGGGAATGTCGAGATGCGCTTGGGACAGCAGCGCCTGCCGGCTGCCGAAGGCCGTGGGATCGTCCGTTACACCATTGAGATGGATCATCGTCGTTCCTCACATGGGCTGGATGTTGGGACGGGCCAGCCGCTCTGCCGCCAGCGCAACCGCCATCAGGAAAACCAGGCTGGTCAGGAAGTAACCCAGGCTGGCATCCGTCGACGTATAGGCGTCGAAATAGGCGGAGCGCAGCAACTGCATGCCATGCGAGAACGGCAGCCACAGCATCCAGGGCCGCAGATTCTCGGGCAGTTGTTCCGAGACAAAAAAGACGCCCGAGAAAATCTGCAGGAAGCGCTCGATCACCGGCGCCAGCCGCAGGAAGAAGTGCCAGAACGTCGCGATCGCGCCGAACAGCAGTCCCATCGCGGCGGCGCAGCACGCCATCAGCGCCACGTACAGCATGAAGCCCGGCCAGCTCTTGGGCAGCGTGATGAGATCGAGCGCATGGCCGGCGCTGATCAGCACCACGAACACCACCAGGTACACCGACACATACAGCAGCGCCTGCACCAGCGCGCACATCAAGGGCGATACACCCTGGAAATTCAACAGGCCGCGCGCCGAGACGTAGGCCGTGCTGCTGCGGAAGATGATCTGGCGGAACATGATCCAGGTCGTCGCGCCCAACAGCGAGAAGGTCTGCACGTCCATCCCCAGGATGTAGTGCGTGCCCATCAAGATGTACAGCGACGAAATCAACGTCAGCAGCACCACCGGCCCCACCAGCGCCCATAGCAGCGCGATCCGGCTTTCGCCATGCATCACGTTCAACTGGTAGACGAACAGCGCCAGCAGCGTGCGCCCGCCCGGCCAGCCGCGGCCGGCGACGCGCGGGTGATGCCCGGCGTGCAGGCCTCGCAAGCGATCCTGCAGGATCGCCAGGTCGCCAGCCTCGCCCGGCGGCAGTTCCATTTCCAGCGGAACATCGTCGCGCGAGGCCTGGCGCCGCGCATCGCGCGCCTCGTCCTGCTTGCGCCGCTGCTCGCGCCGCGCGTGCGCCTCGGCCAGGCGCTGGTCTTCCGCCACCAGCCGGGCAGGCATGTAACCGGGCGCGAACACCTCGATGCCCGCGCGGATGTCCTGCTCCAGCAGGCGCACGATGATGCGCAGGCGCCGCCGGGAAAAATCCGCCAGCGCCTCGTCCACCTTGCCGCGCTCGATCTCCGCTTCCAGTTCGGCCTGCACGGCCTCGTAGACCGCCCGCCGGGCGGCCACGGAATCATGCGGCTCGCCCTGCAGGCGCGCCAGCAAGGGCTTGAACAGGACGGCCGGCTCGGCCTTGGCCTCGAACAGCTTGGCGGGGTCCAGGCGCCAGGCGTCGACACCTGATCCCACCGCGTAGCTGCTGTCTTTCTTGCGCGCGCGCCAACCCTTGATCCGATCCTCGTTACTCATCGACACGCTACTGGCTGACGCCGCTCGAGGAGCCGCCGGAGTTCGAATCGATGGCTCGCGTGGCGCTGAAGCCGGCGCTCATGGTCACGCGGAACGCGGACAGCACCTTCTGCACCTGCGTGAACGGCGCATCCGAGATATAGATCGCCTGCCCCTCCCGCACAGTGAATTCGCGCGCCAACGCCACCTGCTCCGGGCGCGTGAGATCGAACTGGTACACCACTGGCAGCAGGTCGGGCTTGCCGTCCACCCCCGCCTGCGCGGGCGTGAACAGGAAGACCGAGCGCGGGTCCGCCGTCTGGTCATCCAGGCCCTTGGAATCGGCCAACGCGTCCAGCACGCTGTAATTGCGCTTGCTGATGGCCACGCGGCCCTGGTTGCCCGCCGCGCCCAGCACCGTCAGGAACTCGCGCGATTCGTATGCGGTAATAACGTCGCCCGAACGCAGCAGGATGTCGTTGTTCTGGTTGCGGTAGATGTCCGACAGGCGCACCGAGGCCACCTGGTTGTCGCGCCGCAGGCTGACGACGAGCTGCTCGGGATTGGTCTGCACCGGCGCGGCCTGCGCCAGCGCGCTGCTCAGCCGCTGGGCGGTCTGCGTGATGGGATACATGCCCGGCTTGGTCAGGTTGCCCTGCACCGTCACCATCTGCCCGCGGGCGTCGGCCGCGCGCGTCACGCTGACGTCGGCCCCGGCCACCAGCCGGCTCAGGCGCGCCACGATGGCGTCATGCAGCTGGCCCAGCGTCTTGCCGCCGGCCTGGAACTTGCCCAGGATGGGAAACGACACATTGCCGTTGCGGTCCAGTTCCTGGTTGCCCAGGTCGCTCACGCCGGACGGATCCGCCGCGAACACGCCCAGTCCGCCGCGTTCCCAGACCTTGACGTTGATGCCGTCGCCCGGCACCAGGCTGTCGAAACCGGCCTCGGTGAGATCGCGGTAGCGCACGGGAAAATCGGAGACCTCCGGAACCCGGCTCTCGCGCGCAAGCTCGCGCGAGGCAGGCATCACGATGACGTCCTTGGCGTCATGCGCGCCGGTCATCTCGGCCAGCATGGGCCCGGAACGCGGCAATTGGCAGCCGCTCAGTGTCAGCACGGTAATCAGCAGCAAGGCCGGCGCCGCAAAGCGGCGCGGGCCCGCGGCCGGGACGTTCATTTGCATAACTTCCTTTTTTTCAGAACAAGGATCAGCCGCAAGGGCCGTTCAAGCCTGCATCAGACGCATCGGCGGCAATTCCATGCTTTCGTCGTTCTCCGACACCGCCATGACCGGCATGCACAGGCTCAGGAACTTGGCCAGCATGGCCTCCAGCGAAAACAAGGTCTGCGCGCGATGGCGGCTTTGCCCCTTCAAGCTCTCGTCGGCGCGCACCCGGTCCACGATCGAAGCGACCTTGCCGCAAGCCTCGTGCAGGTCGGGGTGTTCGACATCGCCCAGCAGGTGGCCCGTCTGGTCTTCCTCGAAGCACTCCCCTGCACCGCCGGCCGGCGTCGAGACGACCGGCACGCCCAGCAGCTGGGCTTCGATCAGCACGTTGGGCAGGCCTTCGTAGCGTGACAACAGGACCTTGGCATCCATTTGCGAATACCAGTAGCCCACGTGGTTCGACAAGCCGACGAGCAGCAAGCGGTCCATCACGCATAGCTCTTCTGCCAGCGCCACGATGTTGTCGTGCAGCCGGCCGTCGCCGACGATGACGAAGCGCGCCTGCGGCCGCTGCTTCAGGTAGAGCGCCGCGAGCTTGATCCACAGTTGCGGCCGTTTGTCCGGCTCCAGGCGGAACACGCCGCCGATGGTTTCCGTGGCGTCGGCCGTGCTTTCCTGGAAGGCCAGCCACTTTTCCTGGTCCGTCGCCGAGGCATCGGTGTTCAAGTCCGGCACGCCGTTGTACAGCACATGGAAACGCACGATGGGAATGCCGAGCCATTCCGCGTAGGCCTCGGCGGCCTTGCGGCTGTTGCTGACGAAATGCACGCCGGGCACCTGGGCCAGGGCCTGGTACAGCTCGGGATATTCTTCGCGGAAGCGATCCTTGCGGATGTTCGGCGGCAAGCCGCGGAACACCAGGTGGATGGTCGGTGCGCCGGCCAGCAAGGCCGCCAGGGCGCCGAACAGGCATGTGCCGTCCTGCCACAGGCTCACCACGTCGAAGGTGCTCGCGCGCAAGACGGGCGCCAGGCGCGTCACGCCATAGTGGACCGGCGGCGGCAACTGCTCCAGCAGGCGGCCCAGGCTGCCGTCCGGCACGGATTGGTGGGCCACCGAGATCGCCGGCAGCTTGTTGATTTCCGTGACCGGAATCTGCGCCTTGACCAGCACGGACAGGAAGAAGTCCAGGCCCTGCTTTTTGGTGGAACCCGCGGGCTCGGTGTGCTGCTTGACCAGCACTTCGACTTTCTCGGGTTTCAACGGCACATCGGCGGGACGGGGATTGGGCGCGTCCGCCATGCGGGCCAGTTCGCCGGCAAGCCGCGTCAGCTGCCGCTCGGCGCCGCCCGGCCCCAGGCTGCCCGTCACCAGCGCCACCGAAACGGGTTTGTCGGGCGAGTATTCCGGGATCTGCCGGTTGCGGAAGTGCAGAATGGCGTGCTTCATCGACACGATCCGGATGTCTTTTCCGGCCAGGGCGGCCTCGGGCTCCAGGCGCTGATAGAAGGCATAGTCGTTGGCCAGGCCATTGGCCAGTTCCGCCGCCTTGCTGCCCGGCGCAAGGTGCCGCGCCACGGGCGCAATCACGTCGAATGCGTCGGCCAGCAGCCCGCGTTTGCGCAGGCGCTTGGCGAATTCCACGCGGATGTTGCGATCCGTGTGTTGCAGGATCAGCCGGCGGAACAGCTCGTCCGACTGCTCGTACGCGCGGATATCGCTCAGCAGCTTGGCGCGGGCGAACAGCCGCGCGGGGTTGTCCGTGGACTCGGGCAGGTGGCGCTCGACCAGGGCCAGCGCGTCGGCAAGGTGACGCTCCTTGACCAGGCGGGTCGCGCAATAGCGGACGATCTCCAGGTCATCGGGGCACTCCTGCAACAGCGTAGCCCACTGTTCGGCCATGCCCTCGTTCAGGCCGGCCGCTTCCTTCAGCCGGAGCAGCAGGAAGCGGACCTTGGAGTCGTCCAGGTGGCCGCGCGCCAGCGCCTGCGCATCGGCCAGGTTCGTCTGCGCGACTTGCACCCTTCCCGACGCCGCGACGATTTCCTCCAGCCGCGCCTGCACCGCCTGGAGGTCGGACGCGGCGTCCGTGCGTTCGGTGATCAGGGGCGGATTCATGCGGCCTTCCTACGGTTGACCTTGTCGATCCACACCAGGCAGCGCTGGATGTAGTGGTCGTACTGGGCCGGATTGTCGGAACGTTCCTTAAGTGCGCGCCAGTAAGGCAGGGCCTGCTCGAAGCGGTGCAGGCGCATGGCGCCGACGGCGGCCAGGCGCAGGCCGATGGGATCGTCCGCCACCAGTTGCAGGATGCGCTCGCCCAACGCCAGGCGCTCGGTGGTGCTGGACGCATCCAGCGCGCGCGACTCGGCGTACAGGACGGCCAGGATGCGCCGCTTTTCGTGATCGACTTCCGTCATCGCCGGCCAGGATTGCGCAACGCGCTCCAGCAGGTTCCAGGCGGCCTTGGGATCGCCTGCGGACAGGATTTCCCGGGCGCCGCGGATGGCGCGCGGTCCGAGCCTGCCGAGCTGGCGCTCGGCCTCTTCCTTGGCGCCCTGGTCGGCCGACGGATTCGCCAGGACCATCTTGTAGGCGTCGATGGCTTCGCCATACCAGCCGCCGTTGAACGCCACCCGCGCAAAATGCAGCTGCGTGCTGAACGGCGCGGACTCGTTGGCGGCGGCCTGCTCCAGGTGCCGCATGGCGGTCTGCTTGTCGCCCAGCGCGTCGGCCGCGCGGCCGCGCATGGCGTGCAGTTCGGGGAACTCGACCTCGGTGTCCAGCGCGATGTCGGTCAGGTCGATCACTTCCTTGTGGTTGCCCGCCACCAGCGCGGCGCGCACACCCAGGCGCATCGCACGCTCGAAGGCGCGCTTGGCGCGCACGCCGGCCAGGGCATCGGGGTTGAGCAG
This sequence comes from Achromobacter sp. UMC71, assembly GCF_014170305.1. Lineage (GTDB taxonomy): Bacteria > Pseudomonadota > Gammaproteobacteria > Burkholderiales > Burkholderiaceae_B > Achromobacter. The sequence goes on from NZ_LZZT01000016.1 coordinate 28,792, forward strand.
GCGGTGCGCGCAGATGCGCTCGGCGGCATCGCGCAGACGGCCTTCCTCCAGCGCCTGCGCGCCCTCCTCGGACCAGGCCGCGGACTGCGTGCTCAGCCAGGCGGCAATGTCTTCCTGCTCGCTGCCGGCCAGATTGCACGACACGGCCAGCGCGGCCGCGGCCATGATGCAACCGCGCCAAGACGCTTCCTTGACCAATTCCAGCGCCTCGACATCCTTGAGCGTCGGCGCTTCGGCCGCCAGCGCGCGCAGGCCCGAGCGGTCGCCCGCGATCAGCCGGTCGCGCCACAGCGTGGCGAAGCTGCGGCCGTGAGACGGAATGGCCGCGCGCACTTCATGGACCCAGCGCAAGGTCGCGTCCATGTCGCTGCCGGCCTGCAGCAGCGACAGCACGATGTCGGCGGCTTCCGTGGCCGTCGCATCCTGCGGCGAGGAAATGCGGAACAGCTGCTTCCAATTGCCCAGGGCTTCGTCCACGAATCCCAGATGGCCGGCGGAGATCGCCGCGATGCGCACGATTTCCGGGGTCTCGATTTCGTCGCCCAAGAGGCCGGCGGCCAGCGAGTGGGCCACATCATGGCGGCCCAGCTTGAACTGGTTGCGCATCAGTATCTGCTCGGCCTTGCTGCCGGTGGCCAGCGTGCCATCCGCGCTGCCCAGCAGCGCCAGCGACCCTTCGTAGTCGCCCAGCTCTTCCTGGATCCGTGCGAACAGCAACGTGTGATCGGGCAGGCCCGGATGACGACGCAGCACGTCGCGCAGGCGGCGCGAAGCTTCGCGCAGATCGCCGGCGTCCCAGATCTTCTCGATGCGCTCGGCGCTTTCGTCGGCGCCCAGCTTGGGCACGGAGGGCTGCGGCGTCGAGGCGCTCATGCGCGGACGCACGAAGGTCTTGAACCATTCGGTGTACAGGCGTTCGGCGAACAGCGGGGTGTAGTGCGTCAGGTCCAGCCCGCCGTCTTCCATCGCGTCGGCCTGCCCGATTTTGTTCATCAGCGGCGTCGGGTCGTAGCAAGGCACGCCGATGCGCTGCGCGCCGGCGGCCACCGCGGCAATCAGCTGCGCCCGCTGTTCGATCGGCACATTGTCGGGCGTCATGGCATTGACGTGGGTGACGAACACGACTTTGTCCCGGCCCAGCAGGTCGACCAGCTCATGCATTTGCTGCTCGATCTCGTCGTCCGGCTGTTCACGCTTGACGATGCGGGCGAGCAGGTCGCGGTTGTCCGGCGACAGGCTCTTGAAGACGGGGTCTTTGTCCAGCCATGCGCGCCGCTCGGCGAGCCGGTCGTCGCTGGCCTGGGACCAGAACATGCGGGTGCGGGCACGGTCGGCGAAGAATTCGCTGAAGAAGCGCACCAGGTAGTTGGACTGGATGGGCAGGCCGTCGATGGTCAGCAGCTTGCGCGAGGACAGCTCGACCATGTACAGGTCGGCCGGCTTGTGCGTGCCGCGGCGGGCCTGCTCGCCATTGGACGGGCGGAAGATCAGGCGCTGCACGTCGGCGGGAATCTCGGCCTGGCCGAACATGAAGCGGGCCTGCTGCAGCGCCTCCGCGCTGGTGTGGACAAAACCGTAATTGCGGCCGAGCTGCTGCTTGATCGGGTAGCGTCCCACGGCATCACGCAACGGCGTATGGATGCGGCAGGTGCCAATCGGAGCGATGGTAAAGGCGGTCATTGCGGGCCTCTCCTGTGTAGATGGATTGCGGGAACCTGGACTCAGAGCGTCCAGTACAAGAGATCGGGCTGCAGCCGGCGGCTATCCAGCACGGACTTCAGATCGCACACCATGCCGCCGCTCTTGACCAGCTGCGGCAGGTCTTCCCAGATGGTGTCCATGGTTTCGCGATGCGGCACCGCCAGGATCAGCACATCCATGTCACGGAATTGGTCGCGATCCACGAGGCTGATGCCGTACTCATGCTGCATCTGTTCAACGTCGACCATCGGATCGCAGGCCACCGGCGTAATGCCGTAATCGCCCAGGGCGCGATACAGGTCCACCACCTTCGAATTGCGGATGTCCGGCACGTTTTCCTTGAACGTCATGCCCAGAATGCCGACCCGGGTCGAGGCGTTCAGACGGCCGTTGCGGGCCAGGGTCTGCACCACGCGCGAGGCCACATGGCTGGCCATGCCGTCGTTGATCCGGCGGCCCGACAGGATGACTTCGGGGTGGTAGCCCAGTTCCTGCGCTTTGGATGTCAGGTAGTAGGGATCGACGCCGATGCAGTGGCCGCCGACCAGACCGGGCGTGAACTTGAGGAAGTTCCACTTGGTGCCTGCGGCCGCCAGTACTTCCGCGGTGCGGATGCCAACCAGATCGCAGATCTTCGACATCTCGTTCATCAGCGCGATGTTGATGTCGCGTTGCGTGTTTTCGAGTACCTTGGCCGCTTCGGCCACCTTGATCGAGGAGGCGCGATGCACGCCCGCGTCGATGATCTGTTCGTAGACGCCCGCGATGATCGATAGCGATTCCGCATCCTGGCCGGACACGATCTTGACGATCTTCTCCAGCGGATGCTCGCGGTCGCCCGGATTGATCCGTTCGGGGCTGTAGCCGAGCTTGAAGTCGATGCCGCAACGCAGGCCCGATACCTTTTCAAGCTCCGGTCCGCAGATTTCCTCGGTCGCGCCGGGGTGCACGGTGGATTCAAAGACCACGATGCAACCGGGGCGTAGCACGGGGCCGATCGAATGGCAGGCCCGCACCAGCAGGGAAAAATCGGGATTGTTCTTTTCGTCGACGGGCGTCGGCACGGCAACGACGAAGAAATCGCAACCGTCCAGCTCGGAAACCTGGTCAGTGAACTGCATGGGGGAAGCCAGCAATGCTTCGCGTTCGATCTCGCCAGTCCAGTCCTCTCCCTGCTTCAGGCTGGCGATCCGCCGCTTGTCTACATCAAAGCCGACGACATCAAAGCGCCTGGAAAATGCCACGGCCACGGGCAGGCCGACATATCCAAGACCGCATACTGCGATTCTCTTTACCACGGGGGACCTCACTGTTTTCGTCGTGTCGAGTACATAAAAAGACCGACACCCAGGAACCGATTAATCGATGGGGAATCGAATGACTATTCCCGCCTGGGGTGGACGCGCCGATCAGAATTAATTACATCTCGATACCCCGTTATACGCGTGGGTAGCGAGCCAACGAATGGTAGGCCCCGCCGACAGCGAATTTCTTTCTAAAAGTTTGCATCGCTGTGGAAATAAATCGGAAATATTGCAATAAACCAGGGGAAATCCCTCAGATAACCCCTTTATCCGTACAAATAGAAATAGATTAGATCGTTTGTTTTGTTAGCAAATATATAAAGTCGTTTTCTTATCTTGATTTAATAAAACCGCAAGGAATGAGTATGGAATCAGGGGTTATCTGTAAATGCCCCCGGAGACTGCTCGGTATTGCAACCTCACGTCACTGATCGCGTCGGAATCACCGAAAAATATCGTGCCAGCCGTGTATCAGGAAAAATCAAAACCTATTGACCATTTATCATCCGCGCGGCATGGGAATGGCGCGGATGGGCGCCGCGCGCAGCGCGCGCATGAAAAAGCCCCCGGCTCCTTGCGCGGCGCCGGGGGCGGGTTGCTGACGGCGCCGGTTACGGCGCCGTGGGGATCACTGCAGCAGGCTGCGCAGCATCCAGGCGTTCTTTTCGTGCACGTCCAGGCGCTGCGTCAGCAGGTCGGCCGTGGGCTGGTCATTGGCGGCATCTGCCTTCTCGAAGGCCGAACGCGCGGTCTTGGCGACCGACTCGTTGGCGCTGACCAAGAGGCGCACCATTTCCAGCGCTTCCGGCACGGACTCGGGTTCGGAGATGGACGACAGCTTGGAATACTCGCGGTACGTACCCGGCGCGTAGTGGCCCAGGGCACGGATGCGCTCGGCGATGCTGTCCAGCGCGTTCCACTCTTCGGTGTACTGCGTCATGAACATCAGATGCAGCGTGTTGAACATCGGCCCCGTGACGTTCCAGTGGAAGTTGTGCGTCATCAGGTACAGGGTGTACGAATCGGCCAGCAGCTTGGACAATTCGCCGGCGACCGCGGCCCGGTCCTTGTCCGAGATGCCGATATTGATGCGCGGTGCGCTGGTGGAGGTCTTCTTGGAGGTCTTTGCCATTGCTAGCTCCCTGAGGGGTTGGTGGACAAAACTAGGATAACACCGCGAAACCGGCAATTTCGCGGCAAAAAGGCAGGCCAATCAACGACTTGGCGATAGCTTGACCGAACGCAAACACTGCCCGGATCAATCCTGCACCGCGGCGGTTTCATCGGTCAGCATCCGCACGCCCGGCAGCTCGCATTCGTACACCGCCTGGGCCAGCGCTTCGATCGCCGCCAGGCGCGGGAAGCTGCGGCGCCAGGCCAGCACCACGCGGCGCTCAGGCACATGGCCTTCGAACGGCAGATAACGCAACAGGCTGTTGGACGGCGGCGGTTGCGGCACCGCCGTCACCGGCAGCACCGTCACGCCGATGCCGGCCGCGACCATGTGGCGGATGGTTTCAAGCGACGACCCTTCAAACGTGCGCTGGATACCGTCGCTGGCCGCCGAGAAGCGCGACAGCTCGGGACACACCTCCAGCACCTGGTCGCGGAAACAGTGGCCGCTGCCCAGCAGCAGCATGGTCTGCTGCTTCAGGTCCTGTGCGTCGATGGACGTGCGCTGCGCCAGTTCGTGGTCCTGCGGCACCGCCACCACGAAGGGCTCGTCGTACAGCGGCTGCATCACCAGCCCAGCCTCGGGCAATGGCAGCGCCATGATGGCGCAGTCGATCTCGCCCTGGCGCAGCAGCTCGACCAGGCGGACCGTGAAGTTCTCCTGCAACAGCAGCGGCATCTGCGGCGTGCGGCCGATCTGCACCGGCACCAGGCGCGGCAGCAGGTAGGGGCCGATCGTATGGATCACGCCGACGCGCAGCGGCCCGGCCAGCGGGTCATGCCCCTGGCGCGCGATTTCCTTGATGCTGGCGCTTTCCTCCAGCACCTTCTGGGCCTGCGCCACGATGCGCTGGCCGATGGGCGTCACGCCGACTTCGGCGCCGCCGCGTTCGAACAGCGTCACGCCCAGTTCGTCCTCGAGCTTGCGGATCGCCACCGACAGCGTGGGCTGGCTGACGAAACAGGCCTCGGCCGCGCGACCGAAGTGCCGCTCGCGCGCCACCGCGACGATGTATTTGAGTTCAGTCAGAGTCATGGTGGCTACGCCCCCGTGAGTTGAGCGCCGGCCCGGCGGGCGGCGCTGGAAAATGGGAAGGTCATGGTGGGTCCCATCCGCTAGGTGCGCAGGAAGTCTTCCCTGCCCCGCATCCAGCGGGCCAGGTGCGCCTCGACGGCGGCGGGGTGTTCGGCGCGCAGCCAGACTGCGGCATCGCGCGCCTGTTCGGCGATTTCGGCGTCGGTTTCCAGGTCGGCAAAGCGCAACAGCGCCATGCCCGACTGGCGCGTGCCCAGGAATTCACCCGGACCGCGCTGCTCCAGGTCACGGCGCGCGATTTCAAAGCCATCCGACGTTTCGAACATGGCACGCAGGCGTTCACGCGCCACCTGCGACAGCGGCGTCTGGTAGAGCAGCACGCAGACCGATTCGGCCGTGCCGCGCCCTACCCGTCCGCGCAACTGGTGCAGCTGGGCCAGACCGAAACGCTCGGCGTGTTCGATGACCATCAGCGAGGCGTTGGGCACATCCACCCCGACCTCGATCACGGTGGTGGCCACCAGCAGGTCGATCTGCCCTTCGCGGAAGGCCTGCATCACCGCGGCCTTTTCCGTCTGCGGCAAACGGCCGTGCACCAGACCGATGCGCAGGTCCGGCAGGTCCACGCGCATCCCTTCGTAGGTATCGACGGCGGTCTGCAATTCCAACGCCTCGCTTTCCTCGACCAGCGGACAAACCCAATAGGCTTGCTGCCCCCCGCGCGCGGCCTGCGCGATATGCGCGATGACTTCTTCGCGCCGCGCCTCCGACACCAGCTTGGTGAGCACTGGCGTGCGCCCCGGCGGCAGTTCATCGATGACCGACACATCCAGGTCGGCGAAGAAGGTCATGGCCAACGTGCGCGGGATGGGTGTGGCGCTCATGTTGAGTTGGTGCGGCACGATGCGGCCGCGCACGGTCTCGCCCTTGCGGGTCAGCGCCAGGCGCTGACCCACGCCGAAGCGGTGCTGCTCGTCGACGATGGACAGCCCCAGGCGGTGGAATTCGACATGGTCCTGGATCAGGGCCTGGGTGCCCACCACCAGTTGCACGCTGCCGTCGGCCGCCGCGGCGGCGGCCTCGCGGCGCGCCTTGGCCGTCAGGCTGCCGCTCAGCCAGGCCACGTTCACGCCCAGCGGCTGCAGCCATGACACCAGCTTGCGGAAATGCTGCTCAGCCAGGATTTCGGTGGGCGCCATCAGCGCCACTTGCGAGCCCCCGGCGATGGCCTGGGCCGCCGCGATGGCGGCCACCACCGTCTTGCCGCTGCCTACGTCGCCCTGCAGCAGGCGGTGCATGGGGTAGGACTTGGCCAGGTCGGCGGATATCTCGGCGACCACGCGCTGCTGCGCGCCGGTCAGCTTGAAGGGCAGCGCCTGGTAAAGCCGGTCGACCAGGCCGCCGGCCTCGTTGCGCACGGGCAGCGCCTCGGCCTCTTTGATACGCCGCGCGGCGCGGGCGGCGGCCAGCGACAGCTGCTGGGCCAGCAATTCATCGAACTTGATACGGCGCCAGGCCGGATGCACGCGGTCCAGCAGCGCGGCTTCGGATTCGCCCTGCCCGGGCGTATGCAGCGCGCGGATCGCGGGCTCGAACGGCGGCAGGTCGTAACGCGCCAAGGCGTCGGCCGGCAAAGTATCGGACAGATCGGCCCGGTCCAGCGCCTGGGCGATGGCGCGCCGCAGCGTCAGCTGCGGCAGCCCTTCGGTGCTGGGATAGACGGGCGTCAGCGCCGTGGGCAGAGGCGCGTCGGCGTTGGTCATGCGCGGGTGCACCATCTGGCGCCCGAACAGACCGCCGCGGACCTCGCCGCGGGCGCGCAGCCGCTTGCCCACGCTGACTTGTTTTTGCTGGCTGGGATAGAAATTCAGCCAGCGCAATTGCAGTTCGCCGCTGTCGTCCACCAGGGTAGCGGTGAGCTGGCGCCGAGGCCGGTACAGGACCTCGGATTTGGTGATCTCGCCTTCGACCTGGCCGGGAAAGCCGGGCCGCAGGTCGCTGATCGGCACGATGCGGGTTTCGTCCTCGTAGCGCAGCGGCAGGTGCAGCACGAAGTCCTCGGGCAGCACCAAACCCAGGTTGCGGAGCTTGCGCTCCGTATCCGTCATGGCTTTGCCGGCGCCTTTGGTATCGGCGCCGGATCGCTTGGTTGCCACGGCCGCGGCCGGCATATGGGATGAAACCCCTGGCAAATCGCGCGTGGTCGGGCTTTACAGGACCAGGATCGCTTCGACTTCGAACTGCGCGCCCTTGGGCAGGCTGGCCACGCCGACGGTCGAACGCGCCGGGAACGGCTGCGGAATCAGTTCGGCCATGATGGCATTGGCGGCCGTGAACTTGCCCAGGTCGGTCAGGAACAGCGTCAGCTTGACCACATCGTTCAGCGTGCCGCCGGCGGCCGCGACCACGGCTTCCATATTGGCGAATGCCTGGCGCACCTGGGCATCGAAGTTCTCGGAAACCAGGTCGCCCGTGCCGGGCTCCAGCCCGATCTGGCCGGACAGGTACACAGTCTTGGCGCCGGTAGCGGCAACCGCTTGCGAGTAAGGGCCAACGGCGGCGGGCGCGGCGTCGGTATGGATGATTTGCTTGCTCATGGGCGGAATCCTTCAGGTGACGGATAATAGCTACAACTATCGGATTTTAATCGGCAATAGGGTTTTGCGAAAGGCTAGTCGCGAAAGGAACCTCGGAACCTTCCATGTTACCCACACTTCGGCACGGGTAAACGCATTGCAGCCCGTCCAGGCATTGCTCATCGGCACCTATCTGAGGAAATCATCATGGCCCAGGACTATCGCGTCACCATCAAGGATTGGATTCGTCAGGCAACCAGCGCGGAAGACGCCTCCGAGTTTGAACAGACCGGCCTCGCCGTACTCAGCGTCACCCCGTTCGCCGAGGCCATCATCCTGGCCCATCCACCGGAAAACAGTGAGGTTTTTGTTCTGGCCGTCCAGATCGACGCACTGGATGCCAACGCGCACCCGACGCTGCTGCGCAATGTGCTGCAACTCAATTGCGAACCCGACCTGCTGCCTGGCGCCTTCGCCCTGGAACCGCAGGAACAGATCGTGCTGTACCGCTGGACGGTGGATCTGCCTGGCATGGACGACACCACCTTCCAGAACGTGCTGGGCAATTTCGCTGTGATGGCGGACAGGGCGCTGGAGGCCTATCGCAATGCCCTGCCCATCGAGGCGGATCCTGCCGTCGCCGTCGCCGTCGCAGAGCCGGCCGGCCTGCCCCACGGCGCCATGCGCGCCTGACACCCAGGAGAGCCGCCATGCAGAGCATTACCGCCCGTATCGCCACCACCCACACGCCCAGAGTCTTCGCCAGCACGACACGCGTCCTGCGCAGCAACACGCTGCGCGACGCCGCAAAGCCATTCGTACGCAGCTTCACCTCCAGCTCCCGCACCCGCCCCCCGGCCACCCCCGTTCGCGTTCGCGCCTACTCCGGCGCGACCGCGCCGCGCCGTTCTATGTCCACAGCCACCGGCGGCAACCGCCCCCCCACGGGGCACATGACCCAGAACGCGTCTGGCCGGGTCCGCTCCGCCAGTACCTCGGGCACGTCGAACCACCGCACGCCCCCGTCGCAAGGCCCCGGCTTTCTCGCAACGATGGGCACGGCGCTGAATGCGCTGGCGAACTTGTTCGGGCTGGGCTCGGGATCTGCCTCACCGACCGTATCCGCCGAACGCGCCAGGCAGATCACTGCCTATCTTCCCGACCAAGGTCATTTGCCCGCCGAGCGGCAACGCTCCCCCGTCGATACCTACCGCAGCTACGAGACGTCCGCTCGACGACTCGCCAATGAGATCGGCGTGCCCGCCGCCTTGGCCAATCAGTTTCCACCCGAAACCGAATTGGCCATGACGATGTACCAGCAAGCCCCCACCGAAGGCGGCAGCGCGGATGATACCCAGGCGCCCTATCCGTTCACCGGCCGCGACTTCAATCAGGCGTTGCGCGGCGATACGCCCTTGACCCCGGGCGCGGGCCGCAGCCGCGACACGCCGGACACGCCTAAGGAAAAGCTGATCGCGGGGCTGGAACTGCGGGTGCTGGCAGTGCCTGTTACGCCGGCGGACAAGCACGGGGTGTACGCGCGCACCTTGGCTACCAATGACCACAACGCCGAATTGCTCAGAACGCTCGACATGGAGGAGATCGGACCCGACTCCGAGGCCAAGCCCGTGCCCGTCACGGATGCCGGCGTGCTCTCGGTCACTGACAAGCTGGCAGCACTGGCCCCCTCCATGTACGTCATTTCCGTCGACGATGCCTTCGTTTTTCCCCACAGCAAGAACAACGACCTGGCACGCGCGGAAGGAGAGCACATGGCGGTCGGGCAGGTCCTGGTCAAGATCGGCGAGCATCGGGGCGTGCCGGTCGTAGCGGCCTACAGCGACATGGCCGTCCATGCCGACGCGCTGGCCGACATCGACCGCCACTTCAGCTTCGAAGGCGACGCGCTGGCAACCGCCATCGGCACAGAGGCCCGCGGCGAACGCGTCGACAACGCCAAAGCGGAGATCACGCATCGCCACGCCGAACTGCTGGCGCGAGTCGTGCAGCAGGTGGACGACGCGCACCGGGCCCAGCCCTCGACACTCTGACGGCCTGGCAATGGCGGCCCCGCACTCACGGGGGGCCGCCGATCTCCGCCCGGCTGGCCCACAGCAGGTCGTACAGCGCCTGCGCGGCCAGCGGCAGGCTGCGCCCCTGACGCCAGACCAGATACAGCGGCCGCAGCAGCGCCTTGCCCGCCAGGGGCACGATGCGCAGGTCGCCGCCGCCGAAATGGAACAGCGTCATGGCCGGCACCACCGCCACGCCCAACCCCGCCCGGACCAGGCCGGTGACGGTGGCCAGGTGTTCGACCTCGAAGACCGGCGGCGGCGCCTCGGCGCCGAACGCGGCGTCCAGGTGCTTGCGCACGCTGCTGCCGCGCGCCAGCTGGATCACTGGATGCCGCGCCACGTCGCGCAGCCGCACCCGCGGCAGTTGCGCCAGAGGATGGTCCGCGCGGCACACCAGGAAGTAGCGGTCGGCATGCAGGAACTCGCTGTCCAGGTCGTTCATGTCCGGCCGGCGCGAGGCCACCGCGAAATCCACCTGGCCGTCGCGCACCATGTCCAGGCACGGATCCAGCAAAGCGTCGCGCAAGTCCACCAGGATGCCGGGATGCTGTTCGCGGAACCGCGCCAGCAGGCCTGGCAGCCACCCGGCCGCCAAGGACGGCAGCGCCGCCAGCGCCACCCGGCCGCGCCGCCGGGCCGCGTGATCGCGCAGGTCTTCCATCACCAGGTCCATGTCCGCCAGCAGGCGCCGCGCTGACGCGTCCAGCACCCTGCCCTCCGCCGTCAGCTCGACGTTGCGGGTATTGCGGTCGAACAGGCGCAGCCCGGCGCTATCTTCCAGCTGCCGGATCAGGGCGCTGAAGGCGGGCTGCGTCAGATGGCAGCGCTGCGCGGCGCGGGTGAAGTGCTTTTCGTCGGCCAGGGCCACGAAAGCGCGCAATTGGCGGGCAGACAGATTCATGGCTTTTCTTTATGAATTGATCCGATATTTCTATTTTACGGATGATCGGACGCTCCCTATAGTGAGGCTCCGGTTTTCCCCGCGCGGTGCCATCGCGAGATGCCCCGCGCCCTGCCTGGACCATTCATGTCTGCTACTCCCTTGCTCATCGGCTGCGCCTCCGGCTTTTCCGGCGACCGCAGCGACGGCGCCGCCGCCGTGGTGCGCACGCTGGCCGCCCAAGGCGGCGGCACGCTGATCTTTGAAACGCTGGCCGAGCGCACCCTGGCGCTGGCCCAGCTGGCGCGCAACGAAGACCCGCGCCGCGGCTACGAGCCGCTGCTGGACGCACTGGTGGACCCGGTACTGGCCGACTGCCTGCGCCATGGCATCAATATCGTCAGCAACTTCGGCGCCGCCAATCCGGTGGCCGCCGCGCGCCGCATCGCCGAACTGGCCGCGCGCCAGGGCTTGCCCGCCCCCCGCATCGCCGTCATCCACGGCGACGCGCTGGACTCCGCCGCTCAACGCGACCTGCTGCGCCAACGCCTGGGCACGGCGCTGGACGGCGTGGACGTGGTCAGCGCCACCGCCTACCTGGGCGCCGTCGAAATCGCCCAAGCCCTGGCCGCCGGCGCCCAGATCGTGGTGGCCGGCCGCGTCGCCGACCCCTCCTTGACTCTGGGCCCGGCGCTGGCGCACTTCGGCTGGGACCTGGCCGACTGGCCGCGCCTGGGCCGCGCCACCATGGCCGGCCACATGCTGGAATGCGGCCTGCAGGTCACCGGCGGCTACTTCTGCGTGCCGGGTTTGAAAGAGGTGCCCGACGTGCACGCGGCCGGCTTTCCCATCGCCGAAATCCAGGCCGACGGCGAATTCGTCATCGGCAAGGCGGCCGACACCGGCGGCGCGGTGGACGCGCGCACCGTCAAGGAACAACTGCTGTACGAAGTGCATGATCCCGCCCGTTATTTGACCCCCGACGTCGTGGCCGACCTGAGCCAGGCCCGCGTCGAAGACCTGGGCGGCAACCGCGTGGCGGTGCGCGGCATCACCGGCCACGCGCGGCCCGACGAACTGAAGGTCAACGTCTGCTACCACGGCGGCTGGCTGGCCGAAGCCGAGATTTCCTACGCCGGCGTCCAGGCCGAGGCCCGCGCGCGGCTGGCGGCCGACATCGTGCAAAAGCGCCTGGGATCGGCGCTGCGGCTGCGCGCCGACCTGATCGGCACCCTCAGCATCCTGGACAACGACGCGGGCGCCTTGCGTGGCGCGCAGGCCGAAGGCCGGGGCCGCGACGTGCGCCTGCGCATCGCCGGCGAACACGCCGACCGCGCGACGGCCGAACGCGTGCTGCGCGAAGTCACCGCGCTGTACACCTGCGGACCGGCGGGCGGCGGCGGCGTGCGCACCGCGCTGCGCCCGCGCCTGAACATGGTGTCCTGCACCATTGCCCGCGACGCCGTGCGCAGCGGCTGGCGCTTCCTGGAAGAGATCGAGTCATGAGCACGTCTTCAGCATCCCCGGCACAGGCCGCCGCAACCCCGATCGCCGTCCCCTTGTATCGCCTGGGACATAGCCGTTCCGGCGACAAGGGCGACATCTCCAACCTCAGCCTGATCGCCTGGGACCCCGAGTGCTACGCCGTGCTGGCCGAGCAGGTAACCGAGGCGCGCGTGGCCGCCTGGTTCGCCTACCGCCATCCCGTTCGCGTCACCCGCTACCTGCTGCCCACCCTGCACGCCATGAACTTCGTGCTGGAAGGCGTGCTGGACGGCGGCGTCAACGACGCGCTGAATCTGGATGCCCACGGCAAGAGCCTGTCTTTCCGCTTGCTGGACATGACGGTCGAGGTCAGTCCCGCGCTGGCCCGCCGCCTGCCCGACATCCCGGGCGACCGTCCCGCCCCCGCC
>NZ_LZZT01000017.1 GCF_014170305.1 Achromobacter sp. UMC71
GGCTCAGATTGGGGCTGGGCGGCGCAATGGTGCGCGGCGCATCGGGGGCGGCAGGCGCACCTGCTGCGGGCGCTTCAGGGCTTGCCAAAGCTGCCGCCGTGGCCGGTGACGTCGCGGCGGCCTGGCCTGCCAGCGGTTGCATCAGCGGCTCGGTCGGCGTGGTCGCGGCGTCTGCGGCGGGCTTGCCGCTGGCTTCGCGGGCGACCTCGTCGAGTTCGGCGCGGAATTGCTGCACGGGTTCCTGCAGCGCGGCGTGGGTATCGTTCAGCGACTGTTGCACGCCTTGGGCGGCGTCTTCCATTTCGCTCTTGAACTTGCGCAGCTCGTCCAGCTCGATTTCGCGCTGGATATCGGATTTCACGTCGTTGACGTAACGCTGCGCGCGGCCCAGCAAGTGGCCGACCGTGCGGGCGACCTTGGGCAGGCGTTCGGGGCCGATGACGATCAGCGCGACGACGCCGATCACCATCAGTTCAGTGAGGCTGACATCAAACATTCGACGGCCGCTCGGGAATTGAGGCAGGAAGGGCCGGCCGGTTCAGGCCGGGCCCGGGGGGCGAGCAGGCGCTCAGGAGTTGGACTTTTCCTTGGCCTGCACATCGATGGTGTCGCCGGCCACGCGTTGTTGCGCGATCGGTTCGGCCGGCTTGTCGCTGTTGGCGTCTTTCATGCCTTCTTTGAAACCCTTGACGGCGCCGCCGAGGTCCGAGCCGATGTTGCGCAGTTTCTTGGTGCCGAAAATCAGCGCGACGATGACCAGAACGACCAACCAATGCCAAATGCTAAAGCTACCCATGACGGTTCTCCGTATTACGCGGTGGGGGCCACGCGCCCTTTCCAGGGTCGCGAGCCGCCGATGATGTGGAAATGCAGATGCGGGACTTCCTGGCCGCCTTCGACGCCAGAGTTGATCATGATGCGAAATCCGCCATCAGGGCCCGGACGGCAACCGTTTTCTGCGGCAAGCCGCGGAGCCAATGACATCATTCTACCCAACCAACCTGCGTCCTCGCCCGTAATATCCTGCATGGATGTGACATGACGTCGAGGGATGAGCAGCAAATGCACCGGCGCGGCCGGATTGATATCGTGGAATGCAACAAAGTCCTCGTCCTCGTAGACCTTCTTGGACGGGATCTCGCCAGCGGCGATTTTGCAGAAAAGACAGTTGGCGCTCATTTTTCCGGGTTCCGTGTCAGTCTTGGGGACGGCTGGCCTTTTCGGCCAGGCCCGACAGGCCCTCGCGGCGGGCCAGCTCGGCCAGCACGTCATCGGGTCGCAGGTTGAAGTGCGTCAGCGCGACCAGGCAATGAAACCACAGGTCGGCGGTTTCGCTGACGATGCGGTCGGGGACGCCGTCCTTGGCGGCCATGACCAGTTCGGTGGCCTCTTCGCCGATCTTTTTCAGGAAGGCATCCGGGCCCTTGGACAGCAGCTTGGCCGCATACGACGCCTTGGGATCGCCGCCGTTTTCGGGGCGGCGGGTTTCCAGGGTGTCGGCGATGCGGGCCAGGATGTCGTGGGCGCTAAGGGGCGTGTCGGTCATTTGTAGATCAGTTCGGGGTCTTTCAGGACCGGGTCGACGGTAACCCAGGCAGCCTGGTCCGTCTGCCCTTCCAGGCGGCGGTAGAAGCAGCTGGCGCGTCCCGTGTGGCAGGCGATGCCGCCTTCCTGGTGCACCTTGAGCAGCACCACGTCGCCATCGCAGTCCAGGCGCAATTCATGCACCTGCTGGACGTGGCCGGATTCCTCGCCCTTGCGCCACAGGCGCTGGCGCGAACGCGACCAGTACACCGCGCGGCCGGTGGCGGCGGTTTCGGCCAGCGATTCGCGGTTCATCCAGGCCACCATCATGATCTGGCCATTGTCGGCGTCTTGCGCGATGGCGGGGATCAGGCCGTTTTCGTCGAAGACGACGTCGGCCATCCAGCTGGGTTCGTTGCTCATTTCTATAACCTCACTTCAATGCCCTGCTCGGCCATGAAGCGCTTGCATTCGCCGACCGTGTGCTGGCCGAAGTGGAAAATGCTCGCCGCCAGCACCGCGCTGGCCCGGCCGGTGGTGACGCCGTCGGCCAGATGCTGCAGGTTGCCCACGCCGCCGGAGGCGATGACGGGCACCGGCACGGCGTCCGAGACGCTGCGGGTCAGTTCCAGGTCGAAGCCCGACTTGGTGCCGTCGCGGTCCATGCTGGTGAGCAGGATTTCGCCGGCGCCATAGGCGGCCATGCGGCGGGCCCAGGCCACGGCGTCCAGCCCGGTGGCCTTGCGGCCGCCATGGGTGAAGACTTCCCAGCGCGGAGCTTCGCCAGGCGCGGAGACCCGGCGCGCGTCGATGGCAACCACCACGCACTGCGAGCCGTGGTAGTCGGCCGCGGCGCGAACCAGTTCCGGATTGGCCACGGCGGCGCTGTTGATGCTGATCTTGTCGGCGCCGGCATTGAGCAGGCGCTGGATGTCGGATACCTGGCGCACGCCGCCGCCCACGGTCAGCGGGATGAAGACCTGCGAGGCGACCTGTTCGATGATCGGCAGGATCAGGTCGCGGCCGTCGCTGGTGGCGGTGATGTCCAGGAACGTGAGCTCGTCGGCGCCCTGCTCGTCGTAACGGCGGGCGATCTCGACGGGGTCGCCCGCGTCGAGCAGGTTAACGAAGTTGACGCCCTTGACGACGCGGCCGGCGGTGACGTCAAGGCAGGGGATGATGCGGCGGGTCAGCGCGCTCTGGGGCGCGCCGGCCTCGGGGGACCTGCAGGGAGTGGTCATTTTGCCAATTCGTCGGCGCGGGCCTGGGCCGCTTGGAAGTCGAGCGTGCCTTCGTAGATGCTGCGGCCCAGGATGGCGCCTTCGACGCCCTCTTCCTCGACGGCGCACAGCGCTTCGATGTCCTGGATGCCGGCGATGCCGCCCGAGGCGTACACGGGGATGCGCACGTGCTGCGCCAGGCGCACGGTAGCTTCGACGTTGACGCCCGACAGCATGCCGTCGCGGCCGATGTCGGTGTAGATGATGGCTTCGCAGCCGTAGTCTTCGAACTTCTTGGCCAGGTCCAGCACGTCGTGGCGGGTCAGCTTGCTCCAGCCATCGGTGGCGATCTTGCCGTCGCGGGCATCCAGGCCGACGATGATCTGGCCCGGGAAGGCGCCGCAGGCGTCCTGCAGGAAGCCCGGGTTCTTGACCGCGGCGGTGCCGATGATGACGTAGGAGATGCCGGCGTCGAGATAGCGTTCGATGGTGTCGAGGTCGCGGATACCGCCGCCGATCTGGACGGGAATGTCGTCGCCGACGGCGTCCAGGATGGCCTTGATGGGTGCTTCGTTCTTCGGCTTGCCGGCGACGGCGCCGTTCAGGTCGACCAGATGCAGGCGGCGGGCGCCTTGATCGAGCCAGCGGGTGGCCATGGAGGCAGGGTCTTCGGAGAACACCGTTGCATCGTCCAGGTCGCCCTGGCGCAGACGCACGCAGCGTCCGTCTTTGAGATCGATGGCGGGGATCAGCAGCATGGTGGGCAGCGAGAAAATATAGGTTGAATGGGCTGGAGCGCGTGGGCCGAAGCGGCCTACGGCTGCCAGTCTACAAAATTGCGATACAGGCGCAAACCGTGCTCGGCGCTCTTTTCCGGGTGGAACTGCACCGCGAAAATGTTAGCTGCCGCTACCGCGCAGGTAAAGGACACGCCGTAATCGGTTTCACCAACGGTCAGGCTGGCATCGGCCGGGTCGGCGTAATAACTGTGGACGAAATAGAAATGCGTGTCGTCCGGAATGCCGGCCCAGATAGGGTGAGAGCGCGTCTGGCGGACTTTGTTCCATCCCATGTGCGGGACTTTGAGGCGCTCGGCGCGGCCGTCGGCCAGGCCTGCGGCGCCGGTGTCGGCCAGGCAGGCTTCGTCGTCGGCCGGGACCGGGTCGGCAAAGCGCGGGCCGGAAAAGCGGCGCACCACGCCGGGGAACAGGCCCAGGCAGGAGGTGCCGCCTTCTTCGCTTGCGTCGAACAGCATCTGTTCGCCGACGCAGACGCCCAGCAGCGGCTTGCTGCGCGCGGCTTTGACGACCGCTTCGCGCAGGCCGGATTCGTTCAGGGTGCGCATGCAGTCCGCCATGGCGCCCTGCCCGGGAAACACCACGCGGTCGGCCGCGTCGATGTCCTGGGGCTGGCTGCAGATGCGGATGTCCGCGTCGGGGGCGGCGTACTTGAGCGCGCGCGCGACGGAATGGAAGTTGCCCATTCCGTAGTCGACGATGGCGATAGTGGTCACTTCGGTTTACCTGGTGCGTGGCGGGAGGTCGCGGACGTTACAGCACGCCCTTGGTGGACGGCACGATGTCGCCCATGCGCGGGTCGACTTCGACGGCCATGCGCAGCGCGCGGCCACAGGCTTTGAAGACCGTTTCGCACTGGTGGTGGGCGTTGGTGCCACGCAGGTTGTCGATGTGCATCGTGATCAGGGCGTGGTTGACCAGGCCCTGGAAGAATTCGCGGGTCAGGTCGACGTCGAACGCGCCGATGTGCGAACGCGTGAAGGGGATGTGGTATTCCAGGCCGGGACGGCCGGAAAAGTCCACCACCACGCGCGACAGCGCTTCGTCCAGCGGCACGTAGGCGTGGCCGTAGCGGCGCAGCCCGGCCTTGGTGCCCACCGCCTTGGCGAGGGCCATGCCCAGGGTGATGCCCACGTCTTCCACCGTGTGATGCGCATCGATGTGCAGGTCGCCCTCGGCTTTGATGTCGAGGTCGATCAGGCCGTGGCGCGCGATCTGGTCCAGCATGTGGTCCAGGAAGGGCACGCCCGTGTCGATCGTCTGCTTGCCGGTGCCATCCAGGTTGATGACCACGCGGATGCGGGTTTCGTTGGTGTTGCGGGTGATCTCTGCGGTACGCATGTCAGAACTCGATTAGGCACTCAGGATGTCTTGCAGTGCCGATAGCAAAGCGGCGTTCTCGGCCGGGGTGCCCACCGAGATGCGGAGGCAGTCGGCCAGGAGCGGATGGGCATTGGAGAAGTTACGAACCAATATTTTGCGCGTTTTCAGGGCAAGATGCACGGCGTTGCCGTCCAGCTTGCCGGAAAAGCGGGCGAGTACGAAGTTGGCGGCGGAAGGGAATACCCTGACGCCCGGCAGCGCGGCCAGGGCGGCGGCCAGCGGCTCGCGGTCGGCGCGCAGGCGCGCGGCCTGTTCGTCCAGCACGGATTTGTGCCGCAGCACCGTCAGCAGCGCGGCCTGGGTCAGCACGTCCAGGTTGTAGGGCGGACGCACCTTGTTGAGCTCGGCGATCCAGCCGGGGTGTCCCGCCAGGTAGCCGAAACGCAGGCCCGCCAGGCCGATCTTGGACACGGTGCGCATCACCACCACATTCGGCGCGGCCAGCACCTGTGGCATCCAGCTGCGGTCGGTGAATGGCTGGTAGGCCTCGTCCACCACCACCAGGCCGGGCGCCGCAGCGATGATGGCGGCGATGTCCGCGTCGGACCAGGCGCCGCCGGTGGGGTTGTTGGGCACGGCCAGGAACACCACCTTGGGCTGGTGTTCGCGGATGGCGGCCAGCATGGCGGGAAGATCCAGGGACAGATCGCTGGCCAGCGGCACGCCGACAAAGCGGGCGTGGTCGAAACGGGCCGCCATGTCGAAATACACGAACGACGGCCAGGGCGAGAGCACCACGTCACCGGGGTTGCAGCAGGCCTGCACCGCGATGTGGATGAGTTCGTCCGAGCCGTTGCCGAACAGCACGTCGGCGCTGGCCGGCACGCCGAAGGCCGTCTTGACCGCCGCTTGCAGCTCGGACAGGTCGGCCGCCGGGTAGCGGTTCAGCGGTGTGTCGCGCAGCGTGCGGGCCAGATCGTCGCGAACCGCCTCGGGCAGCTCGTACGGGCATTCCATGGCGTCCAGCTTGATGCAGCCTTCGGCGTGCGCTACCGGGTAGGCGGCCAGCGCGAGGATATCGGGCCGGACGGTGCCGGCGATGCGGCCGGCGACGGCGCTCATGGCTTGTCGATCCGGTACTGGGCGCTGGCGGCGTGCGCTTGCAGGCCTTCGCCCAGCGCCAGCTCGGCCGCGATGCGGCCCAGCGTCTGGGCGCCCTGGTGCGAGACCTGGATCAGGCTGGAACGTTTCTGGAAGTCGTAGACGCCCAGCGGCGACGAGAAGCGGGCCGTGCGCGAGGTGGGCAGCACGTGGTTCGGGCCGGCGCAGTAGTCGCCCAGGGCTTCCGAGCTGAAACGGCCCATGAAGATCGCGCCGGCGTGGCGGATCCTGGCGGTCCAGGTTTCGGGCTGCTCGGTGGAGATTTCCAGGTGTTCCGGGGCGATGTCGTTGGCGATGCGGCAGGCCTCGTCCAGGTCGCGGACCTGGATCAGCGCACCGCGGTTGGCCAGGCTGACGCGCAGGATGTCGGCGCGCGGCATGGTCGGCAGCAGGCGCGCAATGGCGGCCTCGACCTCGGCGATGAAGCCGGCGTCGGGGCACAGCAGGATGGATTGGGCCAGTTCGTCGTGCTCGGCCTGCGAGAACAGGTCCATGGCGATCCAGTCGGCCGGCGTCTTGCCGTCACAGATGACCAGGATTTCGCTGGGGCCAGCGATCATGTCGATGCCGACCACGCCGAACACGCGGCGCTTGGCGGCGGCCACGTAGGCGTTGCCCGGGCCGACGATCTTGTCCACGGCGGGCACGGTGGCGGTGCCGTAGGCCAGCGCGCCGACGGCCTGCGCGCCGCCGATGGCGAACACGCGGTCGACGCCGCCGATGGCGGCCGCGGCCAGCACGATGGGGTTGCGCACGCCGTCGGGCGTGGGCGTGACCATGATCAGTTCTTCGACGCCCGCGACCTTGGCCGGAATGGCGTTCATCAGCACCGACGACGGATAGGCGGCCTTGCCGCCCGGCACGTACAGGCCGACGCGGTCCAGCGGCGTGACCTGCTGGCCCAGCATGGTGCCTTCGGCGTCGGTGTAGGTCCAGGTTTCGGCGCGTTGGCGCTGGTGGTAGCTGCGCACCCGCTCGGCGGCGGCTTCCAGCGCGTGGCGTTGGGCCGCGGGCAGCGCGGCCAGGGCCGCATGCCATTCGGCCTTGGGGATTTCGAGCGTGGCCGCCGTGGCGCCGGGCATGCGGTCAAAGCGCTGGGTGTATTCCACCAGCGCCGCGTCGCCGCGCGTGCGCACATCGGCCAGGATGCCGGCCGCGGCGCGGTCGATGGACTCGTCCTCGGTGGCTTCGAAGGCCAGCAGTTTGGTCAGGGCGGATTGGAATCCGGGATCGCGGGAGTCGAGACGATTGATCAGGGCCATGGCGTCATGGTTCAAGCAGGTGGCGGCCGCCGCGCGAAGCGCGGCGGGCGGGGATCAGGCGTTGCGGCTGGCGGCTCTTTCGAAGGCGTCCAGCAGCGGTTGCAGGCGGTCGCCGCGGGTCTTCAGGGCGGCCTGGTTGACGATCAGGCGCGAGGAGATCGGCATGATGTCTTCAACGGCGACCAGGTCGTTGGCGCGCAGCGTGCCGCCGGTGGACACCAGGTCCACGATGCAGTCGGCCAGGCCCACCAGCGGCGCCAGTTCCATCGAACCATACAGCTTGATGATGTCCACGTACACACCCTTGGACGCAAAGTGTTCACGGGCTGACTGCACGTACTTGGTGGCCACGCGCAGCCGCGCGCCCTGGTGCACCGCGGCCTGGTAGTCAAAGCCGTTGCGCACGGCCACGGCCAGGCGGCACTTGGCGATGTTCAGGTCGATCGGCTGGTACAGGCCGCCGGGTTGCTCGGCGGCATGCTCGATCAGCACGTCCTTGCCGGCGATGCCCAGGTCGGCCGCGCCGTACTGCACGTAGGTGGGCACGTCGGAGGCGCGCACGATGATCAGGCGCAGGCCGGGGTCGCTCGTGGGCAGGATCAGCTTGCGCGAGCTTTCGGGGTTTTCAGGCACTTCGATGCCGGCTTCCGCCAGCAAGGGCATGGTTTCTTCGAAGATTCGCCCCTTGGACAGAGCCAGGGTCAGGGGCGCGAGTTGGGCATTGCTCATGCCGATTCCTTGCCGGTTGCGCGTTGAATGTTGGCGCCCAGGGCGCGCAGCTTGACTTCCATCCGGTCGTAGCCGCGGTCCAGGTGATAGATGCGGTCGACCACGGTTTCGCCGTCGGCGGCCAGGCCGGCGATGACCAGGCTGGCCGAGGCCCGCAGGTCGGTTGCCATGACGGTGGCGCCCGACAGGCGATCGATGCCGCGCACGATGGCGGTGTGGCCGTCGATGTCGATGTCGGCGCCCATGCGGCGCAGTTCCTGCACGTGCATGTAGCGGTTTTCGAAGATGTTCTCGACGATGACGCTGGTGCCGTCGGCCACGGTGTTCAGGGTCATGAGCTGGGCCTGCATGTCGGTGGCGAAGCCCGGGTACTCATGGGTGCGAAAGCCCACGGCCTTGGGGCGCGCGGACATGGCGCCGCGGATCCAGTCGGGACCGGTTTCGATGGTCAGGCCCGCTTCGCTCAGCTTGTCCAGCGTGGCGCCCAGGATGCCGGCGTCGGTGTTCTTCAGGAGGATGTCGCCGCCGGCCGCGCCAACCGCGCACAGGAAGGTGCCGGCCTCGATGCGGTCGGAAATGACGCGGTGCTCGGCGCCGTGCAGGCGTTCGACGCCGTCGATCACGATGCGGTCGGTGCCGTGGCCCTGGATGCGGGCGCCCATCTTGATGAGCAGCTCGGCCAGGTCTACCACTTCGGGCTCGCGCGCGGCGTTTTCCAGCACGGTCTGGCCTTCGGCCAGCACGGCGGCCATCAGCAGGTTCTCGGTGCCGGTGACGGTGACCATGTCGGTGCGGACCGAGGCGCCCTTCAGGCGCTTGGCGCGCGCGACCACGAAGCCGTGTTCGATGCTGATGTCGGCGCCCAGCGCGGCCAGGCCCTTGATGTGCTGGTCCACCGGCCGCTGGCCGATGGTGCAGCCGCCGGGCAGGCTGACGCGGGCTTCGCCGAAGCGCGCCACCAGCGGGCCCAGCACCAGGATCGACGCGCGCATGGTCTTGACCAGGTCGTACGGGGCTTCCAGGTTGTCGACCCGGTCGGCCTGCAGCGTGACCATGCCGTCGGCGGCGCGCTCGGCGCGCACGCCCATGCGGCCCAGCAGGCGCAGCATGGTGGCGGTGTCATTCAGGTGCGGCACGTTCGACAGGGACAGCGCGTCGGCCGTGAGCAGCCCGGCGCACAGGATCGGCAGGGCCGAGTTCTTGGCGCCGGAGATGGTGACTTCGCCGCGCAGTTGCGCGCCGCCGGTAATGCGTAGCTTGTCCATGGTTACTTGCCCGCCTGCGTGTACTCGGCGGGGGTCAGGGTGCGCATCGACAGGGCGTGGATCTCGGCTTTCATGCGGTCGCCCAGGGCGGCGTAGACCAGTTGATGACGCTGGATCAGGCGCTTGCCCTCGAAGGCGGCGCTGACGATGACCGCGTCGAAATGCGAGCCGTCGCCTTGCACGTCGAGATGTTCACAGGGCAGGCCGTCCGCGATGTATTGGCGGACTTGCGCGGGAGTGGGAAGCATGGACGTCAGTTCCTGAGTTTGTAGCCGCTGGCCAGAAGCCGCAGCGCATAGATCGACAGTGCGAGGAACACCCCCGTCACCACCGCCAGGCTGCGCCAGGGGGAGACGTCCGACACCGAGAAGAATCCGTAGCGGAAGCCGTCGATGGTGTAGAAAATGGGGTTCCAGTGGGACACGCCCTGCCAGAAGGCGGGGAGCGTATGGATGGAATAGAACACGCCCGACAGGAAGGTGGCGGGCATGATCAGGAAGTTCTGGAAGGCCGCCAACTGGTCGAATTTCTCGGACCACAGGCCGGCGATCAGGCCCAGCACGCCCATGATGCCGCAGGCCAGCACCGCGAACACCAGCAGCCACAGCGGATTGGCGGGCACCAGCGACACGAAGAACAGCGCCACGACCCACACGCACAGGCCCACGGCCAGGCCGCGCACCACGGCCGCCAGCACATAGGCGGCGAAGATGTCGCGGTGCGACAGCGGCGGCAGCAGCATGAACACCAGGTTGCCGGTGATGCGGCTCTGGATCAGCGACGAGGACGGGTTGGCGAAGGCGTTCTGCAGCATGCTCATCATCATGAGCCCCGGGATCAGGAACGCAGTGTAGGGCACGCTGCCGTACACCATGACGCGCCCTTCCAGCACGTGGGCGAACACCAGCAGGTACAGCAGCGCGGTGATGACGGGCGCGGCGATGGTCTGGAAGCTGACCTTCCAGAAGCGCAGCAATTCCTTGCGCAGCAGGGTCGGAAAGCCTGATCCCGCGTCCAGTCGGGGCTGCACCAGCGGCTGGCTGGCGTTGGCGGCGGGCTGGGTCATTGCGGCATCTCTTCGGGTTGCGGGGCGGGCTTGTCGTCCTGGTGCATGATGCGCACGAAGGCGTCTTCGAGGTCGACGCCGCCCACGCGAGCCAGGAGGGCCTGGGTGGTGTCCAGCGCGACAATGTGGCCGCCCTTGAGCATGGCGATGCGGCCGCACAGGGCTTCCGCTTCTTCCAGGTAGTGGGTGGTCAGCATGATGGTGTGGCCGGCCTTGTTCAGGCGCGAGATGAATTCCCACAGGGTGCGGCGCAGGTCGACGTCGACGCCCGCGGTGGGTTCGTCCAGCACGATCACGGGCGGGCGGTGCACCAGCGCCTGCGCCACCAGCACGCGGCGCTTCATGCCGCCGGACAGCGCGCGCATGTTCGAGTTGGCCTTGTCGGCCAGCCCCAGGTTGAAGAGGATTTCGTCGATCCAGTCGTCGTTCTTGCGCAGGCCGAAATAGCCTGACTGGATGCGCAGCGTTTCGCGCACCGTGAAGAACGGGTCGTAGACCAGCTCTTGCGGCACCACGCCCAGGGCTCGCCGCGCCGACTTGTAGTCGGCCACGACGTCGTAGCCACAGACGGTGGCGCGGCCGGCGCTGGCGCGCGCCAGTCCGGCCAGGATGGAGATCAGCGTGGTCTTGCCCGCGCCATTGGGGCCGAGCAGGCCGAAGAATTCGCCGTGCTCGATGTTCAGGCTGACGTTGTCCAGCGCCTGGAAGCCGGCGCCAGGGGCACGCCCGGTGAGCTTGCCCCAGCCGCTGCGGCGCGGCGAGTAGATTTTGGAGACGTTTTCTAGACTAACGGCAGACATGACGGCGGGGAGGTTGCCCGGAAAAGAGCGAATTGATCATTATATAAGCGGCCCGCCTTGCGGGGCGCTGATAGCCCCGGCAACCGTAGGGCATGGGCGAAGATACGTCCCCAAAATAACAGGCCCGGCGGGCCGCAAGGGCGCGCCGGGCCGGCAGGCAACCGGGAAAGCGCTTACTGGTTGCGCTGGTTCAGGGCCTGGATCAGGCCGTCGATGCCGTTCTGGTTGATCTGCTGGGCGAACTGGTTGCGGTAGTTCTCGATCAGCCAGATGCCTTCGACGTTCATGTCGTAGATTTTCCAGCCCTGGGGCGTTTTTTCCAGGCGGTAGTCCACGCCGGTGGGCTGGCCATTGGCCTGGCTGATGAGCGTACGCACGACCACGTCGTCGGCCTTGGGGTCGCCGCGGAACGGCAGCGCCGAAACCTTGGTGCTGGACGTGACGCGGGTCAGCGCGCCGCTGTAGGTGCGCACCAGCGTGCCGCGGAAGGCATCGGCCAGGCCCTTTTTCTGCGCGTCGGTGGCCTGGCGCCAGTAGCGGCCGGCGGCCAGGCGCGTGGTCTTCTGGAAGTTGACGTAGGGCAGGATGTGCTCGTTGACGACCTGGTTGATGCGGGCGGTGTTGCCCGCCTTGACGGCGCCGTCGGCCTTCAGGACGTCCAGGGCTTCATTGGCCACGCCCAGCACGAATTGGTCGGGCGCGCCGTTGGCGTCGGGCTGCGCCTGCGCGGCGGCCGAGGCCGCCAGGCCCACCAGGCTGGCCAAGGCCAGGCGCTGGAGCAGGGAAAAGAAAGAAAACCGCATGAAAACTCCTTGCTGTACTGATAACGCAATCCAACAGCTTACTTGGTTGCGGGCTTCGGTGCCGGGGCGGCGGCGCCCTTGTCCTTGTTGGCGGCGGGGGCTTCGCCCTCGTCGTCTTCGTAGTTGGGCAGGCTGGATTCGTCGTCCACGCGCTGGCCGTTGACCATGGCGGCGCGGCGCTGCAGGTAGGCGTCACGGATGAAGCTGTACGGATCCAGCGCGACGCGGTCGATGGTGTCGGTGGCGTTGAGCAGGCTGGCGCGGGTGTCGACGACTTCCAGGCCCCACAGCGAGTTGCGCAGCGGCACGTTGTCGATGGCGCTGACGCCCATGTAGCCGTATTGGCGGCCTTGCCAGTCGCCGATCAGGCCGACGCCGTCGCGCACGCTGGACGAACCGAAGAACGGCAGCACCAGGTACGGGCCCTGGCCCAGGCCCCACACGCCCAGCGTGGTGCCGAAGTCGTTCGGGATCTTGCGGGCGCCGTTGGCCGAGGCGACGTCAAAGCAGCCGCCAATACCCATCGTGGTGTTGAACAGGAAGCGGCCGAGCGTGTTGACGAAGTCGTGGCCACGGCCCTGCAGGAAGCTGTTGGTGCCCGACCAGAGATCGCCGACGTTGCTGAAGATGTTGTGGACGCAGCTGCGCACCGGTTGCGGCGTGACGAAGGTATAGGCCTGCGCCACCGGCTTGAAGACGGCGCGGTCAACGGTGTCGTTGAATTTGTAGACGCCACGGTTGAAGCCTTCCCAGGGGTCGCGCGGGTCCGGATGCTGCGGGGCGGCGCAACCCGCCATCAGCGCGCCAGCGGCGGCCACAGTGGCGATGCGGGAAAGAGCTTTCTTGTTCATGATCAGGGCATCCCTATCAGCAGAGTTCTATTCTTATTGCAGTGCTCGTCTGGCGCGGAAATCGTCGCGCCAGGCGGATTGTCTTCAATTCGGGGCTTTCGCTTCGGGGGCGGCAGCCGCGTTCGAGCCTTCTTTCTCGGCCGAGCCGTACAGGAACTTGCTGATCAGCTGTTCCAGCACGACGGCGCTTTGGGTATAGCGGATTTTGCCGCCGTCGGCAAAGTTGTCTTCTTCGCTGCCCGGGGTCAGGCCCAGGTACTGTTCGCCCAGCAGTCCCGACGTGAGAATGGCCGCGGAAGAGTCCTTGGGGAACTGGTAGGCCGTTTCCAGGTTGATCGCCACGACGGCCTGGAAGGTCTTGTCGTCAAAGGAAATATTGGCGATCCGGCCGACCACCACCCCTGCGCTTTTCACGGGCGCGCGGACCTTGAGGCCGCCTACGTTATCGAAATTGGCCGTCAGCGTATAGGTGGGCGCAAAAGAAAAGGTGCTCAAGTTGCCGGCGCGCAACGCCAGGAACCCCAGCGCGATCGCGCCCAGCAAGACGAACAGGCCTACCCAGAAGTCGGTTTTTTCGCGTGACATGATCGATCCGTATCAGTTTCCAAACATCAAGGCGGTAAGCAGGAAGTCCAGCCCCAGCACCGCCAGCGAACCCACCACGACCGTGCGGGTGGTGGCGCGGGCGACGCCTTCGGGGGTGGGTTTGGCCTGCCAGCCTTCGTAAAGCGCGACCAGCGTCACCGTGACGCCGAACACCAGGCTTTTGATGACGCCGTTCAGGACGTCATTCCAGACATCGACGCCGCCCTGCATCTGTGACCAGAAGGCGCCGGCGTCCACGCCGATCATCAGCACGCCCACCACCCAGCCGCCCAGGATGCCGACCATGGAGAACACGGCGGCCAGGATCGGCATGGCGATGATGCCGCCCCACAGGCGCGGCACCAGGACGCGGCGCACGGGGTCGACGGCCATGACTTCCATGGCGGACAGTTGCTCGCCGGCCTTCATCAGGCCAATTTCGGCGGTCAGCGAGGTGCCGGCGCGGCCGGCGAACAGCAGCGCCGTCACCACGGGGCCCAGCTCGCGCACCAGCGACAGCGCGACCAGCAGGCCCAGCGATTCCGAGGCGCCGTAGCGGTTCAGCGTGTAGTAGCCCTGCAGGCCCAGCACGAAGCCCACGAACATGCCGGACACGGCGATGATCAGCAACGAGTAGTTGCCGATGAAATGCACTTGCTGCGACACCAGCCGCGGACGCGACAGCGCGATGCCGCTGCGCGCCAGCATGGCGCCGAAGAAACGGGTGAAGCCGCCGATGCCGGTGATGCGGTTGCGCACCCAGCCGCCCAGCGCGCCGATGGCATTGTTCGATTCGGTCATGCGCGGCGCCCCTGTTGTTGCGAAAGCCATTTCTGGAAAGCCGGCGTTTCGGGGTACTGGAATGCGACGGGGCCGTCGGGTTCGCCCTTGAGGAATTGCTGGACGTAGGGGTCCTGCGAGGCCGACAGGCTGTCGGGGCTGCCCGAGGCCTTGAGCTGGCCCTGCCCCACCAGGTAGACCTGGTCGGCGATGGCGAAGGACTCGTGCACGTCGTGCGTGATCAGCACCGACGCGCAGCCCAGGCGGTCGGCCAGGCTGCGGATCAGGCGGGCGGTGATGCCCAGCGAGATCGGGTCCAGGCCGGCGAAGGGTTCGTCGTACAGAATGAGTTCGGGTTCCAGCACCACGGCGCGGGCCAGCGCCACGCGGCGGGCCATGCCGCCGGAGATTTCAGCCACCTTCAGGTGGGCCGCGGCGCGCAGGCCCACGGCGTCCAGCTTGTCCAGGACGCGGGCGGTGATGTCGGCTTCGGACAGCTGCGTATGTTCGCGTAGCGGAAACGCGACGTTTTCGAAGACGTTCAGGTCGGTGAACAGCGCGCCCTGCTGGAACAGCACGCCCATGCGCTTGCGCAGGCCCTGCAGTTCGGCGGCGGTGGCGCGGGCGATGTCCTGGCCGAACGCCAGCACGGTGCCTTGCTGGGCGATGAGCTGGCCGGTGGCCGCGCGCAGCAGCGTGGTCTTGCCGGACCCGGAGCCGCCCATGATGGCGACCACCTGGCCCGGGCGCGCTTCCATGGAAATGTCGCGCAAGACGGTGAAATCACCGTAGCCGAGCGCCACGCCTTGCAGGCGCAGGGCGAATTCCGGGGAGCTGCTGGTTTGAGCGGGCATGGGCAACGAACGGGTGTTTCGGTGGCGGATGCCCTGCTGACGCGCTCATGCGCGGCGGTCAACCAGCCGGCGCGAGCGAGACAGGCTGCGTCGGGAAGCGCCCTGTTACTCATATGCCGGGGACAAAAGACGGACTGTTGCACCCAGCGGCGAGGGGCCATTGTAGCCCGACGATTTGTCATCGCAGTGCGATATGCCTGCCCGTGGAACAGTGTTTTCGCCCTGGGGAACAATGGCCGGGCCTCCGGCGGCGGCGGCCTGGCCATCCGAAGGTCAATCGCGGGCGCGGGCTGCGGCCGTTTCGTGCACCAATCGGGCGATCAGCGCCGCCGTGCTTTCGCGCCGCGCCAGCGGGGCACCCTGGCCCGCCCACAGGGACAGAACCGCGACATTGCCGGCCTTGCCGCCGGCAGTGCGCATGGGCCGGGTCAGGGCATTCTGCAGGGGGTACGGCAGGATATCGTCCGATAGTTGGTCGGCGTCCCGCATGAAGGAATTGACGATGCCGCGCGCCGGGCGGCCGGAAAACGCCCGGGTCACCCGCGACTGCTCGGCCCGCGAGGCGGGCAGCACCGCCTTGTAGGCGTCGCCGATGCCGGCTTCGTCGGTGGTCAGGAAGGCCGTTCCCATCTGCGCGGCGTCCGCGCCCAGGGCCAGGGCGGCGGCGATGCCGCGGCCGTCCATGATGCCGCCCGAGGCGATGACCGGCACCGACACCGCATCGGCGACCTGGGGCACCAGCGCCATGGTGCCGATCAGGGAATGCTCGAATTCGTCCAGGAAGGTGCCGCGGTGGCCGCCGGCTTCGGCGCCCTGGGCCACGATGGCGTCCACGCCGTCCTGCTCCAGCGCCACGGCCTCGCGCACCGTGGTGGCGGTGCCTACCGTCAGGATGCCCAGTTCGCGGCAGCGCGCCAGGGTGTCGGCGGGCATGCGGCCGAAGGTGAAGCTGAACACCGCCGGGCGCGCCCGCAGCACGGCCTCGATCTGGCCGGGCAGCGGGTCCGCTTGCGGACCGGGGGCGGCCGGCGCCGGCAGGCCCAGCTGCGCGTGGTAGCGGGCCAGCAGGTCCAGCATGCGGTCGGCATTGCCGCCGTAGGGCTGTTCGGGCACCGAGGCGAACAGATTGATGGCGAACGGCCGGCCGGTCCGCTCGCGGATGGCGGCGGCCGTGGTTTCGATCTGTTCGGGGCTCAGGTAGGCCGCGCCAAGCGATCCCAGCACGCCCGCCTTCGCGGCTTCGGACACCAGCTCCACCGTCGTCGCGCCGCCGGCCATGGGCGCCTGGATGATGGGATGGTCAAGCTTGAGCCGTTCGAGAAGGCGGGATGGCATGGGAATACTCCTGGTTGGGTTTACTGGAGCTGGATGTTTCCAGCCTTGATGACGTGGGCCCATTTGGCCGTTTCGCTCTTGATGAAGGCGCCGAATTCCTCGGGCGTGCCGCCGCCGGCCTGGCTGCCGGTGTCGGCGATGGCCTTCTGCACGTCGGCCTCCTTGAGGATGCGGTTCAGCTCGGCGTTGAGCTTGGCGATGATGGGCGCCGGGGTGCCGGCGGGGGCGACGATGCCCTGCCAGTTATACGACTCGAAGCCCGGCAGGCCGGATTCGGCCATGGTGGGCACGTCGGGCAGCACCGCCAGGCGCTGGGCCGAGGTCACGGCGATGGGGTGGATTTTCTTGCCCTGGATGGCCGGCAAGGCGGAATAGCCCATCTCGAACATCATCGAGATATGACCGCCCATCAGGTCGGTCGCGGCCAGGCTGCCGCCCTTGTACGGCACATGCACGATGTCGATCTTGGCCTGTTCGCGGAACATTTCGCCGGACAGGTGGTGCGCGCCGCCCACGCCCGACGACCCGAACGACAGCTTGCCCGGCTGCTTCTTGGCCATGGCGATCAGGTCGGCCAGCGTCTTGACCGGCAGCTCGTTGTTGACGCTGAGCACCAGCGGGCTGTTCTCGATCAGGATGACGGGTGCCAGGTCCTTGACCGGGTCGTACGGCATTTCCTTCATCAGCGACGGGTTGACCGCCATCGGCGCCAGATTGCCGGTGCCGATGGTGTAGCCGTCCGGCGCCGCCTTGGCGATCAGGTTGGTGCCGACGACGCCGCCCGCGCCCGCCTTGTTTTCCACCACGATCGGCTGGCCCAGCGATTCGCCCAGCTTGCGCGCCAGGAGGCGCACGCGGGTATCGGCAAAGCCGCCCGGGGCGTAGGGCACGATCATGGTGATGGGTTTGGCAGGCCAGTCGGCGGTCTGGGCCTGGGCGGGGCCGCTGAAGGCGGCGAAGGCCGCCAGGGCGGCGACCAGGGGGCGTAGCGATTTCATGCTGGGTGACTCCTCGTTCTAATGTGATGGTTCCTGGGAACCGATCGCATTATGCCCAGCGTTCTTGCCGGCGGTGCTGATATTTCCCAAGCGCCAGGCCGACAGCGCCAGCAGCGCCGCGCCGCCCGCCAGCACCTGCGGCAGGCCCGCGCCAAAGCGCGCCGCGCCGGACGCCAGCAACGGCCCCAGGATCTGGCCGGCCGCGAACGCCGACGTCATGACGGCCGCGGCCCGCGGCGCCGCCGGCCCGGCCAGCCGCTGGGCGGTCAGCATGCCCGCCTGGGTGATGACCATGAACGTGCCGCCCACCAGCAGCGCGGCAACAATGACCGCCGCAATGTTGTGCCAGACCGCCACGGCCAGCATGCCCAGGGCCATCACGGCCTGCGCGCCGCGCCACACCGACTTGTCGTCCCGCGCCTGCGCCACGCGCGGCGCCAGCAGGCAGGACAGCGCGGCGGCCAGGCCGAACAGGGGCCAGGCCCAGCCGAACACGGCGGGATCGGGAATGATCTCGCGGGCCATGGCGGGCAGGAATGTGGCGGGGATGATGTAGCCGGCGCCGAAGATGCCGTAGTGCAGCGCCAGCCGGCCAATGCCCGGCGGCAGGCGGGCGGGCGCGGCGGCGGCGTCCAGGCGGGCCTTGGCGTCGGCGCGCTGCAGGCGCGGCCAGGCCAGACCGGACAGCGCCAGGGTCAGGACTCCCAGCACGATCCAGTTGCCGTTGGCGTCGGCGCCCGCGGCCATCAGGGCCAGGCAGGCCAGGCCTGTCAGGGCGATGCCGGCGCCGACGCCGGCGTAGGTGATGGCCGCGACCGCCGGGCCGCGCGGATCGCAGGCAGCGACGGGGCGCGCGGCGGCGATGCAGATGAATGCGCTGGCGCTGGCATAGCCGGCCGCCAGCCGCAGCAGGCTCCAGGCCAGCACGCCGTGGAATCCGGGCATGGCCAGGGTCAACAGGCCCACGGCCAGCAGGCTGGCGGCCAGCATGGCGCGCGGGTGCCGCGGCGGGCGCACGGCCGCGGTCAGCGCGCCCAGCAGATAGCCCGCATAGTTGGCCGACGCCAGCCAGCTGCCCTGCGCCAGCGACAAGCCGGCTTCCTGGGCCATCAAGGGCCAGACGGGCGTGAAGGCGAAGCGGCCGATGCCCATGGCGGCGGCCAGCGCCAGCGCGGCGGGCCAGGCCAGGGAGGCGGCCCCGCGCGGGCGGACGGAATCGGGGTGGGTGGCTATTGACATAGCTCCCACTCTACGGCTGTACTAATATCCTGAATAGTGAATTATTAAGAACATGAGTTCTTGAAATGAGAAACTTAGACTTGGACGCGTTGCAGATCTTCAAGGCGGTAGCCGACCACGGCGGCGTGGCGCGCGCCGCGGCCCACCTGAACCGGGTGCAGTCCAATGTGTCGACGCGCCTGAAGCAGCTGGAAGCCTCGCTGGCCGCGCCGCTGTTCCGGCGCCAGAACCGGCGCCTGGTGCTGTCCGACCAGGGGCGCGTGCTGCTGTCGTACGCCGACCGGCTGCTGCGCCTGTCCGACGAAGCCCAGGCGGCGGTGCGCGACGGTGCGCCGCAGGGGTTGCTGCGCATCGGCACCATGGAAAGCACGGCCGCGGCGCGCCTGCCGCCGATCCTGGCGGCCTATCACGCGGCCTGGCCGCAGGTGCGCATCGAACTGGTCACCGGTACGTCGGGCGCGCTGGCGGCCAAGGTGCGCAACTACGAGATCGAAGCCGCGTTCGTGGCCGAGCCTTTCGATGCGCAGGGGCTGGCCGAAATGGCGGCCTTCCAGGAAGAACTGGCGCTGATCTCGCCGCTGGCCTGGCCCGAGATCCGCGGCCCCAAGGACGTCGGCGACCGCAGCGTGATCGCGTTCGCCACCGGCTGCTCGTACCGCCGCATCCTGGAATCCTGGTTCGGCCAGGCGGGCGTGGCGCCGGGCAAGGTCATGGAATTCGCGTCGTATCACGCCATCGTGGCCTGCGTGGCCGCGGGATCCGGCGTGGCGATCGTGCCGCGCTCGGTGCTGGCGGTGCTGGGGGGCGAATCATCGCTGCGCGTAACGCCGCTGTCCGGCCCGCATGGCCGCGCGCAAACGCAGCTGGTCTGGCGCGCAGAAGACGAAACGCCTGCATTGCAGGCGTTTCAGGAACTGCTGGCGCAGCGCCGCCAGTAGCGGCGGCGCGGGTTCGTCAGAAGCGGTAGCCGACGCCCATCGTCAGCACCCACGGGTCGATGCGCGCGGTGCCGATGTGTTCGCCATTCAGCTTCACCTTCGACTTGATGTCGATGTAGCGGATGTCGGCGTTCATGAACCAGCGTTCGCTGATCTTGATGTCCGCGCCCAGTTGCGCGGCCACACCCCACGAGTCTCCCATCTTCAGGTCCGAACCCTTCAGGGCGCCTTCGGCCTTGGTGTCGAAGAACTTGGTGTAGTTGATGCCCACGCCGATGTACGGCTGGATCATGCTGTCAGGCAGGATGTGCCATTGCAGGCTGAGCGTGGGCGGCAATTGCTTGCTGGAGCCGATCTTGCCCAGGCCGCTGCCGCTCACGTCGTGCTGGAACGGCCAGGCGCCCAGCAGTTCGATGCCGATGTTGCGCGTGGCCATGTAGGCCAGCGTGAAGCTGGGGCGCACGTTGTTGTTGGCGTCCAGCTTGACGCTGCCGTCCAGCACGGTGCCGTTGTTCGAGGCAGGGCGGACCTGCGTGGCGCCCACCCGGAACAGGATGTCGCCGGCTTCGTGGGCCTGGGCGGGGGCGGCAAACGCGCCGGCAGCGATCAGGCCGGCGATGGCGGTGGCGCGGATACGCCCATTCAGCGAAAACATTTTCTTCTCCGATCTTTCCTTGGGGTGAGTGGAAAGGTTCGCAGACCCGGCGCCGGCGCCGGTTGATATGCGTCAAACGCAGCGGGCAAGCCGTGGCCGCCGTGGCTGCACTGCAACAACAGACGGCGCAGACAGCAAGCGCAAGGGGGAGAATCAGGCCAGCGCGGCCAGGAATATGGCGGCGCCGAGCCCCAGCATCAGAAAGGGGCTGACCCGCGTGTAGACCAGCGCCAGCGTGGACGCGGCGGCCACGCCCCAGGCCCAGGCGCCGCCCTCGGCGGCGCGCAGCACGGTGCAGGAAGACGCCAGGATCATGCCGGCGGCTACCGGCACCAGCCCGGCTTCGATGGCGCGCACGCAGGTGGCGTGGCGGTAGCGGGCCCAGACCCGCGCCAGCGCATAGATCAGCAGCGAACAGGGCAGGAAGATGGCGATCGACGCCGCGATCGCGCCGCCCCATCCGCCCACGTGCCAGCCGATCAGCGTCACCAGCAGCGAGGCCGGACCGGGGGTGATGCGCGACAGCGCAAAGTAGTCCAGGAACTGCGATTCGTTGATCCAGCCATAGCTGTCCACGGCCTGGCGGTGGATATCGGGCAGGATGCTTTGGCCGCCGCCCACCGTCAGGAACGACAGCGGCGTGAAGACCGAGAACAGATCGTGCAGCATCGTCAGGTTCATGGCTGCCGCCCCTGGCGCCGCAGGCGGCTGTAGGCGATGCCGATGGACAGCGGCGCCATGGCGCCCACCACCCACAGTAGCGGCAGGCGCAGCAGGAAGATGGCGGCAAACGTCACGCCCATGATCGCGGCGGGCACCCATCCGACCAGCGCGCGCCGCGCGGCCCGCAAGCCCGTCTGCAGCGATACGCCCACCGCCGCGGCCGCGACTCCGGCCATGGCGACGTGCAGCCCCTGCGATTGCGCCATGCTGGCGAACAGCGCGGCCGCGCCGATCGCCACGATCATCGGCGGCACCGTGATGCCCAGGCCGCCCAGCAATGCGCCGGGGCCGCCGCGCAGCCGGAAGCCGATCCAGATCGCCAGGTTCACCACGTTCACGCCGGGAAAGGACTGCGCCAGGGCCAGGCCGCTGAGAAAGTCGGATTCCGACATCCAGCGCCGGTGCTGCACGAATTCGCGCATCATCCAGCCGCTCAGGCCGCCGCCGAAGCTGGTCAGGCCGACCTTGGTGAAGGCCCGGAAAATCTGCGGCAGCGTCGGCGGGGCGGCAAGTTCGGGGTCGGCGGTGGACATGGCGTGGGCGGCGGCGGTTCGATGCCGCATCTTACGGAAACGAATATGTCGGTTGCCTGAAAAAACTTCGCCGCCTTGGCATCCAGTGCGCAAGGCGGCGAAATCAGGGCGTCATGCGCCGGGAATCAGCGCGGCAGTTCGCTCGATCCCATCAAATAGGCGTCCACGGAACGGGCGCACTGGCGGCCTTCGCGGATGGCCCAGACCACCAGGGACTGGCCGCGGCGCATGTCGCCGGCGGTGAAGACCTTTTCCACGTTGGTGCGGTAGTCGTCGGTGTTGGCGCGCACGTTGCCGCGCGCATCGCGGTCCACGCCGAAGGCGTCCAGCACCGTCTGCACCGGCGACACGAAGCCCATGGCCAGCAGCACCAGGTCGGCCTTGATCTCGAATTCCGAGCCTTCGACCTCGCGCATCTTCATCTGGCCGGTGGACTCGTCCTTGAACCATTCGACACGGGCGCCGACCAGCTTTTCGACCTTGCCATTGCTGCCCTTGAGCAGCTTGGTGGTCACCGACCAGTCGCGGTCGCAGCCTTCCTCGTGCGAGGACGACGTGCGCATCTTCAGCGGCCAGTAGGGCCACGTCATGGTCTTGTTCTCGGACTCGGGCGGCTGGGGCATCAGTTCGAACTGCGTGACCGAGGCCGCGCCGTGGCGGTTGCTGGTGCCCACGCAGTCGGAGCCGGTGTCGCCGCCACCGATCACCACCACATGCTTGCCCTTGGCCAGCGTCTGGTCGGTGAGGCGGTCGCCCGCCACGGCCTTGTTCTGCTGGCGCAGGAAGTCCATGGCGAAATACACGCCCGACAGTTCACGGCCCGGCACCGGCAGGTCGCGCGGCGTTTCCGAGCCGCCGCTCATCACCACGGCGTCGAATTCGGCCAGCAGCGATTGCGGGGTGCGCACGGTCAGGCCGTCGGCCACCGGGTCAGACGGGTTGCCGATGTAGGTCGACGGCGCGAATTCCACGCCTTCGGCTTCCATCTGCGAGATGCGGCGGTCGATCTGGTGCTTTTCCAGCTTGAAATCGGGGATGCCGTAGCGCAGCAGGCCGCCGATGCGGTCGCTCTTTTCGAACAGGGTCACCGAGTGGCCGGCGCGTGCCAGCTGCTGCGCGCAGGCCATGCCGGCGGGGCCGGAGCCCACGACGGCGACCTTCTTGCCGGTCTTGCGGGCTGGCAACAGCGGTGTGACCCAGCCTTCGGCCCAGCCCTTGTCGATGATCGCGTGTTCGATGGACTTGATGCCGACAGCGTCGCTGTTGATGTTCAAGGTACAGGCGGCTTCACACGGCGCCGGGCAGATGCGGCCGGTGAACTCGGGGAAGTTGTTGGTGGAGTGCAGCACGTCCAGCGCACGGCGCCAGTCCTGCCGGTACACCAGGTCGTTCCAGTCCGGAATGATGTTGTTGACCGGGCAGCCGTTGTTGCAGAACGGAATGCCGCAGTCCATGCAGCGCGCCGCCTGCTGCTTGGCTTGGTCGTCGGTCAGGTGCAGCACGAATTCGCGCCAGTTCTTCAGCCGCTTCTGCGGGGCCTCGGAGGCCTCCTGCAGACGCTGAAATTCCATAAAGCCGGTAATCTTTCCCATGGTATCCCTCACGCAGCCAGTTGTTGCGGGTTGGCTGCACGCCACATTTCACCCAATGCGCGGCGGTAGTCCGTCGGCATGACCTTTACGAATTTGCCGCGCGAAGCTTCCCAGTCGCCCAGGATTTCGCGGGCGCGGAAGCTGCCGGTGTAGCGGAAGTGGTCTTCCACCAGGCGGCGCAGGATGGTTTCATCCGTTTCGCGCTCGCCACCGCGCTGCGCGCTGTGCCAGATGTCGATGTTGTTCTGCGCCTGTTGCTCTGCGTGCGGGGCCACGGCTTCCAGTTCGACCATCGACAGGTTGGCGCGATGCTTGAGCGTGCGCTCGGGGTCCCACACGTACGCCACGCCGCCCGACATGCCTGCCGCGAAGTTGCGGCCGGTGGCGCCCAGCACCACGACGGTGCCGCCGGTCATGTATTCGCAGCCGTGGTCGCCCGTGCCTTCCACCACCGTGGCGGCGCCCGAGTTACGTACCGCGAAACGTTCGCCGGCCACGCCGTTGAAGAACGCTTCACCGGCCAGCGCGCCGTACAGGACGGTGTTGCCGGCGATGATGTGGTCGGGGCCGAAGCCGCGGAAGTCGTTGGGCGAGCGCACGATGATGCGGCCGCCGGACAAGCCCTTGCCGACGTAGTCGTTGCCTTCGCCCACCAGGTCCATGGTGATGCCATGGGCCAGGAAGGCGCCGAAGCTTTGGCCGGCCGTGCCGTTGCACTGGATGTGGATGGTGTCGTCCGGCAGGCCGTCATGGCCGTAGCGCGACGCCACCGCGCCCGACAGCATGGCGCCGATGGTGCGGTTGCGGTTGCGCACCGGCACGATGAACGAGACCTTTTCGCCGCGTTCCAGCGCGGGCTTGCTGCGCTCGATCAGCTGGTGATCCAGCGCGCCGGCCAGGCCGTGGTCCTGCTCTTCGGTCTGGCGCACGTCGGCGTCGGACTGGGTCTGGTGGAATACGCGGGCGAAGTCCAGGCCCTGAGCCTTCCAGTGCTCCACGCCCGAGCGCATGTCCAGCAGGTCGGCGCGGCCGATCAGGTCGTCGAACTTGCGGATGCCCAGCTGGGCCATGATTTCGCGCACTTCCTCAGCGATGAAGAAGAAGAAGTTGACGACGTGTTCGGGCTTGCCCTGGAACTTCTTGCGCAGCACCGGATCTTGCGTGGCCACGCCCACCGGGCAGGTGTTCAGGTGGCACTTGCGCATCATGATGCAGCCTTCCACGACCAGCGGGGCCGTGGCAAAGCCGAATTCGTCGGCGCCCAGTAGCGCGCCGATGACGACGTCGCGGCCGGTCTTCATCTGGCCGTCGGCTTGCACGCGGATGCGGCTGCGCAGGCGGTTCAGGACCAGCGTCTGCTGCGTTTCGGCCAGGCCCAGTTCCCAGGGCGTGCCCACGTGCTTGATGGACGACACCGGCGACGCGCCCGTGCCGCCGTCGTGGCCGGCGATGACGACGTGATCGGCCTTGGCCTTGGCGACACCCGCGGCTACCGTGCCGACGCCCACTTCCGACACCAGCTTGACCGAGATGGAAGCGCGAGCGTTGACGTTCTTCAGGTCGTGGATCAGTTGGGCCAGGTCTTCGATCGAGTAGATGTCATGGTGCGGCGGCGGCGAGATCAGGCCCACGCCCGGCACCGAGTAGCGCAGCTTGGCGATGTATTCCGACACCTTGTGGCCGGGCAGCTGGCCGCCTTCGCCGGGCTTGGCGCCCTGCGCCATCTTGATCTGGATCTGGTCGGCCGAGGACAGGTATTCGGCGGTGACACCGAAGCGGCCCGACGCGACCTGCTTGATCTTCGAGCGCAGCGAGTCGCCCTTCTTGAGCGCGACGTCGGCTTCGATGCGGTCCGAGCCCAGCAGCGAGGCCAGCGTGTCGCCGTCCTTGATGGTGCTCTTGCCTTCGCGCATTTCGGCGCGGTAGCGCAGTTCGTCTTCGCCGCCTTCGCCGGTGTTGGACTTGCCGCCGATGCGGTTCATGGCCACGGCCAGCACCGAGTGGGCCTCGGTCGAGATCGAGCCCAGCGACATGGCGCCGGTGGCAAAGCGCTTGACGATGTCCTTGGCCGATTCGACGTCGTCCAGCGGAATGGCGCGCGACGGATCGAAGCGGAACTCGAACAGGCCGCGCAGCGTCATGTGGCGGCGGCTCTGGTCGTTGATGATCTGCGCGTACTCTTTGTACGTGCGGTAGTTGTTGGCGCGCGAGGCGTGCTGCAGCTTGGCGATGGAATCCGGCGTCCACATGTGCTCTTCGCCGCGCACGCGGTAGGCGTATTCGCCGCCCGCGTCCAGGTCGTTGGCCAGCACCGGGTCGGTGCTGAAGGCGGCGCGGTGCTGGCGCAGCGCTTCTTCGGCGACCTGGAAGATGCCGATGCCTTCGATGTTGGACGAGGTGCCGGTGAAGTATTTGTTCACCAGGCTGCTCTGCAGGCCCACGGCTTCGAAGATCTGGGCGCCCGTATAGGACATGTAGGTGGAAATGCCCATCTTGGACATCACCTTGTTCAGGCCCTTGCCGATCGCCTTGATGAAGTTCTTGACGGCCTTTTCCGGGTCGCTCATCTTGCCCAGCGATTCCAGCGCCAGGTAGGGGTGGATGGCTTCGGCGCCGTAGCCGCCCAGCAGCGCGAAGTGGTGCACTTCGCGGGCCGAGCCGGTTTCGACCACCAGGCCGGTGTTGGTGCGCAGGCCGGCGCGGATCAGGTGCTGGTGCACGGCGGACGTGGCCAGCAGCGCGGGGATGGCCACGCGCTCGTTGTCGACCAGGCGGTCGGACACGATCAGGATGTTGTAGCCGCTTTGCACCGCGTCCACGGCGCGCGCGCACAGCGCGGCCACGCGGGCTTCAATGCCCTCGGGGCCCCAGGCGGCCGGGTACGTGATGTCCAGCTCGAAGCTGCGGAATTTCTTGCCGGTCACCTGCTCGATGTCGCGGATCTGCGCCATGGCGGCGAAATCCAGCACCGGCTGCGAGACTTCCAGGCGCAGCGGCGGGTTGACGTTGTTGATGTCCAGCAGGTTGGGCTTGGGGCCGATGAACGACACCAGCGACATCACCATCTGTTCGCGGATCGGGTCGATCGGCGGGTTGGTGACCTGGGCGAACAATTGGCGGAAATAGTTGTAGAACGGCTTGGCGCGGTCGGACAGCACGGCCAGCGGCGCGTCGTTGCCCATCGAGCCGATCACTTCCTCGCCCGACGAGGCCATCGGTTCCAGGATGAACTTGTAGTCTTCCTGGGTCCAGCCGAACGCCTGCTGGCGGTCCAGCAGCGACACGGACGATTGCGTGGCCACGGCGGCCTGGCGCGGGGCCGGCAGCGATTCCAGCTTGATTTGCAGGCGCTCGATCCATTGGCGGTACGGGCGGCTGTTGGCCAGCTGCAGCTTGATTTCGGCGTCGTCGATGATGCGGCCCTGTTCCAGGTCGATCAGGAACATCTTGCCCGGCTGCAGGCGCCATTTCTTGACGATGCGGTTTTCGGGAATCGACAGCGTGCCGGCTTCCGAGGCCAGGATGACCATGTCGTCATCGGTGACCAGGTAGCGGGCCGGGCGCAGGCCGTTGCGGTCCAGCGTGGCGCCGATCTGGCGGCCGTCGGTGAACGCGACCGCGGCGGGGCCGTCCCACGGCTCCATCATGGCGGCGTGGTACTCGTAGAACGCGCGGCGGCTTTCGTCCATCTGCGTATGCTGTTCCCAGGCTTCCGGGATCATCATCATCATGGCGTGGGCCAGCGAGTAGCCCGAGTTCACCAGGAGTTCCAGGCAGTTGTCGAACGTGGCGGTGTCGGACTGGCCTTCGTAGACGATGGGGTAGAGCTTCTTCAGGTCATCGCCCAGCACGGCCGACTGCATCATGCCTTCGCGGGCGCGCAGCCAGTTGAAGTTGCCCTTGACCGTGTTGATTTCGCCGTTGTGGGCGATCATGCGGTACGGGTGGGCCAGCGGCCAGGCGGGGAACGTGTTGGTCGAGAAACGCTGGTGCACCAGCGCCAGCGCGGACACCGTGCGCGGGTCGGCCAGGTCGCGGTAGTAGCGGCCGACCTGGTCGGCCAGCAGCAGGCCCTTGTAGACCACGGTGCGCACCGAGGCCGACGGCACGAAGTATTCCTTGCCGTGCGCCAGATGCATGTTCTGGATGGCATGGCTGGCGGTCTTGCGGATCACGTACAGCTTGCGCTCGAGCGCGTCGGGCACCATTACGTCGGCGCCGCGGCCGATGAACAGCTGGCGGATCACGGGTTCGCAGTCGCGCACGGTGGGCGACATGGGCATGTCGACGTCCACGGGCACGTTGCGCCAGCCCAGCACGACCTGGCCTTCCGCGCGCACCGAGCGTTCAAGTTCCTGTTCGCACGCCAGGCGCGAGGCGGTTTCCTTGGGCAGGAACACCATCGCCACGCCGTATTCGCCGGGCGGCGGCAGGGTGATGCCGTGCTGGGCGAATTCGTCGCGGTAGAGCGTGTCGGGAATCTGGATCAGGATGCCGGCGCCGTCGCCCATCAGCTTGTCCGCGCCCACCGCGCCGCGGTGATCCAGGTTTTCCAGGATCTTCAGGCCTTGCTGGATGATGGCGTGGCTCTTCTTGCCTTTGATGTGCGCCACGAACCCCACGCCGCAAGCGTCATGTTCGTTCTTGGGGTGGTACAGGCCCTGGGCAGGTGGCAGGCCGATGCGGCTGGCATCGATCGGGGTCGCCTTGGGGGTGGGACAGGAATCGTTCGGGGTAATTTGGGGCATGGCGCGCTCCGCAGTGAGCCTGCGTCGTAATGTTGCAGTGCAGGAGACGGACAATACCCTCGCCAGCAGTAGGGTGCAATAGGAATATAAGGGGTGTGACCCTAATTTATATCATGCACCGCCATAGAGCATTAATATGGTGACGCATCAACAGCCGCGCCGTTAAAGGCCGGACGGGGACGTGCTTTTCATTGTGCGCTCACAAGGGTAGTGAAATCCCTATTTTGACGATGTTTCGTCCCCATTTATTTTGATATTTTGAGGGGCGTCGCGATGCGCTGCCACAGGGCATTTCGTCGGCGAAATGCGACACCGCCTGGCGGGGATCGCTTCAGGCGGGCATGAAAAAGCGCCCGAAGGCGCTATGTCAGGAGGACGAGCCGCTGGTCGTCGGCGGTGACGCCGGCGTGGTGGCGGGGCCGGCTTCGGTGTCGGTCGTGGGTGCGACGGGTTTCTTGCGCGGACGTCCTCGCTGGCCCGGCGCGACCCGGCGGCTGGCGGTATGGGCCAGGCTGGCGATGAAGTTCGCGCCGCCCAAGGCCCACTGACCGGAAACGGCCTGATCGATGCGCTGGGTTTCCTCGCGCGACAGGCCGTCCTGCAGGCGCTTGCGGTAATTGGCCTGGCGGTCGAACGGCGTATTGCCGCAAGCCCAGTAGTCCGCGTGATCCGATTGCCATTGCGCGGGCGCAGCCGTGGTGTTGCCGGTGTGGCTGGAGGCCGACGACCAGGGCCAGGAATCGGGGTCTTGCGAGGCGCCGCTGCGCACCGGGTAGGTTTCGAGCCAGACCAGGGCAGGCAGCACCCATGCGCCGGGTTCCAGCAAAGCGGACCGGTAGCGGCCGGCGAACACCCGGCCGCCCCGCAGGCGCGCGGCCAGGTTGCGGCCCAGCGTCTGCATCAGGCGCGGCAGACCTTCTTCGTCGGCCGGGGTGGCCAGAAGCAGGATGCGGTCGTTGGCGAGTAGCCAGCCGTGCACCGATACCCGGTGGCGCTGGGCGGATTCGCCCAGCCACGCGGCAAGCTGATTGAGGATGTCGGCCGGGGCGGGCTGGGACGGCGCCGCCAGCGGCTGAATGAAGTTGGCCTGCACCAGTTGGGGCAGCCCAGGGGCGTACAGACGGGGCAGACGGGCCATAGTGTCAGGGCTTGCGCTTCCAGAAGAACGGGTTGTCTTCTCTTACTTATATAAATAGTGCCACGGTGGGCGCTGGTCAAGCCCCGTGATCACAATATGGGCACGGAATCGATACTTTTTATGAGAAGGACCCCGTTTCGGGCAG
Organism: Achromobacter sp. UMC71; assembly: GCF_014170305.1. Taxonomy (GTDB): domain Bacteria; phylum Pseudomonadota; class Gammaproteobacteria; order Burkholderiales; family Burkholderiaceae_B; genus Achromobacter. Next base: position 29,065 of record NZ_LZZT01000017.1, read on the forward strand.
GTTAACATTCGGCGACGGATCGTCGTACCGTGGATATACCCTAATCCCGTACGAATTTATTTCAGCCCCACAGCCCGGAGAACGCTCATGCCCGCCGCCCTGGAACTCATTTCCCAGCATCGCTGTTTTGGCGGCACGCAGCGCTACTACCGTCATGACTCGGCCGAGATCGGCCTGCCGATGCGCTTCTCGGTGTTCGTCCCGCCCCAGGCCGAGCAGGGGCCGGTGCCCGTGCTGTTCTACCTGGCCGGCCTGACCTGCACGGAAGAAACCTTCATGATCAAGGCGGGCGCCCAGCGCCTGGCCGCCGAACTGGGCGTGATGCTGGTGGCGCCCGATACCAGCCCGCGCGGCGCCAACGTGGCCGGCGAAGACGAAAGCTGGGACCTGGGCACGGGCGCCGGCTTCTACCTGGACGCCACCGCCGAGCCCTGGCGCGGGCACTACCGCATGGACAGCTACGTCACGCAGGAGCTGTATGGCATCGTTACCCGCACCCTGCCCGGCGACGCCGCGCGGGTCGGCATCTTCGGCCACTCGATGGGCGGCCACGGCGCGCTGGTGCTGGCGCTGCGCAATCCAGGCAAGTTCCAGTCGGTCTCGGCCTTCGCGCCGATCGCCGCGCCCAGCCAGTGCCCCTGGGGCAGGAAGGCGTTCGGCGCCTACCTGGGCGACCATCCGGACGCCTGGGCGGCTTACGACGCATCCCTGCTGATGCGCGGCCTGCACCAGCCGTTCCCTGGCGGCATCCTGGTCGACCAGGGTACCGCCGACCAGTTCCTGGCCGAGCAGTTGTATCCCGAGGTATTCGAGGCCGCCTGCGCCGCCGCCGGCCAGCCGTTGACGCTGCGCCGTCAGGACGGCTACGACCACGGCTACTACTTTATCTCGACCTTCATCGAAGATCACATCCGGTTTCACGTCGAGCGGCTTGGAAAACCGGCCGTCTAGCGCCCCGCTTCTATACTGGGCAGCCTGCCGAGGCAGGCTCCCGGCGCCCTGTGCGTCGGGTCGCCAGGCCCGGCCTTCTTCGCAAAGGACCGCCTGATTTGATCAACGGAATCGCCCCCTTCGTTTGGATCCTGCTGGCCGCGGTCGTCCTATTCCTGCCGGGCCTCGCGATGCTGCTGGGCAAGGGCGGTCCCCGCGACGAGCGCGGCCGCCGCAGCTTCCAGTTTCGGCCGGTGCGGCGCCTGTTCGGGCTGATGCTGCTGCTCCTGGGCGGGGTGTCCGGCTTGCTGGCGCTGTCGCTGGTGCAGTTCTTCCGGCTGACCACCGACGCGCCCGTCGCCCGGATCGAAGCGCGCCAACAGGCCGAGGGCCAGTACCAGGTCAGCGCCACCGCGCCGGGGGTGGGCGCCAAGCAGTACGTGCTGTACGGCGACCAATGGCAGATCGATGCGCGGGTCGTGCGTTGGCGCCTGCCGGCTCTGATGGCCGGCGTGCCGCCGCTGTATCGGCTGGAACGCCTGTCGGGCCGCTACAGCGATGTCGCCCGCGAGGCATCGGCCACGCGCTCGGTCCACGCCCTGGACGACTGGCCGGCGCCGGACCTGGGCTCGCTCAAGCAAAGTTTTCCGAACTGGTTCCCCTTCGTCGATGTCCAATTTGGCAGCGCGGCCTACATGCCCCTGTTCGACGGCGCGAAGTACCAGGTGTTCATGGACCCTCGCGGCGCGCTGTTCGTCCGTCCGGACGGCGAGGCCACCGCCGAGGCCCTGAAGCGCCTGGGTTGGTAGAAAGATGTGCCCCCACGCCGCAGGCGCTTCGCGCGCTTGCGGCCCCCGATGGGGCTGCCCGCCCTTGGGGCGGCCCGGCGGGCGGACGACGTTGTTGTCGCAGCGTGAAATAAAAATGGGGACGCGTTAAGGAAAGGAAACTTTGACGCGCCGCAATAGTCGAATTAGCACTCCCTTTACTAGAGTGCTAACATCGAATCCATGTCGTTACCCCTTCGCTTTCCGGAGACCGCTGCTATGAAACAACCCAGTACCTCGTTGGCCGCTTCCGGCAACGCCCTGGCGTTGGCCATTGCCAATCCGGGCGCACTCGGCACGATCGACGCGTACATTTCCGCGGTCAACCGCCTGCCGGTCCTGTCCGCCGAGCGCGAGACCGAACTCGGCCGCCGCCTGCGCGACCAGGAAGACCTGGGCGCCGCGCGCGAACTGGTGCTATCCCACCTGCGTCTGGTGGTGTCGGTGGCTCGTCAATACCTGGGCTACGGATTGCCCCACGCCGACCTGATCCAGGAAGGCAACGTCGGCCTGATGAAAGCCGTGAAGCGCTTCGACCCCGAGCGCGGCGTGCGCCTGGTGTCGTTCGCCGTGCACTGGATCAAGGCCGAAATCCACGAATACATCATTCGCAACTGGCGTCTGGTCAAGGTGGCCACCACCAAGGCCCAGCGCAAGCTGTTCTTCAATCTGCGCAGCATGCGCCCCGACGGCCAGACGCTCGACCCTGAACAGGTCGATCACATCGCGCGCGAACTGAACGTGCGCCGCGAAGACGTGAGCGAAATGGAAGTGCGCTTGTCCGGCCGCGACATGTCGCTGGAAAACCAGGACGACGATGACGACAGCTACGCGCCCATCGCCTACCTGTCCGACGAAGGCCGCCAGGAACCGACCCGCGTGCTGGAACGCGCCGCGCGCGACCAGCTGCAAAGCAGCGGCCTGTCCAGCGCCCTCGAAGCCCTGGATCCGCGCTCGCGCCGCATCGTCGAAGCCCGCTGGCTGCAAGACGACGGCGGCGCCACGCTGCACGAACTGGCTCAGGAATTCGGCGTGTCCGCCGAACGCATCCGCCAGATCGAAGCGGCGGCGCTGAAGAAAATGCGCGGCAACCTCGCCGCCTGATTCCGCTACGCGCCACGCAAAGGGCTGCCTTGGGCAGCCCTTTTCTTTTGCGGGTGCCGATCACGGCCCCGGCGACGAGTACCGTCCCGCATCAATAAATTGATACAAATTCATCGCGAAATAACGCACGATTCCAGAAACTTAATGAAGTCCGTACCGCCTAACTTCACGTAGACCGCAAACTTTGGTTGGCAGTCTTGTCATCCGTCTCGGCTTCTCCTCTTTCCCCTCCCCTATGAGACGGATGCTTGCGGGGCACCACGCATATGGTGCCCCGTTTTTTATTGCGCGCTCGCTACGCGGCCTGCGCGCTGTCCGGATCGGCCTGCACCGTATACCACTGCGCGTCTTGCACGCGCCGCACGCCGGTGGCCATCGAACCGTCTTGATAGAGTTTGATCCAGCGGTACCCGGGCGCCAGGTTGTCGACCACGTGCTTGCCGTCGCGGATGCTGAACTGGAAGCAGGTGGAGGGCGTGGCCAGCATGCGCAGGTTGTGGCGCCGGCGGTCGAATTCGTGGTGCACGTGGCCCCACAGCAGCACGCGGACCTGTGGCCAGCGCGTCAGCCGCTTGAAGAGCGCCTGGGGATTGTCGATCATCATCGAGTCGTGCCAGTGGCTGTCGATCTGCATGGGGTTGTGGTGCATCGCCAGCAGCGTGTGCCGCCCGGGTGCATCGGCCAGCGCGGCCTCCAGCAGATCCAACTGGCCGTCGGGCAGATGCCCGGCATTCGATCCCGGCACCGTGGTGTCCAGCGAGACCACCCGCCACGCGCCCACGTCGGTCACGGGCGCCGACCACTCGGGCAGTTCCTGGCGCATCGCCGCCGGCAGGTCGTGGTTGCCGGGCAGGCAGCGAATTTGGGCGCCTGCCAGCGCCGGGGCCGAGCCCAGCATGGCGGCCAGGCGGCGGTAGGCCGCGGGTTCGCCGTCCTGGGACAGGTCGCCGGTAGCCAGGAGCAGGTCGGGATGCTTGTGATCGGCCTCGATCTGGCGCAGCACCGCGCCCAGGCTGGCGTCGGTGTTGACGCCCAGCATCACCGTGTCGGGCTCGCCGAACAGATGGCAATCCGTCAGTTGGACGAGCATGGCCGGGGCGTCATTGCGCCGGGCCAGGGTATGGACGCGTGCCAAGTGCGGCTCCTGCAAAGTTCTGCACGGCCCCTACCTTACCGAAAAAGTCGCGGCCAGGCGCATAGGGCGTGACCCGTCTGGGGTAACGAAACGTGCATGCCCTCTTCTCGGCGCCAAGACTTGCAGGAAAACCCGCTATTCTTGTGGAACTTCTCACAAGCTTCATGATCGGGACGCGGCGCACTCCATGGATGTAGGTTTTCTCGTATTCGGCCTGGCTGGCCTGCTGACCCTGGTGTGCTTCATGCCGCCGCTGGCCGGCCGCCTCAAATTGCCTTACTCGGTGCTGCTGGCAATCGTCGGCTGCTTGCTGGGCATCATCGTGCACGTCCACGGCTGGGCGCCCAGCTGGATCGGCGACTTTCTGGATTCGCTGGAGCGGTTCGAGATCTCGTCCGAGACCTTCCTGATGGTGTTCCTGCCGGTGCTGTTGTTCGAGACCGCGCTGTCCATGAACGTGCGGCGCCTGATGGACGACATCGGCCCCATCCTGATGATGGCCATCGTGGCGGTGGTGGTGTGCACCGTGGTGGTCGGTGTCACGCTGGACGCCATTTCGCCCTACGGGCTCGTCGTGTGCCTGCTGCTGGGCGCCATCGTCGCGACCACGGACCCGGTGGCGGTGGTGGGCATCTTTCGCGAAGTGGGCGCTCCCAAGCGCCTGACCACGCTGGTCGAAGGCGAAAGCCTGTTCAACGACGCCGCGTCCATCGCCTTGTATTCCGTGCTGCTGGCCGTCCTGGGCGGCCATGGCGAGCTGACCGCCAGCGGTATCTTCAATGACTTCATCGTGCACTTCATCGGCGGTGGCATCGCCGGCTTCGCCATGGGGCGGCTGGCCTGTTTCCTGTTCGCCTGGCTGCGCGGTTTTCCCACCGCGGAAATCACGCTGACGCTGACGCTGGCGTACCTGTCCTTCTTCATTTCCGAGCACTACCTGAACGTCTCGGGCGTGGTCGCCACGGTGATCGCCGGCCTGGTGGTGGGGTCGACCGGCCGCACCCGCATGTCGCCCACCACCTTCGAATACCTGGCCAGCGCCTGGGAGCAATTCGGGTTCTGGGCCAACTCCCTCATCTTCCTGTTCGCGGCCATGCTGATCCCGAAGCTGATGGCCGCGGCCGATTGGCAGGAACTGGTGTTGGTCGGCGTGGTGTTCGTGGTGACGCTGGTCGCGCGCGCGATCGTGGTGTTCGGCCTGCTGCCGCTGCTGGGGTTGACCCGCCTGGGCACCAAGGTCAGCAACCCCTATAAGGTCGTGATGCTGTGGGGCGGCCTGCGCGGCGCCGTGTCGCTGGCGCTGGCGCTGGCCGTCACCGAGCAGACCGGCGTGCCCGAAGAGGCGCGCCAGTTCATTGCTGTGGCTACCACCGGCTTCGTGCTGCTGACTTTGTTCGTCAACGGCATCAGCCTGCGGCCGCTGATCCGCATGCTGGGGCTGAACCAGCTGTCGCCGGTCGAGCGCACCATCCGCAACCAGGCGCTGGCCGTGGCGCTGGAAGACCTGCAGGGCAAGACCGACGAGGTGGCCAAGACCGAGCACATCGGCACCGAGGTGCGCGACCGCATCCGCGCCGTGTTCGATGCCAGCCTGACCAGCGTGCACGACGGCCAGGTCAGCCAGATGAGCGACGAGCAGCGCGTGTCGGTCGGCCTGGCCATCGTGGCGCAGCGCGAAGAGGAAATGTTCTTTGACATCCTCAAGGCGCAGATCGTCGATTGGCGCATGGCCGAGGCTCTGCTGGCGCGGGCCGAACGGCTGGAGGACGCCATCCGCATGGGCGGCGTGCCGGGCTTCGAGCGCGCCATCGTTGCCGACGTGCGCTATTCCACCGGGTTCCGCCTGGCCTTGCGGCTGCACTACCTGTTCGGTTTCCAGGGGTGGCTGGCGCGCGAGCTGGGCCAGCGCTTCGCCAACCTGATGAGCAAGCGGTCGGTGGCCCAGCGCCTGATCGTGTTCGCGCGCGAGCAGATCACGCCGCTGCTGGGCGAGGCCGCGACGCAGCGCATCGTGGCGCTGCACCAGCGGCGCCTGGACCTGATCGAAAACGCCATGCAGGCCCTGAACCTGCAGTACCCGTCGTATGCGCAGTGGTTGCAGGAAAGCTACCTGGGCCGCGTGGCCCGCGAGCTGGAACGCATCCGCTACCGCGACATGCTCGAGCAGTTCCTGATCAGCGGCGAGGTCTATGCCGACCTGATGGCGCAATTGAAGAGCCGCTGGTCGCATATCGACACGCACCCGCCGCTGGATATCGAAATGAGCGCGGCCGACCTGATCAACCGCGTGCCACTGTTCGAGGGCCTGTCGGCCGATTCGTTGCGCGCCATCAGCAAGCTGCTCAAGCCGCGCCTGTCGCTGCCCGATCAGCGCGTGCTGACCAAGGGCCGGCACGGCGAGGAAATGTGCTTCGTGGCGTCCGGCGCCGTGGCGGTGCACCTGCCGGACAACACCATGATCGAACTGGGCAGCGGCGAGTTCTTCGGCGAATTGGGCCTGCTGGGCGAGCAGCAGATCGCGCCGGAGGTGACCTCGCTGGGCTACAGCAAGCTGCTGATGCTGTCGTCGCGCGATTTCCATGCCCTGCTGGCGCGCGATGAGCATCTGCGTGAACGCATCCAGGTGGTCGCCAAGCAGCGGCTGCGCGCCATCGAGGTCTGGAAGCAATTCTCGCAGGCCTCGAACGCGGCGCCGGCGCCGGTGCCCGCGCCGGTTTCGGCGCCCACGCCCTCGCAGGCGGCGGAAGCCGCCGAGGCCGCGGGGGCGGGGTCGTCAGATAGCGGCATCGACGAGCGCGCCGCCCGCGCATTGCGGGAAGCGGGCCTGCACGAAGGCGGCAAGCCCGAGGCTGGCGGGAAGGCCGTGCCGCGCGAAGCCGGCCAGCACGAAGCCCCCAAGCACGAAGCGCCGCAAAGCGCCGAGTTGCATGAAGCGGACGAATCGCAGGACGGCGAATCCCGGCGTCCCGGCGTGCTGGGCGAACCCGGCGTGCAGCCGCGCTAGCGCGGCCGCGGGCCGCGCGGCGTCAGATGTCGCCGGCGGCCTGGCGCTGCATGATGTCTTCGATGATCACCAGCGCGGCTTCCAGGGTGAATTCGCCCTCGGCCACCCGGCGCACGGCCGTGGCCACGTCGACGGCGGCGATTTCCATGACTTCGCCGTCCCGGTTGGCGGGGCGGGCATCGGCCGCCAGCACGCAGGTGCTGGTCAGCACGTCTTCCACCTGATAGCCCTCGGGCAGGCGGCGGTGGATGCGCAGAATGGTACGCAGCGGCGAGCGCCGCACCAGGTCCGGTGCGTCCAGGCCGGCTTCTTCGCCGCATTCGCGCACCAGCGCCGTTTCCAGGTCTTCGCCGCAGCCGGCCAGCCCGCCCACCAGGGTGTCCCACATGCCGGGATCGGTGGATTTGCTCAAGGCCCGCCGCGCGATCCAGACGCGGCCATCCGGCGTCCAGGCGTTCAGGTGCACGGCCTTGGTCAGCAGGCCCAGCGGACGCACCGCCGCGCGTTCGATGACGCCGAGCGAGGTTTCGCCGTCCAGCACGTCCAGCAATTCATCGCGCCAGCCGCGCAGGCAGTTGGCTTGGCGCAACAGTTGCGCGGCCTGTTCCAGCACCGCGTTCAGGGCCGCGCCGGGAGTGAGCGCCGCGCCGATGCGCAGCGCCGCATCGTCGACCTCGATGTGGTCGGCCCCTTGCAGCGCGTCGCATGCCGCATGCGTAGCCCAGCCGCAGCGCCGCCCCGCTATATATAAAGCATGTGCGCCCACGGGGGCGGGCTCTTGGGCGCGTGCGCTCAGGTCGGCATATAAATCGGACAACTGCTTGGGCATCGTGGGGCCGGAGTAATGAGACTGTGCGGGATTTTATGCCACCCGCTTTGGCCGGCGCGTCAATAGGGGTCGGCCAGATGGGGGCAGGTAGCATGAATTCAAGAGCACAAACTTACATCTATTTGTGCGTCCGCTATAATCCGCCAGTTTCTTTGTGATTTCGAGTGGGAATGCGGGGGCCGCTCTATCTCCCTGCCTAGCCCTGCCATCTAATAATTGCGCGTAGTCCTGTTGCAGTGACATCCGTGCCACTAGGCGACAAGGGCCCTCGCGCCGTGTTTCGAGGTAAGCATGAAGAAGTGGAGAGGGATACTGGGAGCTTGTGCGATGCTGATTGGCAGCGTGGCCGGCGCTCAGGTGCAAGACATGCCCGGCGGCCCGAAGGTCAATCAGCTGAACCTGCACGAAGGCGTTACGCAGATCACGCGTGATGTCATGTGGCTGCACTGGATGCTGCTCACGATCTGTATCGTGATTTTCGTCGGCGTCTTCGGAGTGATGTTCTACTCCATCTGGGCGCATCGCAAGTCACGCGGGCACAAGCCCGCGATCTTCCACGAACACCTTGGCGTGGAAGTGGCCTGGACGGTCATCCCCTTCATCATCGTCATCGCCATGGCGCTGCCGGCCACCAAGACGGTCGTCGCCATGAAAGACACTTCCAGCGCCGATCTCACCGTCAAGGTCACCGGCTACCAATGGAAGTGGGGCTACGAATACCTCGATGGCTCCGCCGCCGGCATCAAGTTCCTCGCCACGCTGTCGACACCGCGCGCCCAGATCGAGAACCGCGAGCCCAAGGGCGAGTTCTATCTCATGGAGACGGACAACCACATGGTGGTGCCCGTCGACAAGAAGATCCGCGTCGTGCTCACCGCGGCCGACGTCATCCACTCCTGGATGATTCCCGACTTCGGCGTCAAGCAGGATGCCATTCCCGGCTTCCTGCGCGATGCCTGGTTCCGCGCTGAAAAGCCCGGTATCTATCGTGGTCAATGCGCCGAGCTTTGCGGCAAGGACCACGCCTTCATGCCCATCGTCGTGGAAGTCCTGGCACAGGCCGACTACGATAAGTGGGTGGAAGACCAAAAGAAGAAGATGGCGGCAAACGCCGACGATCCCAATAAAGAGTGGACGGAAGCCGAACTGGTTGCCCGTGGCGAGAAGGTCTTCGCCGCCAATTGCGTGGCCTGTCACCAGGCCAACGGCAAGGGCATCCCGGGCAGCTTCCCCGCGCTCGACGGAGACAAGGTTGTTCTGGGCCCGAAGGCGGCCCAGATCAACACCGTGCTGAAGGGCAAGCCCGGCACCGCCATGGCGGCGTTCGGCGGGCAGCTCAACGATGTCGAAATCGCAGCGGTCATCAGCTATACGCGCCATGCCTGGAGCAATGCCGGCAAGGGGCAGGACCCGACAGTCATGCCGAAGGACGTCGCGGCCGCGCGTTGATCGCGCCCCGCGTTTTCCCATCGTCAGAGCTGGTTCCGTTTAGTTAGAGATACCCTGCCGGTTCCGTGGAACGGGGCCGGCACTCAGCAGGAAGGAGTCCATCATGAGCAGCGTCACTGTAGACCACGTGTCGCCGGGCCACGGCCACGGTCACGATGACCACCACCACGCCATGCCCACGGGCTGGCGCCGCTGGCTTTTCGCCACGAACCACAAAGACATCGGGACGATGTATCTCATCTTCTCGTTCGTCATGCTGCTCGAGGGCGGCACGCTGGCATTGCTGCTGCGTACCGAGCTCTTCGAGCCGGGCCTGCAGTTCTTCCGCCCCGAATTGTTCAACCAGTTCACCACGATGCACGGCCTGATCATGGTGTTCGGCGCCATCATGCCGGCGTTCGTGGGTTTCGCGAACTGGATGATCCCGATGCAGATCGGCGCGTCCGACATGGCTTTCGCGCGCATGAACAACTTCAGCTTCTGGCTGCTGCCGGTGGCCGCGATCATGCTGACCGCCTCGTTCTTCGTGCCGGGCGGCGCCACCGCCGCGGGCTGGACGCTGTACGCGCCGCTGTCGCTGCAGATGGGCCCGGGCATGGACCTGGCCATTTTCGCCATGCACATCATGGGCGCATCGTCCATCATGGGCGCCATCAACATCATCGTGACCGTGCTGAACATGCGCGCGCCCGGCCTGACGCTGATGAAGATGCCGCTGTTCTGCTGGACCTGGCTGATCACCGCGTTCCTGCTGCTGGCCGTGATGCCGGTGCTGGCCGCCGCCATCACCATGGTGCTGACCGACCGCCACTTCGGCACGGGCTTTTTCAACGCCGCAGCCGGCGGCGACCCGGTCCTGTACCAGCACGTGTTCTGGTTCTTCGGGCACCCCGAGGTCTACATCATGATCTTGCCGGCGTTCGGTATCGTGTCGGCCATCGTGCCGGCCTTCGCCCGCAAGAAGCTGTTCGGCTATGCCTCGATGGTGTACGCCACCGCTTCGATCGCCGTGCTGTCGTTCATCGTGTGGGCGCACCACATGTTCACGACGGGCATGCCGGTCACCGGGCAGCTCTACTTCATGTACGCCACCATGCTCATCTCCATCCCGACCGGGGTGAAGGTGTTCAACTGGGTCGCCACCATGTGGCGCGGCTCCATGACGTTCGAGACCCCGATGCTGTTCTCGATCGGCTTCATCTTCGTGTTCACCATGGGCGGCTTCACCGGCCTGATCCTGTCGGTGGCGCCAATCGACATCCAGGTGCATGACACGTATTACGTGGTGGCCCACTTCCATTACGTGCTGGTGGCCGGCTCGCTGTTCGCCCTGTTCGCCGGCACCTATTACTGGCTGCCCAAGTGGACCGGCCGCATGTACAGCGAAAAACTGGGCAAGCTGCACTTCTGGTCGACGCTGATCTCGTTCAACGTGACCTTCTTCCCGATGCACTTCCTGGGCCTGGCCGGCATGCCGCGCCGTTACGCCGACTACGCCGCGCAGTTCACGACGTTCCACCAGATCGCCACCATCGGCGCCTTCTGGTTCGGCCTGTCGCAGCTGATCTTCCTGTGGGCGGTCCTGCGCTGCTACATGGGCAAGGGCGAAGTGGCCTCGGCCAAGCCGTGGGAAGGCGCCGAAGGGCTGGAATGGACCGTGCCGTCGCCGGCGCCGTTCCATACCTTCGAGACGCCGCCCGAAGTCAAGTAAGTCCGACTCCCCTCTACGCAACAGGCAGCATAGCAATGACACCCGAGCAGCGCCGTCGCAACAAGATCGCAGGACTGATTCTGCTGGTATTTGTCATTGCCGTGTTTGCCTGGACCGTATTCCGCGGGTCGGCGCTGTTGACGGGCAAAGCCGTCGGCGGTTAGCCATGAGCGATGACCTGCGCGAATCCGCCCAGCGCAAGCTGAGCTTTCTTCAGACGATGAAGGCGGTGGCGTGGGGGTTTTTCGGTGTCCGCAAGGGCGCAGGCTACCGCGAGGACAGCGCCCGGCTCAATCCGGTCCATGTGATCGTGGCGGGGTTGTTGGCGGCGGCCATCTTCGTGACCGTGCTGGTGTTAATTGTGCGTTGGGCCGTATCCAGCCTGACTTGAATCACTTAATTCTATAAATCAGTACCAGGGAGAAAGCCATGAGTGCAAGCCACTCGGTTCAAGGAAAAGAGGCACCGTACTACTTCGTGCCCGCCGACTCGGGGCACCCCGTGCGCACGGCCGTGGCGCTGCTGCTCATGGGCCTGGGCGCCGCGGGCTGGATCAACGGCGTCAGCTGGGCCAAGTGGTCGGTGCTGGCGGGTTTCGTCGCGCTGATCGTCATCTTGTACTACTGGTTCGGCGACGCCATCCAGGAATCCGAAGCCGGCATGAACAGCAAGCGCATCGACGGATCCTACCGTTGGGGCATGAGCTGGTTCATCTTCTCGGAAGTCATGTTCTTCGCGGCGTTCTTCGGCGCCCTCTGGTACGTGCGCACCATCACCACGCCGTGGCTGGGCGACATGGACCACCGCCTGATGCTGTGGCCCGACTTCCAGGCCGTGTGGCCCAACTTCGGTCCGGCCGGCGTGGTCGAGCACTTCCAGACCGTCGGCCCGTTCTGGCTGCCCACGATCAACACCGCGCTGCTGCTGAGCTCGGGCGTGACGCTGACCATCGCTCACCATGCGCTGCGTGAAAACCACCGTGGCAAGACCATGTTCTGGCTGGCCGCCACCGTGATCCTGGGCTTCATCTTCGTGGCCTGTCAGGCCGCCGAATACCACCACGCCTATACCGAGCTGAACCTCAAGTTCAATTCGGGCGCCTACGGTTCGCTGTTCTACATGCTGACGGGCTTTCACGGCTTCCACGTGATCCTGGGCGCCACGATGCTGACGGTCATCCTGATCCGCCTGATGCGCGGCCATTTCACGGCCGATCATCACTTCGGCTTCGAAGGCGCCGCCTGGTACTGGCACTTCGTGGATGTGGTGTGGCTGGGCCTGTATCTGTTCGTCTACTGGTTCTGAGGGACGGGCCCGGCGTTGCCGGGCCTGGGCCGATCAGCTGAACGGGGCGAGGTCAGCGAGCCGCCGGGGAAAAACCGGCGCCGCGGGCCTCGCCCTTGGCATAACGGCGGTCCGTGTTCCAATACGGCTGGCCTGACCGGCGGGTTGCCTGGTTCATGCCGGGAACCGGCCGGGGCCGGGCCTATCTAAAACCGGTGCTTTCGATCCAGCCCATGTGATGGGCGAACAGCACGAACAGGAACAGGGCCACCGACAGGCCGATGCGCACCGTCAGCGCATTGACCGTGCGGCTGGTGGTGCCTTTGTCCCGCATCAGGTAGACCAGGGCGGATGCCAGACTGGCCAGGATACCGATGAAGGCCAGAACGACGAAAACGCGCATGATGGTCTCCGGACAAATCAGAGTTATTGAAGACAAATGGCCCGACCGCATTCGACTCGCTACACCGTAGCCGCTTTACTTCTGCTTGGGATCGCCGTGGTGATCCTGACGTCGTTGGGCCAGTGGCAATTGCGGCGCGCCGATGAGCGACGCGCCATTCTGGCGGCTATCGAGGCCGGCCGCAAGCAAGCGCCGCTGGTGCTGGCGCCGTCGACGCCGCCGGGCGACATGAAGCCTTGGCGCGTGGCGCAGGCCTCCGGTTCGTGGCTGCCGCAATTCAGTGTACTGCTGGATAACCGCAATCACGAGGGCAGGCCCGGCTATTGGCTGGCCACGCCCCTGCTGCTGGACGACGCCAGCCACACGGCCGTGCTGGTGCTGCGCGGCTGGCTGCCGCGGGTGATCCAGGGCCAGGGCCAGCCGGTCTTGCCGGCCACGCTGCCGGACGGGCAGGCCATCAAGGGCGAGCTGTCCGAGCGCGTGCCGCGCATGTTCGAACTCTGGTCGCTGGGGGGGCAAGACACCTCCAGCCTGCCGGCCACGCTGCCGGTCGCCGGTGGCGCCGTGCCGCAGGTGCAGAATCTGCCGCTGGACGCCTACGCCAAAGCCACCGGGCTGACGTTGCTGCCGACCGTGGTGAGCCAGTTCGGCACCGGCGCGGATGACGGCCTGGTGCACGACTGGCCCGAGCCGTCGGTGGATTTCCAGAAGAACACCTTCTATGCAGTGCAGTGGTTTTCCTTCGCTTTGTTCGCCGCCATCGCCTGGCTGGTGGTGCTGGGGGGCGCCATCAAGCGCATGCGCCAGCGCGCGTCCAATGACCCGGCGGCCTGACCGCCCGGCTTTCCCGACAACAGGATCCCAAAAAAAGTGGCTCGCGACCTGACTTCTTCCAAACCCGCCAAGCGTTCGCTGGTGCCGATGGTGCTGGTGTTCCTGTGCACGCTGGCGCCCATCGTGGCGGCATTCGTGGTGTACATGAACCCGCAGTGGTGGCCCGAAGACGCCAGCAACTACGGCGAACTGGTGACGCCGCAGCGCGCCATGCCGGCGCCCGAGGCGCTCAAGCTGACCACGCTGGACGGCAAGCCGTTCGACCTGCAAAGCCTGAAGGGCAAGTGGCTGCTGGTGGCGGCCGACGGCGCGGCCTGCCCGGAAAGCTGCGCCCGCAAGCTCTACATCACCCGCAATACCCACGCCAGCCAGGGCAAGAACGTCGACCGGCTGACGCGGGTCTGGTTCATCACCGACGATGCCCAGGTGCCGGACAAGGTGATGGAAGCCTACAAGGGCACGGTCATGCTGCGCGCCGATCCTGACCAGCTGGCGCGCTATCTGCTGGCGCGCGACGCCGCCGCCGGCCAGCCCGGCCTGGCGGATCCGATCTGGGTGATCGACCCCCTGGGTAATCTGATGATGCAATATCCCGCCGACGCCGACGGCGTGAAGGTGCGCAAGGACATCAGTAAATTGGTCTATAACTCGCGCATCGGTTGAATCGGTATTTATTGAATTCCATGGAACGCATCAAAGCGCGGTATCGCAAGCTCGTTTTCTTCACCTGGTTCCTGACCCTGGACCTGATCATGTTCGGCGCTTTCGTGCGCCTGACGGATTCCGGCCTGGGCTGCCCTGACTGGCCCGGTTGCTACGGCAAGGTCACGCCGCTGGGCGCCATGGGCGACATCCACCAGGCCTCGCAGGCCATGCCGTTCGGCCCGGTGACGCTGTCCAAGGCCTGGATCGAAATGATCCACCGCTACGTCGGCACCATCCTGGGCATGCTGATCATCGCCATCGTCTACATGGCCTGGCGCTACCGGCGCGAACTGGGCCGGTCGCCGGCCCTGGCAGTCACGACGCTGGTGGCCGTGTGCGTGCAGGGCGCGTTCGGCGCCTGGACCGTGACGCACAAGCTCATGCCCGCCGTCGTGACGGCGCACCTGGTGTTCGGCCTGTCGGTGCTGGCGCTGATGACCTGGCTGTCGGCGCGCGAGCGGCCGCACCTGGCCGTGGCGGCCGCGGCCGCGCGTTTCAAGCCTTGGGTGGTGGGCGGCTTCGTGCTGTTATTGATCCAGGTGACGCTGGGCGGCTGGGTCAGCACCAACTACGCCGCGCTGGCCTGCATGGATTTCCCCATGTGCCACGGTAAATGGGTGCCGGACATGGACTTCCACGGCGGCTATTCCATCATCCGCGGCCTGGGCGAGCTGCCGTCCGGCGAAATGATTTCCCAGCCCGCGCTGACGGCGATCCACTGGGTGCACCGCAATTTCGCCTTCGTGGTGTTCGCCTACCTGGGCGTGCTGGCGTGGCGGCTGCGGTCGGACGCCGGGCTGCGCGGCCCGGCCACGCTGATGCTGGCGCTGTTGGCTGCGCAGCTCCTGACCGGCCTGACCACCATTTTCTTTCAGTGGCCGCTCCTGATCGCCGTGCTGCACAATGGCGGCGCGGCGGGCTTGACTCTGGCCGCGGTGGTCCTGATGGTCCGCTTGGCCACCGCCGGACAGGCGCCGGCCGGGGGCTACGGCCCCAATTCGGTGCGCGTTTAAAATAGGGTCCATGATGACCAGTCTTGCCGCTCCCCAACCCGGATTGTTTCGCCAATACTTCGTGCTCACCAAGCCGCGCGTGACGCAGCTGGCGGTGTTTTGCGCGGTCATTGGCATGTTTCTCGCCGTGCCGGGCGTGCCGGACATGCGCCGGGTGCTGTTCGGCACCATCGGCATCTGGCTGCTGGCCGCGGCCGCCTTCGCCATCAACTGCCTGATCGAACAGGAAGTCGACGCCCGCATGCTGCGCACGGCGCGGCGCGCCACCGCGCGCGGCACCATTTCGGCGTTCCAGGTGCTGGGCCTGTCGGGCCTGCTCGGCGGCGCGGGCATGTTCGTGCTGTACACCCTGGTCAATCCGCTGACCATGTGGCTGACGTTCGCCACCTTCGTGGGCTACGCGGTGATCTACACCATCATCCTCAAGCCCCGTACCCCGCAGAACATCGTCATCGGCGGCCTGTCCGGCGCCATGCCGCCGGCCCTGGGCTGGGCGGCGGTGGCCGATTCGGTGCCCGCCGAAGCCTGGGTGCTGGTGTTGATCATCTTCATCTGGACGCCGCCACACTTCTGGGCCCTGGCGCTGTACCGCAACCACGACTACGTCAAGGCCGGCCTGCCGATGCTGCCCGTGACGCACGGCCAGCAGTTCACCCGCCTGCATATTCTGCTCTACAGCATCGCGCTGGTCGCGACCACGCTGCTGCCCTATGCCATCCGCATGAGCGGGGTCTTGTACCTGGTTGCGGCGCTGGTGCTGGGCGGCATGTTCGTGTCGTACGCCTGGCGGCTGTACCGCGCCTACAGCGACGAGCTGGCGCGCAGCATGTTCCGTTTTTCCATTCTCTACCTGGCGCTGCTGTTCGGCGCCCTGCTGGTGGACCACTGGGTCGCGCTGCTGCGCTGACCCCCTGGAGGTTGTCGATGTCCGTCTTTTCCGCCAGCCGGCGCCTGGCCTTGCGCCTGGCTACGGCCGCCGCTTTCACTGCCGCCCTGGCCGCCTGCGGCGACAATGCGCCCACGTTCAAGGGCAGCGACATCAGCGGCACCCAATTGGGCCGCGGTCTGGAATTGTCGGACTACAACGGCAAGACGCGTCAGTTGCAGGACTTTGCCGGCAAGGTCGTGGTGGTGTTCTTCGGCTTCACGCAGTGCCCGGACGTGTGCCCGACCTCGCTGGCCGAGCTGACCGAAGTGATGAAGAAACTGGGGCCGGACGCCGACCGCGTCCAGGTGTTGCTGATCACCGTGGATCCCGAGCGCGACACGCCGGAAGTGCTCAAGCAATACGTAACGGCATTCGACCCGCGATTTCTGGGTTTGACCGGCACGCCGGACCAGGTGAAGAAGGCCGCAGCGGCGTTCAAGGCGTATTACGCCAAGGCGCCCACCAAGGACGGCAACTACACGATGGACCACACCGCGGCGTTCTATCTGCTGGACGGCAAGGGCGAATCGCGGGTGCTGGCCAACAACAACATCGGGGTCGACGCCCTGGTGCACGATATCCAGGCCCTGCTCAAGGGCTGATCGGGCTGGGCTGGGGTTCGGGCCTGCGGTGGGCGGCGATGCCGCCCCGCTCAGGGCGCGCGAGGCCTGCGGGCTAGTCGCTGCCGCCTGCGGCCACCCAGCCGGCCAGCGCCGCGCGCGCCTTGTCGCCAAGCTCCGCGGCGGGGATTTCCCGGCGGTGCGAGATGATCATCAGCGCATAGGGGGCGGCCAGCGCGGCGGCCTCGGGGCACAGGCGCGATTCGTCGCCGACGGACGGCGAGACGTTGCGCCAGTAGTTGATGGCCGCTTCGATCTGGGGCAAGGTGATGGAATCCATGCGCCTATTGTCCACGAATGGCCGGGGCTGTCCAATGGCACGGGTGCGGCAAAGAAGCGTCACCATCGCAACATGCCGATACCGTGTCCGGGTGCTATACCACTGCCGGTTAGCAACGATGGAGCATCGTCATGAATCCGAACCAGACCGAATCTACCCGCCGCGCCCTGCACCCGCTGGTCGCGGCCGCCGCCATCGCCGTCATCGTCATGTGCTCGGTGGGCGTCGCCGCCGTGATGGGCTGGCTGCCCACGCCGTCGGCCACGCCGCACGCCGAGGACCCGGCCGTGGCCCAGGCTGGCCCCGAAGGCGCCAATCTGGCGCCGGCCCAGCCCGGCGCGCCGGCGCCCGCGGCCCGGCAGCCCGCGCCGCAGGCCCGGCCCGCGCCCGCTCCGGCGGCGCAACCCCCGGCGCAGGCCTGCCGCACCTGCGGCGTGGTGGAAACCATTCGCCAGGTGCAGGTGCCGGTCAAGGACAATAGCGACCATCTGGTCGGCACGATCGCCGGCGGCGCGGTCGGCGGCGTGGTCGGCAACCAGTTCGGCGGCGGCAACGGCAAGACGGCGCTGACCGTGCTGGGCGCCGTGGGCGGCGCTTTGGCAGGCCGTGAAGTTGAGCGTAATATCAGACAGCAACAAACGGTGACGCACTACGAGCTCACGGTACGCATGAACGACGGCAGCGCGCGCCAGTTCCGCAGCGCCCAGCCGTTCGCCTTCGCGTCCGGCGATCACGTGCGAGTGGAAAATAATCAGCTGCTACCGGGGTAATCACGCCGGCCCGCAGCCTTTTTGCGATCGATGGGGAGACCAGGAATGAGCGACCAACACAGCAACCCGTTCGTCCTGCCCGGCATGGGCCAGCAATCCGACCTGGCGGGCAACCCCTTGTTGGCCAGCATGGAAATGATGCGCCAGGCCTGGGCGGGCCTGACCGGACCAGGCGGGCTGGCAAGCAGCCTGCCGATGGCGCCTCCCATGAACCTCGAAGACCTGGACCGCCGCATCGCCGAACTGCGGTCGGTGGAAAACTGGCTGCGCATGAACCTGTCCATGCTGTCCAGCACGATCCAGGGCATGGAAGTGCAGCGTTCCACCATCAGCACCCTGCGCGCGTTCGTCGACTCGGCGGCCAATCTGGACATGGGCATGGTGCGCGACAGCGGCGCCGCATCGCCGCTGGAAGTGGTGCTGGGCCTGAAGCCCGCGCCGGCAAAAGCGGCATCGGCCGCCAAGGACACCGCGGGCAAAGCGGCGGATGCCAGGGGCGCCGCGTCCAAGGCGGATGATCCCCAGCCCGGCATGAGCGAGCAGATGGGCGCGGCGGCGCAGTCCGCGTCCAAGGCCTGGTGGGACCTGCTGCAGCAACAGTTCAACCAGATCGCCGCCGCCACGGCGGCATCCATGCCGTCCAACCCGGCCGCGCCGGACGCTGGCGCCACGGCCAAGGGCAAGCCGGGCAGCGCGCAAGCCGCGGCCGCGCCGGCGCCCAAGGCGGCTGCCAAGCCCGCCGCCAAGAAGACCGCACGCAAACCGGCCGCGGCCAAGGCGGCCGCCAAGAACACGGGGCCTGCCGACGGCAAGCCCTGAATTTTTCAATCCCGGCGCGGGGCGGCCGCAAGGCCATCCCGTTCGCTCTCAACACACCAGAACTTATGCTTAATGTAGTGATTCTCGCCGCCGGACTCGGCAAGCGCATGCAGTCCGATCTTCCCAAAGTGCTGCACACCCTGGCCGGCAAACCGATGCTGGCCCACGTGCTGGACAGCGCGCGCCACCTTGAGCCGGCGCGTGTCATCGTGGTGGTGGGCCATGGCGCCGACCGGGTCAAGCAGGCCTTCGGCGGGCAGGACGACCTGCAGTTCGCGCTGCAGCAGCCGCAGCAGGGCACCGGCCACGCGGTCCAGCAGGCCGTGCCGTTGCTGCTGGAAGGCGATGGCAAGGATGACGTGACCCTGGTGCTGTACGGCGATGTGCCGCTGGTGCAGCCCGAGACCCTGCGCAGCCTGCTGGCCGCGCGCGGCACGGGCGCCGCCGTGCTGACCGAAGTGCTGGCCGATTCCACCGGTTATGGCCGCATCGTGCGCGATGCCGGCGGCAATGTCTGCCGCATCGTCGAGCACAAGGACGCGTCCGAGGCCGAGCGCGCGATCAAGGAAGTCAACACGGGCATCCTGGCCGCGCCGACCGCCAAGCTCAAGGACTGGCTCTCGCGCATCGACAACAACAACGCCCAGGGCGAGTACTACCTGACCGACGTGGTGGGCCTGGCCGTGGCCGACGGCGTGCCGGTGGGCGCGGCCCAGCCGGGCGCGTCCTGGGAGACGCTGGGCGTGAACAGCCGCGTGCAGCAGGCCGAACTGGAACGCCGCTGGCAAGGCGAGCAGGCGCGCCGCCAGCTGGAAGCCGGCGTGACGCTGGCCGATCCCGCACGTTTCGACGTGCGTGGCTCGCTGACCTGCGGACGCGACGTGTTCATCGACGTGGGCTGCGTGTTCGAAGGCAAGGTCACGCTGGCCGACGGCGTGCGCGTGGGGCCGCATTGCGTGCTGCGCGACGTGAGCGTGGGCGCGGGCACCCAGATCGAGGCCTTCAGCCATCTGCAACAGGCGCAGGTCGGCAGCGACGCACGCGTGGGCCCCTATGCCCGCCTGCGTCCCGGCGCCGAACTGGGCGACCGCAGCCACGTCGGCAACTTTGTCGAGATCAAGAAAAGCGTGCTGGGCGCGGACAGCAAGGCCAACCACCTGGCCTACATCGGCGACGCCGACATCGGTTCACGCGTCAACGTGGGCGCGGGCACCATCACCTGCAACTATGACGGCGTGAACAAGCACCGCACCGTCATCGAAGACGACGCCTTCATCGGTTCCGACACCCAGCTGGTCGCGCCCGTACGCGTGGGCCGTGGCGCCACCGTGGGCGCGGGCACGACCCTGACCCGCGATGCGCCGGCCGACAAACTGACGGTATCGCGCGGCAAGCAGGTCACCGTCGACGGTTGGCAACGGCCGGTCAAGAAGTCGTGACGCCGCAGGCGTCCGAGGCGCCGGGGGGCGGCGCCAAGCCCGCCGCGCCGGACGGCCTGCCGGCGCCCCGCCGCTATTGGGCGGCGGCCACCGTCATGACCGGCATCAGTCTGTCGGTACTGGACACCACCATCGCCAATGTGGCGTTGCCCACCATCGCGGCCGACCTGAACGCCTCGCCGGCGCAGGCGGTCTGGGTGGTCAACGCCTACAACCTGGCAGTGGTGATGATGCTGCTGCCGCTGTCGGCGTTGGCCGAGCGCATTGGTTTTCGCCGCATGTTCACCTTCGGGCTGGTGCTGTTCACGCTGGCCTCGTTGGGTTGCGCCCTGGCCGGCTCGCTGTTGCAGCTGACGCTGGCGCGGGTGTTCCAGGGCGTGGGCGCGGCAACGCTGATGTGCCTGTTCGGCGGCCTGGTGCGCAATATCTATCCCCTGAAAATGCTGGGCCGGGGCATCAGCATCAACGCCACCACGGTGGCGGTGATGTCGGTGCTGGGGCCCACCATCGGCTCGGCCATCCTGTCGGTGGCGCCGTGGCCCTGGATCTTCGCGGTCAACCTGCCGATCTGCGTGCTGGCCATGTTCGGCCTGCGCCATCTACCCGAGGTGCCCCGCAACGACGTGCGGCTGGACTGGATCAGCGCCCTGCTCTGCATGGCGACCCTGGGCGTGTTCATTTCCGGCATCGACATGATGGGCGAGGACCTGCTGCGCGGCATCGGTCTGGTGGCGATCGCGGTGGTCGCGGGGCTGGTGCTGATGCGCCGCGCCAGCGGCCAGCCCGCGCCCCTGGTGCCGGTGGACCTGCTGCGCATCCGGCCGCTGGCGTTCGCGGTGGGGGCGTCGGCCTGCACGTTTGCCGCGCAGATGGCGTCCTATGTGTCGCTGCCGTTCTATTTCCAGCAGGTGCTGGGCCGGCCGTATCTCGAGGTGGGCATGCTGATGGGGGCCTGGCCGGTTGGCACGGCGCTCATCGCGCCGCTGGCCGGGCGGCTGTCGGACCGCTATTCCGCCGCTACCCTGAGCGGCGTGGGGGCGACCGGCATGGTCATCGGCATGTTGTGGCTGGCGGCGCTGCCGGCATCCGTGGGCAATGTGCCGATCATCGCCGGCATGTTCGTCGCGGGCGTGGGCTTCGGATTCTTCCAGACGCCGAACAACCGCGCGATGCTGTCGGCCGCGCCCCGCGCGCGCAGCGGCGCGGCGGGCGGCCTGCAGGCCACCACCCGCGTGTTCGGGCAAAGCTTCGGCACCGCGCTGGTGGCAATTGCCTTCAGCGTCAGCGCCGCGCACGGCCCGGGGCTGGCCCTGGTGCTGGGTACGATCTGCGCCGCGTTGGCGGTGGTGGTGAATACGGTCCGTTTCAGCAAACTGAAGGCCGCCTAGGGGCCCAAGACTCGGTCGCCCGGCCGCTCCTATAATGGCGGCCGGCGCCGGATTTGTCGTTCCCGGCGCAACGATTACCTATTTTTAAGGCGTTCAGGCATGAAGATCACGGTCGTAGGTACCGGTTACGTGGGGTTGGTGTCGGGAGCGTGCCTGGCCGACATGGGCAACGATGTCATGTGCCTGGACGTGGACACGGCAAAGATCGCCCTGCTGCGCCAGGGCGGCATCCCCATTTATGAGCCTGGCCTGGAAGACCTGGTCCGGCGCAACGTGCAGGCCGGCCGCCTGCATTTCACCGACGACGTGGCCCAGAGCGTGGCCTTTGGCGACGTGCAGTTCATCGCGGTCGGCACCCCGCCGGGCGAGGACGGTTCGGCCGACCTGAAATACGTGCTGGCCGCCGCCCGCAACATCGCGCGTCACATGACCACCCGCAAGCTGGTCGTGGACAAGTCCACCGTGCCGGTCGGCACCGCCGACAAGGTACGCGCGGCCATCGAGCAGGAACTGGCCGCGCGCGGCGTGCAGGTGCCGTTCAGCGTGGCGTCCAACCCCGAGTTCCTGAAGGAAGGCGCGGCGATCAACGATTTCATGAGCCCGGACCGGGTCATCGTCGGCGCCGACGACGACTACACCATCGGCATCATGCGCCGCATCTATGAGCCGTTCCAGCGCACCCACGACCGCCTGATGGTGATGGACGTGCGCTCGGCCGAGCTGACCAAGTACGCCGCCAACGCGATGCTGGCCACCCGCATCTCGTTCATGAACGAGATGGCCAACCTGGCCGAGGCGCTGGGCGCCGACATCGAACAGGTGCGCCGCGGCATCGGCGCCGATCCGCGCATCGGCTACCACTTCCTGTATCCCGGCGCGGGCTACGGCGGTTCGTGCTTCCCCAAGGACGTCCAGGCGCTGGTCAACACCGCCGCCGAGAACTCCCTGCCGATGCGCGTGATCGAAGCGGCCGAGGCCGCCAACCACGCGCAGAAGTTCCGCCTGTCGGAAAAGCTGGTGCAGCACTACGGCGAAGACCTGCGTGGCCGCAAGTTCGCGTTGTGGGGCCTGTCGTTCAAGCCCAATACCGATGACATGCGCGAGGCGCCCAGCCTGACCGTTATCTCCGAGCTGACCCGCCGCGGCGCCACCGTGCGCGCCTACGACCCGGTCGCCATGCACGAGGCCGCCCGCGTGCTGGCGGGCCAGCCCGGCGTGAGCTTCGCCACCGACATGTACGACGCGCTGGACGGCGCCGATGCGTTGTTGATCGCCACCGAATGGAAGGTCTTCCGCGCACCCGACTTCGACCGCGTCAAGGCCCTGCTCAAGACGCCTCTGATCCTGGACGGCCGCAACCTCTACACGCCGGCCGACGTGCGCGCGCAAGGCTTCGAGTATTCGGGCATCGGCCGCGCATGAAGATCCTGCAGCTCAACTTCGAGAAGGGTTGGCGCGGCGGCGAACGCCAGACGCTGTATTGCATGCGTGCGTTTCGCAACGCGGGTCACCAGGTCGAAGTGCTGTGCCGCGAAGGCGGCCCGCTGGCCGAGCGCGTGCGCCAGGAAGGCTTCGTGGCCCATACCTGCCGCAACGTGCCGGCGCAGCTGCGCTTTCTGGCGGCAAAGGGCGGCGACTACGACATCATCCATGCCCAGACCGCCAACACCATCACCTGGGCGGTGTTGACCAAATGGCTGCACCGCCGTCCGGTGGTGTTTTCGCGCCGCACCTCGTTCGTGGTCAAGCCCAACGAGGAATGGAAGACCGGCTTCAAGTGGCGCCACACGGATCTGTTCGTGGCCATCAGCGACATGGCGGCCAGCGAGCCGCGGCGCCTGGGGCTGGACCCGGTCATCATCCGCAGCGCGGTCGAGCCGCACCAGATCAACCAGGAAAACGTGGCCGCGCTCGTGCGCGAGTTCGACCTGGAAGGCAAGAAAGTCATGGCCACGTCGGCCGCGCTGATCCGCGACAAGGATCCGGTGACGCTGGTGCGCGCCGTGGGCGAGCTGGCCAAGACCCGCCGCGATTTCGTCTTCCTGCATTTCGGCGCCGGCGGCGACCGCGAACAGCAGGCCCGCGAAGAAGCGCGCTTGTTGGGCATCGAAGACGTCTACCGCTTCGCTGGCTTTCGCAAGGGAGTCGAGGACTTCTACAGCATCCTGGACGTGTTCGTCATGAGCTCCGAGGAAGAAGCCCTGGGCAGCAGCGTGCTGGACGCCTTCCTGCAACGTGTGCCGGTGGTGTCCACTGATGCCGGCGGCCTGAAGGAAAGCCTGGCTGACGGCCGCGGCGTGCTATGCGCGGTGGCCGACTTCCAGGCGATGGCGCAAGGCATGGCGCGCTGCCTGGACGACGCGGCTTTCCGCCAGGAAATCACCGACCGCGCCTACGACTACGTGCGCAACGAGCACGACGTGCAGAAGATGGGCAACCGGTACCTGGCGCAGTTCGAGCGCCTGCTCGCGGGGCGGCCGGCTGGGAAATAGCGAGGTTTATGGGGCCTGAGACTGGTCGCTGTTGCGCGCAAGCCGCCGCCCAATATCGGTTGGAACGAATCGCCGCCGTGCCGGCGGGCATCTTCAACCAGGCGCTGTGCGCGAGCCTCCAGTCGCTTCCATGGGCCTGAAGTGCGGTGTTGCTGGATATCTTGCTGTGAAATCTGCATCACAGCACTCCTTCCAACGCGTCCTCCCACCGAGCGGCCCTGGGTAGCCCGAATTCCTTGCGAGCCTGTTGATACAGTGCTTGCGCTTCCTCTAGCCGGACACCGGCTTCGTAGCAGGCTCTGCCAATGAACTCGGGTTCCAATTCGATGAACATGCTGGCAAGCAGTTCCTTCACGAAGGCATCACCTTTCGTGCGATATCAGGACGATTGTTCCCCGCCTGGGGT
Organism: Achromobacter sp. UMC71; assembly: GCF_014170305.1. Classification (GTDB taxonomy): domain Bacteria; phylum Pseudomonadota; class Gammaproteobacteria; order Burkholderiales; family Burkholderiaceae_B; genus Achromobacter. Next base: position 53,435 of record NZ_LZZT01000017.1, read on the forward strand.
GAGCTCAACCCCGCAGGGCGATCCGCGTTTCGAACTTGGCGCGGTGCACCGAGAAGAAAGTCCGCACGTTGCGCACATTGGCGTGCGCGGTGAAGGCCCGGTGCGCCAGCGCGTGGTAGGCGGGCATGTCCTTGACCTGGGCAATCACCACGAAATCCGGGCCGGGCGAGACGCGATAGCACTGCAGCACCGCGGGCTCGGCCAGCAAGGCCTGTTCGAAGGCATCCAGGCTTTCCGCCGCCTGCACATCCAGCGTAATCTCGACGATGGCGGTGAGCGTGCTGCCCAGCTTGTCGGCGGCCAGGATGGCCACCTGGCGCTCGATCACGCCTTCTTCCACCAGCCGCCGCACCCGCCGCAGGCAGGTCGGGGGCGACGCGTGTACCCGCAAGGCCAGGTCTTGATTGGTCAGCGCGTTGTCTTCCTGCAGCTGTTCGAGGATGCGCAGGTCCAGGTCGTCCAGCTCGGGCAGGGAAAGCGGCGGGGTTTGCATGGTGTTTTGAATAATTAATTCATTAAAAACACATTGATGAAATATTATTTAATCACAATTAAGTAAGTAAATAAACTGTCAAATATCACCAGATAAAGAAATCAAATTTCTTTGGGGTGCGCGCACAATGCGTTCCGTACCCGAACTTTCTGGAGTCTCCCCCCATGTGCGGCATTGTTGGCGCCGTCGCCCAGCGCGACATCACCCCGATTCTCGTCGAAGGCCTGAAGCGGCTGGAATACCGCGGCTATGACTCCTGCGGCGTCGCCGTGTACGCGGACGGCCATCTGCGCCGCACGCGCAGCACGCAACGTGTCGCCGAGCTGGCCGAGCAGGTCGCTCAGGACCACGTGCAGGGCTTTACCGGCATCGCGCACACCCGCTGGGCCACCCACGGCGTGCCGGCCACGCACAACGCTCACCCGCATTTTTCGCACCTGGGCAACGACGAGCCGCGCATTGCGCTCGTCCACAACGGCATCATCGAGAACCACGACGAACTGCGCGCCGAGCTGCAGGCCGTGGGTTACGTCTTTGAAAGCCAGACCGACACCGAAGTGATCGCGCATCTGGTCAACCACCTGTACACCGGCGACCTGTTCGAGGCCGTGCAGAATGCCGTGCGCCGCCTGCATGGCGCCTACGCCATCGCCGTGTTCTGCCGCGATGAGCCGCACCGCGTGGTCGGCGCGCGCCAAGGTTCGCCGCTGGTGGTGGGCGTGGGCCAGAACGAGAACTTCCTGGCGTCCGACGCGCTGGCGCTGGCCGGCACCACCGACCAGATCATTTATCTGGAAGATGGCGACGTGGTTGACCTGCAGCTGTCGCGCGTCTGGATCGTGGACGCCAACGGCAAGAACGTCGACCGCGCGGTGCACACCGTGCACGTGCACACCGGCGCGGCCGAATTGGGCCCCTACCGCCACTACATGCAGAAGGAAATCTTCGAGCAGCCGCGCGCCGTGGGCGACACGCTGCAGGACATCGAGGCCATCACGCCCGAGCTGTTCGGCGACGACGCCTACAAGATCTTCAAGGACATCGATTCCCTGCTGATCCTGGCTTGCGGCACCAGCTACTACGCCGGCCTGACCGCCAAGTACTGGATCGAGTCCATCGCCAAGATTCCGGTAGCCGTGGAAATCGCCAGCGAATACCGCTACCGCGACAGCGTGCCCAACCCGCGTTCGCTGGTGGTGACGATTTCGCAATCGGGCGAAACCGCCGACACCCTGGCCGCGCTGAAGCACGCCCGCTCGCTGGGCATGGAAAACACGCTGACCATCTGCAACGTGTCCACCAGCGCGATGGTGCGCGAATGCAAGCTGTCGTACATCACGCGGGCCGGCGTTGAAATCGGCGTGGCGTCGACCAAGGCCTTCACCACGCAGCTGACCGCGCTGTTCCTGCTGACCCTGGCGCTGGCGCAAGTGCGCGGCCGCCTGAGCGACGAGCAGGAAGCCGCGCACCTGAAGGCGCTGCGTCACCTGCCCGTGGCGATTGGCTCGGTGCTGGCGCTGGAACCGCAGATCATGGCCTGGGCCGACCGCTTCGCCTCGAAGGAAAACGCGCTGTTCCTGGGCCGCGGCATGCACTACCCGATCGCGCTGGAAGGCGCGCTCAAGCTCAAGGAAATCAGCTACATCCACGCCGAGGCCTATCCGGCCGGCGAACTCAAGCACGGCCCGCTGGCCCTGGTGACCGAGCACATGCCCGTTGTCACCATCGCGCCCAAGGACGAGTTGCTGGAAAAGCTGAAGTCCAACATGCAGGAAGTGCGCGCGCGCGGCGGCGAGTTGTATGTGTTTGCCGATGCCGACAGCAAGATCCAGAGCGCCGACGGTATGCACGTGATCCGCATGCCGGAGAACTACGGCAAGCTGTCGCCCATTCTGCACACGATCCCGCTGCAACTGCTGTCGTATCACACGGCCTGCGCGCGGGGCACCGATGTGGACAAGCCGCGTAACCTGGCCAAGAGCGTGACGGTGGAGTAAGGGCCTTGGCGTGACCTTTCGGCTGAAAACGACGGGAGCCGGTCGCTCGGCACACAGTCGGTCGTAGCGCCAACTTCTTTCTGCTCACTCCCTATCAGCTCCTACCCGATTTCGAGGGCCGCGCAAGCGGCCCTCGTTCGCATTTGGCACGAGGTTTGGCTCAGCAGAAGACGTACCCGTGGGATCTCAGTTCCTCGCGCTAATTTGTACCGGCGACCGCAGATGTGCGTAAACTTTCCCTGCTTGCCGTGCAGACACCATGGAGGTATTTGAATGGTTGTGTTCTTAAACCTCTTCGTCTGCGTGGTACCAGCTGGCTGCTAAGCAAAGATCTTTGCCATGCATCGTTTCGACCGCGCTTCGTGGGTCGAATGCTGGCTGCTGGCATGACTTCACTTCCATTTCCGTAACGAAAATGTTCGAATTCGAGGCATTGACCTCCAGGATAGAGGGTGACACATGATCGGCTGGTGGATCATCGTATCGAAAGGCAGCCCCGAGGAATGCGACCACGCCGCCCCAGAAGCGCGTCGTGCTGCCATCTTGGCGCAGTGGGAAGCGGGCGCTGACGGCATCGGTTGGATCGAGCACTTGGCGCAAGTGCACAAGGCCGTCAAGTTCGCCGCCGGCGGCTATCCGAACCGTTATGCCGCACGCGCTCGCGATGTACTGCCATTGATTGAAGGCGGCGGTATCTTGCCCTCCAAGGATGGCGTCTGGATCTTCGGCATTGACGAGGGCGAGGAATATGCACAGCCTCCCGGTTGGATAGGCAAGGTCCAGGTGCATGCCGACCGTATGGCCGCATGTTCTGCTGATCAAATCTTGACGATTGATGCCTGGGATCAATCCTGACTCTCATTTGAGGCCTTCACAGCGCTTTGATCCTGTCTTCAGGTCGAGCTATTTCCGTGAAGGAGATCATCAAGGTATTGCTCGATATCTCCAACCTCCATTACGGCCGGGACGCAGATGTCATCTGCACATACCGACCCAACTCAGGTATCCGCGCGGCGACGCGAATGCCGGCTTTCGACCCTAGGGGGACATCGACTTTGGCGGGAAGCGTATGGCCGTTGTGAGAGGCAAAGCGGCCGTCGAAGTCTCGGGATCTACCCGGCTTTTGAGCCGCGGCCGGTGGTGGAAAATCTCCTGCAACGCAGCTTCTGCTCGGGCTTATGCGACGGAATCGGCGAGGGGCAAACATACCGCATCCCTTTTCAGCGTTTCGATCAGTGCGTCGTGCATCACCGCGACGGGTCGCACAAGACGGCCAGGCAGCACGCCATGCACGAGCCACACGCTCAGTCCGCTATTGAACTCCGGCACATCGACGATCTGCAGCGCATTGCGATGCGGGCTGCGCGCCAGCACTTCAGGCGCAGCGAGCCCGATGCCCAAGGCGCGCGCGACCAGCGACAATTGCAGTTCCGAACCGAACGCTTCGACAGCGACGTTGAACGGCAAACCCGCCGCAGACATGGCGCGGCTCAGTGCTGAACGCATTCCGCAACCGTCCTGGTTCAGCACCCAGGGATAAGCCGCTAGATCGGCGAGCGAGGCGGGTTTTTCGGGCAGACTGAACGAGCGCGGCGCGACGACGACCGTGGGCTTATTGGCGAGAAGCGTCGACGTCAGGCCGTCCGGCAACGGCACGCCTTCAGGTAAAAGCACGACGACCGCGTCCGCCTTCGCCTTTTCGATGCCCTCCAGCAGTCCCGGCGACCAGCCCGCTGTCACGCGCAGCGTCAGATTCGGAAAGGCGGCACGCAGACGGTCGATGGGTTGCTCCAACGCCAGCTCAGACAAAAACGGCGGTACCCCGATCCTAAACTCGCCTGCCGGCTCGCTATCAGGCGACGCGACGGCCAGCAGGTCGTCGACCGCGCGTAGCACCGTGCGCGCAAGGCCATAGACGTCGCTTCCGGCCGCCGTCGGCTTGAGCGGCTTGCTCTGCCGGTCGAGCAACTCGATGCCGAGCATCGCTTCCAGATTCTGGACACGGCGCGTGAGTCCCGGCTGAGTCAGAAACAGTCTCTCTGCCGCCCGCACCATTGAGCCGCTTTCGACCACTGCCACGAAAGCCTGCAAGTCACGCGTGTTCATAAAACAATCTCGCATAAACATTATCAAGATAATTCAATTGTCGCATAACGTTCTCATCCTTAGGATAGGCCACACTCGTACACCCGGAAGCCCAAACCCATGAGTCAACCCGCTGACACCTGCGCGCGCAAACTGCCCTCCGCTTCGCTGCCCTCACTGCAAGCGGATGCGTCCCCAGGCGGCGGCCTGACCACGCCATTGACGATCTTTTTTGCCGCCGCCGTCGGCGTGATCGTCGTGAACCTGACCGCCGCACAACCTCTGACGGGGCCTGTCAGCCGAGCACTGACTATGCGGCCCGAGCTTGCCGGCGTGATCGCAATGCTCCCGCAACTCGGCTACGCCGCGGGTCTGCTATTGCTCGTACCGCTATGCGACCTCCTCGAAAATCGCCGCCTGATCGTCTGGACGCTCGCCTGCTGCGCGATGTTCCTCGGACTCGCGTCGCTCGCGCGATCGGGCTGGCTGTTCCTGGCATCGGTGTTCATGGCGGGGGCGACATCGAGCGTGATCCAGATGCTCGTGCCGATGGCGGCGTCGATGGCGCCTGAAAGCCGGCGCGGAAGCGCAGTCGGCAACGTGATGAGCGGCCTGATGCTGGGCATCTTGTTGTCGCGACCGCTCGCGAGCCTGATCGGCGGAACGTTTGGCTGGCGTGCGTTCTATGGCATCGCGGCGTTGGCCGACTCGCTGCTTGCTGTCGTGCTGCTGACGCGGTTGCCGAGTCACACGCCGCACACGGCCGCTCGCTACCTGGACTTGCTGCGCTCGCTGTGGACCTTGCTGCGCACCGAACCCGTCTTACAGCGTCGCGCGACGCTTGCCGCGCTCGCGCTCGGTGCGTTCAGCGCGTTCTGGACAGCCATCGCACTGCTTCTTGCCCAGCCGCCGTTTTCGCTGGGTATACAAGGCATTGCTGCCTTCGCGTTGGCGGGTGCAACCGGCGCGATGGTGACGCCGCTCGCGGGGTACCTCGGCGATTGCGGCGCGGGGCGTGCGACACAAATCACCGCGCATCTGGTGATGATCGCGGCGGTACTCATGCTCGCGGCTGCCGGGGCGGGCTGGGGCGGGTTCTCCGCGGCCACGCATCCCGTCCTTGCGCTCGCATTGCTGGTAGTCGGGGCGGCGGCGCTCGACGCCGGTGTGATCGCAGATCAAACGCTCGGCCGACGCGCGATCAACCTGATTAATCCGGCGGCTCGTGGCCGATTGAACGCGCTCTTTGTCGGCATCTTTTTCGTCGGCGGCGCAATTGGTGCTGCGCTGTCAGGCGCGGCATGGGCATGGGCGGGATGGGATGGCGTGTGCGTCGTCATACTGGGGTTCGCAGTTGCCGTGTTTTTGTTCGGCTGCTTCGACCGTGCTGCGGAGTCAAGCCGCCAATGAAGTGAACAGGGCCACCGCCGGCGGCGCCGCAGCACGCGAGGCGTGGCGATTCCAGTGGCGATGCGGGTGCGCGCAACGGCACGATCACTTCCGCGTGTCTTCTGGAGACGATCTGAACTGGCCTTGTATCATCGATGTCCCGATCGTCGCTTTGCGGCGACGTCACGAATGCGACTTTCTCAAAGGACGATGTTGTTGCGATGACAAGCGCGTGCTGCTTCGGTTATACCTTTGGCCGGTCATTTCCAGACCGCGCAGGCACAGCCCGTCCGCCGCGCAAATAGCGGTCGAACCAGGCAAGGTTGGCGCCCAGCGATTCGCAGTGCCACGACGCGGCTCGATGAGTTCAAAGTCGGGAACGGGGCAACGGGGCACGAACAGCCACGAAGCCGGAGCTTTATCCCGAACGACCCATTGCTGAGGTGAACGGACGTCTGAATGTCCAGGCCTTGGTGCGGTCGGATGACGCTCCATGGCCGAAAGCGGCTACTGGCCGAAAGCGGTCCCCCAGCGCAACATCAGGCGCTGGCTCCGTTTCCAGTTCGGCCCGGCTTTCAGAATGCACGTCGTCTGGCCTGGCGCGAAGGGTGGGTCTGTCAAGAGGCAGGCGGGCCCGGTCCGCAGGTGCCAGCCGCAGGCACTCGACGAACACAAAACCCCTGCGACCGACTTTATTTCTCTCCTGCTCGTCCGCGTACCCGGTGCGTGCCATCAGAGGGGTTGGGCAAGTTTGGGCACCGAATGCCAATCTTGGCGTTAAAGTCGGTTTTTCCCTCACAGGAGCTGCGTCGTGACCCTGGACGCGTATTTCGCCACGATCGATTCCCCGGCTTTCGCCGCGCTGGGCCTGTTGCCGCGCGACAGGGCGCTTGAACTGACCAGCGCCATGCATGGCCATCCGGTGGTCGAGCTGTTGCAAGGCCTTGTGTTGGATGATCCCGAGACCAGCAATCACCACCTGTTGCTGGGCCGGGCACCGCTGACGGGCCGCGTGCTGTATCTGACCCACGATGGTGACAGCCGCGTCGTGTTCGATTCCCTGGCGGACTTTGCCGCGGCGGCGCGCCAGGCCGGCGAGCAGGGGGTGGATATGGAAGAACTGCATCCCGACCCATCGCCGCTCGTGGATGGCCAGCCGCCATTGGGCAGCCTGATCCGCGAGCTGCTGCAAGAGGACGCGGGCGTGGAGGTGGTGCTGGCACTGATCCCATCGCTGGACCTGAACGATCTGGCGTTGCTGGAAGCGCTGGCGCGGGACGACGACTTCTTCCTGGGCGAAGCGGTGGCGATGGCGATCGAAAAGCGGCCCTCGCAGGCGCTGCGGTCGATCGCGGTGCTATGCCAGGCGCACCCGCATGGGCAGGTTTCCAGGGCGGGCACGCGCGCGCTGCAGCGGATCGACGCGTTGGGGTAACGGCAGGAGGCGCCGGTTGGTGCGACGCGGCTGCGCGGCGGGTGCTACGCCGATACCGACACCGATGCGCCCGCCAGCAGGCCGCCGCCGTCCAGCGCCTGGGCGGCCTGCTCGGCCCGGGCCAGCGCATTCTGGACGTCGTCGGCCTGCTTCTGGGCCTGGCCGTCCGTTTGCTGCAGCTTGCGTTTGACCATGGCCAGCAGTTCCTTCAGGGCGCGGATGGCGTCGCGCACCGATTGGGCGTCGTCCTGGCGGCGCTTTTCCGCAACTTGCTGTTCTTGCCGGGATTCCGTGGCGGAGACCGGCTTTTCCGGGTCGCCGCCGGGCTTGCCCTGACCGGGGGTGGGCGGGTTCAATGCGGCGTCGACCGCGGCAGCGGCCGCGTCTCGGGCGGCCTGGGCGCTTTCCGTGGCGGGGGACACCGCAGCGCCGGGGGGCGATGCCCCGGCACCGGCGGTATTGTCGCCGCCAGCGGCCGTTTCGCTTGCGGCATAGGCCGCCAATGCGCGTGCGGCGGCCGGCGTGGCAGAAGCCTGGCTGCCTTCCGTGCCGGATCCGGCCGGCGCGCTGGCACCGTCGGCCGTCGTGGCGACCGCCGCCAGCGCGCCCTCGCCGCCCGGCATCGCGCCGGCCGGGCCTGGGGGGGACCCGGCGTGCACCACGGGCGCGGTGGCCGGACCGACGCCGGTGCCGGCGGTGGACACGCCGCCGCTGTCCTTCAGCGCGGCGGCGGCCTGGCCGAGTTCGCCGGCCAGCTGGCGTAATTCGATCAGGATGGACTTCGCCGCCGCCTTGCCCAGCAGCATCAGCATCTTCTTGAGCATTTCGATGCGCTGCTTGATCTGGTCGACGCGGCTGCGGGCCTGATCCTGCCGGGATTGGGCCGCGGTAGCCGTCAACTGGGCGATGGCCTTGCGGGCCTTGGCGGCCCGTTCCAGCGAGTCGTCGCTCAGCACCACGCGAAACGACGTGGGCATGTCCTTGAACGGCGGCTCCTTGTCCTGCCCGGCGGCGGCATCCGCGTCGGCATCGCGCTGGGCGTCGCGTTTGACGGCGGCCACGCGAGCGTCCGCGATGCGCGCGGCGGTCTGCGAAAGAGGGCGATCCGTGTCCAGGTTGGCGGTCATATGAGGTTCCGGTAAAGCAAAGAGCCAGGCGCGGCAGATAGGGGCCGCCGGCTTGGCCGACCTGTCCGTAATGGCGAGGTGCTGGTTTATGTACGGCAGCCGCCGGGGTTTTCTTTAAAAATTGGGCGGGTAACCCGTCCGATAAAGGGCGGTGGTATCTTCTGGCCCCATGTCCCATCGCAATCCTTCCCCGTCCCCGCCTGACGCCTGCGCGCCGTCCGAGGCCTCCGTCTTGCCCCTGCGGCCCTTCGTGCAGGAATCGGGCACCACCCGGGCCCTGCATTTCTCGGAAAAGGTCATCCAGAGCCGCATGTCCACGCTCAATCCGGACGCGCTCGACCTGGAATACACGCGGATGATGATGGGCTTTGTGTTGTTTACGCCGGCGCCGGCGGACATTCTGATGGTGGGGCTGGGCGGCGGTTCGCTGGCCAAGTTCTGCTATCGCTATCTGGCGCGCTCGCGCATCGAGGTGGTGGAGATCGACCCGGATGTGATCGCGCTGCGCGACGCCTTCCTGGTGCCGCGCGATGACGACCGCTTCCGGGTGGTGCAGGCCGACGCGGCTGACCATCTGCGGGGCGTGCAGGACGTGGCCGACGTGCTGCTGCTGGACGGCTTCGGCGACGCGGGCATTCCCGGCGCGCTGTGCTCGGCTGAGTTCTATGCCGACTGCTACGAGGCGCTGCGCGACGACGGCATCCTGGTGATCAATTTCCACTTGAACCATCCGGACCACCGCGAATACCTGGACCGAGTGCGGGCGTCGTTCGGTTCGTCGATGTTCGAGGTGGTGGATGACGACATGACCAACAGCATCGTGTTCGCCTGCAAGGGCGAGTTGCTGGACGACCCGGCGGCGGCCGAGTTGAAGCGGCCGGAATCGATTCCGAAGGACGCATGGCGTCAGTTGATGCCGACCCTGCGCGTAATCGGCGCGACGCGCGAACTGAAGTGAATGCCGTAAAGCCTGCGCCGATTTGCCGGGAAATTTAACGTGTAGTTTCGCGTGGCGGGGTTTTGTTGCACATGGCTCGCCAGCCTGTCGCCGCGGCTTGATAGCATCCCCGCTTTCCCCGGACAGGTTCGCTCCCCACCATGAGTCTCATCTCCCGATTTTTCGGCCGCAACGAATCCCCCGCCGCTACCGCCGCGCTGACGGCCAATCCGGACATCGAGGATCCGCTCAGCCTGCAAGTGGTGTTCAGCGCGCCGCTGGCGCTCAAGGCGGATGCGCTGACGGCGGCGCTGCGCGCGTATCACCCCGACATGCGCCAGGCGCGCGCCGAGATCGAACCCGACATGCCCGAGCTGCTGGCCATGGTCGGCTGGGGCAAGCATGTGGTGCGCCTGGTGGGCTTCAATGCGCCCTTTCCGCAGGAATCGATCGAGGCCTGCGTGGCGCCGGCGCACTACCCGGCGGAGGTCAAGGCGCAGGTGCGCGCCCATGTCAGCCACGTACTGCTGTACTACGCCGGCTTCGAAGAAGACACCCTGGAACAGTACGTGGCGCTGGCCGCGGTGGCTGGCGCGCTGACGGAGTTCAACGCGTTGGCGCTGCTGAATGAACACGCGCATACGTCGCTGCCGGCCGGCGTGTTCACCCGCGAGTCGGTGGGCGACGAGAGCCTGGACCTGCTGCGCTCGCTGCCGCTGACCATGCTGTACTGCGGTTTCGTGAAGTACGAGGTCGAGGGCGTGCCAGGCGTGTGGATGCGCACCTACGGCGGCGACGCCTTCGGGTTGCCGGACTTTGCCGCGCTGGCCGACGGCCACCATCAGGGCGAGCAGTATTCGGGCATGTTCAACAACATCATGGCGTACCTGCTGGACAGCGGCGCCGAACTGGCCGCCGGGCACACGATGCAGATCGGCGAAACCAGCTACATGAAGTTGCGCGAGCCGCTGGAATCGGAGTACTTCCTGCACGGCCCGGGCACGGTGCTGGTGGCGGAAATCATCGACGCTTCGCAGATCAACCAGCCGGACGCCTGATCCCGTCGGAACAAATGCCAAGGCGGGCCGGGAACGATGTGTAAATGCAGCGTTCCCGGCCCGCCTTGTTTTTTTTGGGCCGGCGTCAGCCCGTCATCAGGCGGCGCAGCTTGCGCGGCGGCGCAGGCGCAGCCGGCCCGGCAACACGCGCAATAACAAGGCGCCGGCTGCCGCCGCGGTGGCGACCAAAGTCACACCCATCCAGCCCCAAGTGGCCAGCGCCAGGCTGCCCAGCGCACCGCCGGCGGCCATGCCGATGAACACGCTGACCATCAGCACCGCGTTGAGCCGGCTGCGGGCGGCGGGGTCGATGCCGTAGACGATGCTCTGGTGCGCGATCAACGCTACCTGGATGCCCAGGTCGAAGCCGATCGTGCTGGCCGCGAGCAGCCACAGGCCGGATTGAGGCGGCAGCAGGGGCAGCAGCGCCATGACCGCGAACGACAGCGCGGTCAGCGCGGCGCCCAGGCGGCTGACGGCGTTGGGGCCGCGCCGGTCAGCGTAGCGTCCCGCCAGCGGCGCAGCCAGCGCGCCAGCCGCGCCGGCCAGCCCGAACGCGCCGGCCGCGGCCGAGCCCAGGTGGAACGGCGCGCCGTGCAGCATCACAGCCAGGGTCGACCAGAACGCGCTGAAACCCAGCGACAGCAGCCCCTGCGCGAGGGCGGCCCGGCGCAGCTCGCCATGCTCGCGCCACAGCCTGCCCAGCGAACGCAACAGTTCGGCATAGGGCAGCTGCGTGGTCGGCGCGAACGCGGGCAGGCCGCGCCACAGGGCGGCGCCCAGGGCCAGGATCGACACCGCGGCGGCCAGGAACATGGCGCGCCAGCCGAACTGTTCGGCCACCACGCCGCTGATCACGCGCGACAGCAGGATGCCCAGCAGCAGCCCGGTCATCACCGTGCCGACGATGCGGCCGCGGTACGCCGGGGGCGCCAGCGCGGCGGCGGCGGGCACGATGTCCTGTGCCAGGGTGGCCGACAGTCCGATGGCGAAACTGGCGGCCAGCAGGACGCTGGCGGAGGGCGCCATCGCGGCCAGCAGCAAGGCCGCGCTCAGGGCGCCGACTTTCAATAGCACGATACGCTTGCGGTTGTAGCGGTCGCCCAGGGGCGCCAGCGTCAATATGCCAAACGCATAACCGAGCTGGGTCAGCGTGGGAATCCAGCCGAGTTCGCCGGCGCTGGCGCGCAGGTCCGCGCCCAGCACGCCCAGCATGGGCTGGTTGTAATACAGGGAGGCGACGGCCAGGCCGGCGCCGATGGCCAGCAGCAGCACCAGGCCGGCAGACAGATCTTGCGGTGCGCTATGTGCGCGGGGGTCGGGGGACATAAGGGAATCCGTGATCAGAATGACGCACTGCAACGTGCGGATGGGCCAGATTCTGAGCGCCTGACGGTCCTTTTGGTAGCCGGCGCCGGGGTAGATCCGTTATACGATAGGCGTATGACCAAGCCCGTTCATCCCCCTGTCCTGGCGACGGCGACAGGCACCGACCGCATGCTGCTGGTCGAAACCTTCGTACGCATCGTCGAGGCCGGCAGCCTGTCGGCCGCGGCGCTGCAGCTGGGTGGCACCCAGCCCACGGTGAGCCGCCGCCTGCAATTGCTGGAGCGCACGCTGGGCGTGCGCTTGCTGCAGCGCTCCACCCATGCCATCCGGTTGACCGAGGACGGCCAGCGTTGCTACGAGCGCGCCAAGGCGTTGCTGGCGACCTGGCAATCGTTCGAGAACGACGTGCGCGGCGCGGGCGAGGAACTGGCGGGCACGCTGCGGGTGGTGGCGCCGCACGCGTTCGGTCAGAACCAGTTCATCGAACCCCTGGCCAAGTACCTGCAGCAGTATCCGGGCATGCGCGTGGAATGGCTGCTGCACGACCGGGTGCCGGATTTCGTGGCGGAAAACATCGATTGCGCGATCAAGGTCGGGCCGGTGTCGGATCCGTCCGTGGTGGCGCTCAAGCTGGGCGAGGTGCCGCGCAGCGTCATGGCCGCGCCGTCGCTGCTGGATGGCGGACCGGTGCCGCAGCATCCCGCCGAGCTGGCGCGCCTGCCCTGGCTGGCGCTGCGTACCTTCTATCGCGACGAGGTGTGCCTGCGCCACATGGATACCGGCGAGGTGGTGCGCTTCGGCATCCAGCCGCGCCTGTCCACCGATGGCCTGTATGCGCTGCGCAAGGCGGCGGTATTGGGCCTGGGGGCAGGCATCGCATCGGCCTGGGCCGTGCGTGATGAACTGGATAGCGGCCAGCTGGTGCAGCTGGCGCCGGCCTGGCGCGCCGCGCCCTTGCCGGTGTACTTGGTCTATGCGCCCTCGCGGCTGCAGCCGGCCCGGCTGCGGCGGTTCATCGAGGTCATGCGCGAATACCTGCCGGTCGAACTGCGCACCGGCAGCGCCGCGGCGGACGCCGGCCCGGTGTAGCGCGGGCCGGGCCTGCCGCTTGCGGCGTCTTCGTGCCGATGGCGCTTATTCGGGCTTGGCCGTGGGCAGCGGTTCGCCGGCGCCGGTGCGTTCGACGATCAGGCGATAGTGTTGCGGGCTGCGGTGCTTGGCGAAGTTGAAGACATGGTCGCGGAAGTTCTGCCCCAGGGCCAGGTCGATCCGGGCGGTGATGACCTCGTCTTCTTCGCCGCTGGCGCGCGCGACAATTTCACCCGTGGGCGCCACGATCATCGAGCTGCCGATCATGTGGTGGCCGTCTTCGTGGCCGCATTTGGCGGCGGCGCCGATCCAGACAGCGTTCTGGTACGCGCTGGCCTGCAGCACGATTTCGTGGCTGACGGTGCGCAGGTGCGCGGGCTCGTCCCAGTGGATGTTCAGCGACGGCGTGTTGTAGCCCAGCACGATCAGTTCGGCGCTTTGCAGCGACATGACGCGATAGGTTTCAGGCCAGCGGCGGTCGTTGCACAGGCACATGCCGATCTTGGTGCGGTCCATTTCCCAGACGCCGAAGCCCAGGTCGCCGACTTCGAAGAATTTCTTTTCCAGGTGCTGGAACGGCGCATCGGGCTTGTGGTCCGAGTGGCCTGGCAGGTGGATCTTGCGATATTTGCCGATGATGCGGGCGCTGCGGTCCACCAGAATGGCGGTATTGAACTGGCGGCCTTCAGGCGTGACTTCGGCGTAGCCCAGGTAAAAGCCCACGCCCAGTTCGCGCGCCGCGTCGAACAGCGGTTGCACGTCGGCGTTGGGCATGGTTTTTTCGAAGTAGCGTTCCACCGCCTCGGCGTCGTCCATCCAGTAGCGCGGAAAGAACGTGGTCAACGCCAATTCGGGAAACACCACGAATTCGGCCTTGCGGCCGGCGGCCTCGCGCAGCATTTCGACCAGGCGCTTGACCACGGCCGGGCGGCTGTCGGCCAGGTTGACGGCGCCCATCTGGGCGACGGCCAGGCCCATTTTGCGGGCGGGGGATGCATTGCTCACGATTCGATCTCCTGGTGCGCGGCATGATGGCGCGGATGTGCTTTGGGGGCGCGGCGCAAGCGCCAAGCCCTTGCCTGCGCGCCGCGACAGCCTCAAGCATGCATGCGCGCACGCGAATCGGAAAGCCGTGGCGGACCGCAAGCGCACGGCTCGTGAAAATCCGGAGAAAGGCGTTAAATGATTGATATGGCGACGGATTTTTCGCGCCGCGGGTGAAAACCCGGTCCTGGCGCATAACATCGGGTCATGGGCGTCATGCAAATTGCTATAGCCAAATGGTCCGTATTGCGCGAGGTCCGGCGCGTCGCCGCTGCGGATTTGCGACAAGTGGCATCGGCCGTTGCCACAATGGCAGGTTCCTGGCGTTTTGTGTGGAAAGTGGGCGCTAGGCATTGACCTGCCCATCGGCCAGAATTTCCCTACCGATACAACAGGGGAAAATAATGACGACATTACTCACCACCACCGACGTTGCGAAGATCGTGGCCGCACAGGGCCCGCGCAAGGTATTCGAGGATCTGCTGGACTATCTGCTGGCCGACTTCCTGCGCTGGCAGGAGTTCGACAAGAGCGCCCGCGTGGCCAGCCATTCGGCGACCGGCGTGATCGAACTGATGCCCACGTCCGACAGCGATCTGTACAGCTTCAAATACGTCAACGGCCACCCCGGCAATCCGCTGGCCGGCCTGAGCACCGTGATGGCCTTTGGCGCGCTGGCGCAGGTCAACAGTGGCGAGCCGCTGCTGATCAGCGAACTGACGCTGACCACCGCGTTGCGCACCGCCGCGACCTCGGCGCTGGCCGCCCGCGCCCTGGCGCGCCCGGGTTCGCGCAGCATGGCGCTGATCGGCAACGGCGCGCAAAGCGAATTCCAGGCGCTGGCGTTCCATCACATCCTCGGCATCGACACGCTGCACCTGTACGACGTGGACCCCGCCGCGACCGACAAGCTGGAACGTAACCTGGCGGGCGTGCCGGGCCTGCGCCTGCGACGTTTCGACAGCACCGCCGCCGCGGTCAAGGGCGTGGATATCGTGACCACCGTGACGGCCGACAAGGCGTACGCCACCATCCTGACGGCGGACATGATCGAGCCCGGCATGCACATCAACGCGGTGGGCGGCGACTGTCCGGGCAAGACCGAACTGCATGCCGACGTGTTGCGCGCCGGTTCGGTGTTCGTGGAATACGAGCCGCAGACCCGCATTGAGGGGGATCTGCAGCAGATGCCGGCTGATTTCGCGGTGACCGAGCTGTGGCGCGTGCTGACCGGGCAAAGCGCCGGCCGCCGCGGCGAAAGCGAGATCACGGTGTTCGATTCGGTGGGCTTCGCGCTGGAAGACTTCTCGGCCCTGCGCTGGCTGCGCGACAGCGCGGTCAAGCACGGGATTGGCGCCCGCGTCGAAGTAGCGCCGCGCCTGGCCGATCCGAAGAATCTGTTCGAGCTGGTGCGAGGGCGCCAGGCCGCCGCACAGGCCGCGGCCCGGGCCAGCCAGGCGCTGCTCAAGGACTAGGGCCTGTGCGAGGCGCCTGCTAGTGTTGACAGGTCCTAGGCGGCGGTCCCGCCTGCGTACCCCGGCGCCGCAGGCGATTCCGGCGGCTCGTGCGACACGGGCCGCCCCAGCAGGTACCCCTGGAAGTGGGAGCAGCCTTCCTGCGTCAGCCGTTCCAGCTGGGCCGCGGTTTCGACCCCTTCGGCGGTCGTCGGGATATCCAGGCTGCGGCCGATGCCGTTGATGGCGCGGATGATGGCCAGCGCCTCCTTGCTCGATTCGACGTCCTGTGTGAACGACTTGTCGATTTTGATCTTGTCGAACTCGAAGCTGCGCAGATAGCCCAGCGACGAGTAGCCGGTACCGAAGTCATCCAGCGCCACCTTGACGCCCAATTGCTTGAGCCGGTTCAACGTGTTCAGGTTGGCCTCGGAATTGGCCAGCAGCACGGATTCGGTGATTTCCAGCTCCAGCCGGCTGGCGGCCAGGCCCGAGGTGGCCAGGGCCGATTCCACCAGGGAGACCAGCGCGTTGTTGGTGAACTGGGTGGCCGACAGGTTCACCGCCACGGTCTCGTGCGGTTCCCAGGTCGTCGCTTCGCGGCAGGCTTCGTGCAGCGTGAAGGCGCCCAGCTCGTGGATCAGCCCGGTTTCCTCGGCGATGGGAATGAAGTCGTTAGGCATGATCAGCCCCTTGACCGGATGCTGCCAACGCATCAGGGCCTCGCGGCCCACGGTGCGCACGTGGCTGATGTCCTTGATGGGCTGGTAGTGCAGGTGCAATTGCTGCGACAGGATCGCCTGGCGCAGGTCCATTTCCATTTCGTGGCGCTTGAGCGCCGCGGCTTCCATTTCGGGCTTGAAGAATGCCAGGCAGTTGCGGCCGTTGCGCTTGGCTTCATACAGCGCCATGTCGGCATAGCGCAGCAGGTAGTCGGCGGCGCATTCCTGCGCGCTGGCCGTCGCAATGCCGATGCTGACGCTGACCGGCACCGTATGGCCATCCACCTGGAAGGGTTCGCGCACCGCGTCGATCAGGCGCTGTCCCATCTGGCGCAGGTCGTCGGTTTTCTCGATGCCGGGCAGCACCACCGCGAATTCGTCGCCGCCCAGGCGCGCCAGGGTGTCTTGTTCGCGCAGGTTCTTAGCCAGGCGGCGGGCCAGCTGGCGCAGCAGTTCGTCGCCGTATTGGTGGCCCAGCGTGTCGTTGACGCTCTTGAAGTTGTCCAGGTCCAGGCACAGCACGGCGGCCGTGCGTTCGGGGTTGGCGGGGTTCAGCGCTTTGAGCAGCTGTTCGCGGAACAGGCGGCGGTTGGGAATGCCGGTCAGCGTGTCGTGATGCGCCATGTAGCGCACCTGGGCATGGGCCGCGTTTTCGTCCGTGATGTCGTCGGCGATCAGCAGCACGTAGCGCGAGCGCGGATCGCTGCTGTGGAACACCAGGGTTTTGCTGCGCAGCGTGCGGGGCCCGCGCGCGGTGATCAGTTCTTCCTGGCCGGCTTCGCGCAGCGTACCGTCCGAACGCAGCGCGTCATTGGTCAGGCGCTCGAAGAATTCATGCACGCCGGGCGGCAGGCATTGCTGCACGGTCTTGCCCTGCATTTGCTCGCGGGCGCCGCCGAAGGCGGCTTCGGCCTGGCGGTTCGCCAGCAGGATGCGCCGCGACACCGCGTCCAGCACCAGCACGCACGAGGGGATGTGCGACACCACGGCTTCCAGGAAGCTGGACAGCGAAGCCAGCTCGCTGTTGTAGCGCTCGGCCAATTCCTTGGCATGCAGTAGCTGCAGTTCGCGTTCGCGGCGCTCGGTGCAGTCGCGCGTGATCTTGGCAAAGCCCATCAAGGCGCCGGCCTCGTCGAGGATGGCGTCGATGACCACATGCGCCCAGAAGGGCGTGCCGTCCTTGCGGATGCGCCACCCTTCGGCCTCGAAGCGGCCTTGCGTGCGCGCGATCTCCAGGCCCTTGCCGGGCAGGCCGGACGTCTGGTCCGCCAGGCTGTAGAAGCACGAAAAGTGCCGGCCCACGATCTCATCGCTGGCATAGCCCTTGGCGCGCTCGGCGCCGGCATTCCAATTGGCGACCGTGCCGTCGGGGTTGAGCATGTAGATGGCGTAGTCGATGACACCTTGCACGAGGTGCCGGTACATGACGTCGGAGTTGTCGATGATCATTGGATTGGGAGCGTGGCGGGATTCGCGGCACTACGTTTACGTCGCGCCGATGCGATTATTTACCGGCGCCGCGCGAAAAGGCGAATCCTTGCCAATCTTGGCGCTTTTAGGCGAATCATTGCCAAATCAACGAGGATTTGCGCCCGCGCCCTTGCCAACCCTACAGCTTCACGCGCTGCTTGAGCGCCTGCGCGATCATGGCGATGTCGATGTCCTGGCCCGGATGCTTCTGGCAGAAGTCGTACAGCACCGCGATGTAGGCGTTGCCCAGCAGCTTGGTGATGGCGCCGGCGGTGGTGGCGGCGATGGTGCCGCCCACGGCGCTGCCCGCGCCGGGAATGAACTTGAGCAGGCCCGACACCACCGAGCGCCCTACCAGTGTGGCCGCGGACGCGCCCAGCGTGGACGTGACCAGGGTGCTGATGGCGGCCGTGCTGATTTCCATGCCGAAGGTGATGCCGATCTTGGCGATCATGCCGACCTGGATAGGCACCAGCGCGACGGCGTCCGAGAACGGAATCGGCGCGGCCGCGGCGGACGCGGCCAGGCCGGCCGCGACGTTCACCTCTATCTCAGCCCGCTTTTTTTTTACGTCCAGGGCCTTTTTGTTGCGGGTCGACAGCGCGTTGGCGTAGGCCCGCTGCTGCGATTCAGGGATGTACTGCGCGGTGGCTTCGATCAGCGCGTCCAGCCCCATGGGCGGCAGGTCCGCGTCCAGTTCTTCGATGCGTTCGGGCAGCGCGCGCACCGCCACCACCTGCCGGGCCCGCGGCAGGAGCTTGCGGGCCTCGTCCAGGAAAGCGCTGTTCTTGCGCGCCTTGGTCAGGACCGCGATGACGGGAATGCCGGCGTCGGCCAGCAATGCGCACAATTCGATTTCGGCATCTTCGACCCGGTGGCTGCTGTCCTGGATGCAGAGCCAGGCGACGTGCAGGTGCCGGTCCTGGTCGTCGGAGGCCGAGCGGTCACGGATCAGGTCCGCCAGTTGCTGGCGCGACCGTTCGTAGTCGCCGACCTCCAGGCCGCGCGTGTCGATGATGGTGAGCGGATGGCCGGGCCGCGAGAATTCCTGCGTCGTCTGGGTGACGGGTTTGCCCGCGCCGGTCTTGGCCAGTTCGCCGCGAAAGATGGCGTTGAGCAGCGTGCTCTTGCCCACGCCCGTCTTGCCCGCGACCAGGATATTGACGCGGCCGGCGCCGCGCGTAGCGGTGCTGATCGCGTCCGCGATGGCGTCCTGCAGCTGGGGGGAATCGGGGCGAGGCGGGGTCATGGGGCGGCTACGCAAGGCAAAGGCATGGCTTGATTCTAGCGACAAACGCCGCCATTGCCCTGTTACGTCTGGCCGTACAGGTGTTGCGCCTCGGGAAAACGGCGCGCGCGCACGTCGTCGGCGTAGCCGCGCGCGGCGGCCTGGATGCGGTCGGCCAGGCTGTCATAGCGTTTGACGAAGCGCGCGGTGCGCTCGAACATGCCCAGCATGTCGTCCACCACCAGCACTTGGCCGTCGCATTGGGCCGACGCGCCAATGCCGATGGCGGGGCAGGCGATGGCCTGGGTGATGGCCTGCGCCAGCGGTTCGACCACGCCTTCGATCACCACCGAGAACGCGCCGGCATCGGCTACGGCGGCCGCGTCGGCGGCGATGCGGGCGTATTCGGCCTCGCCCCGGCCGCGCGCGCCGTAGCCGCCCAGGATATTGACCGCCTGCGGCGTCAGGCCGATATGGGCCATGACGGGGATGCCGCGCGCCGACAGATAGGCGATGGCGGGGGCCATGGCCTGGCCGCCTTCCAGCTTGATGGCGCCGGCGCCGGTTTCCTTCATGACGCGGGCGGCCGAGCGGAAGGCCTGCTCGGGGCTTTCTTCGTAGCTGCCGAAGGGCATGTCGACCACCACCAGGGCCTGGCGCGACCCGCGCACCACGGCGGCGCCGTGCGCGATCATCATGTCCAGCGTGACGGGCACGGTGGACGGCAGGCCGTAGATGGTTTGCGCCAGGCTGTCGCCCACCAGCAGCGCGTCGCAATGCGGATCCAGCAGTTCGGCCATGCGCGCGGTGTAGGCGGTGAGCATGACCAGGGGCGCGGCGCGCTTGCGGGCGCGAAAGGCCGGGGCGGTCATGCGGCGGGGCGCCGTGGCGGCGGTGTTCAAGGTGGCGGTGGTGGACATGCGGGGCTCCTGGTGTACGGCGCGCGCGGGCCTGGCGGGCAGGCGCGGCGCGCGCGGCTCAGGTATATCACGGGGCGGGCGCGGGCGTCAGGGCCGCACCCGCCAAAGCCGCTGCCTGCCCGCGCGGGCCTTCACGGCGCCGCGCCTTTGGCCGCGGCACTGTCGACCTTCAACAAGGCATAGCGCCGGCTGACATACACCGGCGTGACGATGCCCGGCCAGGCGGCCAGCACTTCGGTGGCGCGGTTCTTTGCCACGGCCAGGAAGATCGTTTGGCCCGCCTTGGGCAAGACGCCGTCCAGCGCCTGGCGGCTGACCAGCCCGGCCTCGCCGCGCGAGTAATAGCGGGCGGAAAACGGCCGGCTGCCCACAAAGTAGAGCGGGTCATTGCCGCGCATGGCGTCGGCTTGTTGCACCAACTGCTTTTCCGTCTTGTAGATCGTGGGCTCGACCCAGGCCAGGGCCCCCAGCGCCAGCGCCGCGGCGGGAACCGGCAGCATGGCCGCGGCCGCCAGGCGCCGCGGGCGCACGCTCTGCCAGCGGCTGGCCAGCAGGCCGGTGGCCAGCGCGACGGGCGGCAATGCCGGCAGCACGTACGTCCACAGGATGTTGCCTGACAGCGTGAAGAAGGCGGGCGTGGCCAGCGCCCAGGCCAGCAGATAGGTCTGGACGGGATCGCGCATGGCCGTGGCGACGCGCTGGCGCAATGGCGCATGCTTGCGCGGCCACAACGTCATGCCCAGCCAGGCCGCGCCCCAGGGCAGAGTCGCCAGCAGCCAGTCCAGCCAGATGCTGCCATAGGGGCGCTGGTGGGCCGATCCGTAGCGGTCGCCCTCCCAGCCCGGATCGACGAAGCGCAGGATGTGTTCGCCGACGATGAAGTACTGGAAGAAGCCGGGCGTCTTGATCTCGGCGGCGATATACCAGGGCAACGCCAGCATCAGCATCAGCGCGGTGCCGCCCGCCCAGGGCAGCGCCCGCAGGTAGGTGCGCGCATTGCGGTGCCAGAGCATCCAGGGCACGGCGGCGCCGGCCACCAGCACCAGCGCCAGCGGCCCCTTGGCCAGCAGGCCGATGGCCAGGCCGACGAAGAATCCGTAGCGCCACAGCGGCCGCGGATCGGCGGGGGCCAGCAGGAACGACACCATCGACAGCGTCATGCCCAGCGCCAGGAAGGGATCGGTCAGGACCGCGCCGGCGCTGGCGAACGGCAGCAGCATGGTGGCGAAGATCAGCGTGGCCCAGCGTGCGGCCTGCTCGCCATGCAGCCGCCGGCCGCAGGCATGGACCAGCGCCAGCACGCCCAGCATCACCAGCCACGATGGCAGGCGCACCGCGAACTCAGACAGGCCGAACAGGCGGATGGACAGCGCCTGGGCCCAGAATGCCAGCGGGGGCTTGCCCCAGAACGGCACGCCCGGCTCGAACCAGGGCGTGGTCCAGTCGCCGGACGCGGCCATCAGGCGGGCGATCTCGGCATAGCGCGGTTCGGACGTATCCACGAACGGCATCAGCGCCATTGCGAACAGACGCGCGGCCAGTATGGCCGTCAGACCCAGCAGCAGGCCCCTAGAAGTTAACCGCATGCGGGCCCTTGGCGGTTTCGGCCAGCGGCATGGCCGCGGCGGCGCTATGTTGAACGTCACGCACCAGATAGACCGGGCGTTGCTTGGTTTCCATATAGGTCTTGCCCACGTACTCGCCCAGCAGCCCGATGGTGATCAACTGGATGCCGCTCAGGAAGGTGATCATCGCCATCAGCGACGGATAGCCGTCGACATCATCGCCGAAGAGCAGGGTCTTGCCGATGATGATGATACCGAACAACGCGCCCAGCAGCGCGGCGATCACGCCGGCTCCGGTGGCCCAACGCAGCGGCGCGGTGGAAAACGAGGTGATGCCCTCCATTGCCAGGCGCGTCAGCGCGAAGTAATTCCACTTGGTGGTGCCGGCGGCGCGCGGGGCGCGGTCGTAGTCGATGAAACGGGTGGGCATGCCGATCCAGGCGTACAGCCCCTTCATGTAGCGGCAGCGTTCCGGCAGCTGCAGCAGCGCTTGGACCGCGCGCCGGCTCATCAGGCGAAAATCGCCGGTGTCGGGCGGGATCTCGGCCTGGCTCAGGCGGCTGAGCAGCCGGTAGTAGGCATAGGCCGAGGCGCGCTTGGCCCAGCTTTCGCCGGCCCGGCTGCGCCTGCGCATGCCGACCACGTCGGCGCCTTCGCGCCAGGCCCGCACCATCTCGGGAATCAGTTCGGGCGGGTCCTGCAGATCGGCATCCAGCAGGATGACGGCGGCGCCGGATGCGTGCCGGATGCCGGCGGTCATGGCGGCTTCCTTGCCGAAGTTGCGGCTCAGCCGCACCAGCTTCAGGCCCGGCTCGAACGCCATCAGGCTGGCCAGGTATTCGGCGCTGCCGTCACGGCTGCCGTCGTCGACGAACACGATTTCCCAGGGCTCGTCCAACGCGTCCAGCACCTGCCGCAACCGCGCATGGCAGAGCGGCAGCACGGCGCGCTCGTTCAGGAAAGGAATGATGATGGAGATCTGTACCGGGCGCGGCTCGCGGCGCGACAGGATGGACGTATCGGGATAGGGACGCATGATGGTAGTTCTCGGGTCGACTACATGGGCGCCTGCGCGGCGGCGGGCCGGGGCGGCTGCGGTTGCGGGTCCGGCGGGGTCTGGGCCTGGCTGTCGGCCAGTTCGAGTTCGTCGGCGTCCTTGCGGTGGGCCAGCCGGTACAGCGCGGGCAGCACCAGCAGCGTCAGGATGGTCGACGAGATGATGCCGCCGATCACCACGGTCGCCAGCGGCCGCTGCACCTCGGCGCCGGTGCCCGTGGCGATCGCCATCGGCACGAAGCCCAGCGAGGCCACCAGCGCCGTCATCAGCACGGGCCGCAAGCGGGTCAGCGCGCCGATGCGCACGGCCTGGTCCAGCGGCTTGCCGTCATCGCGCAATGAACGGATGAACGACAGCATCACCAGGCCATTCAGCACGGCCACCCCGCACAGCGCGATGAAGCCGACGGCGGCGGTGATGGAGAGCGGAATGCCGCGCAGCCAGAGCGAGATGATGCCGCCGGTCAGCGCGAACGGGATTCCCGTGAAGACGATCAGGCCGTCCTTGATGTTGCCGAACATGGCGAACAACAGGCCGAAGACCAACAGCAGCGCGGCGGGCACGACGATCTGCAGGCGCTGGGCGGCGGATTGCAGCTGTTCGAAGGTGCCGCCCCAGGCGGTCCAATAGCCGGCCGGCACCTTGACCTTCTCCGCCAGCGCCACCTCGGCGTCGGCGACGAACGAGCCCAGGTCGCGGCCGCGCACGTTGGCGCTGACCACGATGCGGCGCTTGCCGTCTTCGCGCGAGATCTGGTTGGGGCCGGGCGCCAGGTCGAAGGTCGCCACTTCGGACAGCGGGATGTACGAGGTTTGGGCCAGGGCATCGGTCTTGGGCAGGGCGATGGGCAGCTTGCGCAGCGCGGGAATGCTCTCGCGCACGGTTTCCGGCAGGCGCACCACGATGTCAAAGCGCCGGTCGCCCTGGAAGAAGGTGCCGGCCTCGCGCCCGCCGATGGCGATGGTGAGCGTGTCCTGCACATCCGCCAGGCTCAGGCCGTAGCGCGCGGCGCGGGCCCGGTCGATGTTCACCGTCAGCACCGGCAGGCCGGTGGTCTGTTCGATCTTGACTTCGGACGCGCCGGGAATGGCCTGCAGCACCTCGGCGACTTCGGCCGCGGACCGGTTCAGCACATCGTTGTCGTCGCCGAAGATCTTGACCGCGACGTCACTGCGCACCCCGGAGATCAGCTCGTTAAAGCGCAGCTGGATCGGTTGCGAGAATTCGTAATTGTTGCCGGGAATCTGGGCCGCCTCTTCCTGGATGGCCTGCAGCAGTTGCGCCGAGGTCTTGCGCGGCTGGGGCCACTGGTCCTTGGGTTTGAGCATGATGTAGCCGTCGGAGATGTTCGGCGGCATGGGATCCGATGCGATCTCGGCGGTGCCGGTACGGGCGAAGACGCGTTCGATCTCCGGGAATTTGGCTTTCAGCCGGGTCTCTATCTGCTTTTGCATGTCGAGCGACTGCGACAGGCTGGTGCCCGGAATGCGCAGCGCCTGGATGGCGATGTCGCCCTCGTTCAGGTTGGGAATGAACTCGCTGCCCATGCGCGAGGCGACCACGCCGCACAGCACCACGAACAGTGTCGCGGCGGCCAGCACGATCGGCGTGCGGCGCAGCGCCAGTTCCAGCAGTGGTTCGTAGCGGCGCTTGGCCCAGACCATCAGGCGGTTCTCTTTTTCCGAGACCTTATCGCCGATGAACAGCGCCACCGCCGCCGGCACGAACGTGACCGAAAGGATCATCGCACCCAGCAAGGCCAGCACCACGGTCAGCGCCATCGGGTGGAACATGCGCCCTTCGACGCCGGTGAGCGCGAAGATCGGCAGGTACACCACCATGATGATCAACTGGCCGAACAGCAGCGGCCGGCGCGCCTCGCGCGCCGCGGCGAATACTTCATGGAAGCGCTCGCTGCGGGTCAATGGCCGTCGCTGATGCGCTTGCGCGTGGCTCAGGCGCCGCACGCAGTTCTCGACGATCACCACCGCGCCGTCGACGATGATGCCGAAGTCCAGCGCGCCCAGGCTCATCAGGTTGGCGCTGACCTTGTAGGTGACCATCCCCGTGAAGGTGAACAGCATCGACAGCGGAATCACCATTGCCGTAATCAGCGCCGCGCGGATGTTGCCCAGAAACAGGAACAGGATCACGATCACCAGGGCCGCGCCTTCCATCAGGTTCTTCTTGACCGTGGCGATCGCCTTGTCGATCAGGTTGCTGCGGTCGTACACGGTCACTGCCTTGATGCCGGGCGGCAGCGTTTTGTTGATGGCGTCGATGCGGGCCGATACGGCCAGCGATACCGATCGGCTGTTTTCGCCGATCAGCATGAACACCGTGCCCAGTACCACTTCCTGGCCGTTGTCGGTCGCCGCGCCCGTGCGCAGCTCGCGGCCGATAGCCACGTCGGCCACGTCGCGGATGCGGATGGCCTGGCCGTCCACGGTGGTCAGCACCACGTCCTTGATGTCGTCGATCGAGCGAACCTGGCCCGGCGCGCGGATCAGGTATTGCTCGCCCTTGCGTTCGATGTAGCCGGCGCCGACGTTGGCGTTGTTGCGGTCCAGCGCGGTAATGATGTCGGTCAGCGACAGGCCGTAGGACGCCAGCCGCTCGGTGTCGGGCGCCACCTGGTATTCCTTGGCGAAGCCGCCGATGGAATTGATCTCGGTCACGCCGGGGATGTTGCGCAGCTGCGGCTTGATGACCCAGTCCTGGATCTCGCGCAGGTCGGTGGGCGTGTAGGGCGAACCGTCTTCCTTCTTGGCGCCGGGCTCGGCCTCTACCGTCCACAGGTAGATTTCGCCCAGGCCCGTGGAAATGGGCCCCATCGTCGGCGTGATGCCCTCGGGCAGGCTTTCCTTGGCTTCCTGCAGCCGCTGGTTGACCAGCTGGCGCGCGAAGTAGATGTCGGTGCCGTCCTTGAAGATCACCGTCACCTGCGACAGGCCGTAGCGCGACAGCGAGCGCGTCTGTTGCAGGCCCGGCAGGCCGGCCATCACGGTTTCGATGGGGTAGGTGACGCGCTGCTCGGTTTCCAGCGGCGAATAGCCGGGTGCGCCGACGTTGATCTGCACCTGCACGTTGGTGATGTCCGGCACGGCGTCGATGGCCAGCCGCGAATAGTTGTAGACCCCGATGGCGGCGACGCCCAGGGTCACGAAAAGAACCAGCCATCGTTGCTCGATGGCAAAGCGGATGAGGCGTTCGAACATGTCTGGTGGCTCCGGCTCAATGCGCGTGGCTGGCGCTGGCCTTGCCCAGCTCGGCCTTCAGGGTGAAGGCGTTTTTCGACACGTAGCGCACGCCGGCCGCCAGGCCCGACAGCACTTCGATCTGTTCCCCGGAGGTCTTGCCTAGCTGGACCGGCTGCGCCAGGTAGCCGCCCGGCACTTCGATAAACACCACGGGTCCGTTTTCCACGGTCTGGACGGCGTCGGCCGCCACGGCCACGGGGGCCTCGGCGCTGCTGACGACCACATTCACCGAGACGAACAGCCCCGGCCGCCAGGCCATATCGGGGTTGTCCAGCGTGACGCGGGCGGTGGCGGTGCGGGTCTGCTGCCCGAGCAACGATCCGATGTACGAGACCTTGCCCAGCGCGCGTCCGGAGAAGGCCGCCGATGCGACGCTGGCCGCTTCGCCGACCCGCACGTCCTGCAAGTCCTTGGGCGCGATCACGAACTCGGCCCACACCGTGCGCAGGTCGGACAGCGTGAAGATGCTGGCGGTGTCGGCCAGCGCCTCGCCCAGGGCAATGTGCTTTTCGACGACCACGCCATCGAACGGCGCGCGGATCTCCAGCCGGCTGAGGTCCTTGGATCGCGGCGGCGCGCCGATGGCAGCCAGCTTCTGCTCGGCGTTCTGCACGGCGATCTGCGCTTCCTGCAGCGCGGTACGCGCCTGCTGGTAGTCCTGTTCGGCGGACACCTTTTCGCGCCACAGCCGCAGTTCACGCTGGTGCGTGGCCGCGGCCAGATCGCGCCGCTTGCTGGCGGCCAGCCATTCGCTGCGCATTTCCGACAGCGCCGTGCTGGACAGGGCTGCCAGCAGGTCGCCCTGCTTGACCTGCTGGCCCAGGTCGGCCGATACCTCCTGCACTACACCGGCCAGCCGCGGTACTACGTGGGCGGTGCGGTCGGCGTTGAATTTGATTTCGCCGGGGAATTGCGACGAGGTCTCCAGCCGCGCGGGCGCGGCCGCCTCGACCTGGATGTCCGCCACCTTGATCTGTTCGGCGTTCAGCGCGATCTTGCCTTCGTCGCGGTCCAGCGCCGCGGTGATGGGCTGGGCCAGCCCGGGCCAGGACACCTCTGCCTCGATCTCGAAGAAATGGGGCTCGTTGATGGACTCGGTGCTGACCAGGCCGTCCTGCTCGGGTTTGAAGGTCAGCGTCTGCACGGCGCCGTTGGGGCGCGTCAGCGTGGCCTTGACGACCAGGCCGGCGGCCGCCACGGGCTGGGCGCCGGCCGTGCCCCATAGCTTGAGTTGCGAGCGGCCGTCGGCCTCCGCCAGCAGCAGTTCGACGCTGTTGGCGCCGGCGCGGGTCAAGGCGCCGCCGCGCGGACCTTTTTCGGCGGATTCGTGGCCGTGGCCATCGGTGGGCGTGACGCCGTCGGCCCGCGCCGCGCCGGGCAAGACCGCCGCCAGCAGGCAGGCGGACAGGACGGCGGCAAGGGCCGGACGGGAGTATCGGGAAAGCACGTTGGGCTGGGTCATGGGGTGTCTGTGGTTCAACGTCCGAGAATGCGGTCAATGTCCGAGGACGCCTGGTAGGCGTTGGCCAGGACGTTCAGGTAGCCGATGTTTCCTTGCGACAGGGTGCGTTGCGCGTCCAGCACTTCCAGAAAGCTCACCTTGCCGGCCTCGAACCCCTTGCGGGCGCTGTCGTAGGCTTCGGCGGCGCCGGGCAGCACGGTGGCGCGGTACTCGCGCACCGAACCCACCGCCAGATCGAACTGCGAGACGGACTGCAGCAGGTCGGCGGTCATGCGCGATTCCAGTTCGCGGTACAGGTCCTGCGCCTTGTACGACTGCATCGTGGCCGAGTAGACGTTGCCCTGGTTGCGGTCGAACAGCGGCAGGGGAATCGCCACGCCGAACTGCGCCTTGTTCCTGCCTTGCTCGGTGTCGCGAGTTATGCCGGCACTGAGCGTGACGTCGGGATAGCGCTTGCTCTTTTCCACTTCCAGCTGGGCGCGGCCCATGTCCACCGCCAGCCGGCCGGCCGCCATGCGCGGCGACTCGGCCAGCGCGGCCCGCAGATCGTCGATGGCGCCGCGTTGCGGCAAGGCCTGCAGGTCGGCGCCGACCTGTGTGAAATCGGGCTCCGACGCGCCCCACAGCAGCCCCAGCTTGCGGCGGGCAGTGGTCAGCGCGGCGTCGGCGGCGCGCGCCTCGATGCGCGAGTTGGCCAGTTGGACGCGGGCCTTGCTGCTTTCCAGGGGTGGGGCTTTGCCCGCCGCCACGCGCCGGTCGGCCAGGCGCAGGGCGTTCTGCGCGATCTCGATGGTGCCTTGCGCGACGCGCACGGTCTCTTGCGCCACTGCCACTTCGAAAAAGGCGGCGATCACGGCGGCGCGCAGATCGGCGCGGGCCGAGGCCAGGTCGCGCTGGGCGATGTCGCGCGCCAGACCCGCGGCCTTGATGCGCGCGCCGCGCTTGCCGCCCAGTTCCACGGGCATGCTCAGCATGGCCGAGGTGCTGCGGGTGCTGCGGCGGTTGTCGTCGATGCCCACTTCGATGCTGGGGTTCGGGATCACACCGGCCTGCGTGACCTGCCCTTCGCTGGCCGCGGCGTCGTTGCGGGCGGCGGCCAGCAGCGGGCTGCGTTCGTAGGCCATGGCCAGCGCCTGTTCCAGCGTCAACGTCTGCGCGCCTGGCGCCAGGCGCGCGGCCGGCGCATTGGCAGGGGCCGCCTGAGCGGGTTGGGCTGCCAGGAACTGCACGGGCGCAGGCGTATCAGGCGCGGGGCCGGTTTGGCTCCACGCCGGTGAGACGGCGAAGGTGGCCGCCAGGACAAGCGGCAGGGGATATAAGCGCATGAGGTCAACCAAGGGAAGAGCGCCGCGGACTCGGGCTGAGGCAGGCAGTTGCGGGCACTTTATCCAACGGGCCTCGTCAGATCCTCGACAGAAAAATGACATTTCCGTAAGGTTTCGCGCATTACCAATTCGTAATCAGCATGTCTGCGAATTGACGAGGTCCGCTCCGTAAAGTGTCTTCACCGCTTAACAAAAAGCGTGCAGGCGCGGCGCCTTCGCCGCCCCGGCAAGTCACCGAAACCAGGAGATCCTCATGAAGCACCGTATCGTTGCCACGCTGTCCCTTTGCGGCGCCCTGGCCGTTCCGGCCATCGCCAGCGCCAACAACACCTGGCACGCGGCCAATACCGAAATCGGCTACACCGCCGCGTTGGACCATGCCGACGGCGGCAAGACCCGGGCGCAGGTCATCAATGAGCTGGCCGAAGCCAAAGCCGATTCGAAGCAGTGGTTCTTCACCTACCGCAACCTGGGCAAGCCGGGCTGGGTCAAGCAGGGCACCTCGCGCACCCGCGCCGACGCCCTGGCCGAAGTCGAAGCGATGACGCCGGCCGAGCGTGATCGCCTGGCTGCCATCTACACGCCCGGTTGAGCGCTGCCGGGTCTGTTCCCGCCGTCCGCGGCCGCGCCGCGGGCGATACCGCGGCGGATCCGTCCGCCGCTGCCGTCCCGCGCCAGCGCGCCCGGACGGCATTTGGCATGGGTCGCCGCCGCGACCGTAGAATAGGGTGGCGGTGCTTTGCGGTTCGTGCCTTTTTCCATCCCGGGGCCCCATGAAAATACTGGTTATTGAAGACGAGAAGAAACTCGCCGAGTACGTGCGCCGGGCGTTGACCGAGCACAACTACGTGGTCGATGTGGCGATGGACGGCGTCAGCGGCCTGCATCTGGCGCGCGAAAGCCAATACGACCTGATCCTGCTGGACGTGATGCTGCCGGGCATGGACGGCTTTGCCGTGCTGCACGAATTGCGTAAGACCGATCGCGTGCCGGTCTTGATGCTGACGGCGCGCGACAAGCTGGAAGACCGCGTCAAGGGCTTGCGCGACGGGGCCGACGACTACCTGGCCAAGCCCTTCGCTTTGTCCGAATTGCTGGCGCGGGTGCTGGCGCTGGGACGCCGCAGCGGCCATAACGTGGCCGAAGCGGGCGGCCAGAACGTCCTGCGCATCGGCGACCTGGAACTGGATCTGCTGCGCCGACGCGCCTTCCGGGCCGGCACGCGGCTGGACCTGACCGCCAAGGAATTCACGCTGCTGGCGCTGCTGATGCGCAAGCAGGGCGAAGTGCTGTCGCGGCTGGAACTGGCCGAGCAGGTCTGGGACATCAACTTCAACAGCAATACCAATGTGGTCGAAGTGGCGGTGCGGCGCCTGCGCGGCAAGGTCGACGATCCTTTCGACAAGAAGCTTCTGCACACGGTGCGCGGCATGGGCTACGTGCTGGAAGTGCGGGAAGATTGATGGCCGCGCCCCAGCCCCGGTCGTTGCGCCGCTGGCTGTCGCGCTGGCTGGCGATTCAGACCTTCGCGGCGCTGGCGCTGATCTGCGCGGCCGTCTACTGGGCCACCAACGTCAACCTGTCCATCCGCCAGGAAGCGCTGCTGACCCAGAAGATGGAAGTCATCAAGCACCTGGTGGAAGAGAACGCGGCCAAGGGCGATTCGTCGTCGCTGCGGCACAAGCTGGATGACTTCTTCTACGGCAAGCCCGATTTTTCCCTGATGCTGGAACTGGATGGCGAGAAGGTCGTCTACGGCATGCCGGACGACGGCGACGCGGATAGGGGCCATGACCGCCGCATCAGTTTCACGTTGCCCGTGCCGGGGTCGCCGCAAGGCTCGATGAATGCGGAGCTGGTGCTGGACATCACGTCCGACCTGCATCTGCGCGCGGCCCTGGCCTGGACCTTGTTCGCCTGCGCGCTGGCCGGCGCTGTCGCGGTGTCGGCCATCGGCACGCTGCTGGTGCGACGCGCCATGGCGCCCGTGGACGAACTGGGCCGGCAAGCGGCGCGCCTGTCGCCCGACCGCATCGGCGAGCGTTTGGACGAAAGCCATCAGGCCGCGGAAATCCGGCCGCTGGTGCACCAGTTCAACGCGGTGCTGCAGCGGCTGGAACGGGCCTATGTGCAGATGGAAGGCTTCAATGCCGACGTGGCGCACGAAATGCGCACGCCGCTGGCCACGCTGATCGGCGAAACCGAGCTGGCGCTGAGCGGCAAGCGTTCCGAGAACGCGTTGCGCGAAGTGCTGGGTTCCAACCTGGAAGAGCTGCAGCGCCTGTCGGGCATCGTCAATGACATGCTGTTCCTGTCGCAGGCCGACCGCGGCGAGCAGGCGCGCGGCACCTGGACACAGAGCCTGGCGCAGGTGGTGTCCGAGGTCGCCGCGTACCACGAGGCCGAGGCCCTGGACGCGGACCTGTCGCTGGCCGTGACGGGCGATGCCGCTGCGCTGGTGGACCGCTCGCTGTTGCAGCGGGCGGTGTCCAACTTGCTGTCCAACGCCGTGCGCTATGCGCATCCCGGCACCCGTATCGACTTGCTGATCGAGCGCCAGGCCGACGGCATCCGCATCGCGGTGCGCAACCAGGGCGACCCCATCGGCCCTGAACACCTGCCGCGCCTGTTCTACCGCTTCTACCGCATGGACGCGGCGCGCCCGGGCGATGCCAATCATCATGGACTGGGGCTGGCCATCGTGGCCGCCATTGCGCGCATGCATGGGGGCAAGCCGTTCGCCCGGTCCGAGGGCGGCGTCATCACCCTCGGGTTCTCGATCGCTGCCGCCAACATTACAGAAAACTAATCTGCCTGTCCGCGTTCTGTCGGGGCGCGCTCTCTAGACTGCTTGCATGTATTGGCCGCCATTGCCGGCGGCCCGCCACGCAATCGTATGGAGCGTCCATGAAGCGATCGACCCTGGCGGCGCGCGCCGCCGCTCTGGCGGTTTTCGTATCCGCCGCGATGCCCGCGCTGGCCGCGCAACCCGCGGCGGGCCAGGGCCGCCTGGTGGCGCCGGGCAGCGAATGCGCCCTGCCGGACGCGACCCGCGCGGCGTTTGCCGCGCAGCAAGCGCAGGGGCAGGTCTCGCGCGCCGCCGTGCGCGCCGACGTCGAAGTCTGGCGCGCTTCCGGCATGGCCGAGCTGTCCCGCGCCCGTCCGCTGCCCGACGTGTACAGCGAGCGCTATCGGCAGCATTACGCGGAATATCTGCGCATGCGCAACGGCCCCGAGTTCGCGGCGGCGCTGTGCCGGGAATTGCAGAATGCGGACTGAATGGGTGTCTTCATGACCCCTGTGCCGCTTGTGCCACGCCTGCTTGCGTCCCGGCCGCTCACCAAAGCGCTGCGGCTGCTGTACCGCCACACCCAGCCGCCGGCGCAGCGCCACAACGCAGTGCTCTGGCCGTTCGTCAGCGTGCGGCGCGACGCGGCCGGGCGTCTTGCCGGATGCGTGCTGCGCGGCGTACAGGGGGCCGAAACGCTGCCGTTGGATACGGTGACGCGTGGCCTGGACACGCCGGCGCATCTGATCCTGAGCGGTCCGTCCATCGCGCAGATCGACTACGGCCAGTGCCGGCTCGACGCGGTGATGGGCGTGAACGGATCGATCGCGCTGACCGAGCGTCATCCCGGGCTGCGCTTCCATTACTACGCCATGCTGGACGCCGGATTCGTGCGCCGGCGGCGCGACCTGGTGGCGCGGGTCCTGTCCCTGGACTTGCTGCTGTTCGCCACGCCGGAGGTCTATCGCTGGATCGCGTTCCTGTTCGACCCGCGCGAAGTCCGTTGCAAGATCGCGTTGTTCGAAGAGGTGCACCAGCGCGCGCGGCAACCGCGCGCCGAGCCGGATGCGCTGGCACGCGAACTGGCCGCGGATGCCGACCTGGTGCTATTCGATGCCCACAACCCCTACCACGCGCAGGGCTTCAGCCTGGACCCCGCGCGCGGGGTGTTCGGCGGCGGCACGGTGGCCTATACCGCGCTGCAGTTCCTGGCCTGGCTAGGCGCGCGCACGGTCTATCTGCATGGCCTGGACCTGTCGGCGCAGGCGGGCCCAAGGTTCTACGAGCGTGACGGCCAGTCGCTGCCCACGGCGCTGGACCGCCAATTCGCCGGGCATATCGAACCCGCATTCCGCCGCGCCGGCGCGCTGCTGCGCGCACGCGGCGTCACGGTCTACAACCTGTCCGAAGCCAGCCGGCTGGGCGGGGACATCTTCGAGAAACGGCATTGGCATTGCCTGCGGCAGTCCGGCGCCATGCAAGACGCGCCTGCCGGTATTCATCCATGAAAATCCTCTATACCAACTTCCACCAGGGCGACGGCGGGGGCCACACCACCTACGTCATGTCGTTGGCGCGCAGGCTCAGCGATCACGCCGCCGTCGTGGTGGCCGCTCCGGCGGGCAGCCGCCTGCTGGACGAGGCGGCCCGCCTGCCTGGCGTGCGCACGGTGGCATTGTCGTTCAAGGGGCCGCCTGTCCAGCAATGGCTGGCGTTGCGTCAGCTACGCGCCTTGCTGCGCGAGGAGGCGTTCGATGTGATCCACGTGAACGGTTCCGCCGACCATCGCCTGTGCATGCTGGCTATGGCGGGCATGGGCGCGCGGCGCCCCTTCATCGTCTACACCCAGCACAACGGCCGGCCGTCGCGCAGCCTGGGGACGCGGCTGCGGGCGCGGCTGGCGACCGACCGCGTGATCTGCGTCAGCGGCGATACCTACGAGCGCATGGGGCGCTCGGCGTTCCGGCGCGAAGATCTGCGGATGGTGCGCAACGGCGTCGATACGCAGCATTACCGCCCGGTGCTGGCACAAGGGGCCGCGCAGGCGCGCGAACAGCTCCTGCCGCCGGCCCTGCGCAGCCGCCTGGTCATCGGCAGCCATGCGGGCACGGCGGCCTACAAGAACTGGTTGGACATGGTCCGGGCCGTGGCGTCGCTGCCCGAGGGGCTGCGGCGGCAGGTGGCGATCCTGATCGCGGGCAAGCCGCCGCAGGACGATGCGTTGCGGCAGGTCGAAGCGCTGGGCATGACGGACGCGGTAGTCTTTACCGGACTGCTGCAGGATGTGCGGCCCTTGCTGGCCGCGATCGACGTGGGGTTCGTGCTGTCTTCGCGCCTGGAGACGATTTCTTTCGCCTGCCGCGAGATGATGGCCGCGGGCAAGCCCGTCATCGTCAGCGACACGGGCGGGTTGGCCGAGAATGTCACGGAAGGCGTGGACGGTTGGATCGTGCCGGCGCTGGCGGCGGACCGCGTGGCGCGAACGGTGGCGGAGATCCTGCAAGACAGGACGGTGCTGCGCCAGGCGGCCGCAGCCGCAAGGCGCAAGGCCGTGCGCGACTTTTCGCTGGACGCGTTCGTGGATGAAACCGAACGCGTCTACGCCGAAAGCCCGACCAGGCGCGCGCTCCGTCCGCGCTATGTCCTGCTCGCTGCCGGACTGCTCGTCAGCGTAGCGACGGTGGGCGGGGTCGTTTATCTGGACTGAGCGCCACCGGCGCCCTGCGCAGGGCGCCGGCGTTGGCTCATTCGCTGTACGTCTTGGTGCTGTACAGGCTGATTGGCAGCAGGTTCAACACGGGCAGGCCGGACACGGGGTCCTTGGCCTGCGCGTCGATGTAGGTCTGCAGGACATCGGCATCCAGCACGCCAATGTCCTGGCGCCGGGCCGCCGGCACATTGGCCAGCGTCTTGTAGCCGTCACCGCCGGTGGCGTTGAAGCTCAGGACGAACAGCTTGTAGGTGCGGTTCAGGTCCAGCGGCTGCCAATTGCCCGAGGCGTTGTCGCGCACCTCGACGTTGATGACACGGCTGCCTTCGGCCAGCGCCGCGTTCACGTCCCAGCGCAGGCCGCCCGCATAGGGATACGGTCCGGTGGAACCGCCCGGACCATAGACCGCCTGCATGCCGTCTTCCAGCATGCTCTTGACCTCGGCGCCGGTGACGTCCAGGCGCCACAGCATGTTGCCGAACGGAACCACCTCGATGACATTGGCCGCCGTTACGTTGCCCACGAGCGGCACGCGCACGCCGCCGCCGCTTTGCAGCGAGATATCGGCGCCGCCGTAGTTGGCATTGGCCACTTCCAGATAGGCCTGGGCCACCAACTGCTGGATGTCGCCGCCGTGCAGGCTGACGTTGCCCAGCGTGTTGCAGGCGACGCTGGAGCGGCCGTAGTCGCGCGACCCGGGGCCGCCCGGCACGCGGCGCGAGCATAGCTCTTGCGGCACCGAGGCGACCAGGCTGGCGCTGAAGGCATCGACCTTGGTCTTGAAGGGCTGCAGCACCGACGCCGCCTGCGCGTCGGGCGCTTGCACGCGCAGCAAGCCGCTGGCGGTGACATCGGCCGCGATCGCGGTCTGGTCGGCCGCGCCGGGCGCCACGCCGCCGATGGTGTACGTATTGCCCACCAGCACGTGCGGCGTGCCGGCGCAGGCCGTCACGTCGCCGTTCGCATCAAAGCTGACCTTCAGCTCGCCCACCACCTGCGAGTATTCCCAGGCCTGCACCAGGCAGACAAGCTTGCCGTCCTTGTTGCGCAGTTCGGTCGGATACGGGCCGGCCGGCGAGCCGACGCCATAAGTCGTCAGTGCGGCTGGACCCAGCAGGGTGTGCGAATCGCCGCCCACCACCACGTCCACGCCGCTCAGTTTGGGAATGATCTGCTTGTCGTAGTCGTAGCCGATGTGGCTCATCACGACGATCTTGTTGACGCCCTGGGCGCGCAAGGCGTCGATCTGCTGCTGCGCCGCGGCGGTCTCGTCCGAGAACAGCGTGCCGGGGTCGGGGCTGGACGACTGTTGCGTCTTGTTGGCGATGGTCAGGCCCACCAGGCCGATGGGCTGGCCGTCGCGCTGCACGACGATGGACGGCTTGACCATGCCCGGCGCGCGAGACGGGTTCAGGGCCGAGCCCGCGGCGAAAGTCACGTTGGCGCTCAGGACCGGGGTCTGGCAGGCGCCGGCATGCAGAAAGCCGATGAAGCGCTTGAGCCCGCTGTCGCCCTTGTCGAACTCGTGGTTGCCCAGCGTCATGGCGTCGAAGCAGACCGTGTTCATCAGGGCGGCATCGGCCTCGCCCGGATCGCCGGCGCGGTTGAAGTACAGCGTGCCGGTGGTGGCGTCGCCGGCATGCAGCTTGAGCACGTTGGGCGATTGCGCGGCCAGGGCCTTGAAGGCGGCGGTCACGCGGGGAAAGCCGCCCACGTCCGCATTGACGGTGACGCGCGTGCCTGCCGCGTTCTTGAGCTTCAGGTCCTTCTTTTTGCTGTCCAGGTTGGAATGATGATCGTTGATGTGCAGGATCGTCAGTTCCATGGGCCGGCTGGCTACCGGCGCGGGCGCCGGGCTGGCGGGCGTGTCGTCGTCATCGCTGCCGCCGCAGCCGGCCAACAGCGCCAGCATGCCCAGGGCGGCGGCATTCCTCTTCCA
The DNA here is from genome assembly GCF_014170305.1 of Achromobacter sp. UMC71. Lineage (GTDB taxonomy): Bacteria > Pseudomonadota > Gammaproteobacteria > Burkholderiales > Burkholderiaceae_B > Achromobacter. The sequence continues at coordinate 89,318 of NZ_LZZT01000017.1, forward strand.
CGTGGTCATTCGCTTGCATCCCTCTTGTTAGGGCCTGTTCACACTAGAAGGCGCCTCGCACAGGCCGGTAATCGGGCGCCAGGCTAGGCGCGGTCGCCGCCGCGTGGCTGTGCCACGCAAGGTGAGCGCAACGACGCCTGGCGCCCGATTACCGGCCTGCCCGAAGGGTGAGTACCCAAATGAGCGCCTCTCAGCGTTGCGAATGCTCGCCGGGGGCCGGCCACGACTGCGCTTCGCGCCTTGATAGTCACTCATTTGGGTACTCATGCGAGGCGCCTTCTAGTGTGAACAGGCCCTAGCCGAGGGCGCATGGTCGAGCGCCAAGATTACGTGAAGATGAATGACAGTGTTGTCATACGCCGTGACCGTGTTGTCGCGCGAATGTCATGTAAAAACGGGCCCGGCGCGGTTGGCGCCGGACCCGTCCAGGGACCGTGTTGCAGGCGGGCTGCGGGATCAGTAGTGGATCACCGTGCGGATCGACTTGCCTTCGTGCATCAGGTCGAAGGCTTCGTTGATGCGGTCCAGCGGCAGCGTGTGCGTGACGAACGGATCCAGGTCGATCTTGCCGCTCATGGCGTCTTCGACCATGCCGGGCAGCTGCGTGCGGCCCTTGACGCCGCCGAATGCCGAACCGCGCCAGACGCGGCCGGTGACCAGCTGGAACGGACGGGTGCTGATTTCCTGGCCGGCGCCGGCCACGCCGATGATGATGCTTTCGCCCCAGCCCTTGTGGCAGCATTCCAGCGCGGCGCGCATCACGTGCACGTTGCCGATACACTCGAACGAGAAGTCCACGCCGCCGTCGGTGAGTTCGACGATGACTTCCTGGATGGGCTTGTCGTAATCCTTGGGGTTGATGCAGTCGGTGGCGCCCATGGTGCTGGCCAGCACGAACTTGTTGGGGTTGGTGTCCACGGCGATGATGCGCCCGGCCTTGGCCTGCACCGCGCCCTGGATCACGGCCAGGCCGATGCCGCCCAGGCCGAACACGGCGACGGTGTCGCCTTCCTTGACCTTGGCGGTGTTGTGCACGGCGCCCAGGCCGGTGGTGACGCCGCAGCCCAGCAGGCAGACCTTCTCGTGCGGGGCGGCCGGATTGATCTTGGCCAGCGAGATCTCGTTGACCACGGTGTATTCGCTGAACGTGGAGCAGCCCATATAGTGGTACAGCGGCTTGCCGTCGTAGCTGAAGCGCGAGGTGCCGTCGGGCATCACGCCCTTGCCCTGCGTGGCACGCACTTTCTGGCACAGGTTGGTCTTGCCGGACAGGCAGAACTTGCACTCGCGGCACTCGGCCGTGTAGAGCGGGATGACGTGGTCACCGGGCTTCAGCGAGGTCACGCCCTCACCGACTTCGACCACCACGCCGGCGCCTTCATGGCCCAGCACGGCGGGGAACAGGCCTTCGGGATCGTCGCCGCTCAGGGTAAAGGCGTCGGTGTGACAGACGCCGGTGTGGGTGATCTGCACCAGCACCTCGCCGCGTTGGGGCGGCGCGACGTCGATTTCAACGATTTCCAGCGGCTTGCCGGGTCCGAATGCGACTGCTGCGCGTGATTTCATAAGCTTTGCTCCACGGGGTCGGGTGGCGTTATTTCAAATAGGAACGGACGATGCGCATGACCTGATCGATTTCCGCTTCGGGTTCGATCGTGGCGGCGCCAGGCCGTCCGCCCTGGGCGGATTGCAGGAAGGTTTCCCGGAGATGGCTTTCGAGCACTTCGGCCATCAGGCCCGTGGCCGCGCCCCGCAGGGCCGCCAGCTGCTGCAGCAGCGCGCCGCATTCCGTGCCTTCGTTGACGGCGCGCTCAAGTGCCAGCGCCTGGCCCTGGATGCGGCGCAGGCGCGTGGTGACGCGCTTCTTTTCTGCGGGGGAATGGGGCACGGCGGGCTCCGGTTGATACAGGGGGGGAGTATATGAAATCGCGGGCAAGACGTCCAATGGACGTTGTGAGCCACCCTGTCTTCCTGTCTGTACATGTCTAGCTCGCCCCTATAATCCGCTTTCATCCAACGGCACGACACAGGACATTCCCGTGGCTTCCTCTCCGCCCCGCCTGCCGGCCCAGGCCGCAGCCCCGCCGGCGCCGCTCTACGCGCAACTCAAGCAGATGATCGCCCAGCAGATCCGCAGCGGCGCGTGGCCGGCGCACTACCGCGTTCCGTCGGAAAGCGAACTGGTCCAGGAGCTGGGCTATTCCCGCATGACCATCAACCGCGCCTTGCGCGAACTGACGGCCGAAGGCCTGCTGGTACGCATGCAGGGCGTAGGCACGTTCGTCGCGCAGCCCAAGACGCGTTCGGCGCTGTTCGCGGTGAACAACATCGCCGACGAAATCACGGCCCGCGGCCACCGCCATCACAGCCGCGTGGTGCGCCTGGCCGAAGAACCCGCCGGCAGCGAGCAGGCCGCGGCGCTGGATATCCGCGAAGGCCAGCCGGTGTTCCATTCGGTCATCGTGCACTACGAGGACGACACGCCCATTCAGCTGGAAGACCGCTACGTCAATGTGCGGCTGGCGCCGGACTACCTGAAGCAGGACTTCACGCAGCACACGCCCTATGAATATCTGACGCGGGTGGCGCCGCTGACCGAAGGCGAGCACGTGGTCGAGGCGATTGTCGCCAAGCCGCGCGAATGCCAGCTGCTGCAGATCGACCGCATCGAACCCTGCCTGCTGATCCGCCGCCGTACCTGGTCGGGCGAGCGCGTGGTGACGCTGGCCCGCCTGATCCACCCCGGTTCGCGCCATCGCCTCGAAGGAAAGTTCTCCACATGAAGCATCCCGACGTGCGCCTGTACCGGGCGCAGGACTACCCCCGCATGCCGTGGCGCAATGGCGGCGGCACGACCCAGGAAGTGGCGTGCAATCCGGGCGGAAGCAGCACGGCGTTCACGTGGCGGCTGTCGATCGCCGACGTGGCGCAGGATGGCGGCTTCTCGCGGTTCGGCGGGTTGCAACGCATCATCACCGTGCTGGAAGGCGCGGGTATCGCGCTGACGGTAGATGGCCACGCGCAGGCGCCGCTGGACCCGCGCGAGGCATATGCGTTTTCGGGCGATGCGCAGGTGGATTGCCGGCTGCTGGGCGGCCCGATCCGTGACTTCAACCTGATCTATTCGCCCGTCCAGCATCGCGCGCGGCTCCAGTGGATCGGCGGGGTGAAACACTGGACTTTCCACAGCGCCGCCAGCACGGTGCTGCTGTTCAATGCCGGTCCAGCGTTGACGGTGAGGCGCAATGGCGAGCCGTTGCCGGCGCCTTCCCGCTACGATTGCCTGCATGTCGAAGGGGACGAGCTGGCCGAGTATCGGCTGGAGTCCGACGCCGGCCTGGATGCCTGCCTGATCGAACTGCAATCGCGCGGCGCCTGAATACGTCGCGATGCGCCCGCCTCCTCTCGGGGCTGGGCGAAGAGTACGGGAAATCCCTGAGCCTTTTTCGCTTCTCTGTACTTGTATATACAAGCATAGGCATCCTATGATTCCGGCATTCGGCCGTGCTTTCCTTTGGCGCGGTGCCAACGATCACGGAGACTGCCTTGGAAAAATCGAACCGCTATCGCGATGTCCAGATCCGCGCGCCGCGCGGCAATACGTTGACGGCGAAAAGCTGGTTGACGGAAGCGCCGCTGCGCATGTTGATGAACAACCTTGATCCGGACGTGGCCGAGAATCCCAAGGAATTGGTGGTGTACGGCGGCATCGGCCGCGCCGCGCGCGACTGGGACTGTTATGACAAGATCGTCGAGGCCCTGACGCAGCTGAACGACGATGAAACGCTGCTGGTGCAGTCGGGCAAGCCAGTGGGCGTGTTCAAGACGCACGCCAACGCGCCGCGCGTGCTGATCGCGAATTCCAACCTGGTGCCGCATTGGGCCACCTGGGAACATTTCAACGAGCTGGACGCCAAGGGCCTGGCCATGTACGGCCAAATGACCGCTGGCAGCTGGATCTACATCGGCAGCCAGGGCATCGTGCAGGGCACCTACGAAACCTTCGTCGAGGCCGGCCGCCAGCACTATGGCGGTGACCTGACGGGCCGCTGGGTGCTGACCGCCGGCCTGGGCGGCATGGGCGGCGCGCAACCGCTGGCGGCCACCCTGGCCGGGGCTTGCTCGTTGAACATCGAATGCCAGCAGACCAGCATCGACTTCCGTCTGCGCACCCGCTACGTGGACGAACAGGCCTCCGATCTGGACGACGCGTTGGCACGCATCGCCAAATACACCCAGGCAGGCCGCGCGGTGTCGATCGCGCTGTGCGGCAACGCGGCCGAGGTGCTGCCCGAGCTGGTGCGCCGCGGCGTGCGTCCGGACATGGTCACGGACCAGACCAGCGCGCACGATCCGCTGAACGGCTACCTGCCTGCCGGCTGGACCTGGAACGAATACCGCGAACGCGCCAAGCGTGAGCCGGCCGCCGTGGTCAAGGCCGCCAAGCAGTCGATGGCCACGCATGTCAAGGCCATGCTCGCATTCCAGCAGCAAGGCGTACCGACCTTCGACTACGGCAACAACATCCGCCAGATGGCCAAGGAAGAAGGCGTTGCCAATGCCTTCGATTTCCCTGGCTTCGTGCCGGCCTACATTCGGCCGCTGTTTTGCCGCGGCGTGGGTCCGTTCCGCTGGGCTGCCTTGTCGGGCGATCCGCAGGACATCTACAAGACGGACGCGAAGGTCAAAGAACTGATCCCCGATGACGCGCACCTGCACCACTGGCTGGACATGGCGCGCGAGCGCATCCGCTTCCAGGGGTTGCCGGCGCGCATCTGCTGGGTGGGTCTGGGCCAGCGCGCCAAGCTGGGCCTGGCGTTCAATGAAATGGTGCGCAGCGGCGAGCTGTCGGCGCCGGTGGTGATCGGCCGCGACCATCTGGATTCCGGGTCGGTGGCCAGCCCCAACCGCGAAACCGAATCGATGCGCGACGGCTCCGACGCGGTTTCCGACTGGCCGTTGCTGAATGCCTTGCTGAACACTGCGGGCGGCGCCACCTGGGTGTCACTGCACCACGGCGGCGGCGTGGGCATGGGCTTCTCGCAACACGCCGGCATGGTGATCGTGTGTGACGGCACCGACGAGGCGGCCGAACGCATCGCCCGCGTGCTGACCAATGATCCGGCCACCGGCGTGATGCGCCACGCCGACGCGGGCTACGAGATCGCGATCGACTGCGCCCGCGAACAGGGCCTGAACCTGCCGATGGTCAACGCCGGCCGCTGAGACGCGGGCTGGCCCGACATAAGAAGAACAAGGGCGCCCGAGACCGGCGCCCGCAAGGAGAAGCGCATGGAGCACCACAGTGCTGCAGCAAAAGGGGCGTTGATCGAACGGCGCTCGATCGACTTCATCCCGGAGACAGAGCGCCACGGCAAGCTCTATAGCCAGTTCACGCTGTGGATGGGCGCCAACTTGCAGATCACCGCCATCGTCACCGGGGCGCTGGCTGTCGTGCTGGGCGGAGACGTCTTCTGGTCGCTGATCGGCCTGTTCATCGGCCAGGTGTTCGGCGGCGCCGTCATGGCGCTGCATGCGGCGCAAGGGCCCAAGCTGGGCCTGCCGCAGATGATCTCCAGCCGGGTGCAGTTCGGCGTCTATGGCGCGGCGATTCCCATCGTGCTGGTGTGCCTGATGTACCTGGGCTTCACGGCCACGGGCACGGTGCTGTCGGGCCAGGCCGTCGGCCAGTTGCTGGGCGTGTCCGATACGGCGGGTATCCTGATCTTCGCTGCCGTCATCGTGCTGGTGACGGTGTTCGGCTACCGCATGATCCACCTGATCGGGCGCGTGGCCAGCGTGCTGGGGCTGATCGCGTTCATCTACCTGTTCAGCCGCGTGGTCGCGCTGGGCGATGTGGGGCAGTTGCTGCAGATCCGGCATTTCAGCTGGACGTCGTTCCTGCTGGCCGTGTCGCTGTCCGCGTCTTGGCAGATCGCGTATGGACCCTATGTGGCGGACTATTCGCGCTACCTGCCCGGCCGCACCTCGTCGTTCAAGACCTTCCTGGCCGTGGGCCTGGGTTCGGTGCTGGGCGCGCAGATCGCGATGGTGCTGGGCGTGCTGGCGGCCGCCATGGCCAAGGGCCAGTTCGCCGGCCGCGAGGTCGCCTATATCGTCAGCCTGGGCGGCACCGGCACGATGGCGGCGCTGCTGTATTTCAGTATCGCGTTCGGCAAGGTGACGATTTCGACGTTGAATTCGTATGGCAGCTTCATGTGCATCGCCACGATCATCAGCGGCTTTCGCGGCCATGTGGAAATCACGCGCCGCCAGCGGCTGTGGTTCGTGCTGCTGATCGTGGGCGCGGCTACCTGCGTGGCGCTGGTTGGCCAGCATTCCTTCCTGAACGCTTTCAAGTCCTTCATCCTGTTCCTGCTGGCGTTCTTCACGCCCTGGAGCGCCGTCAACCTGGTGGACTATTACTTCGTCAACCGAGGCCGTTATGACCTGGCCGCGCTGTCGGACCCCGACGGCCGTTATGGCCGCTGGAACTGGCCGGGCATTCTGGTGTACGTGTTCGGCGTGCTGGTACAGATGCCCTTCATCTCGACCAAGCTGTACACCGGCCCGCTGGTCGCGCACCTGGGCGGCGTTGATATTTCGTGGATCATCGGGCTGATCGTGCCCGGCATCCTGTATTACTTGTTCGCCCGCCGCGACCGGTTGCCTACGCCAGTGGCGTTTGCGGCCGGCGGCCGGCACGATATTGCATGACACGGACCTATCGTCCAGGAGAAAAACAATGGATCTGCACCTGAAACCCGGCCATCTGACGCTGGCGCAATTGCGCCAGGTATACCAACAGCCCGGCCGCATCACGCTGGACCCGGCCGCCTACGGCCCGATCGACGCCAGCGTGGCCTGCGTCGACCGCATCATCGCCGAGGGCCGCACGGCCTACGGCATCAACACCGGCTTCGGGCTGCTGGCATCGACCAAGATCGCGCGCGAAGACCTGCAGGCGCTGCAAAGCTCGCTGGTGCTGTCGCACGCGGCGGGCGTGGGCGAGCCGCTGGACGATGCGATGGTGCGGCTGATCATGGTGCTCAAGATCAACAGCTTGGCGCGGGGCCGTTCCGGCATCCGCCGCCAGGTCATCGACAGCCTCGTCACGCTGGTCAACGCCGGCGTCTATCCGCACATCCCGCTCAAGGGCTCGGTGGGCGCGTCGGGCGACCTGGCGCCGCTGGCCCACATGTCGCTGCTGCTTCTGGGTGAAAGCCGGGCGCGCTTCCATGGCGAGTGGCTACCCGCCAAGGAAGCGCTGGCCCGCGCCGGGCTCGAACCGCTGACCCTGGCTGCGAAGGAAGGGCTGGCGCTGCTGAACGGCACCCAGGTGTCCACCGCCTACGCGCTGCGCGGCCTGTTCGAGGCCGAAGACCTGCTGGCCGCCGGCCTGGTCTGCGGCAGCCTCAGCGTCGAAGCCATGCTGGGTTCGCGCGTGCCGTTCGACGCCCGCATCCACGAGGCGCGCGGCCAGATCGGCCAGATCGACGTGGCCGCCGTCTACCGCGACCTGTTGACCGACGATAGCGAGGTCGGCCATTCGCACGTCGATTGCGACAAGGTGCAGGACCCCTACTCGCTGCGCTGCCAGCCGCAAGTGATGGGCGCCTGCCTGACGCAGATCCGCCACGTGGCGCAAGTGCTGCAGATCGAGGCCAACGCCGTGTCCGACAATCCGCTGGTGTTCGCCGAACAGGGCGACGTGCTGTCGGGCGGCAACTTCCACGCCGAACCGGTGGCGCTGGTGGCCGACAACCTGGCCCTGGCGCTGGCCGAGATCGGCGCCCTGTCCGAACGCCGCATCTCGCTGATGATGGACAAGCACATGTCGCAGCTGCCGCCCTTCCTGGTCAGCAACGGCGGCGTGAACTCCGGCTTCATGATCGCCCAGGTGACCGCGGCCGCGCTGGCCAGCGACAACAAGGCGCTGGCCCACCCTGCCAGCGTCGACAGCCTGCCCACCTCGGCCAACCAGGAAGACCACGTGTCGATGGCGCCCAACGCCGGCAAACGGCTCTGGCCCATGGCCGAGAACGTGCGCGACATCCTGGCGATCGAATGGCTGGGGGCCTGCCAGGGCCTGGACTTCCGCGCCGGCCTGAAAACATCGCCCAAGCTGGAGCGGGCCCGTGGCCTGCTGCGCGAAAAGGTCGCTCACTACGAGAAAGACCGCTTCTTCGCGCCCGACATCGAAGCCGCCAGCCAGTTGATCGGCGGCCGGCATCTGAATGCCCTGATGCCGGCGGGCCTGCTGCCCAGCCTGTAGGGCGGGCGCGTCAAAGGCAGGCGGCCCCTCGGTCGTCCACGCGATGATTTCTGCGCGACTGCGCCCATCGGCGGTGCGGCTGCGGCGCGCGATCGTTCATACAAGAATGGGAGGGAGACAGCGATGCAGGCTCAGAACCAGAATCTGAAAAGAGGTCTATCCGCGCGGCATATCCGCTTCATGGCGCTCGGGTCCGCCATTGGTACGGGGTTGTTCTACGGATCGGCCAAGGCGATTCAAGAGGCCGGGCCGTCCGTGTTGATCGCCTACCTGATTGCCGGCGCGGCCGTGTATATGGTGATGCGGGCATTGGGCGAAATGGCCGTGCGCAATCCGGTGCCCGGTTCCTTCGCGCAGTACGCGACCAGTTATCTGGGACCGGTGGCCGGATTCATCACGGGGTGGACCTACACCTTCGAGATGATCATCGTCTGCCTGGCGGATGTCACGGCTTTCGGGCTGTACATGGGATTCTGGTTTCCCGACGTGCCGCAGTGGATATGGGTGCTGTCCATCGTGCTGTTCGTCGGCGCGCTGAATCTGTGCGCGGTGAAAGTCTTTGGCGAGCTGGAATTCTGGCTGTCGCTGCTGAAGGTGGCAGCCATCGTCGCGATGATCGCGGGGGGGCTGGGCATCATGGCGTTCGGCTTGGGCATCAGCGCCCAGGACACCGCCACGGGTGTGCATAACCTGTGGGAGCATGGCGGCTTCATGCCCAATGGCATTGGCGGTTTGATCGCCTCGCTGGCGGTGGTGGTGTTCGCGTTTGGCGGTATCGAGATCATCGGCATCACGGCAGGCGAAGCCAAGGATCCGTCCCGCGTCATTCCCAGGGCGATCAACGCGGTGCCGATGCGCATCCTGCTGTTCTACGTGCTGACGCTGTTCGTGCTGATGTCGATCTTTCCCTGGTCGCAGATTGGCAGCAAGGGCAGCCCGTTCGTCCAGATCTTCGATAGCCTGGGGATCGGGGCGGCGGCGCACATCTTGAACATCGTGGTGATCTCGGCGGCGGTATCGGCCATCAACAGCGATATCTTCGGCGCCGGCCGCATGCTGTTCGGCATGGCGCAACAAGGCCAGGCGCCGCGAGGTTTTGCGCGGGTTTCCAGGGTCGGCGTGCCGTGGATGACTGTCCTGGTCATGACGGTGGCGCTGCTGGGCGGCGTCGTGCTGAATTACCTTATTCCCAAGGACGTGTTCGTGCTGATCGCTTCGATTGCCACGTTCGCCACGGTTTGGGTATGGTTGATGATCCTGCTGTCGCACGTCGCCATGCGCCGCGCGATGACCCGGCAAGAGGTGGCGCAACTGAAGTTTCCGGTGCCGCTCTGGCCGGCGGCGCCGATTGCTGCGATCGTCTTCATGATGTTCGTGATTGCGGTGCTCGGGTATTTTCCCAAGACGCAGGCCGCATTGATCGTGGGTGCGTGCTGGATTGCGCTGTTGTGCGTGGCCTATCGCATGTGGGTGTACCCCAACCGGCCCGGCGGCGGCTTGCCCGCGCCGGTGGCGCAAGGATCGGATTGACCCCCCGTTTGGGGGCTGACAGGAGGCAGGATATGAAGCGGCTTTGGCGAAATTGCCATGTGGCCACCATGGCCGGCGGGCAATACTCGGTGATCGAGCATGCCGCCATCGTGACGCAGGACGCGCACATCGCATGGATCGGACCAGAGAGCGCATTGCCACGGGGCGACGCCGGGCAGGAAAACGACCTGGGCGGCGCCTGGGTCACGCCCGGCTTGATCGACTGCCACACGCACCTGGTCTTCGGCGGCAACCGCAGCCAGGAGTTCGAGCAGCGGCTGCAGGGCGTGGACTACGCGGTGATCGCGGCGCAGGGCGGCGGCATCGCCAGCACGGTGCGGGCGACGCGTCAGGCAAGCGAGCAGGAGCTCTACGCCAGCGCCCGCAAGCGCGCGCTGCACCTGCTGCGCGACGGCGTCACTACGCTGGAGGTCAAGTCCGGCTACGGTCTGGACTTGCCCAACGAACGCAAGATGCTGCGCGTGGCGCGACGGCTGGGACAGACGCTGCCGCTGACGGTGCGCGCCACCTGCCTGGCCGCGCACGCGCTGCCACCCGAATTCGCCGGCCGGGCCGACGACTATATCGACGAAGTGGCGCGGCGCATGTTGCCGGTGCTGGCGGCCGAAGGGCTGGTCGACGCGGTGGACGCGTTTTGCGAGCACCTGGCGTTTTCGCCGGCGCAGGTCGAACGTGTGTTTTTGGCGGCCGCCCATCTGGGCCTGCCGGTCAAACTGCACGCCGAGCAGCTATCGTCACTGCACGGCGCCAGCCTGGCGGCGCGCTACGGCGCGCTGTCGGCGGACCACCTGGAATACCTGACCGAGGCGGACGTGCTGGCCATGGCCGCGGCAGGCACGGTGGCGGTGCTGCTGCCGGGTGCGTTCTATGCGTTGCGCGAGACGCAGCTGCCGCCCATCGATCTGCTGCGCCGCCATGGCGTGCCCATCGCGATTTCCAGCGATCTCAATCCGGGCACCTCGCCCGCGCTGTCCTTGCGGTTGATGTTGAGCATGGCGTGCACGCTGTTCCGGCTGACGCCGCAAGAGGCGCTGGCCGGCGCCACCGTGCACGCCGCTCGCGCGCTGGGCCTGCAAGGCACCCATGGCGTGCTGGCGCAGGACATGACGGCCGATTTCGTGGCCTGGGATATCTCGCATCCCGCCGAACTGGCCTACTGGATCGGCGGCGAACTGCCCAAGCGGGTCGTGCGCCACGGCGAGGAAGTCTGCGCGACCGCGCTGGAATGACGCGCGGCGGCGCAACGCCGCCGCGCGCCTCGGCGCTTTTGCTGTCAGGCCGATAGCGCCAGGCGTTCGCGTATCGGCAAGGCCGGCGCCTCGCGGCCGGATTCATGACCCGGCAGCTGGAATGCGCTGACCGCGCCTTGCAGCCGCTGTGCCTGCGCTTCCAGCGAGGCCGCCGCGGCCGCCGCCTGTTCGACCAGCGCGGCGTTCTGCTGCGTCACTTGATCCATCTGCGTGACCGCCGTGTTGACCTGGCCGATGCCGGTAACCTGTTCGTGCGAGGCCGCGGCGATGTCGCCCACCAGCAGCGTCAGCCGTTCGATCGCCGCCTGGATATCCTGCATGGTGCGGCCGGCGGTTTCGACCTGGAGGGAACCGGCCTGGACCGTGGCTCCGGACGCGCTGAGCAGTTGCTTGATTTCCTTGGCGGCGCCGGCGCTGCGCTGCGCCAGCGAGCGCACTTCACCGGCGACCACCGCGAAGCCTTTGCCTTCTTCGCCGGCGCGAGCGGCTTCCACTGCCGCGTTCAGCGCCAGGATGTTGGTCTGGAAGGCGATGCCGTCGATGACGCTGACGATGTCTTCGATGCGGCCGGAATCCTTGGCGATGTCGCGCATGGTGGCCACGGCGCTTTGCACGGCCTCGCCGCCGCGTTGCGCGACCTGCAAGGCCTCGGCGGCCATGGCATTGGCCTGGCGTGCGTTGTCGGCGTTGCTGGTCACGGTGGACAGCAGCTCCTCCATGCTGGCCGCGGTCTGTTGCAGCGAAGCGGCCTGCTGCTCGGTGCGGCTGGACAGGTCCTGGTTGCCCGCGGCGATTTCGCTGGAGCCGGTATTGATCTCGGCTACGCCGTCGCGCACCGCATGCACGGTGCGCGCCAGGCTGGCCTGCATGTCCTGCAGGTAGGGGATCAGTTGTCCGGCGCAGTTGCCGCCGAACGGGGCGATGGGCACGGTGAGGTCGCCGCGCGCAATATGCTGGAAGTGCTGCTTGATGTCGTTCAGCGGACGCCGGACGAAGACCACCACGTAGCGGTCGCCCAGGAACAGCAGCAGCAGGCTGACAGCGCACACCAGGCCGATGCCGAGATAGGCATGGCGGCGTTCCTCGACGGCGCGCAGGCCCAGCGCATCCTGGCGTTCCTTGGCGTAGGCCTCGTAGTTCTCGATGCTCTTGCCATAGGCGCGGCTGGCGGCGATGACGGGGCCAGCGGCATGGGCGCGGGCCTTTTCGATGTCGTCCTGGGCCAGGAAGGCGCGCTGCACGGCGATGCCGCCGTTGACCAGAGCGTCAAAGCCGCTTTGCAGCGGTTCCAGTATCGATGGGGGGGTATCTCCTTTGGCCGATTCCAGGAACAGGGCCTGGTTCTTGCGGGCTTCCTCCAGGGCCACGTCGATGGCGCGGCCTTCTTCCGCGGCGGGCGCTGCCAGGCCGTCGCGGGCGTATTCCAGTTGGCGGGACAGACGCAGGCGCGCGCGCATGATCTGGTCGTTGATGCGGGCAAGCGAGGAAACTTCGTTCAGGAGGTCGTTGCTGGCGGCGAGCGCTTCACCGGAGCTGTGCAAACCATTTACGCTGATGGCCGATTGGCCGGCTACGAGGACACTGATCATGAGCAGCGTGCACAGGATCATGCGGCGGATGGTGATGTCTTTCAGGAACTGTGTCATACGCGTCGTTCTAGGGTGTAGAGAGGGACTACACCCGGACAACGGCCCCGCCTGAGCGATATTTAGCGGGTGTTGCACATCTTACGTATGTGTCTGACCGGCCCTGGAATATATCGAAATCAACCGCAATAAACCTCGATTTCAGCGCGCGGCGGAGGCCTCGACGGGTTCCACCGCGCCGAAGCGCAGCCGCGCGAAACTGGCCAGGCTGGCCAGCGCCGCGCACAGGCCGCCCAGCCACAGCGCGAGCACGGCGCCATGGGTGGTCGACACGTTGAAGCAGGCTGCCACCAGTGCCGCGCCGGTGGCCTGCCCTAGAAGACGTACCGTGCCGATCATGCCGCTGGCCCCGCCCGCCCGCGACGGCGGCGCCGAGGTCATGATGGCGCGCAGATTGGGCGACTGGAAAAAGCCGAAGCCGGCGCCGCACAGCGCCATGCGCCAGGAAATGTCCCAGGCCGACGGCGCGGCCGGCAGCAAGGCCATGGAAGCCATGCCCAGCGCCAGCAGCGCCAGGCCCACGCCGCCCAGCATGCCGGCCGGATAGCGGTCCGACAGGCGCCCGGCAATCGGCGCCATGATGGCGACGACCACCGGCCAGGGCGTGATCAAAAAGCCGGTATGCACCTGCGTGTAGCCCAGCACCGTCTGGAACAGGAACGGCAGCGACACGAACGCCAGCGCCTGCGCCGCGAAGGCGCACACCGCCGTGGCGGCGGACAAGGCAAACAATGGCCGGCGCAGCAGGTCCACCGCCAGGATGGGGGCGGGGTGGCCGGCCTGGCGGCGCATCAGCAGCCACAGGCTGGCGGCGGCCAGGCCCCACTCCAGCGTGACGCGCGGCCACGGCGCGCTGTGTGCCAGTTCGTTCGAGCCCAGCACGAACAGGCCCAGCGTCAGCGCACACAGCGCCGCGGCCAGGCCGTCGAAGCCATGCGATGAGCGGGTGGTCTCGGGCAGGCCGCGCAGGCCCAGCACCATGGCCAGCAGGCCGATGGGCACATTGATCAGGAACAGCCAGTGCCACGATCCCAGCAGCAGGATGGTGGAGGCCGCGGTCGGGCCGGCGGCGAACGACAGGCCGACCACCATCGCGTTCAGGCCCATGCCGCGTCCCAGCACCGGGGCGGGATAGATGAAGCGCAGCAAGGCGGCGTTCACGCTCATGACGCCGGCCGCGCCCAGCCCCTGCAGGATGCGGGCGGCCACCAGCACCGGCAGCGTCGGGGCCAGCCCGCAAGCCAGCGAAGACAGCGTGAACACCACAATGCCCACCATGTAGACCCGGCGGTGCCCCAGGATCTCGCCCAGCGCGGCCGCCGGCAGCAGGCCGGCCACCATCGCCAGCTGATAGCCGCTGATGACCCAGATGGAGCCCGCATCGCTGGCCTGCAGATCGCGCGCGATGGTGGGCAGCGCGGTGTTGGCGATGGCGGTGTCCAGGCTGGCCATGCAGACGGCCAGCATGACGGCCAGCAACGCGCCCAGGCGCTCGGAAGCCGGCAGGCCCTGGCCCGCGGGATAGATGGTGTGGCGTGAGAACGAGAACATGAGGGGCCCTAGGCGTCGGGGCGCGGGGCCGCCGACCGGGGGATGCGTTGATTGAGCGTTGATTCTAGTGCGACATGGGGATTCAACGCTTCGTCAGCCAGGGACGACGATGGCGTGAATGCGGCAGGCCGCGAGCCGGCAAGGACGGCGATGCGCCGGATAATGCGACCAGCCGGTCACCCTGCAATATGGATGAATAATGCGCTTCGATAATCCAGCGCCGCGGCCATGATTCGAATCCCGCGCGTCCATGTTACTAACTGAAATTACCTAATTTGCTGAATTACAACAATTTATCCAAGGCCGCATAAAGCGTGGTTTCATAGACAAGCGATGTCCGCTGGCGACGGGTTTTTAATCTAATCCGTTAGAAAGCGTAAATAACCCGATTTGAAAATTAACCGAATCGTGCTTGGCCGCTATATCCGACGTACCATGTTTCGTGTGCTGGTCTGATAGTGCAACAGTATTTCGTGGGGGTGATTTCATGAAACGCTTGTCCTTGTGCGCGACGACTCTGGCCTTGGTAACTGCGGGCGCGATGCCGCTGGCGGCCCAGGCGCAAACCACTGCGAACATGGTGGTGACGCTGACGATTACGGCAAATTGCACCATCGCCGCGAACCCCCTCAATTTCGGCAGTCACGGCGTGTTGAACACCGCGTTCAGCAATACCACCACGGTCAACGTGACCTGCACCAACACCACGCCCTATACCGTGGGCCTGAGCGCCGGCACCGGCACCGGCTCCACCCTGGCCAACCGGCTCATGAACGGCACGACCACGGGCAACACCACGTCCACGGTTGCCTATCAGCTTTACCAGCCCGCACCCAACCAGACCGTGGTGTGGGGCGACACGGGTGTGGCCGACCGCGTGGGTGGCACCGGCAGTGGCGCTGCGCAGGCGCTTACGGTCACCGGTACGGTGCCCGCGCAGGCGACGCCGACGCCCGATCTGTACACGTCCACCGTCACCGCGACGGTGTACTTCTAGTGCGGCGCGTTATCGGGACTCCTGCATGGCGGGGCGGCACGATCCGTTGGTTGGCGGGCGCGCTGGTGGTGGCGTGCGTGGGCATCGGCGCTTTGCCCGCGCGAGCGGCGACTCTGCAGATCTCGCCGGTGCTGGTGGACCTGGCGCCCCAGCAGAGCGCCACCGGCATCATGCTGCGCAATCCCGGGAGCACGCCGATCTATGGCCAGGTGCGGGTGTACGCCTGGGACCAGACGCAGGACGACGACGTACTCACGCCCACGACCGAGATCCAGGCCAGTCCGCCCATCATCCAGGTGCCGCCCAAGGGCGAGCAACTGGTGCGGCTGGTGCGTAGCGGCAACGACCTGGCGCCGCTGCAGAAAAGCTACCGGCTGGTGATCGACGAGATTCCCGATCCCTCCACGCCACGGATCAACGGCGTGGTGCTGCGAATGCGCTATTCGGTGCCGGTATTCGTGGCCGGCGCCACGCCCGAGCCCGTGCCCGAGCTGGCCTGGCACGTGGCGCGCGCGGACAAGGAATGGGTGCTGCGGCTGGCCAACACCGGCACCCGCTATGCCCAGGTGGCATCGCTGCAGATCGTGGCCGGTGCGGATACGCCGGTGGCGAAGGTGGACGGCCTGCTGGGCTACGCGCTGGCCCAGCGGCAGCGCGAGTGGCGGATTCCCGTCAAACACGGCACCACCGGCCCGATAAAGATCAAGGCCCTGGTGAACGGCAACGCCGTCACCGTGACTCCGCGAGTTGACTGACTGATTGCGTCCCGGCCCGCCTCGCAGGCGGTTGCGGGGTAAGAGAAGGCAGCCCATGGCAGTACGCGCTCTCCGTGCTTGCGGGCGCTGCGCAGGCCGTCTCGCGCTCATACTGATCGGGGCGTCGGCGGCAGCGGCGGATGTGCCCACCCAACTGGTGTCGTTCGGCGATCTCGCCGAACGCGACGTCTATTTGGAGGTGAGTATCAATGGTGTGAACACAACCCAGCTGTTGCGTTTCCGGGATGCGCAAGGCCGGCTGTCGGCCAGCCCCGGTGCGCTGGGATCGGTGGGCGTGGACGTGAGCAAGCTGGGCGTGCCGCAAGACACCGAAATCCGGCTCGATGAGATCGCCGGCCTGCGGTATACCTACAACGCCGCCATGCAGTCGGTGAACCTGGTGGTGCCGGACGCGCTGCGCCAGCCTTTCCAGGTGGATACCCGCGGGCTGCCCAGGACGCCGCCAGCGACGTCGGGGCGCGGCCTGATCCTGAACTACGAGGCCTATGCCCAGACCGACTCCTACAGCAAGGTGTCGGCGTACTCCGAGCTGCGTTATTTCGATCCCCACGGCACGCTCAGCAACACCGGCACCACCTATCTGGGCGGACGGGCGGACCGCTACGTGCGCTACGACACCTACTGGACCCAGTCCGACCAGGACACGCTCCGGACGCTGCGGGTGGGCGACACCATTACCTCGTCGCTGAACTGGTCGCGCTCGGTGCGCGTGGCAGGCATCCAGTGGGGCCGCAATTTCGCGTTGCGGCCCGACCTGGTGACATTTCCCGTGTCGTCGCTGAGCGCTTCGTCGGTGGTGCCGTCGTCGGTGTCGTTATACGTGAACGGGGTGCAGCAGTATTCGGGCAACGTGCCGGCGGGGCCCTTCGTGGTCAACCAGATTCCCGGCATCACCGGCGCGGGCCAGGCCACGCTGGTGACGCGCGATGCGCTGGGGCGCAGCGTCAGCACGTCGGTGCCGCTGTATATCGACACCCGGATGCTGGCGGCCGGACTGTCCAGTTACTCGATCGAGGCGGGTGTGGTGCGGCGCCAATTCAGCGTGCGTTCGTTCGACTACGACACGCGCCCGGCCATGACCGCGTCGGGGCGCTACGGGCTGGACGATGCGCTGACGCTGGAAGGCCATTCGGAACTGAGCGCAGGCGTCTACAACGTGGGCGCGGGCGCGCTGGTCAGGCTGGGGCAGGCGGGCGTGGTCAACGGCGCGCTGTCGGGCAGCGCCGGCAACCACGCCGGCGGCCAGGTGAGCCTGGGATACCAGTACGTGCAACCGGCCTTCAGCCTGGAGCTGCAATCGGTGCGCGCGCTGGGAGACTATGGCGACCTGGGGTCGCGCGAAGATGTGCCGGTGCCGCGCCAGACGGACCGGGTGACGTTTTCGCTGCCGTTGACCCTGTCGCAAAGCGTCGCGTTCAGCTATGTCGGCTTTCGCATGCCGCAGGCGCCCGCGGCCAAGATCGGGTCCGCCTCCTATACCGCCAACTTGCACAGCCGCGTGTCGATGAACGTGAGCGCCTACAACGATTTTGCCCAGACCGGCTCGCACGGCGTCTACCTGGGCTTGTCGATCATGCTGGGCGACAACACCCAGATCAACGCGTCGGTCGGCAAGCAGGGCGAGCAAAACATCTACAGCGTGGGGGCGCAGCGCAATGTGGACTACGACGGCGGCTGGGGCTGGGGCGTGGAGAACGGCCGCAGCGGCGGCGCGCAATACAACCAGGGCAAGTTGCAGTTCCTGGGCCGCTACGGCCAGGTGACCGCGTTGGGGCAGGACTATGGCGGCAGGAGCCAGGCGGCGGTGCAGGCCTCGGGCGCGGTCGTGTTGATGGACGGCGCGGTGACGCCGTCGCGCCGCATCAACGACGCCTTTGCGCTGGTCAGCACCGATGGCATGCCGGGCGTGTCGGTGCTGCATGAAAACCGCAAGCTCGGACGCACCAACAGCGCCGGGCACCTGCTGGTGCCGGACCTGAATTCCTACCAGGTGAACCGTCTGGCCATCGATCCCGACGAGTTGCCCGTGGACATGAAGCTGGACTCGACCAAGGTCGCGGTGGTGCCGCAGGCCGGCTCCGGCGTGCTGGCCAGGTTCCAGTTGCAGCGTTATGCCGCCGCGTCGGTGGTGCTGCAGATGCCGGACGGCAAGGCGGTGCCGGTGGGCGCGCAAGTGGCGCACGTGGAAAGCGGCAAGCAGTCCGTGGTGGGTTACGACGGCATCGCCTTCGTCGAAGACCTGACGCCGGACAACCACCTGCGCATCAAAGGCGGCGGCGTGTCCTGCGTGGTGGAGTTTCCGTATCAGCATGACCCCGCGAGGCCGCTGCCCACGCTGGGGCCGTTCGTGTGCCAGCCGTTGAAGGAGTCCGGACAATGAAGTCCGCATTGTTCTTGTTGGGAGCCCTGTTGGGACTGGGCTGGTCGGCCGATGCGCAGGCGACCACTTGCGCGCTGGCCTCGGGCACCACCAGCACGGTCAATTTCGGCACCGTGAATCCGTTGCTCGCCGCCGATACGTTCGCCGACAGCAATACCGTGACGGTGACGTGCAATTTCACCAGCCTGGCCCTGGGCGCGCGCCTGTGCTTTTCCGCCGGGGTGGGAAATACCAGCCCGTCGGTGGAGGCGCGTGCGATGGGCGCGGGCGCGTTCCGCATGAACTACAACCTGTATACGGACAGCGGCCACAACCAGATATGGAGCACTTCCGCGGCCAATACGACGACATCGGTGCTGGTGACGGGCCCGTTGCTGACGGGTGGCCTGGGATCGGGTTCGTTTTCGTTCTATGCGAAGCTGCCGGGCAACCAGAGTACGGTATCGACCATCGGCAACGCCAACACGCTGTATAGCGAAAACTACACCACCACTGTGCGCGTGGACATCGCGTCGGGGTTGTTGGCGACCTTGCTGGTGAACTGCCCGATTACGACGCCCATGCAGACGCTCTTCGTCCCGCTGACCGTGCAAGCGACCGTGCAAAAGAACTGCACCATCAACGCGACCAACCTGGCGTTTCCGGCGCAAGGGCTGTTGAACCATGTGGTGACGGCGAATGGCCAGATCACGGTGCGTTGCACCAATAACAACGCCTTCTCGGTCGCGCTCAGCGGCGGCTCGGTGGCCAACAATGTGGCCGCGCGCAAGATGAAGCATGCGACGGCGGCCGATACCGTGAGTTATCAGCTGTACCAGGACGGCGGCTATGCAACGATCTGGGGTGACGGCTTGACCGGCGGCACGCCGCTGACCGGCACGGGGACGGGAGCCAACCAGCAGTTCACGGTCTATGGCAGGGTGCCGGTGCAGGCGACGCCACGTCCGGGAAACTATACCGATACCGTCATCGCCACCATCACGTTCTGATGGCCGGACGCTGGCGGTTCAGGCATCGCGCGTTCAAGTCGCCGTCGCCGCCCTGGCCCGCAGCATGCCGCCCAGTTCCGCATAGCAACGCTTCACCGCGTCGCGGGCCTGTTGTTCAGGGGCGCGCGTCATCAGGCTGATGCGGCGCGTCAGCCGCGGATGCTGCAGCGGCACGATCGCCAGGCCGTCGGGGCGCTGGCCCTGCGTGTACAGCCGCGAGATCAGGCCGATCCGCAGCCCGGCGCGTACCAGGCTGTAGAGCGTATCGGTGTAGTTCAGCGTATCGGTGGCGGCCAGGTCGGCGCCCTGCTGGCGTAGCGCCGAGACGATCATCTCGTAGGTGCTGCCGCGCGACAGCACGGCCAGCGGTTCGCGTTTCAGGTCCTGCCAGGTGATCTGCCGGCGGCGTGACAGCCGGTGGCTGTCGGACAGCACCGCCACCAGGTCGTCCTCGGCCACGAAGGTGGCCGCCAGGCCCGGCGCCAGGCCGAAATCCAGCCCCAGGCCGATGTCGAGCTCGCCGTTGGCCAGCGCGGCCATCAGCTCGTCGTTCAAGTGGTCGGACAGGATCAGCACGATCTCGGGGTGGCGCAGCCGCCATTGGGCCACGGCGGGCGCCAGCAGGTGCATGGTCGATGGAATGCAGCCGATGCGCACGGTGGCGGCCTGCGTGTCCAGAAGGCGCCGCAGGTCTTCAGCGCCCTGCGTGTAGCTGTTGAGCAGCCATTCGATCTGGGCGCGCGCGGCCTGGCCGGCCGGGGTCAGGCGCACATGATGCGTGCCGCGGTCGAACAGCGTCACACCCATCAAGGCTTCGAGCTCGCGGATGGCCGACGACAGCGCGGGCTGGCTCAGGGCCAGGGCCTCGGCGGCGCGGCTGAAGCTGGCGTGGCGGGCCACCTCCTTGAAGCCGCGCAATTGGCGCAGCGTGGGCTGGCGGATGGGGGCGGCGGATTCGCGGACGGGCGGCTTGGTCATAGATTTACCTGATGAATCTATAAAAATAACCCATTTCAGTTATGACGCAAGGCTGCGTACGATGGCGCCCTCGCCCTCTACGCATCGCCGGTCCGCAGCCGGCTGCCCGCCATCATGTTCAAACGCCTGTTCCTGTCCGTCTCCGCGCTGGCAGCCGCGCTGTGCCTGGCCCCGGCCGCCGGTGCCGGCGATGCCTGGCCGGCGGCCAAGCCGCTGACCCTGATCGTGCCCGTGAGCCCGGGCGGCAACGTCGACACCACCGCCCGCCTGGTGGCGCAGAAGCTGGGCGAACGCCTGAAGCAATCCATCATCGTGGACAACGTGGCGGGCGCGGGCGGCGTGCTGGGCGTGGCCAAGGCCACTCACGCGGCGGCCGACGGCTACACGCTGGTGATGGGGTTCGACGGCCCGGTGAGCGTGGCGCGGCTGATCAACCCGGCGGTCAGGTACGACGCCGAGACCGCGCTGGCGCCGGTGGCGCTGGTGACCACGGCGCCAGTGGTGCTGCTGGCCCGCCCGGGCCTGCCGGCCAGCAACATGCAGGAGCTGATCGCGCTGGCGCGCAGCAAGCCGGACACGTTGACCTATGCGTCCTCGGGCGTGGGCACCGTGCTGCACCTGGCGATGGAAGTGATGCAGGAGCAGGCCAAGATCAAGCTGGTGCACGTGCCCTACCGGGGCGGCGCGCAGATCACCAATGACGTCATGGGCGGCCAGGTGGACCTGGGCCTGCTGGTCACCACCAGCGCGACGCCGCTGGTGCAGCAAAACAAGCTGCGCGCGCTGGGGCTGACGTCGGCGGCGCGCATTGCCACGCTGCCGGGCGTGCAGGCCTTTGCCGAAACCCCCGAACTCAAGGGCTTTGAATTGAACACCTGGACCGGCGTGTTCGTGCCGGCCGGCACGCCGCCCGAGGTGGTGCAGCGCCTGAACCAGGAACTGAACGCCGTCCTGCAACTGGACGAGGTGAAAAAGCGCCTGGCCGAAGGCGGTGCGATTCCCGGCCAGGGCTCGCCCGAGGCGTTCGCCGCGTTCCTGAAGAAAGAGAAAGACGTATACGCGCACATCGTCAAAAGCGCCAACATCCAGCAGGAGTAGACGCTATGAGCCACGCCGAGCAGGGTCCCGTGTTGCCCGAGATCCGCGAGATCCAGGAAGAAATGGTGGCGCTGCGCCACCGCATCCATGCCAATCCGGAACTGGCCTACGAAGAAGTCGCCACCGGCGACTTGGTGGCCGAGCGCCTGACCGCCTGGGGCTTCGAGGTGCATCGCGGCCTGGGCGTGACGGGTGTGGTGGGGACGCTGCGGCTGGGTTCGGGCACGCGCCGCCTGGGCCTGCGCGCCGACATGGACGCCCTGCCCATCCACGAGACGACCGGCCTGCCCTATGCCAGCGCCCATCCCGGCAAAATGCACGCCTGCGGCCACGACGGCCACACGGCCACCCTGCTGGCCGCGGCCCGCGCGCTGGCGCTGCGCGGGCGCTTCGACGGCACGCTGCACCTGATCTTCCAGCCGGCCGAGGAAGGCCACGGCGGCGCGCAGAAGATGATCGCCGACGGCCTGTTCGAGCGCTTTCCGTGCGACGCGGTCTACAGCTTCCACAACGAGCCCGGCTACCCGGCCGGTCATTTCGGCTTTCGCGCCGGCGCCATGTACAGCTCGTCGGACACGGTGGTGCTGACGGTCAGCGGTGTGGGCGGGCACGGCGCCATGCCGCACGTGGCGGTGGACCCGGTGGTGGCCGCGGCCAGCATCGTGTTGGCCCTGCAGACCATCGTCTCGCGCGAGATCGACCCCAATGACATGGCCGTGGTGACCATCGGCGCAATCCACGGCGGCGATGCGCCCAACGTGATTCCCAAGAGCGTCGAGCTGCGCCTGACCGTGAGGGCGCGCAAGCCCGGCACCCGGGCGCTATTGCGCGAACGCATCACGGCGATCGCCACCGCGCAGGCCGCGGTGCACCGCGCCACCGTGACGGTGGACTACCGCTGGCGTTATCCGCCGGTGGTGAACGATGCCGGCGCCACCGAGTTCGCGGCCGCCGTGGCGCGCGGCTGGCTGGGCGAGCAACTGGTGATTCCCGACCTGGAACCGCTGCAGGCCAGCGATGACTTTGCCTTCATGCTGGAAGCGGTGCCGGGCAGCTATTTCATCGTGGGCAACGGCGAGGGCGAAGGCGGCTGCATGGTGCACAACCCCGACTACGACTTCAATGACGCCATTCTTCCGGTCACGGCCAGCTACTGGGTCAAGCTGGCCGAGGCATTCCTGGCCGCGGACGCGCACTGAGCGCCGCCGGCCATCTTTTCTTGAATCGCATGACTGCTATTGACGACGATCAGGGCTTTGCCGGCGCGGCGCCTTTCGACGCACCGCGCTCCACTGACACGCCTTTCGACGCCACTACAGGCTACTGGCAGGAGATCGTCGCCGCCGACGCGTTGACGCTGCCGGCCAAGCCGCCCTACTCCCGCGGCTATCCGGCCCGCTTGCCCGACGGCCGCTATCTGGTGCTGCCGCTGCGCGGCGTGCCGGCGGACCCGCAGCGCTGCGTGGCCTCGCTGATCGCCAACCATGCCAGCCTGGACGTGGTGGAAACGCTGGCGGGCTTCATGGCCGAGCGGGCGCGCGCCTTCAATGCCGAGGTCGTGGTGGGCCTGCCGACGCTGGGATTGGCGTTCGCGCCGCTGGTGGCGCGCGGACTGGGTTTTACGCGTTATGTGCCGTTCGGCTATTCGCGCAAGTATTGGTATGACGAAAGCCTGGCGGTGCCGGTGCGGTCGTTGACTACGCCGGACGCCGGCAAGCTGCTGTACGTGGACCCCAACCTGGCGGGCGCGCTGCGCGGCCGCCGCGTGCTGGTGGTGGATGACGCGGTCAGCACCGGCCAGACGATGGCGTCGGCCTTGACGTTGCTGCAACGCTGCCAGGCACAGGTCGCCGGCATCGTAGTGGCGATGTGCCAGGGTGAGCGCTGGCGCACGCGGCTGGTGGACGCGCACGGCGCGCCGATTCCGCTGGCCTGCGCGTTTGAATCGCCGCGCATGCGGCGCGTGGCGGGCGGCTGGGCGCCGGAAGCGGGCGTCTGAAGCCGGCGAGCCGCCGGCGCCGCGACGCTTGGGTCAGGCTTCGGGTGCCGCGGGCCGCGGCTTGACCGGCCAGAACAGCGTGGCCGGCCGTTGCCAGATGCGCCGGCGCACGCCCAGCGCCAGCGCCTGGCGGTCGCCGCGGCGCAGGTTGCGCGAGCGCAGCGCCACGTTGAAGGCCAGCGCAAAACTCACCCCCACATTCAGGATGCCGGTCAGGGCCGTGCCGGCCACGGCCATCCAGAAGGCGTGCGTGTGCACCACGTCCCAACCCAGCGCGCCGATGGCCGAGCCGATCTGGCCGGCGGACAGCGTCACGTGGCGCACCTCGACGTGCGGGCCGAAGAAGCTGACGATGGCTGGCCCCAAGCCCAGCATCAGGCCCAGTGAGACGTTGCCGGCGATGCCCGAGATATTGCGTTGCCAGAAGCCCGCCCAGCGGGCCGCGCCGCGCTCGCCGAACAGGTGGCGCACGCGCCGGTCGTAGGCCATCACGTCATGCACGCGGTGCAGCGCGAACCAGTTGTCGGCCCAGCCGGCGATCAGGCTGGATAGCCACAGCAGCACGCCGGTGGCGGCGGCGTAGATGGGGGTGGGGCCCCAGGCGGAGAACGAGTCCAGGGCTGCCTGCGCCTTTTGCCCGTCGATCAGCGGCCGGTTCAGCCAGTGCTGCGCCACCCATTGCGCCGCCCAGGCCAGCGGAAACACCACCGCCAGGTTGCCCAGGATGGCCGCCGCGTTCGAGCGGATCATGGCCAGCGTGTCGTCCAGGAAGGCCTCGCGGCCCTCGGGCGTGTTGGCCTCGTCCAGCCGGTGTGCCAGCGCCGGGCCGGTCATGGCGGGCTGCTTGGTGGCCAGCGTGAAGTGCGCGAAGTGGATCGCCAGAAAGCCGCCGGCATAGTTCAGCGAGGCCAGCAGCCCCTCGATGAATTTGTCCAGGTGCAGCGAGACGATGAAGAACTTCAGGTAGACGGTCAGTACCATCACCAGGCCACCGCCGGCGGAGGCCTTGAGCATGGTCAGGTATTCCGTGGTGTCGCGGGCGATGTAGTGTTCGCCGGTTTCGGCGGTGCGTTCCATCACGCGCCGCGCCAGCTGCGCGAACGACGAGGCCGCCAAGTGGCGGATGCTGCTGCGGGCCTGGGTCGAGCGGATGAGTTCGGCGGCCAGGTGCACGTATTTGTGGCGCTGGGTGGGGTCGACCCATACGCTCAAGAGCAGCTCGATGCGCGCCAGACGCAGCTTCATGCGTTCGATCTGGAACACCACCTCGACCGAGACGCCGTTCTGTTCCAGCTCGGCGTAGACGTGCTGCGAGGCGGCGCGGCAATTGTCGAGCAGCGCGCGAAACACGTTCAGCCGCCTGCCGAAGACGTCGCGCGGCGTGTCCGGTGCGCTGTCGCAGAGTTCGGCCGCGGCGGCCGCCAGCGGGAAGAAGGGGCTTTCCTGCACCCGGCCGGGCAGGCGCGAGCGGATGTCCTGGCTGAGCCCGGTGGCGCGGACCTGGCTGGCCAGCACCTGGATGCTGCTGGTGAGCGCAGCCTGCAGAGACGGGGGCGGCGGCTCGGGCGCGGCCGGGTCGGCGCGCGTCACGCCGTCGCCGTGGCGCAGCAGCCGGCGCATGCGCGCCAGCGTGTCATCGTCCAGGGCTTCGATCCAGGCGGCGTCGTGAGCCTTGCGGAAGATCAGCGAGAACAGGCCGAACAGGTCGCTGCGGTTCGGCGGGGGCGGCAGCAGACGGGCCTGCGCCCGTTCCCAGAATTCGCCCCAGAAGCCGGGGTGCGAGGCCACGCCGGTGTCGCATAGCAGCGAGGTGGGGTCGTTGTCGGCGAGCAGCGAGCGCAGCGTGGCCGCTACCGACGTGGCCAGCGCGGGGTTGCGCTCCAGTACCTGCAGGACGTAGCGCAGGCGCGCATGCTGGGGGTGGCCGCTCTCTTCAGCGGTTTCACGCCCGGAACGGTCGATCCAGCGGCACAGGTCCACCATCCAGAGGTTGCGCTGCGCCAGCGGCGCGCCGGGATTGGCGCTCGCCAGGATCACGTCCAACTGCGGTCCGGCATGCCGCGACGCGCGCCATTTACGCCAAAGGGAAGTCAGCATGGTCGGGTCTCGCGGGTCAGAGGGATTCGGGCTCTCGGCGCAGCGAGAAGCCCTGCGCTTCGTTCATGGCCAGGTAGCTGACGTTGCGCGAAACCACCGGCGGCTTGTCGCCCGTGTGCAGTGCCCGCAGCTCGTCCAGCACCATCTTGTCGGCCAGGGTCATGCGATCGATCATGCGCAGGTACTGCATCCAGCTTTCCACCAGGAAGACTTCGCGCCAGACGCCTTCGCGCTCCAGGTCGCGGAACAGTTGCCACTGCTGCGCGCCGTTGCGCAGCCGCACCTGGCGCATCGGCCCGGCCACGCGGATCAGCTCCGACAGTTTTTCCTTGGGAATCAGGTATTCCACCGCGACCAGCACCGCGCCGTGCTGGGTGTTGAAGCCTGCGGCCGACAGCGCCGGTTCGGTGCTGTCGGCGCGGGCCAGCGATTGGGTATCGACCTGTTCGGGCAGGCGCGAACGGTACAGCAGCGCGACGGTGATGCCCAGCATGATGCCGGCTGAGGACAAGGCGCCGGACACGCCCATGGTGCCGGCGAAATGGCCCCACATGAACGAACCCGCCGCCAGGCCGCCGAAGATCGCCGTCTGGTACAGCGCCAGCGAGCGCGCCTTGACCCAGTCGGGCACCAGCATCTGCACCGTGGTGTTGTAGGTGGCCAGCACGCCGATCCAGCAGCCGCCGGACAGCAGCAGCGCGGGAAACGCGACCCACAGATTGGCCGTCAGGCCCAGCGCCAGCAGGCAGGCCGCGAGCAACCCCGCGGCGGCGCTGACCAGGCCGCTGGCGCCCCAGGCGGCTTGCAGCCGGCGGACCACGGCGCTGCCCAGGATCGCGCCCACGCCCAGCGCGCCCAGCATGTAGCCGTACAGCAGCGCGTTGCCGTTCTCGTGGTCGTAGGCCAGCAACGGCAGCAGCGCCCACAGGGCGCTGGCCGACAGGCCGAAGGCGAAGGCGCGCAGCATCACCACGCGCGTCACGGTGGAGTGCTGGGTATAGCGCAGGGCGGCGACCACGCCTTCGAACAGGCGTTCGGGCGGCAGCCGCCGCACCGGGATGTCGCGGCGCCAGCGCCAGATGGCCCAGATCAGCCCGCCGTAGCACACGCAGTTCAACAGGAACACGGTGGGCGCGCCGGTGGCGCCCAGCAGCAGGCCGCCGATGGCGGGGCCCACCGCGCGCGCCACGTTGAAGTTCACGCTGTTGAGCAGCACCGCGCTGCCGACGTGGGCGCGCGGCACCTGTTCGCCCACCGCGGCCTGCCAGGCGGGCGTGACGATGGCGCTGCCGATGGCGATGCAGAACACCGAGATGATCAGGGTGATGGGATGCAGCAGCCCGGCGAACGCCAGGATGGTGATGAAGATGCCGCCGGCCAGCTCCAGCAACATGCCGGTGAGCATGACCTTGCGGCGGTCGTAGTTGTCGGCCAGCACTCCGGTCAGGATGGACAGCGCCACCAGCGGGAAGGTCGCGGCCACCTGGATCATGGCGACCATCAGGGGGCTGCTCTGCTCGGTGGTGATGACCCAGGCCGCGGCGACCGATTGCGCCCATGTGCCGAGGTTGGCGAACAGGTTGGCGATCCAGATGATGCGGAACGCGGGGAAGGACAAGGGGGAAAGCGTGCTGACCCGCAGGACGGGCTGGGGGGCGGCCGCCTCGGGCGGGGCGGCGGCCAGGTCGCTATTGGCCGAGACGGGCTGGAGCATGAAGGCCTCTGGAAACCCCGGGAACGGCGGGCGGGGGCCGTCCAATGGTACGCCTAATAGGGGTCCGGGTTAAGACGAGGCGAAGCGCGAATGGGCGCGGGCGCGACGCCGCGCGCCTGGCGTCACGGCGTCGGCGTTGGCCCGGGCGGCGGCGGTCAGGGCTTGGCGGAAGCGGCCGGCTGGGACGGCGACGGTCAGGGCTTGGCGGAAGCGGCTGGCTGGGGCGGCGGATAAGCCTGGTTCAGGTATTGCACGATCAGCGGCACCTGGTCGGCCGGAATGGGGGCGCCGTAGGTGCCGACCATCTTCTTGACCTCGGCGTCCCAGAAGCCCAGCGGCATGGGCGGCTGCGACGACAGGTAGTCGACCGAGTGGCACATCAGGCACAGGGCAGCGCTTTGGGCGCCGGGGCCGGTGCCGGGGTGCAGCGTGGCGGTTTCCTGGGGCAGCTGGATGTCCAGGGCGCTGGCGGGGGCACAGGCAGCGGCGGCGGCCAGCGCGAAGGCCAGGCCGGCCAGGCGCACGGGGCAATGGCGGCGGGCGGAGAAGGTCATGGCGGGCTCCTTACGCGGCATCGACGCGCACGGTTTCGACCACGTTGCGCATGTACCCGGACGGGTTCCACAGCGGGTCCAGGGGTTGGGTTTCGCCGGCCGTATTGGTGGCGCGGACCTTCAGGGCGTAGGCGCCGGCCTGCTTGGGCGTGAAGTCGGCGTGCCATTCGCGGAACGAATAGCGGCCCAGATCCTGGCCCAGCGTGGCGGCGTGCCAGGTCTTGCCGCCGTCGACCGAGAGCTGCACCTCGCGGATGCCACGGCCGCCGTCGAACGCAATGCCGCGCACCTTGACGGGCTTGCCCTTGGCCACGCGGGCGCCGTCGGCCAGGCTGGTGATGAAGCTGCGTACGTTGTAGCGGCCGATGGGGCGCGTCTTGTCGGGGGCCTTGCCCACCGGGGTGCAGGCGCAGTCGTTGTCGGGGATGCGGTAGGCCTTCTGCATCCAGAAGCCGTCGAAGTCCGCGTCCAGCACCTTGATGTCGGCCAGGTGCTTGACCCAGTAGGTGCCGTAGTAGCCGGGCACCACCAGCCGCACGGGATAGCCGTTGAGCATGGGCAGGTCGGCGCCGTTCATGGCGTAGGCCAGCATGACTTCGCCGTCCAGGGCATGGGCCGCGTCCAGCGCCTTGATGAATTCCGGGGTGCCGGGCAGCACCGGCCGGTCCAGCCCCTGGAAGGTGACCTGGCGGGCGCCGGCCTGGATGCCTGCCTTTTCCAGGATGCGCTTGAGGGGGATGCCCACCCAGCGGGCGTTGCCCATGGCGCCGTTGCCCAGCTGGCCGCCGCCCACGCGGGGCTCGAAGAAGCCGCGGCTGTTGCCGGAGCACTGGGTGACGGCCACCAGCTCGACCGGCGCGCCGAATTGTTGCTTCAGGTCGGCCAGCGACAGCTCCAGCGGCGTGCCGACCAGGCCCCCCACGCGCAGCCGGTAGGTATTGGCGTCGACCTGGGTGGGGATGTTGCCCAGGTGGTAGCGCACGAAGAAGGCGTCGTTGGGCGTGATGACGCCCTCGTTGAAGACGGCAAACGGCGTTTCCAGTTGCGGCGGACGCGAGGTCTGGCGGATCAGCGGACGCTTCTGGGGATACGCGATCAGGTCGCGTTCGCCGTTGGCGAAAGGCAGCGTGACAGTGGCCGGGGCGGCCAGGCTGGTCAGGGCATGGCCGGCCAGCGTGCCGGCCGCGCCCACGGTACACGCCTGGCGCAGGAAGCGCCGGCGCCCATCCGGATCGAATGTGCTCATGCTTGTCTCCTCTGTGTTTTCTAGTACCCTGCCCCTCGCGGCGCGGTCGGATCAGGCTACGCCCGGCTAGCTGACAGCGGCGTTAATTGTTGCGCCGTATTGCGGCGGCCGTTCCAATATCAGCCATTTCCGCACAATCGACGCACTCCTTCACGATGAGACTGACCTTCAATCGATCCGCCTTTGCCGCCCTGGTCGCCGTCACAGTCGTGGAGGCGTTGATCGCCACCTTGGGCAAGCCCTACCCGCTGTTGCGCGGTTTCGTGGGCGATGTGGTGGCGGTGGGCTGGGCGTACCTGGTGTACCGCAGCTTCATCCGCGCGGGCGTGCTGCCGCTGGCGATAGCGGCCTTGCTGACGGGCTATGCGGTGGAATTCGGCCAGTACCTGGCGCGATATTTCGGCTTGCGCATCGAGCAGCCGGTGCTGCGCGTCATCCTGGGCAGCGTGCCCGATTGGTGGGATGTGGTGGCCTACACCGTGGGCTTTTGCCTGGTGCTGCTGCTGGCGGGAGTGAAGGCGCGCTGGGACCGGCGCGCCGGCCCGTTGTTGACGGGCTAGGCCCGGTCTGACTCCGACTTAACCTGCTTGCCCGACCGGGGCGCCGCTGCGCCCTGGCGCAGCCTGGCCCGTGGACGCGGCCAGCGGCTGCAGCCGCGCGTTGCGAAACGGCGCGAAGCATTCCGACCAGGACTTGGGGAACAAGGGCGTGGCATGGCGCACGGCGTCGCGGCCGGCGTAATGGGCCAGCAGTTGCTGGCCGATGGGAGCGTCTCCGAGGGGATGGCGGGTGGTCATGGTATTTCCGTATTGCATTGAAAGTGTATTCATTGTACCAGTCTGCGCAAATCTTGCTCAAGCCCAGTCCTGGTATGCAAGTCCTTGATATCAGAAGAGCCGTCCCCGATATTCAGCCTTCGGGTGGGAATACCCTAGGCGACTAAAACGGTAGACGGTATACAATGTTCATCATCGGCCAAGGGCAGCGCCCGGCCGGCCCCTCCCCACTGGACCTGGAGCGCGTCATGGCAGAACTGATGAATCGAGATGAATTCCGTACCGCGTTGGAAAACGCGATCAAGGGCAAGAGCGCCAACGCCTCGCCCTTTTCCATCGCCTGGGCCGAAGGCAAACTCAGCCGCCAGCATCTGCAGCGCTGGGCGGAAAACCACTACCACTACGTCGGCCCCTTCGCCGACTACCTGGGGTACCTGTACGCCCGCACGCCGGATGCCTACACGGAAGCCAAGGATTTCCTGCTGGCCAACATGTACGAAGAGGAAATCGGCGGCGACCGCCACACGGACTTGCTGATCCGCTTTGCCGAAGCCTGCGGCACCACGCGCGAACGCGTGGTCAACCCGGACAACATGTCGCCCACCACCCGCGCGCTGCAAAGCTGGTGCTACGCCGTGGCCATGCGCGAAGACCCGATCGTGGCCGTGGCCGGCCTGGTGGTGGGGCTGGAATCGCAGGTGCCGTCCATCTACCGCAAGCAGACGCCGACGCTGCGCGAGAAATACGGCTTTACCGACGAAGAAGTGGAATTCTTCGACCTGCACATCGTGTCCGACGAGATCCACGGCGAACGCGGCTACCAGATCGTGCTGGAGCATGCCAACACGGTGGACCTGCAACAGCGCTGCCTGAAGATCTGCGAGATCGGCGCGCAGATGCGGCTGCTGTACACCACCGCGCTCTACACCGACTACGTGCAGCAGGAAATCGCGCTGCCCGAGCTGGGCCTGGCCGCTTGATTCCCCTGGCCGTGGCGGCGCCCGCGCAGCGTGCGCGGACGCCGCCACGGCCGCTGACACGGATATCCCGATCCATGCCCACTGTCGTATTCCACAAAGGCGGTCAGACCTACACCGGCGTGGTGCAGGACAACACCAATCTGGTCGTACGCGCCGGCATCCGGCAATTTCCCTTTCCGCATCTGCGCTACGAGTGCGGCATGGGCAAGTGCGCCAAATGCGCCTGCCGCGTGCTGGCGGGGGCGGAGCACCTGCCGCCCGTGAACTGGAAGGAAAAAAAGCAGCTGGGCGATCGCGTCGACGACGGCTACCGGCTGGTCTGCCAGCTGTGGATCGGCAACGACGTTGAATTGGCGCAGGACGCGGAAGGCTAGGGCCTGTCAGCACGAAAAGGAGCCCCGCATGAATCCAGGCGACGCGCCATACGTGATCCTGACAAGCAAGCCCGGCGTGTTCCGCACCGAGGCGGGCGAGCAGGCCGAGATCATCGAAACCTACGACTACCTCTGCGGCGGCCGCACGCGTGCGGTGTTCAGCATCGCGCGGCTATCCGGGCCGACGCGGCTGGTGGTCACCGAAGAGACGCCGCCTTACGTGGTGAACCGCGTGCCGTCGAAATTCCTGGATCACTTTGCCTCGATCGAGGCCGCGCGCCGCGAACTGGACCACCTGACGCGGTTCGGCGGCGGCGACACCACTTTGACGCGACGCGCCCATCCCGTCGCCGCGGAGCAATGAGCAGCATGGTCAAGATCACTTTTCTTTCGAACGGCGGCAAGGTTGCCAGCGCGCCGGAAAACAGCAATCTGCTGCGCGTGTCGCTCAAGGAACAGGGCGGCATTCCATTCAAGTGCGGCGGCGGCCTGTGCGGCACCTGCAAGTGCCGCATCGAACAGGGGCTGGAGCACACCGACGCCATCAAGCCCAAGGAGCGCAAGCATCTGCGGCCCGAAGACTTCGAGGCCGGTTACCGCATGGCGTGCCAGACGTTCGTGCTGGGGGACGTGGCGGTGTCGTGGGTGGTGCAGAACGGCAAGGGCGTAGTGGTGGATGCCGCCGGCCAGGCGGCGCCGGTGGCGCCTGTGGACGGCTGATCGCTCCGATCGGGTAATTCGGCCGCGCCGCGGCCACCAGGCCACACAGCGCGGCTGCAGTGGGCCGCGCTACGGTCGTGGTTCAGGCGGCCGACGAATGCGCCTGGCGGGTGTCGGTGTAGGCCTTGGCGGCGTTGTGCACGTGCTGGCTGGCCAGCAACGCGGCCAGGTCGCCGTTGCCGGCGATGACGGCGTTCAGGATCTGCGAGTGCTCGTCCCAGTTCTGCTTGGCGCGGTGCATGTTGCTGGGCGCGAACAGCAGCGCGGTGCGGTCGCGCAGGGACCGCATCAGGTCGGTCAGCACGACGTTGCCGCCGATGGTGGCCAGCATTTCGTGGAACTGCGAATTCAGCGCCAGGAACTTGTCCAGCTGTTCGCTGCGCGCGGCCTCGGTGCCTTCGCGCAGGAAGGCCTGCAGGCGTTCAACGGTTTTCTCGTCGCGGCGTTGCGCCGCCAGCTTGGCGTTCAGGCCCTCCAGCGTGGCGCGCACTTCGACCATGTCGTAGGCCA
The DNA here is from genome assembly GCF_014170305.1 of Achromobacter sp. UMC71. GTDB lineage: Bacteria > Pseudomonadota > Gammaproteobacteria > Burkholderiales > Burkholderiaceae_B > Achromobacter. Next base: position 121,779 of record NZ_LZZT01000017.1, read on the forward strand.
CCGCGTCGGACAGCACCGACACCGATGCGCCGCGGCGCGGCTCGATGGTGACCAGGCCTTCGGCGGCCAGCGCGCGCAACGCCTCGCGCACCGGGATGCGCGACACGCCCATTTCTTCCGACAGCCTTCCTTCGACCAGCCGGTCGCCGGGGGTGAATTCGCCGCTGAGGATGCGCTCGCGCAGCTTGTCGCGGATGACCGCGAACAACTGCGGATGCTGCTCGCCGATTTTCAGCGGGGCAGAAGGCTGCGTGTCTACGGCTTGCGGGCTGACGGGCGTGGTTGTCATGGCGAGCAGGTCTGGTGGAATGGATACAGTCTTCATTGTATTACCGGGGTGGGTCGCGGCGGCGGGCGCGCTTGCCGTCAGCCCAGCCACAAGGCCTTGGCGATGACGCCCAGCGCGCCCAGGGCGCAGGCGCTCAGCAGCACGCCGCGCACCGCCCGCGGCGGCAGCCGGGAGCGCAAGCGGCCGGAAACGGCAAAGCCGGCGAGCAGGAACGGCGCCAGGCTGAGCGCCAGTCCGGCGTGGTAGCCGGTGTAGCGTTCGGCCCACGCCAGCATGGCCAGGGAAAAGATCGATCCAAGAAATAGGACCATGCCCAGCGTGGCGCGCAGCCGCGCGGGCTCGGCGTGTTGCAGCACCAGGGCGATGGGCGGGGCGCCCACCGAGGTCATGGTGCCCATGATGCCCGACGCCACGCCAGCGCCGGAGACCCGGCCGGGCGTGGCGGCAAAGCGCAGGCCGGCAAGGCTGAGCGCGACCGCGGCCAGGATCAGCGCGGCAAACAGCAAGCCCAGGGCCTGGGCCGAGAAGCGGGCCATGGCATAGATGGCGATCAGCGTGCCGGCGGCACGCCCGCTCAGGGCATAGGCCACGGCGGGCCAGTCGATCGCGGCGCGTTCGCGCAGCGCGGTCAGCAGCGAGATGAAGCCGCCCAGCGTCAGGAGCGGTCCGGGCGCCAGTTGGGGGAAAAACAGCGCCGCCACGGGCGCGGCGAACATGGCGAAGCCGATGCCGCCCACGCCCTGGGCCAGCGCGGCGCCGAACACCACGACGGCCATGGCGCCGTAATGCCAGAAGTCGGGGAACGAAGCGGGCATCGTATTACGCCTATTTTGTATACGGTAGTCTATTTGTTTTTTGCGCATGCACCGTAACAGGGCATGCCGCACGCTTTAGTGCCCTGATTTTCCTGGAATATTCAAGGAATTTTCAGAATTATCGCTTTCCCTAGGCGTTGCATATTTCGATTGGTATGGCGCATAACGAAATATAGTATACCGAAGTGGCGACTTAACAGCCACGTCGACAAGGGGAATAGCGCATGCAATCGGACGTCGTGCTCAACGCCGCGCACTGGGTCTATCTGGCCAGTGTGGCCGCCATCATCCTGACGATGATCCTGCGGGCCAACGTGGTGGTGCCGTCGGTGATCGGCACCTTCCTGGTGGTGCTGGCCATCACGGGCAACCCGATCAGCGGGCTGATCGGCATCTTCTCGGCCAGCTTCGTGGCGGCCAAGGAGCTCTTCAACATCTTCCTGGTGATCACCTTCATGACGGCGCTGCTCAACGCGCTCAAGACGCTGCAGGCGGACGTGCGCATGGTGCAGCCGTTCCGGCGGGTGATGCGGGGCGGGCATTCGTCATTCATCATCCTGGCGCTCTGTACCTACGTGATCTCGCTGTTCTTCTGGCCCACGCCGGCGGTGCCGCTGGTGTCGGCGATTCTGCTGCCCGCCGCCATCGCGGCCGGCCTGCCGCCGCTGGCGGGCGCCATGGCGATCGCCATCGCCGGCCAAGGCATGGCGCTGTCGTCGGACTACGTGATCGGGGTGGCGCCGGGCATCAGCGCCAAGGCGGCGGGGGCGGCCGTCAGCGCCGCGGTGGTGGCCGACCGCGCGCTGGTGTTGTCGCTGATCACCGGCGCGGTGGCGCTGACCGCCGCTTATCTATTGATCCGCAAGCACATCGTGGCGGCCGACCCGGCGCTGCTGCCGGCCTGGCAGGCACGGGCGCAGGACGGCAGCCTGGCCGAGATCGAGCAGTCGGGGTCGTTCGACAAGGCCGAGCTGGCGCGCGGCACCATGGGCGCCAACCCTGCGCTTCCGCGCGGGCCGGGCCTGGACGAGGCCGAACGGCGCCGCGTGCGTTGGTCGCGCGTGTTCGCGGTGGTGACGCCCCTGGCATTCCTGGGCGTGATCGCCGTGATGGTGGTGCCGCGGGTGTTTCCCGGCCTGCCGGCCCTGCGCGGCGGCGACGCGGCGGCGCTGGTGGGCGGCGTGGCGTTCGTGGTGATGATGTTCGTGACGCTGGCGGCCGAGGGGCCGCGCAAGATGCTGGACGTCTGTCCCGAGCACGTCACCGACGGCTTCGTGTTCGCCTTCAAGGCCATGGGCTCGGTGCTGCCGATCGCGGGCTTCTTCTTCGTGGGCGCCAACGAAACCGCCGCCCAGATCCTGGGCTTGCCCCAGGCGCAGGCGCCGGGCCTGCTGTTCGAGGTGATCTCGGCGGCGCAGCACCTGATCCCCGAGAACCACTTCCTGGTGGCCTTCGGCGTACTGCTGGTGGGCATGATCACCGGCATCGACGGCTCGGGCTTCGCGGGCCTGCCGCTGACCGGCACGCTGTCCGGTGCGCTGGGCCCGGTGGTGGGCGTGGACCCGGCCACGCTGGCGGCGGTAGGGCAGATGGGCGCCGTCTGGACCGGGGGCGGCACGCTGATCGCCTGGTCTTCCCTGATCGCCGTGGCGGGATTCGCGCGGGTCCACGTGCTGTCGCTGGTACGGGCGCTGCTGCTGCCCGTGCTGCTGGCGCTGTTCGTCTCGACCATCTGCGCCGTGCTGATCTGGCAATGAACAGGGGGCAACGGGGCGGGACGTCCGCTTGCCGGAACGGGGGCCCGTCCCATCCTCGGGTTTACGCGGATCGAATCGTCTAGATTAAAGTATACAATGTTCAGAAATTACCTCAGACGGCCGATTTCCGGTCAACCCGGCCAGCCCGGCAAAGGAAGGACTTCCGTGGACGAGCTTTCGCAGCAGGAATTTCGGAATTACATCGGGGGCGAGTGGGTGCCCTGCGCCTCGGGCGCCACCGCGCCCAATATCAATCCGGCCGATACGGCGGACGTGGTGGGGCGGTTTCCGCTGTCGGACGCCGTGGACGGCGCCCGGGCGGTGGACGCGGCGCAAGCGGCGTTCGCCGCGTGGCGCGACACGCCGATCTCCAAGCGCGCGGCCATTCTGTTTCGCGCCGCCCAGCATCTGGAAGACCACGCCGACAGCGTGGCCCGCGAACTGACCCGCGAAGAGGGCAAGAGCCTGGCGCTGGCCCGCGACGAGGTGCTGCGGTCGGCGCAGACGATCCGCTTCTATGCCGTGGAAGGGCAGTCGTTCACCGGCGAGACCTTCGTCAACGACGATCCGGACATGGTGGTCTACAGCCAGCGCGAGCCGCTGGGCGTGGTCACGGTGATTTCGCCGTGGAATTTCCCGATCTCGATCCCCGCGCGCAAAATCGCGCCCGCGCTGATCAGCGGCAACACGGTGGTGTTCAAGCCGTCTTCGGACGCGCCGCTGTCCGGCTACCGCCTGGCCGAAGCCTTCGTCCAGGCCGGCCTGCCGCCGGGGGTGTTGAATCTGGTGATCGGGCCAGCCTCCAAGGTGGGGCAGGCCATCACCGCCGCACCGGCAGTGCGGGCGATTTCGTTCACCGGGTCCACTGCCGCGGGCGAGCAGATCCACCGCGGCGCCGGCCTGACCACGCGCACGCAGATGGAACTGGGCGGCAAGAATCCGCTGATCGTGCTGGCCGACGCCGACCTGGAGCGCGCGGTGGACCTGGCGGTCAAGGGCGGCTTTTCGCTGTCCGGCCAGGCTTGCACCGGCACCAGCCGTCTGCTGGTCGACCGCAAGGTGCTGCCGGCCTTTACCGACAAGCTGCTGGCGCGGATGAAAGCGCTGACCATCGGCAACGGCCTGGACGGCAATTTCGACCTGGGCCCGCTGGCCACCCGCAAGCAGCTCGATACCGTGCTCAGCTATGTCGCGCTGGGCAAGCAGGAAGCCACCCACCTGACCGGCGGCGATCGCCTGGAAGGCTCGGGATTCGATCGCGGGTATTACGTGACGCCCGCCCTGTTCACCGGCGTGACCCAGCAGATGCGGATCGCGCGCGAAGAAATCTTCGGCCCGGTGCTGGCGCTGATCGCGGTGGACGGCTACGACGAGGCCATCGCCTGCGCCAACGACACCGAATACGGCCTGTCGGCCGCCATCGCCACCACCGATGCGCGCTACGCCCACCGGTTCGCTCGCGACATCCAGGCCGGCACCGTGAAGATCAACCGCACCACCACCGGCAACCTCATCAACGCGCCGTTTGGCGGCCTGAAAAGCTCCAGCACGTCGACGTTCCGCGAATCGGGGCGGGTGGGGCTGGAGTTCTACACGCAGATCAAGACCGTCTACCGCGCCGGCTGACGGCCAACCTGGGAAAGCAGACATGAAACAGATCTATCGCCTGGAACTGGAAGAAGCGCGCGCCATGGTGCGCGCGGCCATTGCCCGATCGGAACAGATCGGCGTGCTAGAATCGGTGTGCATCGTCGATGACGGCGGCTACCCCATCGCGCTGGAGCGCATGAACGGCGCCCGCATCACCGGCCCGCAGATCGCCTGGAACAAGGCCTTCACCGCGGCCGGGCACAAGCGCTCGACGCACCTGTTCACCACGCCGCCCAACGGCCCCGCGTTGCCGGGTAACGAGGCCTTTGGCATCCAATGGAGTTTCGAGGGCAAGTTCGCCGCGTTCGTGGGCGGTTTCCCCATCGTGGTGAACGGCGAGGTGATCGGCGGAGTCGGCCTGAGCGGCGGCAACGGCGAACAGGACACCCAAGCGGGTCTGGCCGCGCTGACGGCGCTGGCCGAATTGCTGGAGCCCCACGGCCTGAAGGTGCTGGTGCAGGCGGACATCAAGAAATAGGCGACAGCCGGCAGGAAGCGTCATGGCATACCGCGTGCATATCCTGGAAACCGAACAGACCTTTCTGGTCGAGGAAGGCGAATCCGTGCTGGAGGCGGCCACCCGCGCCGCGGTCAAGCTGCCGCACGAGTGCACGTTCGGCGGCTGCGGTACCTGCCGCGTCAAGCTGGCGGCGGGCACGGTGGCCTACGACGAGTTTCCGATGGCGCTGACGCCCGAGGAGGCGGAGCAGGGCTATGCGCTGGCCTGTCAGGCGCGGCCGTGCAGCGACCTGAGCCTGAGCGTGCCCGACCGGCGCGCGTTCGCCGAACCGCGGCGCCTGGCCGCTCGCGTGCACCGCATCGCGCCGCTGTGCGACGACGTGATCCACCTGACGCTGGCCTTGCCATCCGACGCGCCGCTGGATTACGTGCCGGGCCAGTACATGAATGTCGTGCTGCCGGACGGTGAAACGCGCAGCTTCTCGATGGCATCGCCGCCCGCCGGCAACCTGGTCGACTTCCATGTGCGCCGCATTCCCGGCGGCCGCTACACCGACCGCTGGCTGGGCCAGGCACAGGCAGGCGCCGCGCTGGATATCGAAGCGCCGCTGGGTGTGTTCAGCTACCACGAACAGGATTGGCGCCCCATGATCATGATGGCCACCGGCACCGGCATCGCGCCGATCAAGGCCATCCTGGAATCCCTGCTGGACAACGACGATTGCCCGCCGGTGACGCTGTACTGGGGCATGCGCGCCGAAGCGGACCTGTATCTGCGCGAGGTCATCGATAGCTGGGCCGGCCGGCTGTACGAATTCAACTTCGTGCCGGTGCTGTCGCGCGCCGATGCCGGCTGGCAAGGACGCCGCGGCCACGTGCAGCAGGCCGTGCTGCAAGACCATGGCGACCTGTCGGAACACGCCATCTACCTGTGCGGCGCGCCGGCCATGGTCAGCGAGGCCACGGCGCTGCTGGCCGCGCGCGGCGCCAGCCTGGACCACGTCTACGCCGACAGCTTCACGTTCCAGCACGCGCCCGTGGCGACGGACCAGGGCTGACGGCGGCCGCCGCGCGGATCAAGCCGCCTTGGGCCGGTCTTGCCGGAACACCAGCACCGGCAGCTTGGTGCGCGCCAGCACGCGCTGGGTTTCACTGCCCAGCAGGAAACCGGTCATGCCGTGGCGTCCGTGCGACCCCATCACGATCAGGTCGCAGTGGTGCGCTTGCGAGGCCGCCACGATGGCTTCATGCGGGTGGTCGTTGACGGCGACAGCCGTGTTGCAGGGCACCAGGGCGTGGCGCGCCTCCATCTCCAGGCCCTCCAGATAGGCCGCCGCATTCTTGCGCGCCTGGTCGGTGGGCGGCGCCTGGTGCGCGCCCAGCATTTCCGCCTGGTAAACCAGCAGGTGGTCTTCGGGAATGGCGCGCAGGATCGTGATCGAAGCGCCCATTTCCTTGGCGAAAACGAGCGCTTGCTTGAAGGCCGACTCGGACGTGAGGGAGCCGTCCACGGCAATGAGCAGGTGCCTGTACATGTTGCTTCTCCTTTGAGAAAAGGAATGTCCAGCAACGGCGAATCCAGTATAGGCCCGCGTCCGGCCGCAATCCAGTACTGCGTTGGGAGGAGGGGGAATAGCCGGGCGCCCGCCAGGCAGAGGCACCCCGCCCGGGCGCCCGCTACGCGATCCGGCGCAGCGTTTCACCGGCTCCGGCCAGCCCGCGCGGCAGGGCCTCGATCAGGCTGCGGGTGTACGGGTGGCGGGCCTCGCGCCACAGGGTGGCGTTGGGGCCTTCCTCGACGATACGGCCCGCATTCATCACCAGCACCCGGTCGGCCAGGTAGTGCACGACCGACAGGTCATGCGAGATGAACAGGTACGACAAGCCGAACTCGGCCTTCAGGTCCACCAGCAGGTTCAGGATCTGCGCCTGCACCGATACGTCCAGCGCCGACACCGGCTCGTCGCAGATGACCAGCGCCGGACGCAGCACCAGCGCGCGGGCGATGCCGATGCGCTGGCGCTGCCCCCCGGAGAACTCGCTGGGATAGCGCGCCAGCGCGGCTTGCGGCAGGCCGACCGCATCCAGGATGTGGGCGATGCGGCGGCGGCGTTCGTGGCGGTCATCCACATGATGGATGCGCAGCGCGGCCTGCAGGATGTCGTTGACCGAATGGCGCGGATTGAGCGAGGCGTAGGGATCCTGGAAGATCATCTGCACGCTCTGGCGGTAGGCCGCCAGATCACGCTTGGTCAACCGGGCGGTATCCGCCCCGCGCAGCAGGATGCTGCCCGACGACGGCGCCAGCAGCCGCACCAGGGTGCGGGACAGAGTCGACTTGCCGCAACCGGACTCCCCCACCAGGCCCAGCGTCTCGCCGCGCTCGATCTGGAACGACACGCCGTCCACGGCAGTCTTGACGCCCTGGCGGGTCGGATAGTTCACCCGCAGGTCACGCACCTGCAGCAGCGGGTGGGCATCCGGCACGGCGGGGTCATTGGCGGCCGCCACGCGCGGCGGCGTGACCAGTCCGAAAACGGGCCGCCCCGACGCCGGGTCCAGCCGGGTGCGGATTTCCGGCAGCCGCCGCTGGCGGTAATGGGTGGCGTCGTCCAGCCGCAGCGACGCGCCCAACAGGCCGCGCGTATACGGGTGGTGCGGCTGCGACAGCAATACGGACGCCAGGCCCTCTTCCACTTTTTCGCCGGCCACCATCACGGCGACGCGGTCGGCCCAGTCGCCCACCACGGCCAGGTCATGGGTGATCAGCAGCAACCCCATGCCCAGCTCGGCGCGCAGATCGTCCAACAGGCGCAGGATCTGCGCCTGCACCGTGACGTCCAGCGCGGTAGTGGGCTCATCGGCCACCAGCAGGGCAGGCTCGCAGGCAATGGCCGCGGCGATCATGGCCCGCTGGCGTTGGCCGCCCGACAGCAGATGCGGGTAGTCGTCGACGCGGCGCTGCGGTTCCGGCACTCGCACCAGGTCCAGCAGCTCGATGGCGCGCTGGCGCGCGGCGCGGGCCGTGGCGCCGCGATGCAGCCGCAGGGCCTCGCCGATCTGCTCGCCCAGCGTCAGCACCGGGTTCAGGCTGGTCATGGGTTCCTGGAAGATCATGGCGATGCGGTCGCCGCGCAGGGCGCAGCGTTGACGCTCGGGCAGCGCCAGCAGGTCGCGCCCTTCGAACAGGATGCGGCCGCTGGTGCGGGCGTGGCGCGGCAGCAGGCCCAAAAGCGCCAGGGCGGTGGTGGATTTGCCGCAGCCGGATTCGCCCACCAGCGCCAGCGTCTCGCCGGCGCGGACCCGCAGGTCCAGGCCGCTGACGGCCTGGTGGCCGGGGAAGGCCACGTTCAGCCCTTGGATGTCGATCAGCGTGCTCATAGGAGTAGGAAAAAGGATCAGCGCGCGGGGGCGGGCGCCGCGGCCATGTGGCGCCGCAGCTTGGGATTGAGGGCATCGTTGATGGCGTCGCTGAGCAGGTTCAGCGCCAGCACGGCGGCCATGATGGTCAGGCCGGGCAGGGCGGTCATGTACCAGGCGGTGCGCAGGGCTTCGCGGCCGGCGCCCACCATGCTGCCCCAGCTGACCACGTTGGGATCGCCCAGTCCCAGAAATGACAGTCCGGCTTCGGAGAGGATGGCGTTGGCCACCAGCACGGCGGCGGTGACAATGATGGGCGGCAAGGCGTTGGGCAGGATCTCCCGGAAGATGATGCGGGCGTGGCCGGCGCCCAGCGCCTGCGCGGCGCGCACGAACTCGCGCTCGCGCAGCGCGATGAATTCGCCGCGCGTCAGGCGCGCGATGCCGGTCCACGAGGTCACGCCCAGCGCGAAGATGATGGTCGACAGCGACGGCCCCAGGATCGCTACCAGTACGATGGCCAGAAGGAACGACGGCACCGTTTGGAACAGCTCGGTCACGCGCATCAGCGCGGCGTCGGTGCGCGGACCGGCGTAGCCGGCAAAGGCGCCCACCAGCAGGCCGATGCCCAGCGCGATGGCCGCCGACGCGCCGCCCACCAGCAGCGACACGCGGGCCCCGTGGAACAGGCCGGCCAGGATGTCGCGGCCCATCAGGTCGGTGCCGGCGGGAAACTCGGCGTCGCTGCCCGGCCAGGTGAAGGGCGCGCCCACCATCTCCAGCGGGTCGCCCGGGTACAGCCAGCCGGCGGTGGCGGCGGCCGCCAGCAGGGTCAGCAGGATGGCCGCGCCGATGGCGGCGGACGGCGCGCGCAACAGGCGCAGCGCGGCGTGCAGGGCGGATTTCATGCTTTCCTCACGCGGGGGTCGAGCAGGCCGTAGGTGGCGTCGACCGCGATATTCATGATCGCCACCAACGCCGCGCTCATCAGCAGGATGCCCAGCAGCAGGTTGACATCGCGGCTGGCGATGGCCTCGAACGACAGTTGGCCCAGGCCGGGCCACGCGAACACGGTTTCCACCACGATGCTGCCGCCCAGCAGCGCGCTGCTCTGCAGGCCCAGCATGGTGACCACGGGCAGGATGGCGTTGCGCAGCGCATGGCGCCAGATCACCCGGGCCTCGCCGTTGCCGCGAGCGCGGGCCGTGCGGATGTAGTCTTCCTGCAGCGTTTCGATCATGGACGCGCGCGACAGGCGGGCGTAAATGGCGACGTAGTAGATCGCCACCGTGGCCACCGGCAGCGCCAGGTGGCGCGCATAGTCCAGCCACAGCGCCCAGCCCTGGTAGGCCGCGCCCACGTCGCGGATGCCGCCGACCGGCAGCCAATCCAGATGCACGCCGAATCCCACGATCAGCATCAGCGCGGTCCAGAACATGGGCGCCGAATAGCCGGCGGTGGCCAGGGCCGACAGCAGCGTGTCCAACAGGCCGTGCGGCCGGCGGGCGGCCAGCACCCCCAGCAGCACGCCCAGCAGCACCGACAGCGCCAGGCCAGTCCCGATCAACGCCAGCGTCGCCGGCAGGCGGCCGAAGATCAGCGTGGCTACCGGCTCGCCGTAGCGAAACGAATAGCCCAGGTCCAGCGACGCCAGGCTTTTCAGGTAATAGCCCAGCTGCGCCAGCACGCTCTGGTCCAGCCCGTAGGCCAGCCGCAGCTCGGCCACGTGGGCCGGGGTGATGCCGCTGTTCTCGGCGGCGATCACGTCCACCAGGTCGCCGGGCACCAGTTTCAGCAGGAAGAAGTTCGCCACCGCGGTGGCGCCCACCACGAACAGGATCTGCAGCAGGTAACGGACGGGGCGGGGCAGGCGCGGGAACATGTCTGGTCGATCCTGCGGCGCTCAGGCCTTGCCGAGCCAGACGTTGGCGAAGTTGTTGCGCGAGTGGGACGAGGCGTCGGTCACGTTGCGCAGCTGTTTGTCCCAGACGCCGAACCAGCGGAACTCGAACAGGCCGATCAGCGGCAGGTCGCGCTGGGCCAGCCGTTGCACCTCGTTGTACTGTTCGATGCGCTTTTGCGGGTCGGTCTCGACCTGGGCGGCCTCGATGGCGCGGTCCATCTCGGGGTTGTTGTAACCCGAGACGTTGTACCAAGGGGTGCCGCGTGCTTCGGCGCGGCTCCAGTAGCGCGTTTCCACGCCCAGTTGCGGGTCGATCAGCACGGTGCCCCACGAACTGATCAGCTGGAAGTTGTAGTCGGTGAAGACGTTGCGGGTCCAGGTGGCCAGGTCCAGGCCGCGCAGCGTCACGTCGATGCCGATCTTGCGCAGCGCCTGGCGCACGAATTCGCCGGTGCGGCGGTAGTCGTCGCCGAATGGAATGTAGTCGTGGGTCAGCGCAAAGCGCCAGCCGCCGGCGCCGCGCGGATAACCGGCCTCATCCAGCAGCTTCTCGGCCAGGGCCGGGTCATAGGCATACTGCTGCACATTGGGGTTGTGATAAGGCTTGACGAGCGAGGGCACCGGACTGACGAAAGGCTCGGCATAGCCGTTCCAGACGGTCTTGACCAGCGCCTGCTTGTTGACGGCATGGGCGATGGCCTGGCGCACCTTCAGGTTGGCCAGGATCGGATCGCGCAGATTGGCTTCCAGCCACAGCCAGGCGGCAAAGCCGTTGTAGCCGGCCGTGTCCACCGCCAGCTTGGGCAGCTTGGACAGGCGGGTGGCGTCGGTGAAGGCCACCGGGTTGCGCTCGCCGTACGAGACGGCGCCGGTTTCCAGCGCGGTGGCGCGGCCGGACACGTCGGGCACGATCTTCCAGACGATGCGGTCCAGGAAGGGGCGTTCGGGCTGCCAGTAGTGCGCGTTGCGCTCGAGCACGATGTAGTTGCCGCGGTTCCATTCCTTGAAGACGAACGGCCCCGTGCCCACCGGCTTGTTGTTGTAGGGGTTGTTCTGGATGTCGGTGCCTTCGAACAGGTGACGCGGCAGGATGGGCGCACCCAGCGAGTCGATGGCGTTCAGCGCCACGGGCGTGGGCTGCGACAGATGCAGGATCACGGTGTGGTCGTCCGGCGTGTCGACCTGCTGCAGGTACTGGAACACGCGGCGCGCGCTGGGTGCGTGCTTGAGCCAGATCTGCTCGGCCGACCATTTCACGTCTGCCGACGTGAACGGCTTGCCGTCGTGCCACAGCACGCCCTGGCGTAGCTTGAAGGTGATGGTCTTGCCGTCGTCCGATACGCTCCAGCTTTCGGCCAGCACCGGCCGCGGCTTCAGGTCGGGGCCGTATTCCACCAGGCCGTCGAAGATCTTGCTGGCTACCGCGCCGGTGGGCGTGGACGAATTCAGGTAGAAGGCCAGCGTGGGCGGCTCGGGGTGCACCACCGCGTTCAGCACGCCGCCGCGGGTGGCGCCTTGCAGCGTGTTGGGCAGGCTCTGCGTGTCGGCGTGGGCCGGCGGGAAGATCACGTTGGGAAACAGCGCGCCGGTGCCCATCAGCGCGCCGGCGCTCAGCAGCCAGCGGCGCAAGGGGTTGACGGCATCCTGCGGCGTGTCGTCATGGGACACCGGGGGCAAGGGCTGGGTCATGCGGATTCCTTCGGTCGAGAGGGGTGTGGCCGGGTCAGGCTGCCAGGCTGGTCAAGGGGGGCAGGTCGTCGGGGGTCAGGCGCAGCAGCGTGGCCAGCAGCTCGCGCCGCCAGGCGTCGTACAGCGCCACATGGCCGCGGGTGTCCAGGCCGGTGGCGCGCAGGTTCAGCTGCCAGGAATCGCGCAGGTAAGGGCCCAGGATGCGCTGCACGTCCTCATCGGCCTGGATCAGGCTGTCGGTCCATTCGCGGCGCTCGGATTCGCTGGCGCCGGCCAGCTTGCGCAGCCACCACTGGGTGATACGGATGCGGTGCGCTTCTTCGTCGGGCAGGATGCGGTTTTCGCCGAACTCGCGGTGGCCGAAGTCCAGCACGCGGGCGGTGCGCCGGTTCACGAACAGGCGTGCCAGGATGTAGTGTTCGTAATGGAACTGCCAGGCCAGGAAGTTCTGCCAGTTGCGCAGCGCAAAGCCGCCGACCAGATCCCAGGCATCGCGCACGCCCTGCTCCACGTCGGGCAGCGGATCGCGGCCCAGCAGTACGGCCGCGCGTCCGCGTGAAAACTCGGCGTGCGCGGCATCGTCGCCCAGCTGGCGCGCCAGTGCGAACTGGAATTCCGTGTCGTCGCGGAACAGGCCGCAGATCGCCTGCGCCGCCACCTGCGTGATGAACAGGTCATGCACCGTGTTCCAGATGGCGTACTCGCCGGCGGCGCGGCGTTCGTCGGCATTGGCCAGATCGCGCGGCGGTTCGATGCGCGCGGCGGGGACGGTGGGGGCAACCACCAGGCGGATCTCGTCGAACAGCCGCGCTTCCAGCGCGCCGTCGTAGTCCAGGGCCAGGGGCAAATCCAGTGCAGGCATGAAAGCGGCAGGCGGCAAGGCGCGGATCAAGGAAAAGCTCGACTCTAAGCAAGCGCGAAAGCCCGCCGCAAACACTCTTTGGTGATTTCGATATGCCGCGCCAGAGCACGCTAACAAGTAGGGGCGGGCGCGGCGGCGCCATATACCGATTTCAAATATCCCCATGAGAAATCCGTCCTTCCGTGCACCGCGCCGCGCCGATAGGCTGCATGTTTTCACCCCGCCGCCCCGTCCCATGCCGCAAGCCGCACATTCCCCCCTTCTGCCGGAAACCGACGAGGCGCCCCGCGTGGTGCCGGCCGTCCGCATCGATAGCGACGCCCAGGCCATCGAGACGGCCCACGTGCTGGCCGCGGACTTCGCGCAGGGCGCGGCGCAGCGCGATCTGGCGCGCAGCCTGCCCTGGCGCGAGATCGAGCGCTATTCCGCCAGCGGGCTGGGCGGCATTACCGTGCCGCGCGAGTTCGGCGGCCCCCAGGTATCGCACGTGACGCTGGCCGAGGTGTTCCGCATCATCAGCGCGGCCGATCCGTCGCTGGGCCAGATTCCGCAAAACCACTTCGGCTCGTTGAACCTGTTGCGCCAGGTGGGCACGCCGCAGCAGAAGCGGCGTTATTACGAGGGCGTGCTGGCCGGCCGGCGGCTGGGCAACGCCGGCCCCGAGCGCCATACGCGTCATGCGCGTGACGTGCAGGCGCGCCTGGTGGTCGACGGCGATGGCTACCGGCTGTCGGGGCGCAAGTTCTATTCGACCGGCGCGCTGTATGCGCACTGGATTCCCACCAAAGCGCTAGATACCGAGGGCCGCCTGGTGACCGTGCTGCTGGATCGCGGCGCGGCCGGTCTGACGGTGGTGGACGACTGGTCCAGCTTCGGCCAACGCACCACGGCCAGCGGCACCGTGCTGATCGACAACGTGCGCGTCGAGGCCGATGCGGTGCTGCCGGCCTGGACCGTGCAGGAACAACCCGCGTTGCAAGGTCCATTCGCCCAACTGATGCAGGCGGCGATCGATGCCGGCATCGCCGAGGCGGCGCTGAACGACACGGTGAAGTTCCTGCGCGAACGCGCCCGGCCCTGGGCCGAGGCCGGCGTCGAACGGGCAACGCAGGACCCATACGTGATCGGCGACGTGGGCCGCCTGTTCATCGATCTGCACGCCGCGCAAGCGGTGCTGCTGGAGGCTGCCGCACACCTGGACGAGGCCACGCCGCGCACGCTGGACGCCGACGATGTGGCCGCCGCGTCGATCGCTGTGGCGCGGGCCAAGGCGCTGACCACCGAGATCGCGCTGGCCGCCAGCGAGACGCTGTTCGAACTGTCGGGCGCCCGCTCGTCGCTGGCGGAATTCAATCTGGACCGCCATTGGCGCAATGCCCGCACGCATACGCTGCACGACCCGGTGCGCTGGAAATATCACGCGGTGGGCAATTACCTGCTGAACGGCCGCCGCCCCAACCGCCACTCCTGGATCTGAGCCATGAGCGATACGCCTATTTCGACCCTGGCGCCGCAGCGCGCCGCGATCATCGGCAGCGACGCGCAGGCGCTGGACGTGGCCCGTGAACTGGCCGCCGGCTTCGGGCTGGAAGCCGCGCAGCGTGACCGCGAGCGGCGCCTGCCGTTGCCGGAACTGGAACGCTACTCGCAATCCGGCTTGTGGGGCATTACCGTGCCGCGTGAATACGGCGGCGCCGGCGTGTCGCGCGTGACCTTGGCCGAGGTCACGGCGATCATCTCGGGCGCCGACGGCTCGCTGGGCCAGATTCCGCAAAACCATTACTACGCGCTGGAAGTGCTGCGCGTAAACGGCAACGCCGACCAGAAGCGCCGCTTCTATGCACGCGCGCTGGCGGGCGAGCGCTTCGGCAATGCGCTGGCCGAGATCGGCACCCGCACCGCCGCGGAGCGCCGCACGCGCCTGTCGCCGGACGGGCAGGGCGGCTGGCGCATTAACGGCAGCAAGTTCTATTGCACGGGCGCCCTCTATGCGCAGTGGATTCCCACTGCGACCGCAGGCGAAGATGCGATCCAGCGGCTGGCCTTCGTGCGCCGCGACAGCCCGGGCGTGGAAGTGATCGACGACTGGTCGGGTTTCGGCCAGCGGGTCACGGGCAGCGGCACGGTGCTGTTCAAGGACGTGGCCGTGCCGGTTGAGGACGTGATGGTGCTGGCTGACCCCGCGGCGCCGCCCAACACGATCAAGCCGCTGGCGCAGATCATCCATGCGGCGATCGATTTGGGCATCGGCCAGGCGGCGTTGGCGGACGCGCTGGATTTCGTGCGCAACCGCTCGCGTCCCTGGGTCGACGCGGGAGTGGAACGCGCCGCCGACGATCCGCTGACCATCAGCGAGTTCGGCCGCCTGTCGATCCGCCTGGACGCGGCGCGCGCGCTGGTGGCCCGCGCCGGCCGGATCCTGGACGTGGCGACGGCCGACCCCCAGCCGCATCGGGTGGCCGCCGCCGCGATCGCGGTGGCCGAAGCCCGCGCGCTGACCACCGAGTCGGCGCTGGCCGCGGGCACCAAGCTGTTCGAGCTGGCCGGCACCCAGGCAACGCTGGACCACCTGAACCTGGACCGCCACTGGCGCAACGCGCGCACGCACACGCTGCACGATCCGGTGCGCTGGAAGCGCCACGCGGTCGGCAACTATTACCTGAACGACGCCGTACCCGGCCGAGTCGGCACCACCTGAATCTTTCGAAAAGCGGCACGCCATGGCGAAGAAGCAAATCCTCTTGAACGCGTTCAACATGAACTGCGTGGGCCATATCAACCACGGCCTGTGGACCCATCCGCGCGATACGTCGACGCAGTACAAGACGCTGGACTACTGGACGGAGCTGGCGCGGCTGCTGGAGCGCGGTCTGTTCGACGGCCTGTTCCTGGCGGACATCGTGGGGGTGTACGACGTGTACCAGGGCTCGGCGGACCTGACGCTGCGCGAGTCGATCCAGCTGCCGGTGAACGACCCGCTGCTGACGGTGTCGGCCATGGCGGCGGCCACGCGCCACCTGGGCTTCGGGGTGACGGTGAACTTGACATACGAAGCGCCGTATCTGCTGGCGCGGCGCTTTTCGACGCTGGACCATCTGACGGACGGACGCATTGGCTGGAACATCGTGACGGGCTATCTGGAAAGCGCGGCACGGGCCATGGGACTATCGGAGCAGATCGCGCACGACGAACGCTATGACCGCGCGGACGAGTTCCTGGAGGTCGCCTACAAGCTGTGGGAAGGCAGCTGGGACGACAAGGCGGTGCGCGCGGATCGCGCGGCCCGGGTCTACGCGGACCCGGAGGCGGTGCGCCGGATAGACCACGAGGGCAGGTACTACAAGGTGCAGGGTTACCACCTGTCGGAACCGTCACGCCAGCGCACGCCGGTGCTGTACCAGGCCGGCTCGTCGGGCCGGGGGCAGGCATTCGCGGCGCGCCACGCGGAATGCGTGTTCGTGTCGAGCCAGACGAAGGAAGGCCTGCGCAAGCTGGTGGCCAGCGTCCGCGAGTCGGTCGCCAAGGAAGGCCGCGACCCGCGCGACATCAAGTTTTTCATGGGGGTGACGGCGGTGGTGGGCAGGACGGAGGCCGAGGCCAGAGAGAAACACGCTGAATACCTGCGCTATGCGAATCCAGAGGCAGGCCTGGCGCACTATGCCAGCTCAACGGGGATAGATTTCTCGCGATACCAGAAGGACGAACCGATACGCTATGTGAAGAACAATGCAATCGAGTCGGCGGTGAAGAATCTGACGGTGGCGCGCACGGACAGAACGGTGAACGATCTGCTGGCGGACATGGCGCTGGGCGGTCGTTATCCGGCGCTGGTGGGCAGCGCGGGGCAGGTGGCCGAGGAACTGGCGTCTTGGGTGCAAGAGACGGATATCGACGGCTTCAATCTGGCGCGTACGGTGACGCCGGAGTGCTATTCGGATTTTGTTGATCTGGTGGTGCCTGAGTTGCAGGAGCGAGGGGTTTATAAGACGGCTTATGTTGATGGGACGTTGCGGGAGAAGTTGTTTGGGGTGGGGCGTAGTCGGTTGCCTTTGGAGCATGTGGCGGGGGAGTATCGGAGGGTGCTGGTTTAGTGAATTTGCAATAGTCTGCATCGTTCGGTCGTTCTTCGTAGGTCGCCCGTCGTGCAGGGCTTCGTGGCAGCGGGCGCCCACGATTGCGGTCCGGCGCGCGGGCGCCGGACTACCCCGTCGTCATCTTCGTCCAGGCCTTCGGCCTTCCCTTCAGATTCCCTCGGGCGCATCGAGGTTGCCCGCTGCCACGAAGCCCTGCACGACGGGCTACGCGTGTCTGGGTTCGTTGCGTCGCTAGACCTGTGGTCAGGGAATGGAATGTACAGGGTCGCCAAGCCGCGGCCGCGCGGGCGGCCACGTTTGGCATTTGTGTTGTTGACTGTGTTGGGGGGGCGCTTCGCGCTTACGGGAAGTGGCTTTCTATTGACGCCCCATGTTGGGGGAGGGGCGGTGATGGGCGGCGCGGCCGGCACCGGCTTGCGCATGCTGACCGTCTCGCGCGCCGCCCATCCGGCGCTCAATAGCGGCGTGAAACGCTATTGCATCCGCGCCCACACGCGAGAGCGGCATCGGCGTACGTAAGACACCGCGTATGCCTCGTAAGGCCGCCCGCGCGGCCGGCACGAGGCGGGCACCGCACCTTCCATTCCCTGACCACAGGTCTAGCGACGCAACGAACCCAGACACGCGTAGCCCGTCGTGCAGGGCTTCGTGGCAGCGGGCAACCTCGATGCGCCCGAGGGAATCTGAAGGGAAGGCCGAAGGCCTGGACGAAGATGACGA
>NZ_LZZT01000018.1 GCF_014170305.1 Achromobacter sp. UMC71
GGGGGGGGGGGCGGTCAGGCGTCGCGGTAGCCGGCGGCGACCAGTTCAAAGCCGAACAGGCGGCAGTCCAGCGCGCCGTTGTGCAGGGGCACGCGGCGTTTGGGCTTCAGGCGCATCTGGTTGGGCAGGGTCATGTCGCTGGTGATGACATGCAGCTGCCAGCCCGCGAAATTGCGCTTCAGGCAGGCGGCCCAGTCGCGCCACAGGTCGGCGTCCGGCTCGGTCAGCATGCGCTCGCCATAGGGCGGGTTGGTGACGATCCAGCCGTGGTCGGCCGGGGCCTCCACCTGGCGGGCGTCGCCGACTTCGAAACGGATGGAATCGGCGGTCAGCCAGGCGCGTTCGGCGTTGTTGCGGGCGAATTCGATGGCCTGGGGATCCAGGTCATAGCCGACCAGCGGCGCGTCCAGCTGCGGCAGGATGCGCGAGCGGGCGTCTTCCTTCAGGTCGCGCCAGCGGTAGGCATCGTGGTCGCGCAGGCGTTCAAAGCCGAACGGACGCGAGATGCCGGGAGGCACGCCCAGGGCGATCCAGGCCGCTTCGATCAGGATGGTGCCAGAACCGCAGAAGGGGTCCAGCAGCGGCGCGGCCGGGTCCCAGCCCGCCAGCGCCAGCATGCCGGCGGCCAGGTTCTCGCGCAGCGGCGCTTCGCCCTTGTCCAGGCGCCAGCCGCGCTTGAACAGCGATTCGCCGGAGGTGTCCAGGTACAGGGTGGCAGTGTGGCCGGTCAGGAACAGGTGCACTCGTGCGTCGGGGCGTACCGTGTCGATGCTGGGGCGCTCGCCTTCCAGTTCGCGCAGGCGGTCGCAGATGCCGTCCTTGGCGCGCAGGTTGCAGTATTGCAGGCTTTGCACCGGGCTCTTGATGGCCGAGGTGTCGACCCGCAAGGTCTGCTCGGCGCCGAACCAGCGTTCCCAGGGGGTGTCGCGGGCCAGGTCCAGGATGTCGTCTTCGTGTGAGATCTCGGCATGGGCGACCTGCACCAGGATGCGGGTGGCCAGGCGCGAGTACAGGTTGGCGCGCTGCACGCCCGACCAGTCAGTGGTAAACGAACAGCCGGCGCGGCCGGCCTGGGCGTCTTCGTAGCCCAGCGCCTGCATTTCGGCGGTCAGGGCTTCTTCCAGTCCCTGGGGGCAGGGCGCGAATACTTTGAAGACTTCCGCCTGGCGGGTTTCGCGGGGGCGGCGGCTGCGCACTTCGACAACAGGTTCGCGCTCGCGGTGGTCGTGAGTGTCCTGGTGACGGCCGGCCGGGGCGTGGCCCGCGTCAGAGGCGTCATCGTAGTCGGGTTCGGGCGCGAATTCGGGCGCCGGGCCGTCGTCTTCGAAGGGATCGTAGAAGCGGCCGGCCGGGGTGGCCGGCGCGATGTACTGGTCATCCAGACGCGGCGCGCGCTGCGGCGGGCGGCCGGAGCGCGTGCCAGGGGCGGCGTCGCGGCGCGGGCTGTCGCCTCGGTTGCGGTCGGATGAGGGCGCGCGGCTGCCGGGGCCTCGCGCATCCTGACCGCGCGACGCCTGGCCGCGGGCGGACGGATTGCGGTCCGGGGCGCTGCGGTCCGCAGCACCGCGGCCGCCGGCAGCGGGCTTGCGCGCGTAGCGCGCGGCCTCTTCTGCCTGGCGGCGTTGATAGCCTTCCGGGTCTTTCTGGCGCTCAACGCTGTCCTTGGTGCGCTCGTTCTGCGCGACCAGGCGGGCCCGGGCGCCGGTGCGCACGCGCTTGGGTGCGGCTTCGGCGTGGGCGTCGCGAGCGGTTTTCTTGATCGTCAGCGTCTTGCGCGGGCGGTCCTGGTCATCAGCGGACATACGAATCCTGGCGAATGTGCAAAAGGTAGGGGGAATCAGAAGGGTTTGACGACGACCAGCGCCACCACCACCAAGAGCAGCAAGACGGGAACTTCGTTGAACCAGCGATAGAACTTGTGCGAACGGGTGTTCTTGCCCTGTTCGAATTTTCGCAGCATGACGCCACAGGCGTGATGGTAGCCGATGACGAGCAGGACGAAAAAGAGTTTGGCGTGCATCCAGCCGTTGCCGGGGCCGACGCCGATGCCGTAGCCGAGATAGAGCCACATGCCCAGAACGACGGCGACGATGGCAAGGATGGTGGTGAAGCGGTACAGGCGGCGGGCCATGCCCAGCAGGGTGACCTGGACGGCGGAATCCGATTGCTGGGCCAGGTTGACGAAGATTCTGGGCAGGTAGAACAGGCCGGCGAACCAGGACGCGATGAAGACGATGTGGAAAGTCTTTACCCAGAGCATTGCCATGGTTGGGGTCCGGTGTGGGTTTTTTGGGGGGAGTTGGCATTGTAATGCTGGGGGGATGTGTCAGTTCTTCGTAGGTCGCCCCTCGGGGCGGCGGCTTGCGGAGCGGGCGCCCCGAGGGGCTACGGGTTTCGATGATTGGGGCGCTGCTGCACCCGTTGGGGTGGGAGAGGTTTGCGGGGCCCGCCCAAAACGGCCGCGCGGGCGGCCTTTTTTGGTCTACGCGTTGTGGTGCGTCGGGAGGTGGCCGCTGCGCGCGGGTGGTGGGGTGTTGCTTGGGGCGCGCAGCGTGTGGGGACGGTTTGCTGGCTTTCTTTGAGAGTCAGTCAGCTTAGATCACGTAGAGGTCGACGTACTCGTTTACTGGCATCGCCTCCAGCTTGGCCTGATCCAGGGACACTTCCAGGATTTTGGCTTGTTGGCGGGCCGGGAACATGCGGGCCAGGTTGGTCTTGAACTTGGCTTCCAGCAGGGGGATGCCGTCGGCGCGGCGGCGTTTGTGGCCGATGGGGTATTCGCAGACGATTTCGTCCAGGGTCGAGCCGTCGGTGAATTCGACGGTCAGGGCGTTGGCGATGGAGCGTTTGTCGGGGTCGTGGTAGTCGCGGGTGTAGGCGGGGTCTTCGACGCAGATGATCTTGTCGCGCAGGGTGTCGATGCGCGGGTCTTGGGCGATGCTGTCTTCGTAGTCAGAGGCGGTCAGGCGGCCGAACAGGAGGGGGACAGCGACCATGTACTGGATGCAGTGGTCGCGGTCGGCCGGGTTGTTCAGGGGGCCTTTCTTGTCGATGATGCGGATGCACGCCTCGTGGGTGCGGATGGTGATCTTTGCGATGTCGTCCGGGGTCTTACCCAGGGTCTTCAGGCGGTCGTGGATCTGCATGGCGCATTCGACGGCGGTCTGCGAGTGGAACTCGGCCGGGAACGAGATCTTGAACAGCACGTTTTCCATGACGTAGCTGCCGTAGGGGCGCTGGAACTTGAAGGGCTGGCCCTTGAAGAGCACGTCGTAGAAGCCCCAGGTCTTGGCGGTCAGTACCGACGGGTACCCCATTTCGCCGGTGCGGGCGATCAGGGCCAGGCGCACGGCGCGGCTGGTGGCGTCGCCGGCGGCCCAGCTCTTGCGGCTGCCGGTGTTGGGGGCGTGGCGGTAGGTGCGCAGGCTCTGGCCGTCGACCCAGGCCAGCGACACGGCATTGATGACTTCGTCGCGGTCCAGGCCCAGCATCTGCGCGACGACGGCGGTCGAGGCCACCTTGACCAGCACCACGTGGTCCAGGCCGACCTTGTTGAAGGAGTTTTCCAGCGCGATGCAGCCCTGGATCTCATGCGCCTTGATCATGCCGGTGAGCACGTCGCGCATGGTCAGGGGCGGCTTGCCGGCGGCGATGGCGGTGCGCGAGAGCCAGTCGGCGGTGGCCAGGATGCCACCCAGGTTGTCGGACGGATGGCCCCATTCGGCGGCGAGCCAGGTGTCGTTGAAGTCCAGCCAGCGGATCATCGCGCCGATGTTGAAGGCAGCCTGCACGGGATCGAGCTGGAACTGGGTGCCGGGGACCTTGGCGCCATGGGGGACGATGGTGCCTGGCACGACCGGCCCCAGCAGCTTTCGGCATGCGGGGTATTCCAGCGCTTCCAGGCCGCAGCCCAGGGTGTCGATCAGGCAGTTGCGGGCGGTCTCGTAGGCCAGGCCGCTCTGGATTTCATAATTCAGTACGTAGTCGGCGATATCGACCAGGACCTGGTCGGGCTCGGGACGGACGTTGGAGATCGGGGCAGACATATCGGTACCTCTCCTGAGTGTGTACAGGCGGCCCGGGGCCTGCGCGGCGCGGGAAAAGGCGTCGGCAGGCCCATGGTCTTTACTTGCGCTTGTCGAGCGGCACGAACTTCTGGTCTTCCGGACCCACGTAGTTGGCGGTGGGGCGGATGATCTTGTTGTCGATGCGTTGCTCGATGATGTGGGCCGACCAGCCCGCGGTGCGCGCGATGACGAACAGCGGGGTGAACATGGCGGTGGGCACGCCCATCATGTGATAGCTGACGGCCGAGAACCAGTCCAGGTTGGGGAACATCTTCTTGATGTCCCACATGACCGTCTCAAGGCGTTCGGCGATATCGAACATCTTGGTGCTGCCGGCCTTCTTGGACAGCTTCTTGGCGACTTCCTTGATGACCTTGTTGCGCGGGTCGGACACGGTGTAGACCGGGTGGCCGAAGCCGATGATGACTTCCTTGGCTTCCACGCGCCGGCGGATGTCGGCCTCGGCTTCGTCAGGCGTTTCGTAGCGCTTTTGCACGTCGAACGCGACTTCGTTGGCGCCGCCGTGCTTGGGGCCGCGCAGCGCGCCGATGGCGCCGGTGATGGACGAGTACATGTCCGAACCGGTGCCGGCGATGACGCGGGCGGTGAAGGTGGACGCGTTGAATTCATGCTCGGCGTACAGGTTCAGCGAGATGTGCATCGCCTTGACCCAGTCTTCGCTGGGCTTTTCGCCGTGCAGCAGGTGCAGGAAGTGGCCGCCGATGCTGTCGTCGTCGGTTTGCACGTCGATGACGCGGCCGTTGTGGCTGTAGTGGTACCAGTACAGCAGGGCCGAACCCAGGTTGGCCATCAGGCGGTCGGCGATGTCGCGCGCGCCCGGGGTGTTGTGGTCGTCTTTTTCAGGCAGCACGCAGCCCAGCACCGAGACGGCCGTGCGCATGACGTCCATCGGGTGGCTGGCGGCGGGCAGCGCTTCCAGCGCGTCCTGCAGCGTGACGGGCAGGCCGCGCAGGCTGCGCAGCTTTTCCTTGTAAGCCTTCAGTTCGGCTTTGTTGGGCAGCTTGCCATGGACCAGCAAGTGGGCGATTTCCTCGAATTCGCTGGTGTGAGCGATGTCGAGGATGTCGTAGCCGCGGTAGTGCAGGTCGTTGCCGCTGCGGCCGACCGTGCACAGGGCGGTATTGCCCGCGACCACGCCGGACAGCGCGACCGACTTCTTGGGCTTGAAACCGGCCTTTTCTTCCGGCGCGGCCTGCGGCTTGGCTTCCTGCTTGGGGGCGTCCTGCTTGGCTGCTTGCTTCTTGGGAGCCGTGCTCATGTCTCTACTCCTTTCCTTTCGCGGTGGTCGATGCAATGGGGGGAAGCTGGGCGCCGTGGGATCGCCGTGGCGCCGGATACGGTGGCCTGGCGGCGCGATTTACGCCTTGCCCTTCTGGAAGAGGGCGTCCAGTTTCGATTCGAACTCGTGGTAGCCGATGCGTTCGTACAGTTCTTCGCGGGTCTGCATCAGGTCGACCACGTTTTTCTGGTGGCCGTCGCGGCGGATCGCGGTGTAGACGGCTTCGGCGGCCTTGTTCATGGCGCGGAAGGCCGACAGCGGGTAGAGCACCATGCCCACGCCCACGCTTTTCAGTTCTTCGACCGAGAACAGCGGCGTCTTGCCGAATTCGGTGATATTGGCGAGCACCGGCACCTTGACGGCCTGGGCGAAGCGGTCGTAGGTGGGCAGGTCGTAGGCGGCTTCGGCGAAGATGGCGTCGGCGCCGGCTTCGACGCAGGCCAGCGCGCGCTCGATGGCGGCGTCCACGCCGTGCGAGGCGATGGCGTCGGTGCGGGCGATCAGGTAGAAGTCGCTGTCGGTGCGGGCGTCAGCCGCGGCCTTGACGCGGTCGGCCATTTCCTCGGTGCTGACGATTTCCTTGCCCGGACGATGGCCGCAGCGCTTGGCGCCGACCTGGTCTTCGATGTGGCAGGCGGCGGCGCCGAACTTGATCAGGCTCTTGACCGTGCGGGCGATGTTGAAGGCCGACGGGCCGAAGCCGGTATCGATGTCCACCAGCAGCGGCACGTCGCACACGTCGGTGATGCGGCGCACGTCGGTCAGGACGTCGTCCATGGTGTTGATGCCCAGGTCGGGCAGCCCCAGCGAACCCGCCGCCACGCCGCCACCGGACAGGTAGATGGCGCGGTAGCCGGCGCGCTTGGCCAGCAGGGCATGGTTGGCGTTGATGGCGCCAATGATCTGCAGCGGGCTTTCTTCGGCAAGGGCACGGCGGAACAGGGCGCCGGCGGATTCGGGTCTGGACATGGAGGTCTCCGTTCTTTCTTGTGGTTAGCCCACGACCTTAGCGCGGGTCCGGAACATAAATCTGTCCCCTTCGCGACAATCGCCGGCGGCGGGGCAAAGGGACACGTGTATGTCTCGGTCTTGCAAAAGCAGTCTTGCTTAAGGATTGGGCCCGCATCAACGGGCCCAATCCTTTACTCAAGCGCTGCTTACTTCAGCAGGTCCTTGACGCCGTCGCGCTCTTCCAGGAGCTCTTTCAGCGTGAAGTCCAGGCGTTCGCGCGAGAAGGCGTCGATTTCCAGGCCTTCGACACGCTTGTATTCGCCGTTTTCGGTCGTGACCGGCACGCCGTAGATGATGCCTTCCGGGATGCCGTAGGAGCCGTCCGACGGGATGCCCATCGTGACCCACTTGCCGTTGCTGCCCAGGACCCAGTCACGGACGTGGTCGATGGCGGCGTTGGCGGCCGAAGCGGCCGAGGACAGGCCACGGGCTTCGATGATGGCGGCGCCGCGCTTGCCCACGGTGGGGATGAAGGTGTCGCGGTTCCAGGCGTCGTCGTTGATCAGCTTGGTCAGCGATTGGCCGTCGACAGTGGCGAAGCGGAAGTCGGGGTACATCGTGGGCGAGTGATTGCCCCAGACGACCAGCTTCTCGATCGCGGCGACCGGCTTGCCCGACTTGGCCGACAGCTGCGACAGGGCGCGGTTGTGGTCCAGGCGCAGCATGGCGGTGAAGTTCTTGGCGGGCAGGTCCGGCGCCGACTTCATGGCGATGTAGGCGTTGGTGTTGGCCGGGTTGCCGACGACCAGGACCTTGACGTTGCGGCTGGCGACGTCGTTCAGGGCCTTGCCCTGAGCCGTGAAGATCTGAGCGTTGACCGACAGCAGATCCTTGCGTTCCATGCCGGGGCCGCGCGGGCGGGCGCCAACCAGCAGGGCCACGTCCGCATCCTTGAATGCCGTGCGCGGATCGCTGTGGGCGGTGACTTCCTGCAGCAGCGGGAAGGCGCAGTCATCCAGTTCCATGATGACGCCCTTCAGGGCCTTTTGCGCTTTTTCGTCAGGGATTTCAAGCAGTTGCAGAATGACGGGCTGATCTTTGCCCAGCATTTCGCCGGAGGCGATGCGGAACAGCAGTGCGTAACCGATTTGGCCGGCGGCGCCGGTGACGGCGACACGCAAGGCAGGCTTAGACATGGACGTTCTCCGTAATGGTGTGGCGAGAAAAATCTCACCAATCAGTGTAATCCGTTGAGCGGCAAAGACAGCGCGGGCGCAAGGGGCGGGCGCGTCGCCGGACAGCCAGGAATCCTAGATCGAATTTACGTGTCCGTCAATTGATCTTATATCTTATATAAGACATAAGACGTTGGACAGCGCCGCGCCCGATATGCCACAATAGAGCGTTTGTTCGAATGCGCCGCAGCACCGCCGGCTGCGCGCCTGTATCAGGCCAGAACACCGGCACCGCAGCAGCGCATTGTGGATGGAACCGCATCCTTTGCGCTGCCTACCATTCTCCGGATGAACATGACACTTCCAAGACGATCCATGGCAGACCCCCGGCCCGAAACCTCCTTACGCACACGCGCCGCCCGTCCAACGGGCGAGGGGGCCGCTTTCAGTCCGCTGTATCGCCAGATCAAGGACCTGCTTGTCCAGAGCCTGGACCGCGGCGAATGGAAACCCGGCGAACTCATCCCCAGCGAAATCGATCTGGCTGCCCGCTTTCAGGTCAGCCAGGGCACGGTACGCAAGGCGGTCGATGAGCTAGCCGCCGAACACCTGCTGCTGCGCCGCCAGGGCAAGGGCACCTTCGTCGCCACCCACCACGAAGCCCGCGTGCGCTACCGCTTCCTGCGCCTGGCCCCCGACGAAGAGGGCGAGCCCGGCCGCGCGGAAAGCCGCATCCTCGAATGCCGCCGCCTGCGGGCGCCCGCCGAGATCGCGCGCGCGCTCGACCTGCGCGCTGGCGAAACCGTGGTTTCCATCCGCCGGCTGCTGTCCATGGGGCAGACACCCACCGTGCTGGACGACATCTGGCTGCCGGGGTCCATCTTCCGCGGCCTTACCCTCGAGCTGCTGACCGCCAACAAGGCGCCGCTCTATGGCCTGTTTGAATCCGAGTTCGGCGTCAGCATGGTGCGCGCGGACGAGAAGCTGCGCGCGGTCGCCGCGCCGGCCGAAGTCTGTACGCTGCTTAATGTTGCCGTCGGCGCGCCGTTGTTGCAGGTGGATCGCGTGTCTTACACGTATGGTGACCGCCCCATGGAAATTCGGCGCGGCTTGTACTTGACCGATCGATACCACTACCGCAATAGTCTGAATTGATGAGCTTTTTACCTACGATTTGATACCAACCCGATCTCTGGGCGAAAATACCGTGTTTGCCCGCAAGGGCCACGGCATTAGCGCCGTCACGATTCCCTAGTTCCGAAACACCGAGGCCGTCATGTCCGACACCGCTGCCAAGCCACGTCCGCAGTTTCGCAATATTGGGCTTGCCCAAGTTGCGTTCTCCTACCGCCTGCCCCTGGCCGGCAAGCTGTCCATCCTGCACCGCATCAGCGGCATTTTGCTGTTCCTCTGTTTGCCCTTGGTCATCGTGCCGCTGTTCGCAGCGAGCGTGGCCGCACCGCAATCGTTCGCCTGGATCGCGTCCTTCGCGGCCAACCCGATCGTCAAGCTCGTCTTCCTGGTCCTGATCTGGGGCTACCTGCACCACTTCTGTGCCGGCATCCGCTACCTGCTGCTGGACCTGCACATCGGTATCGACAAGCTGTCGGCCAAGAAAAGCGCCGGCGTGGTCTTCGGTGTCAGCCTGGCGCTGACGCTGGTGTTCGGTCTCAAACTGTTCGGAGTGCTGTAAATGGCCGCCGCTAAAAACTACGGACCCAAGCGCCTGGTCGTCGGCGCTCACTATGGCGTCATGGACTTCATCATCCAGCGCATCACCGCCGTCATCATGGCCGTGTACACGCTGGTGCTGCTTGTCGGCATCCTGCTGATGCCTGCCTTCACGTACGAACACTGGGTCAAGCTGTTCAATTTCTACGTGGGCTTCATTCCGGTTGGCCAGATCCTGGCCTCCCTTGCATTCTTTGCGTTGGCCTGGCACGCCTGGATCGGCGTGCGCGACATCTGGATGGACTACGTCAAGCCGGTGGGCCTGCGCCTGCTGCTGCAAGTGCTGACGATCCTCTGGTTGATCGGTACGGTCATTTACTTTGCGCAAATCCTCTGGAGCATCTAAGCCGTGGTCTCTGTCATGAAATCCTTGCCGCGCCGCCAGTTTGATGTGGTGGTCGTTGGCGCCGGTGGAGCCGGCATGCGTTGTTCGCTGCAACTGTCCCAAGCGGGCCTGTCGGTTGCCGTGCTGTCCAAAGTGTTCCCCACCCGTTCGCACACCGTTGCGGCGCAGGGCGGCGTGAGCGCCTCGCTGGGCAATATGAGCGAAGACAACTGGTACTGGCACATGTACGACACCGTCAAGGGGTCGGATTGGCTGGGCGACCAGGACGCCATCGAATTCATGTGCCGCGAAGCCCCGAACGCCGTGTACGAGCTCGAGCACTTCGGCATGCCCTTCGACCGCAACCCGGACGGCACCATCTACCAGCGTCCGTTCGGCGGCCACACCGCAAACTTCGGTGAAAAGCCGGTCCAGCGCGCCTGTGCCGCCGCGGACCGCACCGGCCACGCGCTGCTGCATACCCTCTACCAGCGCAACGTTGCCGCGCGCACCCAGTTCTTCGTCGAATGGATGGCGCTGGACCTGCTGCGCAACGAAGCCGGCGACGTCGTGGGCGTGACCGCCCTCGAAATGGAAACGGGCGAAATCTACATCCTGGAAGCCAAGACCACGGTGCTGGCCACCGGCGGCGCCGGCCGTATCTGGGCCGCTTCCACCAACGCCTTCATCAACACCGGTGACGGCCTGGGCATGGCCGCCCGCGCGGGCATCCCGCTGCAGGACATGGAATTCTGGCAATTCCACCCGACCGGCGTGGCCGGCGCCGGCGTGCTGATCACGGAAGGCGTGCGCGGCGAAGGCGGCATCCTGCTGAACAAGGATGGCGAACGCTTCATGGAGCGCTATGCGCCCACGCTGAAGGATCTGGCTCCGCGCGACTTCGTGTCCCGCTCGATGGACCAGGAAATCAAGGAAGGCCGCGGTTGCGGTCCGGATGGCAGCTACGTCGTGCTCAAGCTCGACCACCTGGGCGCCGACGTCATCAACAAGCGCCTGCCCTCGATCCGCGAAATCGCCATCAAGTTCGGCAACGTCGACCCGATCAAGGAACCGATCCCCGTCGTTCCGACCATCCACTACCAGATGGGCGGCATTCCGGCCAACTACCACGGCCAGGTGCTGTCGCGCGAAAACGGCGAGAACAAGATCGTCAACGGCCTGTACGCCATCGGCGAATGCGCCGCGGTGTCGGTGCACGGCGCCAACCGCCTGGGCACGAACTCGCTGCTGGACCTGATCGTGTTCGGCCGGGCCACCGGCAACCACATCGTCAATTCGCACCCGGAACGCCAGCACGCCCACCAGGATGTGCCCAAGCAAGCCGTCGAATTCTCGCTGGACCGCGTGAACAAGCTGGAAGCGCGCACCTCGGGTGAAAAAACGCAAGATATCGGCAACGCCATTCGCTTCTCGATGCAGCGCCACTGCGGCGTGTTCCGCACGCTGGAACTGCTGAACGAAGGCGTGACCCAGATCGAAGACCTGGCCAAGCAAGCCGACAACATCTATTTCAAGGACAAGTCCAAGGTGTTCAACACCGCGCGCGTCGAAGCGCTGGAACTGGCCAACATGACCGAAGTGGCCCGCGCCACGATCAAGTCGGCCGCCAACCGCACGGAAAGCCGCGGCGCGCATGCGCTGGACGACCACCCGACCCGCGACGACGAAAACTGGCTCAAGCACACGCTGTGGTACTCCGAAGGCAGCCGCCTGGATTACAAGCCCGTGCAGATGAAGCCGTTGACGGTCGAGTCCTTCCCGCCCAAGGCGCGTACCTTCTAAGTCCGGATAGAGCCTACTATGAGCACCAAGAGAATCGTCAAGTTCGAAATCTACCGCTACGATCCGGACAAGGACGAGCGCCCGTACATGCAGAAGCTGGAAGTCGAACTCCAGCCGACCGACAAGATGCTGCTTGATGCGCTGGTGCGCATCAAGAACGACGTCGACGACAGCCTGGCGCTGCGCCGCTCGTGCCGCGAAGGCGTGTGCGGTTCCGACGCCATGAACATCAACGGCAAGAACGGCCTTGCCTGCACGACCAACCTTCGCGAACTGAAGGAACCCATCGTGCTGCGCCCGCTGCCGGGCCTGCCCGTGATCCGCGACCTGATCGTGGACATGACGCACTTCTTCAACCAGTACCACTCGGTTCGTCCGTACCTCATCAACGACACGCCGCCGCCCGAAAAAGAGCGCCTGCAGTCGCCCGAGGCCCGCGAAGAGCTGGACGGCCTGTACGAGTGCATCCTGTGCGCGTGCTGTTCCACTTCCTGCCCGTCGTTCTGGTGGAATCCGGACAAGTTCGTCGGCCCGGCCGGCCTGCTGC
Source organism: Achromobacter sp. UMC71 (assembly GCF_014170305.1). Taxonomy (GTDB): domain Bacteria; phylum Pseudomonadota; class Gammaproteobacteria; order Burkholderiales; family Burkholderiaceae_B; genus Achromobacter. Next base: position 11,900 of record NZ_LZZT01000018.1, read on the forward strand.
AAGCCTACCGTTTCATCGCGGACAGCCGCGACGAAGCCACCGGCGAGCGTCTGGACAACCTGAATGACCCGTTCCGCCTGTTCCGTTGCCACACCATCATGAATTGCGTCGACGTCTGTCCCAAGGGACTGAACCCGACCAAGGCGATTGGCAAGATCAAGGAACTGATGGTCCGTCGCACGGTCTAGTCTTGAATGTATTGGTGGTGTAAAGATGAGCAGGCTTACTGAACTGGAACGGGCGCGTCTGCGTTGGCGGGCGCGCCGCGGCCTGCTCGAAAACGACTTGATCATTACCCGGTATCTGGACGCTTACGAGGCCGAACTTACCGACGATGATGTGGCCGCATTGACCCAGCTGTTCGAGATGGGAGACAACGACCTTCTCGACCTGCTGCTGGCCCGCAAGGAACTCGAAGGCGATCTGGACACCCCCAGGCTTCGGGGCATTATTGGCCAGATGCGCGCACTGTGATTAATTGAGAGGAAAAAACATGAACCTGTCTGACAAAAAAGCCACTCTATCCTTCTCGGATGGCAGCGCACCCATTGAGTTCCCTGTCTACAAGGGCACGGTCGGTCCGGATGTGATCGACATCCGCAAGCTGTACGGCCAGACGGGCATGTTTACGTTTGACCCCGGCTTCATGTCGACGGCCGCCTGCGAATCGGGCATCACGTACATCGACGGCGATAAGGGCGAATTGCTGTATCGCGGCTTCCCCATCGAGCAATTGGCCATCAACTGCGACTTCATGGACATCTGCTACCTGATCCTGAACGGCGAACTGCCGAACCAGGAACAGAAGGCCGACTTCGATTCGCAAGTGACCCATCACACGATGGTCAACGAGCAGCTGCATTTCTTCCTGCGTGGTTTCCGCCGCGACGCCCACCCGATGGCCGTCCTGACGGGCCTGGTGGGCGCGCTGTCCGCGTTCTACCACGACTCGACCGACATCACGAACCCGCAGCATCGCCACATCTCGGCCATCCGCCTGATCGCCAAGATGCCGACGCTGGTCGCGATGGCGTACAAGTACTCGCAAGGCCAACCGTTCATCTACCCGCAGAACGACCTGTCCTACACGGGCAACTTCCTGCGCATGATGTTCGCCACGCCGTGCGAAGACTACAAGGTCAACGAAGTCGTCGAACGCGCGCTCGACCGCATCTTCATCCTGCACGCCGACCACGAACAGAACGCATCGACCTCGACCGTCCGCCTGTGCGGTTCGTCGGGCACCAACCCGTTCGCCGCCATCTCGGCTGGCGTGGCTTGCCTGTGGGGCCCGGCTCACGGCGGCGCCAACGAAGCTTGCCTGCAGATGCTCGAAGAACTGCAAGCCAACGGCGGCATCGCCAAGGTTGGCGAGTTCATGGAGAAGGTCAAGGACAAGAACTCGGGCGTGCGCCTGATGGGCTTTGGCCACCGCGTCTACAAGAATTACGACCCGCGCGCCAAGCTGATGCAGGAAACGTGCAAGGAAGTGCTCTCGGCCCTGGGCCTGGAAAACGACCCGCTGTTCAAGCTGGCCATGGAACTGGAACGTATCGCCCTGTCGGATCCGTACTTCGTGCAGCGCAAGCTGTACCCGAACGTGGACTTCTACTCGGGTATCGTCCAACGCGCCATCGGCATCCCGACCTCGCTGTTCACGGCCATCTTCGCGCTGGCCCGCACGGTCGGCTGGATCGCCCAGTGGAATGAAATGCTGTCGGATCCCGATTACAAGATCGGCCGTCCGCGTCAGCTGTTCACCGGTTCGGTCACGCGCGACGTGCCCCCGATGGACAAGCGTTGATTCGCTGCCGGGCATGAACCAGAAACCGCCTTCGGGCGGTTTTTTGTTGCCTGGCAATACGCCAGGGCGGCGCGGTGGGCGGGCGGATTTGGCGATATCATCCTGGCCATGATTCCGATAGCCCTCCCTTCTGCGGGTTTCTACATCCTGCTTTCCTGCGGCTTCCTGGCCGGCCTGCTGCTGTTGGGCTGGCTGCTGGTCGTGGCCACCAGCGCCGGGGCGCGCCGGGCGGTCCGCAAGTACTGGAAAACTTCGACTTTGCTGTTCGTGGTGCTGCTGGTGCCCTTTGCGTTCTATGCCTGGGTCCAGACCGTGTTCTGGCAGATCGGGCGCGAAAGCGACCGCCGCGAGGCCGCGCGCAATGTCACCTTGGCGCAGCCGACCACGGTCGGCGGCATCGTCATGCCCGCCGGCACGCGCTTGAAGCTGCAGGACGAAGGCGAACTTGAGACCTACGTCGACGCGCAGTTCCCCGAGCCCGTGTCCCTGTACGGCGTGCAGGCGACCAGCGCCATCCGCTACCTGGATGCCGACTACGACAAAGACACCTACGCCTTGCTGGGCCGCCATCCGCGCACGGTGCTGCTACGCGGCACGGGCAGCCAGGCGGTGCTGGGATGGCAGTGCGACGCCACCCAGGACATCGAAATCGACGTGGCCCGCGACGGCGCCATGACGGGATTGAGCAAATGCGTGCTGGGCGCGGGCAATCGGGTGGCGGATCTGGAGATCGCCGCGGGTTCCATCGCCTATGGGTCGTCCGGCACGGTCTATACCGACGGCTCGCGCGACCCGGATCGCTGGCGTATCGAGGTCAAGGACCCCGTGGCGGTCAAGGTGTTCGGGCTGCCGCTGAGCAATCCCAGGATCTATCTGGACGAGGCACGGCGCCTGCTGCGGGTCAGCGATGCCGAATTGGCCTGCCCGGTGTCGCTCGGCGATGTCAGCTATGCCGCCGGCACCCAGGTCCGCTCAGTGCGCCGCGGCCGCGGCGACGATCGTGAGCCGTATCCGGGTGTGTTGCTCATGAGCCCGTGGAATGGCCAGGCGGCCAAGCGGGCTGGCCACGAGGACGTGCCCGAAGGGATGTCCGTGATGCAGACGCTGCAGGGCAAGGTGCTGGATGTCGTCAAGAACGACACCGTCGGGGTGTTTCACTTCGCCACGATCATCGTGGGTGACGAGGCGCCGTCAGGGCCGGCCCGCGCGCGTTGCCCTTGAGCCGCGCGCGGGGCCCTTGCGGGCGTCAGACGCCGATGCCGCGCGCCATCAACACCGCGAACAGCGGCAGGAAGATGAACAGGTGCGATTCGATGATGACCCAGCGCCGGGCGCGCTTGATTTCGGGCGCGCCGGGCACGAATCCCGGCTGCTGACGCGCTTGCTTTGCCCACCGCAGGAAGGCCAGCGTGGGCGGGGCCGAACAGAGGCCGATGATCACGAACAGCGTGATCTTGGCGTGGAACCACGGATTGCCCATGTAGAAGGCGGCGCCCTTGACGCCCAGGGTCAAGCGCAGCACGCCGGTAGCCAGCACGGCGATCGCGCTGAACATATACAGGCGGTCGTAGACGACCAGGCGCTTTAGCGCGGCGGGCGTGAGGTCGGGGCGCAGCAACACGGCTTCGGCGGTCAGCACCACCACCAGCACGAAGATCGCCAGGTAGTGAAACCAGGCAAGGAAAGCGTCGAGCAACATAGGGGACTCCGCAGAAGAAGGGGTAGCCCGCTTTTTACCATCCGTATCGGACGCGGGCCATCCTGTTGCCGGCCCGAGGGGCAAAAAAAGGCGCCCCTCGCGGGGCGCCCGTTGAGCGCTATCGCCGGCGGGCGATCAACGGCGCTTCTTGGCGGCTTCGGCGGCTTCCTGCTGCGCATCCACCACGGCCAGGGCCGTCATGTTGACGATGCGGCGCACGGTGGCGCTGGTCGTCAGGATGTGCACGGGGCGCGCGGCGCCCAGCAGGATGGGGCCCATGGCGACGCCATTGCTGCCAGTCATCTTCAGCATGTTGTAGGTGATGTTGCCGGTGTCCAGCGTGGGCATGACGAGCAGGTTGGCCGGACCCTTCAGGGTGCTGTCCGGGTAGGCCAGCACGCGGATCTTTTCCGACAGGGCGGCGTCGGCGTGCATTTCGCCGTCGACTTCCAGGTCGGGAGCGCGCTCTTGTACCATCTGGCGGGCGGCGGCCATCTTGCGCGACGATTCCGTGACGCGGCTGCCGAAGTTCGAGTGTGACAGCAGGGCGATCTTGGGCACCACGCCGAAACGCAGCATTTCGTCAGCGGCCTGGATGGTGATGCTGGCGACTTCCTCGGCCGACGGGTTCTCGTTGACGTGGGTGTCGGTGATGAACAGCGTCTGGTCGGGCAGCATCAGCACGTTCAGGGCGGCGTAGGTCTGGCCTTCCTTCTTGCCGATGATTTCGTCGATGTACTTGAGCTGGTTGTCGTACTTGCTGGCCACGCCGCACAGCAGCGCGTCGGCGTCGCCGCGACGCAGCAGCATCGCGCCGATCAGCGTGTTGTGCTTGCGGATCATCGCCTTGGCGATGGCCGGGGTCACGCCTTCGCGGCCCTTGAGCTGGTAGTACGCGTTCCAGGTTTCGTTGAAGCGGCTGTCGTCTTCGGGATCGACGATCTCGAAATGCTGGCCGGCAATCAGGCGCAGGCCGAACTTCTTGATGCGCATCTCGATGACCGACGGGCGGCCGATCAGGATCGGGAATGCCAGCTTTTCATCGGCCACGGTCTGCACAGCGCGCAGGACGCGCTCGTCTTCGCCGTCGGCGTAGATGACGCGCTTGGGCGCCTTCTTGGCCTGGGCGAACAGCGGACGCATCAGCTGGCCGGAGTGGTACACGAAGCCCATCAGCTTTTGACGGTAGGCTTCGATGTCCTCGATGGGGCGGGCGGCCACGCCGGAGTCGGCGGCGGCCTGGGCCACGGCCGGGGCGATCTGGACGATCAGGCGCGGATCGAACGGCTTCGGAATGATGTAGTCCGGGCCGAACGCCAGCTCCTGGCCGGCATAAGCGCGGGCCACTTCGTCGTTCTGCTCGGCTTGCGCCAGTTCGGCGATGGCCTTCACGCACGCCAGCTTCATTTCCTCGGTGATGCGCGAGGCGCCGGCATCCATGGCGCCGCGGAAAATGAAGGGGAAGCACAGCACGTTGTTGACCTGGTTCGGGTAGTCCGAACGGCCGGTGGCGATGATGCAGTCGGGGCGGGCGGCCTTGGCGACTTCCGGGCGGATTTCCGGTTCCGGGTTGGCCAGCGCCAGGATCAGCGGGCGGTCGGCCATGGTCTTGACCATGTCGGCGGTCAGCACGCCGGCGGTCGAGCAACCCAGGAACACGTCGGCGCCGTTGACCACGTCGGCGAGCGTGCGTGCGTCGGTCTTTTGCGCGTAGCGCTTCTTGTTGGGCTCCATGTTTTCATCACGGCCTTCCCAGATGACGCCGCGGGAATCCACTACGTAGATGTTCTCGCGCTTGACGCCCAGGTGCACCAGCAGGTCCAGGCAGGCGATGGCGGCGGCGCCGGCGCCCGAGCAAGCCAGCTTGACCGAGCCGATGTCCTTGTTCACGACCTTCAGGCCGTTCAGGATGGCGGCCGACGAGATGATGGCAGTGCCGTGCTGGTCGTCGTGGAAGACGGGGATCTTCATGCGCTCGCGCAGCTTCTTCTCGATGTAGAAGCACTCGGGCGCCTTGATGTCTTCGAGGTTGACGCCGCCCAGCGTGGGCTCCAGCGCCGCGATGATGTCGACCAGCTTGTCGGGATCGTTCTCGGCCAGTTCGATGTCGAACACATCGATGCCGGCGAACTTCTTGAACAGGCAGCCCTTGCCTTCCATGACGGGCTTGGCGGCCAAGGGGCCGATGTTGCCCAGGCCCAGCACGGCGGTGCCGTTGGTGATCACGCCCACCAGGTTGCCGCGCGAGGTGTACTTGGACGCGGCGTCATCGCCCTGGTCGAAGATGGCCATGCAAGCGGCGGCCACGCCAGGCGAATACGCCAGCGACAGGTCGTCCTGGTTGGCCAGGGGCTTGGTCGGGGTGACCGAGATTTTGCCGGGGGTGGGATAGGCGTGGTAATCCAACGCCATTTTGGTGAGGGTTTCGTCCATGGGATACAGCCTTTTCGGCGCTAACTTGGAAGGTAAAAACGGAAAGCAAAAAGCGGGCTCGCGGCCCGCCGTATTCTTTGGAAAATGCTTAGGGAACACCCGTATTTCAACAGAAAGCGGCGCGAATTGGTTGCTGCACCGCAGCGATCCGGCGATTTTGGTCAAGCCGCGCCGGATTCGACGCCGTGCGCCGGATGAGAAAAAAGCCCCGCTGGGGGCTTTTTTCCTTTGCCTTTCAGGGGCTTATTGGGCCCAAGGCGGATTGGTCCGAGATTCTGCATTGAGCTTGCGGCGTAGCGCGTCCGCCTGCTCCCGGCGGCCCAGGCTGTCCAGCGCATACAGCACGATCCAGTCGGCGCTGACCTCGAAGAAGTCGCGCAACTGCGCGCGCGTGTCGCTGCGGCCGAAGCCGTCGGTGCCCAGCGTGCGAAAGGGCGCCGGCACCCAGGCGCGGATCTGCTCCGGCACGGCGCGCACATAGTCGGTGGCGGCCACCACCGGGGCGTCGCTGCCGCCCAGGCAGGTGCGCACCCAATCCACGGACTGCCCGGCATCCAGCCCCAGCACGCGGGCGCGTTCGGCTTCGCGGCCGTCGCGCGCCAGCTCGGAAAAGCTGGTGACGCTCCAGACTTCGGCATCCACGCCGTAGTCGTCGCGCAAGCGGTCGGCGGCCATTTCCGCTTCGCGCAACATCGGGCCGGCGCCTAGCAGCCGCACCTGCGCCTGCTGGCGGGCAGGGCGCAGCCGGTACATGCCGCGCAGGATGCCTTCGGCGGCGGCGCCGTCCTGCGGCATGTCGGGTTGGGCCAGGTTCTCGTTGGTGACGGTCAGGTAGAAGAATTCGTCGCGTTGTTCGTCCAGCATGCGGCGCATGCCGTATTCGACGATCACGGCCACTTCGTAGGCGTAGGCCGGATCGTAGGCGCGGCAGTTGGGCACGGCCGCCGCCATGATGTGGCTCGACCCGTCCTGGTGCTGCAGGCCTTCACCGCCCAGCGTGGTGCGGCCCGAGGTGGCGCCGATGAGAAAGCCGCGGGTGCGCTGGTCGGCCGCCGCCCAGATCAGGTCGCCGATGCGCTGGAAGCCGAACATCGAGTAATAGATATAGAAGGGCAGCATCGGCAGGCCGTTGACCGAATAGCTGGTGCCGGCCGCGGTCCACGACGAGATGGCGCCGGCCTCGGTAATGCCTTCTTCCAGGATCTGGCCGTCGCGCGCTTCGCGGTAGTACAGCACCGAGCCGATGTCCTCGGGCTCGTACAGCTGGCCTTGCGCCGAATAGATGCCGATCTGGCGGAACAGGTTGGCCATGCCGAAGGTGCGTGCCTCGTCCGCCACGATGGGCACGATGCGCGCGCCGATCTGCGGGTCTTTCAGCAGGGCCGTCAGCATCCGCACGATGGCCATGGTGGACGACATTTCTTTGCCGTCGGCGGCCAGCGCGAAGCGGGCCCATTGCTCGGCCGCAGGCGGCGCCAGGCGCGGGGCCTCGGTATTGCGGCGGGGAATGTGGCCGCCCAGCGCGTCGCGGCGCGCCTGCAGGTGACGCAGCTCGGCGCTGTCTTCAGCCGGACGGTAGAACTTCAGCGCCAGGCAGTCGGCATCGGAAATGGGCAGCGCGAAACGGTCGCGGAATGCCAGCAGCGCTTCGTCGTCCAGTTTTTTCTGCTGATGCGTGGTCATCTTGCCCTGGCCCGCGGTGCCCATGCCGAAACCCTTCTTGGTCTGCGCCAGGATCACGGTGGGCTGTCCGCGATGACGCGACGCGCGGTGGTAGGCGGCATGGATCTTGACCATGTCGTGGCCGCCGCGGTGCAGGCGGTCGATGGCCTCGTCGGTCCAGTCGGCGACCAGCGCTGCCAGTTCGGGGTTCTGGTTGAAGAAGTGGGCGCGGTTGAAGGCGCCGTCGTTGGCGGCGAAGGTCTGGAACTGGCCGTCCACCGTGTTGGCGAAGGCGCGCGCCAGCGCGCCATTGGTGTCACGGCGCAGCAGGGCGTCCCAGTCGCTGCCCCACACCAGCTTGATGACGTTCCAGCCGGCGCCGGCGTACAGCGTTTCCAGCTCGTCGATGATGCGGCCATTGCCGCGCACCGGGCCGTCCAGGCGCTGCAGATTGCAGTTGACGACGAACACCAGGTTGTCGAGCTTTTCACGCGCGGCCAGCGTCAGGGCGGCGATGGATTCGGGCTCGTCCATTTCGCCATCGCCAAAAATACCCCAGACCTTGCGGTCGCCGCCGGGCACCAGCGAACGGTGCTCCAGGTAGCGCATGAAGCGGGCCTGGTAGATGGCGTTGATCGGGCCGATGCCCATGGAGCCGGTGGGGAACTGCCAGAAGTCTGGCATCAGCCACGGGTGCGGATACGACGACAGGCCGCGCAGGCCGCGCGCCGTGGCGGTGATTTCCTGACGGAAGTGCGCCAGATCGTCTTCCTTCAGGAAACCTTCCAGGTAGGCGCGGGCGTAGACGCCGGGCGCCGAGTGCGGCTGCATGTAGACCAGGTCGCCCGGGCCTTCGGGCGTGGAGGCGCGAAAAAAGTGATTGAAGCCGACCTCGAACAGGTCGGCTGCCGAGGCATAGCTGGCGATGTGGCCGCCCAGTTCGCCGTGGGCCTGGTTGGCGCGCACGACCATGGCCAGCGCGTTCCAACGGTTGATGCGGGCAATGCGTTCTTCCACCGCCAGGTTGCCGGGAAAGGGCGGTTCCTGGTCAGCAGGAATGGTATTCAGGTAGGCGGTGCGCGTCTGGCTGTTGGCGCGCAGGCCCAGTGTGGCGGCGTGGCCCAGCAGGTTGTCCAGCACATAGCCCGCACGGTCGGGGCCCGAGGTCTCGACCAGGGATTGCAGGCCGTCGCGCCATTCGGCGGTCTCCGCGGGGTCGGCGTCTTGCCGGAGGTCTTGTCCGGCGGCGGAATGGCTGGCGTCACACATAATGGTTTTGTCTCCTTGTACCGCCCATGCTAGACCTGTCCCTGGGGCATGGGATATCAAAACCTGGGGGAGAAACCCTGGCTTTCAGCATAATCGTTTGCCAATGTTCATATGGGCGGCAGGATCTGCTGCCGGATGTCGCTTACGGCTCGTGACCACTAGGTGGACGATGAAGCGCTAGAATTCGCGCTTCACAAAAAATAAACCGGCAACCAACAGGGCGGATACGCCCTGATAGCCGCGGTGCGTCCGCTTCCTGGGTGGCGTGCCGCGGCCAGTATAGGGAGACTTCAATGACTCAACCCACTCGCGTCCCGGCGGAAGTCACGCTGCCGGAACTGACGTTCCGCGGCATCTTGCTGGGCGCGTTGATCACCATCATCTTCACCGCCTCCAATGTGTTCCTGGGGCTCAAGGTCGGCCTGACGTTCTCGTCGGCCATTCCCGCGGCGGTGATATCCATGTCGGTGCTGCGCCTGTTCAAGGATGCCAACATCCTTGAAAACAACATGGTGCAGACGCAGGCCTCGGCGGCCGGCACGCTATCCTCCATCATCTTTATCCTGCCCGCTCTGGTCATGATGGGCCACTGGCAAGGCTTTCCGTTCTGGCAGACCCTGGGCATCTGCGCAGCCGGCGGCATGTTGGGCGTGATGTTCACGATTCCGCTGCGCCACGTGATGGTGGTGCAAAGCGACCTGCCCTATCCGGAAGGCGTGGCGGCTGCCGAAATCCTGCGGGTGGGCAGCGCCGAGCGCGCCCAGGATGCGGCGGAAGAGGCCGGCCGGGCGCCGGCCAAGCCGGCCGCCACTGGCATGGGCGATATCGTCAGCGGCGGCGCAGTGGCCGCGGTGGTCAGCTTCGCGGCCAGCGGCCTGCGGGTGCTGGGCGACGGCGTCAGCGGCTGGTTCTCGCTGGGCGGCGCGGTCTTCCGCCTGCCGATGGGCTTTTCGCTGGCACTGTTGGGCGCCGGCTACCTGATCGGCATCGTCGCGGGCCTGGCGATGCTGGTCGGGCTGGTGATCTCGTGGGGCATCGCGGTGCCGATCCTGACCGCCATGGCCGACATTCCCGCCAACATGTCGCTGGAAAAGTTCGCCACCGGCCTGTGGGCCTCGCAGGTGCGCTTCATCGGCGCGGGCGTGATCGGGGTGGGCGCCATCTGGACGCTGGCCACGCTGTTCGTGCCGATGGCGCGCGGCGTCAAGGCGTCGTTTTCGGCTTTGACCCGCGCGGGCGCCGCCCGGGCCGGCCAGGCGCCGCGCACCGAGCGCGATCTGTCGGCCGGCTGGATCTCGGTCGTGACGCTGATCCTGGTGGCGGTGCTGGTGATCACGTTCCAGGTGTTCCTGGGCGGCGCGCCGCTGTCGGCGGCGGCGGTCTGGAAACTGGTGGCCTACGCGGTGCTGTTCGCCTTCGTGTTCGGCTTCCTGGTGGCGGCCGCCTGCGGCTACATGGCCGGCCTGGTGGGCTCGTCGACCAGCCCGATCTCGGGTGTGGGCATCGTGGCCATCGTGCTGGTGTCCTTGCTGATGCTGGCCTTGGGCGGTGAATTGCTGGCGGTGCAGAACGGCGTGCAGATGGCGATCGCGCTGGCGATCTTCAGCACCTCGGCCGTGGTGGCGGTGGCCTCGATCTCGAACGATAACCTGCAGGACCTGAAGACCGGCTGGCTGGTGGGCGCAACGCCGTGGCGCCAGCAGGTGGCGCTGCTGATCGGTTGCGTGGTCGGCGCGGCGGTGATCTCGCCGGTGCTGGAGCTGCTGTACAACGCCTACGGTTTTGCCGACGCCATGCCGCGCGAAGGCATGGACGCCAGCCAGGCGCTGTCGGCGCCGCAGGCGACGCTGATGCTGGCGATCGCGCGCGGTATTTTCACGCACCAGCTGAACTGGACCATGATCTTGATCGGCATGGCGGTGGGCGTGGGCCTGATCGTGGTGGACGAGATCCTCAAGCGCACCTGCAAGGTGGCCCGCATTCCGGTGCTGGCGGTGGGCATCGGCATCTACCTGCCGCCCACGGTGGCGGCGCCCATCGTCGCCGGCGCGCTGTTGGCCTGGCTGCTCGAGCGTGCGCTGCGCCGTCGCGCCCAGGCTGCGGGCAAGCCGTACGAGCAGTTCGCCGACGCGGCCAACCGCCGCGGCGTGCTGATCGCTTCGGGGCTGATCGTGGGGGAAAGCCTGGTGGGCGTCGTGATGGCCGCCATCATCGGCGCTGCCGGCACCGATGCGCCGCTGGCGATTGCGGGCGAGGACTTTGCCCGTACGGCCTCGTTCCTGGGGCTGGCGGTGTTTGTGGCGGTCGCGGTGCTGTTCTGGCGCCGCGTGATGCGCTTGGCGTAGGGCGTCAGAAGGCAAGCACGGATCGCCAGGGCGGGCTCGCATCGCTCGTGCGATCCCGGCGGCGAGGGCGGCCGCCGTTCAGTGCTTCTCGGCTTGCAGCGCCGCCGCAATGACGGCGCGCTCGTCGCAGGCGGTGCCGTTCAGAAAGGCATTGAGCAGCACCGCCGATATCGACGCCAGCAAGATGCCGGATTCCAGCAGCGTATGCAGCGAATGCGGCAGCCATTGCTTGAAGTCCGGTGCGATCAACGGGACCATGCCGATGCCGATCGACACTGCCACGATCATGGCGTTGTGGCGGTTGCCCTTGAAATCCACGCCGGAAAGAATGCGGATGCCGGTGGCGGCGACCATGCCGAACATGACGATGCCGGCGCCGCCCAGCACCACGGTGGGCAGCGATTCCACCAGCGCGGCCATCTTGGGCAGCAGGCCCAGCACTACCAGAATCACGCCGCCGGCCACGCAGACAAAGCGGCTCTTCACGCCGGTCACCGCGACCAGCCCGACGTTCTGTGAAAAGCTGGTGTACGGAAAGGTGTTGAACACGCCGCCGATCACGGTGCCCAGCCCGTCGGTGCGCAGGCCGCGCGCCAGATCCTGCTGGTCGACCTTACGGCCGGTCATTTCCCCCAACGCCAGGAACATGCCGGTGGATTCGATCATGACCACCACCATGATCAGCGACATGCTCAGGATCAGCATCGGGTCGAACCGGGGCATGCCAAAGTGGAACGGCAGCACGATGTCGACCCACTCGGCCCGGCCGATTTTCTCGAAGGTCATGATGCCTAGCGCGGATGCGGCTACCGCGCCGATCACGATGCCCAGCAGCACGGAGATGTTGGCGACGAAGCCGCGCGCGTATTTGACGATAAGCAGGATGGACGCCAGCACCAGCGCGGCCACGGCCAGGCCGGCGGGATCCGCATAGCGCGGATTCAGCATCGATGGCCGGATGGCGAAGCCTTGCGGTACGGGCGGAATCGGGCTGCCGGGCGAGGTGACCTGCGCCAGCCACTGCGTGTAGACCGGGTCGACGATGACCGGCGCGGTGGGACCGGCGGGATTGCCGAAGATCCAGTTGATGCCCACGCGCATCAAGGTGATGCCGATCAGGGTGATGATGGTGCCCGTCACAACAGGCGGGAAGAATCGCAGCATCTTGCTGATCAGCGGCGCGATCAGTATCGATACGATGCCCGCTCCGATGATGGTGCCGAACAGGGTCTGCGCGCCAGCGGCGCCCGGATGGGCATTGGCCATGGCCACCATGGGCGCCACCGACGCGAAGGTGACGCCCATCATCACCGGCAGCTTGATGCCGAACCACTGCGTGGCGCCCAGGGCCTGGATCAAGGTCACCAAGCCGCAACAGAACAGGTCGGCCGAGATCAGCATGGCGACTTCGGCCGGCGTCAGGTTCAGGGCGCGGCCCACGATCAGTGGCACCGCCACCGCGCCGGCGTACATCACCAGCACGTGTTGCAAACCCAACGCCGCGAGCTTGCCGGCGGGCAGGCGCTGGTCGACGGGATGAACCTCGGGGGACAAGCTGGGTGCTGCCTGCATAGCGGAAGTCTCCTGCCGGAGTAGGGATTCGGTCGGGTAAGGGTCCTGAGATACTTTTGTGTGTACTGAAAATGTATACAAAGCGAGGCGCGGGCTGAATAGAGGAAAACCCGTGCCGGGCATAGGGATACGGCTATCTGGGCGAGGAGACTGCTCTGGGAGAGCGGGGGAGTGCTGTGCGGGGAAGGGCCGCATCACGCCGCAGCGCCAGGCAGGTCGTCGCAGGCCCGTCTTTGGCCGCCTGACCGCTGGCCCGGTCCGCGTTCGCGGTCAGGGCCAGGCGGCTCGTCAGGCCGGTTGCAGCAGGTCCGCCAGCGTGCGCGCGATGACTTTGGTGGCGCGCCGCAGGTCTTCGAGCGCGACGCGTTCGTCGTTGCGCTTGGCGTGCGACTCAAGCACCGTGCGCGGGCCGGCGCCGTAGATCACACCGGGGATGCCGGCTTCGGCATACAGGCGCACGTCGGTGTAGAGCGGCGTGCCCATGGCCGGTATCGGTTCGCCGAAGACGGCTTCGCCGTGCTTCTGGATGGCGCTGACCAGTGGCTGGTTGCCCGGCAGGGGGCGCATGGAATTGGCCAGCAGCAAGCGCTTGATCTCGACCTGGATGCCGGGGGACTGCGCGGCGGCTTCCTGGATGATGCGGCGGATATCGGCTTCGACCTCGACGGCGTTTTCTTCGGGGATCATGCGGCGGTCGAGCTTGAAGCTGACCTTGCCGGGCACCACGTTGGTGTTGGTGCCGCCTTCAATGCGTCCGATATTCAGGTAGGGGTGCGAGATGCCGGGCACCGCGGAAGTCACCTGCTGGTAAAGCGTGTTCTGCGCATACAGCGCGTTCAGGATCTTGACCGCGCCTTGCAGCGCATCGACGCCGCTGGCGGGAATGGCGGCATGCGCCATCTTGCCGTGCACCGTCACTTCCATTTGCAGGCAGCCGTTGTGCGCCGTGACGACTTCGTAGCTGAAGCCGGCTGCGATCAGCAGGTCGGGCTTGGTCAGGCCCTGGCGCAGCAGCCAGCCGGGGCCGAGCAGCCCGCCGAATTCCTCGTCGTAGGTGAAGTGCAGTTCGACCGAGCCATGGCTGGGCCGGGCCACGGCCTCCAGGGCACGCACGGCGAAGGTGAAGCTGGCGAAGTCGCTCTTGCTGACCGCGGCGGCACGGCCGTACAGGCTGCCGTTGTCGATCTCGGCGCCGTAGGGATCGTGCTGCCAGCCGTCGCCGGGCGGCACCACGTCGCCGTGCGCATTGAGCGCCACGCGCAGGCCCGGGCCGTATTCGCGCCGCACGATCAGGTTGGTGATGGATTGCAGGCCGTAATCCTGGACTTCCTGGGCCGGCACGGCATGCGCTTCGGCATCGAAGCCGAAGTCCTGCAGCAGTTCGGCGGTGCGCAGGGCGTGCGGGGCATTGTTGCCCGGCGGCGTGTCGGTGGGCACGCGCACCAGGGATTGCAGGAAGCGGACTTCTTCGTCGAAGTGGGCGTCGACCCAGGCGTCGAGGCGGGCGTAGTCGGTCATGGTGTGTCTAGCGAGGGGAGATGTCGTGGGCAAGATCGTCCAGCAGGCCTTGCATGGCAAGCGCGGCCAGCTGCATGTCGTCTCGGGTGGTGGATTCGCGGGGGTTGTGGCTGATGCCGCCATTCTGGCCGCGCACAAACAGCATGGCTTGCGGCATGACTTCGTGCAGCTTCATGGCGTCGTGGCCGGCGCCGCTGGGCATGCGGTGCACGGGCACGCCCAGGGCGTCGACCGCGCGCTCCCAGCGTTGCTGCCAGTCGGGCGCGCTGGGCGCGGCCGAGGCGCGCATGGTTTCCTCGAGGGTGTAGCGCACGCCGCGCCGTTCGCAGATGGCTGCCAGTTCGGCCAGCACGTCATTGACCAGGGCGTCGCGCTGCGGGTCGCTGGGCGCGCGCAGGTCGAGGCTGAAGCGGCATTCGCCGGGCACCACGTTGATCGAACCGCTGGGCACTTCGAGCATGCCGATGGTGCCGACCGAATCGCCGTCGCGAGCCGCGCGCTGTTCCAGATACAGCGCCAGTTCGGCGGTGGCCGCGGCGGCGTCGCGGCGCCGGTTCATGGGCGTGGTGCCGGCGTGGCAGGCCACGCCTAGCACCTGCACCTGGTAGCGCACGCTGCCATTGATGGACGTGACGATACCCAGCGGCAAGCCCATTTCGTACAGGACGGGGCCCTGTTCGATGTGGACTTCGATGAAGCCCAGGTAGCGGCTGGCGTCGCGGCGCAGTTTAGGGATGTCGTCGATGCACAGGCCGGCGTGCTGCATGGCCTCGCGCATGGTGATGCCCTGGGCGTCCTTCTGGTCCAGCCAATGCGGCTTGAAGTCGCCGATCAGGGCGCCGGAACCCAGGAAGGTGGCGCGGTAGCGCTGGCCTTCTTCTTCGGCGAAACCGATGACCTCGAGCTGGTAGGGCAGGCGCCGGCCCTTGCGGTGCAGTTCGCGCACGCAGGCCATGGGCACGAAGATGCCCAGCCGGCCGTCGTACTTGCCGCCGTTGCGCACGGTGTCGTAGTGGCTGCCGGTCATCAGCGTGGGGGCGTCCGGCCGATCGCCGTGGTAGCGGCCGACCACGTTGCCGACGGCGTCGATCTCGACTTCGTCGAAGCCGCAATCGCGCATCCAGTGCGAAATGCGCTGCGCGCAGGCGCGGTGTGCGTCGGTCAGGTAGGTGACGGTGAGCTGGCCCTTTTCGGCATAGCCGGAATCGCTGTGCGTCGCCAGGCGTTCCTGCCAGTCCCAGATGTCGTTGCCCAGCGCCAGGTCCTGGCCGAACTTGTCGGCCAGGCGCAACTGGGCGATGCGGTGGATGTTGCGCAGGGCTTCATCGCGCTCGATGTCCGGCGGGTTGTCCAGGCGGCGCGCGAATTCATCGATGATCTGCGCGCGGGTCAGGCCGAGGCCGCGCGCGCCGCGCACCGCCAGGATGAACGGGAAGCCGAAGCGGGCGTTGTAATCCGCGTTCAGCTGCTGCAGGCGTTCGAATTCCTCGGGCGAGCAATGCGTCAGGCCCGCCTGGGATTGTTCGTGGGTGGATTCGGCCGTCAGGTCCTGGCGCAGCATGGCGCGGCCGGCCAGTTCCGGGTGGGCGCGGATCAGTGCCAGGCGCGCGTCCAGCGGGGCGGCATCCACGGCGCGTTGCAACTGGTCCTGCAGATGCGCCAACGACCGGAACGGCCGGGCGTCCAGCGCCTGGCGGGCGATCCAGGGCGAATGCTCGTAGACGCCGTCGAGCATCGCGCAGGCGGCGTCGGGCGTGGCGGTATTGAGGTGTTCCAGGGTGTGGGCCATGGCGGGGCTCAACGGTTGGGAGTGTAGGGATGGGTGGCCTTCCAGTGCCGGGCGATGTCCAGCCGGCGGCACACCCAGACGCGGTCGTGGCGCGCGATATGGTCCAGGAAGCGCTGCAGCGCCATGATGCGGCCGGGGCGGCCCAGCAGGCGGCAGTGCATGCCGATGCTGAGCATCTTGGGCGCCTCGTCGCCTTCGGCATAGAGCGCGTCGAAACTGTCCTTGAGGTATTGGAAGAACGGGTCGGCGTGCGAGTACCCCTGCGGCAGTGCAAAGCGCATGTCGTTGCAATCCAGCGTGTAGGGCACGATCAGTTGCGGCACGACGCTGCCGTCGGTCTTTTGCACCTGCATCCAGAAGGGCAGGTCGTCGCCGTAGTAGTCGCTGTCGTAGTCGAAGCCGCCGTAGTCGGCCACCAGCCGGCGCGTGCGCGGGCTGTCGCGTCCGGTATACCAGCCCAGCGGGCGCTGGCCGGTGAGCTGGGTGATGGCGTCCATGCCCAGGCGCATGTGTTCGCGCTCGGTGGCCTCGTTGATGTTCTGGTAATGAATCCAGCGCCAGCCATGGCAGGCGATCTCGTGGCCGAGCTCGACGAAGGCGGCGGTCAGTTCGGGGTGGCGCTGCAACGCCATGCCGACGCCGAACACGGTCAGCGGCAACTGGCGCTTTTCGAATTCACGCAGGATGCGCCACACGCCGGCCCGCGAGCCATACTCGTAGATGCCGTCCATGCTGACATGGCGTTCGGGGTAGCTGGCCGGATTGAACATCTCGGACAGGAACTGTTCGGACCCAGCGTCGCCATGCAGGACGTGGTTTTCGCCGCCTTCTTCGTAGTTCAGCACGAACTGGACAGCGATGCGGGCCCGGCCCGGCCACTGCGCGTGCGGCGGGTTGCGGCCGTAGCCGACCAGGTCACGGGGGTAGGGCAGCGTGGAATCGTAGATGGCCATGACGGTGGGGCGTAAGGCCGGCAAGCGCCGGCTGCGGTTGATTTGGAGGGGCTTGCCTGGGGGCGGCGGGCCGCGTCATTCATGATGGGTTAAACAATAGCTGGAAAGCAATAATCTGTATACAATTTCTGTGCACTATCCAGGATAACCATGAGACGCCCGGGCGCCGTCCCGGGCACACGGAGGCGCCATGGGCTTGACCACGCACGTACTCGACACCATGCACGGTTGTCCCGCCGCCGGCATGTCGGTGGCGCTGTATGCGACTGACGGCGACGCGGCCACGCCGCTCAGCCGCTTCACCCTGAACGCCGATGGCCGCAGCGCCGGGCCGCTGTTCGCCGATGGCGACCTGAAGGTCGGCACCTATCGCCTGGTGTTCGACGTGGCGGGATACTTCAAGGCGCGCGGCGTGGTCTTGCCGGAACCCAACTTCCTGAACCGCGTCAGCCTGGACTTCGGCGTGGCGCGCACTGACCAGCACTATCACGTGCCGCTGCTCGTCAGCCCCTGGAGCTACTCTACCTACCGCGGCTCCTGAGTCTCGCGCATCAGGGTATTCCTGATGTGCCGCCGTGCCCGCCGGCATGGTTTCGTAAACAAAATCTGCATACAATTCTTCGATCTCGATCGCAGCGGTGCGGGGCCTGCCGGCCTTGTGCGCGATCCGTCTTCTGCTTACAGCGCCCGCGGTGGTAGGCAGTGTGGCGGTGCCCTATACGGCCCGCCCGCTGCGAGGGGCATGCATGGAAAGCTACTACCTGGATTGGGTCAACCTGCTGCTGCGCTGGGCCCACATCATCACAGGCATCGCCTGGATCGGCACGTCGTTCTACTTCGTCATGCTGGACAACAGCCTGGAGAAACCGCGCGATGCCGACTCCCTGGAAAAAGGCGTAGGCGGCGAGCAGTGGGCGCTGCACGGCGGCGGCTTCTACAACATGCAGAAGTACGCGGTGCAACCCAAGAAACTGCCGGAACACCTGCACTGGTCGTTCCTCGAAAGCTACAGCACCTGGGTCACCGGCTTCCTGCTGTTCTCCATGTCCTATTTGTGGAATGCCAGCACCTACCTGATCGACCGCTCCAAAATGGATTGGTCGCCGTCGACCGCGGTGATGGTGGCGTTGGCGTTCTTCGTGGCGTTCTGGTTCGTGTACGACGGCATCTGCCGTCTGTTCGGCCGCGGCAAGCATGGCGACCGCATCGTCGGCGTGCTGGTGGCGCTGTTCATCGTGCTGGCGTCGTGGCTGGCCTGCCACTGGTTCGCGGGGCGCGCCGCCTTCCTGCTGGTGGGCGCCATGATGGCCACTACCATGAGCGCCAACGTCTGTTTCTGGATCATCCCGGGGCAGCGCCGCAACGTGGCCGCGATGCGCGCGGGCAAGCCCGTGGATCCGGCCAATGGCCAGCGCGGCAAGCAGCGCAGCGTACACAACACCTATTTCACGCTGCCGGTGCTGTTCGCCATGATGAGCAACCACTACAGCTTCACCTACACGCATGCCTACAACTGGATCGTGCTGCTGCTGATCATGCTGGGCGGCGCCGCGATCCGGCAGTTCTTCGTGGTGCGCCACCGCTTCAAGCTGGGCAATGCGAGCAACCCCTGGCCCTATGCTTTGCTGGGCGTGGCGGTGCTGGGCCTGACCATCGTCTGGATGCAGCCGGCGCCGGTGGCGGCCGCCGTTGCCGCGTCCGCGCCGGTCGAGGTGCCGTATGCGCAGGTGCGGCAGGTGTTCGAGCAGCGCTGCCTGCTGTGCCACGGCGCGCAGGTGCAGATGAAGGGCGTGCGGCTGGATTCGCCCGAGCAGGTCGCCACGCACGCCCAGGCGGTCTACCAGCAGGCGGTGGTGTCCAGGATCATGCCGATGGGCAATTCCACCGGCATGACCGATGACGAGCGGGCTCTGATTGGCGCCTGGTTCCAGGCGGGCGCCAAAACGCAGTAGGGGGTGGCCGGCCAGGGGGGGGGCGGCCAGTTGCGGCTGGCCAGGCTTGACCCGTCAGGGACGGCCGACGCCCCGGGCTTGCGGGTCAGCGCAGGTCGCCGGCGGGCCAGCCCATCGCCCCGAAGCCGCCGTCAGCCGTTGCGGTAGAGAAAGCTATAGGCGTTGATCGCCGGTACCCCCCCTAGATGCGCGTACAGCACCCGGGAGCCCGCGGGAATTTCCCCGCGGCGTACGATGTCCATCATGCCCTGCATGGATTTTCCTTCGTAGACGGGGTCGGTCATCATCCCTTCGAGCCGGGCGCACAGGCGGATGGCCTCGTTGGTCTCGGCCGACGGCAGGCCGTAGGCGGGATAGGCGTAGCGTGTGTCCAGCACCACGTCGTTGTCCGTGATGGCGCGTTCCAGGCTCACCAGGTCGGCGGTGCGGCGCGCGATGCGCAGGATCTGCGCGCGGGTCTGGTCGGGCGTGGCCGAGGCGTCGATGCCGATGACGCGGTCGGCGCGGCCGTCGGCCGCAAAGCCCACCACCATGCCGGCTTGCGTGCTGCCGGTGACCGCGCAGACCACGATGTAATCGAACTTGAACCCCAGCTCGGCCTCCTGCCGCCGCACCTCTTCGGCAAAGCCGACATAGCCCAGGCCGCCCAGCTCGTGGTCCGACGCCCCGGCCGGGATGGCGTAGGGTTTGCCGCCGCGTTTTTTCACGTCTTCCAGCGCCTCTTCCCAGCTGCGGCGAAAGCCGATGTCAAAGCCCTGGTCCACCAGGCGCACGTCGGCACCCATCAGGCGGCTCATCATGATGTTGCCGACCCGGTCGTAAACCGCGTCCGAATAGTCCACCCAGTTTTCCTGCACCAGCACGCAGGCCAGGCCGAGCTTGGCGGCGACGGCGGCCACCATGCGGGTGTGGTTGGACTGGATGCCGCCGATGGTGACCAGGGTGTCGCAGCCTTGTTCCAGCGCCTGGGGGATCAGGTATTCCAGCTTGCGCAGCTTGTTGCCGCCGAACGCCAGGCCGCTGTTGCAGTCTTCACGCTTGGCGTAGATCTCGACCTTGCCGCCCAGGTGGGCCGACAGGCGGTCGAGTTTTTCGATGGGGGTGTCGCCGAAGGTCAGGCGGTGGCGGGGAAAGCGTTGCAGATCCATGCGGGCTCCTGGGAGTGGCGGTCCGGGCGAGGCTGCCGCGGATAGAAAAATCATAGGAATTGCAGGGGTTTGCAGTCAATTGCGTATTTTTTTAATTTCTGCGATTTAAATTTTTTACTCTTATTATTTTTGGATTTAATATTTATAGAATTCAAAAAATATAGAAATTAAATTTTCAGGGACGTATTAAATGGCCGCCATCTCCGAGCTGGATCGCATCGACCGCCAGATCCTGCGTCTGTTGCAACAGGACGCGCAGATCACCAACCTGGACCTGAGCGCGCGGGTGCACCTGAGCCCCGCGGCTTGCCTGCGGCGGGTCGAGAAGCTGAAGGCCGAAGGCATCATCAGGAAGACCGTGGCGCTGCTCGAGCCCGCCGAGGTCGAGATGGCCACCCTGGTCATCGTGGGCGTGGTGCTGGACCGCTCCACGCCCGAGTCCTTCACCGACTTCGAGGCCGCCGCGCGCGGCATCAGCGGCTGCCTGGAATGCCACCTGGTGGCGGGCGAATTCGACTACTTCCTGATGCTGCGCATCCGCGACCTGGAGCGCTTCAACAAGCTGCACGCGGGCGAGATCATCAAGTTGCCCGGCGTGCGCCAGATCCGTACTTTTTTCGTCTTGAAAGAGATACTGTCGACCACCGAACTGCCGGTGTGACGAGGCAAATGCGCAACACCCTGTCCGCAAGCCCCCAAAAATGCCGCAATGCGGCATTTTTGGTTAACGGAATTTGGTGGTGCGTAGACGGCGTATTTGCAGGGGTTCGACGGACATTCCAACTCCGCATGAAGCCATTCCGCGCACGCTTTTGCGTCACGCAAACGCAAGAAGACGCCCTTAAACTCAAAGGGTTATACTTTCATTCATACGGCTTTTAAGGCTTGTACGCGCCTTCTGCCCCTGCTATCCGCTCAACGGGAAGCCCGTGCCGCGGAAGGTTTTCCTGCATCGTGTCGAGTGAAGCACTCGTAAAGGTGAAGCGATATGTCTTCGGAAATAGAATCTCTATCCACGTCTTATCTCTTTGGGGGTAACGCCCCTTATGTTGAGGAGCTTTACGAAGCCTACCTCGACAATCCCGGTTCGGTACCTGACAACTGGCGCGAATATTTCGACCAGCTGCAACATGCTCCCGCCACCGACGGCCAGGAATCCACCCGCGACCAGGCCCACGCTCCCATCGTCGAATCGTTTGCCCAGCGCGCCAAGGCCAATGCCTTCGTGCAACGCGCCGCCGAACCCGACCTGAGCGTCGCCACCAAGCAGGTATCGGTGCAATCGCTGATTGCCGCCTACCGCTCGCTGGGTTCGCGCTGGGCCGACCTGGATCCGCTCAAGCGCCAGGAGCGTCCCCCGATCCCCGAACTCGATCCGGCCTTCTACGGCCTGACCGAAGCCGATCTGGACCAGACCTACTCGGCCACCAACACCTACTTCACGACCGCCAGCACCATGACGCTGCGCGACATCCTGAAGGCGCTGCGCGACACCTATTGCCGCAGCATCGGTGCTGAATTCACGCACATCTCCGACCCCGCCGCCAAGCGCTGGATCCAGGAACGCCTGGAAACCACCCTGGGCGCGCCTGCCTATTCGGTCGAAGAAAAGCGCCACATCCTGCAGCAGCTGACCGAGTCCGAAGGCCTCGAGCGCTTCCTGCACACCAAGTACGTCGGCCAGAAGCGCTTCTCGCTGGAAGGCGGCGAAAGCTTCATCGCCTCGATGGACGAAGTGGTGAACCACGCCGGTGAAAATGGCGTCCAGGAAATCGTGGTCGGCATGGCCCACCGCGGCCGCCTGAACCTGCTCGTGAACATCATGGGCAAGATGCCCGGCGACCTGTTCGCCGAGTTCGAAGGCAAGCACGCCGAAGGCCTGACCGACGGCGACGTGAAGTACCACAACGGCTTCTCGAGCGACCTGTCCACCCGTGGCGGTCCGGTCCACCTGTCGCTGGCGTTCAACCCGTCCCACCTTGAAATCGTCAACCCCGTGGTCGAAGGCAGCGCGCGCGCTCGCCAGGAACGCCGGGGCGATGCCGAAGGCAAGCAAGTGCTGCCGGTGCTGGTGCACGGCGACGCGGCTTTCGCCGGCCAAGGCGTGGTGATGGAAACCCTGAACCTGGCCCAGACCCGCGGCTACGGCACGGGCGGCACGCTGCACATCGTCATCAACAACCAGATCGGCTTCACCACGTCCGACCCGCGTGACTCGCGTTCGACGCTGTATTGCACCGACGTGGTCAAGATGATCGAAGCCCCGGTGTTCCACGTCAACGGCGACGATCCCGAAGCCGTGGTGTTCGTCACCAAGCTGGCGCTGGACTACCGCCTACAGTTCCGCCACGACATCGTCGTGGACATCGTCTGCTTCCGCAAGCTGGGCCACAACGAGCAAGACACCCCGTCGCTGACGCAGCCCCTGATGTACAAGCGCATCGGCCATCACCCCGGCACGCGCAAGCTGTACGCCGACAAGCTGACCACGCAAGGCGTACTGGCTGAAGGCGAAGCCGACCAGCTGGTCAAGGACTACCGCCAGCTGATGGAAGACGGCCAGCGCACCATCGAACCGGTGCTGACCGACTACAAGAGCAAGTACGCCATCGACTGGTCGCCGTTCCTGGGCGCCAAGTGGACCGACCAGGCCGACACCGCCGTGCCGCTGGCTGAACTGAAGCGCATCGGCGAACGCATCACCACCGTGCCGGAAGGCTTCACGGTGCACCCGCTGGTCGCCAAGCTGCTGAACGACCGCCGCACCATGGCCAAGGGCGAAATGAACCTGGACTGGGGCATGGGCGAACACCTCGCCTTCGCCACCCTGGTGTCGTCGGGCTACGCCATCCGCATCACCGGCCAGGACTCGGGCCGCGGCACGTTCACGCACCGCCACGCCGTGCTGCACGACCAGAACCGCGAACGCTGGAACGACGGCACCTACATCCCGCTGCAGAACGTCTCGGAAGGCCAGGCGCCGTTCACCGTGATCGACTCCGTGCTGTCCGAAGAGGCGGTGCTGGGCTTTGAATACGGCTACTCCAGCGCCGAACCGAACACGCTGACCATCTGGGAAGGCCAGTTCGGCGACTTCGTCAACGGCGCCCAGGTCGTGATCGACCAGTTCATCAGTTCCGGCGAAGCCAAGTGGGGCCGCCAGTCGGGCCTGACCCTGATGCTGCCGCACGGCTACGAAGGCCAAGGCCCCGAGCACTCGTCGGGCCGCATCGAGCGCTTCCTGCAACTGTGCGCCGACAACAACATGCAAGTGGTGCAGCCGACCTCGGCTTCGCAGATCTTCCATGTGCTGCGCCGCCAGATGATCCGCCCGTTCCGCAAGCCGCTGGTGCTGTTCACGCCGAAGTCGCTGCTGCGCAACAAGGACGCGGGTTCGCCTCTGACCGATCTGGCCGGCGGCAGCTTCCGCCCGGTCATCGGCGAGGTCGACGAAGCCATCGACGCCAGCAAGGTCAAGCGCGTGCTGGCTTGCTCGGGCAAGGTCTACTATGACTTGGTCAATGCCCGCCGCGAACGTGGCGCCGACAACGTCGCCATCGTCCGCGTCGAGCAGCTGTACCCGTTTGCGCACAAGTCGTTCGAGACCGAACTGCGCAAGTACCCCAAGGCGACGGAAGTCATCTGGGTGCAGGACGAACCGCAGAACCAAGGTGCGTGGTTCTACGTGCAGCATCACGTGTACGAGAACATGGTCGAAGGCCAAAAGCTGGGTTACGCAGGCCGCGCCGCTTCGGCGTCGCCGGCAGTGGGTTACCTGGCCAAGCACCAGGAGCAACAGAAGGCGCTGATCGAAACGGCCTTCGCTCCGAAGTTCAAGGTCATGTTGACGAAGTAACGCTCACTGGATGCGCGCGCCGCGCGGCCAGGTTTCAGGAACCCCGTTTCGAACCTGGCCGCGCCGCGCCACAAGAACACACACATTTACGGAATAAACAAAATGGCTATTACCGACGTCGTCGTTCCCCAACTCTCCGAATCCGTTTCCGAAGCGACCCTGCTGACCTGGAAGAAGCAGCCCGGCGCCGCCGTTGAAGCGGACGAAATCCTGATCGAAGTCGAAACCGACAAGGTCGTGCTGGAAGTGCCGGCCCCCGCCTCGGGCGTGCTGGCTGAAATCGTCAAGGGCGATGGCAGCACCGTCACCTCGGGCGAAGTGCTGGCCCGCATCGACACCGCCGGCAAGGCCGCCGCCGCCGCGACCGCTCCCGCCGCCGAAGCGCCCAAGGCTGCCCAAGCCGCCGCTGCGCCGGCCGCTGCCGCGCCGGCCTCGACCGCCGCCGCTGGCGTGGCTTCGCCTGCTGCCGCCAAGATCCTGGCAGAAAAGGGCGTGGACGCCGCCAACGTGGCCGGCACCGGCCGTGACGGCCGTGTCACCAAGGGCGACGCCCTGAACGCCAGCGCTCCCGCCGCCAAGGCTGCTCCGGCCAAGGCCCCGGCCGCTCCCGCCCCGACCACGCTGTCGCTGGACGGCCGTCCGGAACAGCGCGTGCCGATGAGCCGCCTGCGCGCCCGCATCGCCGAGCGCCTGCTGCAATCGCAGCAAGAGAACGCGATCCTGACCACGTTCAACGAAGTGAACATGCAAGCGGTCATCGATCTGCGCAGCAAGTACAAGGACAAGTTCGAGAAAGAGCACGGCATCAAGCTGGGCTTCATGTCGTTCTTCGTCAAGGCCGCCGTTGCCGCCCTGAAGAAGTACCCGCTGATCAATGCCTCGATCGACGGCAAGGACATCATCTATCACGGCTACTTCGACATCGGCATCGCCGTGGGCAGCCCGCGCGGCCTGGTCGTGCCGATCCTGCGCAACGCCGACCAGCTGTCGATCGCTGAAATCGAAAAGACCATCGCCGACTTCGGCCGCCGCGCGGCCGACGGCAAGCTGGGCATTGAAGAAATGACCGGCGGCACCTTCTCGATCTCCAACGGCGGCGTGTTCGGTTCGATGCTGTCGACCCCGATCATCAACCCGCCGCAATCGGCCATCCTGGGCGTGCACGCCACCAAGGATCGTGCCGTGGTGGAAAACGGCCAGATCGTCATCCGCCCGATGAACTACCTGGCCCTGTCCTACGACCACCGCATCATCGACGGCCGCGAAGCCGTGCTGGGCCTGGTCGCCATGAAGGACGCCCTGGAAGATCCGCAGCGTCTGTTGCTGGACCTGTAATCTCGACGCCCCGGCCCCGGCGTCGCCGCGACCCTGCCGGTCCGCGGCGCCCCAGCCGGCCCAGAGCCGGCCCGGCGCGGGCGGGGCGGTCTTTCTCCAAATCTCATTCGCGAGAACACTATGTCCAAACAATTTGACGTCGTCGTCATTGGCGCGGGCCCCGGCGGCTACATCGCCGCCATCCGCGCCGCGCAGCTCGGCATGTCGGTCGCTTGCATCGACGCCTGGCAAAACGGCCAAGGCGGCCCGGCTCCCGGCGGCACGTGCACCAACGTCGGTTGCATCCCGTCCAAGGCGCTGCTGCAATCGTCCGAACACTTTGAACAAGCCAATCACCACTTCGCCGAGCACGGCATCGAAGTCAAGGGCGTCAGCCTGAAGCTCGACACGCTGATCGGCCGCAAGAACTCGGTGGTCAAGCAGAACAACGACGGCATCCTGTACCTGTTCAAGAAGAACAAGGTCACCTTCTTCCACGGCAAGGGCGCGTTCAGCGGCCAGGTCGACGGCGGCTGGGCCATCAAGGTCACCGGCACCACCGAAGAAGACCTGGTTGCCAAGCACGTCGTGGTCGCCACCGGTTCGTCGGCGCGCGAGCTGCCCGGCCTGCCGTTCGACGAAAAGGTCGTGCTGTCCAACGACGGCGCGCTGAACATCGGCGCCGTGCCCAAGACGCTGGGCGTGATCGGCGCCGGCGTGATCGGCCTGGAAATGGGCAGCGTGTGGCGCCGCCTGGGTTCCGAAGTCACCATCCTGGAAGCAATGCCTGAATTCCTGGCCGCCGCTGATGGTCAAGTGGCCAAGGAAGCCCTGAAGGCCTTCACCAAGCAAGGCCTGAACATCCAGATGGGCGTCAAGATCGGCGAGATCAAGGCGACCGCCAAGTCCGTGACCGTACCCTACGTCGATGCCAAGGGCGCCGAGCAGAAGCTGGTGGTGGACAAGCTGATCGTCTCGATCGGCCGCGTGCCCTACACCGGCGGCCTGAACGCCGACGTGGTGGGCCTGAAGCTGGACGAACGCGGCTTCGTGGCCGTGGACGGCGACTGCAAGACCAACCTGCCCAACGTCTGGGCGGTGGGCGACGTGGTGCGCGGCCCGATGCTGGCGCACAAGGCCGAGGAAGAAGGCGTGGCGGTTGCCGAGCGCATCGCCGGCCAGCACGGCCATGTCAACTTCGACACCGTGCCGTGGGTCATCTACACCTCGCCGGAAATTGCCTGGGTCGGCAAGACCGAGCAGCAACTCAAGGCCGAAGGCCGCGAGTACAAGGCCGGCAGCTTCCCGTTCCTGGCCAACGGCCGTGCCCGCGCCCTGGGTGACACCACCGGTTTTGCCAAGGTGATCGCCGACGCCAAGACCGATGAGGTCCTGGGCGTGCACATCGTGGGCCCGATGGCCTCGGAGCTGATCTCGGAAGCTGTGACCATCATGGAATTCCGCGGCGCCGCCGAAGACATCGCCCGCATCTGCCACGCGCACCCGACCCTGTCGGAAGCCGTGAAGGAAGCGGCGCTGGCCGTCGACAAGCGCGCGCTGAACTTCTGATCCTGCGCCGCGCGGCCGCATAGCCAAGGGGGCGGGTTCTCGGACCCGCCCTTTTTTTCATCCGCTTGACCTGCTCCTTCCATGAACGTCCGCGAATACTACGAACATGCCCTGGCCGAACGCGGCTACAAGCCTGACGACGCCCAGAAGAAGGCGATCGACCGGCTGCAGCGCTATTACGACGAATGGGTCAAGTTCAAGGCGATGCGCTCGAACGCGCTCAAGAAGCTGCTGAACCGCCCGGACGTGCCGCGCGGTGTGTATCTGTGGGGCGGGGTGGGGCGGGGCAAGAGCTTCCTGATGGACGCGTTCTATGCCACCGTGCCGGTGGTGCGCAAGACGCGGCTGCACTTTCACGAGTTCATGCGTGGCGTGCATCGCGAGCTGGAAGAAGTGAAGGGCATGCAAGACCCGCTGGACGAAGTGGCTAAGCGCGTGGCCAAGCGCTACCGTCTGATCTGTTTCGACGAATTCCACGTGTCCGACGTGGCCGACGCGATGATCCTGCACCGCCTGCTGTTCAAGCTGTTCGAATACGGCACGTCGTTCGTGATGACGTCCAACTACGAGCCGTCCACGCTGTACCCGGACGGCCTGCACCGCGACCGCGTGATGCCCGCGATCGAACTGATCCAGGCGCGCATGGACGTGATGAACGTGGACGCCGGGGTCGACTACCGCCGCCGTTCGCTCGAGCAGGTGCAGTGCTATCACTCGCCGCTGGACGAACATGCGCAACAGGCGCTGCAAGAGGCCTTCAACAGCTTGGCCGACACGCCGCCGCAAGAACCGCTGCTGCACATCGAACACCGGGAAATCCGTGCGCTGGCGCTGGCCGGTTCGGTGGTGTGGTTCGATTTCGCCACGCTTTGCGGCGGTCCGCGTTCGCAGAACGACTACCTGGAACTGGCCAACCGTTTTCATGCCGTGATCCTGTCGGGCGTGCCGCGCATGGGGCCGCGCCAGGCCTCGGAAGCGCGCCGCTTCACCTGGCTGATCGACGTGTTCTACGATCACAAGGTCAAGCTGATCATGTCGGCCGAGTGCGAACCCGAAGAGATCTATACCGAAGGCGCATTGGCCAACGAATTCCATCGCACCGTCTCGCGCATCCTGGAGATGCAGTCGCGCGAATACCTGGAAGCCGAACGCCGCCTCACGGTAACGTTGTAGTTATGCCGCAAGCCCACGTCCCGCAAGCCGGGGCGGCGCCGTTTGCGTACATAAAATTAGTAATGCAAGTCATTATCAATTAACATTTGAAGACTTCAGGTCCCCGCGCCGCAGTCTTCAAGTGCCTTCCTCCTTCCTCTCGTCTCCGGCTTCCCACGCCGACGCCTCCGCCATGCCCGTCGACGGTCTGTACCGCGACCATCGGCCGTGGCTGTTCGGCTGGCTGCGGCGCAAGCTGGGCTGTGCGCACCGCGCCGAAGACCTGACGCAAGACGTCTTCGTGCGAGTGATACAGGGGCGCAAGCGCGTGCGTGCCGACGACGCGCGGGCGCTGCTCACCACGATCGCCAAGGGGCTGGTGGTGGACCACCAGCGCCATGCGGCCCTGGAGCACGCCTACCTGGCCTATCTGGCCGCCATGCCCGAAGCCTATGCGCCGTCACCGGAGACGCAGGCCGAGCAGATGCAGGCGCTGGTACAGCTGGATCGCCTGCTGGACAGCCTGCCGCCCAAGGCGCGCTCGGCGTTCCTGTTGTCGCAGCTGGACGGGCTGACCTATCCCGAGATCGCACAGCGGCTGGGCGTGTCGCTCAGCTCGGTGCAGCAGTACATGGTGCGCGCGATGTCCGCCTGCTATGCGGCGTTCTATGACTAGCCGCGCCGGCCCGCCGTCCGATCCTGTCGTGCGCCAGGCCATAGCCTGGTGGGCTCGCCTGCAATCGGGCGTGGCCATCGCCGCCGATCGCGACGCCTGCACGGCCTGGCTGGCGCAGGACCCCGCGCATCGTCAGGCCTGGGACCGGCTGGAAGCCATCGGCCGGGACGCGCGCCGGGTGCCGGCGGCGCTGGCGCATGCGGCGTTGGACACCCCGTCGCCATCCGGCCGCCGCGCCGTGCTGCGCGCCACGTTGTCGTTGGCCGGTGTGGGCATCGCTGCATGGGCCGGCTATCGGCATACGCCCTGGCAGCGGCTGGCGGCGGACCTGAGCACCGGCGTGGGTGAGCGCCGCTCGGTCGCCGTCGCCGACGGCCTGAACGTTACGTTGAATAGCGACAGCGCATTGCGGCTGCGCCTGGCGGGCGGCGAACGCGGCCTGCATCTGCTGCGCGGGGAAATCCTGGTCAGCGCGCAATCGCGCCCCGGCGCGGCCGCGCTGCGGGTGGACACCGGCTATGGCGCGCTGCTGGCCGAGAACGCGCGCTTCGATGTGCGCCGCACCGATAGCGGCGCGCGCCTGGGCGTCTATGAAGGCAGTGTGTCGCTGCTGCGCGATGGCCGGACGGCGCAGGCCGATGCCGGCGAACGGCTGCACTATGCCGCCGAAGGGGGCGTCGAGCGGCGCGCCGCCGACCCGGACCGCCTCGCCTGGGTCGACGGCCTGGTGGTGGCCAAGGATTGGCGGCTGGATTATTTCGCGCAATACCTGGCGCGTCAGCGGGTCGGCATGATCCGGGTGGATCCTGCGGTGGCGGGGTTGCGCTTGTCCGGCGTGTTCCCGCTGGACGACGCTGAGCGGGCGTTGAAGGCGCTTGAGCCCGCCTTGCCCATCGTGGTCACGCGCCACACCCAGTACTGGCTGCAGGTCGGTCCACGCGAGGCGTGACCGTTACAACTTTTTTTCACAATGGCCTGCAGGTTTTGGATGCCCGTACGGAAAGGCAGAGATAGAGACCTACGTACTGGGAGTATTTCGTGTCTGCTTCATCTTGCTCGCGCCTGGGCGCCACCTTGACCGCCGGCCGCATGGCGGTACTTGCCGCTACTTGCGCCGGTGCCTGGCTGGCCGCCGCGCCCGCCGCCTGGGCCCAAGCGGCGCCCGCCGAGGCGCAATCGCCCCGCACCTACAAGATCGCCCCCGGGCCGCTCGCCGACGCGCTGACGCAGTTCGCGCGCAGCGCCGGCGTGGTCCTGTCGTTCGACCCGGCGCAGGTGCGTGGATTGCGCTCGGACGGCCTGGACGGGGCCTATTCGGTCGGCGCCGGCTTCGCCCGCATCCTGGCGGGCAGCGGCCTGCAGGCGCGCGGGCAGGCGGGCAATACCTGGACGCTGGTGGCCGCGCCGTCCGCGCCCCCGGGCGGCACGCACACGCTGGCGCCCGTGATGGTATCCGGCAACGCGATCAGCGCCCTGGCGCCCACCGTGGGCTACGTGGCCGGCGCCAGCGTCAGCGCCACCAAGACCGATACGCCGTTGATCGAGACCCCGCAGTCGGTGTCGGTGGTCACGCGGGAGCAGATCACCGAGCAGGGCGCGCAGACGCTCAACCAGGTGCTGCGCTATACCCCGGGCGTGGCCACCGAATCGCGCGGCGCCACCGCCACGCGCCTGGACCAGTTCAGCGTGCGCGGTTTCTCGGCCTCGACCTACCTGGACGGGCTGCGGGTGTTCGGCGGCCGCGATGCGCTACCGCAGGTCGACGCCTATCGCCTGGAGCGCGTGGATGTGCTCAAGGGACCGGCGTCGGTGATGTACGGGCAGGGCGGCCCGGGCGGCGTGGTGAACCAGGTGAGCAAGCGACCCCTGGAAGAAGCGCAGCGCGAAGTCGAACTGCAGGTCGGCAATTACGACTACCGGCGCGCCAACTTCGATTTCGGCGGTCCGGTCGATGAGGAAGGCAAGTACCTGTACCGTCTGGTGGGCTCGGGCTATATGTCTGATGGCCAGGTCAAGGACACCAAGGAGCGCCGCTATTTCGTGTCGCCTGCCTTCACCTGGAAACCCAACGGCGATACCTCGCTGACCGTACTGACGAATTTCCAGCGCGACCCCGACATGGGTTCTTATGGCAGCGTGTCGCCGATGCGCACGCTGTTCTCGGCGCCCGATGGCAAACGCCTGGGGCCGGACTATTACGACGGCGACGCCAACTTCGAAAAGAGCGACCGCAAGAGCTATTCGCTTGGCTATGTGCTGGACCACCGGTTCAACGATACGTTCAAGGCCTCGCAGAGCCTGCGCTGGACGCGTTCCGAAGCCCAGTACCGCAGCATCTATGGTGCATCCACGGCCAACTACGGCTACACCGACAAGCGCTACCTGTACCAGCAGCGCGCGTCGATCGCCACCGACGTGGACGTCGGCGCGCTGACCATCGACAACAACCTGCAGGCGCGTTTCGATACGGGCAAGTTCGGCCACACCGTGCTGCTGGGCTTTGACTATCAGCACGTCAAGACCGACACCCTGTCGGGCTTTGGCAGCGCGCCCGCGCTGAACGTGCTCAATCCGGACAACCACCAGAACATTCCGGTGCCGGCGTTCTCCACCGACGCCACCAGCAAGCAGTACCAGACCGGCCTGTACTTCCAGGACCAGATCAAGATCGACCGCCTCTCGGTGCTGCTGGGCGGGCGCTACGACTGGTCGCGCAACGTCGGCGAGACCACCACTATCGCCACCGGCCGGGTCGCGCCCTCGTCGCTGAGCGCCGAGGCCTTCACCGGCCGTTTCGGCGTGATCTACAACTTCGATAACGGCGTGGCGCCGTACTTCAGCTATTCGGAGTCGTTCGAGCCGCAGTCGGGCACGGGCTGGAACAACGCGCCGTTCAAGCCGATCGAGGGCAACCAGTACGAAGTCGGCATCAAGTACCAGCCGCCGGGCAGCGCCACCATGCTGTCGGTGGCGGCGTTCGATATCCGCCGCGAAAACATGACCACCACCGATCCGGACCCGACGCACCTGTGCGGCACGTCCAACGCCCGCTGCCAGATCCAGGCGGGCGAACTGCGCACGCAGGGCATCGAGCTGGAAGCCAAGACCGAGCCGATGCGCGGCCTGACCCTGCTGGCCGGCTATTCGCTGCTGGACAACGCCTATTCCAAGGCCAATCCCAACCTGACCGGCTTCAACCTGAAGGGCAAGTCGCCCGTGGGCGTGCCGTCGCAGCAGGCTTCGGCGTGGGCCCGCTACCAGTTGCAGGGCGGTCCGCTGGCCGGCCTGGGCATAGGCGGCGGCGTGCGCTATATCGGCTCGTCGTACGTGGATGACGCCAACACCATCAAGGTGCCGTCGGTCACGCTGTTCGATCTGATGCTGGACTACGACCTGGGCCGCGCGTCGCCGTCGCTCAAGGGCATGCAGGTGGCGCTGAACGTGCAGAACCTGTTCGACAAGGAATACATCGCCTCGTGCTCGGGCGATTCCTGGTGCTGGTACGGCTACCAGCGTTCGATCAAGGCCAGCCTGCGCTACCGCTGGTAATGCGATCCGGGGCGCCCGGCGGCATGACCGCGGGCGCCTTGAGACAGGGCCGCAAGGCGGCACTGTTTCGTAGTGAGAATGGTTATAATTTAGAACCTGCCGACAGGGAATCCGCCGCGGGGCGGCCCCGGATCGGCGTACACAACAGGAAAATCGACAATGAAATTCGCAAGGACTTTGGCGGCGATCGCGCTGCTGGGCAGCGCCGGCGCGGCGCAGGCGCACTTCGTCTGGCTGGAGCGGGCCGATCAGGGCCCGGCTAAAGCCTATTTCGGCGAATGGGCGGATGACCTGCGCGAAAAACGCGACGGCCTGCTGGGCAAGGTTCTGGTGGCGCCGGTGGTGACCGGCGCGGACGGCAAGGCGCTCAAGGCGTCGGCCGAAGGCGCGGATTTCGTTGAATTCGCCGCCAGCGGCAAGGGCGATGTGCGCCTGTCGCAGCCGATCCAGTTCAAGGAAACCTTGATGCAGTACGGCGCCAAGGCGGGCCGCGAAGACACCCAGGGCAAGCTTGACCTTGAGCTGGTGCCGGCCGCCGCGGGCAGCAACACCTTCGTGCTGCAGTTCAAGGGCAAGCCGCTGGCCAAGACCGAAGTCACCGTGTTCGGTCCGCCCAAGTGGGAAAAGCGTTTCCATAGCGACGAGAACGGCCGTATCGAAATCACGACCCCGTGGCCCGGCCAGTACGTGCTGGAAGCGGCCCACGTCGTGGACGAAGCCGGCCAGACGGACGGCAAGGCCTATACCAAGATCCGCTACGTTTCGACCCTGACCTTCAACGTGAACAAGTGAAAGCTCCCGCAGCCGGCGCAGGCATGATGCGCTACCGTTTGGCCGTGACCTCCCGGGCGGCGGCCGCCATCCTGGGCGGCTACGGCCTGGCCTCGGCGGCTGCGGCCTGCCTGGCGGTCTGGCTGCCCCTGCAGCGCGCCGACGCCGTCGTGACGGCGCAGATGCTGTCCTTCGTGGTCTACACCTGCGGCGTGCTGTGGGTCTTTGCCACGCGCAACGCCTGGCGCGCCTGGGCTGGCATCCTGGTGCCGGCGGCGGTGTTCGGCGGTCTGTTCCTGGCCCATGGCCTGGTGGGGGCCGCATGAAACCCAGCAACGGAAAAGCGCAAGGCGAAGAAGGCCTGCGCCAATCCATGTCGTGGCTGCACACCTGGTCGGGGCTGATCTTCGGCTGGGTGCTGTTCGCGATGTTCCTGACGGGAACGCTGTCGTTCTTCCGGCCCGAGATCACCCGCTGGATGCAGCCGGAAATCCAGGCGCAGGCTGCGCCCGTGCTCGAATCCGTGACACTCGGCCAGCGCTACCTGGCCGAGCATGCCCCCGACGCCAAGCGCTGGTTCATCACGCCGCCGTCCGATCGCGAACCCGTGATCTCCATGCTGTACCAGGTGCCCAAGCCCAAACCGGGCGAGCGCGGCTTCGTGCGCGTCAAGCTCGACCCGCACACGGGCCAGGCGGTGCAAGGACGCGAAACGCGCGGCGGCGACTTTTTCTATCGCTTCCACTTCGAATTGGAAACGGCGTTCCCGTGGGGACGCTGGCTGGCCAGCATCGCGGGCATGTTCATGCTGGTGGCCATCATCAGCGGCATCATCACGCACAAGAAGATCTTCGCCGACTTCTTTACGTTCCGGCCCAAGAAGGGCGGGCAGCGCGCCTGGATGGACGGCCACAACGCGCTGTCGGTGCTGGGGCTGCCGTTTCACCTGATGATCACCTTCAGCGGCCTGGTGCTGTTCATGACCATGCTGATGCCCGCCGGCATCCTGGCGGTGTATGAAAACCCGCGCCAATATACCGACGACGTGTTCGCGTCGTTCAAGGTCACCCCGCCGCGCAACGAGCCGGCGCCGCTGGTCGACATCGCGCCGCTGGTGGACCAGGCGCAGCAACGCTGGCACGGCCGCGTGGGCCGCGTCACGGTCAACAACCCCGGCGATGCGGGCGCCACGATCACCGTCACCCGCGACGCGGCCGACGGCGTGTCCTATGGCCGGCTTTCGCCCTATCTGCGTTTTGACGGCGTAAGCGGCGCGGTGCTGGAAGGGCAGGACGAATTGAGCCCGACCGTGCGCACGGCCGGCGTGATCGTCGGGCTGCACCTGGGCCTGTTCGCCGAGCCGCTGCTGCGCTGGTTCTATTTCCTGGTCAGCCTGGCCGGCACCGCCATGGTGGGCTCGGGCCTGGTGCTGTGGATCGCCAAGCGGCGCCAGAAGGCGCGGCCAGGTGCGCGCGAGGCCTTCTCGCTGCGCCTGGTGGACGGTCTTAACGCCGGCACCATCGCCGGGCTGTTCATCGCGGTGGCGGCGTTCTTCTGGGCCAATCGCCTGGTGCCCGCCGACCTGCCGGGCCGCCAGCTGTGGGAAGTGCGCGCGTTCTTTGCCGCCTGGGGCCTGTCGCTGGTCTACGCGTTCCTGTTCCAGAAGCGCAAGTGGCAGGACCTGCTGTGGGCGGCCGCCGCCTCGCTGGCCCTGGTGCCGGTGATCAACGCCCTGACCACGTCGCGGCACCTGGGCGTGTCGCTACAGGCCGGTGACTGGGTCATGGCCGGGTTCGACCTGACCTGCCTGGCCGGTGCGCTGTTGCTGGGCTGGATGGCGCGCAAGGCCGCCCGCGCCCGCAAGGCGCCGGCCAAGATGTCCGCCAAGGTTGCCGCCAAACCAGCCGCCCAGGCGCCGGTCCAGACCGCTGCACCCAGCCCGGCCGCGGTTCGCGCGCCGGCTGCCGCCACGCTCTCGCATTCTTCTTCCGAAGCCGCCTATGAACCGAGGTGATACGCCATGACGCTAGCCGCCTTCTGCCTGGCCTACGCGGGGTTTTCCGCCCTGTGCCTGGGCATGGACCGTCATTACGAAGACCTGTTCGACCGTGCCTTGCCGCGCCGCCACCGCCTGCCGTTGCGGGCTTTCGGCTGGCTGGCGCTGGGCTTGTCGTTGTGCGCATCCGCGGCGGTCTGGGGCTGGAGCTACGGCACGGTCGAATGGATCGGCATTCTCAGCATCGCCGGCCTGCTGCTGATCTGGTTCCTGACCTTCCGGCCGCGCGCCGCCTTGACGGCCGGCGGCCTGTGCGCGCTGGCCGCGCCGGTGCTGGCGGTGCTGTAGAGCGTGTGGCTGGGCCTGCGCGCAGGGTTGCGCAGGCATTGGCGGGCAGGGCCGGCCAGCGGCTCGCGCGCCCGGCACGTTACACTGGGCTTTTCTCCAAGCACACGCCTCTTCACCCATGAATACCCGCGTCCTCACTGGCATCACCACCTCCGGAACCCCCCACCTTGGCAACTACGCCGGCGCGATCCGCCCCGCCGTTCAAGCCAGTACGCAACCGGGTGTCGACGCGTTTTTCTTCCTGGCCGACTACCACGCGCTGATCAAGTGCGATGACCCGGCCCGCGTCGCCCGCTCGCGGCTCGAGATCGCCGCCACCTGGCTGGCGGTCGGGCTGGACCCCGAGCGCGTCACGTTCTACCGCCAGTCCGACATCCCCGAAATCCCCGAACTAAGCTGGCTGCTGACCTGCGTCACCGCCAAGGGCCTGATGAACCGCGCGCACGCCTACAAGGCATCG
Organism: Achromobacter sp. UMC71; assembly: GCF_014170305.1. Lineage (GTDB taxonomy): Bacteria > Pseudomonadota > Gammaproteobacteria > Burkholderiales > Burkholderiaceae_B > Achromobacter. The sequence continues at coordinate 47,735 of NZ_LZZT01000018.1, forward strand.
GTGGACCAGAACGTGGCCAAGGGCGTGGACCCCGACGACGGTGTGACGATGGGGCTGTTTTCGTACCCGGTGCTGATGGCCGCCGACATCGTGATGTTCAACGCCAACAAGGTGCCGGTGGGCCGCGACCAGATCCAGCATCTGGAAATGGCGCGCGATATCGCCCAGCGCTTCAACCACCTGTATGGCCGCGACTACTTCACGCTGCCCGAGGTCGCCATCGAGGAAGACGTGGCCACCTTGCCGGGGCTGGACGGCCGCAAGATGTCCAAGAGCTACAACAACACGATCCCGCTGTTCGAAGGCGGCGCCAAGGCGCTGCGCGCCTCGATCATGCGCATCGTGACCGACTCGCGCGAACCCGGCGAACCCAAGGACGCCGAAGGCTCGCATCTCTACACCATCTATCGCGCCTTCGCGACGCCGGCCCAGGCCGCCGCGTTCCGCAAGCAGCTCGAGGAAGGCCTGGGCTGGGGCGAGGCCAAGCAGGCGTTGTACGACCACCTGGAAAACCTGCTGGCGCCGATGCGCGAGCGCTACTTCGACCTGATGGCCAACCCCGGCCGCATCGAAGACGTGTTGCAGGCTGGCGCGGCCAAGGCCCGCCAGCTGGCTGTGCCGATGATGCGCGAACTGCGCGAGGCCGTGGGCTTGCGCAACCTGAACGCGCAGGCACCGGGCAAGAATGCGCCGGCCAAGAAGGAAAAGGGCAAGGGCGCGCGTTTCGTCAGCTTCCGCGACGAAGACGGTGGTTTCCGCTTCCGCCTGCTGGCCGCCGACGGCGAAGAATTGCTGCTGTCGCAGCGTTTCGCGGACCCCAAGGAAGCCGGCGCGCTGATGCGCCGCCTGCAGGCTGAATCGCCCGAGACCTTGCTGCAGTCCTCCGCTGCGGGCCTGGCGGCCGTGCTCGACGGCGTGACCGTGGCCACGGCGCCCACCGGCGCGCAGGGCGATGCCCAGGCCCTGCTGCTCAAGGCGCGCGAGGCCCTGACGTCGATGTCGCAGGAGTGAAACGGGCCAGGCGGCGCTTGCGCGATCCAGTCCAGCGGCTGCAAGCCGCGCCAGCCGCCGCCATCGGGCACGGCGGCTTCGCCGCCTGGCCGTTTACATGCGGATAAGGCCGCGCTCGTTCAGCGCGCCACGCTGCTGACGATACGGCCGTCGCGCACCTGGAAGCGCTGCGCGCTGCCCTGGCCGGCGATCTCCAGCATGTCGCCCGTCGAATAGCCCGTGACGTTCGGGCAGTCCAGCCATTCCGGGTTGATGAACGGAAAGTACTTCAACGTGCCGCTGCCCTGGCTGGCGAAATCGAAGGTGGTGTTGGCTACCACTTCCGGGTCCCATTGGCTGGCGTCGAAGATCAGCGCGCAGCCGGCGCCGATGCGGTAGACGATGCTGGCGCCCATGCTGGCAAAGCCCAGCGCGCCCACATGCAATTGCGCGCCGTTGACCAGTTCGATGACACGGCTGCCCAGGCGTTCCAGCGTGATGTGCTTGAAGGTGACTTCGGCGCCATCCACCGTCAGGTGGGAATACTGCCCCAGCGTGACTTCGTTGTAGGCGCCGCTCAGGCTGGCTTCTTTTTCGGTAATGGTTGCCGTTTCATTGGCGGCAAGCGTAATGGTATTGCGCATGGCGGACGGATCTCCGGTCTTTCTCAGGGTATGGCGCTCTTTTTCTTGTGCTTCTACCCGATAGACGCTTGCGCCGCAGCTCGCCTGATCATGGGTTTGCATCTGCCGTGCGTGTCCCGCTCACCCGGCTTTTTATTATTTGGACACAATTCGATATTTTCCCTTATTTTTGTTGAGTCAGGCTTGAGGGAACGCAAGGAAATGGCCGTTTGCGGGAAAGTCCTAGGTTGAATGACAACCGGCGCCTAAGCGCCGGTTGGAGACCTGCTGGAGCCGCCTGGCCGCGCCATGCGAGGGCGGCCAGGGGATGATCAGCGTTTGAGCTTGGCGAAGGCGTCGGCCATGGCGCTGTTCACCGCGCCGCCGCTATTGCCGCGGCCGCTGTCGCCCTGCGGGCGGCGGCCGGGGCGGTCGCCGCCCTTGGCCGGAGCGTCCGAGCCGCGCCGCGCGGGCACGGCGGCGTCGTTCATGCGCATGGTCAGGGCGACGCGCTTGCGTGCCACGTCCACTTCCAGCACCTTGACGCTGACCGTCTGGCCCACGCGCACCACGTCGCGCGGGTCCTTGACGAACTTCTCGGCCAGGGCTGAGATGTGGACCAGGCCGTCCTGGTGCACGCCAATGTCGACAAACGCGCCGAAGTTGGCCACGTTGGTGACCACGCCTTCGAGCACCATGCCGGGGAACAGGTCGTTCAGCGTTTCGACGCCTTCCTTGAACTGGGCGGTCTTGAATTCCGGACGCGGATCGCGGCCCGGTTTTTCCAGTTCGGAGAAGATGTCGCGCACCGTGGGCAGGCCGAAGCGCTCGTCCGTGAAGTCGGACGGCGAGACGCCCTTCAGGGCATCGCGCTGGCCGATGATCTGCTTCACTTCGGCCTTGATCTTGGCGACGATACGCTCGACCACCGGGTAGGCTTCCGGGTGGACCGAGGACGCGTCCAGCGGATTGTCGCCGTTGGGGATGCGCAAAAAGCCCGCGGCCTGTTCAAAGGCCTTGTCGCCAAAGCGCGGCACCTTGCGCAGAATGTCGCGGGTGGGGAAGGCGCCGTTCTCGTCGCGCCAGGCGACGATGTTCTTGGCCAGCGAGGAATTCAGGCCCGACACGCGCGCCAGCAGGGCGGCGGAGGCGGTGTTCACGTCTACGCCGACCGCGTTCACGCAGTCTTCGACCACGGCGTCCAGCGAGCGCGCCAGCTCGCGCTGGTTGACGTCGTGCTGGTACTGGCCCACGCCGATGGCCTTGGGATCGATCTTGACCAGCTCGGCCAGGGGATCCTGCAGGCGGCGCGCGATGGACACGGCGCCGCGCAGCGTCACGTCCAGGTCGGGGAATTCCTGGGCAGCCATTTCAGAAGCCGAGTACACGGACGCGCCGGCCTCGGACACGACCACGCGCGTCACCTTCAGGTCGGGGAAGCGTTCCATCATGTCGCCCACCAGCTTCTCGCTTTCGCGCGAGGCGGTGCCGTTGCCGATGGCGATCAGGTCCACCTTGTGGCGGGCGACCAGCGCGGCCAGCGTATTGATGGTGCCCTCGCGGTCGCGGCGCGGCTCGAACGGGTAGACGGTGGTGGTGTCGACGACCTTGCCGGTCTGGTCGATCACGGCGACCTTGCAGCCGGTGCGGATGCCCGGGTCCAGGCCCAGTACGGCCTTGGGGCCGGCCGGCGCGGCCAGCAGCAGGTCTTTCAGGTTGGCGGCGAACACGCGGATCGCTTCGGCTTCGGCGGTTTCGCGCAGGCGGCCGATCAGTTCGCTTTCAAACGCCGTGACCAGCTTGACGCGCCAGGTCCAGCGGCAGACTTCGCCCAGCCAGCGGGCGCGCGGCGAGGCGTCCAGCGCGAACAGGCCGTTGCCCAGCTTCAGGAAGCTGGCCACGCGCGCCACGCAGGGGTGGGGCAACTGGGCTTCGAGCTCGGCCTCCAGGCCCAGGCGGATTTCCAGCACGCCTTGCTGGCGGCCGCGCAGCAGCGCCAGGATGCGGTGCGAAGGCAGCGTGCGCAGCGGTTCGTTGAAGTCGAACCAGTCGCGGAAGTTGGCGCCTTCGGTTTCCTTGCCGTCGACCATCTTGGAATACAGCAGGCCGGTGGACCAGAGATGCTCGCGCATGTCGGCCAGCAGGTCCGCGTTTTCGGCGTAGCGCTCGGCCAGGATGTCGCGCGCGCCGTCCAGCGCCGTCTTGGCGTCGTTGATTGCGGCTTCGGGATTCAGGTATTGCGCGGCCAGCACGGCCGGATCGCAGGCCGGATCGGCCAGGATGCCGTCGGCCAGGGGCTCAAGGCCGGCTTCGCGCGCGATCTGGGCGCGGGTGCGGCGCTTGGGCTTGTAGGGCGCGTACAAGTCTTCCAGGCGTTGCTTGGTATCGGCCGTGGAGATCTCTTGCTGCAGTTCGGCGGTGAGCTTGCCCTGCTGCGAGATGGACTCGAGGATGGCGCCGCGGCGCTCTTCGAGTTCGCGCAGATAGCCCAGGCGCACTTCCAGGTTGCGCAGGACGGTGTCGTCCAGGCCGCCGGTGGCTTCCTTGCGGTAGCGCGCGATGAAGGGCACCGTGGCGCCGTCATCGAGCAGTTCCACCGCCGAGGCGATCTGGGAGGCACGCGCCCCGAGCTCGGTGGCGAGCTGGGCAACGATACGGGCATTGTCGACGCCGGCGGCGACGTTCGTGATAACGGAAGTTTCAGACATCTCGATACGACGGCAAAAAGGAAAAACAAGGGGCGGATTGTGCCATAAGCCGTTGTTACAGAACGTGCCAGGGGTGACCGATCCGTCCCTGCGGGTTGGGCTCGCGGACAGGCCGCAAGCAGAAAAGGGCGGCGGCAGCGGGTATCATTTGGTCCTTTCCCACCATCAGTGTCTGGCGCCTCGACCGTCGACCGGCACGGTTGATTTCGACACTAGGCTGTTTCAATGCTGGACCTGGACATATCCGAATTCTTCGCCGAGGACGGGCCGCTTGCCTCGGCCATGCCCGGCTACAAGCCACGCCCGTCGCAAGTGGAACTGGCCCAAGCCATTGGCCAGGCCATTTCCGACCGCGCCACGCTGGTTGCCGAGGCCGGCACCGGCATCGGCAAGACCTGGGCCTATCTTGTACCCGCGTTCATCCAGGGCGGCAAGGTGCTGATTTCCACCGGCACCCGCACCCTGCAGGACCAGCTTTTCGCCCGCGACCTGCCGCGCGTGCGCGCCGCCCTGGCGGCGCCCGTCACAGCCGCGTTGCTCAAGGGCCGCGGCAACTACGTCTGCCATTACCACCTGGACCGCCTGCAGGGCGACGACCGTGCGCTGAAGTCACGCTCCGAGATCCAGCAACTGCGCCAGATCCAGGTGTTTGCCGGCATTTCCAAGACCGGCGACCGCGGCGATCTCGCGCAGGTGCCCGAAGACGCCGACATCTGGCAGCGGGTCACCTCCACCCGCGAAAACTGCCTGGGCCAGGAATGCCCGCGCATCCGCGACTGTTTCGTGGTCAAGGCTCGCCGCCAGGCCCAGGAGGCCGACGTGGTAGTGGTCAACCATGCCCTGTTCATGGCCGACCTGGTGCTGCGCGAAGAGGGCGTCACCGATCTGCTACCCGAAGCCGACACCGTCATTTTCGACGAAGCGCACCAGTTGCCCGACACCGCCACCCGCTTCTTGGGCAGCAGCGTGTCCACCCACCAGCTGATGGATTTCGGCCGAGCGCTTGAAGTCGCCGGCCTGGCGTATGCGCGCGAGGCGACCAAATGGAGCGACGTGTCGCGCCACCTGGAAACCGCCGCGCGCGAACTGCGGCTGGCCTGTGCGCCGCTGGAACGCCTGCCGGGCCGCAAGGCCACGTTCGAGGCCATTCCCAACGCCGACGAATTCGACACCGCGCTGGCGGTGCTGCGCGAGGCCGTGGATACCGCCACCAACGCGCTGGGCTCGGTCGCCGAGCGCCATCCCGACCTGGTGGCCGCCGCGCGCACCGGCGCCGAGATCTCCGTGCGCCTGAAGCGCTGGGCCACGCCGGGCCGTGGCGGCTCGGGGGCCGGGTTCGACGAAGAAGGCTGGGGGCGCGACGACCAGGCGCCGGAACCGCCAGCGGCTTCGGCCCTGGGCGACGGCCTGTCCACGCCTGCCGCCATTCTTGAAGGCGCGGCGGCCGCTGTGGAATGGACCGGCCCGGCGGTGCGCTGGGTCGAGCACGGCCTGCACCATGTGCGCCTGCATTCCGCGCCCTTGTCGGTGGCGCAGGCTTTTTCCAAGTACCGCAAGCCGGGCCAGGCCTGGATCATGACGTCCGCCACGCTGTCGGTGAACGGCGAGTTCAACCATTTCACCAGCCAGCTGGGCCTGGAGCGCGCGCGTACCGGCAAATGGGAATCGCCCTTCGATTACCCGCAGCAGGCGTTGCTGTTCGTGCCGCGTGGCATGCCCGAGCCGCAATCGCCGCAGTTCCTGGACCGCTTCGTGCAGACGCTGCTGCCGCTGCTGGAGGCCAGCCCCGGCGGCACGCTGGTGCTGTGCACCACCTTGCGCGCGGTGGACAAGGTCGCCAATCTGCTCGCCGACGCTTTCGACGACGCCGGCCACGATTGGCCGCTGCTCAAGCAGGGCGAGGGCACGCGCCGCGACCTGCTCGACCGTTTCTGCAAGCTGACCCATCCGGTGCTGGTGGGCAGCGCCAGCTTCTGGGAAGGCATTGACCTGCCCGGCGATGTGCTGACGCTGGTCGCGATCGACAAGCTCCCGTTCGCGCCGCCCGATGACCCTGTGATCGAGGCGCGCCTGCGGGCCTGCCGCGCCCACGGCGGCAACCCGTTCTCGGAATACCAGCTGCCCGAAGCCGCCATCTCGCTCAAGCAGGGCGCCGGCCGCCTGATCCGCACCGAGGCCGATTGGGGCGTGCTGATGGTGGGCGACGCCCGCCTGGTCGAAAAGCCCTATGGCAAGCAGCTGTGGCGCGGCCTGCCGCCATTCGCGCGAACGCGCGAACTGGAAGAGGTCCTGGCTTTCTACAAGAGAAAGCAGGCGGAATAAAAAAAGCCCCTCGATGTATCGAGAGGCTTTTTCCCATGCGGCGGCGGTGATTCAGTTGAACGGATTCCACCAGCTCTTGTCGGCCTTCAGGCCCTTGTCCTTGAACGAGCTGTTGGGGAAGTTCTTGTCGAACACGCGCTGCGAGTCGTTCTTCAGTTCGGTCATGCCGAGCTTGTCGTAGGACTGCACCATCAGGTAGAGCGCTTCTTCGGTGGCGGGGGCGCCTTCGAAGTCGGTGATGACCGTCTGCGCGCGGTTGGCCGCCGCGATGTAGGCGCCGCGCTCGTAGTAGTAGCGGGCCACGTGCACTTCGTTCATGGCGATGGTGTTCACCAGCCAGGCGACGCGCTTTTCGGCGTCCGGGGTGTACTTGCTGTCCGGATAGCGCTTGATCAGCTCGTTGAAGGCGTCGTAGGACGCGCGCAGACCCTTGGGGTCGCGCTCGGCGGGGTCCTGGCCGGTGAGGCTGCTCATGAACGCGCTGGCCGGCGTGAAGTTGATCAGGCCTTTCAGGTAGAGGGCGTAGTCGGTGCCGGGATGGTTGGGGTAGAGCTGCTGGAAGCGGTCGATCGCGGCCAGGGCTTGTTCGTTTTCGCCATCCTTCCAGTTGACGTAGGCCAGTTCAAGCAGGGCTTGCTGGGCGTACACGCCAAAGGGGTAGCGGCTTTCAATGGCGGTCAGGCGCTCGCGGGCTTCTTTCCAGCCCCCCGACGAGATTTCCGCCTTGGCGTCGGCGTACAGCTGTTCGGCGCTCCAGTTGGTGGTCTTGTCGTACTTGCTGTTGGTCGAGCCGCAACCGGCGATGGCGATAACGGCAAATAGCGCGATAACCACGCGCAAAACCGACCCGCTTCGGGAGGCGGGGTTCAAGGGAGCTGCGGAGTGGTGAATCACGAGAATCGTATCCTTGGTGTTAGCATGGCAGGCTGATTATATGATTTGTCTCCATGTCTGATATAGCCATCAGCGCAGATCTCGTTTCTGACGATGAACTCCTGGGTCTTCCCGGCGAAAACCCGAGCGAAAACCCACGGGGTGAACCGCAACTTGTAACGGTGCCATCGGCCACTCGCGCCGACCGTCTGGACAAGGTGCTGGCTGGGCTGTTGCCCGATCATTCCCGCAGCCGCCTGCAGGGCTGGATCGAAGCCGGCAACGTCCACGTCAATGGCGCCCCCGGCAAGATCCGCCAGACCGTCGGCCCTGGCGACGAGATCACTGTCTGGGCCCAGCCCGCGCCCGAAGCCCTGGCGTTCGCCCCCGAGGCCATTGATTTCCCCGTGGTCGACGAAAGCGCCGACTGGATCGTCGTGAACAAGCCGGCCGGCCTGGTGGTGCATCCCGGCGCCGGCAACTGGAGCGGCACGCTGCTCAACGGCCTGCTGCACCGCTACCCCGAATTGGCCCAGGTGGCCCGCGCCGGCATCGTTCACCGGCTGGACAAGGACACCTCCGGCCTCATGGTCGTGGCGCGCAACGAAATCGCGCAAACTCACTTGGTGCGCCAATTGCAGGCGCGCAGTATGGGCCGCGAATACGTGGCCTTGGCGCACGGCTGGGTGGCGGCCGCCGGCAAGGTCGACCGTCCGATCGGCCGCGATCCGCGCGTGCCGGTACGCATGAGCGTCGAACGCCCGGTGGCGCCCAAGCCCGCCGTGACGCATTATTCTCCCGCCCGCCGCGGCCAGGTCGATCCTGGCGGCCGCGTCACCGAAGTGGTGTGCCGCCTGGAAACCGGTCGCACCCACCAGATCCGGGTGCACATGGCCAGCCTGGGGCATCCGCTGCTGGCGGACACGATCTACGGCGGCAAGAACATCGCGGGCGCCGCGCGGCAGATGCTGCATGCGCGCGCCTTGCATTTCGATGATCCGGGCGGCCGTGGCGAAGTTCAATTCGCCGCGCCCGTGCCGGCGGACATGACCCTGGTCCAGGAAGCGATCGCATGGAACGCGTGATTCAAGGCTTGCCCGTGGTGACCGGCCCCGCATGGGGCGGCGTCAACTACTTCTGCACCACGCGGGCAGGGGGCGTGGGCGTCGCGCCGCACGACACCCTGAACCTGGGGCTGCGCGCCGGCGACAACCCGGACGCCGTCACGGAAAACCGCCGGCGGCTGCGCGCCGCGGTGCCGTCCGAGCCCCTGTGGCTGCGCCAGGTGCACAGCAGCGACGTCGTCGACGCGGACCAAGCCGATCTGCCGGACGAGCCGGCGCTGGACGCCAGCGTCACGTCGCAGCCGGGCCGGGTGCTGGCCGTCATGGTGGCCGACTGCCTGCCGGTGGTCATTGCGGATGCGGACGGGCGCGTCCTGGGCGCGGCCCACGCCGGCTGGCGCGGCCTGGCCGGCGGTGTGCTGGAAAATACGCTGGCCGCGATGCGGGCCAAGGTGCCGCAGGCCACGGCCTGGCGCGCCTGGGTCGGCCCCGGCATCGGCCCGCAGGCGTTCGAGGTTGGCCGCGACGTGCTGGACGCCTTCAGGGCGGACGACCCGGCGACAGAGTCCTATTTCCGGCCGCGGCCGGGCGTGCCCGGCAAATGGCTGGCGGACCTCGCCGGTCTGGCTGATTTCCGCCTGCGCCGCGCCGGGGTACAACAGGTCAGCCTGAGCGGCCTGTGCACCGTGACGGACGCCCAGCGCTTTTTCTCGTACCGCCGCGACAGCGAGACGGGGCGGATGGCGTTGCTGGCCTGGCTCGATCCGGTTTGATCCCGCGCAAGGCGGCCGCGCGGGCGGCTTGCTAGGCTGGCCGGCCGTGTTGAATACCTGAATACCCGCATTGACAGCGCTTAACCCGACATGCAACATCAATCGGGAAGTCTCGATAACAAGGTGTCGAAGTGAATGCCAATCTCTCCGCCTCAGGGCCTCTTCCGGTGAGCGTGGCTCCGGACGTCCTGGCCGACATTCAGGCTGAATTCTCCCGCGAGTGGCAGCGCCTGTGCGACGACGCCCGCCGCGGCGCGCTGGCCCCTCTGGCCGATCGCCGCTTTTCCGGCGACGCCTGGGCCGCCAATGGTTCGCATCTGTTGATGGCGCACACCTACCTGCTGTCCGCCCGCGCCATGTCGCGCATGGTGGATGCCGCCCAGGTCAGCGAACCGATGCGCGATCGCCTGCGCTTTTCCATCATGCAGTGGGTCGACGCGCTGTCGCCGTCGAACTTCCTGGCCTTGAATCCCGACGCCCAGCAGTCCATCGTCGAAAGCGCCGGCCGCGCTTTGAACGAAGGCCTGGCCAATCTGCTCGGCGACGTCAAGAAAGGCCGCATCACCCAAACCGACGAAACCCAGTTCGAGATCGGCCGCAACGTCGCGATCACGCCGGGCGACGTGGTGTTCGAAAACACGCTGTTCCAGCTGATCCAGTACGCGCCGGCCACTGCCACGGTGCACGAGCGCCCGCTGGTCATCGTGCCGCCGAACATCAACAAGTTCTACATCCTGGACCTGCAGCCGGACAACTCGTTCGTGCGCCACGCGGTCGAGCAGGGCTTCACGGTATTCCTGATTTCCTGGCGCAACCCGCTGGCCAGCGACACGGACGGCGTGGACCGCGCCACCTGGTCCGACTACCTGGACAACGCGGTGCTGCAGGCGCTGCGCGTGGCCAGCGACATCACCGGCCAGCCGCAGGTCAACGCGCTGGGCTTCTGCGTGGGCGGCACCATGCTGGCGTCCGCGCTGGCGCTGGCCGAAGCGCGCGGCGAGCATCCCGTCGCGGCCCTCACGCTGCTGACCTCGTTGCTCGACTTCCACGACACCGGCATCCTGAACGTCTTCGTCGACGAGGCCCATGCGCTGCTGCGCGACCATCAACTGGGCGCGGGCGGGCTGATGCCCGGGCGCGACCTGGCCACCACCTTCTCGTTCCTGCGTCCCAACGAACTGGTCTGGAACTACGTGGTCGGCAACTACCTGAAAGGCCAGAAGCCGCCGGCTTTCGACCTGCTCTTCTGGAACGGCGACAGCACCAACCTGCCGGGTCCGTTCTTCTCCTGGTATTTTCGCAATACCTACCTCGAGAACAACCTGAAGGTGCCGGGCCGGGCGCAGGCCGCCGGCTTGCCGCTGGACCTGACGCGCCTGACGATGCCGGCGTATATTTTCGGTTCGCGCGAAGACCATATCGTGCCATGGGTCTCGGCCTATGCCTCGACCCAGGTGCTGCGCGGCCCGCAACGGTTCGTGCTGGGAGCGTCGGGCCATATCGCCGGCGTGGTCAATCCGCCCGCCAAGAAGCGCCGCAGCTACTGGGTGGCGGACAATACCGGGAACGCGGGTCACCCCTTGCCGGGCGACCCCAATGCCTGGCTGGCGCAGGCCCAGGAAAAACCGGGCAGCTGGTGGCCCGACTGGGCCAGTTGGCTGGCCGGCCATTCTGGCAAGCAGGTCAAGGCGCGTACAAAATCAGGCAATGCCCGGCATAGGCCGATCGAGCCGGCGCCGGGCAGGTATGTGAAAGTCAGGGCCGCCTGAGGCCGCGCACGCGGTGGGCCCAGGCTAATAAGAAGTTAATCAACGAGGCGTCCGTCGCACACAGGAGGAAGTCCAATGAGCGGAAAACTGGCTTACGTTACAGGCGGGATGGGCGGTATCGGCACCTCTATTTGCCAGCGCTTGGCCAAGGATGGCTTTCGCGTCGTGGCAGGTTGCGGCCCCAGCCGCAACTACCAGCAATGGCTGGACGAACAGGCGGCGCAGGGCTACACGTTCTATGCGTCCGTCGGCAATGTCTCGGACTGGGAGTCCACGGTGGTCGCGTTCGAGCGCGTCACGGCGGATCTGGGTCCGGTGGACGTGCTGGTCAACAACGCGGGCATCACGCGCGACGGCTTGTTCCGCAAAATGACCGCCGACGATTGGCGCGCGGTCATCGACACCAATCTGAACAGCCTGTTCAACGTCACCAAGCAGGTCATCGACGGCATGGTCGAGCGCCAATGGGGCCGCATCATCAACATCAGTTCGGTGAACGGTCAGAAGGGGCAGTTCGGCCAGACCAACTATTCCACGGCCAAGGCTGGCATCCATGGCTTCACCATGGCGCTGGCCCAGGAAGTGGCGAGCAAGGGTGTCACCGTCAACACCATTTCGCCCGGCTACATCGGCACCGACATGGTTCGCGCCATTCGTCCCGACGTGCTGGAAAAGATCGTCGCCACCATTCCGGTGCGCCGTCTGGGTACGCCGGAGGAAATCGCGTCCATGACGTCGTGGTTGGCTTCGGACGAGTCTGGTTTTTCGACGGGAGCGGATTTCTCGCTCAATGGCGGCCTGCACATGGGCTGATGCACCGCGGGCCGCCCGGTGGGCGGCCCTTTCGCGCCGTAGAGCTTCGGGGAGAAGGCTCCCGGCATTACACTCCACCCTATTCGAAGTCTTAGAGATCGCCCGATCCGGGGACAAACATGACGCAAGCACAAACCGGCGCCAGCCTGCGCCTGATTAAAAAATACCCCAACCGTCGCCTATACGACACCCGGACCAGCACCTACATCACCCTGGCCGATGTGAAGCAACTGGTTCTGGCCAACGAGGAATTCCAGGTCATCGACGCCAAGAGCGCCGAAGACCTCACGCGCAGCATTCTTCTGCAAATCATCCTGGAAGAAGAAAGTGGTGGTATGCCCATGTTCTCGTCGAACATGCTGTCGCAGATCATCCGTTTCTACGGCCACGCCATGCAGGGCATCATGGGTTCGTACCTGGAAAAGAACATCCAGGCCTTCATGGAAATCCAGCAGCGCATGGCCGAACAGTCCAAGGGCCTGTACGGCAGCCAGTTCGGTCCCGAGGCCTGGACGCAATTCATGAACGTGCAGACCCCCATGCTGCAGAACATGATGAACAACTACATCGACCAGAGTAAGAACCTGTTCGTGCAGATGCAGGACCAGATGCAGGATCAGACCCGCGCGATGTTCTCGACCTTCCCCTTCACGCCGGGCGGCACGCCCCCGGGTGGCGGGCGTAAGTAAAGCAGGGCGCCAGGCCCCGGCGTTGCCGTGGGCCCGGTCTGGAAACGCCGGCGCGCATCTGCCCGCCGGCTTTTCTTTTGCTTGATGGGACGCAACAATCGGACGTTTTACGGGGCTCTTGGTTCAGGGATCTGTCAGTTTTTTTCGTTACATTAATGCAAACGGTTCTTGTTTATATTCTTTGGAACCGCCGTTTCATTCGTGTCTTGAGGAATACCCCATGATCAAGAAAGCCTTGGCGCTGGCCATTGTCGGTTTGAGCGTGTCCGTCGCCCACGCGGCTGAATACCCCATCGGCAAGCCGGTAGAAAAGGGCGGCATGGAAATCGGTGCGGTCTATCTGCAGCCGATTGAAATGGATCCGCCCGGAATGATGCGTCCCGCCAAGGATTCCGACGTGCACCTCGAGGCCGACATCCACGCCACCGCCGGCAACAAGACCGGCTTCCCGGAAGGCGAGTGGGTGCCCTACCTGGTCGTGAACTACGAAATCCAGAAGGTCGGCAGCCAGAACGTGCAGAAAGGCACCTTCATGCCGATGGTCGCCAACGACGGCCCGCACTACGGCGAAAACATCAAGCTGGAAGGCCCGGGCAAGTACAAGCTGAAGTACACGATCCTGCCGCCGACGGCCAACAAGATGAGCCACTTCGGCCGCCACATCGACAAGGAAACCGGGGTGGGCGACTGGTTCGAGCCGATCGCGCTGGACTATGAGTTCGTCTACGCCGGCACCGGCAAGAAGGGCGGTTACTGATCGTGCGCCGCCTGCTTCGCATGGTTGCCGCGCTGTTGATCAGCGTGGCCGGCTTGGCGGGCATGTCGCCCGCGCAGGCGGACGAACTGCCCACCTTCACGCTGACGTTCAAGCCCGACGGCACCTTCGAGCCCGCGCGGCTGGAAGTCCCGGCGGGCCGGTTCAAGATCGAGCTCATCAACGAGAGCAACGAGCCGGTGGAATTCGAAAGCATTCCGCTGCGCAAGGAAAAAGTGCTGGGTCCTGGGGTGAAGTCTTTCGTGGTCATCACCATCTCGCGCCCCGGCGAGTACCCCTTCTTCGATGACTTTCACCAGTCGGTGAAAGGCACCCTGGTCGTCAAGGCCAAGGAATAGGCAGGCTGCATCACATGGAACAGGTCCTCTTTATCGTCTGGCGCGAAAGCGTCGAAGCCATGCTGGTGGTGGGCATCCTGTACACCTGGCTGCGCTCGACGCCGGAAGGCGCGCGCGGGCTGAAGTATCTGTGGGGCGGCGTGGCCGCCGGGCTGGCGTTGGCCATCGCACTGGCGCTGGTGTTGCTGGGCGTGTCGTCCTGGCTCAGCGACGAGGGGCAGGAATGGTTCCAGGCTGTCATGTCGCTGGCGGCGTGCGCGCTGGTGGTGCAGATGGTCGTCTGGATGAAAAAGCACGGCCGCACGCTGAAAGGCGAACTTGAAAGCGGCGCGCGCTCTTCTGTGGCCAGCGACAACTGGTGGGGCCTGTTCGTGCTGGTGGCTATCGCGGTGGCCCGCGAGGGCAGCGAAACCGTGGTGTTCCTGTACGGCACCGTGGCGGCGGGCGAAGACGGCAACAACATGCTGATGCTGGCCCTGGCCGGCGTGGCCGGTTTCGTCGTGGCGCTCCTGACCTTCTGGCTGCTGCAGCTGGGCGGCAAGCTCATCACCTGGCGCCGCTTTTTCCGCGTCACCGAAATCCTGCTGTTGCTGCTGGCCGGCTCGCTGCTGGTGGGCGGCCTGGATCACCTGATTTCCCTGGACGTGCTGCCGACGATCATCGATCCGGTCTGGGACAGCTCGTGGTTGCTCAGCGACAGCACGGGTTTCGGCAAGATTCTGGCCGATTTTGCGGGGTACCGCGCCCTGCCTGCCCTGATTTCGGTATTGCTGTGGGTCGCTTACTGGATCGTGGTATGGGCGCTGTTGCGCTGGGTGGGCGGCAAGCCCGCGCCGGTCGCCGCGGCCCGCGCAGCTTCCTGATTCCGACGCCTTTGCCGGACTGAATTAATGAAGGTTTAACCATGGCAGCTGCACTCGGGAGGGCAACCTCCCGTATCGCCGACTTTCTTCGAGACCATGCCCCTCTGCTGCGCAAGCTGCAGTGGGGCATTGTTGCGATATACGCGTTCCTCCTGATCGTCCCGGCCATCATGCCTTTGCCGGGCAATTCGGCATCGGTTTTCAACAATCTCACCATCGTCGCGCAGTTCGCCTTCTGGGGCGTCTGGTGGCCGTTCGTGCTGATTTCCATGCCGATCCTGGGACGGGCATGGTGTGGTTGGTTCTGTCCGGAGGGCATGCTCACCGAGTGGGCCAGCGAACGTGGCCAGGGGCGTGCCATCCCGAAATGGATGCGCTGGGGCGGCTGGCCGTTCGTGGCGTTCGCACTGACGACGGTGTACGGCCAGCTCGTCAGCGTGTACCAGTATCCACTGGCGGTGCTGGCGGTGCTGGGCGGGTCCACGGTGGCGGCCATGATCGTCGGCTGGCGCTATGGCCGCAGCAAGCGCGTATGGTGCAAGTACCTGTGCCCGGTCAACGGCGTGTTCAACGTGCTGGCCAAGCTGGCGCCCTGGCACTTCAAGGTGGACGAAGAAAAGTGGCGTCATCCGGTCATCCGGATCGAGCCCATCAACTGTGCGCCGCTGGTGCCCCTGCGGCACATGAAGGGCGCCGGCGATTGCCACATGTGCGGCCGCTGCAGCGACTACCGCGGCGCCATCGCGCTGACGCCGCGCTCGCCCGAAGAAGAAATCGTCAACGTCACCGAGGGCGAGGGCTGGCAGACCGTCCTGCTGTGCTTCGGTCTGATGGGCATCGCCATGGGCGCGTTCCTCTGGAGCGCCAGCCCCTGGTACGTGGCAGCCAAGCAATGGGCCGCCACCTGGTTGGTCGAACGCGACATCCTCTGGCCGCTGATGGACAACGCGCCCTGGTTCATCTTGACGCACTATCCGGAAGTGAACGACAGCTTCTCCTGGCTGGACGGCGCGGGCATCCTGATGTTCGTGGTCGGCGCCACGGTGTGCGTGGGCGGCGCCAGCTTCCTGTCGCTCTGGATCGCCGACCGCCTGGTGCCTGCCGCGCCCTCGGCCGGGCAAGCCTCTGGCGGCTGGTTCCGCCCTGGCCTGCACAAGCTGGCCCAGGCGCTGATTCCGTCGGCCGGCATTGGCGTGTTCCTGGGGCTGTCGGCCACCACGGTCAACCTGCTCAAACACGAAGGCGTGCGCGCCGCGTGGGCGGCGCCGGTGCGTTTTACGCTGCTGGCGCTGGCTGTGCTGTGGACTCTGCGGCTATTCGCCCGCTTGCTGAACCAGCGTCCGGCAAGCCGCGTGAAAAAGGGGCTGGCATGGTTGGTGCTACTGGCCGGCCTGGCGCCGTTCTGCTGGGCCTGGGTGCTGTTCTTCGCCATCTGGTAGCGCCTGTCGCCCTGCGATAAAGTGGAGGGCTCCGCCGCCTGGCGCGGCTCTTCCTCTTTCATCGCATCATGGCTACCTACGCGTTCCGTCTCATCAACGTCTTCGCTTCCAGCACGTTCAGCGGCAATCAGTTGTGCGTGTTCGAAGACGCGCGCGGCATGGATGACGCCACCATGCTGAACCTGGCGGCGCAATTCAATTTATCCGAAACCACCTTCATCCTGCCGTCAGAGCACGCGGATGCGCGCGTGCGCATCTTCACGCCCGGCTACGAGATGAAGTTCGCCGGCCATCCCACCATCGGCACGTCGCAGGTGCTGCGCGATCTGCTCAAGTCGGGCGATGCGCTGACGCTGGAATTCAAGGCGGGCATCGTGCCCGTGACAGCGCGGGGCGACGCCTGGACCTTCACCGCGCCATGTCCGGATGGCGTGCGCACCGCGCCCCCCGAAATGTCCGCTGTGGAAATCGCCGGGCTGGTCGGATTGCAGGCCGACGATCTGCAGGGTGAACCGATCTGGGTCGACACGGGCGCGGACCAATTGCTGCTGCCCATCAAGAGCGTGGAAGCGGTGCGCCGCGCGCGTCCCGATGCCACGCAGCTGCATCGTTGGCAGGCCAGCAGCCTGGGCCGCAAGACCTGCTATCTGTTCGCCTTCGATGAAGGCCGCCGGCAGGGCGATCGCGACGTCGTGGTGGCGCGCTACTTTTTCGCCAAGGCGGGCGGCGGCGTGGACGAAGATGCGGGCACGGGGTCGGCCTGCGCCAACCTGGGCGGTTGGCTGCGTCATCAGGGCCGGGTGCTGCCCGCCAGCTATCTGGTCGAGCAGGGCGACCAGATGGGCCGCCCCTGCCGCCTGCTGCTGGACGTGCAGGCCGATGGCCGCATCCAGGTCGGCGGGCGTGCGCTTGAGATCGGCCGCGGCACGGTCAACGTCTAATGAACAAAAAACGGCGCCTCGCGTTTTCACGCAAGGCGCCGTGGTGGTCGCGGCAAGGGCGACGGCGTTTACTTCTTGTTCTTGGCCGGGTCGACCTTGATGTTGTTCATGACCTGCTTGACCCCTTCGACCCCGCGGGCCACGGTGGCGGCGTGATCGGCTTCGGCGGCGGTGCCCACCGTACCGGTCAGCTTGGCCACGCCATCGGTGGTTTCCACGGCGATTTCCAGGGCGCTCAATTGCTTGTCGGCGACAAAGGCTGCCTTGACCTTCGTGGTCAGGGTCGCGTCGGACGCGTATTCGCCCACGGATTGCTTGGGCTTGCCGTCATTGGCGGCAAAGGCCATGGAAGTGAAGACAGCGCCCGTGCCCAGTGCGGCGGCGGCGATCAGCTTGCGGAATTCCATAGTTATGCTCCTTGTGTTGGGGGTTCAGCGCGTTCAGTACGCAACGGCTAAGCGGATGAATCTTGGGTGCGATGTTCTATTTCTTTCGGAATGCGCCGCCCAGAATGGACAGCAGCGCCAATACCAGGAAGACGAAGAACAGGATCTTGGCGATCCCTGCGGCGCCGGCGGCGATGCCGCCGAAGCCCAGGACGGCCGCGATTATCGCAATCACGAAGAAAACAACGGCGTAGTGCAACATGTCAGCTTCTCCTGGGTGGCTTGGAAATTAACGATTGCGATCGAAGAAATCGCGCACATCCTTTTCGGCCTGTTCCTTGGTCTTGCCGTAGCGCTCCTGGATCAGGCCAGCCAAGCGTTCGGCGTTGCCTTCGGTGCGGGTCAACTCGTCGTCGGTGAGTTCACCCCAAGCCGCCTTGGCCTTGCCGGACAGTTGCTTCCACTTGCCAGCGATGATGTCGTTATTCATGGTGACCTCTCTTCGTTGTGGCGGCTGCCTGGGCTTATGGCCGATAAACCTGGCAGTCGCGGGTGAGTTGGACACTGATCAGCTTGGGTTCAAGGTACAGGTGCCTCGCAAACGCTGTCAAAGAACGCTGTGGGTAAATGTAACGGCGGGGGACGGGGCAAATCGCGCGTCTCGCGACGGGGTTTGAACCGGCCATGCGCAGTGTGGGAGTTACATCTGAGCAACGTCTTGTCCTGTTTTGACGGAGGCAGGTAACGGGAAATACGCGATTTTGCGGTGTTTTATCGCGTGGCTGGCCGTGACCGCGAGGCCTCGGTATAGTCGGTCCACGCCGCTGGCGCGGGCCAGTCCGCGCCGGTGACGGCATCCAACTCAGGAGGAAACACGCATGACGCAAAGATTCTGCCGCGCGATGTTGTTGGCGCTGGCCGCGATGGCGGCGCTGGGATGCACGCACGTCACGGACAGGTATCAGGCCGAGGCGCCCAGGGTTCAGGCCGGGGCCGCCAGTTAGCGCGGCGTCGCGCGCAACTCTCGTCCAGCTCAATAAGAATGGGGCGCCCATGGGCGCCCCGTTGCTTGTCCGGGCCGCCGTTGCCGGCGGCCTGGCGCAGCCGGTCAGGCTTCCTTGATGCGGCCGGCGATGTGGTCCAGCGCCGCTTCGACCTGGTCCACCAGGATCAGGCACAGGTCGCCGGCGCCCAGGCGCGCCAGCGCCGTGTCGATCGCCAGGAACTCGCCGTGGATCTCTTCGATGTGGCGGGTGCGGCTGGCATTGACCAGGCCTTGCTGCAGCAGGGCCAGCACTTCGCCATCCTCGCGGCCACGCTGGCACTGGTCCTGGTAGAGCAGCACGTCGTCGAACGCTTCGCCCAGGATCTCGGTCTGCATGCGGATGTCTTCGTCGCGGCGGTCGCCGGCGCCGCTGATCACCACCGAGCGGCGTTTGGCGGGCATGGCGTCCACCGCGCGCACCAGCGCCAGGATCGCGTCGGGGTTGTGGCCGTAGTCGGCGATCACGGTGGCGCCGCGATAGTCGAACACGTTGAACCGGCCGGGCGCGGTCTGGGCGTCGTTGACGAAGGTGGCCAGGCCGCGGCGGATGATGTCCCAGCTCAGGTTCAGCGCCCAGGCGGCGGCGATCGAGGCCATGGTGTTCTCGACCTGGAAGGTGATGGTGCCGTTGCGGGTCAGGGGAATTTCGGCCAGCGGGAAGCGGGTTTCGTCGCTGCCTTGGGCGGCCACGATCGCATCACCGTCGCGGTAGACGACGCGTAGCCCTTGTGCGCGGTGCGTCGCCATCACCGGGTGGTTGCGGTCTTCGGCGAAGTAGGTCACCGACCCGGGGCAACTGGCGGCCATGTCGGCCACGATGGGGTCGGCGGCGTTGAGCACCGCGGTGCCGCCGGGATGCACGTGCTGCACGATCACGCGCTTGACCACGGCCAGGTCCTCGACGGTGCTGATGTAGCCCAGCCCGAGGTGGTCGCCCATGCCGATGTTGGTGACGATGGAGACATTGCAGCGGTCGAAGGCCAGGCCTTCGCGCAGGATGCCGCCGCGCGCCGTTTCGAACACGGCAGCGTCGACGTCCGGGTGCATCAGCACGCTGCGGGCGCTGCGCGGGCCGCTGCAGTCGCCGGTGTCGATGCGCAGGTTGTCGACGTACACGCCGTCCGAGTTGGTCATGCCCACGCGGTTGCCGGCCACGCCCAGAATGTGGGCGGTCAGGCGCACGGTGGTGGTCTTGCCGTTGGTGCCGGCCACCGCCACCACCGGAATGCGGCCGTCGTCGCCGTCCGCGTACATGTTGGCGATGATGGCTTCACCCACCGCGCGGCCCTTGCCGAACGAGGGGTTCAGGTGCATGCGCAGGCCGGGGGCCGCGTTGACTTCGACCACGCCGCCGTTCTGTTCTTCGAGCGGGTACTGCACGCTTTCGGCCACCACGTCCACGCCGCAGATGTCCAGGCCGATCATGCGGGCCGCGGAGACCGCGCGCGCCGCCATTTCGGGGTGCACTTCGTCGGTGACGTCGGTGGCCGAGCCGCCGGTGCTGAGGTTGGCGTTGTTGCGCAGGAAGATCAGGGTGCCGGGGGACGGCACCGAATCCGCGTCGAAGCCCTGCTTTTTCAGCGTGGCCAAGGCGATGTCGTCAAAGCGGATCTTGGTCAGCGAAGTCGCGTGGCCGTCGCCGCGCAAGGGGTCGGCGTTGACCTGGTCCACCAGTTGGCGGATGGTCTGCACGCCGTCGCCGGTGACCTGCGGCGGATCGCGGCGCGAGGCCGCCACCAGCGCGCCGCCCACCACCAGCAGACGGAAGTCGTGGCCGGGGATGTAGCGTTCGACGATGACTTCCGAGCTGACCTCGGCGGCCACTTCAAAGGCCTGGATCACGCGTTCGCGCGTTTCGATATTGACCGCGACGCCGCGGCCCTGGCTGCCGTCGCGCGGCTTGACCACGACCGGGCCGCCCAGCTCCTGGGCGGCGGTCCAGGCGTCTTCGGCGGTCGTGACCGAGCGGCCCAGCGGCACCGGCACACCGGCGGCGTCCAGCAGCATCTTGGTCAGGTCCTTGTCCTGCGCGATGGATTCGGAAATCGCGCTGGTCAGGTCGGTTTCGGCGGCCTGGATGCGGCGTTGCTTGCTGCCCCAGCCGAACTGCACCATGCTGCCCTGGGTCAGGCGGCGGAACGGAATGTTGCGGACCGTGGCGGCGTTGACGATGGAGCCGGTGCTGGGCCCCAGGCGCACGTCTTCGTCCAGTTCGCGCAGGCGCTTCAGGGCGTCGGCCAGGTCGAACGGCGTGTCGTCCAGCGCGGCGCGCACCAGCGCTTGCGCCAGCTCCATGGCCAGCCGGCCGACTTCTTCTTCGCTGTATTCCACCACGACCTGGAACACGCCGGGTTCGATGGTGGATGAGGTGCGGCCGAAGGTGACGGGGCAGCCAGCATAGGCCTGCAGCGTCAGGGCGACGATCTGCAGCACGTGCGCGATCGACACCGCGCCCTGGTGGCCCTCGGGGCGCAGCAGGCCGGTTTGCGGCAACCGCGCGCGCAGGCGGGCTTCGAAGTCGGGCAGGTTATCGATGGAGCATTCGGCGTCGGCGCAGGAAACGATGGCCTCGATCGCGGTGTTCTTGCTCCACAGGTTCGGGCCGCGCAGTGCTCGGATACGGGAAACTTCCATGGCAGGTATTCCTGTCTAGCTTACGCGCGCCCGCGGCCAGGGCCGGGGCGCGCACAGTGATGTCAGTGTTGCTGGATCCAGCGGCGGACGAGATCGATGGTGGGGCCGGAGAACGCCTCGTCGGATTGCAGCAGGACGAAGTCCCCCGCGGCGATGCCGGCGAGCTGGCTTTCGATGGCGCGGCCGTGGTCCGGCTCGTCCAGGATCTGCTTGACGCGGCTGCCTTGCTCCAGGCCCTGGCGCAGCAGCGCGCGGGCCTGGCCGGCCGGACGCTTGCTGGCGACCGTGGCGTCGTCGTAGAGCACCACGCGGTCGAACGCGTCGCCCAGCAGGCGGCCTTGTTCGATCAGGTCGGCGTCGCGGCGGTCGGCGCCGGCCGAATAGACGGCGGCGCGGTTGGTCGACGGGAACTGGTCGATGGCCGTGATCAGCGGACGCAGGGCGGAGGCGTTATGGACGTCGTCCACGACGACCGTGCTGCCGTTGCGCTCGAACAGGGTGAATTGCCAGGGCGCGTCGGCCTGGTCGATATCGAAGGTCTCGATGCCGGCGCGGATGAGTTCCACCGGGATGTCCAGCGCCCAGGCGGCGCCCACGGCGGCCAGCACGTTCTCGACCTGGAACGCCACCCGGCCGCCATGGGTCAGGGGAATCGCGGCGACGGCGGCCAGGCGCTCTTCGCGGGCGCCATGCGCCAGTACGATGGCGCCGTCGCGCACGTACACCGCGCGGCCATCCTGTTGCAGATGAGCGGCGATGGCGGGCAGGGCGGGATCGATGCCGAAGAAGATCACGGCGCCGTCGCACAACTCGGCCATCTCCACCACGCGCGGATCGCGCGCGTTCAGCACGGCCGTGCCGGTCGGCAGCACCACGTCGACCTGGGTGCGGAACACATTGAACATGCGTTCCGTTTCATTGATGTCGAAGTCGCCGAGATGATCGGCGTCGTCGATGTTGGTGACCACGCCCACCTGGCAGCGATCGTAGGCCAGGCCCTGGCCCAGGATCACGCCGCTGTCGTTTTCGATGACGGCGGCATCCACGTTGCGGTTCATCAGGAGGCGCGTGCCGGAAGCGAAATCGGCGCGGTCGCCCTTTTGCACCAGGCGGCGGTCCAGGTAGAGGCCTTCGCTGCAGGCCAGGCCGGTGCGTTTGCCCGACAGGTGCAGCAGGCGCGACACCAGGCGCGCGACGACGGTCTTGCCGTTGGTGCCGGTGACGCCCACGATGGGGATGCGGCCGGCGTCGCCTTCCGGGAACAGATGGTCGACGATGGCGCGGCCCACCGGTCGCGGCGTGCCGTCGGCCGGCTTCAGGTGCATCAGCAGCCCGGGGCCGGCATTGACTTCGACGATGGCGCCGCGCTGTTCGGCCAGCGGGCGCGAGATGTCTTCGGCGACCAGGTCGACGCCGGCGATGTCCAGGCCCACGATGCGGGCGGCCAGGGTGACGGTGGCGGCGATGCTGGGGTGCACGCGGTCGGTCACGTCGAAGGCGACGTTGCCGCTGCGCTGCACCAGCACGCGCTGGCCGTCGGCCGGCACGCTGTCTTCGGACAGGCCCTGGCGGGCGATTTCGAGACGCGCGGCCGAATCCAGCCGCACCGGATTGAGCGGGTGGTTCTCGGTGCGGCCGCGGCGCGGGTCGGTGTTGATCTGGTTGTCGATCAGTTCGGTGATGGTGGACTTGCCGTCGCCCGTGACCCAGGCCGGCTCGCCGGCGGCCGCGGCCACCATGCGGTTGCCCACCACCAGCAGGCGGTGTTCGTTGCCCAGCACGAAGCGTTCGACGATGACGCCGCTGCCTTCATCCACCGCCACGCGGTAGGCGGAGACGACGTCTTCGCGGGTGGTCAGGTTGGTGAACACGCCGCGGCCGTGGTTGCCGTCGTAGGGCTTGACCACCACGGGCAGGCCGATGTCTTCGGCGGCCGACCAGGCGTCGTCTTCGCTGTCGACCAGGCGGCCTTCAGGTACTGGTACACCGCAGGTCGACAGCAGTTCCTTGGTCAGGTCCTTGTCGCGCGAGATGCCTTCGGCGATGGCGCTGGTGCGGTCGGTTTCGGCCGTCCAGATGCGGCGCTGGCGCGCGCCATAGCCGAATTGGACCAGGTTGCCCTCGAACAGGCGGATATAGGGAATGTCGCGGTCGTCGGCGGCGTCCACGATGCAGGCGGTGCTGGGGCCCAGGCAGTGACGGTCGACCAGCCGGCGCAGGCGCGACACGGTGGCGTCGACGTCGAACGGGCGGTCTTCGATGGCGGCCATGACCAGGTCGCGGGCTTCGTTCAGGGCGGTGCGGGTGACTTGTTCCTGCCAGGCGCGCACGACGACCTTGTAGACGCCGCGGGTGGAGGTTTCACGGGCCTTGCCGAAACCGCCGCGCAAGCCGGCCAGGTTCTGCAATTCCAGGGTGACATGTTCAAGAATGTGGCCGGGCCAGGTGCCTTCTTTCAGGCGGGCCAGGAATCCGCCGCGCACGCCCGGGCTGCAGCGGTGCTCGATCAGGGTCGGCAGCCATTCGGTCAGGCGCTCGTAGAAGCCGGGGATCGTGTTGGAGGGGTAGTCCTCCAGTTCGCCGATATCCACCCACGCTTCAAGGACCGGACGGTACGTCCAAATGTTCGGGCCGCGCAAAGCCACGACATCGAGAAATTCAATGTCTTTCTTTTTCATGTTTTAATTTACTTGAGAAGCAGGTTGGCACGCGCGGACGCCCCTATGCAAGACCGCGAATTTATTGGGGTTGCGCCTTTAGAATAATGCCAACGAGTGGGGGATCCCAGATATTCCTAATTAGAAAAATCGGCTGATACTATACGACGCCTTCAAAGGCGTGAACTCGTTGTGTTGTAAGGAAGGGACACGTTTTCAGCCTGGGGTTGGGAACGGTCGCCGCCTTGTAGGGCAGAGTCCTGGCCCGGTATGCGTTCTAATGAAAAAACCACACCTGCTTTCCGGCCATGCCGAAGCCTTTCCTGCCCGCTGGCGGGACGAAATCCGCGCTGAACTGGCGGAGGGCGAAACCTTGCTGGCCTCGGTTGAAATAGACCTGGATCAGCGCCTGAAGTTCCAGCCGGGCTGGCTTGCGGTCACCGACCGCCGCCTGATCGCCCGCAATCCCGCTGATACCGGCTGGGAATCGTGGGCCTTCGGTCCCCAACTGTCCCTGAATCTTTCCGACCATGCCGGCGCCGCCGTGCTCGAGCTGCACGACGATACCGCGCGGCTGGGCATCTGGCGTTTCACGCTGGCCCGCAACCCGGCGGCGCTGCGGCTGCTGGGCCAATTCGAGGCGCAGCAGGCCATCCGCCTGTCCGGCGATCAATCGAACGCGCTGGCCGAACGCCAGTGCACCATCTGTAATAACGTCATTCCGTCCGGGCAGGACGAATGCCCGACCTGCAGCCAGGAGCAGGCGGCGCCGTCCTCGACCTGGGCGCTGCTGCGCCTGTGGCGTTTCGCCCGGCCGTACCGCTTGCCCCTGTTGGCCGGCTTCCTGCTGACGCTGCTGGGCACCGCCGCGACGCTGGTGCCGCCGTACCTGACCATGCCGCTGATGGACGACGTGCTGATTCCGTTCCAGAACGGCGCGCCCATCGATTACGGCAAAGTTCGCCTGTACCTGGGCGGCCTGCTGGGGTCGGCTTTCCTGGCCTGGGGGCTGGGCTGGGCCCGTACCTACATCCTGGCCTGGGTCAGCGAGCGCATCGGCGCCGACCTGCGCACCACGACCTACGAGCATCTGCAGCAGCTGTCGCTGGAGTACTTCGGCGGCAAGCGCACGGGCGACCTGATCTCGCGCATCGGTAGCGAAACCGACCGCATCTGCGTGTTCCTGTCGCTGCACCTGCTGGATTTCGCGAACGACATCCTGATGATCATCATGACCGCGGTGATCCTGTTCTCGATCAATCCGTGGCTGGCGCTGGTCACGCTGGTGCCGTTGCCGTTCATCATCTGGATGATCCACGCGGTCCGCGACCGCCTGCGCCACGGCTTTGAAAAGGTCGATCGTATCTGGTCCGAAATCACCAACGTGCTGGCCGACACCATTCCGGGCATCCGCGTGGTCAAGGCGTTTGCCCAGGAAAAGCGCGAAGTGGCGCGTTTCCGCGAAGCCAATAACCGCAACCTGGAAGTCAACGACCGCGTCAATACCACCTGGTCGCTGTTTTCTCCCACCGTGACGCTGCTGACCGAAGTCGGGCTGCTGGTGGTCTGGATCTTCGGCATCTGGCAGGTGTCGCAAAAGCAGATCACGGTCGGCGTGCTGGCCGCGTTCCTGGCCTACATCGGGCGCTTCTATACGCGCCTGGATTCGATGAGCCGGATCGTCTCGGTGACGCAAAAGGCCGCTGCCGGCGCCAAGCGCATCTTCGACATCCTGGACCACGTGTCCAGTGTGCCCGAACCGCAGAACCCGGCCAAGCTGCCGCAGATCAATGGCCGCATCGAACTGCGCGACGTGGGCTTTCGCTACGGCAACCGCCAGGTCATCCGCGGCCTGGACCTGACCATCGCACCAGGCGAGATGATCGGCCTGGTGGGCCACAGCGGCTCGGGCAAGAGCACGCTGATCAACCTGATCTGCCGCTTCTACGACGTGTCCGAAGGCGCCATCCTGGTCGATGGCGCGGACATCCGCTCGGTGCGCGTGTCCGACTACCGCCGCAATATCGGCCTGGTGCTGCAAGAGCCGTTCCTGTTCTTCGGCACCATCGCCGAGAACATCGCCTACGGCAAGCCGAATGCTACGCGCGACGAGATCGTCGCTGCGGCCCGCGCGGCGCACGCCCACGAGTTCATCCTGCGCCTGCCGCACGGCTACGACTCGCTGGTGGGCGAACGCGGCCAGGCCCTGTCGGGCGGCGAGCGCCAGCGCATCTCGATCGCTCGCGCGTTGCTGATCGATCCGCGCATCCTGATCCTGGACGAAGCCACGTCCTCGGTGGACACCACCACCGAAAAGGAAATCCAGAAAGCGCTGGACAACCTGGTGCGCGGCCGCACCACCATCGCCATCGCCCACCGCCTGAGCACCTTGCGCAAGGCGGACCGGCTGGTCGTGCTGGACCGTGGCCAGATCGTGGAGCAGGGCCCGCACGAGGAACTGATGGCGCGCGAAGGCGCTTACTACCGCCTCTACCAGGCGCAGGCGCGCCAGGCCGAGGCCGACGCCCAGGCCTCCGGCAGCGACGACATGGCCGCCGTGGCCTGACACGGAATCGAGATAACCGTCATGACGCTTCCCGTTTTTCAGCTGCGACGCAATGCGTTCGGGCGTTTGGTGTACCAGGGCGCCGACGGCGCTATGCACGAAGGGGTCATCCCGGTGCGCGCCTTTCCGATCAGTGAAAGTGATCGCGGCCTGTCGCTGGTGACCAGCGATGGCCGCGAGCTGCTGTGGATCGAGCACCTGTCCGATGTGCCAGCCGCCGAGCGCGCGCTGATGGAAGAAGAACTCGCCGGCCGCGAGTTCATGCCTGAAATCCGCAAGCTGATCAGCGTGTCGACCTTTGCCACGCCCAGCACGTGGAAAGTGGACACCGATCGCGGGCCCACCTCGTTCACGCTGCGCGGCGAGGAAGACATCCGCCGCCTGACCCAACACACCTTGCTGATCGCCGACAGCCACGGCATCTTCTATCTGGTGCGCGACGTGCTGTCGCTGGACAAGCACAGCCGCAAGCTGCTGGACCGCTTCCTCTGATTGCCCGTGCATAGGCTCGGACCGTTGCGCCTCGCGGCGCAGGTCCGGCGCGTCAGTCCGCCGCCGGCCGCTTGAACGGCGTGTGCGCTTCCAGCTCACCCAGGTAGTCGCCCACCGCGGCGGTTTCCTCGTCCAGGAACGCCTGGATCGCGGCCGCGAAGCGCGGGTCGGCCACCCAATGCGCCGACCATGTTGGCGTGGGCAGCAGCCCGCGCGCCATCTTGTGTTCCCCTTGCGCGCCGCCCTCGAAGCGCGTCAGGCCGTGGGCGATGCAGTAGGCAATGGCCTGCAGGTAGCACGTCTCGAAATGCAGCCCCGGCACGTATTCCGTCGCGCCCCAATAGCGGCCGTACAGCGCGCCGCCACCGGCCAGGTTCAAGGCCGAGGCTACCGGCTGGCCGTCGCGTTCGGCCAGGATCAGCACGAAGGCGTCAGGCTGGTCGCGATGGGCGCGGCGGAAGAATTCGCGGTTCAGGTAAGGCGGATTGCCGTGGTTGAAATAGGTGTGGCAATAGCACTGGTAGAAGAAATCCAGGTCTTCGGGGCGTATCTGTGCGCCGCTGGTCCAGCGGAATGCCAGCCCGGCCTGCGCGACTTTCTTGCGGTCCTGGCGGATCTTCTTGCGCTTGTCGTGGCTCATCGTGGCCAGGAACGCGTCGAAGTCCGCATAGCCGGCGTTGGTCCAATGAAACTGCACGCTTTCCCGGATCATGAAGCCGGCCTCGCGCAGGGCACGCATGTCGGCCTCGGCGGGAAATAGCAGGTGCAGCGACGACACCTGGATTTCCTCGGCGAACGCGACCAGGCCGCGCATCAGCGTGTCGCGGTCTTCGTCGGTGGCGGCCAGCAGGCGCGGGCCCGTGACGGGCGTGAACGGAATCGCCGACAGCAGCTTGGGGTAATAGCGCAGGCCATGACGCTGGAAAGCGTCGGCCCAGGCGTAGTCGAACACGTACTCGCCGCGCGAATGCGATTTCAGGTAGAGGGGCGCGGCGCCGGCCAATTCGTCACCGCGCCATAGCGCCAGGTAGTGCGGCGCCCAGCCGGTGTCCGGCGCGGCGCAGCCCGTGTCGTGCAGGGCGCACAGGAACGCATGGCGCAGGAAGGGCTGGTCGCCGGCCAGGGCGTCCCATTGCCGTGCGTCGATGCGGGACAGGTCGGTCTCGATGGTCAGGCGTAGCGGTGAATCCATGGGCGAATGATAAAGTCTTCGTCAGCGCGTGGCGCATTGTCATTGTTTTTCGGGCGGCCGCGGGCCGCCCGGTACCGGGAATCATCATGGACAGCAATTCGATCCCTCCCGCCGACGGGAAGGGTCCGGACGGGCACGGCGCGGCCTGCCTGCGCGCCCAGGCGTTGCACGCGCTGGCGGCCACGGCCTGGCCGGACAAGCTGGCGCGGGTGCGCGCCATCGGCTGCGACGCCCCGCTGGACCGTGTCCGGCAATACACGGCGCATGCCGAGCTGCCCGGCCGCCCCGCCGCCCCCGAACGAGTGCCGCCGGCCCAGGTGCCGCATCGCTCCATGGCCACCCTGGAAGGCCGCGCGGCGCTGCTGCATGCCCTGGCCCATATCGAATTCAATGCGGTGAACCTGGCGCTGGACATCATCTGGCGTTTCGCGGGGATGCCCGATGCGTTCTATCGCGACTGGCTACGCGTGGCCCACGAAGAGGCCAGCCACTTCGATCTGCTGAACCAGCGCCTGGCCAGCCTGGGCTATGCGTATGGGGATTTCCCTGCGCACGACGGCCTGTGGGACATGGCCGAGCGCACGCAGGACGACCTGCTGGCGCGGCTGGCGCTGGTGCCGCGCACACTGGAAGCGCGCGGACTGGATGCCTCGCCGCTGATCCGCAACAAGCTGGCCGGCGCGGGCGACGCGCAAAGCGCAGCCATCGTCGACATCATCCTGCGCGACGAAATCGGCCACGTGGCCATCGGCAACACCTGGTACAAGCAGTTGTGCGCAGAGCAGGGCCGCGAACCCGTGGCCTGCTATGCCGAGCTGGCTGCCCGCTACGGCGCGCCGCGGCTGCGCGGCCCCTTCAATCTCGAGGCGCGCCGCGCCGCCGGCTTTGACGAAGCCGAATTGACCGCGCTGCAGGCGGATTGAACATCATGCGCATCGCTATCGACACCCTGCTGACCGGCGCCGTGCGCCCGCTGGGCAACTCCGGCCGCGACAGCGGCATCGACAAGCAACCGGTCCCGGGCCGCCTGTGGCTGGGGCCGGAAGGACTGCAGGGTGATGAACAAGCTGATCGCCGATTTCACGGCGGGCCCGAAAAAGCGCTGCACCACTACGCCCGTGAACACTATCCCGCCTGGCGCGAAGAACTGGGCCCGCGTGCCGTGCTGGATGCGCCGGGCGCCTTCGGCGAAAACCTGTCCACCACGGGCATGACGGAAAGCGATGTGTGCGTGGGCGACGTGTTCGCCGCCGGCGATGCGCTGATCCAGGTATCGCAGGCGCGCCAGCCGTGCTGGAAGCTGAACCACCGCTTCGATGCGCCCGGCATGTCGGCGCGTGTGCAGGCCAGCGGCAAGACGGGCTGGTACTACCGGGTGCTGCGCGAAGGCTGGCTGGCGCAGGGCGACACGCTGTCGCTGCAAGACCGGCCGCATCCGCAATGGACGCTGGCGCGGGTGCAGGACATTCTCAACCGCCGCGTGTTGGACGCCGCCTTGCTCGGCAAGCTGGCCACGCTGCCCGAACTGTCGCCCAACTGGCGCGCCCTGTTCGAAAAGCGCGCCCGCCTGGGCGAAATCGAAGACTGGAAGCGCCGCCTGGAAGGCGACGCGGCCGAACCCTCTGGAGCATCCCCCCGTTCATGAAAACGTCTTTCGCCGCCGCCTTGACCGCCACCGCGCTGGCCCTGCCGTTTGCCCCGGTGCAGGCCGCCGATGCCTTCGCGTCGTGCCTGGCGCAGTTGCGCGCCCCCGCTGCCAAGGCAGGTGTGTCCGGCGCCACCTTCGATACCCACACCGCGGGCCTGGCGCCCGACATGGCGGTGATCGGCCTGCTGGACGCACAGCCTGAATTCAAGACGCCGATCTGGGACTACATGGCGGCGCTGGTCGATGACGAACGCGTGGCCGATGGCCGGGCCGGCATGGACCGTTGGCGCGCCGACCTGGACCGGGCCGCATCCCGCTATGGCGT
The DNA here is from genome assembly GCF_014170305.1 of Achromobacter sp. UMC71. Classification (GTDB taxonomy): domain Bacteria; phylum Pseudomonadota; class Gammaproteobacteria; order Burkholderiales; family Burkholderiaceae_B; genus Achromobacter. The sequence goes on from NZ_LZZT01000018.1 coordinate 77,660, forward strand.
GGACCCGGCCACCATTGCGGCGGTGTGGGGCGTGGAAAGCAATTACGGCCGCACGCTGGGCGGACGGCCGCTGCTCACGTCGCTGTCGACGTTGTCGTGCTTTGGCAGGCGGCAGGCGTATTTCCGCGGGGAATTCTTCGCCGCGCTCAAGATCGTGCAGGACGAGCACATCGCGCCCGAAAAACTGACCGGTTCTTGGGCGGGCGCCTTCGGCCAGACCCAGTTCATGCCCTCGACCTACCTGCGGCTGGCGGTGGATTTCGACGGCGACGGCCGCCGCGACCTGATCGACAGCGTGCCCGACGCCTTGGCGTCCACCGCCAATTTCCTCAAACGCGCAGGCTGGAACAGCAACCTGGATTGGGGCTACGAGGTCAAGCTGCCGGCGGGGCTGAACACAGCCGGGGCGGGGCGCAAGAACAAGCGCCCGCTGTCATCCTGGGCGGGCCAGGGCGTGACCCGCGCCGACGGCAAGCCGCTGCCGCCCGGCGACACGCCGGCCGGGTTGTTGCTGCCGGCCGGCCGCCAGGGGCCGGCGTTCCTGGTGACCCGTAATTTCGATGCACTGTATTCCTACAATGCGGCGGAAAGCTATGGGCTGGCGATTGCGCATCTGTCCGACCGTCTGCGGGGCGGCGGCCCGCTGGTGCAGGCCTGGCCGACAGACGACCCGGGCCTGTCGCGGGCCGAGCGGCGCGAGTTGCAGCGCCTGCTGATTGCCCGGGGCTATGAACTCGGAGAACCCGATGGCATGATCGGCGCCCGCACCCGCGAAGCCTTGCAGGCGGCGCAGCGCCAGCTGGGCCTGCCGGCGGACGGCCGGGCCGGGCAGAAGGCGCTCAAGGCGCTGCGTGGCGGGGGCTGAGCGCGCCGCGAAAGACAAGTTTTGCAAAGTTCGGTGACCGGGCCGGCGGGATGACAGGATTTGCGCCGGCGTGGGCCTATACTGGATTTCCGATTTTCCTGGAGCACGGCGATGAGTCTATTGGATACCTTGGCCTCGATGGCCGGCGGCGGTCAGCAAGGGGGCTCGGCCTCGTTGCTGCCTGCCCTGATCGAACAACTGAACAAGTACCCCGGCGGCCTGTCCGGCCTGATCGCCAGCTTCCAGCAGGGCGGCCTGGGCGAGATCGTCTCGTCGTGGGTGGGCAAGGGGCAGAACCTGCCCGTCAGCGCCGACCAGCTCGGCCAGGTGCTGGACCCGGGCGTGGTCAGTGAACTGGCCGCCAAGACCGGCCAGGACACCAACTCGGTGCTGGGCTCCCTGTCCTCGCTGTTGCCGCAATTGGTCGACAAGGCCACGCCCGACGGCGCCGTCCAGCCGGGCCACACCTTCAATCCGACCGACCTGCTGGCCTCGCTGTCCGGCCTGTTCGGCAACCGCGGCTGAATGCGGTCAGGAACACGCTCCTGACGCGCCCGTTGCCCCAGTCCGTATTACGCCGGCGCCTGTTGCAGGCGCTGGCGGTCGGCGCGCTTGCGCCCCTGGCAGCCTGCGCGCCGCCGATCTCGCTGAACGCGACCTTCCTGCAGTTGTGGCTCAGCCACCTGGACCTGACTGCCGATGATTGGCGCCGCCGCATCACGGCCTATCGGCGCCTGGGCTGCCGCGAAATCTTCCTGCAATGGACCGGCCTGGAAGGCGGGCGGCCGGACGACTGGATGGCGCCCAAGGCCATGCTGGACGCGATTTTCGACGAGGCCGAGCGCAGCGGCCTGGGCGTGCACGTGGGGCTGCCCTACGACCAGCGCTGGTGGAACATCCTGGCCTCGCCCGATGACACGGCGCTGGCCGCCTACCTGGACCACACCCGCGACCGCGGCGTGGCCTACATGCAAAGCGCGGCGTGGTCCAAGCGCCGCAATTTCCGCGGCTGGTACCTGCCGTACGAATTAGAGCAGTACAACTGGTCGAGCCCCGAGCGCCAGGCCTTGCTGGTGTCCTGGCTGGACGCGTTCAGCCGCGCCGCGCTGGCCACCAGCTACCGCGTGCCGACCATCTCCACCTATTTCAGCCGCCTGGGCGGCGACGGCTCGCTGACCAAGTTATGGGCGCGGGTGCTGGACCACGTGCGTATCCACCCCATGATCCAGGACGGCGTGGGCGTGGCAGGCCTGGCAAACTACCAGTCGCTGGAACCGCTGCATGACATGCTGCTCAAGCGCCGGGCGCCGTTCGACCTGGTCATGGAACTGTTCGAGGAATTGCCTTCGGGCAGCACCGACGGCACTACCTTCAAGGCACGCTCGGCCGACTTCGACCGGGTCAAGCAGCAGTGGGCGGTCGCGCGCGGTTACGGCGCCAAGCGCGTGGTGGCGTTCACGGTGGATCCGTGGGTCATCGGCGATACGCCCGAAGCCCAGGCGCTGATGCGCGCCTGGATGGCGGCGCGTGTCTGACACGGCCGCCTGCGGGCGTTCAGACGAAGCCGCGGCCGATGATTTCCCGCATGATTTCGCTGCTGCCGCCGAAGATGCGCAGTGCGCGCGCATCCACCCAGGCGCGGCCGATGCCGTATTCCGCCATATAGCCATAGCCGCCGTACAGCTGCAACAGGTCATCCAGCACCGTACCCTGCATTTCGGTGGCGTTGAGCTTGGCGATGGCGGCGGTGGTGGAGTCCAGTTCGCCAGCCATTTGGCGGGCCAGGCAGTCGTCCAGGAACACCCGTAGCATGGTGCTCTGGGCGCGCGCGCTGGCCAGCTTGAAGCGCGAGTTCTGGTAGTCGATGACGCGGCGGCCGAAGACCTTGCGGTTGCGGGCGTATTCAGCGGCTTCATCCAGCATGCCTTCCAGCGATGCCCCGGCGCGTAGTGCGATTGCCAGGCGTTCGCGCGCCAGTTCCCGTGTCATGTATTCGAAGGCGGCGTGCTCCTGGCCCAGCAGGCAGTCGGCGGGCAGGCGCAGGTCATCGAAATACAGCTCGCAGGTGTCCTGGCAGTGCTGGCCGATCTTGCTCAGCGCCGGGCCCTTGGTGAAGCCCGGCAGGCCTTCTTCGACGCAGAACAGCGACAGGCCGCGCGCGCCCAGGTCGGGATCGGTGCTGGCCAGCACGACGCAGAGGCCGGCATTGACGCCATTGGTGATGAAGGTCTTCTGGCCATTCAACACGTAATGGTCGCCGTCGCGCCGTGCGCGGGTGCGCACGGCTTTCAGGTCGCTGCCCGCGCCGGGTTCGGTCAACGCGATGGCGCCGATCAGTTCGCCCCGGGTCATGGCGGGCAGCCAGCGTTCTTTCTGGGCGGTCGTTCCGAGGGTGTCCAGGTAGGGCGACACCATGTCGGAGTGAATCGAAAAGCCGATGCCCAGGTAGTTCGAACGCGCCAGCTCTTCGATGACGACGGCGGCGTGGCCGAAATCGCCGCCCAGCCCATAGGGGTCGGGCAAGGCGCAGTTGAGCAGGCCCTCTTCGCCCGCGCGGCGCCAGAGCGTACGCGGCACGATGCCGGCCCTTTCCCATTCGGCGTAATGAGGGGCGATCTCTTCGGCGATAAAGCGCCGGACCTGGTCGCGGAAAAGCTCGTGGTCATCCCTGAATACGCGGCGCATGCGGCCTCCTTACTTGCTATAGGGATCCGTGGCGCTGACTTGCCCGCTCAAGGTGGGGGCGGTGGGGCCGCCAGTGAGAAACAAGCTGTAGTGGTCGCCGGGCTGCAGCGCGGGCAACGGCAAGGATGGCGAAAGCACCGTGCCGCAGCCGGCCGCCAGCGATGCGCTGACGGGGTTGATGGCCCGTGCCGCCGAGGCGCCGGGTTTCACTTCCTGGAACAGGGTCGGGCCGCTCGGGCTGACCGCCAGCGTGGCGCCGGGGCAATCAGCCGCCAGGTTGTAGAAACGCAGTTCGGCCTTGAGCGCGTCCTGCGCGCCGTTGCTGTCGTCCACCAGCGCGTAGGTGACTTTGACGCCGTCGCGGTGCATCACCAGTGTGCTGAAGGTATCGGGCGCCACCTGCAGGCTGGCGACCGGCTTGCCGTCGACCAGCACATTGAACGCCTGGTTGCCCTTGACGATGGCATAGGTGCTGGCCGGCTTGGTCGGCCCGATTTCCTGCGCCGGGCCGTTGGCGATCTGTACGCGGAACGGACCCACCTCCGGGTTGACCACCCGAACGAACGACGATCCGGCGGGCGGCCGCGCGGCGTAGAGTTGAGCGAATGCGCCCTCGGCATGCGCGGCGCCGCCGCCGGTGGCCAAGCCCAGCGACAATGCCACTGCCAGGGTACGGAAACGAACGTAACGGGTCATGCTTGGGGCTCCGGTCTTTTGCTCAGGCGGACCTCCAGGTACAAGCGTTCAAGTTGCTTGCGGTCCGCCTTGTCGGTGCTGGTTGTCGGGAACCGGTGGCACGCCAGCAGTTCGGACGGAATCATGTAGGGCGGCAGCCGGCGGCCCAGGGCGGTCTTCCAGTCCTGCAGCGCCGCGGGCAGCGGTTGCAGGCCTGCGGGGCCGGCCTCGGCGGGTTCGACGAACCCGATCAATCGGATGATAGCGCCATCGGGCCTGCGCAGCGCAACGGTCGCGCCGGCCCGCGCGCCCGGCAGGGCGGCGATGGCGGCGTCGATCTCGGCCAGTTCGATGCGGTAGCCGTGCATCTTGATCTGGTCGTCGACCCGGCCCCGAAAAGTGACCAGATCCTGCGCATCGATCTCGCCCAGGTCGCCACTGCGGTAGCCGCGTTTGCCGTTGCGGGTGAACATGCGCTGCGCGTTCAGGTCGGGGCGGTTCAGGTAGCCCCGCATGACGTGGTCGCCGGCGATGCTGATTTCGCCGTTCTCGATGAACACCTCGGCATATGGCTTGGCGCGGCCGATGGGGAAGGGATTGGGCGCGCGGGCCCGCAGGTCGGCGTCGATCTCGACCCAGGTGGTCGAGCAGGTCGCCTCGGTGGGGCCGTAGGAGTTGATGATGCGCACATCGGGAAAGCGCCGCCAGAGTTCTTCGGCCAGCGTCGGCGTCAGCGACTCGGCGCCGAACACGAAGACGCGCAGCTGCGGCAGGTGGGCGCGGTCGAAGTCCGGGTTGAACAGCTGTTGGCGCACGAACGACGGCGTGGAGGCCCAGACGTTGATGCCGGTCGTGGCCAGGTAGTTCACGAAGGTGTCGCGCTGCGCGATGGTCTCGCGCGGGCACAGCACGCAGGCGCCGCCCAGTTCCAGGGCGCCGACCCAGTTGAACAGCGAGAAGTCGAAGCTGAACAGCATCTGGTCCATGAACGCGGGGGCCGGCCCCAGGCCCAGGCAGTCGCGGATCCAGCCCGCGAACAGCGAGACGCTTTCGCGTCCAATCTGCACACCCTTGGGGTCGCCGGTGCTGCCCGACGTGAACATGATGTAGGCCAGGCCAGCCTCGTCCAACGGCGCGGGCACCGCGCTGCCGGGGGCGAAGGCGCGGGCCTGGGCGTCGTAGCGCAGCCCGGCGTGCACCAGTTCGCCGATCCGGGCGATGCGTTCGGGCGGATTGATGACATCCACCGGCACGAACGGCACGCGCAGGCGCAGGCAGCCCAGGATCGCCACCAGGAAGGCCGCTTCCTTGTGGCCGGAGATCACCAGCGGCACACCGGCGGTGACGCCAGCTTTCCGCGCGGCCCGTTCCCAGGCTTGGGTCGCCGTCTGCAGTTCGGCCCAGGTCAATGCGCCCTGGGCATCCACCACCGCCACGGCGTCGCCGCCGGCAGCGGTATCCGCGAAATCGTAGGCGTTGAAATCGAAACGCATCGTCCAGCCCTCCCAGGAGATGTCAGGCGCGCGGGTGCTCCGCGATGAAGGCCGCCAGCGTATGCACCGACTCGAGGTGCACGTCGATCTCGGTCGGGGGGATCTTGCAGCCGAACTGACGTTCCACCGCCAGCGCCACATCCACCGCCGACAGCGAGTCGACCAGTCCGGATTCGATCAGCAGGGTATCGGGGTCGACCTTGGTGAGGATGATGCCTTCGATCAGGTCAGCCACCTTGGCTTCGATCTCGTTGATGTCCATAGCGTGCTCCGCGACCGCGCCGCGGTCAGAATTGGAAATAGAGGAACCGGGTTTCCTTGTGCAGGTTCACCAGGCAGAAAAAGAGCAGGACCAGCATGACGGTCAGCCACGCCAGGTTGGGACGCCAGCGCATCCAGGGGGTGGGCGCTTCCTGGGGCTTGAACAGCGCCGGCGAATAGCGGCCCAGGATCTGGTGCGCGTTCGGCGTGAACCAGGCGATGCCCAGCAGCACCACAGCATAGATCAGTTGCAGATGATGCCCGACGAGCACGCGCCAGGCGTCGCCCCAGGCCAGGCCGCCGACGTGCGCCGCCAGGTCCAGCGTTTCCATGCCGCGCAGGCCGATCATGCCTTGCATCAGCAGCATCGCGTCGCCTACGCCATGGGCGCGGAAGAACGCCTGCGCCACCAGCACGGCCACGAAGGTCAGCAGCACGCAGGCGGCGCGCTTGAACATATTGAGGTTGCGCGCGGCCGCGGGCTTTCTGCCCACCACGAAAATCCGCCAGGCGTGGTTCACCGACAGGTACATGGCGTGCAGCAGACCGAACACCAGGAACTGGAAGCCGGCGCCGTGCCACACGCCGGCCAGCGCCATCGTGAACAGCGTGGGGCTGACGATACTGCCGACGAAGCCGCCCAGCGTGCGCACGCCTTCGGCGCCCACGGGCAGGTTGCGGTTGGTGCGCCACTTGGACACGGCCATGGCCACCGGGTAGTACAGATAGGCCGTCAGGTAGCGCGTCAGCGTCATGTGCCAGCGCGCCCAGAATTCAATGATGCTGCCCGCCTTGTAGGGCGAATTGAAATTCAGCGGGAAGCTGATGCCGAACATCTTGGCCAGCCCCAGCGCCATGTCCGAATAGCCCGAAAAGTCGAAGTACAGCTGCAGCGCGTAGCAGAGACTGGCGCCCCACGCCCCCCAGAACTGCAGGTCGCCCGGCGCGGCAAAGCCCGCATCGGCATAGGGCGCGATGCCGTCGGCCAGCAGCACTTTCTTGGCCAGGCCGATGACGAACAGCATGCCGCCCACGGACAGGTTCTCGGCCTTGAAGCGGTAGTTCTCGGGCTGTGCGAACTGCGGCATCATCTCTTTGTGATGCAGGATGGGGCCGGCGATCAAGTGCGGAAAGAACGTCACGAACAGCACGTAGCTGAGCAGGCTGCGTTCCTTGACGACACCGGCGCGGCAGTCCAGCAGGTAGCCGATCTGGGTGAACGTGAAAAAAGAGATGCCCAGCGGCAGGATGATCGAATCCATGGTCGAGCTGGTCATGCCCAGGTCGGTCAGGAAGTTCAGGAGCGTCGCAAAGTACTTGTAATGAAACAGCAGCGCCAGGTCGGCGCCCACGCCCAGGCCCACGATCAGCCCTTGCAGCCGCGGTTTGGCGGCCGTGTGCAGGATCAGCAGGCTGACCAGGTAATTGAAAGCGATCGACCCGGCCAGCAGCACCACGAACTGCGGATTCCACCAACCATAGAACACGAAGGACGTCAGGCACAGCCACAGGGCAGCCAGCCGCAGATTCAACCGCCCGGCGCCGTAATACACGGCCAGCGTGACAGGCAGGAAGACCAGCAGGAACAGGTAGGAATTGAATAGCATCTCGGGTCAGGGCAGTCGGGCCAGCACGGATTTCTCGTCGTCGGTCAACGGCAGCGACAGCGCCATTTCCGAAAACTCCCAGATCACCAATTTCAGGCTCTTGGGCCATTGCTCGCGCTGCTTGAGCGCAACCAGCAGGGCGCCGGAGAACTGCCCGCCGTCCAGGCTCAGGTTCCAGACCTCGCGGCCCAGTCCCTGACCCAGGCGTTCGGCGAAATTGCTGCGGCGGCCATTCGAGCTGCCTGCCAACAGGACTTCCACCGGCGGTGTCTCGTCCAGCAGGCCGCCGCCGCGGATCGGTTCGATCTTCTGTGGCGATGCCATATCCAGTTCGGGGCGCCAGCCCGGCCGCGCCTGTTCCAGTCCGGCCAGCACGATCAGGTCGCCCATGCGCGGTTGTGGCGGACCGGCTTTCTCCACATTGAAGGCCTGCGTGCCCGGGCCGTGCAGCAAGGGCAGGGCGGCGTGCGCCACCGCCGCGGCCGCGGCCTGGGCGCCGGTCGCGTTCATGTGCACGTCGGTGCGGAAAAAGCGCGGCGCCTCCGCCGCTTCCAGGGGCTGGCGCAGATCCACGAAGGGCACGCCTTGCACGCGCAGCGCGTCCTGCCAGGCGTCGACGGTGCGCCGCATGGGCAGCGACACGGTCTGGCCGCACAGATGGTCGGCTTCGATGCGCGACTTGTCGGGCACCGCCACGACCAGCACCTGCACCTGTTGCTGGCGCAGTGTTTCGACCCAATGGCGCATCAGTCGCAGGCGTTGGTCGAACACGTGCACGCCCGGCTGAGGCCGCAGGCCATCGCGGTAGAACAGCCATTGCGGGCAGCCCATCGCGACCTGGTCGCCCAGATGGCCCAGCACGCGGTAGCGCACCGAGGAATTCCAGGTATCCAGGTCAGCCTGTCCGGGCAGGCGCAGCGATTTGTTCAGCGCCGTGCCCGCAGTGCCGTTCATCCAGGCGGACGGCGCGACGTCCGCGGCGGTGAGCTTGGCCTGCAACAGGCACCAGGCGCCCCAGCCCAGGCCAAGCGCGAGCAGTATGCCCAAAACGATGGCGTGCAGCCGGTGTCCGGGAACGGCGACGGGCAGTGCCGCCTTGTCCGCTTGCGCCACGGTGTTATTGCCCCACCGCCGCTTTCATGCGGCTGCGCCAGCTGTCGGCGGTCATGATGGAGGCGTTGTCCCACAGCCCCTTGGCGTCCGGGCCTTGCGCGAAGGTGGGTTCGAACATCTGCCACACCAGCACTTGCGGCTTGTTCTGCTTGAAGGCGGGCGATTCCAGGTATTCCAGCAGCATGATCCATTGGCCGACGTTGCCCGGCTTCCAGTTCACGGAAACGGGGCGGTCCAGCACATTGGACAGCTTTTGCGGAAAGCCGAAGTATGGCTGCACCATGCTGTGGCCCGTCACGTGCACCGGCGCCGGCGCGTCGTCGATCAGGCTCTGGTTGTCGGCCTGGCGGCGCACGGTAAAGGTCTCGCGCCCGGCTTGCTTGCGTTGGTCGGGAGTCAGGAACAGTTCGGCCAGGTCGCCGTAGCGGCGTTCGTTGACCACGCTGCCCAGCGGCATGCCCGTGCCCGATTTGCCGGCCAGCGTCTTCACGTCCTGCTTGATGCGCTGGGCCAGCGCTTCGGCGGTGGCGTCGGCGGCGGCCTGGGTCCAGTGCTGATCGGTGCGGTAGAACACGTCCTGGCCGGCGTCCTTGAGGCGGCGCAGTACCGCCTCGTCGTCGATGGTCGCGATGCCAGCGGCCTTGAGCTTGTCCTGGATGGTCTGGTAGCGCTTCTTCACTTCGGCGCTCAATGCCGTGCCGTCGGGCAGTTTGTCCTGGTAAAACAGGGTCTTGTCAGGCAGGACCAGTACTTCCAGCTGAACGCCCTTGGCGGCCAGCGCATCGCGGGTTTCGCGCACCAACTGGGCCGAGGCGTCGATGCCGCGGGTATCCACCTGGGTCAGGCTGCCCCAGCCGGGAAACAGCCAGTTGTCCTTGCCCTGGATGACGATGGACGAGGCTTGCTGCGCCTGGACGCCGGCGGCGGCCAGCGCCAGCAGCGCGCCGCACAGCGTCGAGGCGAACCGGCGCGGGGGGCGCGGCGAAGGGAAAATAGCGGTGCTCATGCTTGGCGGACTCCTTGTTTGGGGGTGGCGTGCCTAGTAGGAGAGGGTCAGGTTGATGAACAAGCCCTTGGCCCGATCGGCTTGGCCGCCGCCGATATTGAATCGATATTGGGTGGTCAGGTCCAGGTACGAACGCGGCGCGTTGTAGTGGTCTTCGCGGAACCAGTAACGGATATTGAAGCCGGGGCCGGCGCCCATGGACCACGACGAGCCGTCGCCCAGCTGGTTGTACGAATCGGTGCCGTCGATATCCAGGCCGCTCAGGCGGTTCTTGTTCCAGAGCCAGTCGACGCCCACTACTGCGTAGGGGAAAAACACCAGGCGCTCGCTGATCGGATCGACCCGGTAGCTGCGGCCCACGCGCAATTCACCGGCGCCGAAGGCCTGGTCGCGCTTGAGCTTGCCCGAAGTCTGGTCGGTGTCGGCGCCGGTGCTGTTGTTGCGTTTCCAGAGGCGGGCCGACATGTCCTGCCACGAATAGCCGGCCTGCACATAGCCTTCCATCGTGAACCAGCTGGGCCGGTCGATGCGCAGCGTCGTGCCTTCGTACATGCCGTAGGTCACATAGGCCAGCCAGCCGCCGCTGCCGGCGTCCGTCTTGTAGTGGGCCGTCTGGTTGCTGCGGTTCAGGCTGCAACGCAGGTCGTCGGGCTTGGGGCTGAAGGTGCCCTTGCGCGTCGCCGTGCCCAGGTTGAACTGGCGCTCCAGGCCGAAAGTCAGCCCCACTTCGGTGGACGGCGTGAAGCGCATGCCCAGCGAGCCGACCGTGGTGGGGATGCCGGAAATGCCCTGGTTGCGGGTCTCATCCACATTGATCGAGCCGCCGGTGCAAGGGTCCGAGACGGTCTGGCTGGCGGTCTTGCCGCCCTTGTTGTAGAGCGTATTGGACAGGCGCCCGTACAGCTCGAAGGTCTGCGTCGATGAATTCAGGAAGTCCGAAGGCCGCCAGAAGATTTCCGCGGTACTGAAGACAGCGTCGCCCGGCACGGTAATGGCCGCGCCGCCCAGCCCGGACGACGCAGGCCGCGCGCCGCGATAGCCGGCGGACACGTAGCCGCCCCATTCGCGCGACAGCCCGGCGATGCCGCTGCGAGTGTCGAAGCGCTGCTGCGGGGTGAGTTCAAGCCGGCCGGCGTCGGCCTCGTCGATGGCTTGCTTGAGCTTGTCCACCGCGCCGCGCTTGTCGCCCACGCCGGACAGCGCGTAGCCTTCGTCCAGAATGACCGTGGGCGGGGCCTTTCCGGTGGCGCGGGCGGCCTGGAAGTCCTGCAGCGCCAGCTTGGGTTTGCCCATGCGCTGATGCAGGTAGCCGCGCTGCATCAGCAGTGCGGGGTCGTCGGGCTGCGCGGCCAGCGCTTCGCTCATGCGCTTGTCGGCCTCGGCCAGTTGCGCGGCGTTGCCGGCGGCCAGCGTGGTGGTCAAGAGGCGTTGCAATTCCTTGTTGGCGGGATCCTGCTCTGCCGCCTTGCGTGCCTGTGTGATGGCTTCCTGGTAGTCCTCGCGCGCATAGGCCGCGTAAGCCAGCGACGCCGGGCCGCCGCTGCCCGCGGCGTCGGACGGCAGCAGCTCGCAGGAGGTGCCGTAGGGCGTGTCGCGGCAATCCTGTACCGGGGCGGGATAGTTGGCCAGCGTCAGCGTGGCCGGCACCGCCGGGGCCGAGCGGGCCCGCTTGATGCGGGCGGCTGCGGCTTCGTCCTTGGCGTCCAAGGGCTGCAGCAAGGTCAACGCGCGGGCGGTCTCGCCGCCGGCCAGGGACGCGTCGGCGGCGATCAGGCGCACGTTGCGGCGCTGGTCTTCGTCCAGCCAATCCTGCTTGAGCGCGGCGTCGAAGTCGGCGTTGGCCAGGTCCGTCTTGCCCTGGCGCTGGCGCAAGTAGGCGCGCATCACCAGGGCGACCGTGTTCTCGTCATCCTGCTTCAGGGCGTCGGTTGCCGCGTCCTCGGCGGCGGCCAGCTGGTTGTCCAGCATCAGCGCGGTCATCAGCAGCAGGCGATGGCTGGCGGTATCCGGCGCCAGTGCCACGGCCTCGCGCGCCAGCGGCACGGCATCGCCTGGCCGGTTGGCGATCAGCGCCTGGTAGCCCTGTTCGGCCGGCTTGATCGCCAGCCGCCGCTTCATGGTGGTGCGGCGCGCGGTCAGGTCGTTTTTGTTGGGCGCGCCCAGCGCGATCGCCTTGTCGGCGGCGGCTTCGGCCTCGGCGTACTTGCCCTGGGCCTCCAGCGCGTCCAGCCACAGCATGGCCCACGCGCCTTGCTTGGGATCGATGCGGAAGGCCTGCTCGGCGCCACGCTGCGCGGCCGGAAAGTCGCCGCGGTTGTAATCGGCGTAGGCGCGGGTGGCGATGGGAAAGCCGCGGCGGTAGGCCGCCGTGGTGGCGGGTGCGCTGGCAGCGGCCTTGCCTGCCGGTTGCGCGGCGCGGGGCCGCAGGTTGGCGCGGGCCTGGCGCAGCCCGGGGGTATCCAGCCCGCTCTTGATCGCGTCCGCCGCGGCCTTGTCGGCCTCTTGCAGCTTGCCCTGCTTTTGCAGCGAATAGATCAAAAGAAGGCGCAGCCGCTCGACGTCGGGCCGCAGCGCGATGGCCGACTCGGCCTGCTGCTGGGCCAGCGCATAGTTGCCGGCGTCATAGCTCTTGTAGCCTTCGTCGGCGAACTGGTAGGCCGCGCCTTCCAGCGGCGCCTCGGCGGCGCGCGGCGCCGACTGGGCCGAGGCGGGGCCGGCGTTCCCGGCACAAGCCAGCGCGGCGGACAGCAAAAACGAACGGGTCAGTGGCTTCATGGGGTCGCGGGTTTGTCGTCGGGGTGCGCCACCGCGGCAACGGCCGCCGCGGCATCGGCCGCCGCGGCATCCTTCTGGCCGCCTTGCTGGAAGTGGATGGCTTCTTTCAGCGTGCCCTCGTCCAGCCAACCCTGTTCCATCAGGATCTCGCCCAGCGGTTTCTTGTCGCGCGACTGGATTTCCAGCGCGCGCGCCAGTTTATCCTCGTCGATCGCCTGCCAGGACAACAACAGCTCGCCCAGGCGCTGGCGCTGCTGGGCCAACTGGTCGGTGGACGGGAAGTCGTGCATGGTCTTGTCCCAGGCCAGGCGCTTGCCGGTGATCAGGTGGCCGATGAACAGCTTCCAGGCGCGGGCCGCCGCCATGGCGTTGATGAAGTTGCCCACGATCATGCGCGGGATCGACAGGATCGCGTGCTCCCAGCCATACATGCGGCCGACGAAATAGGCTCGCTGCACCACCCGCAGCAGCAGCGCCACGGCGTTGATCCACATCAGCGTCACCAGCCAGCCGCCCGGCTTGAAGTAGGACGGGTAATACACCTTCCACCAGCCGAACAGGTCCGCCAGGTAGAAGAGGAAGAAGTTAGCCAGCAGCACGTACGCCAGGATCGCGATGAACGACGTCACCAGGCCCTTGCGGTCGCGGAACAGCAGGTACTTGGTGGCCAGCGATCCGGTCCAGCCCACCTGCTGCCAGCCCTGCAAGCCGATCCCCAGCGTCCAGCGTGCCTTTTGCCGATAGGCGGTGCGGAAGGTGTTGGGGAAGTACTCGCGCACCCCCAGGGGCATGTGCACGCTCGAGATCTTCTCGCGGCCCAGACCGAACCATGAGCGCCGGCGGGTCACGTATTCGACGCCGAATTTGCCGAAAATCTGGCGCATGCCGCGCTGCGCCAGCCGCGCGCCGATGTCGTAGTCTTCAGTCAGCGTATCGGTATTGAACGGCTGGTTATTGGTTTCCGCCGCCAGTTCCACCAGGGCGCGGCGCGAAAAGCAGGTGCCCACGCCGGCCGACGGCACCATCTTGGACAGGCTCTCGCGCACCACCAGGTCCTTGGTGTGCCATTCCGCGAACTCGTCCATGTAGGTGCCTGCCACCAGTTCGTACCAGTGGCGCTCCAGCGAGGTCACAGGCAGCTGGATGAAGTCGATGCGCGGCAGCAGGTAGTTGTAGTACTTGAGCTCTAGCGGGTGCAGCACGTCTTCGCTATCGTGCAGGATGACGCCGGCGAACGGCACCGGCTGCTTGGCGTCCTGCGCGAAGATCGCCTGCACGATCCAGTTCAGACAGTCCGCCTTGCAGGTCGGCCCGTCGTGCGGCACCTCCACCCGGATCAATTGGCGGTAGCGCCGCCGCATCCGTTCGACTTCCTTGATCGTCCGCTCGTCGTTCTGATACGTGCCGGCGAAGATCATGTAGTTCTTGTATTCCAGCGTCGACACCATGGTCTCGAGCATCGACGCGATCACGTCGTACTCCAGCCATGCGGGCACCATGATCGCCAGGGGCTGCTCTTCTTTCTCGCGCAGTTGGGATGCCGCCAGCGGCGCATAGCGGCGCTTGATGGTGACCGACCGCCATGCCTCGCGCACCCAGAACCATGCGTCGATGAACAGGTCATCCAGGCTTGAAAGCAGGATGATCACGCCAACGATGGCGGTCACGATCTCCAGGCCGCGGTAGTAATCGGCGATGAGATAGGGCCAGTAAAGCGAAGACATGGGCGGGCGTGTCCTGGATTACTTGCTGTCCTTGTTCTTCCTGCGGCCGGCGCGCATGGCCAGGATCAGGATCAACAGCAGCACCAGCAGGCTGATGCTGATGGCCGGCACGCTCCAGGAGATATAACGGCGCCATTCAAAGAAGGCGCTTTCGCCGGCGCCGGGCGGGTGGCTGGCATCCGGGTTGGCGCTATCGATCCAGGCCACCGGGCCGGTTGCGCCGATGATCGCGACGTTGCCGCGGTTCAGCACGAAGGGTGCATCCAGCATGCCCGCGCGCTGGCCCAGGGTGTGCCACAGCACGCCGTCCTGGCCGCTGGCGCTGACGACCTCGGCCGTGCTCAGGTGATCCAGTCCGGAAATGTCCAGCCAGGTCGCGTTCCTGCCGTCCACGCGCAATTGCTTGCGGTCGTTGTTGCTGACCATGGGCTTGGCGCCGTCCACCGCCACTTCCATCGCCAGGAAGGGGCGGCCGGGCTTGACGGCCTGGCCGCCTGCCGCCACGGTCAGTTCGGCCCGCGAGGTGGAAATGCCGCTGGCCGAGGCGATGCCGATCAGGCGCTTCAGGTTGTCGGGAGCATCGGCCAGATAGGTATCGGGAATGATGACTTGCGGGGTGCCGGCAAGCAGCGGCAGCAGGCCGACGAACGTGCCGTCCGGCTCGGCCCGATCCGGCTTCACATAGCTGGTCGGCAGCACGTTCACCGGATAGCCCTGCGGGATCTCGTTGCAGTCGACCGACACGGGTTGGCGCTGGAAGGTCACGCGCACCGCGTTGGTGACGCCCAGCGCGTAGCCGGGCACACGCGCGGTCAGGCGTTCCGGCCGTCCGTTGGCGTCCAGCTGCTTGGCGGCCAGCAAGATGCCATTCCAGAACACCGATGCCACCGGCCGCGTCGACGAGGCGCCGGGCGCCGCGGACAGGTCCATGACCAGTTCACCGGGCATGCGGCCGTCGGACGACACCGCGGCCAGCGGGAAGGTCGTGGTCCAGTCGCCGCTGGCCACCACGTTGAAGCTGTTGGGCGAGCCGCCCAGTGCCGTCAGGCGCAGGCCGCCGTCCTTGAAGGTCTCGGGCGGCGTGGCGGTCTTGACCTGCACCTGGCGCGTCACCAGGATGCGGCGCCAGGCGGTGTCGAACGCGCCCGCGCCCTGGGCGCCGGCATCCGCCGCCACCGCGATCACGGCCTCCCGGCCCATCGCGGCCAGCCGGATTTCCTTGGATTGCAGGTCCGCGGCGGCCAGCGGCACGCGTTGGGTGCGCCAGGCCTTGAAGGCGTCGGTTGCGTCGGCGTCGGCTGCCAATTGCGATTGCAGGGCGTCCAGCGCCTCGTTCAGCTTGGCGCGCAGCGCGGCATCGGCGATGACGACATCGCCGGCGACGTCCTGCGCCCCCAAGACCAGCAACGCGCCGATCTCGGCGGTGTTGGCCACCTTGTGTTTTTCGTTGCCCGTCAGCGTGGCGAACGCCGGGATCTGCGCCAGTCCGGCCGGGACCTGCAGGCCGCGGGTATCGACCACGTCGCCCACGGACGGAAACGCCCGCACCGCCACGCGCTTGCCGGCGCGCTCCAACGCCACGCCGATGCGCCAGGCGCTGTCGAAGGCCTGCTGGTCCAGCTTGGCGCCGGCAACGATCAGGGTCGGCTTGCCGGGCAGGGTGCCCCAGGCGTCATCCAGATTGCCGATGGCCGAGGCGTCGTAGCGGTAGGTCAGGCGCGTTTGCGGTGAGATCGTCAGCGCGTTGGCCGTGGCGCGGTTGCTTTCACAGTGGCGCAGCGCGATCTCGGACTGCCAGTCCACGCCCACCCGCAGGAAGCCGCTTTCGCGGCGGCGCGGATCGACCGCGAAGCCGCGCGTCACCGTGCCGTCGCCGTCAGCGATGCGCTGGGCGTTCAGCGGCACGCCGTCAGCCCACAGCACCAGGCTGGTGCGGCCCGGCTCGCCCTTGGTGTACTTGGCGTCGAAATTCAGCGTCGCGTCGGCTATCGGCACACCGCGCGGCACCGGGACATAGAACTCCTGGCGCGCATCGCTGTTGCTCAGGACCACCGGCTCGCCGATACCCAGATCGGCCAGTGTGGTGTTGCGCGTCACCCAGTCGTCGCCCTGCAATTGACGCAGGGCGTCTCCGGCGGGGCTGGCCATCGCGCCCAGGGGCAGCAACAGGCCGGCGGCCATCAGCGCGCGGCAAAGCGTCAGGGCGGCGGGAAAGGGAGTGGACTTTGACATGGGGGCTCCAGGCGGGAGATACAGGGCTGAAGACATCAGGCCGGCGTACCGGCGTTGGACCCGTAGGGATCGAATTCAGCGACGGGACGGCCGCAAAGCGCATCGACGATGCGTTCGCTGGCCCGGCCGTCGCCATAGGGGTTGATGCGGCGTGAGAAAGACGCGTGCAGCGCGGGATCGTCCAGCAGCCGGGTGACCTCGGCGACGATGCGCCGCGTGTCGGTGCCCACCAGGGCCACCGTGCCTGCCTGCACGGCTTCGGGCCGTTCCGTGACTTCCCGCATCACCAGCACCGGCTTGCCCAGGTAGGGCGCTTCTTCCTGCACGCCGCCGGAATCGGTCAGGATGAGATAGGCGCGCTGCATGAACCAGACAAAGTCCAGATAATCCAGCGGGTCGATCAGGTGCACGTGGTCCAGGCCGGCCAGGTCCGTCATGACGACGTTGCGCACTTGCGGGTTCAGATGCACCGGGTAGACGATCTGCAGGTCTTCACGGCGCGCCAGTTCGGCCAGCGCGGCGCAGATGTTCTTGAAGCCATCGCCGAAGCTCTCGCGCCGGTGGCCGGTGACCAGCATCAGGCGGCGCTTGGGATCGAGCCAGTGGTAACGCGCTTGCAGTCCGCGCGCCAGTTCGCCGTCGGGGGCGAGCTTGTCACAGGTCATGGCCAGCGCGTCGATGACGGTATTGCCAGTCACGGTGATGCGGCCGGCCAGATGCTCGCGCAGCAGGTTGCCACGCGATTCGGCGGTCGGCGCGAACAGCCAGTCGCCAATCGCGTCGACCACGCGGCGGTTCATTTCTTCGGGGAAGGGCATGGCCAGGTTGCCGGTGCGCAGTCCGGCTTCGACGTGGCCGATACGGATCCGGCGATGGAACGCGGCCAGCGCGCAGGCCGACGCAGTGCTCGTGTCGCCGTGCACCAGCACGTAGTCAGGCTGTTCTTTCTCCAGCACCTCGTCGACACGGCTGATCAAGCGCGCATACAGGCCGTTCAAGGTCTGGTTGGGCACCATGATGTCCAGGTCGTGCTGTGCGTGCAGGTCGAACAGCGCCAGTACCTGGTCCAGCATCTGACGATGCTGACCGGTCACGCAGACCACGCTGTCGATCAGCGGCTCGTTTTGCAGCGCGGCCACCAGCGGCGCCATCTTGATGGCTTCAGGACGCGTTCCGAATATGGAAAGTATCTTCATCGCATTTGAGCCGTCCCGGCCGGTGGCATTTTCTTGCGTTTATTATGTCTTGAAAGCATTAGTAATATGTGACGGAGTATTTCCCGACATTCCGAATGGCTGGCAACAGTTGGCTAACTTGTTAGGGAACGGGTCAAAGGGCTTGTCTCCAGAGGGGCATTAAATGGGGCCGTATGGCATTCGGACAGTTCGCGCCGTCGTATCGCGGTGTTTCCAAATTTGTTTCTTTTGGTTGCAAAGCCTCGCTGCCATCTCCGCCAAAGATAATGGCGAGAAATAATCGACGATCGTTTTCGGTAGCGGCGATTTGTTTTGAATGGTGGCCGAATTCCCGATTGTGATCGGCATGAGGCACCCGGGAGCAACAAGCTTGACTCTGTAGCTGCTTCAGGCTTTTTGATGCGGTCAGGGCGTCGCGGCCGCGCCGCCCACATGTCAGTAAGGACAAGCATGAGCGATAGTCACCAACACGGCGAAATGCGCGCCTTGCCCGAATCCCGCCTATGGATCGCGTTCGGGTTGACCAGCACCTTCATGATCGTGGAAGTCACCGGCGGCCTCTGGACGGGCAGCCTGGCGCTCATCTCCGACGCCATGCACATGATGACCGATGCCATTGCCTTGTTGCTGGCGCTGATCGCGATCCGTGCGGGCCGCAAGGCGGCGGACCTGATGCGCACCTACGGCTACGCGCGCTTCGAGATCCTGGCTGCCGCCGTCAACGCGCTGGTGCTGCTGGGCGTGGCTTTCTACATCCTCTACGAGGCCTATCGCCGGTTGGACGCGCCGCCCGATATCCAGTCCGGCGGCATGCTGGTTGTAGCGATCGCCGGCCTGGTGATCAACTTGGTGTCGATGCGCCTGTTGGCCAGCGCCAAGGACGAAAGCCTGAATGTGAAAGGGGCCTATCTCGAAGTCTGGGCCGACATGCTGGGCTCGGTCGCCGTCATTGCCGGCGCGATCATCATCTGGCTGACGGGCTGGCAATGGGTCGATTCCGCCCTGGCCGTGGCCATCGGCTTCATGGTTTTCCCGCGCACATGGGTGCTGTTGCGGGAATGCATCAACCTGCTCCTGGAAGGGGTGCCGCCCGGCATGAGCCTGACCGCCGTGCGCGACACGATTGCAAGCACCTCGGGCGTGGCCAGCGTGCACGACATCCATCTGTGGGCCATCACCCAAAAGCAGCCCCTCCTGACCGGCCACGTGGTCCTGGCAGCCGGCGCCGACGGTGAAAGCGTCAGGCTGGACATCGAACGCCGCCTGCAGGAAGGCTTCGACCTGCATCACACGACGCTGCAGCTGGAACGCACGGACCGCTCCGGCGAAGAGCATATCCACTGAGCATCGCGCAAAAAAATGGCCAACCGGTAAAGGTTGGCCATTTTGGCGACATCGCAGTATTTGGTGGAGCCGGGGGGAATTGAACCCCCGTCCGCAAGCCCTCTGCAATCAGTTCTACATGCGTAGTCGATTTATTTAGTTTTAACCTTGGACTTAGCCAACCGACAGGCCGGACCAAAGCGATTCACGTAATTTAAATCTGAGCCGTGTGACCCCAGCGCAGACCGATTCCTTGTGAATGTCGCTGCTGTGGTTCGAGGGTTACCCCCCTAGGAAGTTGCCTTCCTCCACCTGACCCAAGGACAGATCAGTGCAGCGGCTCACCGCTTAAGCGGCGAGAGCGAAACGCTCGTCGTTGGCGTTTGTAGTGTTTCCAGTGGTTTAACGAGCGAACTGGTGCTCGGCATGCCCTGAGTTGTTTCGCGACCCACGTCGAATCCGGATCGGCCCCAAGAAGTCTATTGTACTGGTAATTGCAATAGCCTGCTGCCTATCCGCGCCCCGTCTTGCTTGCCGGGGCGCGCCAGGCCGGAATCAGGTGACGTTGGCGCAGGCCGGCTTGCTGGCGGCGCGTGGACGCGAGGCCGCCATCAGCAGGAACGCCAGGGCCACGGACAGCGCCACGATGGCCGCGGCCGCCCAGCCCAGCGAAGCCAGGCCGTAGTGGTCGATCACGTTGCCGCCGACGACGGCGCCCAGGCCGATGCCGATGTTGGCGCCCGAGATGTTCAGCGACGCGGCAAAGGCGGGCGCCTCGGGCGCCGACTTCATCAGGCGCACGTGGCAGACGATGAACAGCGCGGCCTGGGCGACGCCCCAGATCGTCAATGCCACGGCCAGCAAGCCATGCGACTGCATGACCGGGCCAACGAAAGCCAGGCCGGCGGCCATCAGCGCCGAGAACAGCGCCGTCGCGCCCAGGGGGCTGCGGTCCACCATGCGGCCGCCCAGCGTGTTGCCAATCAGGCCCACCGCGCCGAAGGCCATCATGGTCCAGCCGACGATCTGGCCGTTGAAGCCGGCCAGGCGTTCCAGCATGTCCGCCAGGTAGGTGTAGGCGGTGAACATGCCGGTGAATACCAGCAGCGACAGCACGACATGGCCGACGACGATCGGGTTGCGCAGGATGCGCAATTGCGTCACCAGCTTGACGCTCTCGGCGCGGATGCGGGTGCTGGGGAAGGCCAGCAACAGGAGCAGCGCCTTGGCGAACGCCACGCCCGACAACACCCAGAACGCCGCGCGCCAGCCGAAAGCGTCCGAGATCAGCACGCCGATGGGGATGCCGAATACCGTGGCGGCCACGATGCCGAAGGCCACCATCGAAATGGCCCGGCCGGCGCGGGCCGGGCCCACCAGTTCCACCGCGGTGGCGCTGGCCAGAGACCAGAACACCGGCAGGGCCAGGGCGGGCACGAAGCGGGCGATCGCCATGACCCAGATATTGGGCGCCAGCGCGGCCAGGGCATTGGACAGGCCGAACAGCACCAGCACGCTGATGAACAGGCGTTTGCGTTCGATGTTGGCCATCAACGCCGTCAACAGGGGGCCGGTGGCCGCCACCGTGAAGGCGAACAACGACACCAGCAGGCCGGCCTGGGACACGGTGACGTTCAGGTCGCGGGCCAGGCTGGGCAGCAGGCCGACGATCAGGAATTCCGTGGTCAGGATGGTGAAACCGGCGGCTGAAAGTAGCAGGATGGGCAAAAGCATAGGCAATTCCTAGTGCGCGCGATGCCGTCGGCAACGCGCGGATAGTGCGGAGTGGGCGTTCTAAAAGGTCTGGGTTGCGCACCGCAGGCAGGTCGGTGTGCAAGTGCCCGAGGGCTGCGAGCCGTCGGTGCGTAGAGCGGAATCGCTGCGCGGGCGTTGCCGCGCGGCGCCGGCGTTTGCCGGGAAAGGCAATCGGGAAGCGCCCGGATTGCCTTGCATGGAAGCTACTTTAATTCAACAGCAGGCCCGGATAAAGCCACGGCATCGGGATAAATTGTTCGCTCAGATCAACTAATGTGACCGAACGATTGTCACGCGCCGTGGCGCAATCCCAGGTCAGCGCAGATCGCGGGGCAGCAGCGGCTGAATCGCCGCCCACAGATCGGCCGGCGTATTGGCGCAGGCGTCGGCGTCCCAGGTGCCGAGGTTGTCTTCCTCGCCCACGTAGCCGTAGGCGGCTGCGACCGCCGGCATGCCGGCGGCGTGTGCAGCCTGGATGTCGCGCAGGTCGTCGCCGACGTAGACGCAGCGGTCGACGGCAAAACCGGCTTCACGCGCGGCGTGCTGCAACGGCAGCGGGTGCGGCTTGGCGTGGGCGGTGGTGTCGCCGCAGACCAGCACGGCGCTGTCGCGCGTCAGGTCCAGGAACTCGACGATCGGCAGCGTCAGGTACGTGACCTTGTTGGTCACGATGCCCCACGACAGGCCGCGTTGGCGGATATCGGCCAGCAGCGCTTCGATGCCGGGGAACAGCTTGCTGTGGACCGTGGAGCTGGCCGCGTAATCTTCCAGGAACTGCAGGCGGGTCGGCTCGTAGTCGGTGTCGCCCGGCTTCAGGCCAAGGGCCACGCGCAACAGGCCGCGCGCGCCTTGCGAAGCGACCGGACGCAGGGTTTCGTAGGGCAGGGGATCGAGCCCGCGACGGGTGCGCTGCCGGTTGGCGGCAGCGGCCAGGTCGGGGGCGGTGTCGGCCAGCGTGCCGTCGAAATCAAACAGGATCAGGGCGCTCATTTACGGGTAGCCATCAGGTAGTTGACCGAGGTGTCGGCCGTCAGCGAGTAGATCTGGGTGATCGGGTTGTATTCCATGCCGCGCATGCCGACCGGCTCCAGGCCTGCGCCGCGGGCCGCCGCAGCTAATTCGCTGGGCTTGATGAACATGTCGTAGCTATGGGTGCCGCGCGGCAGCAGGCGCAGCATGTATTCGGCGCCTACGATGGCGAACAGGAATGCCTTGGCATTGCGGTTGAGGGTGGAAAAGAACACCCAGCCGCCCGGTTTGGTCAGTGCCGAGCAGGCGCGCACGATGGACGCCGGATCCGGCACGTGTTCCAGCATTTCCATGCAGGTCACCACGTCGTATTGGCCAGGCTGTTCGGCGGCCAGCTGTTCCACCGGAACCTTGCGGTAGTCGACCTTCACGCCCGATTCCAGGCCATGCAGCCGGGCCACCTTCAGCGACTTGTCGGCCAGATCGATGCCGGTAACATCCGCGCCCGCGCGGGCCATGGATTCAGACAGGATGCCGCCGCCGCAGCCGACGTCCAGCACCTTCTTGCCGCTGAGATTGCCCGCGGACTCCTGGATCCATTCCAGGCGCAGCGGG
Organism: Achromobacter sp. UMC71; assembly: GCF_014170305.1. Lineage (GTDB taxonomy): Bacteria > Pseudomonadota > Gammaproteobacteria > Burkholderiales > Burkholderiaceae_B > Achromobacter. The sequence goes on from NZ_LZZT01000018.1 coordinate 99,954, forward strand.
TTGATGGCGTGCAGGGGCTTGAACTCGCTTTCGGGGTCCCACCAGCGGCTGGCCAGGGCGCCGAACTTATCCAGTTCGGCCTGATCGGCGTTGATGGTGGCTTGGGCGGTATCGGAGGTATGGATGGTCATGGGCGGTCCAGCATAAGGCGGCTCTCTATATATAGAGGGGCTGCGGCGCCTGGGGTGCGGCAGCGGCCGGGACGTTTGCACCGTATTGGTGCAAGCCGGGCGAAAAAAAGGGCCTCGCTATGCGAGGCCCCTTATTGTAGCTAGTCCGGCAATTACTTGCGGCTACCCACGATTTCGATTTCAACGCGACGGTTCTGGGCGCGGCCTTCCTTCGTCTTGTTGGAAGCGATCGGGTTCTTCTTACCCTTGCCTTCCGTATAGATACGGTTGGGATCGATGCCCTTGCTGACCAGGTAAGCCTTGACCGAAGCGGCGCGGCGCTCGGACAGCTTCTGGTTGTAGGCGTCCGTACCGATCGAGTCGGTGTGGCCCACAGCAATGATGGTTTCGAGGTCGATGCCACGAGCTTGCTGGGCGACTTGGTCCAGCAGCTGACGGCCTTCCGGCTTCAGCGTCGACTTGTCGAAGTCGAAGAACGTGTCAGCGTTGAAGACGACCTTGGCCGCCATCGGGGCCGGCTTCGCCTTCGCTTGTGCAACCGGAACGCCGTCGCAGCCGGGGATGCCGGTGGCCGGGGTCCAGAACGCATCGCGCCAGCACAGTTCGTTCGTACCGTTCTTCCAAACGTTACCGAACGGATTGCGCCAGTTGTCCACCGTCTGCGGATAGGACTGGGCCGAGGCTACACCCGAGGCCGTGACGGCAGCGAAGGCGAGCGCCAGAGCGAATTTGGAGGGTTTGTTCATGTTTCTCCTCGTTGAGCTTGAAGCTGGATAAGTGACTCGCAGCGAACCCCCGCCGCATATCAGGAAAACGGGGCCAGTATAGCAACGCCAAGAGCTGGTTCAAAGGAATAGCTACTGGGTTTCCTGCGTGCTGGAAACAATCTTAAGGCATTTGGGGGGCTTTGGCTTCCCTGGAGAGGCGCATTGACGCTGGATATGACGTTTTCGGCGCTCCATCGGTTTTGCCTGTTGGTTTTTGGCAACAGGGTGCCCGGGCGTTGGCGGGCGTGCCGCCGCCGCCCGCCGCCGACATCCGGTCCGAGGTCCGCGCGGGCCATGGGGGCAGCGCCCTTCGGGCCGTGATCCAAATCGAATGATAGAATTTCCTGTTTACCCGGCCCGGGTTCCTCCTTACACGATTCTGTCGTTATATATATGGATTCCTTTGCCAAGGAGACGCTTCCGGTATCGCTGGAAGAAGAGATGCGCCGCAGTTACCTCGATTACGCGATGAGCGTGATCGTTGGGCGGGCGCTACCGGATGTGCGGGACGGGCTCAAGCCTGTCCACCGGCGCGTGCTCTACGCGATGCACGAGTTGAACAACGACTGGAACCGCGCCTATAAAAAGTCCGCGCGTATCGTCGGGGACGTCATCGGTAAGTACCACCCCCACGGCGACCAGTCCGTCTACGACACCATCGTCCGCATGGCGCAGGATTTCTCCATGCGCTACATGCTGGTCGACGGCCAGGGCAACTTCGGCTCCATCGACGGCGACAACGCTGCGGCGATGCGGTATACCGAAATCCGCCTGGCCAAGATCGCCCACGAACTGCTGGCCGACATCGACCAGGAGACGGTGGACTTCGGCCCCAACTACGACGGCAGCGAGCAAGAACCGCTGCTGCTGCCTTCGCGCCTGCCCAATCTGCTGGTCAACGGCAGCTCGGGCATTGCCGTGGGCATGGCCACCAACATTCCGCCCCACAACCTCCAGGAAGTGGTCGACGGCTGCCTTTACTGCCTGCGCAATCCGGCTTGCACGGTCGATGAACTCATGGAGATCATCCCGGCGCCTGACTTCCCCACGGGCGGCATCATCTACGGCATGTCCGGCGTGCGCGAAGGCTATCGCACGGGCCGCGGCCGCGTCATCATGCGCGCCAAGACCCACTTCGAGGACATGGAAAAGGGCAACCGCCAGGCCATCGTGGTCGACGCGATTCCCTACCAGGTCAACAAGAAGACGTTGCAGGAACGCATCGCCGAGCTGGTCAACGACAAGAAGATCGAAGGCATCTCCGACATCCGCGACGAATCGGACAAGGACGGCATGCGCCTGGTCATCGAGCTCAAGCGCGGCGAGGTGCCCGAGGTTGTCCTGAACAACCTCTACAAGAATACGCAGCTGCAGGACACCTTCGGGATGAACCTGGTGGCGCTGGTCGACGGCCAGCCCCGCCTGCTCAACCTGAAGCAGATGATCGATTACTTCCTGCAGCATCGCCGCGAAGTGGTGACGCGCCGTACGGTGTTCCAGCTGCGCAAGGCCCGCGAACGCGGCCATGTGCTGGAAGGCCTGGCCGTGGCGCTGGCCAATATCGACGACTTCATCGCCATCATCAAAGCGGCGCCGACGCCCCCCGTCGCGCGCCAGGAACTGATGGCCAAGTCGTGGGATTCGTCGCTGGTGCGCGAAATGCTGTCGCGCGCCGACGGCGACACGCCGGGAGGCCGTGCTGCCTTCCGTCCCGAGGACCTGGGCGTGGAATTCGGCCTGCAAGGCGACGGCATGTACCGCCTGAGCGACACGCAGGCTCAGGAAATCCTGAATATGCGCCTGCAGCGCCTGACCGGCCTGGAGCAGGACAAGATCGTCGGCGAATACAAGGACGTCATGTCCACCATCGCCGACCTGCTGGACATCCTGGCCCGTCCCGAGCGCATCACGACGATCATCGGCGAAGAACTGCAGGCCATCAAGGCCGAATTCTCGACCAGCGCCAAAGATTCGCGCCGCTCGGACATCGAGCTGAACGCGACTGAACTCGACACCGAAGACCTGATCACGCCCACCGACATGGTCGTGACGCTGTCGCATGGCGGCTACATCAAGAGCCAGCCCTTGTCCGAATACCGCTCGCAAAAGCGCGGCGGCCGCGGCAAGCAGGCGACCGCGATGAAGGAAAACGACTGGATCGACCAGCTGTTCATCGCTAACACGCACGACTTCCTGCTGTGCTTCTCCAACCGCGGCCGCGTCTACTGGCTGAAGGTCTGGGAAGTGCCGCAAGGCACGCGCAATTCGCGTGGCAAGCCGATCGTCAACATGTTCCCGCTGGCTGACGGCGAGAAGATCACGGTGGTGCTGCCGGTCAAGGAATTCAGCGAAGACCACTACGTCTTCATGGCGACCTCGCGTGGCACGGTCAAGAAGACCCCGTTGTCCGACTTCTCCAACCCGCGCAAGGCCGGCATCATCGCTGTCGACCTGGACGACGGCGACTACCTGATCGGCGCCGACCTCACCGACGGCAAGCACGACGTCATGCTGTTCTCGGACTCCGGCAAGGCCGTGCGTTTCGACGAAAACGACGTGCGTCCGATGGGCCGCAATGCCCGCGGCGTACGCGGCATGATGCTCGAAGACACGCAGAACGTCATCGCGCTGCTGGTTGCTGGCGACGAAACCCAGACCGTGCTGACCGCCACCGAAAATGGTTATGGCAAGCGCACCCCGATTGGCGAGTACACGCGCCATGGCCGTGGCACCAAGGGCATGATCGCCATCCAGACCAGCTCGCGCAACGGCAAGGTCGTCGGCGCCGTGCTGGTCATGCCTTCGGATGAAATCATGCTGATCACCACGGGCGGCGTGCTGGTTCGCACCCGGGTCGCGGAAATCCGCGAAATGGGCCGTGCCACCCAGGGCGTCACCCTCATCAACGTCGACGACGGCAGCACGCTGTCCGGCGTGCGCCGTGTCGTGGAAAGCGATGCGGACGACGATGGCGAGGACCTGGAAGATGGCCAGGAAGACGGCGGCGACGACGCCGGTGCAGCAGATTCGACGGAACCTACGGAGCAATAATGGCCCGCCCCTGGAACTTCTCGGCTGGCCCCTCGGCCTTGCCCGAGGTGGTGCTGCAGCAAGCCGCTGCAGAAATGCTGGACTGGCACGGCAGCGGCATGTCCGTGATGGAAATGAGCCATCGCGGCAAGCACTTCGTGCAGATCTGCGACGAGGCCGAAAATGATCTGCGCGATCTGCTCGGCCTGTCGCCGGACTATGCCGTGATGTTCATGCAGGGCGGCGGTTCCGGTGAAAACGCCATTGTTCCGATGAATCTCATGGGCCGGCGCGGCGCACCCAAGGCCGACTTCGTCGTGACGGGCCATTGGTCCTCGCGTTCGTACAAGGAAGCCGGCCGCTACGGCGACACCCACGTCGCCGCCACCAGCGGCCAGGCCACCCAGCTGGACGGACGCGAACAAGCGCCGTTCAGCTGGGTGCCGCCGGTCGACACCTGGAAGGTGCGTCCCGAATCGGCCTACCTGCACCTGTGCAGCAACGAGACCATCGGCGGCGTCGAGTTCATGGACTGGCCCGACACGGCCGCGCTTGGCGCGCCCGATGTGCCGCTGGTCGTCGACGCGTCGTCGCATTTCCTATCGCGTCCTATGGACGTGAGCCGCTGCGGCATGATGTACGCGGGCGCCCAGAAAAACGCGGGTCCGGCCGGCGTCACCATGGTCATCGCCCGCCGCGACCTGATCGGCCACGCGCTGCCGATCTGCCCGTCGGCGTTCGATTACGCCAACGTCGCCGCGGATCACTCGCGCTACAACACGCCCCCCACCTTCGCGATCTACATCGCCGGATTGGTGTTCAAGTGGGTCAAGGCCAACGGCGGCGTCGCGGGCATGGAAGCGGCCAATCGGGCCAAGGCTGACTTGCTGTACGGCTACCTGGACAGCACCAGTTTCTACCGCAACCCGATCCACGCGCCGGTGCGTTCGCGCATGAACGTGCCGTTCGTGCTGCGCGACGAGTCGCTCAACGACGCCTTCCTGCAAGGCGCCGACGCGGCCGGCCTGACCCAGCTCAAGGGCCACAAGAGCGTGGGCGGCATGCGCGCCTCGATCTATAACGCGGTGCCGCTGGCTGGCGTGGCCGCGCTGGTTGAATACCTGAAGGAATTCGAGCGCCGTTATGGATGACGATCTGCAGCGCAAGCTGCGCCCCTTGCGCGACCGCATCGACGCGCTCGATGCTCAAATCCTGGATCTCCTGTCGCAGCGCGCCCGCGCCGCGCAGGAAGTGGGCGAAGCCAAGCACGCGGCGCATGCCGACGGCCCGGTGCTGCGTCCCGAGCGCGAAGCCGAAGTGATCCGGCGCTTGCAGCAACTGAACCCCGGCCCGTTTCCGGCCGCGGGCGTGGCTTCCGTCTGGACTGAAATCATCTCGGCCTGTCGTGGCCTCGAGCGCGGCATGACCGTCGCCTACCTGGGGCCGCAAGGCTCGTTTTCCGAGCAGGCCGCGCTGGAGCATTTCGGCCACGCGGTGCAGAAGCTGCCGTGCGTGTCGTTCGATGAAGTCTTCCGCGCTGTCGAGGCCGGGCAGGCTGACGTCGGCATGGTGCCGGTCGAGAACTCCACCGAAGGCGCGGTCAACCGCAGCCTGGACCTGCTGCTCAACACCCCGCTGCGGATCCTGGGCGAGCGTTCGCTGGTGATCCGCCATTGCCTGATGTCGCAGTCGGGCAATATGGACGGCATCAAGACGATTTCCGCGCACCCGCAGGCGCTGGCGCAGTGCCAGGGCTGGCTGACGCGCAATTATCCCGACCTGGAACGCGTGGCCGCGGCCAGCAATTCCGAAGCCGCGCGCGTCGCGGCAGCCGATCCGACCATTGCCGCGATCGCCGGTGAAGTGGCCGCGCCAGCCTGGAACCTGCAGGTTGTCAGCGCCGGCATCCAGGACGATCCGCACAACCGCACGCGTTTCCTGGCTATCGGCAACATCGAGCCGCTGGTCAGCGGCAAGGACAAGACCAGCCTGATTCTGGCCGTGCCCAACCGTGCTGGCGCGGTCTACGAAATGCTGGCGCCGCTGGCAGCCAACGGCGTGTCCATGACGCGCTTCGAGTCGCGGCCGGCACGTACCGGCGAGTGGGAATATTATTTCTACGTCGATGTCCTCGGGCATCGCAATGATCCGAATGTCGCGCTCGCGCTGGATACCCTGCGGGCGCAGGTTGCCTACCTGAAAGTGCTGGGTTCCTACCCGGCGCCGTGAGCCTTCCATGACCAACACCACCAAGCCCCTCGCCGCTCCCGCGCACGTCAGCGCCATCGCGCCTTACCAGGCGGGCAAGCCCATCGAAGAACTGGCCCGTGAGTTCGGGCTGGATCCGGCCGGCATCGTCAAGCTGGCGTCCAACGAAAACCCGCTGGGCATGCCCCAGTCGGCGCGCGCGGCCATGCTGGCCGCGGCCGAATCGCTGGCTCGCTACCCGGATCCCAACGGCTTCGACCTGAAGGCCGCGCTGGCCAAGCGCTACGACGTGCCGATGAACTGGATCACGTTGGGCAACGGCTCCAACGACATCCTGGAAATCGCCGCGCTGGCGCTGCTGGAGCCGGGCGCTTCGGCGGTCTACGCGCAGCATTCGTTCGCCGTCTACCGCCTGGCGACCCAGGCCCGCGGCGCGCGCCACATCGTGGTGCCCGCGCAAGACTACGGCCATGACCTGGACGCCATGTTCGAGGCCATCGCCGACGACACGCGCCTGCTGTTCATCGCCAATCCGAACAACCCCACCGGCACTTTCGTGCCGGGCGACAAGGTGGCGGCGTTCCTGGAGCGCGTCCACGCCGTGCACGGCGACCGCGTCACGGTGGTGCTGGACGAGGCCTACAACGAATACCTGGATCCGGAGCACCGCTTCGACAGTACCGCGCTGGTGCGCCGCTATCCCAACCTGATCGTTTCGCGCACGTTCTCCAAGGCCTACGGCCTGGCGGGCCTGCGAGTGGGCTTCGCGGTGGCGCAGCCAGCCCTGACCGACCTGCTCAATCGCGTGCGCCAGCCGTTCAACGTCAACACCTTGGCGCAAGCCGCCGCCGTGGCCGCATTGAGTGATGCCGCCTATCTGGAAGAGGCCTACACGTCCAACAAGGCCGGCAAGGCGCAGCTGTGCGCGGCGTTCGACCAGCTCAAGCTGCGCTATGTGCCTAGCTACGGCAACTTCGTGCTGGTGCATGTGGGCGATGCCCCGCGTATCAACCTGGCGCTGCTCAAGCGCGGCGTCATCGTGCGCCCGGTGGCCGGCGACGGCCTGCCCGAATGGCTGCGCGTGTCTATCGGCCTGCCGCAAGAGAACGCCCGCTTCATCGATGCGCTGACCGCTATCCTGTCCGAATGAACGGCGCTTCCTCTACGCCAGATCAGGGGGCCGCTGGCCCCCTGATTCCTGTGCTGGCCGTGGTGGGCGTCGGGCTGATCGGCGGATCCTTCGCCGCGGCCTTGCGCCGGGCTGGGCAGGTGGGGCGGGTGCTGGGAGTAGGGCGCAATGCGCAATCCCTGGCACGCGCCGTTGAACTCGGCCTGATCGACGAAGCCGTCAGCGCCGAAACGGCCGCCGCCCGCGCCGACCTGATTTTCCTGGCCACGCCGGTGGGCGGCCTGCAGGACGTGCTGGCGCGCATGCTGCCGCATCTGCCGGACACCACGGTGCTGACCGACGGCGGCAGCACCAAGGCCGAAGTCGTGGCGGCTGCAAGGACGGCGCTGGGGGATCGCATCGGTCAGTTCGTACCCGGCCATCCCATCGCCGGCGCCGAACGCACCGGGCCAGAGGCGGCCGACTCCGCGCTGTACCGCGGCCGTTGCGTCATTCTCACGCCGCAAGCCGAAAATGCCGCTTCGGCCGTCGCGCTCGTGCGCGCTGCCTGGCAGGCCTGCGGCGCCGAGGTGATCGACATGGACGCCGGCGCGCACGACCGTGTGCTGGCGTCGGTCAGCCACTTGCCGCATTTGCTGTCGGCCGTCTATATGGAGCAGGTGGCGACCGCCGCCGATGCCGCGACGCGGCTGGCGCTGGCAGGCAGCGGCTTTCGTGATTTCACCCGCATCGCGGCAGGCTCGCCCGAGATGTGGCGCGATATTTTTCTGTCCAACCGCGACGCCATGCTGACCGAACTGGCGGCCGTGCGCGCGGTGCTGGATCGCGCCGAGCGCGCGATTGGCGAGGGTGATGGCGCGGCCTTGCTGGCGCTGTTGGATACCGCGGCGCAGGCGCGTCGCAATTGGCGCAAGGAGTAGCTGAAATGGGCGCGTTGCCTTTCCTGGATCTGCCGCGCGTGCGGCGTGCGCAGGGCGTCATGGCCCTGCCTGGTTCCAAGAGCATTTCCAACCGGGTGTTGCTGCTGGCGGCGATTGCCGACGGCGGCACCACGATCACCGGCTTGCTGGATTCCGACGATACCCGCGTGATGCTGGCCGCGCTGCGCCAGTTGGGCGTGCAAGTGTCCGAGCTGAACGAAGGGCAGGTCACCGTGCAGGGCGTCAGCCGCTTTCCGGTGGACGCTGCGGACCTGTTCATGGGCAACGCCGGCACCGCGATCCGGCCGCTGACGGCCGCGCTGGCGCTGATGGGCGGCGATTATCGCCTGTCGGGCGTGGCGCGCATGCACGAGCGTCCCATCGGCGACCTGGTGGATGCGCTGACGGCGCTGGGCGCGCGCATTGATTACCTGGGGCAGCCCGGCTATCCGCCGTTGCGCATCGGCCGCGGCCAGATCGCCGCGCCGGCGGTGACCCAGGTGCAGGGCTCCGTCTCCAGCCAGTTCCTGACTGCCTTGCTGCTGGCCGCGCCGCTGCAGGCGGGCCAGAGCGGCCAGCCCGTCGTCATCGAAGTGACCGGCGAGCTGATCTCCAAGCCCTATATCGAGATCACCCTGAACCTGATGGCGCGCTTCGGCGTAACGGTGCGGCGTGACGGCTGGAGCCGCTTCACTGTCGAAGGCGGCGCACGCTACCGCAGCCCGGGCAAGATTGCCGTGGAAGGCGATGCGTCGACGGCTTCGTATTTCCTGGCGCTGGGCGCGATCGGCGGCGGTCCGCTGCGGGTGACGGGTGTGGACGCCGACAGCATCCAGGGCGATGTGAGGTTCGCCGACACACTGGCGGCCATGGGGGCCTCGGTGACCTATGGCGACGGCTGGATCGAGGTGACCGGCGTGCAGGTGGCCGAGGGCGGGCGCCTGAAGGCCTTCGACACCGACTTCAACCTGATCCCCGACGCGGCGATGACTGCGGCGGCGCTGGCCCTGTACGCCGACGGCCCGTGCCGCCTGCGCAACATCGGCAGCTGGCGCGTCAAGGAAACCGACCGTATCCACGCCATGCAGACCGAGCTGGAAAAGCTGGGTGCGCAAGTGGAATCGGGGCCGGATTGGCTGCGCGTGACGCCGCCGGCGCAAGGCGCCTGGCGCGACGCCCATATCGGCACCTGGGACGACCACCGCATGGCAATGTGCTTTTCACTGGCCGCTTTCGGCCCGGCGGCGGTGCGTATTCTGGATCCAGGGTGCGTCAGCAAGACTTTCCCGGGTTACTTTGATATTTATGCGAACCTGGTGTCGGCGTAACGCACCCGGGTTTGCTCATGGGCCGCGGCCCCTTTCTTGTACATGACTTCGACAGATTCAACCGTGACCTCCACCGCTCCGGTCATCACCATTGACGGCCCCACTGCGTCGGGCAAGGGCACCGTCGCCCACCGTGTCGCCAAAGCGTTGGGCTGGGCGGTGCTGGACAGCGGTGCGCTCTACCGGCTGACGGCCCTGGCCGCGCTCAAGCGCGGTGTGGACGCCGCCGACGAGCCTGCGGTGGCGCGCGTGGCCGAGACGCTGGACGTGCGTTTTGACGGCCCTCATGTCTACCTCCAGGGTGCCGATGTCGGCCACGAGATCCGGCGCGAGGAAGTCGGCAATTTCGCTTCCCGCGTGGCCGCTTTCCCTGGCGTGCGCCAGGCCTTGCTCGAGCGTCAACGCGCGTTTCGCCTGCCGCCGGGGCTGGTGGCCGACGGCCGCGACATGGGTACGGTGGTGTTCCCCGATGCGTCCCTGAAAGTGTTCCTGGTGGCCGACGTGGTCGCCCGGGCCGAGCGGCGGCGTAAGCAGTTGATCGAAAAGGGAATTTCTGCTAATCTTGATGACCTTCTGCGAGACATGCGTGAGCGGGATGCCCGAGACACGCAGCGCGCCACGGCGCCTTTGGCTCCTGCAGCAGATGCGCGAGTGCTGGATTCGTCAGATCTGACGATTGCGGAAACCGTGCAAGCAATACTGGATTTCTGGCAAAGCGCTTAGTTTTTTAAAGCCCGAGCTTTTAAAGCCCGTTTATTTTCAAAGCCCGTTTCTTAGGAACCCCGTTCTTGAAAATGGTGCTTGGCGCCCCGTCCGAGATCTTCTGATTTTTTCTTATAGGCCCTGCGCTCGCCAGGCGACACCCCCACGGGACACCCCGCAAGGGCAAACCGGCAGGCAGGTATTTTGACTCCACTGTGGCGGGCAATCCGCTGCGGTGTGTTCTTAACGGCCATTTCGGCCCAATGGATTTCAACCCCATGTCTTCCGTTTCCACTACCGCCGCCGGCGGCGAAAGCTTCGCCGACCTTTTCGCACAAAGCCTCAAGAGCCAGGACATGAAGTCCGGCGAGGTCATCAGCGCCGAAGTCGTGCGCGTCGACCATAATTTCGTCGTCGTCAACGCCGGCCTGAAGTCCGAAGCGCTGATCCCCCTGGAAGAGTTCCTGAATGACCAGGGCGAGCTCGAAGTGCAACCCGGCGATTTCGTCTCGGTGGCCATCGATTCCCTGGAAAACGGCTACGGCGACACGATCCTGTCGCGTGACCGCGCCAAGCGCCTGTCGGCCTGGCTGCAACTGGAAAAGGCCCTGGAAAACGGCGAGCTGGTTACCGGCACCATCACCGGCAAGGTGAAGGGCGGCCTGACCGTCATGACCAACGGCATCCGCGCGTTCCTGCCGGGTTCGCTGGTGGATCTGCGTCCGGTCAAGGACACCACCCCGTACGAAGGCAAGACCCTCGAATTCAAGGTCATCAAGCTCGACCGCAAGCGCAACAACGTCGTGCTGTCGCGTCGCCAGGTGCTGGAAGCCAGCATGGGCGAAGAGCGTCAAAAGCTGCTCGAAACCCTGCACGAAGGTGCCGTGGTCAAGGGCGTGGTCAAGAACATCACCGACTACGGCGCGTTCGTGGACCTGGGCGGTATCGACGGCCTGCTGCACATCACCGACATGGCCTGGCGCCGTGTGCGTCACCCCTCCGAAGTCCTGCAAGTGGGTCAGGAAGTCGAAGCCAAGGTCCTCAAGTTCGACCAGGAAAAGAGCCGCGTCTCGCTGGGCGTCAAGCAACTGGGCGAAGATCCGTGGGTGGGTCTGGCTCGTCGCTACCCGCAAGGCACCCGCCTGTTCGGCAAGGTCACGAACCTCACCGACTACGGCGCGTTCGTTGAAGTCGAAGCCGGCATCGAAGGCCTGGTGCACGTCTCCGAAATGGACTGGACCAACAAGAACGTCGATCCGCGCAAGGTCGTGACCCTGGGCGAAGAAGTCGAAGTCATGGTCCTGGAAATCGACGAAGACCGTCGTCGTATCTCGCTGGGCATGAAGCAGTGCCGTCAGAACCCGTGGGAAGAGTTCGCCACCAACTTCAAGCGTGGTGACAAGGTCCGCGGCGCCATCAAGTCGATCACCGACTTCGGCGTGTTCGTCGGCCTGCCCGGCGGCATCGATGGCCTGGTTCACCTGTCCGACCTGTCGTGGACGGAAACCGGCGAAGAAGCCGTGCGCAACTTCAAGAAGGGCGACGAGATCGAAGCCGTGGTTCTGGGCATCGATACCGACAAGGAACGCATCTCGCTGGGCATCAAGCAGCTGGAAGGCGACCCCTTCAACAACTTCGTTGCCACGTTCGACAAGGGCGCCGTGGTTCCGGGCACCATCAAGTCGGTCGAAGCCAAGGGCGCCGTCGTGACGCTGTCCGTGGACGTCGAAGGCTACCTGCGCGCTTCCGAGATCTCCTCGGGCCGCGTCGAAGATGCCACCACCGTCCTGAACGCCGGCGAAAACATCGAAGCCATGATCGTCAACATCGACCGCAAGACGCGTTCGATCCAGCTGTCGATCAAGGCCCGTGACAACGCCGAAACCGCCGAAACGATCCAGCGCATGTCCGACGCCAGCGCTTCGTCCGGTACCACCAACCTCGGCGCGCTGCTGAAGGCCAAGCTGGACCAACAGCGCAACGACGGTTAATTCGTGACCAAGTCGGAGCTGATCGCCGCCTTGGCGGCCCGCTATCCTCAGCTGGCCGCCCGCGACACCGATTACGCGGTCAAGACCGTGCTCGACGCAATGACCCAGGCCCTGGCCTCGGGTCAGCGCATCGAGATCCGCGGTTTTGGCAGCTTCTCGCTGTCGCAGCGGTCTCCCCGCATTGGCCGCAATCCGAAGTCCGGCGAACAAGTGCTGGTGCCTGGTAAACAGGTGCCACACTTCAAGGCGGGCAAGGAATTGCGCGAGCGGGTGGACTTGGTCGGCGGCAATGACGAGGACGCTCAATCCTCTGGATCGAGTGAACCGATGCCGTCCATGGCGAGTCTTCACGCCATGCATTGACAGCACGGACAGCAAGGCTGCCTTCGGGCAGATCGGACCGCGAACAACGCCCCTTGAGCAATCAAGGGGCTTTGTTTTTTGGGGCCTCCCTTGAGTAGTGGAGGTCGCTTACAATTGACCCTCTTGAATACTTAGGAGCATGCGTCATGCGCTACCTTGTCTGGGCCCTGCGATTGCTCGTGTTCGTGGCGGTATTGATGTTCGCGCTGAAGAACACCGATCCCGTCGCCGTGAAGTTCTACGCCGATTATGTCGTGCAGGATGTGCCGCTGATCGTCGTCATGCTGGTGGTCTTCGTGGTGGGCGCCCTGTTCGGCTTGCTCCTGACCGTGCCCGCCGCCATGCGCCGCCGCCGCGAAGCGATTCGCCTGCGCCGCGAACTCGACCGCGTCCAGGCTGCCGTCAACGGCACCCCGCCGGTCGTGCCGCCGGAAGCCGTCGCCCCGATGTCGCCGCTGTAATGGCGCCGCGCCGTCGGCAAGCCCTTATTCCCGTATTGAATTACCGCAAGAGCCCGCACAGTGGATTTTGAACCTTGGTGGTTGATATTCGTGCCGGTGTTGTTCGCGCTTGGCTGGCTGGCCGCGCGCTTCGACATCCGGCAGATGCTCCGGGAAACCCGCAGCCTGCCCGATTCGTATTTCCGGGGCCTGAACTTCCTGCTTAACGAGCAGCCCGACCGCGCCATCGATGCGTTCGTCGAAGTGGCCAAGCTCGATCCCGAAACCACCGAGCTGCACTTCGCGCTCGGCAGCCTGTTCCGCCGCCGCGGCGAAATGGAACGCGCCATCCGGGTGCACCAGAGCCTGCTGAACCGTTCCGACCTGCCGGCGGCCGAACGCGAGCATGCCCAGCATGAATTGGCGCAGGATTTTCTCAAGGCCGGCATGCTGGACCGTGCCGAAAGCGGGTTCGAGCAGCTCAAGGACACCCGCTACGCCTTACCCGCGTTGCGCTCGCTGATCCGCATCTTCGAATCGGAACACGATTGGCCGCGCGCCATCGAGGCCGTCAAGACGCTGCATGGCCTGGTCGACGAGCCGGTGCCGCAGATCGTGCATTACTACTGCGAGCAGGCCGCTACGGCACTGGCGGCCAAGCCGCCCAATGTCGACGCCGCCCATACCGCGCTGGACGCCGCCGACCATGCCTTGTCGACCGCCGATGCCGGCATGTCGAGCAAGGGGGCGATGGTGCGCACCGCGATGCTGCGCGCACGCCTGGCCTTGCTTGAACAAGACCCCAAGCGCGAGCGGTTGTACCTGGAGTCGGTCATGACCGACGCGCCCGAGTACGCCGGACTGGTGGCCGAGCAGTTGCTCGCCAACTACCGCACCGCGGGCCAGGCCCAGGCCGGCCTGGAATTGCTGCAACGGCAGTACGCGCGGCATGCCTCGCTCGACCTGTTCAATGTCGTATTCCGTGAATTGCGCGTGCAGCAAGGATCCGCGCCGGCCTGGGCGTTTGCCCGCGGCGCCTTGCGCAGCCATCCTTCGCTGCTGGGCCTGGACCGCCTGCTCGAGGCCGAACTCGCCAATGGCGAAGGCGCCGCCGAGCAAGGCCCCGTGCCCGGCGCCGACCTCACGCTGCTGCGCAGCCTGATCCACAAGCATACGCAACGTCTGGACCGCTACGCGTGCCGGAGCTGCGGTTTTCAAGCGCGCCGCTTCTATTGGCAATGCCCCGGCTGCAATGCCTGGGAGACCTACGCGCCGCGCCGTCTGGAAGAACTTGAATGAAGCCATTTCCCGCCGAATCCATTTCACATAGCCGCGTGCTCGTGGTGGGCGACGTCATGCTGGACCGCTATTGGTTCGGCGAGGTGGAACGCATTTCGCCGGAAGCGCCGGTCCCGGTGGTGCGCGTGGCGCGCCGCGAAGACCGTCTGGGCGGCGCGGCCAACGTGGCGCGCAACGTCGCGGCGCTGGGCGGCCACGTCACCCTGGTGGGGGTGCTGGGCGAAGACGAAGCCGGCGATAGCGTGCGCCGCCTGTCGGCCGAAGCTGGCATCCAGGCCGACCTGCTCACCGACCGCAGCCTGCACACTACCCTGAAAATGCGCGTGCTGGGCCGCCAGCAGCAGCTGTTGCGGGTGGATTTCGAGCAGCACCCGGCCCAGGAAGCGCTGGACGGCATCGATGCCGCCCTGGCGCGCCATCTGGCCAACCACGACATCGTGGTGCTGTCGGATTACGCCAAGGGTGTGCTGGCGCGGGTCGAATCGCTGATCGGGCTGGCGCGCGGCGCCGGCATCCCGGTGCTGGTCGACCCCAAGGGCGACGACTACTCGCGCTACCGCGGTGCGACGCTGGTCACCCCCAATCGTTCCGAAATGCAGCAGGCCGTGGGCCGCTGGAATTCCGAAGCCGAACTTACCGGTCGGGCGCAGCGTTTGCGCGCCGATCTGGACCTGGAAGCCTTGCTCGTGACGCGTTCCGAGCAGGGCATGACTTTGTTTACCGACACGGGCCGCGAACATATCGACGCGCAGGCGCATGAGGTGTTCGACGTATCCGGCGCGGGCGATACCGTGCTGGCCACGCTGGCCGTCTCGCGCGCCATCGGCTTGCCCTGGGTGGATGCCATGGGCTGGGCCAACCGGGCCGGCGGCATCGCCGTGGGCAAGCTGGGCACGTCCGTCGTCACCGCCGCCGAATTGGCAGGAGAACTCTCATGATCGTCGTAACCGGAGCCGCGGGCTTCATTGGCAGCAACCTGGTGCGGGGCCTGAACCGCCGCGGCATCCAGGACATCATCGCGGTGGACGACCTGACCGAAGGCGACAAGTTCGTCAATCTGGTCGACTGCAAGATCGCCGACTACATGGACAAGGACGACTTCCGCCGCCGTGTCGCCGACGGCAGCCTGCCGGAAATCCGCGCGGTGCTGCACCAGGGCGCGTGCTCGGACACCACCGAGCGCAACGGCCGTTACATGCTCGACAACAACTACCGCGTCACGCTTGAGCTGTTCGAGTTCTGCCAGGCGCGCCGCATCCCGTTCCTGTATGCCTCGTCGGCTGCCGTCTACGGCGGTTCGTCGGTCTACGTCGAAGACCCGGCCAACGAAGGGCCGCTGAACGTCTACGGCTATTCCAAGCTGCTGTTCGACCAGGTGCTGCGCACCCGCATGGATAGCCTGACCGCGCAGGTCGTGGGCCTGCGCTATTTCAACGTCTATGGCCCGCATGAGCAGCACAAGGGGCGCATGGCGTCGGTGGCATTCCACAACATGAACCAGTTCCTGGAACACGGCCACGTACGCCTGTTCGCGGGCTGGGACGGCTACGTGGACGGCGGCCAGAGCCGTGACTTCATCTCGGTCGAAGACGTGGTGGCCGTGAACCTGCATTTCCTGGACCATCCGGAACAGTCTGGCATCTTCAATTGCGGCACGGGCCGCGCGCAGCCGTTCAACGACGTCGCCGCGGCGGTCGTGAACACCCTGCGCGCCGAGCGCGGCGAAGCGCAACTGACGCTGGCCCAACTGGTCGAACTGGACCTGATCCGCTACATCCCGTTCCCCGACGACCTGAAGGGCCGCTACCAGAGTTATACCCAGGCCGACGTAAGCCAACTGCGCGCAGCCGGCTTTGCCGCCCCCATGCGCGACGTGCAGACCGGCGTGGCCGAGTACGTGCGCTACTGGCGCGCCCGCAAGTAAGGCGGCGGCGCATCCGCCGGCAACAGCGGGCTTCGGTGGACGGGCGGCGCAAGATCCACCGCGGCAATCCACCGGCCCTTATCTGAAAAGCCACCGCTTGCCGGTGGTTTTTTTTCGCCCTTGCTGGTTGCCGAGGTGGATCGATCCGTTCACTGCGCATGCTTGCGCCGGGCCCAGCGGGCAATGATCAGGTCGTGGCGGAACAGCCGTTGCGCCGCGCCTTACCTGGAGACCTGATCATGAATCCCTTTTTGCATTCCACGCTAGCCGGTCACCTGTCCGCCGCGCCCTGGCGCCGGCTGCGCCGGCAGGCCGCCACGCGCGGCGGGCGGCGCGCGTGGCGCCAAGCGCTGGGCGTGGCGTTGCTGGCGGCCGGCATGGCACATGCGCCGGCGCAGGCGCTGGACGTCAACGGCGCCACCACGCAGCAGCTGGAGGGCATCCGCGGCATCGGCCCCCGCACGGCGGAAACCATCGTGCGCGAACGCGATCGGGCCGGTAAATTCGATTCGCTGCAGGACCTGGCCGAACGGGTGCGCGGCATCAGCCAGAAAAAGGCCGAGGCGCTGGAAGCTGCCGGGTTGACGGTAGGGGCCGGCGGGTCTGCACCCAAAGCCGGGCCGGCTCCCAGTGGCGGAACAGGGGCCGCCGGCACAAAGGCGGCGGCACCTGCGCAGGGCGACGCCAAGGCGGCCGTACCCGGCGCGGGCGCGGCCAAGGCGGGCGCTTCGCGACAGGCGAGCAAGCCTGCTTCGACGGCCCGGCCGCGGCCCTGATTTTTGACGAGGCGCTGGGAATGGGGCCGGCTCGCCGGTCCGGTCTGAACCCCTGGCGCGAGCGCGGCTTTTGGCCGTGCCTGGCACCGGGGAGAGTTATGATCGGCAGCATGACTACTACCTATCCCACCATCGAGCAAACCGTCGGCAACACGCCGCTGGTGCGCCTGCAGCGCATTCCCGGAGCCGCGGGCGCCGCGCGGGGCAACGTCATCCTGGCCAAGCTGGAAGGCAACAACCCCGCGGGGTCGGTGAAAGACCGCCCGGCGCTCTCCATGATCAAGCATGCCGAAGCGCGTGGCGACATCAAGCCCGGCGATACGCTGATCGAAGCCACTAGCGGTAACACGGGCATCGCGCTGGCCATGGCGGCCGCCATGCGCGGCTACCGCATGATCCTGATCATGCCCGACAACCTGTCGGTGGAACGCCGCGCGGCCATGGCGGCCTACGGCGCCGAGTTGATCCTGACGCCGGCCGACAAGGGCGGCATGGAATACGCGCGCGACCTGGCCACCGAAATGCAGGCCGATGGCCGCGGCGTGGTGCTGGATCAGTTCGCCAACCCCGACAATCCGCGTGCGCACATCGAAACCACCGGCCCTGAAATCTGGAACCAGACCGATGGCCGTGTCACGCACTTCGTCAGCGCCATGGGCACGACCGGCACGATCATGGGGGTCTCGACCTACCTGAAGTCGCGCAACCCGGCGGTGCAGGTGGTGGGCGCGCAGCCAGCCGAAGGCTCGTCCATTCCCGGCATCCGCAAGTGGCCGGAAGCCTACTTGCCCAAGATCTTCGATCGCAGCCGCGTGGATGCCTACGAATCCATCGAGCAGGCCGAGGCCGAGGTCATGGCGCGCCGCCTGGCCTCGGAAGAGGGCATCTTCGGCGGCATTTCCTCGGCCGGCGCCCTGGTCGCAGCCTTGCGCGTGGCCGAGCGTGTCAATGACGCGACCATCGTGTTCATCGTTTGCGATCGCGGCGACCGCTACCTGTCCACGGGCGTCTTCAACTGATTGCACCCATGGGGCCGCCATGTGATGCGGCTTCCAAAAAAACGCCCCGCGAACCGGAGATGATCCGGTTGGCGGGGCGTTTGCGTTCAGGCCGCGGCAGGCCCCTGGCGCTTATTCGGGCTGGATGTTGGCGTCTTTCATGACCTTGATCCAGCGCGCGCTTTCGGCCAGGTTGAAGGCTTCGGCTTCCTGGTAGCTCATGCTGCTGGGCAGGGTGCCTTGCGATTTCAGCGCTTCGACCACCTTGGGCGATTGCGACGCTTCGATCATGGCCTTGTTCAGCTTGGCGATGACGGGCTCGGGCGTGTCCTTGGGCACCCACATGCCGTACCAGGTGACGATGTCAAAACCCGGCAGGCCGTTTTCGGCGATGGTGGGCACGTCGGGCAGTTCGGCCAGGCGGGTCTTGGTGGTGACGGCCAGCGGGCGCACCTTGCCGCTCTGGATCAGGGGGAGGGCGGGAGCCAGCGGCGCGTACATGAGGTCGACGTGGCCGCCGGCCACGTCCGTCAGGGCCGGGCTGCTGCCGCGGTAGCCCACGTGCGAGATCGACGCCTTGGTGGTGGTGTTGATCAGCTCGCCGGCCAGGTGCGGCAGGGTTGCCACGCCGGGCGAGGCGAAGCTCAGCGTGCCAGGCTGGGCCTTGGCCTGGGCGATCAGTTCGCCGAAAGTCTTGAATTTCGAGTCGGGCGGAACCACGGCCACCATGGGCACCGTGCCCAGCACGCCGACCATGCGGAAGTCCTTGATCGGATCGAAGGTCAGGCTCTTGAACTGTGCGGGGTAGATGCCCTGCACGGACGGGTTCATCAGCACCGTGTAGCCGTCGGCGGGGGCGCGAGCCACCTGGGCGGCGCCAATGGTGCCGCTGGCGCCGGGTCGGCTTTCGATCACCAGCGGGTGGCCCAGGATTTCTCCCATGCGCACCGCGATCACCCGGCCCACCACGTCGGTCGGGCCGCCAGCGGCCCACGGCATGATCACGCGGATCGGCTTGTCGGGATAGGCGTCCTGCGCCTGCGCGGCGGCCAGGGGCAGGGCTCCGATGGCGATCGCCGAGCATGCCGCGGCGAGCAAACTGCGCTTGTTCATCTGCTGTCTTCTCCTACAAAGGTTAGGTTGGCCGAGGGCAGGGCGGCGAGCAGCAGCCCCTTGACCTCTTCCAGTTGTTTTCCAGTGGCGGCTTCGTTTTTCTGCATGCGCCCCAAGGGGCCGGCCACCACGATGGCGAAGGGTTGCTCATAGGCTCGAAAGCCCAGCGAAATGGACATCACGTCTTCGACGTTCTCGCCGATGGAGCGTTGCCAGCCGCGCTGGATCCCGGCTTGCAGGTCGCGCTCGAACGCGGTCTGGCTGGTGAGCGTGGTCTCGGTATAGCGGGTGAATCCGGTGTAGGTCTTGAACCATTTCTGGCGTTCGTCTTCGGTCAGCACCGAGAGCAGGGCCTTGCCGGAGCTGGTGGCGTGCGCCGCCTTGAAGCCGCCTGGCTGGTGCGAGAACCGGATGGTCTGCTTGGATTCGGCCACGATCAGGTATACGACCTTGTCCTCGGCCAGCTTGGCCAGGAGCGCGGTCTCGCCGGTGATGTCGCGCACGCGCGCCAGCACGGGCTCGATCACCGCATTCAGGGGATCGCTGCGACAGATCAGCGTGGCGACATGGATCAGCTTCTGGGTCGGGTAGTAGCCGTGCTTCTTGCCGATTTCATAGAGATAGCCGCGCGCCACCATGGTCTTGAGCAGGCCATGGCAGCTGGACAGTGGAATTTCCATCTGGGCGGCGATTTCGCTGTACAGCAGCGGCTTCTGCGCCTCGGCGAAGAGGTTCAGGACATCGAGGACCCGGGCGGCTGTTTTCACATCCATGATGATATTATCCTATATGTGATAAATTTATGTCAATTCGCAGTTAATCGCCAAGGAGTTGCGACGCATGAGATGGAAGAATCGTCCCGAGGGATCGAATTGGGGGGACTTCGGCCCTGATGACCAACGAGGTTGCCTGAATTACATCACTACCGCGAACGTGATGAAGGCGATCCAGGAGGTCCGCGAGGGACTGAGCTTCTGTTTGTCGCTGCCCCTGGATTATCCCGGGGGCAATGGCGTCAATGTGCGGCGCCTGCCGCCCAAGTTGCGGCCCACCGAGAGGGATGGCGACCAATACCTGAACTTCCCGTTGGGGCGGTTGCGTCCGGGCTGCGTCGACGTGCTGAGCGACGACGTGGTCGAGATGAGCCTGCAGTATTCGACGCAATGGGATTCGCTGGCGCACGTGGGCGCGCTGTTCGATGCCAATGGCGATGGCCTGCCCGAGCGCGTCTATTACAACGGCTACCGGCCCAATGAACACGTGATCGGTCCGGTGGACTATGACGTGGACAACGGTTTCGCCAAGACCGATCTGGGCCTGGGCGGCGCGTCCAACGCCAAGAAGCTGGACATCACCCATCTGGCTGAATCCTGCCTGCAGAGCCGTGGCGTGATGGTCGACCTGGCCAGGCACTATGGCCGCGAGCAGAAGGCGGTGGGCTACGACGACCTGATGCGCATCCTGGAAACGGACCGGATCGAGATCGAGCAGGGCGATATCGTGCTGTTCCATACCGAGTTCGGCGATGCGTTGCTGGAAAAGAACCGCGAGCCCGACCCGCACACGCTGCACGAGATCTGCGCAGGCCTGGACGGCAGCGACGAAAAGCTGCTGCAGTGGATCACTGATTCGAAAGTGGCCGCCATGGCGTCGGACAACCATGCGCTGGAGATCTACCCCACGCAAAAGCCCAACGCGTGCTGCGCGGCGCTGCCGCTGCATCATCATTGCATCTTCAAACTGGGCATGCCGATCGGCGAGATGTGGTACCTGGGCGGGCTGGCCCGCTGGCTGACCGCCAACGGCCGCAGCCGGTTCCTCTTGACCGCGCCGCCGCTGAACCTGCCCGGTGCGGTGGGCTCGCCCGCCACGCCGGTGGCCACCGTGTGATGGCCGCGGGCAGGGCGGCAATGCGGTAGTGTCAGGCCGTCAGCTGTGCGGAACAGCAGCCAGGCAAGCGGGGCGCCGGGACTTTCCCGCCGCTCCGCTTGTCTTTGCGTCTGGTGCCGTCAACGGGCGACCCGCGCCTCGATCTCGCTGGCCAGGTCGGCCACCGCGGTGGCATAGAAGTAGCTGCGGTTGTACTTGGTCAGCGCGAAGAAGTTGGGCGTGCCGACCCGGTACTGCGCGGTGCCGCGGGCTTCTTCCACCAGGTCCACGATGCCCATCGGCTGGCTGCTCCAGCCGGCGCTCGAGGCGCCCGGCTGCAGCCGGGCGCCGGCCGCGGTCAGGGAGTTCCAGGTCTGCTTGGGCTCCAGGCCGCCGTCGACCAGGGCGGTGGGATCCGCCGGCAACGCCACCGGCGCAAACACCGGCAGGCCGCGCTGCCAGCCGTGCTGGGACAGGAAGCTGCCGACCGACATGATCGCGTCGCGGGTGTTGTTGGTCAGATCGATATGGCCGCTGTCGTCGCCATCCACCGCGTAGTGCTTGATGCTGGTGGGCATGAACTGCGGCATGCCGATGGCGCCCGCGTACGAGCCGCGGGTTTCGAGGTCCAGCTTGCCGTTCATCACCAGCGTCAGGAAATCCGCCAATTGGCTGCGGAACATGGTGGCGCGTTCGGGCTTGGCGGGATCTGGATAGTCGAAGGCCAGCGTGGCCAGCGCGTCCAGCACCCGGAAATTGCCCATATTGCGGCCATACAGCGTTTCAACGCCGATGATGGACGCAATGATCGGGGCCGGCACGCCAAAGCGTTGCGCCGCCTGGTTGAGCTGGTCGCGGTGCTCGTTGTAGAACTCCACCCCCCAGCCGATGCGCTTGGGTTCGACGAAGCGCGAGCGGTAGGTGAGCCAGCTGCGCCAGATTTTCTTGCCAGGGGGCGAAGGGGCGATCAGGCGCGCCACCGTGGCGTTGTAGCGCGAGCTTTCCAGCGCCGAGACCATGGGCTTGAGCGGCAGATTGCGCTCGGCAGCCAGCGATTCCGCGAATGTCCGTACCTCGGGCCGCAAGGCGCCACTGGGCGTCAGGGTGGCCGGGCCGTCATCCGCCTGTTCGGGGCCGGGCGTCGGCGCGCTGGGCCCGATGCGGATGGGGGCGGTGCCTGTGGCCGCCGGCGGTTGGGCGGCGGACGTGTTTTGGGCGGTGGGAGCGGTGGTGGAGCAGCCGGCCAAGAGGGCCGACAGGGTGCCGAGTTGCAGTAATCGCCGACAGATGAACATAATCTTCCTTATGGAGACCATGTATCTTACCCACCCGGCATGCCGCTTGCATGAAATGGGCAGTTGGCATCCGGAGAGCCCGCAGAGGCTGGACGCCATTTCCGACCAGTTGCTCGCCAGCGGCCTGATGCCTTATCTGGATGACCGGCAGGCGCCTCAGGCGTCCCGCCACGACCTGCTGCGCGTCCACACTGTCCAGTACCTGGACAGTCTGCGTGAACATACGCCGGACCACGGGTATTACCCGATAGATCCCGACACCCTCATGAATCCGCATACCTACGAAGCCGCGTTGCATGCGGCCGGCGCGGGCGTGGCGGCGGTCGATGCGGTGATGGGCGGCGAGGCCCGCACGGCGTTCTGCGCGGTGCGTCCCCCCGGGCATCACGCCTGCCGCTCGCAGGCCATGGGGTTCTGCTTTCTGAACAACGTGGCCATCGCGGCCCGCCATGCCCTGGATTTTCACGGGCTGTCGCGAGTCGCCATCGTCGACTTCGACGTGCACCATGGCAACGGCACCGAGGACGTCTTCGCGGGCGACGACCGGGTGCTGATGTGCAGCTTCTTCCAGCATCCGTTCTTTCCCAACAGCGGGGCCGAGCATCCGGCAGCCAACATGCTGAACGTGCCGGTGGCGGCCTACACGACGGGCGCCGCCGTGCGCCCCATCGTCACCGATACGTGGCTGCCCCGGCTCGAGGCGCACCGCCCTGAACTCATCTTGATATCAGCCGGCTTCGATGCCCATCGCGAGGAC
This sequence comes from Achromobacter sp. UMC71, assembly GCF_014170305.1. Taxonomy (GTDB): domain Bacteria; phylum Pseudomonadota; class Gammaproteobacteria; order Burkholderiales; family Burkholderiaceae_B; genus Achromobacter. Next base: position 122,994 of record NZ_LZZT01000018.1, read on the forward strand.
GATATGGGGCAAATGGGGCTGGTGGAGGCCGACTATGCCTGGATCACCGAGCAGCTCGTGGACGTGGCCGAACGCCACTGCCAGGGCCGGATCGTCAGCACGCTCGAGGGCGGTTACAACCTGTCCGCCCTGGGCCGCAGCGTCGTGGCGCATATACGGGCGCTGGCGAAGCTGTAGAATCAGGAAAAAATTGTGCAATGCGATCCCGGCGCATCGCCGGGTAATTAATTTCCATTTGGAGGCAGCGGGATGAAGGTGTTGGTACCTGTCAAGCGCGTCGTTGACTACAACGTCAAGGTGCGCGTCAAGTCTGATCAGACTGGCGTGGATATCGCCAATGTGAAGATGTCCATGAACCCCTTTGACGAAATCGCCGTCGAAGAAGCGACCCGCCTGAAGGAAAAGGGCGCCGTGGCTGAAGTCGTGGCGGTTTCTTGCGGCGTTGCGCAATGCCAGGAAACCCTGCGCACCGCCATGGCAATCGGCGCCGACCGCGGCGTGCTGGTCCAGACCGATGCCGAACTGCAGCCCCTGGCCGTGGCCAAACTGCTCAAGGCCCTGGTCGATAAGGAGCAGCCGCAATTGGTGATCCTGGGCAAGCAAGCCATCGACGACGACGCCAACCAGACCGGCCAGATGCTGGCCGCCCTGCTGGACTGGCCGCAAGCCACGTTCGCCAGCAAGGTCGAGCTGGCCGACGGCAAAGTCACGGTGACGCGCGAAGTGGACGGTGGCCTGGAAACCCTGACGCTCAAGCTGCCCGCCATCATCACCACCGACCTGCGCCTGAACGAGCCGCGCTACGTCACGCTGCCCAACATCATGAAGGCCAAGAAAAAGCAGCTTGACACCGTCACGCCGCAAGACCTGGGCGTGGACCCGGCGCCGCGTCTGAAGACGCTCAAGGTCAGCGAGCCGCCCGCTCGCAAGGCCGGCATCAAGGTGGCCGATGTCGCGGCCCTGGTGGACAAACTCAAGAACGAAGCGAAGGTGGTCTGAGATGACGACGCTGGTTATTGCCGAACACGATAACGCCCAGCTCAAGGGCGCAACCCTGAACGCCGTCGCCGCCGCCGCCAAGATCGGAGGCGACGTCCACGTGCTGGTCGCCGGCGCTAATGCCCGCGCCGTGGCCGACCAGGCCGCGCAAGCGGCCGGCGTGGCCAAGGTGTTGCTGGCCGACGCGCCGCAGCTGGCCGACGGCCTGGCCGAGAACGTCGCCGCCCAGGTGCTGGCCGTGGCCTCCGGCTACAGCCACATCCTGTTCCCAGCCACCGCCTCGGGCAAGAACGTCGCGCCGCGCGTGGCCGCCAAGCTGGACGTGGCCCAGATCTCCGACATCATCGGCGTGGAATCCGCTGACACCTTCCAGCGCCCGATCTACGCCGGCAACGCCATCGCCACCGTGCAATCGGCCGACCCGGTCAAGGTCATCACTGTGCGCACCACCGGCTTTGACGCCGTGGCCGCGCAGGGTGGTTCGGCTGCCGTGGAAGACGTGGCCGCCGTGGCCGATTCGGGCCTGTCGAGCTTCGTTGGCCGCGAAGTCGCCAAGAGCGATCGTCCGGAACTGGCCGGCGCCCGCGTCGTCGTTTCCGGTGGCCGTGGCCTGGGCAGCGCCGAGAACTTCAAGATCCTGGATCCGCTGGCCGACAAGCTCGGCGCCGCGCTGGGCGCCTCGCGCGCCGCCGTGGATGCCGGCTACGCGCCCAACGACTGGCAGGTTGGCCAAACCGGCAAGATTGTTGCGCCGCAGCTGTACGTGGCAGTGGGCATCTCGGGCGCCATCCAGCATCTGGCGGGCATGAAGGATTCCAAGGTCATCGTCGCCATCAACAAAGATCCCGAAGCGCCGATTTTCGGCGTGGCCGATTATGGCCTGGTGGGTGATTTGTTCCAGGTCGTTCCCGAGCTGACCGGCGCCCTGTAAACCGCCTTTTTTTTGCCGTATCCAAAGCCCGCGGACATTATGTCCGCGGGCTTTTCCATGCTCGGCTGACAAACGCAACCATTTGATATTTATTCGGCAAATCTTTTGATCTTTAGAAAGATTCTGATAATGTGTTCCGCGCGCAGCTAGATTCGCGCAAGTGCTTGGCCTATACATAACGAAGGAGATTCGGGATGGAATGGTTCTTTGACACTCTGCGAAAATATCCAGAGCTTGCGATATTCCTTACCCTCGGTCTGGGGTATTGGATAGGCGCCAAGAAGATATTCGGATTTAATCTGGGGGCAGTGACCGGCACCTTGCTGGTCGGTGTACTGGTTGGCCAGCTCGACATCACCATCGCCCCCATCGTCAAGCAAGTCTTTTTCCTATTGTTCCTGTTCGGCCTGGGTTATGGCGTCGGGCCGCAATTCTTTCGCGGCATGAAAAGCGATGGCCTGCCGCAGGTCATTTTCGCCGTCATCATCTGCGTCATCTGCCTGTTGGTTACCTGGGCCACCGCCGTGGGCTTCGGTTTCGATGCCGGCACGGGCGCGGGTCTGCTGGCCGGCGCGCAAACCATTTCCGCGGTCATGGGGGTGGCCACCGATACCATCAACGGCTTGGGAATCGACGCGGCGACCAAGAAGAAATGGATCGACAGCATTCCGGTGGCTTATGCGGTCTGCTATATCTTCGGCACGGTGGGCAGCGCCTGGCTGCTGGCGTCGCTGGGCCCCAAGCTGATGCGGGTCGATATTGTCAAGGAGTGCAAGGAGTACGAGGCCAAGATGTCCGGCGCCTCCGATTCGATGGAGCTGTCCGGCTACCGCAAGTTCACCGCGCGCGCCTACAAGCTGGATCATTCGGAGTTCGCCGGCAAGACCGTCGCCGATCTGGAGGCGCGCTTTGTCGAGGCGCGGGTATTCGTCGAACGGATCCGTCGCGGTGACCAGATCATCGACAACGACTCCACCACGGTGCTGCAGGCGGGCGACGTGCTGGGCGTGACGGGCCGGCATGACGCGCTGGTGTTGCAGGCGGCCGGCATCATCGGCGCCGAGGTCGAAGACCGCGACCTGCTCAACCTGCCCGCCGAAATCATCGAGGTCGTGCTGACCAACAAGAACCTGGCCGGCAAGACGGTCAAGGAAATCTCCGAGATGGAGTCGGTGCGCCAGTTGGGCCGCGGCGTGTTCCTGCGCAAAGTGGTGCGCGGCGGCCACGAAATGCCGGTCAACTGGGGCCTGAAGCTGGACCGTGGCGACCGCCTGTTCATCCTGGGCGCCAAGCGCGACGTGGAGCGGGTGGTCAGCAAGGTGGGCTACGTGGACCGCGCCACGGAGCAGACCGACATGGTGTTCGTGGGCTTCGGCATCTTGCTGGGCGGTCTGTTCGGCACGCTGGTGCTGACGGTAAGCGGCATTCCCATCACCTTGTCGACGTCGGGCGGATCGCTGATTTCCGGCCTGATCTTCGGCTACCTGCGTTCGGTGCATCCGACCTTTGGCCGAGTCCCCGAGCCAGTGCACTGGTTCCTGACCTCGGTCGGCCTGACGGCCTTCGTGGCGGTGGTCGGCATCAGCTCAGGGCCAGGTTTCGTGCAGGGCTTCCAGCAACTGGGCGCCAAGCTGTTCATCGCCGGCATCATCGCTACCAGCGTGCCGATGATCCTGGGGGTGTACATCGCCCGCTACGTGTTCAAGTTCCACCCCGCCATCGTGCTGGGGGTCTGCGCCGGCGCCCGCACCACCACGGCGGCCATCGGCCAGATCACCGAAACCGCGAAGAGCCAGGTGCCCGCCCTGGGCTACACCGTACCCTACGCCATCGGCAATACCCTGCTCATCATCTGGGGCATTGTCATCGTCATGCTCATGACCTAGCGGGATTTCCCGTCCGCCGCCAGGTGGACGGGCCAGCGGATACGGGGGCATCGCCCCCGGCAAGCGTCTGTCAATAGCAAACCAGGAGTACTGAATAATGGCTTCTACCGCGCCTCTTACCGTCAGCCTGGCCTCGGCCCTGAAAACCACCCGTTCCCGCCAGCGCGACCTGGAGCAACTGTCGCCGTTCGAACTGAAGGATTACCTGATTACGCTGGCCAAGGACAGCCAGCAGACCGCCGCACTGACCATGTTGAATGCCGGCCGGGGCAATCCCAACTGGATCGCCACCGAGCCGCGCGACGCATTTTTCCTGCTGGGTCAGTTCGCCATGAAGGAAGCGCGCCGCGTGCGCGACGACGGCATCCTGGCCGGCATGCCGCCCAAGAAGGGCTGCGCCGACCGGCTGCGCAAATTCCTGTCCAAGAACAAGGGCGCCGCGGGCGCGGACTTCCTGGCCGGCGTGCTGGAATACGGCGTCAAGATCAAGAGCTTCGTGCCCGACGAATGGATCCATGAACTGACCGACAGCATCATCGGCGACAACTACCCGGTGCCGCCGCGCGCGCTGGTGCACCTGGAACAGGTGGTGCATGATTACCTGATCAAGGAAATGTGCGATGGCCAGCCGCCCAAGGGCAAGTTCGACCTGTTCCCGGTCGAAGGCGGCACGGCGGCCATGTGCTACATCTTCGATTCCCTGATGCAGAACGGCCTGCTCAAGCAGGGCGACACCATCGCGCTGTTCCTGCCCACGTTTACGCCCTATATCGAAATCGCGCACCTGGAGCGGTTCCAGTTCAAGATCGTTGCGATCAACGCCAGCAGCGTGCGCGCCGACGGCACCCACGACTGGCACTATCCGGCGTCCGAGATCGCCAAGCTGGAGAATCCGAAGATCAAGCTGGCGGTGACGGTGAACCCCAGCAACCCGCCGTCGGTCGCCTTCAGCCCGGTCGAGATGAAGCAGATCGTGGGCCTGATCCGCAAGAATCCGGATCTGGTGCTGGTGACGGACGACGTGTACGGCACCTTCGTGCCCAACTTCCGCTCGCTGATGGCCGAGGTGCCCCACAACACCATCTGCGTGTATTCGTTCTCGAAGAACTTCGGTTGCACCGGCTGGCGCCTGGGCGTGATCGCGACCCATGAAAAGAACACCATGGACCGCCGTATCGCCGAGTTGCCGGCGGCGTGGAAGAAGCGCCTGAACAAACGCTACGGCGCCATGACCATGGAGCCCGAAAAGCTCAAGTTCATCGATCGGCTGGTGGCCGACAGCCGCAACGTGGCGCTGAACCACACGGCTGGCCTGTCGCTGCCGCAGCAGGTCCAGATGGGCTTTTTCGCGCTGTCGCACCTGCTGGACCTGAAGGATGCGTACAAGCACCTGACCATGCAGATCGTGCGGGCGCGCCGCGATGCGCTGTGGCGCGGGCTGGGTGCGCCGCTGCCACCGGAAGACCCGATGCGCGGCTGGTATTACGTCGAGCTGGATTTCATGGTGTGGGCCAAGAACACCTATGGCGATGCCTTCTGCAAGTACATGACGTCGAACTACGAGCCGGTGGACTTCCTGTTCCGCCTGGCCGAGAAGTCCGGCGTGGTGCTGATGGACGGCGGCGGCTTCGGCGGACCGCCGTGGTCGATCCGCATTTCATTGGCCAACCTGGATGACGGCGACTATTCGAAGATCGGCAAGCACATGGTCGATGCCGCCACCGAGTATGTCGAAGCCTGGAAGGCCGGCCAGCTGGTGCGTTCGGGTCCGACCGCGGGCAAGGGGCAGACGGTGAAGGCATCGGCCGCCAAGCGCAAGGCCGGCGACAAGGGCGCCGCCAAGAAGGCCGTGAAAAAAGCGGTCAAGCAGGCGGCCAAGGCGGAACGTTCCGCCAAGAAGGCCAGCGCGGGCAGGTAGCGCGGCGGCAACGTGGCGGCCTTGGGCCGCCACGGCCAGCCGTTGCGGGCGGCCCAGGCCAGTGAAAGACGCAGGCACAATAGCGGCAACCAACAAGGCGACATGACCTTATGACGTGCTCAGTCGGGTTTTTCAATAGCGTTCCCATCGCGGTGCTTTTCTTGACGGTGGGGTTGGGATACCTGATCGGCAAGCTCAAAGTCGGGCCGATCCAGCTGGGCGGCGTGTGCGGCACGCTCATCGTCGCCCTGTTGATCGGCCAGACGGGCTGCCAGATGCGCGGCGACCTCAAGGAGGTCGCCTTCGCCCTGTTCATCTTCGCCATGGGCTATTCAGGCGGGCCGCAGTTCTTCGCCAACCTGAACCGGTCCAGCCTGCGCTATATCCTGCTGCCGGTGATCGAGGCGCTGCTGGTGCTGACCATCGTGCTCGCGGCGGTGCCGCTGTTCGGGCTGGACGCGGGCACCGCGGCCGGTCTGGCGGCGGGCGCGGCGACCGAGTCGGCGGTGGTGGGTACCGCCGCCGAAGCGCTCAAGCATCTGGGGCTCTCCGACGCGGATGTGCAGCGCATGGAGGCCAACATTGCCACGGCCTATACGCTGACGTATCTGGTGGGCCTCATCAGCATCGTCTTTTTCACCAGCCAGGTGGCGCCGGCCTTGTTGCGCATCAACCTGCGCCAGGCCTCCAAGGCGCTGGAAGAAAAGCTGGGCGTGGCCGCGGGCGAGGGCGAGGACAGCAACCTGCCGACGCTGCCGCGCCTGGTGGGAAGGTCGCATGTGGTCAAGGACGCGGATGGCAAGACCGTGGCCGAGGTCGAGGCGGCGCTGGGCGGACGCACGGCGATCAGCCGCATCCTGCGCAACGGCGAGGCGGTCGATGCGGCGCCCGAGGACACGCTGGCGACCGGCGACATTGTGGTGGTGCTGGGCCTGCGCCGGTTCGCGCTGCGGGCCGGTTCGGTGATCGGGCCGGAGATCCAGTTGCCCGAGGCGCATGCCGACGATCTGCAATTGAGCGAACTGGCGGTCATCGTCAACAAGAAGGCAGTCAATGGTCATACGGTGGGCGAGCTGGCCCAGCGTCCCGGTGCCAAGCGGGCGCGGGGGGTGTTTCTGCAGTCGATCCAGCGGTCCGGCCATATGCTGCCGGTCACGCCGTCCACGGTGGTGCAGTATGGCGATCTGGTGACGCTGGTGGGCGCCGAGCCCGAACTGTCGGTGGCCGGGGCCAGGCTGGGCAATGAACTGCGGCGCAGCGGTGTGACCGACCTGGTATTCCTGGCCTTCGGCATCCTGGCCGGTTTGCTGGTGGGCAGCCTGAGCGCCCGCGTCTGGGGGATCCCGATTTCGCTGGGCAGCGGCGGCGGCGCCCTGGTCAGCGGCCTGGTCTGCGGCTGGATCAACGCCAAGCGGCCCGCGCTGGGGCATATGCCCGATCATGCGGTGCAATTGCTCAAGGATCTGGGCTTGGCAGTATTCGTGGCTTGCGTGGGCCTGTCGGCCGGGCCGGAAGCCGTCAAGCTGATCCGCGAGCATGGCGCGGTGCTGCCCGTCATCGGCCTGCTGGTGTCGCTGGGGCCGGCCTGCCTGTCGCTGTGGGTGGGCCACAAGCTGCTCAAGATAGAAGGGCCGCTGCTGGTGGGCGCCATCGCCGGCCAGCATGTCAGCACGCCCGCCATCAGCGCGATCCTGGGCGCCAGCGGTAGCGCGGTGCCGCTGCTGGGCTACACCGTGACGTACGCCATCGCCAACGTGCTGCTGCCGGTGCTGGGGCCGATCATCGTATCGCTGGCGTATCACCTGAGCTGAACGCGGTCCGGCGCGGCACCATCGCGCCGTTTGCCCGCGATGCGGAGCAAGGGTTTAACATTGGCTAGGGAAACTACCGAGACCGCCAATCGACCCGCGCCACGCGTGTCACATGAGGCGGCGCCCCCGCACACCGCCGCGCCCGCCGTCACGGAGCGCAGGCTCATGGAGACACGATGCCCTACCTTACCCCGCTGCAGGATTTCCGCTTTGCGCTCAAAGAGCTGGCCGGCCTGGACGACGTCCTGAGGCTGCCCGGTTTTGAAGAAGTGACGCCCGACCTGGTGGACGCCATCCTGGAAGAAAACGGCAGGTTCGTCGAACAGGCGATCGCGCCGCTGAATGTGCCGGGCGATACCAAGCCTCCTGTCTGGAACGATGGCCACGTGACGGCGACGCCGGGTTATGCGCAGGGGTTCAAGGAATACGCGGCTGGCGGCTGGCAAGGGTTGCAGCATCCGCAGGCCTGGGGCGGACAGGGCCTGCCCAAGCTGGTCGCGGCCGCGCCGGGCGAGAACATCCAGGCGGCCAGCCTGGCGTTTTCGCTGTGTCCCATGCTGACAGACGGTGTGATCGAGGCCATCCTGACGGTGGGGTCCGACGAGCAGCGCAAGAAATTCGTCCCCAATTTGATCGGCGGCAAGTGGACGGGCACCATGAACCTGACCGAGCCGCAGGCGGGCTCGGACCTGGCGCAGGTGGCCACGCGCGCCGTGCGCCAGGAAGACGGCACCTACCGTCTATCGGGGCAGAAGATCTTCATTACCTACGGCGAGCACGACCTGGCCGAGAACATCATCCACCTGGTGCTGGCGCGCACGCCGGATGCGCCGCCCGGAGTGAAGGGCATTTCGCTGTTCATCGTGCCCAAGTTCCTGGTGGACGCGGGCGGCAACCTGGGGCCTCGCAACGACGTCTGGTGCGCGTCGCTGGAGCACAAGCTGGGCATCCACGGCAGCCCCACGGCGGTGCTGCTGTACGGCACGGGCAAGGGCGATGCCGGCGAGGGCGCAGTGGGTTACCTGGTCGGCGAGTTGAACCGCGGGCTGGAATACATGTTCATCATGATGAACGCCGCCCGCTTTTCGGTGGGGCAGCAGGGCATCGGGGTATCCGAGCGCGCCTACCAGCACGCGCTGGCGTACGCGCGCGATCGGGTGCAAGGCCGTGCCGTGGAAGGTTCGGCCGGGCCGGTCGCGATCGCACGGCACCCGGACGTTCAGCGCATGCTGCTGACCATGAAGGCGCTGACCGAGGCGGCGCGGGCGGTGTCCTACGTCACCGCGGCGGCGCACGACAAGGGTACGCATCATCCTGACCCCGAGCAGCGCTCGCGCAACCGCGCGTTCTACGAATACATGGTGCCCATCGTGAAGGGCTTTTCGACCGAATCGGCGGTGGAGGTGGCCTCCCTGGGCATCCAGGTGCACGGCGGCATGGGTTACATCGAAGAAACCGGGGCGGCGCAGTATTACCGGGATGCCCGCATCCTGCCCATTTACGAAGGCACCACCGCGATCCAGGCCAACGACCTGGTCAGCCGCAAGACGCAACGCGACGCGGGCGCCACCGCGTTCGCCGCCATTGCGGCCATGCGCGAAACGCTGCGCGCGGTGGAAGCCGAATCCTCGCGCGCCTCGGCGCTCGAGCGCGACGGCCTGCGCCTCTTGCGCGACAACCTGGACAGTGCGATCCAGGCCTACGAGGCCGGGGTGGAATTCATCCTGGCGCAGTCGGCGGCGAACATCCGTGCGGTCTATTCCAGCAGCGTGCCGTACCTGATGCTGGCCGGCGTGGTGCACGGCGGCTGGCAGATGGCGCGCGCGGTGCTGGCCTGCCGCAAGCGTCTGGCGGGCGGTTCCACCGATCCGTTCCATCGCGAGAAAATGGCGACCGGATTGTTCTATGCGGCGCACATCCTGCCGCGCGCCCTGGCGCTGTCGGCCGCGGTGCGGGCGGGTGTGGTGGCGGACGCCTGCGGGGCTGACGCGAATATTGCATAAGGTTATATGGCTTGCGTATTTCCCCTGCAACAGGTTTGATGGAAGAATCGTTTCAAGAGGCTGCCCTTGCCTGGGCGGCCCTCGCTGGGGGCGGCGCGCGCCGCCGCCGGAACGATTTCCCGGCGAGCCGCCGGGCCAGGAGGCCCGCCGGCTCCGTAACCCTGAATGCACACAGGAGACACCATGAGTCATCTACGCCTGGGCGACATCGCCCCTGATTTCGAACAGGAATCCTCGGCCGGCCCGATCCGCTTTCATGAGTATCTGGGCAATAGCTGGGGTGTCCTTTTTTCGCATCCGGCGGATTTCACGCCCGTTTGCACGACCGAGCTGGGCTACACCGCCAAGCTGGCCGATGAATTCGCCAAGCGCAATGTGAAGGTGCTGGCCCTGTCCGTGGACGGCGCCGATTCGCACAGCAAGTGGATCGAGGACATCAACGACACGCAGTCCACCAAGGTCAATTTCCCGATCCTGGCCGACAAGGACCGCAAGGTGTCCGAGCTGTACGACATGATCCATCCGAACGCCAACGCCACCCTGACGGTGCGTTCGGTCTTCATCATCGATCCGAACAAGAAGGTCCGCCTGACCATCACGTATCCGGCCAGCACTGGCCGCAATTTCAACGAGATCCTGCGCGTCATCGATTCGCTGCAGCTGACCGACAGCCACAGCGTGGCCACGCCGGTCAACTGGGAAGACGGTGACGACGTGATCATCGTTCCGTCCCTGCAGGACGAAGCCGTGATCAAGCAGAAATTCCCGAAGGGCTACAAGGCAGTGCGTCCGTATCTGCGCATTACGCCCCAGCCGAATAAGTAAATAAGGAATTCGTGCGCAAGGCGGCCCGCGCCGTCTTGCCCGATTCTCGCCGGGCGTTGCCCGCAAAGCCGCGCTTTCCCTGGGAAAGCGCGGCTTTTTTACGTCTTCGCACCGCTGCCTGTTTGTGCGCTATATGCCTGGAAGCGATGAGCAATCAAAGAATGATTCGTTCCGTTCAGAACATGCCGACGGCAAACTTGCCTGCACATTGCCAAACACGGGAAGGGAGCACGGAATGTCTTTCAGGAAAGCGGGTTGGTTGGCCGCCTTGGCCGCAGTGACGATGTCCTTCGCCGCGATTGCGCCGGCCCAGGCGCAGCAGAAGCAGACGTTGTTGAACGTGTCCTACGATCCGACGCGCGAGCTGTATCGCGCCATCGATGACGCCTTCATCAAGCAATACAAGGAAAAGGCCAATGTCGACTTGACCATCCGCCAGTCGCACGGCGGCTCGGGCCGCCAGGCGCGTTCGGTCATCGACGGGCTGGAAGCCGACGTCGTGACGCTGGCGCTGGCCTATGACATCGACGCCATCGCCGACCGCGGCCTGCTGCCCGAGAACTGGCAGACGCGTCTGCCGCAGAACAGCTCGCCGTACACCTCGACCATCGTGTTCCTGGTGCGCAAGGGCAACCCCAAGCAGATCAAGGACTGGGACGACCTGATCAAGGACGGCGTGCAGGTGATCACGCCCAACCCGAAGACCTCGGGCGGCGCGCGCTGGAACTACCTGGCGGCCTGGGCCTACGCCCTGGAAAAGAATGGCGGCAGCGAAGACAAGGCGCGCGCCTATGTCGGCGAGCTGCTCAAGCATGTGCCGGTGCTGGATACCGGCGCCCGCGGCGCCACCACCACCTTCGTCGAACGCGGCGTGGGCGATGTGCTGCTGGCCTGGGAGAACGAGGCTTTCCTGGCGCTGGAAGAGTTGGGTCCGGACAAGTTCGACATCGTGGTGCCGTCGCTGTCCATCCTGGCCGAACCGCCCGTGGCCATCGTCGACAAGGTCGTCGACAAGAAGGGCACTCGCGCCGCGGCCCAGGCCTATCTCGAGTTCCTGTATACCCCCGCCGCCCAGGAAATCATTGCCAAGAACTACTACCGGCCGATCGACAAGACCGTGGCCGCCAAATACGAAAGCAAGTTCCCCAAGGTCAAGCTGGTGACCATCGACGACAAGATCTTCGGTGGCTGGCGTAAGGCGCAGAAGGACCACTTCAGCGACGGCGGCACGTTTGACCAGATCTACCAGCCGCAGAAGAAGTAAGCGGAAAACCAGCGGACGACGGCCATGACTTCAGCCTCGATGCCAAAGGCAAAGGGCGCGCAAGCGCCTTTTGCCGTTCGGCGCAATAGCCCGGGCGTGCTGCCCGGTTTCGGCATTTCCATGGGCTACGCGGTGCTGTACCTGAGCGTGCTCGTGCTGATCCCCCTGGCGGCCTTGCCGATCAAGAGCGCCGCGCTCGGTTGGCAGGGTTTCTGGGACGCGGTGACGGCGCCACGCGTGATGGCGTCGTATCAGCTGACCTTCGGCGCGTCGCTGCTGGCGGCGCTGGTGAACCTGGTGTTCGGCACCATCGTGGCCTGGGTGCTGGTGCGTTACCGGTTTCCGGGCAAGAAGATCCTGGACGCCCTGGTTGACCTGCCGTTCGCGCTGCCTACCGCGGTGGCCGGCATCGCGCTGACGGCGTTGTACTCCGAAAAGGGCTGGCTGGGCGGGCCGCTGGCCGAGTGGTTCGGCCTGAAGGTGGCGTTCACGCCGCTGGGCATCGTCATCGCGCTGATCTTCATTGGCGTGCCGTTCGTGGTGCGGACCGTGCAGCCCGTGCTGGAAGACGTGGAGCGCGAGATCGAGGAGGCCGCCGCCAGCCTCGGCGCGGACCGCTGGCAGACCATCCGCCGGGTGTTGTTGCCCACCATCCTGCCCGCGCTGATGACCGGCTTCGCGCTGGCCTTCGCCCGGGCGGTAGGCGAGTACGGGTCGGTGGTGTTCATCGCGGGCAACATGCCCATGGTGTCCGAAATCACCCCGCTCCTGATCATTTCCAAGCTGGAGCAGTTCGACTATGCCGGCGCCGCGGCTATCGCGACCGTGATGCTGGTGCTGTCCTTCGGGCTGCTTCTGGTCATCAATCTGCTGCAGGGCTGGCAGGCTCGCCGCGGCCTGGGGAGACTGGCATGAGCGTTGCTGACCGTCCCGCCCACCTGACCGAGCCGCGCTGGGTGCGCGGCGTGCTGCTGTTCCTGGCGCTGGGGTTTCTGGCGCTGTTCCTGCTGGTGCCCCTGGCCGCGGTGTTCGTCGAGGCCTTGCGCAAGGGCTGGCAACTGTATCTGGATGCCATCGTCGAGCCCGATGCGCTGTCGGCTATCCGGCTGACCTTGCTGGTGGCGGCGATCGCACTGCCGGTGAACCTGGTGTTCGGCGTGGCCGCCGCCTGGGCCATCACTAAGTTCCAGTTCCGCGGCAAGCAGTTCCTGATCACCCTGATCGACCTGCCATTCTCGGTGTCGCCGGTGGTAGCCGGGCTGGTGTTCGTGCTGCTGTTCGGTACCCAGGGTTGGTTTGGCGGCTGGCTGCAGGACCACGACTGGAAGATTGTCTATGCGGTACCCGGCATCATCCTGGCCACGCTGTTCGTGACCTTTCCGTTCGTGGCGCGCGAGCTGATCCCGCTGATGCAGGCGCAAGGCAGCGAAGAAGAGCAGGCCGCGCTGACGCTGGGCGCCAGCGGCTGGCAGATCTTCTGGCGGGTGACGCTGCCCAATATCAAGTGGGGCCTGCTGTATGGCGCCATCCTCTGCAATGCGCGCGCCATGGGCGAGTTCGGCGCGGTCTCGGTCGTGTCCGGCCAGATTCGCGGCCTGACCAACACCATGACGCTGCACGTGGAAATTCTCTACAACGAATACCAGTACTCGGCGGCCTTCGCGGTGGCCTCGCTATTGGCGCTGCTGGCGCTGGTGACGTTGGTGGCCAAGAACATCGTCGAGTGGCGCAATGCGCGCTATCTGCGGGCGGCGGAACTGCCGGTCGAATACCCCGGGCCCGCCGTGGCCATCAAGCCGGCCGCCGCCTGACGCGGCCGGCCAGACGGAGACAAGCATGAGCATCGAAGTTCGCAATCTATCCAAGCGTTTCGGCCAGTTCCGCGCACTGAACGACGTATCCCTGCACATCGAGACGGGCGAGTTGGTGGCGTTGCTGGGGCCTTCGGGCTGTGGCAAGACCACGCTGCTGCGCATCATCGCCGGGCTGGAGTCGGCTGATAGCGGCAGCGTGCTGTTCGCCGGCGAGGACGCCACCGCGGTGGACGTGCGCCAGCGCCAGGTGGGGTTCGTATTCCAGCACTACGCGCTGTTCAAGCACATGACCGTGTTCGAAAACGTGGCGTTCGGGCTGCGGGTCAAGCACCGGTCGCAGCGGCCGTCGGAAGACCAGATCCAGCGCAAGGTGCATGACCTGCTTAGCCTGGTGCAGCTGGATTGGCTGGCGGATCGCTATCCGGCGCAACTGTCGGGCGGTCAGCGCCAGCGCATCGCGCTGGCGCGCGCGCTGGCGGTCGAACCCCGCGTGCTGCTGCTGGACGAGCCCTTCGGCGCCCTGGATGCCAAGGTGCGCAAGGAACTGCGGCGCTGGCTGCGCCGGCTGCACGATGAACTGAACGTGGCCAGTGTCTTCGTCACGCACGATCAGGAAGAGGCACTGGAGGTGGCCGACCGGGTGGTGCTGATGAACGCCGGCAAGATCGAGCAGGTGGGCACGCCGCGCGAAGTCTGGGAAGAGCCGGCCACCCCGTTCGTCTACGGCTTCCTGGGTGACGTGAACCAGCTCCAGGGCGTGGCCAGCCGCGGCGTGTGGGAGGGCGCGGGCCTGTCGCTGCCGGCGCCGGAGCTGGCACAGGCCGAGAGCCAGCGCGCCACCGCCTACGTGCGGCCGCACGAACTGGACATCGAACGCTACCAGGCCGGCGGCGCCGGCATTCCCGTGCGGCTGGCCCATGCCTATCTGGCCGGACCCAGCGCCTACCTGGAACTGACGCGCCAGGATTCCGACGCCATCATCGAGGCCGAGGTGCCCGAGCACCTGTACCGGGAATTGGGCCTGAAGGATGGTGAAACCTTGCTGGCCCGCCCGCGGCGGGCACGCATTTTCGCGGTGCAATCATGACGGTTACTGCTGAATTGCCGGCGGGTGTGGCGCCCGGCCTGGAATCCGATCCTGCCTTGGCGGCACGCTGGGCCGAACTGGTCGCGCGCCTGGCCGACATCCGCCGGCGCTATCCCGATGCCGCACTGGCCTCGTCCCTGGCGGCCGAGGACATGGTGTTGACGCATGCCATCTACGGATCGGCGCTGGACCTGGAGGTCTTCACGCTGGATACGGGCCGGCTGCATGCCGAGACCTTGGGCGTGCTGGATGCGGTGCGCGAACGTTACGGGCGCGACGTCACGGTGTACCGCCCGGTGGCCGCCGCCGTCGAGCAGCACGTGGCCGAACATGGAGCCTATGCCTTCTACGAAAGCGTGGAGCTGCGCAAGGCCTGTTGCCAGATCCGCAAGGTCGAGCCGCTCAAGCGCGCGCTGGCCGGGCGAAGCGCCTGGATCACCGGCCAGCGGCGCGCGCAGTCGGCCACGCGCGGCGAGCTGCATCTGGAAGAAGACGACAAGACGTTCGGACTTTACAAGTTCAATCCGCTGGCGGACTGGAGCGAGGCGGATGTCTGGAACCTCATCCGCGCGCTAGGCATCCCGTACAACCCGCTGCACGACCAGGGCTATCCGTCCATCGGCTGCGAACCCTGTACCCGCGCGATCCGTCCGGGCGAAGACCTGAGGGCGGGGCGGTGGTGGTGGGAATCGTCGGATTCCAAGGAATGCGGCCTGCACGCCGGCAACCGGGTCATCAGCGTCGTGCCGCAACGTTCATAACGCCCACCGCTCGTCAGAATTCTGTTTTAGGGGAATACCTATGTCCGCAGTGATCCAACGCAGCCATCTGGACTGGCTGGAATCGGAAGCCATATTCATCATGCGCGAGGTGGCCGCGGAAAGCGAAAAGCCCGTGCTGCTGTTCTCGGGCGGCAAGGACTCGGTGGTGCTGCTGCGCCTGGCCGAGAAAGCCTTTCGTCCGGGGCGCTTTCCGTTCCCGTTGATGCATATCGATACCGGCCACAACTTCGACGAGGTTATCGCCTTTCGCGACGCCCGTGCCGCCGAGCTGGGAGAGACCCTGATCGTGCGCAGCGTGGAAGATTCGATCAAGCGCGGCAGCGTGGTGCTGCGCCGCGAAACCGATTCGCGCAACGCCGCCCAGGCCGTGACGCTGCTGGAGGCGATCGAGGAATTCGGCTTCGACGCCTGCATCGGCGGCGCGCGCCGCGACGAAGAGAAGGCGCGCGCCAAGGAACGCATCTTCTCGTTCCGCGACGAGTTCGGGCAATGGGACCCCAAGGCCCAGCGTCCCGAGCTGTGGAGCCTGTTCAATACCCGGGTGCATCGCGGCGAGAACATGCGCGTGTTCCCGATCTCGAACTGGACCGAACTGGACGTCTGGCAGTACATCCAGCGCGAGCAGCTGGCACTGCCGCCGATCTATTTCAGCCACGAGCGCGAGGTGATCCGGCGCAAGGGGCTGCTGGTGCCGGTGACGCGCCTGACCCCGCCGCAGGACGGCGAAAAGGTCGAGCGCTTGCCGGTGCGTTTCCGCACGGTAGGCGATATTTCCTGCACCTGCCCGGTGGCCTCGGATGCCGCCGACACCGCCGCCATCATCGCTGAGACGGCGGTGACGGACATCACCGAGCGCGGCGCCACGCGCATGGACGACCAGACTTCCGAGGCCTCGATGGAGCGCCGCAAGAAAGAAGGCTATTTCTGATTGCACGAGCGGCCGGCGCCAAGCCGGCCACAGGGGACACGCATGAACGCAGTTAACGATTCTTTTCTTTCGGGCGCCGGCACGGGCGTGCTGCGCCTGATCACCGCCGGTTCGGTGGACGACGGCAAGTCGACGCTGATCGGCCGTCTGCTGTATGACAGCAAGGGCGTATTCGCCGACCAGCTGGACGCGATCTCGCGCGCCAAGTACAAGCGCGTGGCCGAAGGCGGCATCGACTTCTCGCTGCTGACCGATGGCCTGGAAGCCGAGCGCGAGCAGGGCATCACGATCGACGTGGCCTATCGCTACTTCTCCACGCCGGCGCGCAAATTCATCATCGCCGACGCGCCCGGCCACGAGCAGTACACCCGCAACATGGTGACCGGCGCGTCCACGGCGGACGTGGCCGTGATCCTGATCGACGCCACCCGCGCCGCCGACGGCAAGCTGCTGCCGCAGACCAAGCGGCACAGCACTATCGCCAGGTTGCTGGGCATCCGTCACATCGTGGTGGCGGTCAACAAGATGGACCTGGTCGACTGGGACCCGGCCGTGTTCGAACGCATCCGCGACGCCTACGCCGATCTGGCGCGCAAGCTGGGTATCGAGCATTTCGACGCGCTGCCGCTGTCGGCGCTGAATGGTGACAACGTGGTGACGCTGTCGGACAAGACGCCCTGGTACACGGGACAGCCGCTGCTGACGTTGCTGGAATCGCTGGACCTGTCCGGCGATGGCCGCGCGGGTCCGCTGCGCTTCCCGGTGCAGTGGGTGGCGCGTCACGACGGCGACCGCAAGGACGATTTCCGCGGCTACGCCGGCCGCATCGCCAGCGGCGTGCTGCGCCCCGGCGACGAGATCACGGTGCAGCCGTCGGGCGTGACGGCGCGCGTACGCGAGGTGCGCGTGTTCGATCGCTTGCTGGATGAAGCCGTGGCGGGCGATTCGGTGACGCTGGTGCTCGACCGCGATGTCGACGTGTCGCGCGGCGACGTGATCGTGCATGCGTCGGCGCAGGCGCAGGTCGCGCGCGAGTTCGAAGCCGAGCTGTGCTGGCTCGACACGCAGCCACTCAATCCGGCGCGCAAGTATCTGCTCAAGCACGGCACGCGGTTGACGTCGGCGAAGATTCGCGCGGTGCTCTCGCATCGCGACATTCATGAATTGCAGGAAGTGGAGAACACCGAAGGCACGCTGCGCATGAACGACATCGGCCGCGTCACGTTCACCACGCGCGAAGCGTTGGCGGTCGATCGCTATGCCGATGTGCCTGCAACGGGGGCCTTTATTTTGATCGACGAAGCCACGCATCAGACCGCGGCGGCGGGGATGCTTCGGTAAGCCGCAAGCGAGCCAGAAAACAACGCCCGCCGGGCCGGATTTTGAGTGTTGTTTTTATTCCAAACTCAATGCTGGTGCGGGTTTCCGGCCCATCTCGCAAGATGAAATCGAATTGTCCGGACGCCGTCTTCGTCTTGCGGTAAAGTGGGGCTGTCTTACGAAAAGGCTTTTGGTGCTTGTCAAAACCACTGTGTTTTTGTACAGTAGTTTTCATGGCACGCACCGATCATTCTTTTCCCGCCGGTTCTGGGTCCCCGGCTGCCGCCCCCGCCGCCTTGCGCGGTCGGGGTGCGGTTACTAATGTTCGGCATCGCTTTCAGCGCGATGACCGCGTGCAGGTCGACGACGGCTGGTCCTCTTCGGGTCTCCCGGCTGACTTCGTTGATGCTGTCCCCGATATTTCCCCTAAAGTCATTCCCATCCTGCCCGACGCCCGCGTGGCGCCCGCGGCCCCCAAGACCACCGTCACGGCCGAAGAGGCCCGCAAGATCCTGTCGCGTAACGATTCGCCCGACATTCCCTTCGACGTGGCGGTCAATCCCTACCGCGGTTGCGAACACGGCTGCGTCTATTGCTACGCCCGGCCCACGCATTCCTACCTGGGCTATTCCCCCGGGCTGGACTTCGAAACGCGCCTGGTGGCCAAGGCCAATGCCGTGCAGGCGCTGCGCGCCGAAATCAGTCGGCCCGGCTACAAGCCGTCACCCATCAATATCGGCTCGGCCACCGACGCCTACCAGCCCATCGAGCGCGATTGGCGCCTGACGCGCGGCATGCTCGAACTGATGCTGGAAACCCGGCATCCGGTCACCATCGTCACCAAGAACGCGCTGGTCGCCCGCGACCTGGACCTGCTGGCCGCGCTGGCCGAACAGAAGCTGGTGGTGGTCTACATGAGCATCACCACGCTGGATGCCAGCATGGCCCGTACGCTGGAGCCGCGGGCTGCCGCCCCCTGGCGCCGCCTGGAAGCCGTGCGCAACCTGACCGCCGCCGGCGTGCCAGTGGGCGTGCTGGTGGCGCCGGTGATCCCGTTCATCAACGACGACGCCATGGAACACATCCTCCAGGAATCCAAGGCGGCCGGCGCGCACTACGCCAGCTACACGGTCATCCGGTTGCCCTGGGAAGTCAAAACCCTGTTCGAGGACTGGCTCAACGCGCACTACCCGGACCGCGCCCAGCGTGTGCTGCACCGTATCGAAGACCTGCGCAATGGCCGCCGTAACGATCCCAACTTCGGCTCGCGTATGCGCGGCACCGGCATCTGGGCCGACCTGCTGCGCCAGCGCTTTGCGGTAGCCACGCGCAAGCTGGGCCTGAACCGCCACCGCCTGGCGCTCGATACCGACCGCTTTCAGCCGCCCCTGGCGGCGGGCGGCTCCGCATCCTTGTTCGCTGCGGCCGCAAGCGCGGCCGATGCCCCCGTTTCCCTATCCCCGGCTGGCGCGAAAGCGTCTTCAGGGGTCCCTTTTTCCAGTGCCGCGCCGATGGCCGGCGCCTTTGGGCGCGGTGAACGCCAATGGCGCGCCATGGCTGCCGGGCAGCTGTCACTGTTTGACTGACGCCGCGGCTCCGGACGGCCCTTGTCGTCCGCCCGGTTTATCCGTTGTCGTTGCCCGTCGATTCTGACTGTCGTTTTTACCGCGCTACCAAGGAGTTCCCATGAACACCGCTCAACTCTCTGTCCTGCCGGACGATCTTGCTGCCGTATCGCTGACGCCGCTGCGCCGCGCCGCGCAACGCGTTCGGGCGTTCAGTGCCCGCTTCACCGGGCTGGCCATGCCCTGGACGGCTACGCCGGGGCCGGCGGGCCGGTCAACGGGCTCGAGTGTGCTGGGCGCCGGCGGCATCGCGCCGGCCGGGGTGGCCTCGGCCGATGCCGAGACAGGCAAGGGCAGCCGTACCGGCACCCTGCCAGGCAAGTGGCCGTTCCCGCCGGCGTCGGCTGATGTGGTGGCGCCCGCCGCGGGTAACGCCGCGGGCAACCTGACCCGGACCCCGCGCGAGCGCAGCCTGGGCAACGCCACGGTCGAACCGGTGTCGGATCAGGTCAGCGTCAAGAGCATGGTGCTGGACGTGGTGCTGGTGCTGGCCTGGGGCGCAATGATTCCCGCGCTGATGTGGCTGGGCGCTGCCGGCGGATTTTGAGCGGATTCCCGGCGTTCGGCGCCTGGCGCGTGGCCGCAGGTTCAGGTCGAACCCAGCAGCACCACGCCCGCCAGAATCGACAAGCAGCCTGCCAGACGGCCTGGGCCCACCTTTTCGCGTAGCAGGAACATGCCGGCCAGGGTGCCCAGCATCATCGACATTTCCCGGGCGGGGGCAACCAGGCTCAGCGGCGCGCCGTTGCGCAAGGCATACAGCACCAGGATGTACCCCAACGGCGACAGCAGCCCCACCGCCAGCGCCAGGTGCCAGTGGCCGCGCATGGATTCCCAGGCCTGGGTGCGCCGGCGCAGCATGTGCGGCGTCATCATGGTCGTGCGGGTAACGCAGGTGAACCAGTCGAACAGCACCGGGCTGATCAGCAGCACCTTCACGCCATAGGCATCCACCACGGTGTACGCGGCGATGAACAGCCCGATCACCATGCCCCAGCGCACGCCTATCCAGGCCTGGGCATTGCGAAAAATGGACAGCCTTCCCTGGGTAGCAATCAGCAGCACCCCGATCACCACGCACAGCATGCCGGCGATACCGGTGCCCGTTGCGGGTTCACGCAGCAACAGGAAGGCGCCGGTGGTCGAGAGCAGGGGGCCGGTGCCGCGAGCGATGGGGTACACCACCGACAGATCGGCCACCTGGTAACCCCGTTGCAGGCACAGGCTGTAGCCCAGATGCAACAAGCTGGAGGTCAGGATGGCGCCCACTACGGGCCAGGTCCACGTCATGCCGTCATGCAGCAGTACCCACACCACCCAGGGCGCATACAGCACCGAGGCGCACAGCCCGTAGGCGAATACGAAGGGGGCGCCCACCATGGCCGCGCGCTTGGCTAGGAGATTCCACGTGGCGTGGGCCATCGCCGCCAGGACGACCAGTATCAGGGACGAATACGACATGGGGGAGTACAGCGTCTTGTGACGTGTTTGTTACAGGAACTGCTAGGGTACCGCAAACCTGCGGTCAGGCCGCCATGTTACCTGACGCCCTAGCCAATTTTTGGTGTAGAATCATTGGTTTGCCAAATCTCATCCTCTGCTTGCGGTACAAGGCTGAGGGGTAGAAACCCAGCATGTCTGGGGTATGCCCCTGGGGGACAAACCCCTGGTATCAGGCCTAACCAACATAGAACGGTAAAACACGGCAAAGCGTTTTAGTCCGCAAAGACATGATGATCTAGGAGTTCTCATGAACCTTATCGCTATCCTGGAACAGGAAGAGATTGCCCGCCTGACCGGCGGCCAAGCCAAGCCTGAATTTGCCCCCGGTGACACCGTCATCGTGAGCGTGAACGTCGTTGAAGGCACCCGCAAGCGCGTGCAGGCCTTCGAAGGCGTCGTTATCGCCAAGCGCAATCGCGGCCTGAACTCCGCGTTCACCGTGCGCAAGATTTCGTCGGGTGAAGCCGTGGAACGTACGTTCCAGCTGTACTCGCCGCAAATCGCCGGCATCGAAGTCAAGCGCCGCGGCGACGTGCGCCGCGCCAAGCTGTACTACCTGCGCAACCGCTCGGGCAAGTCGGCGCGTATCAAGGAAAAGCTGGTCAGCAAGCAAGCCTCGGCGGCTTGATCGCTTATCGGCACACGGCCCTACCAGTGTCGGACGCACACGCCATCCAGCGTTTTCGTTCGGCACGGGTTTCCGGGTTAAAAAGGCACCTGCGAGGGTGCCTTTTTCTTTTTGAAAAGCCGAATGTCTGATTCCTCGTCTTCTGGCCGGCCTCGTCGGCCACTGGCGCGTCCCGGATTCGATCCGGCGTCGCAGCCCTGGGTCATCGCCAATCAATCCCTGCCGGCGCTGCCCGCCAATCTATTGACGCCAGATCTTCTGCGCGGCACGCTCAACCAGCCCTCTACCTGGACGCTGGAGCTGTCGCGCGACAATGACCTGCGTTATCCCGGACGCGAGGGCGTGCCGGTGCCCGCAGCCGTGCTGATTCCGCTGGTCACCCGCAATGATGGGGTCCACATCATGCTGACGCAGCGCGCCGCCCATCTGCATGACCATGCGGGCCAGATCAGCTTTCCGGGCGGACGTATCGAAACCAGCGACGCCACGCCCATTGCCGCGGCGCTGCGCGAGGCGCAGGAAGAAACCGGTCTGCCGGCCAATCACGTCGAGGTTCTGGGCAGCATGCCGCCCTACCTGACCGCCACGGGTTTTTCGATCATCCCCGTTGTGTCGCTGGTGACGCCCGGCTTCGAACTGGCGCCGGACGCGTTCGAGGTGGCCGAGGTGTTCGAAGTGCCGCTGTCGTTCCTCATGGATCCGGCGAACCACCGCCTGTACGAGGCGCGCCTGGACGATGGCCGGGTGCGCCAGTACTACGGCATGCCTTATGGCCGGCACTTCATCTGGGGCGCCACGGCGGGCATGTTGCGCAACCTTTACCACCTGCTGCGCAACGGCTTGCCGCCGCGCTGACGCCAAGCCGCGAGCGGCGCGCCTGTCGCGGGGCAGGGGCCTCAAGCCCCTGGCACCCTGCGGTCAGTAGCGCTGCTGGCCCGCCAGGTTTTCTTCCAGAATGCGCTGATACAGCGCGTAGCGGGCCGGATCGATAGCGCCTGCCTGCAGTGCCGCGACGACGCCGCAGCCCGGCTCGTGGCGGTGGGTGCAGTTGTAGAAACGGCAGGATTCGATCGGCTTGGTGAATTCCGGGAAGCCCCGGATGATGTCTTCGCGCGTCAGGTGCTGCAGGCCAAAGGCCTGGAACCCGGGCGAGTCGATCAGGTCGCCGCCCGGTGCGGGCAGGTGATACAGGCGGGTGCTGGTGGTGGTGTGCTTGCCCATGTCCAGCGCCGTCGAGTGTTCGCGGGTGGCGGCCAGGGCGTCGGGCACCAGCACGTTCAGCAGCGTGGACTTGCCCATACCGCTTTGTCCCAGCAGCAGGTTGGTGCGGCCCGCCAGGCGCGGCGCCAGCTCGGTGTGGACCTTTTCAGGTTCCAGCGCGCTTAGTTCGACGATGTCCACGCCCAGCGCCGCGATCGGCGCCAGGCGGGCGCGGGCCGCGGGCAGGGCGTCCACGAGGTCGGTCTTATTCAGGATGATCAGCGGGGCGATGCCCGCGCTCCAGGCGCCGGCCAGCGCGCGGCCGGTCAGGTCGTCGGAGAAGGTCGGCTGGACCGCGACGACGATCAGGAGCTGGTCGACGTTGGACGCGAATTGCTTGGATCGCATTTCGTCCGAGCGGTACAGCAGGTTGCGTCGCGGCAGAATGGCGTCGATGGCGCCTTCGTCCTGCCCCTGAGGCGTGATGCGGACCCGGTCGCCCACCGCCGCGCCGGCCTTCTTGCCGCGCGGGAAGCACTTGCGCAGGCTGCCATCGGCCAGCTCGACCGTGTAGTGGCGGCCGTGGGCCGCAATGATGCGGCCTTCGTTGGCGGCGTCGGCGGGCGCGCCGCTATCTTGCGGCGCATGCGCGAAGCTTGCCTTGGAGCGGTCGGACAGGCTCATGCGGCAGTCGCCATCAGGTGGCGGATGCGCTCGGCGGCGGGAGGATGGCTATCGTAGAAGGCGGAGTGCACGGGGTCGGGGGTAAGGGTGGTGGCGTTGTCGTCGTAGAGCTTGACCAGGGCGGAAACCAGGCGGTCCGGCGAGCTTTGTTCGGCCGCGTAGCGGTCGGCTTCGAACTCGTCGCGGCGCGAGAGCAGGCTGGCAAGCGGCGTGAAGATGAAGGTGAAGACGGGCATGACCAGCAGGAACAGCAACAGCGCCATGGCGTCGTTGCGTCCGCCCAGCTGGGGCAGGACGCCCAGCCCTTCGTAGAACCAGGGCTGTTGGGCGATCCAGCCCAGGCAGGCAAAGAACACCAGCGCCGCGCCGAAGCTCAGCACGATGCGCCGGGTGATGTGGTGCTTGGTGAAGTGGCCCAGTTCATGCGCCAGCACGGCTTCGATCTCGTCGGCATTCAGGCGTGCCAGCAAGGTGTCGAAAAACACGATGCGGCGCGACCGCCCGAAGCCGGTGAAGTAGGCGTTGCCGTGGGCCGAGCGGCGCGAGCCGTCCATGACGAACAGGCCCTTGAGCGAAAAGCCGCAGCGCTTGGCCAGGTGATGGATGCGTTCGATCAGATCGGGGTCGGACAACGGGGTGAACTTGTTGAAGACCGGCGCGATGACCGTCGGGAAAATGACCTGCATCATCAGGCTGTAGACCGACCATAGCGCCCAGGCCCAGATCCACCAGTAGGCGCCGGCGCTGCCCATGATCCAGATCACGGCGGCAATCAGCGGCAGGCCCAGCACGGCAGTCAGCCCGATGCCCTTGGCGGCGTCCATGATGAACAGCTCGGGCGTCATGCGGTTGAAGCCGAAACGCGCTTCCAGCCGGAATTGCCGCCACACGGTGAAGGGCAGGCTGAACAGGCCCAGCAGCACGATGACTGTCACCACCAGCAGCACCTGGCGCAGCAGGTCGTATTGGGTCACCTGGCTTATCATCAGGTCGATGTATTGCAGCCCGCCCATGAGGGTCAGGCAAACGAGCAGGATGGCATCGTAAGTGCGTTCCAGCATGCCCAGCTTGACGCGCGCCACGGTGTAATCCGCCGCGCGCTGGTGGTTGGACAAGCCGATACGGTGAGAGAATTCGGCGGGTACCCGGTCACGGTTGCGCACCACGTGGCGGATCTGCCGGGTAGCCAGCCACATGCGCACGGCGATATCGGTCAGCAGGAAGGCAACGAACAGCAGTGTGAACATGGGCAATGCAGCGGGCTCAAGTAGGTATGTGCGAAAATCGCGTGTTTTATAGGCAAATTATATGGCTGTGAACGAAAATCGCCTGGTCTGGCTGGACATGGAAATGACCGGCCTGGACCCTGAAAAAGAACGCATCATCGAGGTCGCCGTGGTGGTGACCGAGGCCGACCTGACCGTGGTGGCCGAAGGCCCCGTGCTGGTCGTGCACCAGTCCGACAGCCAGCTTGACGCCATGGACAACTGGAACAAGTCCACCCACGGCAAAAGCGGCCTGATCGACAAGGTGCGGGCATCGACGATTTCCGAGGCGCAAGCAGAGGATACGCTGTTGGCGTTTCTTGCGCAGCACGTGCCGGCAGGCAAGTCGCCCCTGTGCGGTAACACCATCAGCCAGGATCGCCGCTTCATGTTTGCTTACATGCCGCGCCTGGAACAGTTCTTCCACTACCGCAACCTGGATGTCAGCACGCTGAAGGAACTGGCGCGCCGCTGGGCACCCGCGGTCTACAAGGGTTTCGAGAAGAAAAGCCGCCACGAAGCGCTGGCCGACATCTACGAGTCGATCGACGAACTCAAGTACTACCGCGAGCACTTCCTCAAGGTGTAAGCGATGCCATCCTTTTCCGTTGCCCGGATACGCCATGCCGAAAGGCTGGCGTTGTCGCAGGGGCGGGAACTGATGCCCCTCGCGGGTTTAGCTGCGGCCGATTTCATCGCGGCGCGGTTCGCGCCCCCGGCCCGGGTGCTGGCGCTGGCCGGCCCGGGCAACAACGGCGGCGATGCGTTGACCGCCGCCACGGGCCTCCTGGCTCGCGGATACGCGGTGGACCTGCATATGCCGGCGGGCCCGGACGCGTTGCCGCCCGACGCCGCACGTGCCTGGCGCAACTGGCGCGACGCGGGCGGCGGATCGCTGGACGCCTTGCCGGATCTCCTGGATTACGCCGTGATCATCGATGGCCTGTTCGGCATCGGCTTGAATCGTCCGCTGGGCGCGTCGTGGCAGACACTGGCCGACCGCGTCAACGCCAGCGGCGCGCCGGTGCTGGCGCTGGATGTACCCAGTGGCATCGACGCGGATTCCGGCCTGGCCTTGGGTCGGCCGCTGCGGGCGCGCTGGACGCTGTGCTTCATTGCCATGGCGCGCGGACTGGAAGCGCCGGGCGCGGGCCGCGAGGCGGCAGGGGAATGCCTGGTGCGGGATCTGGGCGTGACAATACCGCCGCCATCCGCCACGGACTGAGCCGCCGGGGGTGTTTTCTTACCGTTGAATCTTTACCGCCTGCGCGTCAGGCGGCTTGCGGCCGTCCACCGAAGCGCGAATCGCCTTCGGCCGTCAGCGGCGTGTAGCGGTCGTTGTCCTTGCCGGCCAGGGCATCCAGATGCGCCTCGGAGGCGTCGAAGACCCGCCAGTAGATGCGGCCGCAGAGCTCGCGCGCCGCATGGCCCGGCCAGTTCCCGGGCAGCATGGCGGCGGGCAATTGGGGATCGTGCAGCACGATCCGGCGCCAGCTGTGCAGCAGCAGCACCCGCGCGATGAAGGCCTCGGCGGGCGCCGGGGCGTCTTCCAGCAGCTTTTCCAGCGGCCCGAAATTCTTGATGAATTGCCGGTATTGCTCGGCCACGTCGTCCAGGTTCCAGCATTGCGACGCCAGGCTGGCGATGGGCAGGCCGCCCGCGCCGGCCAGGTCGCGCGCCGACAGCACCAGGGCGCGGTCGGGAATGCCCAACTTTTCCAGGATTTCGTGGGCGGCGCGCGCTTCGGTGTGCGGATGGGCGAACAGGCCCGGCGCGATCATGCCGAAACCTTCCCAGACCAGTTCGCGGCGCAATTCGGCGCGCTCGGCCAGGCCGTTGCCGGTGCGCGGCAGCGCCACCAGCGTCCATTCCCCATGCCATT
Source organism: Achromobacter sp. UMC71 (assembly GCF_014170305.1). Taxonomy (GTDB): domain Bacteria; phylum Pseudomonadota; class Gammaproteobacteria; order Burkholderiales; family Burkholderiaceae_B; genus Achromobacter. Next base: position 149,349 of record NZ_LZZT01000018.1, read on the forward strand.
CGCGTGGCGCGCCTTCGTAGATGCGCTGCGAGGCGTGGGCGGTATGGCGCGCGCCGTGTTCGGAGATCAGGTAGAGACTGCGCCGGCCGTGGCGTTCGGACTGCAACCAGTTCTGCGCCACCAGGCGGAACACGCTGGTGCGCAGCAGGCGCTCGTTGATGCCCAGCGGCGCCAGCAGCTCGATCAGGTCGCCCAGCCAGATGGCGCCACCGTGCAGCGTCAACGCGTCTCCCAGCAGGCTCACGCAGAGGGATTTGGCCCGCGGCGGATCATTCTTGATCAGGCGTGACAGGTAACGGTCCAGGGGCGACTGAGGGTTTGCCATAAGGGGGGCCGCAAGCGGCCGGTATCGGGATCCTCGATATGATACATAAATCTAATGTGATACAGATTTGAGTTTGACAATGGTTTTTTTGTATTAAATAATCCACCTATGACATGACGGCACTGCGCGGCGTTTGCTTTGCGTTTGCGCAAACCGTCTCAAGGAGACAACCATGTACGCTCAACTCGTCGAAACCGGTGTCAAGCAGGTCAAGACCGCGGACCAGCTCGAAGGCCGGGAACAGACGTTCCAGCGCCGTATCGACGATGGCGTGCGGATCGAGGCCAAGGACTGGATGCCCGACGCCTACCGCAAGACGCTGGTGCGCCAGATCTCGCAGCACGCGCACTCCGAAATCGTCGGCATGCTGCCCGAGGGCAACTGGATCACGCGCGCGCCGTCGCTCAAGCGCAAGGCCATCCTGCTGGCCAAGGTCCAGGACGAAGCCGGCCATGGCCTGTACCTGTACAGCGCCGCCGAAACCCTGGGCGTGTCGCGCGACGACCTGATCGACGATCTGCACGCCGGCCGCGCCAAGTACTCCAGCATCTTCAATTACCCCACGCTCAGCTGGGCCGACATCGGCATGATCGGCTGGCTGGTCGACGGCTCGGCCATCATCAACCAGATCCCGCTGTGCCGTTGTTCCTATGGCCCCTATGCGCGGGCCATGGTGCGCGTCTGTAAGGAAGAGTCCTTCCACCAGCGCCAGGGCTACGACCTGCTGATGCAGATGTGCCTGCACGGCACGCCCGAACAGAAGGCCATGGTGCAGGACTCCCTGAACCGCTGGTGGTGGCCGGCGCTGATGATGTTCGGCCCGTCCGATGCCGACTCGCCCAACAGCGCCCAGTCGATGGCCTGGAAGATCAAGCTCTTCTCCAACGACGAACTGCGCCAGAAGATGGTTGACCAGACCGTGCCCCAGGCCGAGTACCTGGGCTTGACCGTGCCCGATCCGCAACTGAAGTGGAACGCCGAACGCGGCCACTACGACTTCGGCGAGATCGATTGGTCCGAGTTCTATGCGGTGCTCAAGGGCAATGGCCCCTGCAACCGCGAACGCCTGGCCGCGCGCGTCAAGGCGCACGAAGACGGCGCCTGGGTGCGCGACGCGCTGGTCGCCTACGCCGACAAGCAAGCCGAGCGCAAGGCCGCCTGAGTCCGGCTGGGCCCAGCCCGGCATTTCCACCTGACATCTATTCATACCCGGGCGCCGCGCGCCCGGCATTCAAGGATATCCATCATGAGCAAAGACTGGCCTCTGTGGGAAGTGTTCATCCGCAGCCAGCACGGCCTGGCGCACAAGCACGTGGGCAGCCTGCACGCCCCGGACGCGGAAATGGCGATCAATCACGCCCGCGACGTCTACACCCGCCGCAACGAAGGGTTGAGCATCTGGGTCGTGCGCGCCGCCGATATCTCGGCCAGCAGTCCCGGCGACAAGGATCCCCTGTTCGAACCGGCCAACAGCAAGGTCTATCGGCATCCCACGTTTTTCCCGATGCCCGAAGAAATCAAGCACATGTAAGGCGGCGGGGGAGACATGGACAAGACATTCTTTGAATACCTGCTGCGCCTGGGCGACAGCTCGCTGATCCTGTCGCAGCGGCTGGGCGCCTGGACAGGGCACGGTCCCATCCTGGAAGAAGACCTGGCGCTGACCAACACCGCGCTGGACCTGCTGGGCCAGGCCCGCATGTGGCTGACGCTGGCCGGCGAGGTCGAAGGCGCCGGCCGCGACGAAGACGCGCTGGCCTACCTGCGCGACGCCCATCAGTTCCACAATCCGCTGCTGGTCGAACGGCCCAACGGCAACTACGCCGACACCATGGCGCGCCAGTTCCTGTTCGACGTGTGGCACTACTTCCTGTTGCAACGCCTGGCCGAGTCCTCGGACGATCGCGTGGCCGCCATTGCCGCCAAGTCGCTCAAAGAGGTCACCTACCACGTGCGGCGCTCGTCCGACATGGTGGTGCGCCTGGGTGACGGCACAGAAGTCAGCCATGCCCGGATGCAGGCGGCCATCGATGACGCCTGGCGCTTCACCGGCGAACTTTTCGCTGATGACGCGATCGACCAGGACATGGCGGCGCGCGGCATCGGCTGTGAGCTCGCCGCGCTGCGCGAACCCTGGGAACAGCATGTGCGCGAAGTGCTTCAAGAAGCCACGCTGACGGTGCCCGACGCGGCAGCCGCCAACCACCTGGCCTACCGCGGCGGCCGCCAGGGCAAGCACACCGAAGATCTCGGCTACCTGCTGGCCGAAATGCAATTCCTGCCGCGCGCCTATCCGGGAGCCACCTGGTGAACGCGCTGGCGCCCGTTGACGTCGACCAGGTCTACGCCTGGCTGCAGGAGGTCCCCGATCCGGAGATCCCCGTGCTGTCGGTGGTCGACCTGGGCGTGGTGCGGGACGTGTCCTGGGACGGCGAGGCCTGCGTGGTCGTCATCACGCCCACGTACTCCGGCTGCCCGGCGATGCGTGAAATCACCGAGGACATCCGCCAAGTCCTGGCGCGCCACGGCATCGCCGAGGTCCGTGTCGAGACCCGCCTGTCGCCCGCTTGGACCACTGACTGGATGAGCGAAAAGGGGCGCGCCGCGCTCAAGGGCTACGGCATTGCCGCTCCCGCGCAGCAGGCGATTGATATCTCGGGCATCAGCCGGCGCGCCGCCGGCCCGGCCATCGAGTGCCCGCGCTGCGGCTCGCGCGACACGCGCCTGGTCAGCAATTTCGGTTCGACGTCGTGCAAGGCGCTGTACCGCTGCGTCGCCTGCCGCGAGCCCTTCGATTATTTCAAGACTCACTGAGCGTGGTTTCGAGTATGAGCCTGAACCAATTCCATTCCCTGAAGGTGGCCTCGGTGGCGCGCAACACGCGCGACGCGGTGGTCGTGACCTTCGACCTGCCCGAGGCGCTGGCCGAGGAATTCGCCTTTCTGCCCGGGCAGTACCTGACGCTGCGTACGCAGCTTAACGGCGAAGAACTACGCCGTTCGTATTCGATCTGTTCGGCGCCGCGCGACAAGCTTTTGCGCGTGGCCATCAAGAAGGTCGACGAAGGCGCGTTTTCCAGCTGGGCCAATCATGAGCTGCAGCCGGGCCAGACGCTGGAAGTGATGGCGCCGGCCGGCAATTTCACCGTCGATTTCTCGCCGGAAAACGCGCGCCATTACGTGGCGTTCGCGGTCGGCAGCGGCATCACGCCGGTGTTCTCGCTGGTCAAGACCGCGCTGTCGACCGAACCCAACAGCAAATTCACGCTGTTCTTCGGCAACCGGGCCTCGTCGGCCGTGCTGTTCCGCGAAGAGATCGAAGACCTGAAGAACCTGTACATGGAGCGGTTCTCGCTGGTCTACGTGATGAGCCGCGAGACCCAGGACATCGAACTGTTCAACGGCCGCCTGGATGGCGACAAGGTCGATCAGCTGATGTCGGCCTGGATGAGCCCCGAGGATATCGACTACGCTTTTGTCTGTGGTCCGCAGACCATGACCGAAAGCGTGGTAGCGCATCTGCAGGCCCGTGGCATCCCGAAGGCGAACATCAAGTTCGAGCTGTTCGGCGCCCCGAAGGGGCCGCGCGCGCTGCGCACCGGACAGGAAGCCCGCCAGGCCCCCGGCAAAGGGCAGTGCGAAGTGACCGTGGTGCAGGACGGCCACAGCCGCATGTTCGTCATCGACAAGAACAAGGACAGCGTGCTGGATTCGGCGCTGGCGCAAGGCATTGAGCTGCCGTATTCATGCAAGGGCGGGGTGTGCTCCACCTGCCGCTGCAAGGTGGTTGAAGGCGAAGTGGATATGGATGCCAACTTCGCCCTCGAAGATTACGAAGTGGCCCGGGGATTCATCCTGAGCTGCCAGAGCTTTCCGGTCAGCGACCGCCTGGTGATCGACTTCGACCAGGAAACCTGACCGTCGCGAGACAAGTCATCGGATCCGGCCGATGGGGCCGGACAGAGAATAGTCAATATTTGGAGAGACGCAGTGTCCCAGAAATTCTTCGAACGCCACCAAGCCCTGCTGGAGCAAGCTCTGGCCGCCGCCGCCCTGCGCGGCTACTGGAGCCCGTTTGCCGAATCGCCCAGCCCCCGCAATTACGGCGAAACCGCCAACGATGACGGCCGCGCCGCCTTTGAAGCCCTGCAGGGCAAGCCGTTCCCGCTGACGCAGCACGATGCCGATGGCACTGTGGGCGGCGAAAAGTCCCCCTACGGTTTCGACCTGGGCATTACCTATCCCCACGTTCCGGCCGCCAAGCTGGTGGCCGCGTCCAAGCGCGCGCTCGCTGATTGGCGCCGCGCCGGTCCGCAGGCCTGGGTGGGCGTGTCGCTGGAGATCCTGGCGCGCCTGAACAAGCTCAGCTTTGAAATCGCCTACGCGGTGCAGCACACGACCGGGCAGGGCTTCATGATGGCCTTCCAGGCCGGCGGCCCGCACGCGCAAGACCGCGGCTTCGAGGCCGTGGCCTACGCCTGGCAGGAAATGTCGCGCATCCCCGGCGTGGCCATTTGGGAAAAGCCGCAGGGCAAGAACGAGCCGATCCGCATGGAAAAGCATTTCACCGTGGTGCCGCGCGGCGTCGCGCTGGTGATCGGTTGCTCGACCTTCCCGACCTGGAATGGCTACCCTGGCATGTTCGCCAGCCTGGCGACCGGCAACACCGTCATCGTCAAGCCGCACCCGGGCGCGATCCTGCCGCTGGCCATCACCGTGAAGGTGGCGCGCGAAGTGCTGCAGGAAGCGGGCTTCGATCCGGACGTGGTGCTGCTGGCCGCGCATGCCGCCAACGAAGACACCGCCCGCCAACTGGCGCTGGATCCCGCCGTCAAGATCATCGACTTCACCGGCAGCACCGCCAACGGCGACTGGCTCGAGAACAACGCCCGCCAGGCGCTGGTCTACACCGAGAAGGCCGGCGTCAACCAGGTGATCATCGACTCCGCTGCCGATTTGAAGGGCGTGGCGCGCAACCTGGCGTTCTCGCTGGCGCTGTATTCGGGCCAGATGTGCACGGCGCCGCAGAATATCTATGTGCCGCGCGACGGCATCCAGACGCCGGAAGGCCGGGTCAGCTTCGATGAGGTCGCCGCCGCCCTGGGCGCCGCCGTGGACAAGCTCGGCGCCGACGCAGCCAAGGCCGTGGAACTGACGGGCGCGATCCAGAACGAAGGTATTGTCGAGCGCATCGAGAAGGCCCGTGCGCTGGGTCTGCCGGTGGTGGCCGACAGCCGCACGCTGGTCCATCCGCAATTCGAGAACGCGCGTGTGCGCACGCCGCTGGTCTTGCGCACCGAGGCTGGCAACGCCGCCATCAGCCAGGAATGGTTCGGCCCGATCGCCTTCGTGGTGGCCACCGACTCCACCGCCCACAGCATCCAGCTGGCGCGTGACAGCGTGATCCAGCACGGCGCCTTGTCGCTGTCCGCCTACACCACCAGCAACGAAGTGGCCGAGCAGGTGCAAGACGCGGCGGAAGAGTCCGGCGTGTCGCTGTCCCTGAACCTGACGGGCGCGGTGTTCGTGAACCAGACCGCCGCTTTCAGCGACTTTCATGGCACCGGCGCCAACCCGGCGGCCAATGCGGCACTGTCCGACTCGGCCTTCGTCTCGAACCGCTTCCGCGTGGTGCAGACCCGCCGTCACATCTAAGCCACGAGACCGGACATGAGCTATCAAGACATCCAATTCGATCTTGCCAACGGTATTGCACGTTTGACGCTGAACCGCCCGGACAAGCTCAATAGCTTCACGGCCAATATGCACGGCGAAGTGGCCGACGCGCTGACCCGCGTCGAAACGGAAGGCGCGCGCGTGCTGGTGCTGACCGGCGCGGGCCGCGGCTTTTGCGCCGGCCAGGACTTGAGCGAGCGCAAGCCCGCCCCCGACGGCACGCCGCCCGATCTGGGCGAGACCGTCGACAAGTTCTACGCGCCGCTGGTGCGCCGCCTGAACGCCTTGTCCATGCCCGTAGTGGTGGGGGTCAATGGCGTGGCGGCCGGCGCGGGCGCCAATCTGGCGTTTGCCGGCGACATCGTCATCGCCAAGGAATCGGCCAACTTCATCCAGTCGTTCTGCAAGCTGGGCCTGATTCCGGATACCGGCGGCACGTTCGTGCTGCCGCGCCTGGTGGGCCGCGCCCGCGCCATGGGACTGGCGATGCTGGGCGACAAGCTCAGCGCGCGCCAGGCCGAGGCCTGGGGCCTGATCTGGCAATGCGTGGCCGACGACGCGTTCGACGCCACGCTGGAAAACCTGGCGCAGCATTTCTCGCGCGCGCCCACCAAGGGCCTGGCCTTTACCAAGCGCGCCTTGCAGGCCAGCTTGGGCAACGACCTTGCGACCCAACTGGATCTGGAACGCGACATGATGCGCGAGCTGGGCCGCAGCGCCGACTACGCCGAGGGCGTGGCGGCATTCCTGGGCAAACGCGAACCGCAGTTCAAGGGGCAATGATGAGCACGCACGTTCCGCCCGTCGAGGCGCCGACCGATCCCCAGGAACTGGCGCAGGCCGTGGGCACGGTGATGTACGCCGGCGACGCGGCCTCGCAGGGCCTGGACATGAAAGTCGAGGAAATGGCGCCGGGCTATGCCCGCCTGACCATGCGGGTGCGTCCCGACATGCTCAATGGCCACAAGACCTGCCATGGCGGCTTCATCTTCGCCCTGGCCGACAGCGCATTCGCCTTTTCCTGCAATTCGCGCAACGTCAGCACGGTGGCCTCGGGTTGCACCATCGATTACCTGGCGCCCGGCTTCGAGGGCGACCTGCTGACCGCGGTGGCGCAGGAGCGTTCGCTGGCCGGCCGCACCGGCGTGTATGACGTCACCGTGACCAACCAGGAGGGCCGCAATGTTGCGTTGTTCCGCGGCCGTTCCTATCGGATCAAGGGGCAGATCGTCGGCACGCCCGCCGAAGCTTGAACCCGTCGACCCACCCCAGACAAGGCCGCCGGACGAGGCGCGCGCGGACGGAATCCGCGCCGCCCGGACCGGTGTAAAGAGAATTCCAAGAGAGAGATAACCATGTCCAACACCATGAGCAAGCCGGGGCTGGACCCCATCGAGCATGCCAGCCAGGACGAACTGCGGGCCCTGCAGCTTGAGCGCCTAAAGTGGTCGGTCAAGCATGCCTACGACAATGTGCCGCACTACAAGAAGGCCTTCGACGAGGCCGGCGTGCATCCGGACGATCTGAAGCAGCTGTCCGATATTGCCAAGTTCCCGTTCACCACCAAGAAGGAACTGCGCGAGAACTATCCGTTCGGCATGTTCGCGGTGCCGCGCGAGCGCATTTCGCGCATCCATGCGTCCAGCGGCACGACCGGCAAGCCGACCGTAGTGGGCTACACCAAGAACGACCTGGATAACTGGGCCAACCTGGTGGCGCGCTCGATCCGCGCGGCCGGCGGCAAGCCCGGAGACACGGTGCACGTGGCCTACGGCTACGGCCTGTTCACGGGCGGCCTGGGCGCGCATTACGGCGCCGAACGCCTGGGTTGCACCGTCATCCCGATGTCGGGCGGGCAGACCGAAAAGCAGGTGCAGCTGATCAACGATTTCCGTCCGGACATCATCATGGTCACGCCCTCCTATTTCTGCAATATTCTCGAGGAACAGCGCCGCCAGGGAATTGATCCGCGTCAAAGTTCGCTGCGCATCGGCATCTTCGGCGCCGAACCCTGGACCGGGCAGATGCGCGCCGACATCGAAGCCGAAGCCGGCATCGATGCCGTCGACATCTATGGCCTTTCCGAAGTAATGGGGCCGGGCGTGGCCAGCGAGTGCGTCGAGACCAAGGATGGCCCGGTGGTCTGGGAAGACCACTTCTACGCCGAGATTATTAATCCGGACACGGGCGAGCCCGTGGCCGACGGCGAGCCGGGCGAACTGGTGTTCACGTCGCTGACCAAGGAAGCGATGCCGATCATTCGCTACCGCACCCGCGACCTGACTCGCTTGTTGCCGCCCACCGCGCGCAGCATGCGCCGCATCGGCAAGATCACCGGCCGCAGCGACGATATGCTGATCGTGCGCGGCGTGAACATGTTCCCGACGCAAGTCGAGGAACTGGTCCTCAAGATCGCCCAGCTTGCGCCGCATTACCAACTGGTGCTGTCGCGCTCGGGCAATATGGACGAGCTCGAGATCCTGACCGAAGTGCGCGCCGAGTTCTCGACCCTGTCGGACGCGGAACGCGCTGCCCTGGGCAAGCAACTGCAGCACGCGGTCAAGACGCACATCGGCGTCAGCGCCCGCATCCAGGTGTCGGAATCGGGCCATGTCGAACGCACGCTGACCGGCAAGGCCCGCCGCGTGATCGACAAGCGGCCGAAGGGCTAAAGGGGGGCTTGCCCTGAACGCCGCGCTGCGCGTCAGCCGAGGCAGCGGCATAGCGGCACAGGCGGGCTTCTCGCCAAAGAAAAAGACAGCCGGCGGCTGTCTTTTTTGTTGGGCGGTATCCGCCTATCGCGCCACGGCGCGGACGATGTGCCGGTACCAGAAGTGGAGCAGCGCGGCGGACAGCGCCAGGCCGGCCATGGCCATCAGCCACATCGTGCCGGCGCCCTGCGGCGAGCCGGGCACCAGGAAGTTGCGCAGCCCGTCCAAACCGCCGCGCCCGGGACCGAAGCCAAACCACCAGCCGCCGACCAGGCCCACACCGGCCAACGCCACCGTCTGCAGCAGCAGCGGCACCACCGCGACCTTGTAGGCGCGCAGCAGGTATGAGTTGATGCATTGCATGGAATCGAACAGGTGGAACAGCGGCAGCACGGCCAGCAGCGTGGTGGCCACGGCCGCCACCTGGCTGTCGCCGGTGTAGGCCGCCAGGATCAGCGGGCGGCCGGCCAGCAGCACCACCGCGGTCAACAGCGCCCCCATCAGCCCCAACGCCAGGCCGGCCATGCCGGTGCGGTGGGCATGCGCCAGATTACCGGCGCCGATCGCCTGCGCCGTCAAGGCGGCGGTGGCCACGCCCAGGGCCATCGGCATCATGTAGCACAGCGCCGCCAGGTTCGACATGATCTGGTGGCCGCCAGTGACGTACGTGCCTTCGCGGGCCACCAGCAAGGCCATGAAGGTGAAGGCCGACACTTCGACCAGGTACGAGCCGCCCATGGGGATGCCCAGGCGCAGCAGCTCTTTCAGGGTCTTCCAGTCCGGCCGGCCCACGTGCAGGCGGAAGCGCCGGTAATAGCGGTCATGCGTGATCACCCACAGGCCCAGCCCCAGGCTCATCCACGACACCAGGGCCGTGGCCAGCCCGGCGCCGGTCGCGCCCATGGCCGGCAGGCCCAGGCTGCCGTAGATGAACAGCCAATTGAAAAATGCCTTGAAGCCGATGGCGGTCAGGTTGATCGCCATGACCAGCTTGGGGCGCGACACCGATGTGCCCAACGCATAGATGGTGCGGAACACCAGCGCGGCGGGCAGTGCCAGCACCAGCGCGCGCAGGTAGGACGCGATGCGGTCGCGCACGGCGGGGTCGACGTTGCCCGACATGGACAGCCAGGCATCGGGGAACAGCATCAGGATGGCGCCGACCACCGACAGCCCCAAGGCCAGCCAGACGCCCTGGCCCCAACTGCGGCCCACTTCCAGGTTGTTGCCGGCGCCGAAGTGCTGCGCCAGGATGGGGATGAGCGCGTGGACGACGCCCATCAGGCCGACGAAGATGGTGATGTAGATGGAGGCGGACAGCGCCATCGCCGCCAGGTCGCTGGCGCTGGCGTGGCCGGTCATGGCGGTGTCCAGCACGCCGAATGAGATACCAGCCCATTGGCTGATCAGCACCGGCCAAGCCTGCTTGGCGATGCCGCGCAGGGTGGCGCCGAAACTGATCGGCGCCGCTGCGGCAGTGCTCATCGGGTGGGGCCGACGCGCAACAGGCGGAACACCTCTTGGCGATCGGCGCGGCGTCCGCCTTGCCAGAGCACGTCGGCGCTGTCGCTATAGGCGGCGGTGTTGTCGCGCAGGCTCTGGTTGGTCGTTTGCTGCAGCACCAGCGTGCACTTAGAGTCGAACGTGAACGTCAGGTTGTTGAAGATCAGGAACGACGCGCGCTGGCCGCTGCCCAGGCTCAGCCCGCGCACGCATTCGCCGGGGCGGATGTTCTGCGCCACGGCCTGCGCCAATTCGCCGGATACCGTGCGGTAGCTGCGGGCATAGTCGACCGCGGGCTGCCACAGCAGCACCAGCAGGATCCAGGTCACGGTCAGGCCACCCGCCGACAGCACGGTGCCACGCCACAGCGCCTGGGGCTTGACCCGCAGGCGCCAGACCACCAGGGCGATCCAGCCCAGGGTGACAACCAGTGCCAGGGCGAAGGCGAACCAGGAGATCACGGGTTCGTAGCCGGTCGTCTGGCGGCCGATATTGCGCGAAATCTGCGCGGGCCATTGGAAGTGCAGGGCGACCCAGCCCAGCCAGGCGGTGGCGGCCGTCAGTGAAAAACACATTACGGCGAACCAATCCAGCGTGTTCACCACGCCGCGCCGCAGGGTCGGCAGCGAAAACGCGCCCAGCACCGCGCAGGGCACGGCCATCAGCACGTATTCGGAATCGCTGGCTTCATCCAGCGTGAAGAGCGCCAGCGCCGAGCAGATCAGCAGCATCAGCGGCAGCCAGATGTGCGGCGCGTAGATCCAGGCGCGCCAGCGCCAGACCGCCAGCAGCGCCAACGGCCAGGTGGGCCAGAGGTACCAGGGCAGGTCGCGCAGCGTGCGGCCCACGTCGTGCCACGAGGGCACCGCGAACGACGACAGGTTCCAGCTCTTCCAGTTGCGGATCCAGTATTCACTGCTTTGGCTTGCCGGGATCCACCACGCCAGGATCAGCATGGCCGTCACCAGGACGGCCCACGGCAGCCAGCGCTTGCATTTCCACAAGGGGCCGCGCGGATAGAAGGCGAGCAGGGCGGCGATCATGATCGGCAGCGCACCGACCCAGCCGCGCGTCAGGAAGCTGGCGGCCAGCGCGATGCCGAGCGTGGTCGAGCCCGTGACGGGCCGGTCGACGGTGCGGGCCAGTGAATAGAAGGCCAGCGCCTGGCAGGCCATGATGGCCGGGACGACCGTGGTTTCGTGCGTGCGCTGCAGGATGCCGACGGTGGCCAGCAGCAACAGCAATGCCGCGTCCGCCAGCATGCGGCCGTAGTCGCGCGGTTCGGGTTCGCCGCCAAAGGGCAGGGCCAGCGGCTGGGCCTCGGCGCGACGGCCCAGTAGATAGGTGCCATACCAGACGCTCATGGCCGTGATGCCGAACCACAACAGGTTGGGCAGGCGGCCGGCGGTGATGTCGCCGATGAAGGGGCCGAACAGCCAGATGCAGACCGCGCCCACCCAGGTGATCAGCGGGCCTTCCTCGGCATGGGCCAGATGCCCCACCTGCGGCAGCAGCCAGGTGATGCCGCCCTCGCGGATGGCGGTGATCATCGTCGCCAGGCCAACCGCATCGTCCGTTTTCCACGGGTCGCGCATGAACAGGCCAGCGACGACATAGGCCAGGGCCAACCCAAGCAGGATCAGCCTGGGCAGCTTCGCGGTAGCCATCGACGTCAGCCGGGCCGGAGTGGAAATGGAAAGTGGGGACACGGGCGTTAATGTAACCGAGTGGTCGGGAAGCGCCAGCCCCTAGTTGTTAATGAGCAGGGCCAGGGAGGAAAAAAAAGCAGCCCGAAGGCTGCCTTTTTGCTGTGACTCCCGTAGGAGCAACAGGATCAGGAAGCGGACTTGACCGTGCCGGCCGTACGGGCGAAACGGGCGCGGAATTTTTCCACGCGGCCGGTTTCGACGATACGCGTTTGGGCGCCCGTGTAGAACGGGTGCGATTCGGAGGTCACGTCGCACTTGAAGAGCGGGTACGTCTTGCCATCGATTTCGATGTTTTCGCGCGTGTGGACCGTCGAACGGGTGATGAACTTGTTGCCCGTTTGCAGATCGGCGAAGACGACTTCGCGGTATTCGGGGTGAATGCCTTCTTTCATGGTGCGTTCCTAGGACTCGGGGGCGAGTCGTTCAAAAGTTAGGGTCGCCAGCAGGAATCGCGCATGTTGTACGTCATGCGGTACGACACGTACGTCGCGGTTCTTGCCACGTATCCGAAAAGTAACTGCAAATTCTAGCATGGGATCGGCCGCACTGACCAGATGGGCAAGGGCGGGCCCGCCAGCGCCGCCCCCATTTCCAGCGATATGGGGACGGGCTTATGCGGCCTAGAGTTCCGTGCGCAGCTTCCAGATCTCCGGGAACAGCACCACTTCCAGCATGCGCCGCAGGTAATCCACGCCCGAGGTGCCGCCGGTGCCGCGCTTGAAGCCGATGACGCGTTCGACGGTGGTGACGTGGCGGAAACGCCACAAGCGGAAGGCGTCTTCCAGGTCGGTCAGCTTTTCGCCCAGCTGATACAGCTCCCAGTAGCGGTCCGTGTCGCGGTAGACCGTCAGCCAGGCTTGTTCGACGCCATCGGACGCCTGGTAGGGTTGGGTCCAGTCGCGCTCCAGGTGGTCGGCCGGCACGGCGACGCCGTGGCGGGCAAGCAGCCGCAACGATTCGTCGTAGAGCGACGGCGCCTCATACGCTTGGCGCACCTGAGCCAGCAGGTCGGCGCGGTGGGCGTGGGGCTTGAGCATGGCCGCGTTCTTGTTGCCCAGCAGGAATTCGATCTGGCGGTACTGGTAGCTCTGGAAACCGCTGGAGCGCGCCAGGTAAGGGCGCAGGGCGGAATACTCGGGCGGGGTCATCGTCGCCAGCACGTCCCAGGCATGGACCAGCTGTTCCATGATCTTGCTGACGCGGGCCAGCATCTTGAAGGCCGGTTGCAGGCGGTCGGCGGCCACGTTGGCGATGGCGGCGCGCAGCTCGTGCAGCATCAGCTTCATCCAGAGCTCGCTGGTCTGGTGCTGCACGATGAACAGCATTTCATTGTGCTCGGGCGACAGCGGGTGCTGGGCGCCCAGCAGCGCGTCCAGGTGCAGGTAGTCGCCGTAGGTCATGTCGCGCGCGAAATCCAGCTGCGCCTTTTCTTCGCGGACGATGTCTTCGGGGCGGTCCTTGCGGCTCATGCTTGGCCTCCCTGGCAGGGCGGCGCGGCGCGGCGGGCGGAGGCGGGCAGGCGACGCCAGCCGGAGAACGGCAGGCAGGCGCAGGCAAGCGCCATGCGCGGGTCGGAAGGGTTTTTCATGGTCGAGCTTCTTCAGATAGCGGTCGGCCGGTGCAACACGCGGGCGCGATCGTCGCGCCCCGCGGTCCGCACGGCCGTCCGGCAGCCGGTATTTCAGCCCAGTTCGCGCAAGACGGCGCGTACCGGGCTGGCGTCAGCCTGGACCAGAGCCAGCGGCAGTGCGATCAGTTCGTAATCGCCTTCCGGCACGTCATCGAGCACCAGGTTCTCGAGAACCCGCATGTCGTGCCGCAAGATGGTGTGATGGCTGTCCAGGGTCTTGCTGGACGCGGGGTCGATGCTGGGGGTGTCCAACCCGATCAGCATGACGCCGCGCTCGGCCAGCCATTCGATGGTCTGGGGAGCGTACGCCGAAAAATCGTCGGTCCACCATTCCTGGGCAGCGTGCTTGGCGGTGCGCACCAGGATGCGCGGCGGCAGGTTCGCGGCCGCGTGGATCAGGTGGTCGGGGGTGATCAGCGGGCCGCAGTCGATCGCGTGGATGACGCGGCAGGGCCCCAGGAAGGGTTCGAGCGATACCGCGCCGATGGCGGCGGCGCCGTTCTGGTAGTGCAGCGGGGCATCGGCATGCGCGCCCACGTGGGGCGACAGCGTGATTTCACTGACGTTGACCGGGCAGCCGGGCGCGAGCGACCACTTCCATTGCTGGCGGTACGGGGTATCGCCCGGAAACACGGGCGAAGCCGTGGAGACGGGCGGGGAAATATCCCACAAGCGTTTCATGAAAGGCGCAGGGTCGCGAGAGCGGAAATTAGGTTAAGCCTAAAGCAATATCGGGCGGTAGTCTAACGAAATCCCGGCAGGCGCGCAGCCCCCGCGGCCTGGATGGTTTCCCGGAGGGGGGCAGTTGCTGTTCGAGCCGCGCGCCCTACAGCCGGCCCAGTTCCGCCATGGAGGCGACCTCGTCGCCGGCAACGATCAGGTGGTCCACCAGCGTGACGTCCACCAGCGCCAGCGCCTGTTTCAGGTGGCCGGTGAACGCCTGGTCCGCCGCGCTGGGTTCGGCCAATCCGGAGGGGTGGTTGTGGGCCACGATCAGGGCGGCCGCATGGTGCCGCAGGGCCTCGCGCACGACCTCGCGGGGATACACGGAGGCCTGCGACAGCGTGCCGCGCGCCAACTCGCCGCTGGCGATCAGCCGCAACTGGCTGTCCAGGTAGAGGGCGATGCAGTGCTCGATGCGGCGGTGGGCCAGCGTGACCTTGCAATATTGTTTCACCCGCGAGGGGTGATCCAGCGTGCTGTCGCGCGTTAGCTCTTCTTCGACGGCGCGCTTGGCCAGTTCCAGCACCGCCGCCAGGGCGCAGGCCTTGGCCGTGCCCAGGCCGGGCACGGCCAGCAATTCTTCGGGGGTGGCGCCCAGCAGCCCGCGCAGGCCGGAAAAACGTTCCAGCAGCTGGCCGGCCAGATCCAGCACATTCAGGCCCGGCACCCCCGTGCGTAGCCCGATGGCGAGCAGTTCGGCATTTTGTAACGCGGCGGCGCCATGGCGCAGCAGGCGCTCTCGGGGACGCTCGTGTTTGGACACCCGCGCAGACAATTTCATAAGAGGCTCTAAAATCAGGGTTTACTTACTGTTTAAACACGGTGGCAGATCTTGAGCATCGCCTCTAATGAAGTGAACGTTTTGGTCCGTCCGGACTCCTACCTGACGCTACACTACCGCATCACGCTGGCCTCCGGTCCGGGCCAGGATTCGGTGTTCACCGACACCTTCGACGGCCGTCCCGCGACGCTGCAGATGGGCAGCGGCCAATGGGCCCCCGGCCTGGAGGCCGCCTTGCTGGGCAAGGCCGAGGGTGACCGTTTCAGCGTGACGCTGGAGCCCGCCGACGCCTATGGCGACCGCAACCCCGAGCTGATCCAGCGCGTCACGCGCAAGATGCTCGCCGAGCACGCCGGCGCCGACGCCACGTTCGAGCCGGGCGACCTGGTCGAATTCGCCGCCCCCAATGGCGGCCGGTATTCGGGCGTCCTGAAGGAAATCAACGAGGAATCGGCGCTGTTCGATTTCAACCACCCGCTCGCGGGCGTCCGTTTGCGAGTCGACGTGGCGCTGCTGGGAGTTCTCTGATGAGCCAGGTTGTCACCGCCGCCGATGCCGAAGTCCTGCTGGCGCAGCCGCGCGGCTTCTGTGCCGGCGTGGATCGCGCCATCGACATTGTCGAGCGCGCGCTCGAACTGCATGGCGCGCCGATCTATGTGCGCCACGAGATCGTCCATAACCGCTATGTGGTCGAAGACCTGCGCGCGAAGGGCGCCATCTTCATTGACGAGCTGGACGACGCGCCGGCCGGCGCGATCGTCGTGTTCTCGGCCCATGGCGTGTCCAAGGCGGTGAGGGCCGAGGCCGAGGCGCGCGGGCTGCAGGTGTTCGACGCCACCTGCCCGCTGGTCACCAAGGTGCACATCGAAGTCGCGCGCATGCGCGCCGCCGGCCGCGAGATCATCATGATCGGCCACAAGGGCCATCCGGAAGTCGAAGGCACGCTGGGCCAGGCCCAGGGGGGCATGTACCTGGTCGAAACCGTCGAGGACGTGGCAGGCCTTGAGGTCGCCAACCCCGACAACCTCGCCTACGTCACGCAGACGACGCTGTCGGTGGACGATGCCGCGGCGGTCTCCAAGGCGCTCAAGGCGCGCTTTCCGGGCATTGTCGAGCCCAAGAAAAGCGACATCTGCTATGCCACCCAGAACCGCCAGGACGCGGTCAAGATGCTGTCGCCGGAGTGCGACCTGGTGCTGGTAGTGGGCAGCCCCAACAGCTCCAATTCCAACCGCCTGCGCGAAGTCGCCGACCGCATGGGCGTGGCGTCGTACCTGATCGACGGCGCGCAGTCCATCGACCCGGCCTGGCTGGTCGGCCGTAAGCGCATCGGCGTGACCGCCGGCGCTTCGGCCCCCGAGATCCTGGTGCAGCAAGTGATCGCGCGGGTCAAGGAACTGGGCGCGGTGTCGGTGCGCACCATGCCCGGCCTGGAAGAAAACGTGGCGTTCCCGCTGCCCAAGGGCCTGTCGCGCAAGGCGGCCCAGACCGAATCGCTGGAATAGGCGCGCGGCGTCCCGGCGCACATCAAAAAGCGCAACGCCCGGCGGGCGTGGCGCGCGACAAGAACCAAGGAGACTTCATGCAGTTGTACAGCTATTTCCGCAGCTCGGCCGCGTACCGGGTGCGCATCGCCCTGAACCTGAAAGGCCTGCCGTACGAATACCTGGCTGTGCATCTGTTGAAGGATGGCGGACAGCAGCTCTCGCCGGATTACCGCAAGGTCAATCCCACCGGGCTGGTGCCCACGCTGATCGATGGCGACGCCGTCATCGGCCAGTCGCTGGCCATCATCGAATACCTGGAAGAAACCCATCCGCAGACGCCGCTGCTGCCGGCCGATCCGATCGGCCGCGCGCGGGTGCGCGAC
Source organism: Achromobacter sp. UMC71 (assembly GCF_014170305.1). GTDB lineage: Bacteria > Pseudomonadota > Gammaproteobacteria > Burkholderiales > Burkholderiaceae_B > Achromobacter. Next base: position 166,276 of record NZ_LZZT01000018.1, read on the forward strand.
CTGGCGCTGGGCATTGCCTGCGACACGCACCCGCTGAACAACCTACGGGTGCTGAAGTACCTGAAGCATACGCTGGGGGTGGACGAGGCCGCCAAGAACGCCTGGTACCGCCACTGGGTGGATCAGGGGCTGCAAGCCCTGGAGGCGCAACTGACCGGCTCCACGGCCACGGGCAAGTTCTGCCACGGCGACACGCCCACCATCGCGGACCTGTGCCTGGTGCCGCAGGTGGCCAACGCGCGCCGCCTGGAGTGCGACCTGAGCGCCATGCCCACGGTGGTGCGCATTGATGCCGCCTGCCGCGAGTTGCCGGCATTCGATGCGGCTGCGCCGGGCAAGCAGCCCGACGCGGAGTAATGTTCAGGCTGGCCGGGGGCGCAACCGCGCCCCCGGCTGCCCGGAGCACTTAGCCGAGCTGCACCGGCACGAAGATCTTGTCTTCACCGCGTTGCACCAGCAGCGCGACGGTCTTGCCCGCCTTCGACAGGGCGTCCTTGACCTGGCTGACGTTGTGTACCGGCACGCCGTTCAGCGAGAGCAGCACGTCACCCGGTTGGATGCCGGCCTTGGCGGCCGGACCCGCCGATTGCTCGATCAAGAGTCCCTGCGTGCCCGATGCTTCCTGCTCCTGCGGGGAGAGCGGGCGTAGCGCCAGGCCGAGCTGGCCCTTCTGCACCTCGCGGCTCTCGCCGGCAGCCTGCGTCCGGTCCTTGGGAATGCCGCCCAGGGTAGCCACCACTTCCTTGGCCGAGCCGTTGCGCCACAGATCCAGCGTGATCTTGTCGCCGGGGGTGGCCAGCGTGATCAGCGAGGCCAGGTCACCCGAGGAGACGATGGTCTTGCCGTTGATCTTGCGCACCACGTCGCCCGGCTGCAGACCGGCTTTTTCGGCCGCGCTGCCTTTTTCCACGCTGGACACCAGCGCGCCAGACGGCGTATCCAGCTTGAACGAATTGGCCAGGTCCTGGTTCACTTCCTGCACCGTGACGCCCAGGCGCGCATGCTGCACCTTGCCGTGCTCCAGGATCTGGTCCTTGATCTTGTAGGCGACGTCGATGGGGATCGAGAACGACAGGCCTTGGAAGCCGCCGGTGCGGCTGTAGATCTGCGAATTGATGCCGACGACTTCGCCGCGGTCGTTGAACAGCGGTCCGCCCGAGTTGCCCGGGTTCACGGCCACGTCGGTCTGGATGAACGGCACCGAGGTGTCGTCCGGCAGCGAGCGGCCCTTGGCGCTGACGATGCCGGCCGTGGCGGTGTTTTCCAGGCCATACGGCGAGCCGATGGCCAGCACCCATTCGCCGACCTGCAGCTGGTTCACGTCGCCCACTTTCACGACTGGCAGGTTCTTGGCGTCGATCTTGATGACGGCCACGTCGGTCTGCGTGTCGGCGCCCAGTACCTTGGCGCGGTATTCACGGCGGTCGGTCAGCTTGACGGTGACTTCCTTGGCGCCTTGCACCACGTGCGCGTTGGTCAGGATGATGCCGTCGCTGCTGACGATGAAGCCCGAGCCTTCGCCGCGTATCGGCACTTCGCGCGACGGCATGCCGCCGCGCGCGCCGGGGATCTGGCCAAAGAATTGCGCGAACGGATCCTCGTCGTCATCGGACACTTTGCGCGTGCCGCTGATGCTGATGTTGACCACGGCGGGGCCGTAGTCGTGCGTGATCTGCACGAAGTTAGGCGCGCTGGTCGGCCCGATCGCGGGGGCGGCGGTAGCCACGGGCGACGGCGCATTGGCTGCCATCGAAACGCCGCCAAACGCGGCGGTGGCGCCCGCGCCGCCAATCGCGCCGGCGGCCAGCAGCGCCAGCACCAGGCGCGAGGGGTTCATTTGCGAGGTCTTCATGTCGGCTCCTGCGTTCATGTTTGAGGACATGGCGCTATCTTCGGGCCTGACACTTAGGTGAAACTTAAGTCGGCGGATGACCCTGCGGGAAGTCCACCTTGGCTCGCAGGCCCTGGCCGCCCGGGGCGTCTTCCAGCGTGATGACCGCGCCGTGGCGTTCGGCGATGGCGCGCGCGATGGCCAGCCCCAGGCCACTGCCGTGCTGGGTATTGCCTTCCACGCGGTAGAAGCGGTCGAACACTCGGGTGCGTTCGTCAGGCGGGATGCCCGGGCCGTTGTCGTCGACCAGCAGGGTGACGCGACCCGCTTGCGTGTCCAGCCGGATGCCGACATGGCCGCCGTCGGGCGTGTATTTGATGGCGTTGTCCAGCAGATTGCGCGTCAGCAGCACCAGCGCATCGCGATGTCCCGCCACCCAGGCTTCGGGGGTGCCCTGCAGGTCCAGGCCGATGGCCTTGGCATTGGCCGCCGGCAAGGTTTCAGACAGCGCCAGGCGCAGTACCTCGCCCAGGTCCACCGGTTCGGCGGGCGGCTGCTCGGCCGAGTCTTCGTGGCGCGCCATGGACAGCAGTTGCTCGACCAGCCGCGTGGCGCGCTCGATGCCGGCCGCCAGGCGCTGTTCGGCCACGCGGCGGCTGCCTTCGTCGCCCGCGCGGCGCAGGGACTGCAGTTGCAGGGTCAGCGCCGCCAGCGGCGAGCGCAATTCGTGCGCCGCATCGCCGACGAACTGCTTTTGCAGCGCGAACGCGCCGCGCATCCGCTCCAGCAGCAGGTTCAGTTCCTGCATCAGGGGCTGGATTTCATCGGGCAGGTCGGGCACGTCGATGGGCGACAGGTCCTCGGGCCGCCGGTCGGCCACCTGGGCCCGCGCGCGCTTGACCGGCCGCAGCGACCAACTGATCACGCACCAGACGATCAGCATCAGCAGCGGCGCCGCCGCCGCGATCGGCGCGATCGTGCGCCAGGCCAGCGAACTGGCCATGCGCTTGCGCACGTTCATGTCCTGCGCCACCTGGATCACCTGGAACGGCGTGGCCAGCGAATAGACGCGGTAGGTGCTGCCTTCCACCTGGGCGTCGGCAAAGCCGAGGATGATCTGGTCGGGCAGGGGGCGGCGCGAGCGGGAGTTGAAGACGCGCACGCCGTCCGGCGTCCAGATCTGGATGATGAGGTCATCAGCTACGGGCGTGGCCGAGCCTTTGGCGTGCGTGGGGCCCATCCGCAGCAGCCCGTCGCCGGTGCCCAGCGACAGGGCGGTGCGCTGCAGCAGCGAGTCGAAAATGTCGTCGGCCTGCTGCAAGGTGCTGCGGTAGGCGACGGCGCCTTGCACCAGCGCCCCCACCGCGATCGCGGCGAGCAGGAAGAACAGCAAGCGGGCCCGCAGCGAATAGCTAAGCGGAATGCTCATGTTTTGGGAATGACATAGCCGACGCCTCTGACGTTCTGGATCAGGTCCGGACCCAGTTTCTTGCGCAGGCCATGAATATAAACCTCAACCGCGTTGCTGCTCACGCTGTCCTTCCAGCTGTAGAGCTTTTCTTCGAGCTGGGCGCGCGAAAAGATCATGCCGGGACGAGCGATCAGGGGTTCCAGCACGGCCCATTCGCGGGCGGTCAGCGGCACCGGGGTGCCATCGACCGTGGCGGCATGCGATTGCGGATCGATGGTCACGCCATCGTGTTCAAAGATGGGTTCGGCCCGGCCGGCGCTGCGGCGGATCAGGGCGCGCATGCGGGCCAGCAGTTCGTCCACGTCGTACGGCTTGACGATGTAGTCGTCGGCGCCCGCGTCCAGGCCTGCGATGCGGTCGGTGATGGCGTCGCGCGCGGTGGCGATCAGCACGGGGGTGCGGTCCTTGCGGGCCCGCAGGTCGCGTAGCAGCGCCAGGCCGTCGCGCTTGGGCAGCCCCAGGTCCAGCAGGACGAGGTCGTAGGGATCGGTGTGCAGCGCCAAGTCGGCGGCGTGGCCGTCCTTGACCCAGTCGACGGCGTAGTGCTCGGCGCGCAGGCAATCCAACACGCTTTCACCGATCATGATGTCGTCTTCGACAAGAAGGATGCGCATGGTTGTTCCCGCTGGGTGGTGTCCAGCAGGTTGGATGCATGGCGGGGGCCGGGAGTTCCCGTGGCAGACTTGGCGACGGCGGATTGCACTTGTGGCTGCGCTTGTGGCTGCACTTGTGGCTGCGCTTATGGCTGCGCTCACTGCTGCGCGGGTTGGCGCGCTTGTCGTTGCGCCCGTTGTCAGCCCATCCGCGGCTTTCTGCCGCGGAAATGAAAAAAGCAGCCCGAGAGGGCTGCTTTTTGAATCTTGGTGCCGGCAATAGGAGTCGAACCTACGACCTTCGCATTACGAATGCGCTGCTCTACCAACTGAGCTATGCCGGCAAGACCATTTGCTTCGTTTCCGGCAGGCCAGAAGGGGAAAGCAAAACATCTTTTTTCTTCCCAGTTCAACGCCTTTTTATGGGGCCCGATCTGGAAAGACCGAAATCATATCAGAGTTTTTTGGCGATGGGAAACAAGGGCGGCTACTTATGCAAAAAAAGTCGCGATTTGCATGCTTCGTTTTTTTCGTTCATAATCTCGTTTCTTAGCAGTTCCCCGATAGCTCAGTCGGTAGAGCGACGGACTGTTAATCCGCAGGTCGCTGGTTCGAGCCCAGCTCGGGGAGCCAAAGAATTCAGGGCCATTCACGCAAGTGAATGGCCCTTTTGGTTTGGTTTTTCGATGCGCGTTGATCGCGCGGGGCTTGGCGTTTCCAGTGGCTGGCATCTCCAGTGGCTGGCATCTCCAGTGGCTCGGGCGTTTGGCTGGCCGGCGGATTCGAGTCTTGGCGGTTTTTCTTGAATCCCCTTTCGTCAAAGAAAGTGTTATGTAATAACATTCTAATTTTGACGAGGTGATCATCATGCAGACAGAAGGCGCGGCGCGTCCGCAAGACCGGCGCTTGCCGGTGACGGTGTTGTCCGGTTTCCTGGGCGCGGGCAAGACGACCCTGCTCAACCATGTGCTGAACAACCGCGAGGGCCGGCGCGTCGCGGTCATCGTCAATGACATGTCCGAGGTCAACATCGACGCGAGGCTGGTGCGCGAGGGTGGGGCGGCCTTGTCGCGGGCTGATGAAAAGCTGGTGGAGATGAGCAATGGTTGCATCTGCTGTACCTTGCGCGAGGATCTGCTGATCGAGATCCGCCGCTTGGCCGCCGAGGGGCGGTTCGATTATCTGCTGATCGAATCCACTGGCATTTCCGAGCCTTTGCCGGTCGCCGAAACCTTCACGTTCCGGGATGAAGACGGGTCCAGCCTTTCCGACATTGCGCGGCTGGACACCATGGTGACGGTCGTGGATGCGTTCAATTTCCTGCGCGATTACGCCAGCCACGACAACCTGGCCGCGCGGGGTCAGGCGCTGGGCGAAGGGGATGAGCGCACCGTGGTGGACCTGCTGATCGAGCAGGTCGAGTTCTGCGACGTGATGGTGTTGAACAAGACCGATCTGGTGGCTCCCGACGAGCTGGCGCGCCTGGAAGCCATCCTGCACAAGCTCAATCCGCGCGCGGATATCGTGCGTGGCGAATTCGGCTGCGTGCCGCTGGCGCGGGTGCTGGATACCGGGCGCTTCGATTTCGAGGCGGCGGCGCAGGCGCCCGCCTGGCTCAAGGAGTTGCGCGGAGACCGCGTGCCCGAGACTCAGGAATATGGCATTGGCAGTTTCGTGTTCCGTGCCCGCCGGCCGTTTCATCCGCAACGGCTATGGGATTGGGTGCACGAGGAGTGGCCGGGCGTGGTGCGGTCCAAGGGCTATTTCTGGTTGGTCACGCGACCCGCGATCGCCGCGTCCTGGTCGCAGGCCGGACCGGTCACGCGCTATGGCGCGGCAGGGTATTGGTGGGCCGCGCTGCCGGCCGAACGCTGGCCGGACGATGCGGAGTCACGCGCCCGCATCGTGGCGGACTGGGATCCTGTCCATGGCGACCGCTGCCAGGAACTGGTCTTGATCGGCATCGGCATGGATGAGGCCGCGCTGCGTGCGCGCCTGACCGACTGCCTGATGACCCAGGAAGAAATGGCCCGGCCGGCCGTGGAATTGGCTACCATCCGGGATCCGTTCCCGCTTTGGGGACCGGCGCACTAGCGAGGGCGGGGCAAGGCTCCGGGATGGATGGGCACGCAAGACGACAAGCGCATCGGCGTAACGGTGATTTCGGGGTTTCTGGGTAGCGGCAAGACGACACTGCTCAATCGCCTGTTGCGAGAGCCGGCCTACGCCGACGCGGTCGTCATCGTCAACGAGTACGGCGATATTGGCGTGGATCATCACCTGGTCCGTCAGGCGCAGGACAACATCGTCCTGATCGAGGGCGGCTGCCTGTGCTGTGTGGTCAGCGGCGCGGTCGCGGACACCCTGCGCGAGCTGTTCATGCTGGCCGTCAGCCGCCGCATCAAGCCGTTTCGGCGGGTGCTGATCGAAACCAGCGGATTGGCGGACCCGGCGCCGGTGCTCTTCACCCTCAAGCACGACCGTTTTCTGGCCGAGCGCTACGCCTACCAGGGCGCGCTCGTGCTGGTCGACGTGCGTCATGGCCCGGAGCAACTCGAGACCCAGCCCGAGGCCCTGCGCCAGCTTGCCCTGGCCGATACGATCGTATTCAGCAAATCCGACCTGGCCGATGCCGCGCAATTGCGCGGGGTGGAGCAGGCGGTGATCGCAATCAATCCCGGCGCCAGGCGTTGCGTGCAGCGCAACGATGCGCCCTTGGCCGGCGTATTGCTGGAAGGCGCTGATCCGCAGGCGCGTCGCGATGGCACCGATCTGGCAGCCTGGCTGCAGGCGTTTTCCAAGCCGATGGCGGCACGGCATGCGCAAGTGGCCAGTTTTTCCCTGACCCTGGTGGCTCCCATCGGTCGCGCGGCCTTCCTGGCGGGCGTCTCCCGCATCCAGGAGCAATTCGGCCCGGCGCTACTGCGGATGAAGGGGCTGGTCTGTTTCGAGGGTGAGTCCTTGCCCTGCGAAGTGCATGGCGTGCATGGCGAGCTCTATCCTATCCGGCCGCTGGCCCAGTGGCCGGATGATGGCCGCCTGTCGCAATTGGTCTATATCGTTAGAGGCGTGGACGTCGCCGAGGTGCGTGCGGCGGCGTGCGCCGCGCTGGGGCAATTTCCGGCCTGAATTTGTACCGATCAGTCTTGTGAGGGGTTGCGGGCCGTCATTTCAGGTACTGAAAGTGCACGGAAATACGGTATAACCGGAAAGTCTGATGCAAAAATCGAGACAATCATGGACCGATTGAAAGCGATGCAGGTGTTCGTGGAGGTTGCCGACAGAGGAAGTTTGTCGGCGGCGGCGGTTCATCTGGATATGTCCCGGGCCATGGTGTCTCGCTACCTGGCGGAAATGGAGCAGTGGGTGGGGGTACGCCTGCTGCATCGCACCACCCGCCGCCTCAGCCTGACGCCGGCGGGCGCCGAAACGCTGCCGCGCTGCCGGCAGATGCTCGATATGGTGGGTGACCTGCGCAATGCGGTGTCCACGCCGGAAGACACGCCGCGCGGTCTGCTGCGCATGACGACAAGCATGTCGTTCGGCTCTCGGCATCTGGCGCGCGTCGTCACCGACTACGTCAAGCTGCATCCGGGCACTTCGGTGGACCTGATGCTGGTCGAGCGGGCCGTGAATCTGGTGGAAGAGCGGGTCGATCTGGCCGTGCGCATCACCAATGACCTCGATCCCAATCTGATCGCGCGCAAGCTGGCGGTGTGCCGGTCGGTGGTCTGCGCGTCGCCGGAATACCTGCGGCGCGAGGGCGAGCCGGCGCGGGTCGAGGATCTGTCCTTGCGCAATTGCCTGACCCATTCCTATTTTGGCAAGAGCCTCTGGCGTTTCGAGCGCGAGGGTGTGCCGGTGGATGTGCCGGTCAGCGGCAACATCAGTGCCAACGAAGTGTCGGTGTTGTCCCAGGCCGCGCTGGAGGGGGCGGGCATCGCGATGTTGCCGACCTACTACGCCGCCGAATATGTGGCCGATGGCCGCTTGAAGGCGATTCTGCCGCAAGCCAAGCCGCAGGAACTCGGCCTCTACGGCGTCTATGTCTCGCGCCGGCAGATGCCCTTGATCCTGCGTTCGATGCTGGACTTCCTCGTGGAACGGCTGGGGTCGGCGCCGTGGGATACGCAGTAGGGCCGATCGCGCTGCGGGAGGCGTGGCGGGGGTTCGCGCGGGCGAGTGCGCGGTGCCTTGGGTTGAGGCGCGGGTATATAACGGTATAATTTAAGTGCTTTATCGACAGGCTGGGCGCTGTGTCGCGGGGCTTTTGCCCGTGCCCCCAAGCATGCAGCCTTGGAAAACATCTAAGAATCGTAATTCCGGCTTGAATAAGCCGCCGCATCGCGGAGCACGGCTCCAGGTGTGCACGAGGGGAGGCGCATCCGCTTTTCCGGTTGACGGCATATGCGCCGCACCGAGGTGGGTGCCTGACGGTTCAGGTCCTTGATATCGATTACCGCAATATCGATTGCCGCGGAAAACAAGCGCCGGACATGGCGTGTTCCGCAGGCTTGTTGGCTTGTTATGCCAGCTTTTCCGGATTTTGCTTAAAACATTGTCCCCGCTTGTTGCCGGGGCGCGCGTTCAGTCCATTGCGTGCAGCCCATCTTGCCGGGCGCGGCCCCCGTGGCGTACGCCCGCGGCGCTTGGCAGTAAACACAGGAAGCTCGTGAGAAATTCGCAAACCAGCACCGTCCGTAGCCGTCCTGCCCATGGGTGGGCCAGGGCGGCTGCGCGAGCCGGCGTGCCGTGCGGGTTCGGTGTTGGCGCTGGCTTGGGTTCCATTGCCATTGCTATTGCCGCCGTGCGCGCGATCGAACCGGCGGTCCGGTCCGTCGTTGAACAATTGCTGGCACAAGAAACGTTGGCGCAAAAATTGTCGGCGCAAATGAAAAAGGCCCGGCGCATTCGCCAGGCCCTGATCAATTTGGTTGCGGGGGCAGGATTTGAACCTACGACCTTCGGGTTATGAGCCCGACGAGCTGCCAGACTGCTCCACCCCGCGTCTGAGAAAAGAATATTAACCTTATTTTCAACCTAACGCAAGTTAGCCCCTTTTATTGAATTTGAATGTCGATGAACGATAGCGAGGCAATACTCGTGCTGGAAACCGCGCTGCTTTGCGCGGTGCAGCCGATGCAACTGTCCGAAATGCGCAAGCTGTTCGGGGACGATGAACAATTCGACAACAGTGCCCTGCGCACGTTGCTGGAAACGCTGCAGGCCAACTGGGCCGATGGCGGTCTGGAGCTGGTGCAGCTGGCCACGGGCTGGCGGTTCCAGAGCCGGCCGCACATGCAGCGCTACCTGGAACGGCTCAATCCCGAAAAGCCGCCCAAGTACTCGCGCGCGGTGATGGAAACCCTGGCGATCGTGGCCTGGCGCCAGCCGGTGACCCGCGGCGACATCGAAGACATCCGCGGCGTCACCGTATCGTCGAACATTGTCAAGGCGCTGGAAGACCGCGGCTGGATCGAAGTAATCGGCCACCGCGACGCCCCGGGGCGCCCGGCGCTGTTCGGCACCACGCGGCAGTTCCTGGATGATCTGGGTCTGCGTGCGCTGGACGAGCTGCCCGCGCTGGAATCGGCGCACGCGGCGGCGGCCCTTGCGGGTCTGGATCTGGGCGAAGTGCAGCAACTGGCGGAGGCCGCCGAGGCCGAAGCGCAGGGCGATGCCGTGGCCGCCGAAGGCGAGGCGCCGGTCAATCCCGGTGAGGCTGGCGATGAGGCGCAGGCCAATATCCCGGTTGCGGAATTGTCTGTTTCGGACGACGATGCAACCATAGCGTCGGTCGATAGCGTAGAATCCCCGCTTTCGCGCACAGAAGAAGACGCGATTCCCGCAGACGATTCCACCGTCCGGGTGCAGGCCGAAAGCTTGTCCGATGCGCCATCCGTGGGCATCGAGAATGCCGGGCGCTTCGATGAAGCCGAGGCACCGGGCGTGGATGCCGCCCAAGAGGCGCATAGCGGGTTGTCCGAAAACCATGCAGATTCCGACAGTTCTGACGCAGCCGCAAAACCTGGCGACGCAAACGAACGTGTCGAGCACGCGGAAAGCGCGAAACCGACCGAACCGATAGACACGGCCGAACCCCTGGCGCCTGGCGCCGACGCGTTCGAGCCCGATACCGGCTCCGCCCCGGCGGAGCCTGCCGAGCCGGATTCCGATCAGTCCAAGGCTGATCGCGAACCGGCGTCCCCCGATGATGATGAGCCTGCCGCCGGCAGGCCTACCCAAGTTTGAAATTCGGAGCTGTCCCAGTGACAACGAATACAGCAATGCAGGACGATAATCCCCGTCCGGATGACGCCGTTTCCAACGGGCAGCCGGACGCTTCTGCTACCCGCGAGCCGGCCGCCGAGGGCGAAGCCCGCGGGCGCGGCCGCAAGCTGCGTACGCCGTTCCGCCGCCGCCGTGGCGATGCCGCTGCCGCCGAGCAGGCGCCGGCTGCCGAAGGGCAGGCCCCGGAGGCCAGCCAGGCCGATACGGCAGATACCCGTGGCGGTGAGCAAGAGGCCGAGCAGGCGCTGGCGTACCTGGATACCGCCGACCGCATGGAGCAGCGGCTGGGCAAGTACCTGAACAGCGACGTGGTCATGCCCAAGCTGCACAAGGTGCTGGCCGACGCCGGCATCGGCTCGCGCCGCGAAATGGAAGAGCTGATCGTCGCCGGCCGCGTGTCGGTCAACGGCGAGCCGGCCCATATCGGCCAGCGCGTGGCCCCGAACGACCAGGTCCGCGTCAATGGCAAGCCCATCATGCGGACCAACACCAAGAAGCCGCCGCGCGTGATCCTGTATCACAAGCCTTCCGGTGAAATCGTCAGCCATGACGACCCGGGCGGCCGCGCCAGCGTGTTCGCGCGCCTGCCCAAGCTGCGCACGGGCAAGTGGCTGTCGGTTGGCCGGCTCGACCTGAACACCGAAGGCCTGCTGATATTCACCACGTCGGGCGACATGGCCAACCGGATCATGCATCCGCGCTATGGCACCGAACGCGAGTACGCCGTGCGCGTGCTGGGCGAAATGGACGAAGCGCAGCGCCAGTCGCTGGTCGACGGCATCGAGCTGGAAGACGGCGTGGCCGCTTTCGGCGCGCTTGACTACCTGGGGGGCGACGGCAGCAACCGCTGGTACCGCGTGACCCTGCAGGAAGGCCGCAACCGTGAAGTGCGCCGCATGTTCGAGGCGGTCGGCGTGACGGTCAGCCGCCTGATCCGCACCCGTTTTGGCGACGTGGTGCTGCCGCGCACGCTGCGCCGTGGCCGCTGGGAAGAACTCGACGCGTCGCTGGTGACCGCGCTGATGGTTCAACTCGGTTTGTTGCGCGAAGACGACGATGCCGGTGGCAACCGCCGTCGCTCCAAGCAACCCCAATCGCACGACAGTGCCTTGCCTCCCGGTTTCGGTACGCTGGACCGCAATGGCATGAACGGCGCCCGCATCGGCCGCCGCGGCAAGATTCAAGGTGGCCGCGTGGGCAGCGCCGGTCAGACGGCGGCGTGTCCGTCGGACCCCTTCGGCACCGGCCTGATGATCGCCGGCGGCTATGCCAATGGTCATCCCCTGGCCAGCGAATCCTCCGGCAACGGTAACGGCAACCGCAAGGGCGGCAAGCCCGCGGGCAGCCGTGGCGCGGCTGGCGGCAAGCCGGGCGGCCGTCCTGGCGGCAAGGCGGGCGGCAAGCCCCGCGGCCCCCGCGCGGCGGCGGCGAACGGCCCGGCAATGCCCGCGGCGGTCGGCAATGTGGCCGAGGCGCCGGCAGGCGCCGGCCGCAAGCCCTCGGGCGGCAAGCCCGGTGGCAAGCCGGCGGGTGCGCGTGGCGGCAATGCCGGCCGTGGCGGCAAACCGGCAGGCGCGGGCCGTGGTCCCAACAAGGCCGAAGGCTCCCGCGCCGGTGGTGGTAACAAGCCGGAAGGCTCGCGCGCCGGCGGCGGCAATAACAAGGGCCCGGGCGCGGGCGGCAAGCCGCGCGCACCGCGCAGCGCTTCGTCTTCGCCGCGCGGCGATGACTGGCAGCCGCGCGGCGCATCGGCCCACGAATCCCGCCTGGGCGTGATGGGCGGGCGAGGCGGAAGAGGGCGTTAAGCTGCTTCCTGGGCGGTGCCGGAGCGGTGCCGCCAGTTGGATGTGTCCCACATAAACGTAAGCCCGTGACGAATCAGGCATTTTTCCAGTTTATCTGGTAAAATCAATGGTTTTCATGGCTTCGCGTTCTTGCCCTTGCCGCCTTGGCTTTTGCTTAGGCCGCCTGTTTCTTCATACAGGTATTGGGGTACGGAAGGTTATGCGGAGCGGGCGGGTGTGCCGGTGGGGGTTGTCAAGGCGGGTGCATTGCAGGTGGATGCAAGCCTAGGTTGACGCAACCCAGTCGACGCAAGCCGAAATTTTAGGTCGCAATATAGGGCACTGCCCAGCATTGCTCCTTACGTGCAGTAGGGTGGCGGCTGGGCACTGTGCAATACGGTGGGCTGGGCGTACAGCCCATTTTTTTTGAGTATATGGCTGATTTATTCGCATTGACCGAAGAGGCTCTTGCCGGCATGGGTGTCGAACTCGTCGACGTCGAGCGTGCCGCGCTGGGCCTTTTGCGCGTCACGATCGATCGGGTCGGCGGTGTGCGCATCGAAGACTGCGAGCAGGTGTCCCGCCAATTGTCGCGGGTGTACGAGGTCGAGAATGTCGACTACAAGCGGTTGGAAGTCGGTTCGCCGGGCATTGACCGCCCGCTGCGCAACGAGGCCGAATTCCGCCGTTTCGCAGGCGAGCGCATCGAGATCAAGCTGCGCGAGGCATTGGACGGGCGCAAAGTCTTCTCCGGCACGTTGACCGTGCCCGAGGGCGAGCCCGCAGCCCCGGATGCCGCGGCTGGTATGCACAAGACCGTGTTCGGTCTCGAATTTGAGGCAAAAAAGAACGAAGTCCAGGTGTTGAATTTCACGGTCGATGATATCGAGCGTGCAAAACTGGATCCCGTTCTGGATTTCAAGGGCAAAAAGCGATGAGTCGCGAAATTCTTCTGTTGGTCGATGCCTTGGCGCGTGAAAAGAACGTCACGCGTGATGTCGTTTTCGGGGCACTTGAAAGTGCGCTGGCCTCGGCCATGAAAAAGCGCTTCAAGGATGATGCGGACATTCGTGTCGCCATCGATCGTGAAACCGGTGACCACGAAGGCTTCCGCCGCTGGCTGGTGGTGCCGGACGAAGCGGGCCTGCAAGAGCCGGACAAGCAGGAAATGCTGTCCGACGCGATCGAAATCGTCCCTGGCATCCAGGAAGGCGAATACATCGAAGAGCCGCTCGAGCCCATCGAATTCGGCCGTATCGGCGCCCAGGCGGCCAAGCAGGCTATCCTGCAGAAGATCCGCGACGCCGAGCGCGAACAGGTGCTGAACGACTTCCTGGACCGTGGCGAAACCATCGTGTCCGGCACGATCAAGCGCATGGACAAGGGCGACGCCATCATCGAAACGGGCAAGATCGAAGCGCGCCTGCCGCGTTCCGAAATGATCCCGAAGGAAAACCTGCGGGTCGCCGACCGTGTCCGCGCCTTCGTGTTGCGCGTCGACCACGCCGCCCGCGGCCAGCAAGTGATCCTGTCGCGCACCTCGCCCGAGTTCATCCGCCAGCTGTTCGAGAACGAAGTGCCCGAGATCGAGCAGGGCCTGCTCGAGATCAAGGCGGCGGCTCGCGATGCCGGCGTGCGTGCCAAGATCGCCGTGGTGGCATACGATAAGCGTATCGACCCGATCGGCACCTGCGTGGGCATGCGCGGTTCGCGCGTAACCGCCGTGCGCAACGAGTTGGGCGGCGAACAGGTCGATATCGTGCTGTGGTCGGAAGATCCCGCACAATTCGTCATCGGCGCCCTGGCGCCCGCCAACGTCGAATCCATCGTGGTGGACGAAGACAAGCACGCGATGGACGTCGTGGTGGACGAAGAAAACCTGCCCAAGGCCATCGGTGCCAAGGGACAGAACGTGCGCCTGGCTTCCGAGCTGACCGGCTGGCAGATCAACATCATGACGCCGGAAGAAAGCCTGAATCGCCAGGAAGTCGAGCGTTCGGGCCTGCGCGCCACGTTCATGAACAAGCTGGACGTTGATGAGGAAGTCGCCGACATCCTGATCGACGAGGGTTTCACCGGTATCGAGGAAATCGCCTACGTGCCCATGCAGGAACTGCTGGAAATCGAGGCGTTTGACGAAGACACCATCAACGAGTTGCGCGCCCGTGCCCGCAATGCGCTGCTGACCGAGGCCATCGCCCAGGAAGAGCGCCTTGAAACCGCACAGGATTTGCTTGAACTCGAAGGCATGACGCAGGAACTGGCCGCCAAGCTGGCCGAGCGTCAAGTGCATACGCGTGATGATCTGGCCGAATTGGCAACGGACGAACTGGCGGAAATCGCCGGCGTGACCGAGCAGGAAGCCAGCGACCTCATCATGCGTGCCCGCGCCCATTGGTTCGACGAAGAATAACCAAAAGGACACGGGTCTGCGGCGGATGGCCGTCATATCCGCTGCAAGTTCACGTTGTTTGTAATAGCTGCATATAGGGAAGAGAGAGCCTAATGTCGAGTAACACCGTCGCCCAGTTCGCTACCGAGCTGAAAATGCCTGCCAATGTGCTGCTGGATCAGCTGCGCTCGGCTGGCGTTGACCTCAAATCGGTTGACGATTCCGTCACCGACAGCGACAAGGCGAAATTGCTCGAATCGCTGCGTCGCGCTCATGGCGCGACCGAAGGCAAGAAGATCACCCTGACGCGCCGCCAAACCTCCGAGATCCGGCAGGCTGACGCCACCGGCCGCTCGCGCACCATCCAGGTCGAGGTTCGCAAGAAGCGCGTGTTCGTCAAGCGTGATCCCTCCGAAATCGCCCTGGAACAGGCCGCTGGCGCTCGCGCCGAAGACGAAGCGGCCGTCGAAGAATCGCAGCAGGTGTCGGTGCCGGCCGTGTCCGAGGCTCCGGCCCCGGTCGAGCCGCGCGAAACCGCGCCCGTTCAGGCAGAGGCTCCGGCCCCCGCCCCGGTGGAAACGCCCGTTGCTGTTGAAGCGCCCGCGCCGGTAGAAGCGGCCGCGCCTGTTGAATCCGTCGCGGCCGAAGTGCCCGCCCCCGTCGAGGCGCAAGCCCCGGAAGTCCAGGCACAGCCTGAACCCGAACCGACGCCGGCGCCCGCTCCTGCCGAGCCCGTGGCCGATGTGGCCAAGCCCGAAGTCAAGACTGAATCCACCGAGCCCAAGGCTGAAGAAGCCAAGCCGGAACCCGTTGTGCTAGCTAATACGTCCGAACCATCTTCCTCCCAGGCCCCCGCGCCTGTCGCCCAGGCTCAGCCTGCCGCGAAGTCCGAATCCGTTAAATCCGCCGCCAAGCCGGTCGAAGCCGCCGCGCCCGCCGCCAAGGTTGGCAACCGCGCCGACAACCGCCGCGCGGGTCCCCCGCTTGCCGCCTCCGCCACTGGCGCTGGCCGCGACGAGGCCCGCCGCGCCGCCGAGGCGGAAGCCGCTGCCCTGCGCGAGATGCTGAACCGCCCGCGCAAGGTGCTGCGCGCCCCGGAACCGGAAGCGCCCGCCGCCGCTCCCGCAGCCCCGATTTCGGGCACGCTGCACAAGCCGGCCGGCAAGCCCGGTGCCGCGCCTGGCGCCAAGAAGGACGCCAAGCCCGCCGCCCCCGGCGCCAAGAAGACCATCAAGACGGCCGAAGTGGCTTCGACCTGGTCGGATGACGCCTCGCGCAAGAAGCCGGCCGACAAGCCGGCGGCTCCGGCCAGCCGTGACGGCTGGCGTGCGGGCGGCAAGGGCGGTGGCAAGGGCGGCGGCCGCGGTGGCCGCAACCAGCAGAACGACCGCCGCAACGAGCCGGCACCGCAAGAGTTCATCGCACGTGAAGTCCACGTGCCGGAAACCATCAGCGTGGCCGACCTGGCCCACAAGATGTCCGTCAAGGCCGCCGAGGTCATCAAGCAATTGATGAAGCTGGGCCAGATGGTCACCATCAACCAGGTGCTGGACCAGGAAACGGCCATGATCGTGGTCGAGGAACTGGGCCACGTGGCGATCGCCGCCAAGCTGGATGATCCGGAAGCCTTCCTGGACGAAACCGCCACCGTGTCGGAAGCCGAACAGCTGCCGCGCGCTCCGGTCGTGACCGTCATGGGCCACGTCGACCACGGCAAGACCTCGCTGCTGGATTACATCCGCCGCGCCAAGGTTGCCGCGGGCGAAGCCGGCGGCATTACCCAGCACATCGGCGCCTACCACGTTCAGACCGAACGCGGCATGGTGACCTTCCTTGACACCCCGGGCCACGAGGCGTTCACCGCCATGCGTGCCCGCGGCGCCAAGGCGACCGACATCGTCATCCTGGTGGTGGCCGCCGACGACGGCGTGATGCCGCAAACGCGTGAAGCCATCCACCATGCGAAGGCTGCCGGCGTGCCTATGGTGGTTGCCATCACCAAGATCGACAAGCCCTCGGCCAACCCCGACCGCGTGAAGCAGGAACTGGTTGCCGAGCAAGTGGTGCCGGAAGAATACGGCGGCGACGTGCCGTTCGTGGGGGTGTCCGCCAAGAGCGGCGAAGGCATCGACGCGCTGCTCGAAAACGTGCTGCTGCAAGCCGAAGTGCTGGAACTGAAGGCTCCCGAAGACGCGCCCGCCAAGGGCCTGGTCATCGAAGCCCGCCTGGACAAGGGCCGCGGCCCGGTCGCCACGATCCTGGTGCAGAGCGGTACGCTCAAGCGCGGCGACGTGGTGCTGGCCGGCGCGAGCTTCGGCCGCGTGCGCGCCATGCTCGACGAAAACGGCAAGCCGATCCAATCGGCCGGTCCGTCGATCCCCGTCGAAATCCAGGGCCTGACCGAAGTGCCGGCCGCCGGTGACGAGCTGATGGCACTGTCCGACGAGCGCAAGGCGCGCGAAATCGCGCTGTTCCGCCAGGGCAAGTTCCGCGACGTCAAGCTGGCTCGCCAGCAGGCCGCCAAGCTCGAGTCCATGTTCGACAACCTGGGCGAAGGCACGCAGACCCTGACCTTGATCGTCAAGACCGACGTGCAGGGTTCGCAGGAAGCGCTGGTGCAGTCGCTGGTCAAGCTGTCGACCGACGAAGTCCGTGTGCAAGTGGTGCACGCGGCCGTGGGCGGCATCTCTGAAACGGACATCAACCTGGCCATCGCCTCGAACGCGGTCGTCATCGGGTTCAACGTGCGTGCCGAAGCCAGCGCCAAGAAGCTGGCCGAGAACAACGGCATCGACGTGCGCTACTACAACATCATCTATGACGCCGTGGATGAAGTGAAGGCAGCCATGTCGGGCATGCTGGCACCCGAGAAGAAAGAAGAAATCATCGGCCTGGTCGAGATCCGCGAGGTCTACAGCATCTCGCGTCTCGGCAACATCGCCGGTTGCATGGTGCTCGATGGCATTGTGCGCCGCGATTCCCAGGTTCGCCTGCTGCGCAACAACGTGGTTCACTGGACGGGGCATCTCGAATCGCTGCGCCGCTTCAAGGACGACGTCAAGGAAGTCAAATCGGGCTTCGATTGCGGTCTTACGCTGCGCGGCAACAACGACATCCAGGTGGGTGACCAGCTGGAAGTCTTTGAAATCAAGGAAATCGCGCGTACGCTGTAAGGCGTCGCGAGGCATTATTTCTAATGAGCCGTCACAAGTCCAAAGCCATCCCCGGCCGCAATTTGCGGCTGGCCGACCAGATCCAGAAGGATCTGGCCGGGATCATCCAGCGCGAGATCGACACGACTCGCGCGGGACTGATCACGCTCTCTGGTGTGGAACTGTCGACCGACTACGCGCATGCCAAGGTGTATTTCACGGTGTTGGGCGCTGAGCCCGAAGCCGCGACCACCTTGCTGAACGAGAAGGCCGGCTGGCTGCATTCCCAGCTGTACAAGCTGTTGCACATCCATACTGTCCCCACATTGCGCTTCTTCCACGACGAGCAGATCGCCCGTGGCATCGAGATGTCGATCCTCATCGACCGCGCAAATCGGCCCGGCCCGCACTCGGGCGTGCCCGACGAACCTGAAGACCAGTCCTGATCGGGCTGTCGTCACTGCTTTAATTTCCGGATTCCGACGATGGCTAAACGACGCGGGCTTGCGCTCGACGGTGTGCTGTTGCTCGACAAACCCGTAGGTTTGTCGAGTAATCACGCATTGCAACGCGCAAAACGTGCCATGGACGCGGCGAAAGCCGGCCATACCGGTACGCTGGACCCCTTTGCCACCGGCTTGCTGGTGTGCTGCATGGGCCGGGCGACCAAGATTTCCGGCGCGATGCTGAACGCCGACAAGGCATATCGCGCTACGCTGCAATTTGGCGAAGAAACCGATTCCGGCGACCTGACCGGCAACGTGGTGTCCACCGCCGAGCCTGGCTTCGTGGTCGAGGAACAGGCCTTGCGCGAAGCGCTGTCACGTTTCTCGGGCACGATCGAGCAGATTCCGCCCATGTATTCGGCGCTCAAGCGCGACGGCAAGCCGTTGTACGAATACGCCCGGGCCGGCATCGAGCTGGAGCGGGCGCCGCGGCAGATTACGATTTACCGCATCGAGCTGCTGTCCCTGAACGGGACGCAGGCAGAGATCGATGTGGCTTGCAGTAAAGGCACATACATCCGGACGCTGGCCCAGGACATCGGGCGCGCGCTGGGCTGTTACGCCCACCTGGCGGCGCTGCGGCGCACGCACGTCGGGCCTTTTTCTCTGGAACGCGCCGTTGCGCTGGATGCCTTGCAGGCGATGCCAGACCCGAAGCAGGCATTGCTTGCACTGAACGAATTGCCGGAGGGCTTGCTGCCCTCCACCCTGACCTTAAAGGACTCGCTATGACTCGCGCCTTGCGCAACGTCGCCATCATCGCCCACGTGGACCACGGTAAAACCACCCTGGTCGACCAGCTGCTGCGCCAATCCGGCACCTTCCGCGAAAACCAGGCGCTGACCGAACGGGTCATGGACTCGAACGACCTGGAAAAAGAACGCGGCATCACGATTCTGGCCAAGAACTGTGCCGTTGAATACGAAGGCACGCACATCAACATCGTCGACACCCCGGGACACGCGGACTTCGGCGGCGAAGTCGAACGCGTGCTGTCCATGGTCGACGGCGTGCTGCTGCTGGTTGACGCCGTTGAAGGCCCGATGCCGCAGACCATCTTCGTGACCCGCAAGGCGCTGGCCCTGGGCCTGAAGCCGATCGTCGTGGTCAACAAGGTGGACCGCCCGGGCGCCCGTACCGACTTCGTCATCAACGCCACGTTCGACCTGTTCGACAAGCTGGGCGCGACTGAAGAGCAGCTGGACTTCCCGGTGGTGTACGCCTCGGGCCTGTCGGGCTACGCCGGCCTGACCCCGGACGTGCGCGAAGGCAACATGCGGCCGCTGTTCGAAGCCATTCTCGAACACGTGCCGCAGCGCGACGACGATCCCAATGGTCCGCTGCAGATGCAAATCATCTCGCTGGACTACAACAGCTACGTCGGCAAGATCGGCGTGGGCCGCATCAACCGTGGCCGCATGCGCCCCGGCATGGAAGTGGCCTACAAATTCGGCCCTGACGGCCAGGGCGGCCGCGGCCGCATCAACCAGGTCCTGAAGTTCCACGGCCTGGAGCGTGTCGTGGTGGACGAAGCCGAAGCCGGCGACATCGTGCTGATCAACGGCATCGAAGAACTGGGTATCGGCTGCACCGTGACCGACGTGGCCACGCAGGAAGCCCTGCCGATGCTGCGCATCGACGAACCGACCCTGACCATGAACTTCATGGTGAACACGTCGCCGCTGGCCGGCCGCGAAGGCAAGTTCGTGACCAGCCGCCAAGTGCGCGACCGCCTGGATCGCGAACTGAAGTCCAACGTGGCGCTGCGTGTGCGCGACACGGGTGACGACACGGTGTTCGAAGTGTCGGGTCGTGGCGAACTGCATCTGACCATTCTGCTGGAAACGATGCGCCGCGAAGGCTACGAGCTGGCCGTGTCGCGTCCGCGCGTGGTGTTCAAGGAAATCGACGGCGTGAAGTGCGAGCCGTTTGAATCCCTGACCATCGACGTGGAAGACGCCCACCAGGGCGGCGTGATGGAAGAGCTGGGCCGCCGCAAGGGCGACTTGCAGGACATGCAGCCGGACGGCCGTGGCCGCACCCGCCTGGAATACCTGATCCCGGCCCGTGGCCTGATCGGCTTCCAGAACGAGTTCCTGACGCTGACGCGCGGCACGGGCCTGATGAGCCACATCTTCCACGAATACGCGCCCGTCAAGGAAGGCTCGATCGGCGAGCGCCGCAACGGCGTGCTGATCAGCCAGGACAACGGCGATGCCGTGGCCTACGCCCTGTGGAAGCTGCAGGATCGCGGCCGCATGTTCGTCAACCCGGGTGATGCGCTGTACGAAGGCATGATCATCGGTATCCACAGCCGCGACAACGACCTGGTCGTGAACCCGATCAAGGGCAAGCAGCTGACCAACGTGCGCGCCTCGGGCACCGACGAAGCCGTGCGCCTGGTTCCGCCGATTCAGATGTCGCTGGAATATGCCGTGGAATTCATCGACGACGACGAACTGGTCGAAATCACGCCCAAGTCGATCCGTCTGCGCAAGCGCTATCTGCTGGAAAACGAGCGCAAGCGCGCCGCGCGCGAATCCGCCGTCTAAGCGCAAGCGGGGTGTCACGCCCCGTCCGCGATGGCAGCAAAAAAAGTCGTACGCCCCTTGGGGTGTACGGCTTTTTTTCATGGGTGCTCGGTAAAGCGGGGGTCTACATTCAGACGTGCTGGTGCCGATACTCCTGCGTTTTGCCGCCGTAGCCATAGGCGGCCGCGCGCGCGTCGATCACGTGCACGTACGAGCACTCGTGCAGTTCGCCCAGGATCTTGCCGAAGGACGCGTAGACCTCCTCGATGTAGCGCGCCTTCTCGGCCTTGGTGTTGGTCTCGTCGGTGACGCTGATGTCCAGATGGAAGGCGTTCTTGCCCACCTCGGATAGCGGCCGGCCGCCGATGAACCAGAGGTCTTGCGGGATGTGCTGCAGGGTGATGGCGATGACCGGCAGCTTCTTGCCCAGCACCGACTGGGTCAGGCCGGCGACCGAGTCGACGATGCGGCGGTTGATGGCGGGGTCGGAGTGACCGGAAACGTGGATGACGATGTGAGGCATGACGGGCTCCTGGGGGTGACGGTATGGGAGCCAGTGTAGGAAGTCGATTGACATCGGAAAAGCGGGAATTTACGATTTCAGCCATCGAATAAACCGTTGGATAGGCCATGTCTGGATTCGATCTGGATCAGTTGCGCACCCTGGTCGCCGTGCTGGATGCGGGTAGCCTGACGGCCGCCGCGCCCAAGGTGTTCCTGTCGCAGTCGTCCGTCAGCGAGCAGATGCGCAAGCTGGAGGAACGGGCTAGCCAGCCGCTGCTGATCCGCGGCAAGACGGGGGTGATCGCCACGCCCGCCGGTGAACGGCTGTTGGCGCATGCGCGCGCGATCCTGGCGCTGAGCGAGGCGGCCTATCGCGATCTGCGCGGCGTGGCGCTGCGCGGCGAATTGCGGCTGTGCATCACCGATTACTTCCGCCCGGGCGACGTGGCGCGCATGCTGCGACGCTTGAACGAGCAGTACCCGCAGGTGCGCATGCACGTCACGATCATGAAGAGCGGCACGATCGAGGCGGCCTACGAGCGTGGCGAGATCGACGTGGGCATCTCGATGGTGATCCTGGAGCGCGGCAAGCTGAAAGGGCGTCCGCAAGGGCCGTTGCTGCGGCGCGAGTCGCTGCTGTGGATGGCCGCCGAAGGGGCGGGCGTGCAGGCCGACCCGTTGCCGCTGCTGGCGTTGCCCGAGACCTGCGCATTGCGCCAGTATGCCGAGCGCCTGTTGGCGCGCCGTGCCGTGCCGTATTCGGTGGCCCACGTGGCCTCAGGCGTGGCCGGCCTGCAGTTGGCGATTTCGGCGGGGCTGGGCGTGGCCTGCCTGAACGAGTCGGCCCTGGCGCCCGGCATCGGCCGCGCCAACGTGCCCGGCCTGCCGTCCTTGCCTGACGTCGAATTCCGCCTGTTGCCGCCGCGGCCGGGCGAAGACCGCTTCATTGAATTGGCGCGCGAAGCGATCGTGCACGCGATGCGCTGACGCCGGTCAGCGCGGTGGCGTGTCCGTCAGCCATTGCAGGAATTCCCGGCCTGGCCCCGTGTCGCGCACGATGGCGCCGATGGGCTGGAAGGCGCCCGGTGAATCGATCCGTATCCGCTTGAAGTGGCCGTGGCGCAGGTACCAGTCCGCCAGGGTCAGCGGCACCATGGCCAGGGCTTGCTGCGCCTGCATGACGGCGATCAGCAAGGGCATGGGCGGCGCGGCGCTGGCCAGCCGGCACAACCTGGGCACGATGCCCGCACGTTCGAAAAACGCGCTGAAGACCGCATGGATCGCCAGTTCGGGGCGCGGTTCGATCCACAACTGCGAGGCGACCTGGGCGAGCGTGGCGGGCGCGTCGCCGGCCAGCAGGGGATGGCCCTGCGTGGCTACGATGACGGCGGCATCCTGCTGCAGCGGCACGAATTCCAGGCCGGCGGGCATGGCCTCCGGGCGCCGGCACAGCAGCATGTCCAGGTTGCCGCCGGCTGCCAGCGGCAGCAGTTGCTCGCGGCTGCCTTCCTGGACCTCCACGTGCAGGTCTGGGTGGGCCAACATGTACGCAGGCAGCCGTTCGGCCAGCAGGCCGCCGCTGGCCGCGGGAATGGCGCCCAGGCGCAGGCTGCCCGTGGCTCCGGCGCGCAGAGCGGCGACCGAGTTGGTGGACGCGCGCAGGGTGGTGAGCATGCCGCGCGCGCATTCGGCCATTAACTGCCCGCCGCGGGTGGTGCGCATGCCGCGGGCGTGGCGCTCGAACAGGGGGATGCCGAGCAGCGCTTCGATGTCGGCCAGGGCGTGGGTGGCGGCTGGCTGGCTCATGCCGATCTGGGCAGCGGCTTGCTGCAGGCTGCCCAGGTCGGCCACGCCGGCCAGCAGTTGCAGATGACGCAGGCGTCCCTTGGCGAGCAGGCGGGAAAGCAGAGTGGCGGGGGCAACGTCCATGGCGGCCGGACGCAAAGGCCCGGATAGAGCTATTCAATCTATGAATATATCTACGCATTAATGTATTTGAAATAAGGATATGCCCTGCCCAGAATGGCGAGATTCCGTTCCCGTTCTGAAGCCTAGGAGTGGCTGTTCCATGAAGTTTCGCCTGTTGCATGCCGTCGTCTGTGCCGCCGCTGTCGGCGCTTCTTCCGTGGCCCTTGGACAGGCCGCCTATCCGTCTCAGCCGATACGGCTGATCGTGCCGTTCGCGCCCGGCGGATCGACCGATGTGCTGGCGCGCACGGTGGCCGACGGCCTGCGCAAGGAACTGGGCCAGAGTGTGGTGGTGGAGAACCGCGCCGGCGCAGGCGGCCTGATCGGCACCGAGGCGGTGGCGCGGGCCGAGCCCGACGGCTACACCCTGGGCATGGCCACCGTCAGCACCATGGCGGTGAACCCGCTGCTGTACGGCACCAAGCGGGTCGACCCGGCGACGCAGTTGAAACCGGTGGGCGCGGTGGCGACGGTGCCGGTGGTGTGGATGGTGAACCCGGCGTTTCCGGCCAATGACTTCGGGCAGTTCCTGGCCGAACTGCGCGCCCATCCGGGCAAGTATTCCTTCGGTTCGCCCGGCGTAGGTTCGTTGGGCCACCTGAATCTGGCCGCCATGAATGCCGACCTGAAGGTCGAGGTGCTGCACGTGCCGTATCGCGGCATGGGGCCGGCGCTGACTGCCGCGGTGGGCGGCGAGGTGCAGGTGCAGCAGGACCAGTACGCCTCGGCCCAGTCGCTGCTCAAGGCCGGCAAGCTGCGTGCCATCGCCGTATCGGCACCCGCCCGGCTGGCCGGGCTGCCGCAATTGCCGACGCTGGGCGAATTGGGCTATCCGCAATTGAACGCGCTGGGCCAGACCTGGTTCGGCCTGGTGGCGCCGGCCGGCACGCCGGATGCGGTGATTCAGACGGTCAATGGCGCGGCGCAGCGCGCGCTGGCGGATCCGGCGCTGGTGCAGCGGCTGGCCGGCCTGGGCGCCGAGCCGTTGATCGGCACGCCGCAGGCCTTCGGCGTGCGCATTGCGCAGACGCTGGCCGCCAATCGGAAAATCATTGAAACTGCCGGCATCAAGCTGGACGAATAACCGGTTTTACGCCGGCCTTGCAACGTGGCCGGCGCCTGTAGATCCTACAACCTGCCACGGGAGACGCGATGGGAGCCATCGACAAACTTGCGCCGTTCATCGACGCGCGCAGCGAACGCTATGCGGAACTGAGCGACCGCATCTGGAGCCTGGCCGAACTGCGCTATGACGAGCACAAGTCGGCTGAATTGCACATCGCCATGCTGGAAGAGGCGGGCTTTCGCGTCACCCGCGACGCGGCCGGCATTCCGACGGCCTTCGTGGCCGAAGCCGGCACCGGCGGCCCGGTGATCGGCATCCTGGGTGAATACGACGCCCTGTCGGGGCTGAGCCAGGAAAGCGGCGCCTTCGCCTGCCAGCCGTCGCCGGAAACACCCAACGGCAATGGCCACGGCTGCGGCCACCATCTACTGGGGACGGCCGCGCATTTCGCGGCGGTAGCGGTCAAGGAATTCCTGGAAAGCAACGGCCTGCCCGGCACGATCCGCTTCTACGGCTGTCCGGCCGAAGAGGGCGGGTCGGGCAAGACCTTCATGGCGCGCGCGGGGCTGTTCGACGATCTGGACGCGGCGCTGACCTGGCATCCGGCTTCGCACACCGGCATCTTCCACCAGTCGTCGCTGGCCAATATCCAGGCGTATTTCCGCTTTCGCGGCGTGGCCGCGCATGCGGCCAATTCGCCGCACCTGGGCCGCAGCGCGCTGGACGCGGTGGAACTGATGAACGTCGGTGTGAACTACCTGCGCGAGCACATGGTGCCCGATGCTCGGGTGCACTACGCGGTGACCAACAGTGGCGGCATTTCGCCCAACGTGGTGCAGGCGCGCGCCGAGGTGCTGTACCTGGTGCGGGCACCCATCAATTCGCAGGCGGCCGAGCTCTACGAACGCGTCAAGAACGTGGCGCGCGGCGCCGCGCTGATGACCGGTTGCGAGCTGGAGATCGTGTTCGACAAGGCCTGCTCGAACTACATCCCCAATGGCGTCCTGAACCAGGTCATGTACGCCAATATGCAGGCATTGCAGGGGCCGGCCTACACCGAAGGCGAGCAGCAGGCCGCGCGCAGGATGTGGGACGCGATTTCTCCGGACGACATCGACAATGCCGGCAAGAACCTGGGCGCGGTGCTGCGCAACCCGACGCCGTTGTTCAGCGGGGTGGCGCCGTACGAGCCGGGCAAGACCGAGATCAGTTATGGGTCGACCGACGTCGGCGACGTCAGCTGGGTGACGCCCACGGCGCAATGCTGGGGCGCGTGCTACGCCTATGGCACGCCGTTCCATTCGTGGCAGATGGTGGCGCAGGGCAAGCTGTCGCTGGCGCACAAAGGCATGGTACATGCCGCCAAGATCATCGCCGCGACCGCCGCGGACCTGTACCGCCAGCCCGAGGCGCTGGCGCGCGCCAAGGCCGAGCTGCTGGACATGCGCCGCGGCCAGCCCTATGTCTGCCCGATTCCGGCGGACGTGCTGCCGTCGTTCATGCGTAAATAAGGGACGGGAGGCGGCCCCGTCGGGCCGCCCCGGTTGCCGGGCTGCTTCGGTCAGGCCGGCAGCGACGGCGCGTATTGCGCGTCGGAGTTGACCTTCTGGTGGAACTCGACCACCTTGCGCACGACCTTGCGCGGATCGTCTTCGATGATGAAAAGATCCAGGTCGTGCGCACCGATCATGCCGTTGGCCAATACCTGGCCGCCCAGCCATTCGACCAGGCCCGACCAGTATTCGCTGCCCACCAGCACGATGGGCGCGGGCGGTACCTTGCCGGTCTGGATCAGCGTCAACGCTTCGAAGAGCTCGTCCAGGGTGCCAAAGCCGCCGGGCATCGCCACGTAGGCGAAGCTGTGCATGAAAAACGTAGCCTTGCGGGAAAAGAAATATTCAAACGACAGGCTGATCGTCTGGTATTCGTTGTTGTGCGCTTCGTGGGGCAGGCTGATGTTCAGCCCGATGCTGGTGCCGCCACTTTCGAAGGCGCCTTTGTTGGCCGCTTCCATGATGCCGGGGCCGCCGCCCGCGATGACTGCGAAACCCGCCTCGGCCAGGGCGGCCGAAATGGCGACGGTGGTTTCGTAGTGGGGGGAATTGCGGCTGACTCGAGCACTGCCGAAGACACTGACGGCGGGCCCGATATGGGCGAGCTTGTCTGCCGCGGTCCGTATCTCTGACATAATCAGCGGAATTTGCTTGTTGGCGGGTGTCTCAGCCCCGTTTTTTGCCGTAGTTGCCGCCGTTGTTGCCATATCTGCCTTTGTAACCATGAAAAAAACCCTATTGCTGGTCGACGGTTCAAGTTACCTGTACCGCGCTTTCCACGCTATGCCTGATTTGCGCAACGCGCAAGGCGAACCCACAGGGGCGCTGTACGGCGTGGTCAATATGTTGCGCAAGCTTGTATCCGACTATAAGGCAGAGTATGCCGCATGTATTTTCGATGCGCGCGGCAAGACCTTCCGCGACGATCTGTACCCGGAATACAAGTCGCATCGTCCGCCCATGCCGGAAGACCTGGCGGCCCAGATCGAACCCATCCACCGCGCGGTGCGCGCGCTGGGCTGGCCGGTGCTGGCCATCGAGGGCGTCGAAGCCGATGACGTAATCGGCACGCTGGCCTGCCGCGCCACCGAGCAGGGCGTGCACACGATCGTGTCCACCGGCGACAAGGACCTGGCGCAGTTGGTCAACAGCCACGTCACGCTGGTCAACACGATGAGCGGCGAAGTGCTGGACGAGGCCGGCGTGGTCAACAAGTTTGGCGTGCCGCCGGACCGCATCGTGGACTACCTGATGCTAGTGGGCGACACGGTCGACAACGTGCCGGGCGTGACCAAGGTGGGTCCCAAGACGGCCGCCAAATGGATCTCGGAATTCGGGTCGATCGACAAGCTGGTCGAAGGCGCCGAGAGCATCAAGGGCGTGGCGGGCGGCAATCTGCGCGAGGCGATTCCCAACTTCCCGCTGACGCGCCAACTGCTCACCGTGAAGTGCGATTGCGACCTGACCGGTCACGTGGCAAGCGTCGATGACCTGACGCCGCGCGGCCGCGACGAGGCGACGCTGACCGAACTCTACGAGCGTTACGGTTTCCGCACCTGGCTGCGCGACCTGACGGGCGATATCGAGCGCGTGCCGACGGGCGACGCCCGCGTGGCCGCCGAGGTTCCCGCCGCGCCTACCGAGCTGGATTACCAGATCATCTCGGACTGGCCCGCTTTCGACGCCTGGATGGAAAAGCTGCAGGCCGCCGAACTGGTGGCACTGGACACCGAAACCACCTCGCTGGACGAAATGCAGGCCAAGCTGGTGGGCCTGTCCATGGCGGTGGCGCCGGGCGTGGCCTGCTACATCCCGGTGGCGCACCGCGGCCCCGACGGCGCGACGCAGCTGCCCAAGGCCGAGGTGCTGGAACGTCTGCGCCCGTGGCTGCAGGACGCCTCGCGCGCCAAGCTGCTGCACCACGCCAAGTACGACGCGCATGTGTTCGCCAACGAAGGCATCCGGCTGGCCGGCATCACCGACGACACAATGCTGCAGGCGTATGTGCTGGAATCGCACAATCGGGTCGGCCTGAACGACCTGGCGCAACGCTACCTGGGCCGCAGCGGCGTGTCCTACGAGGACCTGTGCGGCAAGGGCGCCAAGCAGATCGGCTTCGACGAAGTGGCGGTGGACAAGGCGGGCCACTACGCCGCCGAAGACGCCGACTTCACGCTGCAGCTGCACCACGTGTTGCGTCCGCAGGTCGCCGCGGATGCCGGGCTGGAACGCATCTACCTGCTGGAGATGCAGGTGTCGGCCGTGCTGACCACCATCGAGCGCAACGGCGTCAAGGTGGATGCGGCCGAGCTGGGCCGCCAGAGCCACAAGCTGGGCCAGGAAATGCTGCAGCTCGAGCAAAAGGCCTACGAGCTGGCCGGGCAGCCGTTCAACCTGAATTCGCCCAAGCAACTGGGCGAGATCCTGTTCGGCCGCATGGAGCTGCCGGTGGTGCGCAAGACCGCCGGCGGCGCGCCGTCCACCGACGAAGAAGTGCTGAGCAAGCTGGCGCAGGACTACCCGCTGCCGCAGGTGCTGCTGGAATACCGCGGACTGTCCAAGCTGAAGTCCACCTACACGGACAAGCTGCCGCGCATGATCAACCCCGATACGGGGCGGGTGCACACGCGCTATTCGCAGGCCGCGGTCATTACCGGCCGCTTGGCGTCGTCCGATCCCAACCTGCAGAACATTCCGGTGCGCACCGAGGCCGGGCGCCGCGTGCGCGAGGCCTTCATCGCCGAGCAGGGCCTGCTGCTGTCGGCCGACTATTCGCAGATCGAGCTGCGCATCATGGCGCACGTGTCCGACGACGCCAACCTGCAACGCGCTTTCGCCGCCGGCGAGGACATCCACCGGGCCACGGCCTCCGAAGTGTTCGGCGTGTCCTTGCAGGATGTGTCGTCCGAGCAGCGCCGCGCGGCCAAGGCCATCAACTTCGGCCTGATCTACGGCATGGGCGTGTTCGGCCTGGCGTCCAACCTGGGCATCACCCGTGATGCCGCGCAGGCCTACATCGACCGGTATTTCGCCCGTTACCCGGGCGTGGCGATGTACATGGAAAACACCCGCCGCGTGGCGCGCGAGCAGGGCTACGTGGAAACCGTGTTCGGGCGCCGGCTGCAATTGCCGGAAATCCGCGGCGCGTCCGGTCCGCGCCGCCAGGGCGCCGAGCGGGCGGCGATCAACGCCCCCATGCAGGGCACGGCGGCCGACCTGATCAAGATGGCGATGGTGGCGGTGCAGGACTGGCTTGACGCCGAAAAGCTGCAGACGCGCATGATCATGCAGGTGCACGATGAACTGGTGCTGGAAGCGCCGGACGCCGAAATCGAGTTGGTCAAGGAAGCGCTGCCGCGGCTGATGTGCAATGTGGCCGAGTTGCGGGTGCCGCTGGTAGCCGAGGTGGGCATGGGCAAGAACTGGGAGCAGGCCCACTAAGAGTCTGGACGCGGTAGCGCTGCCACGGGCCTTGATGGTCTCGGCGGCTTGCCCGGCCAAGGTGCCGCAGAGGACGGTTGCCGGCGAGTCTGGCAATAGAAAATGGGCTGCCCTCGGGCGGCCCATTTCCGCTTTTGGGGGTGAAACAATATAATGTTGCGCTTTCCCGCCAATAAACCGTCCCCAAAATGTTGCTGCTCTGGGTCCTGCTCGCCACCGTCACCGGTGGCCTCATTGCCGTCCTTGTCGCCAGCTGGCTGGCCTACAAGGTATTCGCCCAATACCTGCATCACATGGTCAGCCTGTCCGTGGGCGTGTTGCTGTCGGTGGCGTTGCTGCATTTGCTACCCGAGGCGTTCGAAGGGGCGGTGGGCGATGCCCACGTGCTGTTCGGGTTGATGCTGGCGTCGCTGATCGGCTTTTTCGTGCTGGAGAAGATCGCGCTGCTGCGGCATAGCCACCACCACGAGGGCGACGGGCACCATCATCATTCGGGTCACGACCGCCATGAAGCGGGCCGCGGCGGGGTGCTGATCCTGATCGGCAGTTCGCTGCACAATTTGTGCGACGGCGTGCTGGTGGCGGCCGCTTTCCTGACCGATCCGCTGCTGGGCGTGCTGACGGCGGCCTCGATCATCGTGCACGAAGTGCCGCACAAGCTGGGCGATTTCGTCGTCTTGCTGAACGCGGGCCTGGCCCGGCGGCGCGCGTTCGCGCTGATCCTGTTTACCAGCTTGTGTTCAGCCGTGGGCGGCATAATAGGCTACTTCGTGCTGCAGCAAGCCCAGGATTGGGTGCCGTACGTATTGGTGGTTGCCGCCAGCAGCTTCCTCTACATTTCGGTGGCCGACCTGATGCCGCAGATGCACGAACGGGTATCCCTGGCCGATGCGGTGCCGCAGCTGTTGCTGGTGGGCGTGGGCGTGGCGCTGATCTACAGCGTGACGACGCTGATGCACCACGGGCACGAGCACGATGCCGGCCACGGCGCGGCGCGCACGGAGCATGTCCACACGCACTGACGCGCGGCGTTCGCGATACCCGGCTTCGTTCTGATCCTGGCCGGTCGAGTCGCGAGCGCCCTGATGGCGAATCGCGGGGCGCCGGCCCCGCGTTGATCCCTACACAGGAGTTCGCCATGAGTTTTTCCGCCGCCGCCGGCAACGTCGCCCCCACCGTGATCCACACGGACACCCAGGGGTTGGTCCACGGAGATTTCCAGCTGCCCGTGGCCGATGGGACCCTTGACGCCTACTACGCCGCCCCCGAGGGCAAGCGCGACTTGCCCGTCGTGCTGGTAGTGCAGGAGATCTTCGGGGTCCACGAACACATCAAGGACGTCTGCCGCCGCGTCGCCAAGGCCGGTTATCTGGCCGTGGCCGCCAATCTGTACCAGCGCCAGGGCGACGCGTCGACCTATACCGATATTCCCAAGTTGATCGCCGAGATCGTCAGCAAGGTGTCCGACGAGCAGGTGTTCGCCGATCTGGACGCCAGCGTGGCGTGGGCCGCGCAGCATGGCGGCGATCCCAAGCGCGTCGCGGTGACGGGCTTTTGCTGGGGCGGTCGCCTGACCTGGATGTATGCGGCGCACAACCCGGACGTGAAGGTCGGCGTGGCCTGGTACGGCAAGCTGAGCGCCGGGCATGGTCCGTTGATCAAGCGTGTTGCGTTTGACGTGGTCAATGAACTGCATGCGCCGGTGCTGGGGTTGTATGGGGCCAGGGACGCCAGCATTCCGGTGTCGGATATCGAGATCATGAAGGGCAAGCTTGCCGGCGGCAATGAGAATGCCAAGCGGTCGGAGTTTGTGGTGTATCCGGACGCGGATCATGCGTTCATGGCGGATTATCGGGCGAATTATCGGGCTGATGCGGCCACGGATGGGTGGAAGCGGATGCTGGAGTGGTTCAAGCGTTACCTTTGAGGTAGTGGCGTCGCTGCGCGCGACGGGGGGCGGCCTTTGGTGTGGTGTGGGCGGGGGGCTTCGTAGGCCGCCCGGCACGGGTTGGGCGCAGGGATGCGCGCCTACGATTGCGGTCCGGAGCCTTCGCTCCGGACTGCCCCGTTGTCATCCTCGTCCTCGCCTTCGGCGACTCCTACGGATTCCCTCGGGCGCATCTAACGGCGCGCACCCCTGCGCCCAACCCGCGCCGGGCTACCGGTTCCGAGAATTGAAGCGCTGCCAGGCCGAGGGTTAGGGGAGAGGTTTGCGTCGCCCGCCCAGCCCGGCCGCCCGAAGGCCGGGCAGCCCCGTCGTGGCCAGCAAGCGCTGTCGCGCGCGGCGAGGAAATTGGAGACAACGCCCCGCAAAGATAGCCGCCCGGCCGCCCGGCCGCCCGAAGGCCGGGCAGCCCCCTCGGGGGGCAGCAAGCACGCGAAGCGTGTGCAGCGTGGGGGCCCTAATTCCCGGCTTCGCGCAGGCGGCTGGGGAGGAGTTCGCCGTGGCGGGCGAGCAGGGGGTAGGCGGCGGCGCCTACCAAGTGGGAGTTGATGCCCTTCATGTCGCGCAGGATGTCCAGGTAGAGGGCGCCGACTTCGGCGGCGTCGACCTGGCCAGCCTTGATCTTTTGCAGGTGGGTATCGGCAGCCTGGGTTTCGATGGTGCGGAAACGGGCTTTTTCGCCGGCCAGGGCGCGGGCCTGGCGCAGGTCGTCGTTGACGAAAAGGGCGGCGGCCTGGCGTTGGTTGGAGATCAGTTCGCCCAGGGTGTTGTCCAGGCTGGCGCGTTGTTCGGGCGAGAAGGTCCAGCCCTGTTTGCGCAGCTTGGCGATGTGGCTGAGCAGGCCATGGTGGGCGATGTCGCCGGCGTGGCCGATGTTGCTGGTGAAGGCCAGGATGTCGTCCAGGCGCTGCAGGTCGTCGCGCGTCATGTTTTCCTGGTCCAGGGTGGCCAGATAGGTGGTGATGGCGTTTTCGAGCTTGTCGAGCGCGGCGTCCAGTTGGCGGGCCTGCACCATGCGGTGGCGGTTGTCGCGCTTGAAGCCAGCGCGGGCGTACAGCAGCAGGGTCTGCAGCATGTCGGCCATGCGCAGGGCTTCGCGGGCGGCGTTGCCCAGGGCCACGGCGGGGATGTCGTGGGCCCATTCATCCAGGTATTGGGGGCGGGCCGGGTCGTTGGGATCGGCGCGCTTGGGCAGCCAGCGGGTGAGCAGGGCGGCATAGGGCGCCAGCAGCGGCAGGAACGCCAGGGCGATGACGGCGTTGAACAGGGTGTGGAAGTTGGCGACGGCGCGGGCCGGGTCGCTGGACAGGTCGCTCATCAGCGGTTGCAGCCAGGGCAGCAGCACCAGGCCGGCCAGCACGCCCAGGATGCGGGTCAAGAGGTTGCCCAGGGGCAGGCGGCGCGCGGCCGGGTCGTCGCCGGTGACGCCTTCGATCATGGGGTTGATGGCGGTGCCCAGGTTGGCGCCCAGTACCAGGGCAAAGGCGACGTGGGGGGCGACCATGTGGTGGCTGGCCAGGGACATGACCAGCACCACGACGGCGACGCTGGAGTGGGCGGCCCAGGTGAAGGCGGCCGACAGCAGCACGGCGGCCACGGGCTGGGTGGCCAGGGCGTCCAGGATCATGCCCAGCATGGGGGCGGTCTGGAAGGGCTCGAACAGCTCGACCAACTGGTGCAGCGACAGCAGCAGCAGGCCCAGGCCGATGAAGACCCGGCCCAGGTCGCGGGTGCGGCCGGGCGGATAGCGGCGGAACATCCAGACGCCGGCCAGGATCAGGATGGGCGCCAGCGAGGTCAGGTCAAAGGACAGCAGCTGGACGATCAGCGTCGTGCCGACGTTGGCGCCCAGCATGGCGGCCAGCGCGGGGACCAGGCCGACCAGGCCGCCGGCGGCAAAGCCGGTGATCATCAGGCCAGTGGCGGTGCTGCTCTGGAGGGCGGCGGTGATGCCCAGGCCGGCGGCGAAGGCCCGCAGGCGGGTGCCCAGGGCGCGGCCCAGGGCGGCGCCGAGGGCGGCGCCAAAGGCGCGCTGTACGCCTGTCTGGACCATATGCACGCCCCACAGCAGCAGGGCGACGTAGCCGGCGAAGTCAAGCAGGGTAATAAGTCCGGACATCCTGGAGTCGTTCCATTCTTTTTATGACAAGAAATAATTCTGTAATGATCGCATGCCAGGGCGGGCGGGGAAACCCGTCCCTGCAATACAGCATACGCCCCGCAGGGCTTTGCTGCGCGCGGCGCGGCCTTGCGCGTATCATTGCCGGATCATTCGTGGATGCATGGGAGTTCTGGTGGCCGTTTCCGTATTCGATCTGTTCAAAATTGGCATTGGCCCGTCCAGTTCTCATACGGTCGGCCCGATGCGGGCTGCCTTGCTGTTCGCGCAGGGCCTGGAACGCGACGGCCTGCTGCCGCGGGTGGCCAACGTGCGCGCCGAGCTCTACGGTTCGCTGGGCGCGACCGGCAAGGGCCACGGCACCGACAAGGGCGTGCTGCTGGGCCTGATGGGCGAGGCCCCTGACACGGTGGACCCGGCCGCCATCGCCGGCATGATCGCGTCGGTGCGCGCCAGCCGCCAGTTGCCGCTGCTGGGGCACTATCCGGTGCCGTTCGTGGAAAAGGAACACATGATGTTCTATCGCCGCGAAGCCATGGCCGAACACCCCAACGGCATGAAATTCCACGCCTTTGACGCCGAGGGCCAATCGCTGCGCGAGGCCCGCTATCTGTCGGTGGGCGGCGGCTTCGTCGTGACGGCCGGCGCGTCCAACAGCCAGGTCATCGCCGCGCACGACCAGTTGCCGTTCCCGTTCCGCACGGGCCGAGAACTGCTGACCATGTGCCGTGAAAACGGCCTGTCCGTGGCGCAGCTGATGATGAAGAACGAGCTGACCTGGCGCGACGCCGGCGAGATCGCCGCCGGCCTGGACCGCATCTGGCAGGTGATGCAGGACTGTGTGTCGCGCGGCTGTGGCATCAACTATCCCGAGGCGGACGGCGAATTGCCCGGCCCCTTGCGCGTGCGCCGCCGCGCTCCCGAGCTGTACCGCAATCTGACGCAGCGCGCCGAGCGCACGCTGTCCGACCCGCTGTCGGTGATGGACTGGGTCAACCTGTACGCCATGGCGGTCAACGAGGAAAACGCGGCCGGCGGCCGGGTGGTCACCGCGCCGACCAATGGCGCGGCGGGCATCATTCCGGCGGTGCTGCACTATTACGATCGCTTTGTCCCCGGTTCCAACCGCGAAGGCGTGCGCGATTTTCTGCTGACCGCGGCGGCCGTGGGCTTGCTGTACAAGTACAACGCGTCGCTGTCGGGCGCCGAAGTCGGCTGTCAGGGCGAGGTCGGCGTGGCGTGTTCGATGGCGGCCGGCGGCCTGGCGGCGGCCCTGGGCGGCTCGGTCGAGCAGGTCGAGAACGCGGCCGAGATCGGCATGGAACACAACCTGGGCCTGACCTGCGACCCGGTCGGCGGCCTGGTGCAGATTCCCTGTATCGAGCGCAACGCGATGGCGTCCATCAAGGCCGTCAACGCGGCCCGCATGGCGCTGCGCGGCGACGGCCAGCACTATGTGTCGCTGGATTCCGTCATCAAGACCATGCGCGAGACGGGCGCCGACATGAAAACCAAGTACAAGGAAACGGCGCGCGGCGGCCTGGCGGTGAATATCGTCGAGTGCTGATACGCCAGACACCCAAAGAAAAAACCCTTGAGCGATCAAGGGTTTTTTTTGTGGCCGGCGCGGCGCACGCCGCGGCAGGGGTCAGATCACGCGCGCGTTCTGCAGGGCGGCGATGCGGGCCGGAATCGGCGGGTGCGAGGCGAACATGGCCGCCAGGCCGCCCTTGCCGGTGATGCCGGAGGCTTCGAACGACTTGGGCAGTTCGCCCGGCTCCAGGCCGCCCAGGCGGGCCAGGGCGCGGATCATGGGTTCGCGCGCGCCCATCAGGTGGGCCGAGCCGGCGTCGGCGCGGTATTCGCGCTGGCGCGAGAACCAGGCCACGATGATCGAGGCCAGGATGCCGAAAATGATCTCACAGACCAGCACGGTGACGTAGTAGCCCGGGCCGATGCCGCGTTCGTTCTTGAACACGACGCGGTCGATGAAGTAGCCGACGACGCGGGCCAGGAACACGACGAAGGTGTTGACCACGCCCTGGATCAGGGTCAGCGTGACCATGTCGCCGTTGGCAATGTGCGCCACTTCGTGGGCCAGCACGGCGGCGACTTCTTCCTCGCTCATGCTTTCGAGCAGGCCCGTGGACACGGCGACCAGCGAGTCGTTCTTGAAGGCGCCGGTGGCGAAGGCGTTGGGGGCGCCGTCATAGATGGCGACTTCCGGGCGGCCGATGCCGGCGCGGTCCGCCAACTGGTGGACGGTGTCCAGCAGCCAGGCTTCGCGTGCGTTGCGGGGCGCGTTGGGATCCAGCACCTGCGCGCCGGTGCTCCATTTGGCCATGGGCTTGCTGATCAGCAGCGAGATGATCGCGCCGGTGAAACCGACGACCACCGAGAAGATCAGCAGGGCGTTCAGGTTCAGGCCGTTGGCCGTGATGTAGCGGTCTACGCCCAGGATGCGTAGCGTGGCCGACAGCACGAGCATGACGGCCAGGTTGGTGATGACGAACAGGACAATGCGTTTCATGTTTTTTTGTTCCTCTGCGAGCGGGAAATACCCCGGCTTTGACTGCGCGGCGCCGCGCCAGTTCCCCGACTGGCGGCGCCGCGGCCGGTGACGAAGAGTATAGTATCGCTTTCCCTTAGCCCCCCCACTTTCACCTGAGCGCAATCCCCCCATGCAGGCACTTTGGATGTTGCTGGCGTCCGCCATGTTCGCCGTCATGGGCTCGTTCGTGAAACTGGGCACCGAGCACGGCGCGTCGCTGCCGCAGGTGGTGTTGTTCCGCGGCCTGCCGTCGGTGATCCTGCTGCTGCTGTGGGCGCGCGCCGGCCGCCAATCCATCGTTCCGACCAGCTGGAAGCTGCACATCTGGCGCAACCTGTCCGGCGTCACCTCAATGTGGCTCGGCTTCTTCGCCATCGCCCACTTGCCCCTGGCCACCGCCACCAGCCTGAACTACACGGCGCCGCTGTTCATCGCCTGTTGGATGCTGGGGTGGGGCGGCGCGCAACGCGACCCGGTGCGCATCGCCGCCGTTGCGCTGGGTTTCCTGGGCGTGATCGCCGTGCTACGGCCCAGCATCAACGAAGACCAATGGCTGGCCGCCTTGCTGGGCCTGGGCGCCGGCGCCATGTCCGCGATCGCCATGATGCAGATCCGCCAGCTCGGCCGCATCGGCGAACCTGAATGGCGCACGGTCCTGTTCTTCTCGGTGGCGGTGTGCGTGTCCAGTTTCGCGGGTCTGGGCTTCGAAGGCTGGGGCCACGCCGACTGGACCGGCTACGCGTCCCTGCTGGGCGTGGGGGTGGCGGGCCTGTTCGGCCAATTGGCCATGACCCGGGCGTTCGGCATGGGCTCGGCGCTGCTGACCGCCGCGCTGCAATACAGCACGATTATCTTCGCGGCCCTGATCGGCATGGGTTTCTGGGGCGACACCCTGGATAGTCTGGCCTGGGCCGGCATGGGCCTGATCATTTCGGCGGGCCTGCTGTCGGTGTGGCGTACCATGCGCGACCCCAAGCCGGCCTGACGCCGCGATTTCGACGAAGCGAGAGGAGCCTTCCCGATGACGACGACCCTGATTTCCGCGGCTGATCTGGCTGCCCGCCTCGGCGCCGCGGACGTGCGCGTGTTCGATGTGCGGCACGACCTGACCAATCACGCCGCCGGCCACGAGGCCTATGCCGCCGGCCACATTCCCGGCGCCCGCTACCTGGACCACGAAACCGAGCTGGCCGCAGCCCGCACCGGCAAGAACGGCCGCCACCCGCTGCCCGACCGCGCCCAATTCGGCGCGCTGATGGCCGCACACGGCGTCACGCCCCAGACCCTGGTGGTGGCTTATGACGCCAGCGGCGGCATGTACGCCGCCCATCTGTGGTGGATGCTGCGCTGGCTGGGCCACGGCCAGGTCGCGGTGCTGGACGGCGGCTGGCAGGCCTGGCTGGCCGCGGGCCTGCCCACCACCACGGAACCGGCGCCCACCGTGCAGCCGGGCGCGCCGGTGGTCCCGGGCGCCCCGCTGGCGGGCAGCGTGGATGCGAAGGCGGTGCTGGACAATATCGCCCAGCCCGCGTTCACGGTGATCGATGCGCGGGCCGCCAACCGCTACCGCGGTGAAGTCGAACCCATGGATCCGGTGGCCGGCCACATTCCCGGCGCGCTGAACCGCCCGAACGGCCAGAATCTGCAGGCCGACGGCCATTTCAAGGACGCCGGCCAGCTGCGCGAAGAATTCACCGCGCTGCTGGCTGGGCGCGATCCCAAGACGATCGTGCACCAGTGTGGCTCGGGCATCACGGCCTGCCACAACCTGCTGTCGATGGAAATCGCCGGCCTGGCCGGCTCGCGCCTGTATCCGGGTTCGTGGAGCGAATGGTGCAGCGATCCGTCCCGGCCGGTGGCCAAGGGCGAATAGGCCTTTCGCGTCCTACCAGACCGCCGCCAGCTTGACCCTGCTGGAGACGCTTTCGGCGATCTCCAGGAAGTGGTCCAGCGGCGGGGTGGCCAGGCCCGGCACCTTCGCCATGTCGTCCCAGCGCCTTAGCCGGATCGCATCCGGCGCGCCCGGCATGCTGGCGAAATCCACCGCCTGGCCCGCATCGAAGCTGCCCCCCTGTAGCGCCAGGCTGCGCTTTGAATCCTGCGACAGCGACGCTTCATACTGCGGCTCCACGTAGCAGAGGTAGCGTTTGGCCTCTACGTGCAGCCGGATCGGGTCGAGCACGGCCGAACTGAACAGCCCGCGCAGGAACGGCAGCACGAAATACTGGTGCTTGTCGTCGACGCCGCGCAGGGTGGGGGTGTCGGGATGGTCCGCGATCAGGTGGCCCAGATCGTGCAGCAGGCAAGCCGTGATCAAGGGCGCGTTGGCGCCGTTGCGTTCGGCCAGGGCCGCGGTCTGCAGCGCGTGCCGCAGGTGGCTGACGGATTCGCCATGATAGGAACGGTGCCCGCGTTCCAGGAAAAGCTGCTCAATGTCCTGCAAGGTCAAGGCCATGTTTGTCTCCTGAGTGGCCGCAAGGGGAAGAGGCGGGCAGTGATCCGTGGATCAGCCGGCTGCCGGCGCCATCTCCAGAAAGCGCGCGATGAGTTGCACCGGTTGGCGCTCGCGCAAGCAGTACAGGTATTCGTGCATCACGATGTCCGCGCCCTGGATGTCCAGCGCGACCAGATCGGGATGGGACGGAATTTCACGCGACGGGATCAGGCTGATGCCCAGCTCGCACAGAATCGCCTGGCGGATCGATTCGCGGCTGCCGATCTCCAGCGTGCGTTTGACGCTGACGCCGGCTGCCTGCAGCGCGTCCTCGGTCAGTTGGCGGGTCATCGAGCCAGGTTCGCGCAGTAGCAGCGCGTGGTCGGCCAGGTCCGCCAACGTCACCTGGCCGCGCCGGGCCAACGGGTGGTCGCGGTGGGTGACCACGCGGATCGGGTCCGCCGCGATCAAGCGGCGGTACAGATGCTTGTCATCCATCAGAAATGACGATGTGGCAATCTCGATGCGATAGTCATGCAGCGCCTGCAGCATGCTTTGCGAGTTGCCGATGGTCACCGTCAGGTCGATGCCGGGGTAGCGCTGGTTGTAGCGCCGCACCGTATCCATGATGTAGAAGGGGCCGGTGGCGCCGACTCGCAGGTTGCCCTCGCGCAGGTCGCTGGCGTCGCGCAGCCGGAAATCGATCTCGGTTTCCTGCTGCACCAGCTTTTCCACCATGGGCATCAGGCTGTGCCCGGCGTCCGACAGCCGCATGCCGCGGCCCTGGCGGTGGAACAGTTCGACGCCATAGCGCGATTCCAACTGGCGCAGTTGCCCCGTCACCGTGGGCTGGCTCACGCCCAGCTGGGCGGCGGCCTTGGTGACGGTGCCGCAGCGAGCCACGGCATAGAAGGATTTCAATTCGGCGACGAGCACGGTGTTCTGGGGCCTGGTAAATGGACGCAATGCGCAAGACCGCCAGTACACCAAAATAATTTGATGTTTTTATTACTGCATTTGCGCGAAGTGTCATAAACACTCAATACGCGGCTTCCATACTGCCTTCGTTCCCAGACCGGAGGCACCATGCCCCAACAGCTCCAACGCGACACAGACCCTCTTCCGACGGGCGCTATGCCCCAGACCGGAGCGCAGCGCGGGGGCTTTCTGTCGGTCAGCAACCTGGTCAAGCGGTTTGGCGCCCACACGGCGCTGTCTGATGTGTCCCTGGATATCCGGGCGGGCGAGCTGGTGTGCCTGCTGGGGCCGTCCGGTTGCGGCAAGACCACCTTGCTGCGCGCCATCGCCGGGCTGGAGCGCCAGGATAGCGGCAAGATCCTGCTGTCCGGCCGCGATATTTCCCACGCCGAGCCACAAGCGCGCGACTACGGCATCCTGTTCCAGTCGTATGCGCTGTTTCCCAACCTGACCGTGGCCCAGAACGTGGCCTACGGCCTGAGCGGCAAGCGGGCCCACCGCAAGCACGTGGCCGACCGGGTCGAGGAAATGCTGACGCTGGTCGGCCTGGCCGGCGCGTCGCATAAATACCCGGGACAGATTTCGGGCGGCCAGCAGCAGCGCGTGGCGCTGGCCCGCGCGCTGGCGCCGTCGCCGTCCCTGTTGCTGCTGGACGAACCCATGTCGGCGCTGGACGCCCGGGTGCGCGAGCACCTGCGGATCGAATTGCGCGCCCTGCAAAAGCGCCTGTCCATCACGACCCTGATGGTGACGCACGACCAGGAAGAGGCCATGGTGATGGCCGACCGCATCGCCGTCATGAACGGCGGCGTCATCGAGCAGTTCGGCACGCCGCGCGAACTGTATCGCCAGCCGGGTTCGGCCTTCATCGCCGATTTCGTCGGCGAAGCCAACTGGCTGCCGTTCGAGCGCATCGATGCGCACCGCGCCCGGGTCGGCCGCCAGGAACTGGCGGTGGACGAGACTCTGGAACGCAACGTCGGCAAGCTGTTCGTGCGCCCGGAAGCGGTACGCGTGAGCGTGGCGCGCCCGGAAGAACCCAACACCATGCTGGCCGACGTGCTGGACGGCGTGTTCCTGGGCCGCGGCTACCGCCTGGCGCTGCGCCTGGAAGGCGTGCCTGGCGCCACGGTGCATTCGATCGTATCCCCTGAAACCGGAGACGCCCTGCTGGGCCCTCACGCTGCCAGCCGTTGCTGGGTGGAGCTGCCGCGCCATGCGATTCGCGCCTACGCTTGATTCCGCCGTGGCCAGCGCCCCCGCCACCGTGCCCACGCCCGCCGCCGCACCCGTTGCCGCGCCGCTGGGCCGCCGCCCCCTGCCGGGCTGGGTCGGCGCGCTGGGCCTGACGCTGGGGCAGGGCGCCCTGGTCCTGTTCCTGGTGCTGTTCCTGGCATTGCCGCTGGGCGGCATCCTGGTCAAGGCGGTCACCGACGGCAACGGCGACTGGGCCGGCCTGTCGGTGGTGCTGGGCATCATCGGCGCCGATGGCTTCATGGCCATGGTCGGGCGCAGCCTGGCCGTCGGCGCGGTCACCATGATGCTGGTGGTGCCCTGCGCCTACGCATTCGCCTATGCGCTGACCCGCTGCCGCGTTCCCGGAAAGGGCCTGCTGCGCACCATCGCGCTGCTGCCGCTGTTGGCGCCGTCGCTGCTGCCCGGCATCGCGCTGGTGTATCTGCTGGGCAACCAGGGCCTGCTCAAGGGCCTGTTCGGGGGCGCCACGATCTATGGTTTCTGGGGCATCGTCGCCGGCGAGGTCTTCTACACCTTTCCGCATGCGTTGATGATCCTGATGACCGGCCTGGCGTTGGCCGACGGCCGTCTGTACGATGCGGCGCGCGCCATGGGCGCGGGCTCGCTGCGCACCTTCATGACGGTGACGCTGCCCGGCACGCGCTATGCGGTGTTCTCGGCCTGCTGCGTGGTGTTCACGCTGACGGTGACGGACTTCGGCGTGCCCAAGGTCGTGGGCGGCGACTACAACGTGCTGGCGATGGAAGCCTACAAGGCGGTAGTTGGCCAGCTGAATTTCCCCAAGGGCGCGGCCATCGGCATCCTGCTGCTGTTGCCCGCCGTGCTGACCTTCGTGCTGGATCGTCGCCTGCGTGCCCGCCAGGGCGCCCAGATGAGCGGCCGGGCCCAGCCCTATGCCGCCGGCGTCAACCGCCGGCGCGATGCGGCGTTCCTGTTGCTGGCCGGCGCCATGGCGGGGTTCCTGCTGCTGATCATCGGCGTGGCGGTGTGGGCGTCGTTCGTGAAGATGTGGCCCTACAACCTGTCGCTGTCGCTGCGTTCGTACGATTTCGACAACATGGACGGCGGCGGCTGGCTGGCCTGGCGCAACAGCCTGGAACTGGCGTTCTGCACCGCCGTGCTGGGCACCGTGGTGGTGTTCCTGGGCGCCTGGATGATGGAAAAGGTGCCGGCCCGTGGCACGGTGGCGCGCGGCCTGCGCGGCGCCGTGGGGATGCTGGCGCTGATGCCGATGGCCGTGCCGGGCCTGGTGCTGGGCCTGGGCTACATCTTCTTCTTCAACAGCACGATGAATCCGCTGAACGTGCTGTACGGCACCATGCCGCTGCTGGTGCTGTGTACGGTGGTGCACTTCTACACCAGCGCGCATCTCACGGCCGCCACCGCCCTGAATGCGCTGGATCCCGAGTTCGAAGCCGCTTCCGCGTCGCTGAAGGTGCCGCGCCTGACCACGTTCGTGCGCGTGACGCTGCCGATGTGCCTGCCCGCCGCGCTGGATGTGGCGCGCTATCTGTTCGTGTCCGCCATGACCACCGTGTCGGCCGTCGTGTTCCTGTACAGCCCGTCTACGGTGCTGGCCGCCGTGGCGGTGCTGAATATGGATGACGCCGGTTTCATCGGCCCCGCCGCCGCCATGTGCACTGTGATCATGGCCAGTTCGGCGGTCGCGGCGCTGGTCCTGCATCTGGCCAGCCGCGCCCTGGTGGCGCGCAGCCAGGCCTGGCGCCGTCCCGCCGCGCTTTGATTGAATATTTCTGAAGGAAGATCCTCATGACTGTCAAACCCTTGCCCGTCCGCCTGGAAGCGGTGATTTTCGACTGGGCCGGCACGCTGGTGGACTTCGGTTCCTTCGCGCCCACCAAGGTGTTCGTCGACGCGTTCGCGCAATTCAGCATGGACGTGACACTGGAACAGGCCCGCGGCCCGATGGGCGTGGGCAAGTGGGACCACATCCGCGCCCTGTGCGACGAGCCCGTCATCGCCCAGCAGTACCAGGCCCAGTTCGGCCGCCTGCCCAGCGATGACGACGTGACCGCCATCTACGAGCGCTTCCTGCCGATGCAGCTGGATAAGGTGGCGCAGTATTCGGCCGCCATCCCCGGTGCGGCGGAACTGCTGCGCGCGCTGCGCCAGCACGGCCTGAAGATCGGTTCGTGCTCGGGCTACCCCGGCAGCGTGATGCGCCGCGTGGTCGAGCGCGCCGCCGGCGAAGGGCTGGAGCCGGATTGCATCGTCGCCAGCGACGACGTGCCGCGCGCCCGTCCGGCGCCCGCCATGGCGCTCAAGAACGTGGTGGAGCTGGGCCTGTCCGACGTGGCTGGTTGCATCAAGGTCGACGACACTGCCCCCGGCATCGAAGAAGGCCGCCGCGCGGGCATGTGGACGGTCGGCCTGCTGCTGTCCGGCAACGCCGCCGGCCTGACGCTGGACGAATACCTGAGCCTGGACGAGGCCGGTCGCCAAGAGGCCCGCGAACGCGCCAGCCAGGAGCTGTCGCCCGCCGCGCCGCACTACCTGATCGATACCGTCGCAGACCTGCCTGGCGTGATCACCGACATCGAAGCCCGCCTGGCGGCGGGGCAACGTCCCTGAGGCAGACGCCGGCATTTTCTGAACCGTTTTCCGACCTGCACCGCGGCGGGCATCCGCCGGCCGCGGCGACCTGATTCACCCTTTTTTCCGCTCACCCACGGAGTTTCCTCATGAATCGCTTCAAACTGCTTGCACTGGCCGCCGCCCTGACGGGCATGATGGGCGCCGCGTCCGCCGAGACCTCGCTGACCGTCTACACGGCGCTGGAAGCGGACCAGATCAAGGTCTACCAGGCCGCCTTCGAAAAGGCCAACCCCGACATCAAGATCCAGTGGGTGCGCGATTCCACCGGCATCATCACCGCCAAGCTGCTGGCCGAAAAGGGTAACCCCAAGGCTGACGTGATCTGGGGCCTGGCCGGCACCTCGCTGGGCCTGATGGACAAGGAAGGCATGCTGCAGCCCTACGCCCCCAAGGGCCTGGACCAGATCGCCGCCAACATGCGCGACGCCAAGGCCGAGCCCACCTGGGTCGGCATGGACGGCTTTGCCGCCGCCATCTGCTTTAACACCGTCGAGGCCGAAAAGCAGAAGCTGCCCAAGCCCACCTCGTGGCAAGACCTGACCAAGCCGGTCTACGCCGGCAAGATCGTCATGCCGAACCCGGCCTCGTCGGGCACCGGCTTCCTGGACGTGAGCGCATGGCTGCAGATCTTCGGTGAAGAGAAGGGCTGGGCCTACATGGACGCGCTGCACAAGAACATCGGTTCGTACACGCATTCGGGCTCCAAGCCTTGCAACATGGCCGCCGCCGGCGAATTCCCGATCGGCGTGTCGTTCGACTACCGCGCCGCCAAGCTGAAGGCCGACGGCGCGCCGGTCGAAGCCGTGTTCCCGTCGGAAGGCCTGGGCTGGGAAGTCGAAGCCACCGCCATCGTCAAGGGCACCAAGAACCTGGAAGCGGCGCGCAAGCTGGCCGATTTCTCGGCCAGCCGCGAGGCCAACGAGCTGTACAAGGCCAACTTCGCCGTGCTCGCGATTCCCTCGATCGCCACGTCGAACCCCAACCTGCCGGCTGACCTGACCAAGCGCATGATCAAGAACGACTTCGTCTGGGCCGCCACCAACCGCGAACGCATCATCGCCGAGTGGACCCGCCGCTACGACGGCAAGTCCGAGCCCAAGAAGAAGTAAGCGCCTTCGGGCCGCTCGCCGGGAAGCGCCTGCGTCCGCAGGCGCTTCCCCCGCCAGTCCTCTCGCAATGCTATTCAGATGAAAAAATTCGACGTAATCGTGGTCGGCGCGGGCATGCTCGGCATCGCGCATGCCTGGGCCGCCGCCAAGCGCGGTCTGTCGGTGGCCGTGATCGAGCGCAGCCGGCAGGCGCATGGCGCCACCATCCGCAACTTCGGCCAGGTCATCGTGACCGGCCAGGCGCCGGGCATGATGCTGTCGCACGCCCAGCAGGCGCGCGAGCTGTGGCTGGACTTGGCGGGCAAGGCCGGTTTCCACGTCCGCGCCAACGGCGCGCTGGTCCTGGCGCGCAATGCCGACGAGGCCGACGTGCTGGACGAATTCGCCGAGACCCGCCTGCAGCAGGAAGGCTACCGCGCCGAACTGCTGTCGGGCCGCGACGTGGCCAAGCTGTACGACGGCCAGCTGGCGCACCATTGCGCCGGATTGCGCGGCCTGGACGACCTGCAGATCTATTCCCGCGAAGCCTTGCCGGCCATCACGCGCTACCTGGCTGAATCGCTGGGCGTCCAATTCATTACCGGCACGCTGGCGCGTGCCGTCGAACAAGGGCAGGTCGCCACTACCGCGGGCGACTTCGTCGGCTCGCACGTGTTCGTGTGCCCCGGCCACGACTATTTGACGCTGCTGCCCGAGCGCTTTGCGCCGCTGAACCTGGAAGTGACGCGCCTGCAGATGCTGCGCGCGGCGTTCGAGACGCGTCCCATGGCGCTGGATCGCC
This sequence comes from Achromobacter sp. UMC71, assembly GCF_014170305.1. Lineage (GTDB taxonomy): Bacteria > Pseudomonadota > Gammaproteobacteria > Burkholderiales > Burkholderiaceae_B > Achromobacter. Next base: position 211,149 of record NZ_LZZT01000018.1, read on the forward strand.
CGCTCCTGACCGGTCTGTCCTGCGTGCACTACGGCGCCTTTTCCGACTTGCCGTCGGCGCTGGCGCTGCGTGACGTGATCCAGGCGCGCAGCCCGATGCTGCTGGAAAATGGTATCCATCTGCTCATCAGCCCCACGCCGTATGGCGAGTTGATCATCGGCGATTCGCACCGCTACGGCCAGGATGCGTTCCCGTTCAACGACGAGGCCGTGGACGACGCCATGCTGGACCTGGCGCAGCAGGCGCTGGGCGCACGGCTGCGGGTGCTGGAACGCTGGCAGGGCGTGTACGGCACGCACGGTCCGGCACCGTTCTCGGTAATGCCGGTGGACGCGGCCACCACGGTGGCGGTGATGCACTCGGGCGTCGGCATGACCGTGGGCCTGGCGATCGGCGAGCGCACGGTCGCGGGTGCCTTGGACCGCTGAGGCGCATTGCGCGGCGACCGCGCCGCAAAAGAAAAGGCCTTGCGATTGCAAGGCCTTTTTTCATGAAGGGGGCGTTACAGCCGTTCTTGCATGGTGCGGCGGTACCACTCGTGAAAGTGCTGCATGCCGTCTTCCATCGGCGACTGGTAGGGGCCGGTCTCGTTCACGCCGCGCAGCATCAGGGCCTTGCGGCCGGCGTCCATGCGTTCGGCGATCTCGTCGTCCTCGATGGCCGTTTCCATGTAGGCCGCGCGCTGCGCCTCGACGAATTCGCGCTCGAAGGCAGCGATTTCCTCGGGGTAGTAGAACTCGACCACGTTCACGGTTTCCTGCGGGCTCTTGGGGTACAGCGTCGACAGCACCAGCACGTGCGGATAGAGCTCGATCATGTGGGTCGGGAAATACGTGACCCAGACCGCGCCGAAATCCGGTGCGTCGCCTTCGCGGAACGACAGCAGGCGGTCGTGCCATTGCTTGTACACATCCGAACCTGGCTGGGCCAGCGCGTTGTGCACGCCGACCTTTTGCAGGCTGTACCAGTCGTTGAACTCCCAGGTCAGGTCGTCGCAGGTGACGAAGCGGCCCAGGCCCGGATGGAACGGGCCGACGTGGTAGTCCTCGAGGTAGACCTCGATGAAGGTCTTCCAGTTGTAGTTGCACTGGTGCACTTCGACGTGGTCCAGCACGTAGTCGCCGAAGTCGAACTCGGGCCGCGAGAACAGCGGCGCCATGTCGGCGGCGGGGTCGCGCGGGCCTTCGAACAGCAGGCCGTGGCAATCGCGCAGGCGGAACTTCTGCAGGTTCATGCAGGGCGTGGTGTCGAACTGCGGCGCGCCCAGCAGCTCGCCCTGGTTGTTGTACGTCCAGCGGTGCAGCGGGCAGACGATATTGCCGCCGGTCGCCCTCAGGTTGCCGTGCGAATTGCAGGTGCCGGCCACGTCGCCGGCCTGGCCGCCCAGCATCAATGCCTGGCGGTGGCGGCAGACATTTGAGATGAGTTCAACGCCTTGCTGGTTGCGAACCAGCACGCGCCCTCCGCTTTCCTGGGCCAACGTACGCCAATCCCCGACGTCCGGCACCAGCTTCTGGTGGCCGACGTACTGCGAGGATTGCTTGAAAATGAGTTCTTGCTCGCGGGCAAAGAGGGCTTCGTCAAAATAAGCGCTGACGGGTAGCTGGGTGCGAGCTGGCACAACATGTGCCATCCGACCGATGTCGGTCATGATTCCCTCCGCTCGGATGAATATTTCCCCCAACGCCGCGCCCACTTCCGTGGGCTAGCTGCCCTTACTGGGGGCGTCTTTCTTGGGGCGGCCCGGCGTTAAAAAGCCAGGACAGCTTGAGCTTGGCCAAGCCCTTGCAGGTTTGAAAGGGGATGGCTAGATCCGTTCTGGCGCGAAGAAAAATCGGTGTCTGGCCGATCAAATAAGCCGTGAATTGTACCCCAACACTTTTCCCCACGCCCGTGAAGATCGGTGAAGCTTGGTGAAGATCGGGGGGGCTGGATTTGATCTCGCGCAAATGCCGATTAACCCTTCGCGGCGTAGGTTTTTCAGACCAGCTTGCGGGTGGCCGGATGGCGCCGCAACAGCCAGCTGCTGGCCGCCGATAACGCGAACACGGCCAGCGTCAGCAAGGGCACCAGCCAGGCGTCGCGGCGCCCGCCGGTGAAGGCCCCGGCGCGGTGCGCCAGGTCCAGGAACACCGGATGGATCAGGTACACCCCGAACGTCAGCGGGGCCAGCGCCGCCAGCCGGGGCAGGCGCGGCGACGACACGATCCACTGGAACGCGGCCAGCGACATGAACGGCACGGTCAGGCTGAAGTAGTCGTAGAAGTACGTGTCCAGTGTCCGGCCGTTGGACATGATGTGCACGCCCAGGGCCGTGGCCGCTACGCTGGCGCCCAGCATCAGGGCCGGTCGCGGCACGCGCAATTCGCCGTCGAATATCTGGCGGCCCGCCACGAAATAGCCCAGGTAGGGCAGGAACCAGGTCAGGAAAAAGCCCGGCTGGGCGCCCAGCGCGCGGCGGTACAGGGCCTCGAGGATGGCCAGTCCCAGGATGCCCACGACCCATAGCGATCGCGAACGCGGCGTGCTGCGTGCATAGAGTGTGCGCACCAGCGGCGCGAACAGGTACAGGCCCACGATCATGTAGAGATACCAGAGGTGGTAGTACGGTTCGCCCTGGACCACTTTGCGCGGCCAGAATGAAAAGTCCACGCGGCCGTCGTCCCACCAATCCAGCGCCGTGCGCCAGACCAGGTAGAAGAGCGTCCAGAACACTAGCGGCGCGCAGATGCGGGCCATGCGCCGGGTGTAGAAGCGCTTGGCATCCTGGGGTTTGGAGGGGTCCAGCAGCAGGGCGCCGCTGACCATCACGAACACCGGCACGCACCAGCGGGCCGCCGAGTCGTACAGGTTGGCGGCCAGCCAGGCGCCATTGCCGTAGGCCGACGGATCGCTGACGATCAGGGCGGCGCTGTGCAGCAGCACTACTGCCGCGGCGGCCAGCCAGCGTGCGGCATCCAGTCGGGCGTAGCGGTCCTCGGTCAGCGGCATCGGGCTCCTGGGCATGGGATGAAACGGCGGCGGGCGTTGCGCCCGCTTTTGTTTTTCACCTTAGCAGCCAGGGATGCGCCGGTTCTGTATCCAGGCGTTAGGGCCTGCTTTTTTGAGCAACCATGCCGGTCACTGCAGCACGATGTTGGCCTGCTTGATCAGTTGCGACACGATAGGCTGTTCGGTCTTGACCTGCTTGTCCAGTTCGGCCGCCGTGCCCGAACGCGGGTCGATGCCCATGTCCAGCAGGCGTTTGCGGACCGCTTCGTCTTTCAGGGTCTCGGCCAGCGCGGCTTGCAGCTTGTCCAGTACCGGCGCGGGCGTGCCCTTGGGCGCCACGAAGCTGAACCAGGCCGTCATGTCGAAGGCCGGATAGCCCTGTTCGGCCAGCGTCGCCAGCTTGGGCTCGGTGGCCAGGCGGGTGGGGCTGGTGATGGCGAACACTTTGACCTTGCCGGCGTCGGCCTGCGGCATGCCGGTGGCGACCATGTCGAAGAACAGGTCCACGTCGCCGCTGATCAGGGCCGGCAGCGCCTGGGTCGCGCCCTTGAACGGCACGTGCAGGATGTCGATGCCCGCGCGTTCCTTGAACAGCTCGCCCGCCAAGTGTGAAGAGGTGCCGGCGCCAAAGGTGGCGAAGGTCAGCTTGCCCGGATTCTGCTTGGCGTAGGCCACGATGTCCTGGGTGCTGTTGAACGGACGCTTGGGGCTGGACAGCAGCACCAGCGGGCCCACGCCCACCATGCCGATCGGCGCGAAGCCGTCCGGGTCGTAGGGCAGTTCCTTATACAGATAGCGGTTGGTGACCAGGGTGGAGTTGGTGGCCATCAGGATGGTGTAGCCGTCAGGCGCTTCGCGTGACACGAAGGCCGCGCCGATCGAGGTGCCGGCGCCGGCCTTGTTCTCGACGATCATCGGCTGGCCCAGGGTCTTGGCCATGCGTTCGGCCAGCACGCGGGTCAGTACGTCCGTGGCGCCGCCGGCGGGGAAGGGCGACACGACCTTGATCGGGCGGGACGGGTAGGTGTCGGCCTGGGCTGCGCCCAAGGCGGCCGCGCCGAGCAGCAGCGCGGCCAGGAATTTGTAGCGTTTGCGAATCATGTTTTCCCCTTGAAATCGCCTTTGGAATTCCGTATATTGGAATTTAGTTTTGTCATTCGAAATAAACTATAAAAACGAAGCGAATAGAAATGCAATCTTTTTCTGACCCCAAGCGCATCCCCCATCCCGCCGCCAAGCCCGACCAGAAGCTGGAACTGAGCGCGCCGGCGCGCCGCAAGCGGGCGGGCGCCGTCGGCGAGGGGCCGGTGTCGCCCGACTTCATCACGGCGCTGGCGCGCGGCCTGGAAGTGTTGCGGTGTTTCCGGCCCGGCGTGGCGGCGCTGGGCAACCTGGACCTGGCGCGCCTGACCGGCCTGCCCAAGCCCACCATCAGCCGCATCACCTATACGCTGACCGAGCTCGGTTATCTGCGCTATCACCCGGATACCGGCAAGTACTCGCCCGGCTATGGCGTGCTGGCGCTGGGTTTTGGGTTGCTGGCCGGCCTGGAAGTGCGCGAGCTGGCCAAAGCCTCCATGACCGACCTGGCACGCGAGACGGGCGGGGCCGTGGCGCTGGGCGCGTTCGACGGCGACGCCATGACCTATGTCGAGGCCATCCACGGTTCGTCCGCCCTGTACCTGCGCCTGCCCGTGGGGTATCGCGCCAGCCTGGACAGCGCCATGGGCCGCGCCTACCTGGCCAGCCTGCCGGTCCCCGCCTGCGCCGACGTGCTGGAACGGCTGGGCCCGGCCGCGCCGGCCGCCGCTGCGATCGAGCGCGCGCGCGCCGAACTGGCCGAGACCGGTTGCTGTTTCGCGATCGGCGAATGGCAGTCCGGCATCAACGCCGCCGCGGTGCCATTTATGTCCGTCACGGGCGAGGGCGTGTTCGTCATGAGTTGCGGCGGCCCCGCCGGCCTGCTGCCGGAAGCCGGCTTGCGCACGCAGGTGGCGCCCGCGTTGCGGGCCGCGATCGCGGGGCTGGCGGGCGCCTCCGCCTGAGACCGGCGGCGCGTCGGGGCAGGGTCCAGGTATCTCGTACAATTCACGGATTGATCCACCCCTTGCGCCCTCGGAGACCCGTTTGGCCAAACCCACACAAGCCGACCCGCAGACCGGCGACCGTCCCTTGCCCCAGGATTTCGAAACGGCCCTGGCCGAACTGGAATCGCTGGTCGCGGCCATGGAAGACGGCTCGTTGCCGCTTGAGCAATCGCTGGCCGCCTACCGGCGCGGCGTTGAGCTGACGCGCGTCTGCCAGGACCGCTTGGCCCAGGCTGAACAGCAGGTGAAGGTCCTCGAAGGCGACTTGCTGCGCCCGCTGGACCCGGCGGCGCTGGATGACGAATAAGACTCGGATGAAGCAAATTCAACTCGCTTTCCCAGAGTGGTTGCAGGGTCGCGTGCGACACGTCGAAGACGTGCTCGACGACCTCCTGCCGCCGGCCGACGCCCTGCCTCCCCGCCTGCATGAAGCCATGCGCTACGCCGTCCTTGGCGGCGGCAAGCGGGTCCGGGCCGCGCTGGTCTACGCCGCAGGCCAGGCTTGCCCCGTCAGCGGCAGCGTGCTGGCCGTCGAGGCCTCGCTGGACCGCGCCGCGGCCGCGGTGGAACTGATCCACGCTTACTCCCTGGTGCACGACGACCTGCCCTGCATGGATGACGACATCCTGCGCCGCGGCCGTCCCACCACCCATGTGCAATTCGACGAAGCTACCGCCATGCTGGCTGGCGACGCGCTGCAACCGCTGGCCTTCGACCTGCTGGCATCCATGCCCATCGCGCCGGCGCTGATCGTGCAGGCCACCCAGTCGCTGGCCCGCGCGGCCGGCAGCCAGGGCATGGCCGGCGGCCAGGCCATCGACCTGTTCAGCGTCGGCCGCAAGTTGTCGCGCGACGAACTACAGACGATGCACGGCATGAAGACCGGCGCCATCCTGGCCTGCAGCGTCGCGCTGGGCGGCATCGTCGCCGGCGCCAGCTCGGCCTCGCGCCAGGCGCTGGACGTCTACGCGCAAGCCATGGGCCTGGCTTTCCAGGTGGTGGACGATATTCTCGACGTCACGGCCGATTCCGCCAGCCTGGGCAAGACCCCGGGCAAGGATGCGGCCGAAAACAAGCCGACTTATGTTTCGCTGCTGGGCCTGGACGATGCGCGCGCCTTCGCCGGCGAGCTGCGCGAAACCGCCTTGGCCGCGCTGGAACCGCTGGGCGACGCCGGCTCGCGCCTGGCTGAACTGGCTGATTTCATCGTCCTCCGAGACCGCTGAACCGTGACCCGTCCGGGCTGGCCGCAGGCCGGGCAAACGAACCCCATACAAGCATGACGACAGATTTATTGGACCGCATTCAATCCCCGGCTGACCTCAAGCGCCTGGATCGTCGCGAGCTCAAACGGCTGGCAGACGAATTGCGCGGCTTCGTGCTGGAGTCGGTCTCCAAGACCGGCGGCCACCTGTCGTCGAACCTGGGCACGGTGGAACTGACGCTGGCGCTGCATCAGGTCTTTGATACGCCGCACGACCGCATCGTCTGGGACGTGGGCCACCAGTCCTATCCGCACAAGATCCTGACCGGACGCCGCGCCGGCATGGCCAAGCTGCGCCAGCAGGACGGCATCTCGGGCTTTCCCAAACGCAGCGAATCCGAATACGACGCCTTCGGCACCGCGCACTCGTCCACGTCCATCTCGGCTGCGCTGGGCATGGCAGTGGCCTCGCGCAACGCCGGCGAACAGCGCCAGCACATCGCCGTGATCGGCGACGGCGCCATGTCGGCGGGCATGGCCTTCGAGGCCATGAACAACGCCGGCGTCACGCCCAACATCAACCTGCTGGTGATCCTGAACGACAACGACATGTCGATCTCGCCGCCGGTGGGGGCGCTGAACCGCTATCTGGCCCGCCTGATGTCCGGCCGCTTCTACGCCGCCGCCAAGAACGTCGGCCGCGCGGTGCTGCAGCACGTGCCGCCCGTGCTCGAACTGGCGCGCCGCTTCGAGGAACACGCCAAGGGCATGGTCACGCCGGCCACGCTGTTCGAGGAATTCGGCTTCAACTACGTCGGTCCCATCGACGGCCACGACCTGGACGCGCTGGTGCCGACGCTGCAGAACCTGAAGGCGCTGCAAGGCCTGCAGTTCCTGCACGTGGTCACCAAGAAAGGGCAGGGCTACAAGCTGGCCGAGGCCGATCCGGTGCTGTATCACGGCCCGGGCAAATTCGACCCTGCCGTCGGCATCCAGCAATCGAAGGCGCCGGGCAAGCGCACCTTTACCCAGGTGTTCGGCGACTGGCTGTGCGACATGGCCGCGCAGGACTCGCGCCTGGTCGCCGTCACCCCCGCCATGCGCGAGGGCAGCGGTCTGGTCGAATTCGAAAAGCGCTTTCCACTGCGCTACTTCGACGTAGGCATCGCCGAGCAGCACGCCGTGACCTTCGCCGGCGGCATCGCCTGCGAAGCGCAAAAGCCCGTGGTCGCCATCTATTCCACGTTCCTGCAGCGTGGCTACGACCAGCTCATCCATGACGTGGCGCTGCAGAACCTGGACGTCACGTTCGCGCTGGACCGCGCCGGCATCGTCGGCGCTGACGGCGCCACACATGCGGGCAACTACGACACCGCCTTCCTGCGCTGCGTGCCCAATATGGTGGTCACAACCCCGTCCGACGAGGCCGAGACCCGTCTGCTGCTGTCCACCTGTTATCAGTATCCGGGCCCGGCGTCGGTGCGCTATCCGCGCGGCGCCGGCTGCGGCGCCTTGGAAGCGCCCGGACTGGGCACGGTCGAGGTCGGCCGCGGCCTGGTGCGCCGCGAAGGCCGCAAGATCGCCATCCTGGGCTTCGGCACCCTGGTGCAGCCGGCCTTGGCGGCGGCTGCCAAGCTGGATGCCACGGTGGCCGACATGCGCTTCGTCAAGCCGATCGACCGCGCGCTGATCCTGGATCTGGCCAGCCGTCACGATGCGCTGGTGACCATCGAAGACGCCTCGGTCATGGGCGGCGCCGGCAGCGCCGTGCTGGAAGTGCTCAGCGCCGAAGGCGTCCTGATCCCGGTGCTGCAGCTGGGCTTCCCGGACCAGTTCATCGACCACGGCGACCAGATGGCGCTGCTGGCCGGCATCGGGCTGGACGCCGCGGGCATCGAGCAATCGATCCGCGCCCGCTACGCCGCTTTGCTGGATTGATCCCCTCCGCGGGCGGACCCGCCCCGGGGTTTGGTCCGCCTGGCGAAACACAGTGTTCCGGCCCCGCCGGCCTACGAATGAAAGGGTTTTCCCTGGCGCTCGTTGGACTTTGGGCGATAATGGGCCCCTCTTAAAGATTCCTGGGTCTGCGTGCTTACGCCACGCTCGTCGCCCAGACTGGTAAGCCGACATGAATTCTCCGATCGATCCCGCCATCGTGATGCCCGACGTCCAGAGCTCGGCGGACACCCGGCACATCCCGATTCAGCGCGTGGGCATCCGTGGCGTGCGCCACCCGATGCTCATCGAAAACGCCGACGGTTCGCCCCAAGGCACCGTGGCCAACTGGACCCTGACGGTGGCGCTGCCGCCCGAAGAAAAAGGGACGCACATGTCCCGCTTCGTGGCGCTGCTGGAAAAGTACCGCAGCACTCCCATGACGCCGACGCTGTTCCGCGCCATGGCCGCCGACATGCTGCCGCTGCTGCACGCCGAACGCGGCGACATCACTGCAGCCTTCCCGTACTTCATCAACAAGTCCGCCCCGATTTCCGGCGTGCAAAGCCTGCTGGACTACGAAGTCCAATGGATCGCCCGCGCCCAGGGCGACAAGGTCGAGTTCGAGTTGGTGGTGCAGGTGCCGGTCACCAGCCTGTGCCCGTGTTCCAAGGCCATCTCCGAATACGGCGCGCACAACCAGCGCTCGCACGTCACGGTCTCGGCCATCCTGGAATCCGACATCAGCATGGATGGCGTCATCCGCCTGATCGAAGACGAAGGCTCGTGTGAACTCTGGGGCCTGCTCAAGCGCCCCGACGAGAAATACGTCACCGAACGCGCCTACGACAACCCCAAGTTCGTCGAAGATCTGGTGCGCGACGTGGCAGCTCGCCTGAACGCGCATCCCGGCATCGCCCGCTACCGCGTCGAGGCCGAGAACTTCGAATCGATCCACAACCACTCGGCCTACGCCGTCGTGGAAGGCTGAGCCCTTCGTGAGTCATCCGGCGGCCACCGATTGGCCGCTCATCGCGAGACTGGCAAATTGGGAAGCGCGGCTGGCCGGACATCTGGCCGGCCGCGGCCGTTTCGGCGTCGCCCTCTACGAGTTCTTCCGCTTCGGCGTGAAGCAGGCCTGGGCCTGCCTGTTCGGCGGGCTGATGTGCGCCTTGCTGCTGGGCACGCACTGGTGGTATCCGCAGGACGCCTGGCTGGCCCGCTACGATTTCCTGACCCTGGCCGCCTTGGCCATTCAGGCGGCGCTGCTGGCCCTGCGCATGGAAACCTGGAGCGAAGCCAAGGTCATCCTCATCTTCCATGTGGTCGGCACCGGCATGGAGCTGTTCAAGACGGCCGCGGGCTCGTGGATCTACCCCGAGGCCAGTGTGCTGCGCATCGGCGGCGTGCCGCTCTTTACCGGTTTCATGTATGCGGCGGTCGGCAGTTACCTGGCGCGGGTCTGGCGGCTGTTCGACTTCCGCTTCCGGGCCCATCCGCCGCTTGTCGCGACGGTGACGCTGTCGGTATTGATCTACGTGAATTTCTTCGCGCACCATTTCATTCCCGATTTCCGCCTGGTGCTGTTCGGCCTGACCGCGGTGCTGTTCGCGCGGACCTGGGTGTACTTCCGCATCTGGCGCGACTACCGGCGCATGCCGCTGTTACTCGGGTTCGTGCTGGTGGCGCTATTCATCTGGTTCGCCGAGAACATCGGCACCTTCGCCAACGCCTGGCGCTACCCCAACCAGTCCCAGGGCTGGGAGCTCGTGTCCATCGCCAAGCTGGGGTCGTGGTTCCTGCTCATGATCATCAGCTACGTGATGGTCAGCGTGGTCAGCCGGCCCGAGCCGATCGGCGTTGCGGATGTGCCGCAGCCGGCCGGGCAGGGTGGGGCGAATGGCACGTCCCCAATTTCCTGATGCGTCTATGGCTTGCGTGAGCAGACGCAATCGGTGATAATCGAGAGCTTTCTTGCTCGACCGCCCATGCTTTTTGGGTAGCGGGCTGCCCCTTGCAGGCCAGTCTAAAGAAAAAAGACCAGTGATAGAGAAAGCACTGGAAAGCCGCTGATTTGTTGAAAATCCTGCGGTGCTAGACAAGTGGCCGGCAAGACATCCTCAAGGAGTTTTACTCATGCGTCACTACGAAGTAGTGTTTATCGTTCACCCCGACCAAAGCGAGCAAGTGCCCGCCATGGTCGAACGTTACCAAGCGCTGGTCACGGGCCAAGGCGGCTCGGTTCACCGCCTGGAAGACTGGGGTCGCCGTCAACTGGCCTACCCGATCCAGAAGCTCGTCAAGGCTCACTACGTCTGCCTGAACATCGAGTGCGGCCAAGCCACGCTGGATGAGCTGGAACACTCGTTCCGTTACAACGACGCCGTTCTGCGCCACCTGGTCATCAAGACCAAGAAGGCCCAGACCACTCCCTCGATCATGATGAAGTCGGTCGAGCGCGAAGAAGCCCGCAAGGCTTCGGCGGAAGCTGTCGCGGTTCAGGCCGAGTAAGCAGGGCTCACGCAGAGCCCACCCATGAAGTCCCCTTGGTGCCTGGCAGGATGAACAGACTGGAACTGAGCGCCCGCGTTCTCGAATGCGAGCCTTTGCGCCACACTCCCGCCGGTCTGCCCGCACTGGAAATGGTGCTGGCGCACGAATCCGAGGTCATCGAAGCCGGCCATCCGCGCCGTGTGGAACTGACGATCTCGGCCGTGGCACTGGGCGATCTGGCGTTGCTGTTGAAAGGAACGGCGCTGGGGTCCGAATTGCAGGTGCAGGGGTTTTTGGCCCCCGTCCGCAAGGACTCGGCGAAGTTCAAGCTGCATCTGCAGCAGGCGCGCAAGATTAGCGGCAGCGCAGGACGCGATCCGCTGGTGGCTTGACGGGAATGGGCAAAGGGCGCGAGAGCGCCTTCTGAAAACGGATAGGTTATGGGGAATCGGGCTCGAAAAGAGTCGTCCCCTCAAACATAGAGGCACATATCATGGCTTTCTTCGGAAAACGCAAAGAAAAACGCAAATTCACGCAGCAGAACCCGCTCTTCAAGCGTCGTAAGTTCTGCCGCTTCACCGCAGCCGGCGTCGAAGAGATCGACTACAAGGATCTGGACACCCTGCGCGACTTCGTGCAAGAAAACGGCAAGATCATCCCGGCTCGCCTGACCGGCACCAAGGCAATCTACCAGCGTCAGCTGGACACCGCCATCAAGCGCGCGCGCTTCCTGGCCCTGTTGCCTTACACCGACAACCACAACTAATCCGGGGCACTGAAATGCAAGTTATTCTGCTCGAAAAAGTCGTCAACCTGGGTAACCTCGGCGAAGTCGTTCGCGTGCGTGATGGCTACGCCCGCAACTTCCTGATTCCCCAGAAGAAGGCCCGTCGCGCAACCGACGCCGCCCTGAAGGAATTCGAAGCCCGCCGCGCCGAACTGGAAAAAGTCCAGGCCGAGAAGCTGGCCGCCTCCCAGGCTCTGGGCGAGCGCGTCAACGGCTTCCAGCTGAAGATCGCCCAGAAGGCTGGCGTCGACGGCCGTCTGTTCGGTTCGGTCACCAACGCCGACATCGCCGAAGGTCTGAAGAAGGCCGGTTTCGAAGGCATTGAAAAGGCGCAAGTGCGTCTGCCCAATGGCCAGTTGAAGTCGGTCGGCGAGTTCCCCGTTCAAGTCGCCCTGCACGCCGACGTCGTCGTCGACGTCACGGTGCTGATCGAAGGCGAACTGTCCTAATCCGGACACCGCGGTAAAAAAGAGCCGGCCCGCGTGCCGGCTTTTTTTCTTTTACGCCGCGCCTCGATCCGCTTTGCCCCTGGCAATTGCGTGTAGTCTTGCGGGCTGCACGCGTGCCGTACGCTGTTTTGTACAGAGGACCTCTTGACCCAGCCGCCCGTCCACCACAATGCGCCCGCCGGATTGCGCGCCTGGCTCGATAGCTTGAACGCCGAGAGCGAGCCGTCGGTGCGGGATGCCACCGTAGACGGGGTGCGCTGCATCATCAAGCGCCGCCGCCCCAGCTTCGCCCGCGGCGTCAGCTACGCGCTGCGCTATGTGCGGGCACTGTTTCTCGGGGTGGGCTGCAAGGTGTTCCTGGGCGAATTCCCACGTCCCGGCATCCTGCTGCGCAACGGCCTGGAACACGAGGCGCGCCGCCTGCAGCAGCTGCTGCAAGCCGGCTGCCGCGTGCCGGAAGTGTGGTGGCAGGAGCAGGGCCTGCTGGTGCTGGAATATGTGGGCGAGGACCTGGCCGACCTGATCCGCAATGAAGACACGACTTCGCGTCTTTGGCTGGCGCGCGCGGCCGCGGCTGACCTGGCCGCCTTCCATGCCCGCGGGCTGTGGCACGGCGGCGCCCAGATCCGCAATATCACCCTGCGTGACGGCGAGTTGTGGCGCATCGATTTCGAGGAGAACATCGGGTCGACGCTGTCGCGTCCGCTGGCGCAGGCCTACGACCTGTTCCAGATGCTGGCCTCGCTGGCCTCTTTGCGTAAATTGCCCGACGATGTCGCCAGGACGCTGGGTAAACTGGCGCTCGAGGTCTATTTCGAGTGCAATCCCGATCCCGAGGTCAAGGCCCGCCTGCGCCGCCTGACCCGGGTGCTTTCCTTCATTGCCACGCCCTTGCGCCCCCTGCTGGGCCGACTGCCGTCGCGCGATGTACAGGGATTTTTCCGCGTCGCGGATATCCTGCAGCCGTTACTATTGAAGCCATGAATACTCCCGCCGATCCCCAGCTCGAATACCTGCGCGTTCCTCCCCACTCGATCGAGGCGGAACAGTCGGTTCTGGGCGGCCTCCTGCTCGATAACTCGGCTTGGGACCGCATCGCCGACGTGCTGGTCGAGGAAGACTTCTATCGCCACGATCACCGGTTGATCTGGCACCACATCGCCCGCCTGATCGGGCTGGCGCGTCCGGCCGACGTCATCACGGTCAATGAATCGCTGGTCAGCGCCGGCAAGGCCGAAGACGCCGGCGGCCTGGCCTACCTGAACGCCCTGGCGCACAACACGCCGTCGGCCGCCAACATCCGCCGCTACGGCGAGATCGTGCGCGAGCGCGCCATGCTGCGCAAGCTGGTGTCGATCGCCGACGAAATTTCCTCGGCCGCGCTCAACCCGCAAGGCAAGGAAGCGCGCCAGCTGCTGGACGAAGCCGAATCCAAGGTGTTCCAGATCGCCCAGGAAGGCGCGCGCGGCGCCGCCGGCTTCCAGGAGATCCAGCCGCTGCTCACCCAGGTGGTCGAGCGCATCGACGAGCTCTACCACCGCGAAGGCAGTTCCGACGTTACCGGCGTGCCCACCGGTTTCACCGATCTGGACAAGATGACCTCGGGCATGCAGGGCGGCGACCTGATCATCGTGGCGGGCCGCCCGTCCATGGGCAAGACCTCGTTCTCGATGAACATCGGCGAGCATGTCGCGATCGAGCAGGGCCTGCCGGTGGCGGTGTTCTCTATGGAAATGGGCGCCGTGCAGCTGGCCATGCGTATGCTCGGCTCGGTCGGCTTGCTGGACCAGCACCGCATGCGGACCGGCAAGCTCATCGCCGAAGACTGGCCGCGTGTGACGCACGCTGTGCAGCTGATGCAGGACGCGCAGGTCTATATCGATGAAACGCCCGCGCTCAGCCCGATGGAAGTGCGCGCGCGCACCCGCCGCCTGGCGCGTCAGTGCGGCCAGCTTGGCCTGATCATCATCGACTACCTGCAGCTGATGTCGGGTAATGGGTCGGGCGAAAACCGGGCCACCGAAGTGTCGGAAATCAGCCGCTCGCTCAAGGGCCTGGCCAAAGAGCTGAACTGCCCCCTGATCGCGCTGTCGCAGCTGAACCGAAGCCTGGAACAGCGTCCCAACAAGCGTCCCGTGATGAGCGACCTGCGCGAATCCGGCGCTATCGAACAGGACGCCGACGTGATCCTGTTCATCTACCGCGACGAAGTCTACAACCCCGATTCGCCGGACAAGGGCACGGCCGAGATCATCATCGGCAAGCAGCGTAACGGCCCGATCGGGACCGTGCGCCTGACCTTCCAGGGTTCCAGCACGCGCTTCCTGAACTTCTCGGGCGCGCAGCCCAAGGACATGTACTGATCGCAGCCGCATGATCCGACAAAAAACCGCGCCTCGGCGCGGTTTTTTATTGAGCGGCTGGAAGTCATTCTTCCGATTCGGGCCGCTTGCCGTAGCGCGCGGCCAGCACGCCGCAGACCATCAGCTGGATCTGGTGGAACAGCATCAGCGGCAGCACGATGGCGCCCACGGCGTGGCCGGCGAACAGCACCTGGGCCATGGGGATGCCGCTGGCCAGGCTCTTCTTGGAGCCGCAAAAGAGCAGCGTGATGCGATCGGGCAGGTTGAAGCCGAACACGCGGCCGGCCAGGGCCGACAGGCCCAGCGCCAGCGCCAGGATCACGGCGCAGCTGACCACCAGACCGAGCAGCGCGGGAATCGGCGTCGAGCTCCATAGGCCTTCGTTGATGGCTTCCGAGAAGGCGGTGTAGACCACCAGCAGGATCGACCCCTGGTCGACGAATTTCAGCATGGCCTTGCGCTTGTGCACCCAGGCGCCGATCCAGCGGCGGGCGAACTGGCCCAGTACGAAGGGCAGCAGCAGCTGCAGCATGATCTTGCCGACTGCGTCGAACGAGATCGGCGCGCTGCCGGCGTTGGCAACCACTGTGCCCACCAGCAGCGGGGTCAGGAAGATGCCCAGCAGGCTGGAGGCCGATGCGCTGCAGACCGCGGCGGGCACGTTGCCACGCGCCATCGAGGTGAAGGCGATGGCGGACTGCACGGTGGCCGGCAGGCAGCACAGGAACAGGATGCCCAGGTACAGCTCGGGCGTGACCAGCGGTTCGAGCACGGGCTTGAGCGCCAGGCCGAGCAGCGGGAACATCAGGAACGTGGCCGAGAAGATGGTCAGGTGCAGCTTCCAGTGAGTCAGGCCGGCGACGACGGCCTCGCGCGACAGGCGTGCACCATGCAGGAAGAACAGCAGGCCGACCGCGACGTTGGTGATCCAGCCGAACACCACCACGCCTTGCCCGTGAGCGGGCACGATGCTGGCGATGATGACGGTACAGATCAGGTAGAGCGTGAAACGGTCGGGTAGGAGACGGACAAGGCGTGACATGGAGGTAGGTGGTAGAACGGAAAGCAGCGGCGCGCGGCGGGCGCCAGAATCGGGGCGTATTGTAGACCCGGGGCCCGCGGGCCGCCCGGCGGCGGCGCGCCGGTGTCCGTCAGTCGTGCGTATGGGGCCGCGGGGCCGGGGCGCTCAGGGCGTCATTGCCAGGGCCAGGTCGAAGGCGGCGATCAGCGAGGCCTGGTCGGCCACGCCCTTGCCGGCGATGTCGAACGCGGTGCCGTGGTCGACGCTGGTGCGCACGAACGGCAGGCCCACGGTGACATTGACGCCATGGTCCAGCCCCAGGTATTTCACCGGGATCAAGCCCTGGTCGTGGTATTGGGCCACCACGATGTCGAATTCGCCGCGGCGCGCCCGCATGAAGACCGTGTCGCCGGGCCATGGGCCGCTGGCATCGATGCCTTCGCCGCGGGCCTGGCGGATGGCCGGTTCGATGATGTCGAGGTCTTCGCGGCCGAACTTGCCGCCTTCGCCGGCGTGCGGGTTCAGGCCGGCCACCGCGACGCGCGGGCGGTCAATGCCCATCTGGCGGCAGGCGCGGTCGGCCAGGCGCATGGCGGTCAGTTCGGCCTGCGGCGTGATGCGCGCCATGACGTCGGCCAGGGCGACGTGGATGGTCACCAGCAGCACGCGCAATTCGTCGTTGGCGAGCATCATGGCGAAATCCTGAGTCGCGGACCGTTCGGCCAGGATCTCGGTGTGGCCGGGGTAGTCGATGCCGCCTTCGTGCATGGACTTCTTGTTCAGCGGCGCCGTGACGATGGCGCGGATGCGGCCGGCCTGGGCGTCGTCGATGGCGGTGCAGACATAGTCGTAGGCGGCGCGTCCGGCCGCCGCGCTGACCTGGCCGTAGGGCAGGTCGGACGGCAGGGCGGGGCCGCAGGAGATGACTTCGATGCGGCCGGCGTCGCCCGTGGCCAGGCCGGCGTGCGCGATTTCGGTGATGTCCAGCCGTGCGCCCAGCAAGGCGGCGGCGCGGCGCAGGGCGCCCGCATCGCCATACACCACGCACGGCGCATTCAGGCCCTGCGCGCAAGCCTTGACGACGATTTCAGGGCCGATGCCGGCGGCATCTCCCATGGTGATTCCCACGGGCGGCTGAGTGTTCACGATGCGTTCCTGGCTACGGCTTGTCGGCCTTGGGCGGTTCGACCACGCCGCATTCGAAGTTGACCGTGGCGCGCTTGGACCCCAGGCCCGTCGCGTGATTGGACGTGACGGCGGGCTTTTGCAGCTTGCGGCCGATGGATTGGCAGTACTGGTCGGCGCGTTGCAGCGCCTGGTTCTTGATTTCGACCCAGGTCAGCAATTGCGTACCCGAACTGTAGGTGACGCTATAGCCGTTCTTGCCAGTGGGCGTCACTTCGCTCATGCTGGAACAGGCGGTCAGCAGGACGAGCAGGGCGGAGGCAGAGGCAAGGCGTGCAAGCATGGGAGATCCGTGAATGGCGATAGACCACATTACAACATTATGCCGCCCCCGCCGTCCCTGGGGTAGGGCCTGCCGGAGCCGGCAGGCCCCGCGGTCGATGCCTAGCGCGCGGCCGGCCGGCTGACTGTCCGGAACACGTACTTGAGCGCATCGCCGATAGTGGCTTCCCAGACCGGCCAGTCGTGGGGGCCGTTCACAATGCGCAATTCCGCCGGCTGCTTGTTCTTGCGCAGCAGCGCGTAGAGCTGGGTGGCCTCGTTTTCGATGCGGAACTCGTCGTCGTCGCCCGAATTGATGTACATCGGCACCTTGATGCCTTTCTTCAGGAAGGCGTCCCACAGCACCGGATAGTTGTAGGCCTTCCAGACTTCCGGATCATAGGCGCCGTCGCCACCGGGCGCGGCGAACACCTTCACGCTGCGGGCTGACGAATCGGCCGGCGGCTCGGGGTTGTAGATGGCCGGGCTGAGCAGCGCGGCCGCCTGGAACTTCTCGGGATACTTCAGGGTGTAGCGCAGCGCGCCGTAGCCGCCCATCGACAGGCCGCCGATCAGCCGGCCGTCGCGCGTGGTCAGCGTGCGGTAGGTTTTTTCCACGTGCGGGATCATGTCATTGAAGAAAGCGGTTTCCATCTTCTCTTTCAGGTCCACGTACCAGGTGGTGCCCGCGTCCGGCATGATGATGATGGCCGGCGGGATGTCGCCGGATTCGATCAGCGCGTCCACCGTGGGCTTCAGGCGGCCCTTCACGGCCCAGTCGTTGCGGCTGCCGTCATTGCCGTGCAACAGGTACAGCACGGGGTAGTCCAGCTTGCCGTCTTCGTAGCCGGTGGGCAGATAGACGTTGTAGGTCCAGGGGCGAGCCAGGGTGTCCGACTTGAGTTGCGCGGTCAGCAACGTGCCGGCGTGGGCCGCGGCGGCGCCCAGCAGCGCAAGGCCGGCCAGGGACAGCGCGAGATAACGCTTCAGGTGCTTCACTGTATTGTCTCCTCTTGTACGCCCGGATCGGGCGCACGTCACAATACAGAGAAAGGCTGGCGCTGCGTAGGGGGCCGGACGAGCGCCCGGCATGACCGTGGCGTCAGGGCGTGCCGACCGCGCTGCGGCGGTCGACCTTGCGGCTGAGCACGATGGAGGTCTGCGTCTGCTTCACGCCGTCGATCAGGCCGATGCGGTCCAGCAGCGCGTCCAGCTGTTCGTGGGTCTCGCAGCGCAGGAAGATCAGGTAGTCATAGGGGCCGCTGACCGACGACACCTCTTCGACCTCGGGCATTTTTTCCAGCTCGCGGATCACCGCGGCCGGCGTCTTGGGCAGCACGCTGATGAAGCAGTAGGCGCGCACCGCGGCCTCTTCCAGCAGGCGCCCCAGGCGCACGCCGTAGCCGGCTACGATGCTCTCGCGTTCCAGGCGGGCGATGCGCGCGACCACGGTGGTGCGCGCCAGCCCCAGCTTGCGCGCCAGGATGGCGGCGGGTTCGCGGGCGTTGGCCTGCAGCAGGCTGAGCAGTTGCCGGTCGATGGCGTCTAGGCGTTCGTTCATGCGCCCGAACATACAAGGGCGATGCGCCGCAAGTCAATGCCGGGTCCGCCGGCCGGCAACGCGGGCATCGGTTGGACGGGCCTTACCCGTCGGACTCGGGGGGAATGCCGCCTTGATAGACGCGGCCGTCGAACTCGAAACGCGTGATGGTCTTGAAGGCCGCATCGAAGACCCGGTCGCGGCGGACCGGGTCCCGCGCCAGCGCGGCATCCAGCGTGAAGCGGCACAGGTCGGCGCCGCTGTCGTAGCGCGCCGCGCGCACGGCATCGCTGACGCCGAACTCGTGGGCGAAGTGGGCGAACTCGCGTAGCTGTTCCATTTCGTGGAAGGCGCCTCGGTCGCTGACCAGCCGCATGCCGAACTTGTCTTCCGCTTCGGGGCCGGGCGCGGGGGCTGGTGCGGCGGGCACCGCTAGCGGGGCGCCGTAGTCAAAGCGCGCGCCGGCATCGCGCATGGCCGCCAGTATGCGCTGCCAAGCCGCCTCGTCCAGCGCCAGGCGCGCGGCCATGGCGATCAGCCGCTGGCGTCCGAGCGTCCGCGGTTGCGGGCCGCCCACATAGCTGGACCAGGGCGCCGCTTCGTCCAGCCCGGCCAATTCCGCCATCTGCGCATCGTTGTACCCAAGCTGCTCCTGCAGCCGCCGCAGGGCGGCGGCATCGGGAGGCACGTAGTTCTGGATCGTCTTCATGGGCACGCTCCGGTTGCGCCACGGCGCTACGCTTCATGCTAGCGCGGGCGGCGGGCCTTGCCCAGCGGCCGCGCGCGCCCATGCTAGGATTTGCGCCGACAATCATTGCCAGGAGGCTTTACCCATGGACACCCAGGAACAAATCGCGGTCATCGTGCATACCATTTCGCACCAGGGCGGCCGTATCGACGCACTCAATTCGGCGCTGCTGACCATGCTGCATCTGGCCAAGGGCTCGCCCGGCCTGCGCGAGGCCATCGAGGCCCAGCTCGAGCAGAACTACTCCAGCCTGCTGGCGCGCTCCGAAAACCCGCAATACGTGGCCGGTTTCGAGAGCGTGCGCGACCAGGTCATCGCGGCGCTGAAGTAAGCGTGCGGCCGGCGACGCTGGCAAAGTTACCCACAACTTCTGTGGACAAGCCTTGGGATAGTCCGGGCATAGACAGCCTTTTTCCTTTGTTTACAAGGGCTTGCAAATAGCGGTCAAAGGACGCGCCAAAACGTCGTTCGTTGCCCATGCGGGCAGGGCCGGCACGCGCCTCGCAAGCCGGGTAATATGCGGCCCCATGCGGAATCAGTATCCATTGGAATGCCGGAGCCGGGCCCTGGGGGCCCGCGTTTCGGAAGCGGCAAAGCTGGCGGCCTTCGACCCCGGCAAACTTTCTCCCGAAGCACGTGAGAGCTGGGAGCGCCTGGGCCATGGCTTCAAGGCATGGCACGACTTCGACCAGCGTCACCCCATCCTGCGCCGGCTGGCCCTGCTGCCGTTCATCGGCCTCCTGTACCGCAAGGCGCGCCGCCGCCACGTCATGATCGCCAGCGGCAAACTGGTGTTTTGAGATGGCCGGTCAGGTGCGGCCGGCGAGGTACGGCCGGCGAGCTGCGGCGATCACCCCTGACGACGACGCCGTGCGTACAGCCGGTAAGCCAGCCACACCGCGATGCCGATCGCGGCAGCCACTGCCAGCTTGGTCTCCACGCCATGCAGTCGCCCCAGCAGCGACTCAATGGTCTGCCCGAACAGATACCCCACCAGGCTGAAGCACACGGCCCAGATGGCGGCAGCAATGGCGTTGAGTACGAGAAAGCGCAGGGGCGACACCTGCGACACGCCCAGCGCCACCGGCCCCACCGTGCGCAAGCCATACAAGAAGCGCAGGGCCAGGATGAAACCGTGCGGGTAGCGGTCAATGGCCGCCAGCGCCTTGCCGAACGCCGGCTGCGCGCGGATCCGCGCCACATAGCGGTGGTTGCGATAGCGGCGGCCCAGGTAGAACAGCGCCTGGTCTGCCAGGAATGAGCCGGCGAACGCGCATAGCATGACGTAGGGCAGGTGCAGCAGCCGCTGATGCGACAGAAAGCCGGCCAGCACCACCACGCTTTCGCCTTCCAGCAGGGTGCCGCCGAAGACCGCCCACAGGCCGTAGTCGACGATGAACTGGTGCAGGTGCGGATTCATGCGGCGCGCTCGCCGACGATGTGCGCCAACGTGCCCAGCGCCCGCGCGATCTCGGGCGTATGGCGCTGGCCGCAGCTGATGCGCAGGAAGTGGTTGTAGCGGGTGCTGTTGGAGAACATGGCGCCCGGGGCCACGCGTATGCCTTGGCGCAAGGCGGCTTCGAAGACCTCCAGCCCCGAGCGGCCTTCCGGCATTTCCACCCACAGCAGCATGCCGCCCGTGGGCATGCTGAGCCGCGTGCCGCGCGGAAAGTGCGCCGCGATGGCTTCGGCCGTCTGGTCGCGCTGGGTCTTCAATTGCCGGCGCAGCCGCGTCAGGTGCCGGTCATAGGCGCGCGAGCCCAGGTACTCGGCCACGGCGATCTGCGCCAGGGGTTCGTTGGGCCGGCTCTGCGCGAACTTCAGCATGGCGATGCGGGCCTTCCAGCGCCCGCCCAGCAACCAGCCCAGCCGCATGCCCGGCGCCAGCGTCTTGTGCAGCGACGAGCAGTAGATGACGTTGCCGGTCGGGTCCCAGGATTTGGCCGCCGCCAGCGGCGCATCGTCGTCGGTCAGCGCGCCGTAGGTGTCGTCTTCGATCAGTGGCACCTGCTGGCGCTCGCACAGGGCCACCAGCCGGGCCTTTTCGGCGTCGGGCATGACGCAGCCCAGCGGGTTCTGGAAATTGGGCACGACCACCACCGCGCGGATATTGCCGTGCGTCTGGAAGGCCAGGTCCAAGGCCTCGATGGACAGGCCATGCTGCGGGCTGGTGGGTATCTCCAGCGCGCGCATGCCCAGGCTTTCCAGGATCTGCAGCAGGCCGAAGTAGCAGGGGGACTCGACCGCGATGGTGTCGCCCGGCCGCGCCACGGCGCGCAGGGCCAGGTTCAGGGCTTCGATGCAGCCGTGCGTGACGATGACGTCGTCGGGTGTGGCATTGATGCCGTTGGCCAGCGCGCGCCGCGCCAGCACCGTGCGCAGGTCCGGGTGGCCCTGCGGCGGCACCGGGCTGACCAGCACCTGGGGCGACTGGCGCAGGGCGCGGATCATGGACTGCTTCAGGTCTTCCATCGGGTAGGCCTCCGGCATCGCGGCGGCCAGCGCGAAATTGGCGCTGACCGGGTGAGCCTCGCATTTGGCGACGAAGTCCGAGACGCGGTCGTGGATGCCGACATATTGGGCGGCGCCCAAGGTCTGGCGGATATCCGGTTCGTCGACGGGGGGAATGCTGTTGCGGCGCGGCTTCAGGACGAAGTAGCCGGAACGGGGGCGGGCCTCGATCAGGCCGTCGTCTTCCAGCAGGCGGCAGGCCTGCAGCGCGGTGGACAGGCTGACGTGATGGGTGCGCACCAGGGTCCGCACGGAAGGCATGCGCTGGGCGGGGGCGAGCACGCCCGTCTGGATGGCGCGCCGGTAGTGGTTGGCCAGGCGTAGATAGAGCGGTTGCGGTTCCATGCGCCGATCATGCTCCCCTAGGTTGGTGTGAGGGTAGGCACAGATTGACGCAAAGTACACCAGAACAGCGTCAAAATCGAGAGACTGCATCGGTACAGAAAGGCAGATTGTGTGGCTGTTGTGCAAAGCAGGCGGTGCGTAGCCTATAGGGGTCCGATTGGAGATGACCATGGCCCTTTTTCCCGCTCCCGAAATGCCCGCCCAACGCTTTGAAATCCTGTCCGGCGCCAGCCGCCAGATGCGCTTGCGGGGTGGCGCGACGGTGGTCTGCGTAAGCGGCAGCCTGCTGGTCGCGGAACCGCCATACCGGGCGGAATTGCCGCCTGGCACGTATTTTTCGCCTCCTTTGCGCCTTAACGCGGGCGAAATCCATTGCCTGCCGGAAAGCGGCCCGCTGACACTGACGGCCTTGAGCCGCACGCAGGTGATCTGCACGGACGCGCCCAGCCTGGCAGCGCGTATCCGAGTTGCGGCAGGCAGGTTTTTTTGCCTTTTGAGCAAAAATAATCGGGCAAATGGCCTCGGTGCGCTGCACAAGATTTCAAAATGAGGTATGATTCACACATCAGACGCGGGGTGGAGCAGTCTGGCAGCTCGTCGGGCTCATAACCCGAAGGTCGTAGGTTCAAATCCTGCCCCCGCAACCAGTTTCAAGTAGTCCCTGGCCCCTACGGCAGCATGCTTCACAGCCTGCCGCAGGCGCCGCGAAAAAACCGCGACACAGGTCGCGGTTTTTTTTCGTCTTCTCCTTGCCTTGCATCAAGCCATCGTTCCAGCCCGGAGTTTCCCGGGGTTTGCCGGCCGCACAGCCGCCGGACGCTGCGCTACCATGGGCTACGCGCGCTAGTTCGCCGCACACGAGGAGGGTCCATGGGTACCGCAAAATACGATCATCCCGGCTACGTGGCCGACGCCGGCACCGAAGGCAAGTACCACGTGGGCATTTGGTGCCCGCACGGCTATCCGGCCCACATCCATATCGGCCGGCCCGCGGAGCGCGGCGATCCCCAGGCCCTGTTGCGCTTGCGCATTCCCGACGGCGTCTTCCAATCGCTGCCCGATGATCCCGAAACGCTGTGCCGCCGCGCGCTGGGACAGGCGCTGGGCGCGGGTCTCTTGCGGTCGGTCTCGGTGGATGGCGAATACCAGGAACTGCGCTTCCAGCTCGACGCCGAGCCCTGGTCGGGGCCGATGCAGGCCGCCGCCAACGCCTGAAGTTACCCACAGCGATTGTGGACAAGCCTTGGGATAGGCGCTGCGCATGTCGCATTAGTGCCGCAATATCAAGGGCTTGCCGCAAGCGATGAAAAAATGCCCCATCCGGGGCATTTTTTTTGTCCGGTCCGGGCGCCGGGGCCGGCCTCGGGTCTCGCATGCGACAATCGCTGCCCCGGCGGCGCATGCTGTCTTGGCACTCCTGAATCTCCTATCCATGCATCTCAATCCGCATCCGTCCTTCGGCGCGAAGGCGCCGGCGCCATGAACGAAACCGGCAAACGTGCCGCCGTCATCGGTGGCGGTCCGGCGGGCCTGATGGCGGCCGAAGGCCTGGCTGCGCGCGGCCTGCAGGTCGACGTCTACGACGCGATGCCTTCGGTCGGCCGCAAGTTCCTGATGGCGGGCCGCGGCGGATTGAACCTGACGCACAGCGAAGCGGCCGCACCGTTCCTGGCTCGCTATGGCGACCGCGCCGCCCAGGTGGCGCCGTGGCTGCGCGCGCTGGATGCCAACGGCTTGCGCGAGTGGGCGGCGCAGTTGGGGATTGAAACCTTCGTGGGCTCGTCGGGCCGTGTCTTTCCCGCGGAAATGAAGGCGGCCCCGCTGTTGCGCGCTTGGCTGGCCCGGCTGCGCGCCAGCGGTGTGCGCTTTCATATGCGGCACCGCTGGCTGGGCTGGCCCGGGCCGACCGCCCCCACTGCCGCGGTGCTGCGCTTTGACACGCCCGACGGCGAGCGCACGTACGCGGCCGACGCCGTGGTGCTGGCGCTGGGGGGCGGCAGCTGGGCCAAGCTCGGTTCGGACGGCGCCTGGCTGCCGGGGCTGGCGGCGCACGGCATCGCCGTGGCGCCGTTGCGGCCGGCCAATTGTGGCTTCGAGGTGGCGTGGTCCGAGCATTTCGGGCAGCGCTACGCGGGGCTGCCGGTCAAATCGGTCTCCATGCGCGTCGGCGATGCGGGGCCGGCGCGCCAAGGGGAGTTCGTCGTCACGGAACACGGCATTGAAGGCAGCCTGGTCTATGCCCTGTCGGCACCGCTGCGCGATCGGATCGACGCCGCCGGGCACGCTGTCGCGCTGCTGGACCTGGCACCTGATTGGACACCCGAAAAGGTACTGGCAGCGGTGACGCATCCGCGCGGCGCGCGGTCCATGTCCAGCCATCTGCAGAGCCGGCTGGGGCTGACGGGCGTCAAGGCCGGCTTGCTGCGTGAGTGCGCGGGGGCGGACGATTTTCGCGACGCGGAGCGGCTGGGCGTGCTGATCAAGGCGCTGCCATTGACGCTGGCGCGGACGCGGCCGATCGACGAGGCCATCAGCACGGCCGGCGGCGTCGGCTTCGACGCTCTGGGGCCCAGCCTGATGCTGCGGCAGGCGCCCGGCGTGTTCTGCGCGGGCGAAATGCTGGACTGGGAAGCGCCGACAGGCGGCTATCTGCTGACCGCATGCATGGCCAGCGGCGTGATCGTGGCGCAGGGTGCGGCAGATTTCCTGGCTGCCCGTTAGGGCGGCGCGTTCACCGCGGCAAAGGCGGACTCAGGAGCCGTTCGGGTAGAGCGACGCGCCGAGGGCGGGCAGGTCGTTGACGACATGGCCCACCACCGGCGGGCCGTCGGGTTGCGCGACGATGCCGATGACCCGGGTGATGGCGCTGGCGGGAATGCTGGCGTCTTGGCCGGGATCCTGCACCAATTGCCAGATCTTGGGGTCGGCGGACAGTGCTTCGCTTTCGGCAGTGTCGGAGGAATCCAGGCAAGCGCGGGCGAAGACGGACCAGTCAGAGGCGCTGCAAGGCAAGCCGTGCGCGGTGGCCAGACGGGCCAACGCCAGAGGCGCATCCGCCTGGCTCGCGGCGTGCTGGGCGGCCGTGCCCAGCGAGACATCCAGCGATAACAGGCGGAGAAACTCTACGACATTGTCTGTGTTCATTCTGCGGTCTCCCTCTGTAGCGTTGTTCTGGCTGGCCGACGGCAGCGCGCCGGTTCGGTATCAGCCGGGTCCTTGTCCAAGCATCGCGACCAGCGATTGCTTCAGCCGCGCTGAGAAAATGGGTACGGTATGCGAAACGCCGCTGCGATCGACGCCTTCTTTCAGTTGGACCGATTGGCCCAGGAAAATTTCGGGTGCGGCGGCGATGCCGTTGTATCGGGCGAGCAACTCGTCCACTTGTTCCTGGGCTTGCGCCAAGGTGCTGCTGTCGGCGAGTTTGCCGGCGGCGTGGGTTTGCAGGATGCGATGCAAATCGTCGATGAAGAGTGCCAAAGCCGCCTGTCCGCGGCATTGCGGCTGCTCCCAGCCCCATGCCTGCGGCGAGCCGCCTTGGTTTTGCGATACGTGTTTCGTGGTCATTTGAGAATGCTAATCCATTGCCGGCAAATACGCGACAGCGCGGGCGCCGCGGGGCAATGTGACCATGAGGTCAGGCGTAGCGGGCAATGACTGCCGGCGAGCAGGGCGGGGTGGCGCCCACCCTGCGCAAACGGCGGTCTTTGCGGTATGCTGGCTTCGGTTTCCACGCCTCGATAGGAGATGCCCATGAAGAACAAAGTCATTCTTGTCATGCTGCTTTCGATTGCCGCCTTGTCGGCGGGATGCAATACCGTCGCGGGAGCCGGCAAGGACATCCAGCGCGGCGGCGAAAAAATCGAGGGCGCCGCCACCAAATAGCGGTGACTCGCTGTCCGCGTACCGCTGCCGCGGCAAGGGCCACGCAGAAATGTTCCGGCATTTCGGGCGTGGCCTTTTTGCAGCCGCTGGCATAATCGCGGGAATCCGAATCTGATGGCAGGAAGAATCATGCGCAAGTCTGTGTGGGTGGGCGTCACGTTGGTGGCGTTGTTGGGCGGATGCGCCAGCAAGGGTGTCTACGAGTCCGATACCGTGCTGAAAGAAACCTTCAGCGTGGATACCAATTACCAGGCGGCCTTCCGCCGGGCGGGCGAATATGTGCGCACCTGCCATGTCAATGTGCAACACCCCTATAACGTGGCCTACGCCTGGCGCCACACGATCGGCGAGAAGGGCGCGCCCGACGAGGTGCAGGTCTTCAAGGTGGGCGAGCCCGCCACGGTGCTGGAACTGGTGTCGGCCGAAGCCGACGGCCCGGCCACGTCCAAGGTGACGGTGACCGTGCTGGGCCAAGGCCGCTGGGATGCCGCCGAGATTGCGGCCGCCCGCGCCTCGATCCAGAGCGCCACGCCGGTCTGCCGCAAGGGCTGATCCATGGACCCCCGCGCCCAGCAGATCCGCGCCGCCGGCATGCCGTTTGCGCTGCTGGCCGGCGCGTTTCGCTTCCTGGGCTGGCTGAACGGCGTCGCGGCGCTGGGCCTGACCGCGTTTTCGCTGGGCATGGTGGGCGGCGACATCGCCGCCCCCGATCTGCAGCTGCCGCTGTTCATGCTGCTGGCCGGCCTGCTGGCGGCATGCCTGGGCGCCATGTTCGGATACCTGGCGCAGGTCAGCCTGTTGCGCCAGGGCTACAACGGTCGGGTGACGCGCGGGCATCTGCCGGCGCAGGCGCTGGCCCTGCTGTGCTTTGTGGCCAGTGCCCTGGCGTTTTGCACCGGCTGCTGGCTGGCGGCGGGTCAGGCTGCCGCAGATGCGACGCCGCACATGACAACCTACGCTCGACGCTAGCGTCAGAGGGTAAACCCGTGTGCGCAAAAGTGTTGGACTTGCACTTGCGTTGGGAATAATATGCGCAGTGCGTATATAAACCCTTTATCCGGGACCTGTCATGACCATTTCCCAGCAAGCTTTCCTGCGCGACGCGATGCGACGCCTGAACCTCACGCGCGACGTATT
This sequence comes from Achromobacter sp. UMC71, assembly GCF_014170305.1. Lineage (GTDB taxonomy): Bacteria > Pseudomonadota > Gammaproteobacteria > Burkholderiales > Burkholderiaceae_B > Achromobacter. Next base: position 238,088 of record NZ_LZZT01000018.1, read on the forward strand.
CGCCACCCGGATCGGCGTCAAGCGCCGGGCACTTGATACCTGGTTGCTGCCCGAAGGGTCGCAGGAATTCCGCGCGATGCCGGAAGTGGTGCAGCGTTTCGTCAGCGAAATCGTGCAAAACGGGGTTTTGCTCGAAAAGTATACGCAAAGCGTACAAGATGGCCCGCTACGCGACCGAATCGCGGTCGAAGGCAAGCATCAACTGCTGTCGGTGGATCAGTTCACGCGTGAATCGGTCGAAGACCTGTTCCGGGTGGCCGACATGATGCAGCCCATCGCCCGCCGCCAGAAAGTGTCGCGCGTGCTCGAAGGCGCCGTGCTCGGCAACCTCTTCTTCGAGGCCAGCACCCGTACCCGCGTCAGCTTCGGTTCGGCGTTCTGCCGGCTGGGCGGCTCGGTGTGCGACACCACCGGCTTCACGTTTTCGTCCATGGCCAAGGGCGAATCCATCTACGACACCAGCCGCGTCATGAGCGGCTACGTGGACGCGATGGTGATCCGCCATCCCGACCAGGGATCGGTCGCGGAATTCGCGCGCGCCACCAATATTCCGGTGGTCAACGGCGGCGACGGCCCTGGCGAGCACCCCAGCCAGGCCCTGCTGGACCTGTACACCATCCTGACCGAGTTCTCGCGCCTGGGCAAACTGCTGGACGGCGCGCACATCGCCATGGTGGGCGACCTGAAGTACGGCCGCACCGTGCACTCGCTGATCAAGCTGATGGCCCTGTACAAGAACGTCAAGTTCTCGCTGGTGTCGCCCAAGGGCCTGGAAATGCCTTCGTACATCATCGAGCAGGCCAGTCGCAACGGCAACATCATCGAGCAGAAGACGACGCTGGCTGAAGGCCTGGCTGGCGCCGACGTCATCTACGCGACGCGCGTGCAGAAAGAACGCTTCGCCAACGAAGAGAACGAAGGCTACACGCCGGACTTCCAGATCAACCGCGCCATCATCGACGCTTACTGCAGCCCGGAAACCATCGTGATGCACCCGTTGCCGCGCGACAGCCGCCCGGGCGCCAACGACCTGAGCGTGGACCTGAACCATGATCCGCGCCTGGCCATCTTCCGTCAGACCGACAACGGCATTCCCATCCGTATGGCCATCTTCGCGGTGCTGCTGGGCGTGGAAGGATTGGTGCAGCACTCCTTGCGCGATGTGACGTGGCAGCATCCGTCGCACGTCGGTCCGGATGATTCGGTGTTCCACGGCCTGGAATAAACCGGAAACGGCGGCGCCGCCCCCGCGGCCCGCCGGCGATTTCAAGCATAATCCGCGCTGGTTTTTCCTGTCGCGTGTCGCTCCGAGACACGCCATGGAATCTTCGGTCGGATGGTTTTATGTCTTCGAGCAGTCGCGCAGTTCCGTCGTCCCCTGATCCCGCCGGGCAGGCCTGTTACCTGAGCGCGTCCAACGCCCAGGCCTGGCAGGCGGTCTATTCCTCCGTCGATGCCTACACCCGCGGCCAGGTCGCCGCGGTCGTGTCGGATAGCGCCATCGAGCTGGTCGACGCCTTCTATTCCACCTTGCTGGCCGATGCCGAGGCCGGCCCGCGGCTGTCGCACGAGATCGTCTCCAGCCGCCTGCACAAGGGCATGAAGCGCTGGCTCAAGGGCCTGCTGTGCGTGCGTGACCAGGGCGACATCGCGGCGCTGATGGCCACGCAGAAAAAGGTCGGCGAAGTGCATGCGCGCGTGCACATCCCGATCCACCTCGTGATGGCCGGCGCCCGCATCCTGAAGAACGAAATCGCGCAGCGTCTGCGCGCCAGCGACCTGGACGGCATGGCGGCTTCGGTGGCGACGCAGTACGTCTGCAACCTGTTCGACCTGGCGATCGAGCAGATGAGCCGCGCCTTCATGCGCGATATCAATCGCGGCGCCCGCAACGACGAAGCCTACCGCCTGTTCGCGCTGGGGCAGAACATCTCGACCGAGCGCGAACGCCAGCGCGCGGCGTTGCTGGAATGGAGCCAGGCCGTGCTGATCGGCCTGCACTACCGCGCGCCCGAGCAGGTGCTGCCGCGCCTGGCCGCCTCCGAGTTCGGTCTGTGGCTGCAGCACAAGGGCGGGGTATTGTTCGAGAGCGCGCCGGCGCTGACCCAGATCACCGAGGCGGTGACGCGGCTGGACGATGTGGTGCTACCGCGCTTGCTGCAAAGCGGCCAGGCGGACCTGCCGTCGCTGCCCGACCAGGTGCGTGAATTGCAAGAGCTGGTGGCGCGCATCAAGCATCTGCTCAACGGCTTGTTCGACATGGTGGCCGAGATCGAAAGCGGCAGCGACCCGCTGACCAACGTGCTGAACCGGCGCTTCCTGCCGTCGGTGATCGGACGCGAGATCCTGATCGCCACGCGCGAGCATTCGGCGTTTTCCGTGCTGCTCCTGGATATCGACCATTTCAAGGCCATCAACGACCAGCATGGCCATTCCGGCGGCGATCAGATCCTGCGGCAGTTTGCCGAAGTGGTGCACCAGTCGTGCCGGTCCAGCGATTTCGTGTTCCGCTACGGCGGCGAGGAATTCCTGGTGGTGCTGGTGGACACGGCGCGGGACGCCGCCTTGGCGGTCGCTGAAAAGCTGGGCGCGGAAATCCGCCGCCACGCGTTCGGCATTCCTGAAGCCGGCGTCTTGCGCATCACCGCCAGCATCGGGGTGGCGTCCTTTGACGGCCACCCGGACTACGCCTATCTGATCGACCGCGCTGACAAGGCGTTGTACCAGGCCAAGCAGGCCGGCCGCGACCGCAGCGTTGCCGCTTAAGGCCTGGACGGCGCCGCGCCATGCAGGGCCTTGCGGCCCGCCAAGCGCCGGGTACGCGCTGGGCCGGCAGCCGGACCCGCCATGAAAAAGGCCGCCCGTATGGGGCGGCCTTTTTTTGCCAGGCGCAGCCAGGCTGACGGCTTAAATCTTCTTTTCGCCGCCCAGGGCGTCGACCAGCTCGGCCAGCATCTTGGCCAGTTCGCCCGTCATGAGCATCATGTCGGAGTCGAACTTTTCGTCGTCGTTGGTGGCCATGTTGTCATTGCCTTCCTTCAGCACGTCCAGCGGCGCGACGCGCTTGACGTCCAGGCCTTCGGTGAGCACGAACGAAATGCGGTCGGCCCAGGTCATAGCCAGGCGGGTGCACTGCTTGCCCGACTGGATATGGCGGCGCACGTCGTCGGCGTCGATCGAGTGCTTGACATAGCGGATGGCCGCGCCGCTTTCGCCGGACGAGCGCAGTTCGGTGTCCTGGTCGATGCTGAAGTTGGACGGGGCTTCATCTTCGGCCAGCCAGCCGGTCATGGCCGAGGCGGGCGATTGCGCGACGTACAGGTTTTCGAGCGGGAACGGGTCCACGCACTTGGCCAGCAGGCCGATGACTTCGTCGGCCTTGGCCGAGGCGGCGGCGTCGATGACCAGCCAGTGATTCTGCGGATCGATCCAGACGCGGGTGTCGCGGTACACGCTGAAGGCGCGCGGCAGGAGCTCGTCGGTGACACGCTCCTTGATTTCCTTCATCTGCTTGCGGCCGGGCTTGTAGCCTTGCTGCTCTTCGATTTCCTGGGCGCGGGCCTTGGCGACCTGGTTCACGACCGTGCTGGGCAGCAGTTTTTTCTCGGCACGCAGGTTGAGCAGGATCTGCCCGCCCACGACGTGGGCCAGCCCGCCATTTTCGCGCGGCGGCACCCAGCCCAGGCTTTGCATTTCGAGGTTGTTGCCGGCTTGGTAGGCATGCCGCGCAAGCGTTTCTTCAAGCTGCTCGCCGGTCAGGGTCCACGGCGAGGAGAGGCGGTAAATCTTGAGATTCTTGAACCACATGAGCGTCGGCCAAAAGGGTAGATTCTATACGACCCTGGCCGCTTTGCCGTAGCGGTGCAATACGATGGGGCGAGGCGACACGTTCTGTCACTGACAGGCCTGGCGCCTTCCGGTAATGTCCGCGACAACCGTGTGCAAGAGGAGAGAGAGCATGAAAATCGTCGGCGCCATCCTGATCGTGCTGGGCATTGCCGCATTGGCCTACAAGGGTTTCAGCTACAAGTCCGAGGAAACCGTCCTGCAGGTCGGCTCGGTGAAGGCCACGGCCGAAACCGAAAAATCCGTGCCGATTCCCATGTGGGCTGGCATCGCGGCCATCGTGGCCGGCGTGCTGGTCATCGGCGTCGGCATGCGCCGCTGAACCGCGCAAGCGCGCATTGCTGAAGGCGGCCGATTCGTCGGCCGCTTTTTTGCGTTTGCGCGGCACAAAAAAAAGCGGCCCGGCTCAATAAAGGCCGGGCCGGTACGGGAGCACACAATACCGCGTCATAAAAGGCTCGCGGGGAACGCGGTATCGGTGTCAGAACACTAGCCCTGCAACCGCCTGACAGGGGGATCAATCGCCAGGCGATCTGGCGCAAGGCCGTAATCTGAGGCGCCAGTCTAATCGTGGGGGTCTGACAGGGTCCTGAAAATGGTTGGCCCCGAGGGGGGGCTCCCACGCTGCGCGCTTCGCGCTTGCTGCCCATCGAGGGGGCTACTCGGCCTTCGGGTGGCCGAGAGGGCTCTCCTGGCGTGGCATTTGGAAAGGCGCACGCGGCGTGGGCGGCCCGCCTGACTTGTCGACGTCAAAATCCCGTCTGCCCCTGGCCATCATTTCGCCCAAAAAAAAAGCTCCCAAGGGAGCTTTTGAAAGGCCGGGCAGGCGCAGCAGTCCCGCCCGGCGGGGGATGGTCGGTTAGGCGTTGATGTCGTTGTCCTTGGACTCGCGCACGAACAGGGTGCCGATGACCAGGGTCATGACCGCGATGATGATCGGGTACCACAGCCCGTCGTAGATATTGCCTGTGGCAGCGACGACGGCGAAGGCGACCGGGGGCAGGAAGCCGCCGAACCAGCCGTTGCCGATGTGGTACGGCAGGCTCATCGAGGTGTAGCGGATGCGGGTCGGGAACATTTCCACCAGCATGGCCGCAATCGGGCCGTACACCATGGTCACGTAGATCACCAGGATGGTCAGCAGCACGACGACCATGACGTTGTTGCTTTGCGCCGGATCCGCCTTGGCGGGGTAGCCGTGGCTGCGGATCGCGGTGGTCAGGGCCTTGTCCAGTTCGGCGGCCTTGGCCTTGAAGTCGGCGGGCGCCATGGCCTTGCCGTCGAACGAGGCGAACTCGTCGTTGCCGATCTTGACCTTGGCGACCGAACCGGCGGGCGCCGCTTCGTTCTTGTAGTTCACCGAGTTGCGGGCCATGAACGACTTGACCACGTCGCAAGAGCTGGTGAACGAGGCGGTGCCCACGGGGTTGAACTGGAACGAGCAGGTGCTGGGATCGGCGATGACCGTGACCGGGGCACTGGCCTGCGCTTTTTCAAGCGCGGGGTTGGCGAAGTGCGTAATGCCCTGGAAGATCGGGAAGTAGGTCGCCGCGGCAATCAGGCAGCCGGCCATGATGATCGGCTTGCGGCCGATCTTGTCCGACAGCGCGCCGAAGATCACGAAGAACGGGGTGCCGATCAGCAGCGCCAGGGCGATCATGATATTGGCGGTGTTGGCGTCGACCTTCAGCGTCTGCGTCAGGAAGAACAGCGAGTAGAACTGGCCCGTGTACCAGACCACGGCCTGGCCGGCGGTCAGGCCCAGCAGCGCCAGGATCACGACCTTCAGGTTCTTCCACTGGCCGAACGATTCCTTGATCGGCGCCTTCGAACCCTTGCCTTCTTCCTTCATGCGCTTGAAGGTGGGGGATTCGTTCAGCTGCAGACGGATCCACACCGAGATGCCCAGCAGGATGACCGAGATCAGGAACGGAATGCGCCAGCCCCAGGCCTTGAAGTCGTCTTCGCCGAGGTAGGTACGGATGCCCAGGATGATCAGCAGCGACAGGAACAGGCCCAGGGTCGCGGTGGTCTGGATCCAGGACGTGTAGAAGCCGCGGCGGCCATGCGGCGCATGTTCGGCGACGTAGGTGGCGGCGCCGCCGTATTCACCGCCCAGCGCCAGGCCTTGCAGCAGGCGCAGGATGATCAGGATGGCGGGAGCGGCCATGCCGATGCTGGCATAGCTGGGCAGCACGCCCACCAGGAAGGTGGACAGGCCCATCAGCACGATGGTGACCAGGAACGTGTATTTGCGGCCGACCAGGTCGCCCAGGCGGCCGAACACCAGCGCGCCGAAGGGGCGCACCGCGAAACCGGCGGCGAAGGCCAGCAGCGCGAAGATGAAGCCCGCGGTGGGGTTCACGCCCGAGAAAAAGTGCTGGGCAATGATGGCTGCCAGCGAACCGTAAAGATAAAAGTCGTACCACTCGAACACCGTGCCCAGCGACGAGGCAAAGATGACGCGACGTTCATCCTTGGTCATCGGGCGCGGTTCCGCGGATGGACCGCGGCCTGCCATGGTAGTTGTGCTCATGATGTCTCCTCGATTTTTTCTGGCCAGCGGTTTTCCGCCGTGCGTCACCCTCCGCCGGCGGGGCCGACATCGAGCTATGCGCAAGGTTGGGGCGCGAGGCTGACGAGGTTCTGACGTAACCCTTACCTGAATCTTAAAATTGAAACTAAAAGTAACTGTGCCGTAGGGAGCTAGGGATAGTCCTTAGGCGCGGCCAGGGCACCAAAGCTAGCTGTCGAGGTCGTCGGCAGGGTCGGCGTAGAGCGGGAAGATTACCCGGATGCGGGTGCCCGGCAGGTCGGAGTGCGGCGTGGGATGGTCGCTGATCAGGACGGTCGCCTGGTGTTTCTGAGCAATCTCCCTGACGATGGCCAGCCCCAGTCCGCTGCCGTCGGACAGCGTACCCAGCACGCGGTAGAAGCGGTCGAAGACGCGCTCGCGCTCTTCGGGCGCGATGCCCGGGCCCGAGTCTTCGACTTCCAGCACGCCCTGGTCGTCCTGGCGTTGCACCCGCACCGTAATGTGGCCGCCGCGCGGGGTGTAGCGCAGCGCGTTGTCCACCAGGTTGTTCAAGAGCTCGGCCAGCAGCAGCGGGTTGCCGTTGATCAGGACCGGGGTTTCCGAGCCTTCGAAGCCCAGGTCGGTGCTGAGCGACAGCGCCTGGGGCACCCAGTGCATGGCCTGCTCGTAGGCGATGGCGTTCAGGTCGGTGGCCGCCAGCCCGATGGCGCTGGGGTTCTCGGCCCGCGCCAGCAGCAGCAGCTGGTTCACCAGGCGGGTCGCGCGTTCGGACCCGGTCACCAGTTGGCGCAGGCTGGACTGCATTTCCTCGGGGCTGGCATCGCGCAGGGCCAGTTCGGCCTGGGTGCGCAGCCCCGCCAGCGGGGTCTTCAATTGATGCGCGGCGTCGGCGACGAAACGGCGCTGGGCCTGCACGTTGGCCGACAGACGATCCAGCAGGTCGTTCATGGCCGCCACCAGCGGCGCGATTTCGGACGGCGCGGCGCGTTCGTCGATGGGCGACAGATCGTCGGGCCGGCGCGCCCGCAGCCGCTGCTGCAGCGCGTTCAGCGGCGCCACGCCGCGCGACAGCCCGAACCACACCAGCAGCACCGCGATCGGCAGCACCACGAATTGCGGAATGATCACGCCCTTGATGATGTCGTTGGCGAGCTGAGTACGCTTTTCGACGGTCTCGGCCACGATCAGCAGCGCGGGCTGGGTGTTGGGCAGGTTCAGATCGACCCAGGTGAAGGCCAGCCGGATGCCGAAGCCGCGCAGCGTGTCGTCTTCGTACTGGACCTCGCCGGGCCGCGGCTGGGCCACCGAGGCGGGCAGAGGCAGGGCGCGGTCGCCGCCCAGGTATTCGCCGCGGCTGCCCAGAGCCAGCCAGAAGACGCTGTCGGTTTCGTCGGCGCGCAGCACGTCGCGCGCGGGGTCGGTCATGCGCAGCACGGCGCGGCCGTCCTGCGCGTGCACCTGGCGGGTCAGCACGTGCAGGTTGTTGGCCAGCGCGCGGTCGTAGGGGACGTTGGCGATGTTCTGCGCCACCACATAGGTGATGGCGACGCTCATGGGCCACAGCAGAAACAGCGGCGCCAGCATCCAGTCCAGGATCTCGCCCAGCAGCGAGCGCTGCGGCGGCGCGAAGCTCGGTCCGCGGGCCCCGGCCCGCATGACATCCAGCGCTTCCTGGTTCAGTGCCTCCGGACCGGCAGGCTCAGCTTGCGAGGTACGCCGCACCTTGGTCCCGTTCAAGGCAATAGCCCAGCCCGCGCACGGTCACGATCTTGACGCCGCTGGGTTCCAGCTTCTTGCGTAGGCGGTGCACGTAGACTTCGATGGCGTTGGTGCTGACTTCCTCGCCCCATTCGCACAGGTGGTCGACCAACTGGGTCTTGCTGACCATGCGGCCGCTGCGGGTCAGCAGGATTTCCAGCAGGCTGACTTCGCGCGCGGACAGGTCCAGCGTCTGGTCGTCGACCATGGCCACGCGCCCGGTCTGGTCGAACATCAGCCGGCCGTGCTTGAGCAGCGTGGCGCCGCCGCCCGCGCCGCGGCGGGTCAGGGCCCGCACGCGGGCTTCGAGCTCGGACAGCGCGAAGGGCTTGGCCATGTAGTCGTCGGCGCCCAGGTCCAGCCCCTTGACGCGTTGCTCGATGCTGTCGGCGGCGGTCAGGATCAGGACGGGCAGGGCCGAATTGCGGGCCCGCAGCCGGCGCAGCACCTCCAGTCCCGCCAGTTGCGGCAGGCCGAGGTCCAGGATGAGCAGGTCGAAGGCTTGGGCGGCCAGCGCGGAATCGGCGGCCAGCCCGTCGCGCACGGCATCCACCGCATAGCCGTTGTGGCGCAGCGAGCGTGACAGGCCATCGGCCAGGATGCTGTCGTCTTCGGCGATCAGGATACGCATGGGCTGCTGATAAATAAGGGAATCCGGCAACGCGCACCGGGCGCGCTTGCCGCCGGGAGCTTGTGGCCGGGGGCGGGCGGCCCGGCGGGGGAATGGGGACATAGCGCCGGGGTCTTCCGCGATTCTGTCATATGCAAGAGGTCTTGCCCACTCCGGGAATACGTGGAAAACTCTGGCACACTGGTTTTTTGTACAGTACAATCCGATGCCATAATCTGCGCTATCCAAAACATCTCGACAACCCCCGTACCGCGCCCCGATACGTTACAGATAGGACTCTACATGGACGACAAAACCACCAAGGCCGCCGCTTCGGAAAAAGCCAAGGCGCTTGCCGCCGCGCTTTCGCAGATCGAAAAGCAGTTCGGCAAGGGCTCGATCATGCGCTACGGCGACAACGAGGTCTCGCATGACATCCAGGTGGTGTCCACGGGGTCGTTGGGGCTGGACATCGCGCTGGGCGTCGGCGGCCTGCCGCGAGGCCGCGTGGTTGAAATCTACGGTCCGGAATCCTCGGGCAAGACCACGCTGACCCTGCAGGTCATTGCCGAAATGCAGAAAATCGGCGGCACCTGCGCCTTCGTCGACGCGGAACACGCGCTGGACGTGCAGTACGCCAACAAGCTGGGCGTCAACCTGACCGACCTGCTGATCTCGCAGCCGGACACGGGCGAGCAGGCGCTGGAAATCACCGACGCCCTGGTGCGCTCGGGTTCAGTCGACCTGATCGTCATCGACTCGGTCGCGGCCCTGGTGCCCAAGGCCGAAATCGAAGGCGAAATGGGGGATTCGCTGCCGGGCCTGCAGGCCCGCCTGATGAGCCAGGCGCTGCGCAAGCTGACCGCCACCATCAAGCGCACCAATTGCATGGTCATCTTCATCAACCAGATCCGCATGAAGATCGGCGTCATGTTCGGCAACCCCGAAACCACCACCGGCGGCAACGCGCTCAAGTTCTACGCCTCGGTGCGCCTGGACATCCGCCGTATCGGCTCCATCAAGAAGGGCGACGAAGTCGTGGGCAACGAAACCCGCGTCAAGGTCGTCAAGAACAAGGTGGCGCCGCCGTTCAAGCAAGCCGAATTCGACATCATGTACGGTGCCGGCATCTCGCGCGAAGGCGAAATCATCGACCTGGGCGTGGCCGCCAACGTGGTGGACAAGTCCGGCGCGTGGTACAGCTACAACGGCAACCGCATCGGCCAGGGCAAGGACAACGTCCGCGAATACCTGAAAGAGCACAAGGAAATCGCGATCGAAATCGAGAACCGCGTCCGTGAAAACCAGGGCATCGTCAGCCGTGCCGCTGAATTCGTCCCGACCGCGGAAGACGACGCCGAGTAATTCACCCGGCATCCGTGGCCAGGCCCCGATGCCGGGGCCCGGCATCGCCTTCGGGCTCGCCAGCCCGGTTGCCAGCGGCAGGTCTCTCATGCAGGCTCCGCGAGGTGGAGCCTGCATGAGAGACCTGCCGCTGGCACTTAGCAAGCAGGAAGCGCATGAGCTGGAAACCCTCCGCCGCGTCCGCTGACCGCCTACGCGCCAAGCTGGACGACGAATTCGAAACCGTGGCCAAGCCCGAGGGGCTGCGACGCACCTCGGATGCACGGCGGACGTCCGCGGAAAACAGCTTGCGGCATGCCGAGAGTGCCATGCCGGGGGGCGATGCCGCCGACGCAACGCCGCCGCAATGGCAGCGCAGTTCCGAACAACGCGCGGCCGGCGGCCGTGCAAAAAAGGGCGGCCGAAGCGACAGCCTGGCCGACGGTGCGCCGGATGCGGCCGGCAAGGCCAAGACCCCGCCCAAGGGGCCGTCGTTGAAAATGCGCGCGGTGGGCTACCTGTCCCGGCGCGAGCACGCCCGCGAAGAACTGGCGCGCAAGCTCGCCCCGCATGCCGAAGATCCGGCCGAGGTCGATGCCGTGCTGGACGCGCTGGAAAAAGAAGGCTGGCTGTCCACCGAACGCTTCGCGCAGAGCCTGGTGCATCGCCGCGCCTCGCGCCAGGGGGCGGCCCGCATCGTGCAGGAACTGCGCCAGCATGGCGTGGACGACATCCAGGTGGCCGAGCTGCGCGAGCAATTGCGCGCCACCGAATACGACCGTGCGCTGGAAGTCTGGAAAAAGCGTTTCGATGCCAAGCCCGCGGACCGCGCCGCCTACGCCAAGCAAGCGCGCTTCCTGGCCAGCCGGGGATTTGCGCATGACGTCATCCGCCGCATCCTGGGCGATGGCGACAGCGGCGACGAGTAGCCGCCGCGCCTTGCCGCGCACCCGGCGCGGCAGTTCCTGCTGTCCCGGCCGTATCCATGACCGCCGGGCGACGGCAAGCTCGGTGAGTCCGGCTTCTTGGTGGCCTACTTGGCCGACTTGATGCCGCTGAGCGTCTTGAAGCAGACGTCGCGGGTCAAGGTCAGGAATTCGTCGATGTAGGACGCGTCGGTGTCTTCGCTGCGCACCGTGGCGTACAGCGTGCGCCACACGCCTTGCGGGCCCAGGCGGCACTGGCGCAGCCACCCCTGGTTCATGTATTCGGTCAACGCCCAGTTGGGCAGCGCGGCTACGCCGCGGTTGCTGGCCACCAGTTGCGCGATGATCGGCGTCAGTTCCGCCTTGCGCACGGCCGCCGGCTCGACGTCGGCGGGGTCCAGGAAAGCCGTGAAAATGTCCAGGCGCTGCTTGTCCACCGGGTAGGTGATGAGGGTCTGGTCGGCCAACTGGTCGGGCATGACGAACTTGCTGCCGGCCAGCGGGTTGGATTCGGACACGGCCAGCACCAGTTCGTACTTGAACAACGGCAGGTATTCCACGGCTTCGAGGGGCTGGGGATCGGACGTGATGACCAGGTCCAGGTCGCCGCGCACCAGCGCGGGCAGGGGAGCAAACGAAAATGCCGCCGTCAGGTCCAGCGCCACGTCCGGCCATTGCGCACGGAACGCATCCAGCGCCGGCATCAGCCATTGGAAGCACGAGTGGCAATCGATGGCCAGGTGCAGGCGTCCGGTGCGGCCGGCGGCCAACCGCTGCAATTCCCGTTCGGTGGCGCGCATGCGGGGCAGCACCTCGTCGGCCAGTGCCAGCACGCGCAAGCCCGCCGTGGTCAGGCGCGCCGGCCGGGTGCGCCGATTCAGAAGCGGCGTGCCCAGGCGGGTCTCCAGGTCGCGCAATTGGTGCGACAGGGCGGACTGGGTCAGGTGCAGGCGCTCGGCGGCTTCCTGCAGGCTGCCGCCTTCACGGATGGCGGTCAGCGTTTCGAGGTGACGGATTTCCAGCATGGCGAAAGCGTGATCGAGGGCGTGGCGGGCCGCCTCGGCGGGCGGCCTGGGCTCCCCGCCCCAGGGGGCGGGAATGAGCTTATATTCTATGAGATTTCCTCATCTTATGAATGTAGACATTGATTTTGATTCATTTTGATTTGGCGGCAGAATAGCCTTCACTTGAACAAAATTTGTCGAACAGGGGTTTGCCATGACTACCATTCATAATTTGGGGTTCCCCCGCATTGGCGCCCAGCGCGAGCTGAAGCGCGCCGTCGAAGCCTACTGGGCCGGCAAGCAGACCGGCGAAGCGCTGGAACAGACCGGCCGCGACCTGCGTGCCCAGCACTGGAAGCTGCAAGCCGCCAGCGGCGTGAAGTTCGTGCCCGTGGGCGATTTCGCCTGGTACGACCAGATCCTGGAATGGACCACGCTGCTGGGCGCCGTGCCCGCGCGATTCGGCCAGAAGGACAATGAGCCGGTGTCGCTGGACACATTGTTCCGCATGGGGCGTGGCCGCGCACCGTCGGGCAAGCCTGCCGCCGCCTGCGAAATGACCAAGTGGTTCGACACCAACTATCACTACATCGTGCCGGAGCTGGTTCCGGGCCAGACATTCCGCGTCGCCCGCGAATCGCTGTTCGACCAGATCCGGGAAGCCCAGGCGCTGGGTCACGCCGTCAAACCGGTGATCCCGGGGCCGTTGACCTGGCTGTTCCAGGGCAAGGGCGATGCCTTTGCCGCCGGCGCCGCCGATCCGGCCAAGCTGCAACTGCTGGCCAACCTGCTGCCCGTGTACGAGGAAGTGCTGGCGCGCTTTGCCAAGCTGGGCGTGGAATGGGTCCAGATCGACGAACCCATCCTGGCGCTGGACCTGCCGCAAGGCTGGCGCGACGCCTTCAAGCAGGTGTATGCCACGCTGTCGGGCAGCCCGGTCAAGCTGCTTATCGCCACGTACTTCGATGGCCTGAAGGACAACCTCGAAACGGCACTGGGCCTGCCGGTTGCCGGCCTGCATGTGGACCTGGTCCGCGCGCCGGAACAACTGACGGAGGTGGTCGCGGGCCTGGGCGCTGACAAGGTGCTGTCCGCCGGCGTGATCAACGGCCGCAACATCTGGCGCACCGACCTGGACGCCGCCATCGCCACGCTCGCACCGGTCAAGCAACAACTGGGCGATCGCCTGTGGCTGGCCCCGTCGTGCTCGCTGCTGCACGTGCCGGTCGACCTGGCCAATGAAACCGAACTGGACGCCGAGCTCAAGAGCTGGCTGTCGTTCGCCGCGCAAAAGCTCGAAGAACTGAGCCTGCTGGGCCGTGCGCTGGACAACGCCACCGAGCCGTCCGTGCAGGCAGGCCTGGCCAAGCAACGCGCCGCCCTGGCGGCCCGCCGTTCGTCGACGCGCATCCACAACCCGGCCGTGGCCCAGCGCATGGCCGCTTCGGCCAGTGTGTCGCGCGACCGCGCGCCGTTCGCCGGCCGCATCGCCCGTCAGCAAGAAGAACTGGGCCTGCCCGCCTATCCGACCACGACCATTGGCTCGTTCCCGCAGACCGCCGAAATCCGCGCGCTGCGCCGCGACTGGAAATCGGGCGCCCTGACGGACTCGGCCTACGAGACGGCCATCCGCAAGGAAATCGAGGAAGTGATCCGCTTCCAGGAGAAGGTCGGCCTGGACGTGCTGGTGCACGGCGAACCCGAGCGCAACGACATGGTGGAATACTTCGGCGAGCTGCTGGCCGGCTTTGCCTTCACCAAGAACGGCTGGGTGCAAAGCTATGGCTCGCGCTGCGTCAAGCCGCCGATCATTTTCGGCGACGTGGCCCGTCCCGCGCCGATGACGGTGGGTTGGTCTTCGTATGCGCAATCGCTGACCGACAAGCCGGTCAAGGGTATGCTGACCGGCCCGGTCACCATCCTGCAGTGGTCGTTCGTGCGTGACGACCAGCCGCGTGAACAGACCTGCCGCCAACTGGCGCTGGCCCTGCGCGACGAGGTGGTGGACCTGGAAGCCGCCGGCATCAGCGTCATCCAGATCGACGAGCCGGCCATTCGCGAAGGCCTGCCGCTGCGCCGCGCCGATTGGCAGGCGTACCTGGACTGGGCGGTGGATTGCTTCCGCCTGTCGACCGCCGGCGTGCGCGACGAGACGCAGATCCACACCCATATGTGCTATTCGGAATTCAACGACATCATCGAATCCATCGCGGCCATGGACGCCGATGTGATCACGATCGAAACGTCGCGTTCCAACATGGAACTGCTCAAGGCGTTCGAGGACTTCCGCTATCCGAATGACATCGGCCCGGGCGTCTACGACATCCATTCGCCCAACGTGCCCGAAGTGGACTGGATGGTCGGCCTGATGGAAAAAGCCGCCGCCCGCCTGCCCAAGGAACGCCTGTGGGTCAACCCGGACTGCGGCCTGAAGACGCGCGCCTGGCCTGAAACCGAAGCTGCCCTGATCGGCATGGTGCAAGCCGCCCGCGCGCTGCGCAACGCCGCCTGAATCGTCGCCGAGGTCCCTCGGGCCGTCCCCTGATCGGTCCGCCGGACCCGCGCCTTGGCGCCGGGCCCGTCTGCCCGGAGCCCCTGTTTTGTGCACCCCGTGCACAAGCCAGGGGCTTTTTTTTATCCGGCGCTTGAACGAAACCGCGCCTTATGGGTCAATAAGCAAAAATCCTTTTCACCGGATTGTCGCCGTACCTATGATTCTCCAAGGCCCTTATCGGCCGGATCTGCTTGTCGCGGAAACGCTGCCCGATATTCTGGAAGCCACGATCCTGCGGCATCCCGCCGCTATCGCCATTCAGTGGCTGGATCAATCCCTGACTTACGAGACCCTGGGGCGCCGCGCCGATCTGGCCGCGCACCACCTGATCGAGATGGGCGTGCGCCCCGGCGACATCGTCGGCCTGTGCCTGCCGCGCGGCGACGACTTGCTGGTGATGCAGGCGGCTATCGCCAAGGCCGGCGCCGCCTGGCTGCCGTTCGAGTCCGATACGCCTCCAGACCGCATGCTGGTCTGCCTGCAGGATGCAGGCGCCCATGGCCTGGTCGCCGGCGGCGACGTGCGCCTGGACGGCATGTTCACCTGGACCACCTGGCAGTTGTCGCAGGCCGTCGATGGCCCGCTGCGCCGGCGCGAAGGTCTGCTGCCCGAGCATCCTGCCTACGTCATCTACACCTCCGGCTCCACCGGCAAGCCCAAGGGCGTGCCCATCAGCCAGGCCAGCATCTGCCATTTCCTGCGCAGCGAAAACGAAGTGCTGGGCGTGCGCCTGGGCGACAAGGTCTATCAGGGCTTTTCGGTCGCCTTCGACATGTCGTTCGAGGAAATCTGGATCAGCTACCTGGTCGGCGCCACGCTGTGGGTGGCCCCCAAGATGCTGACCACCGACCCCGAAGGGCTGCCCGAGGCGCTGGTGCGCGAAGGCGTCACGGTGCTGCATGCGGTGCCGACCTTGCTGGCGCTGTTCGGCCGCGACGTGCCGGGCCTGCGCATCGTCAACCTGGGCGGCGAGGTGTGCCCCGAGTTCCTGGTGCAGCGCTGGGCCACGCCCGGCCGCCGCCTGTTCAATACCTACGGACCCACCGAGACCACCGTGTCGGCCAGCCTGGCCGAGCTGCTGCCCGGCAAGCCGGTCACCATCGGCACGCCGCTGCCCAACTACGGCATGCTGATCCGCGGCGAAGACGGCGCGGTGCTGCCGCAGGGGCAGACCGGCGAGCTCTGTATCACCGGCCCTGGCGTGGCTGGCGGCTATCTGGGACGCCCGGAGCTGACGGCCGAGAAATTCCTGGCCAATCCGCGTCCCACCGGCGAACACGACACCCGCATGTACCGCAGCGGCGACCTGGCGCGCATCGACGAGACCGGCCAGATCCTGTGCCTGGGGCGCAGCGACGACCAGGTCAAGGTACGCGGCTTTCGCGTCGAACTCGGCGAGATCGAGGCGGCGCTGTATCGCCAGGCCGGCGTGGGCGCGGCGGCCGTGGTGCTGCGCGACCTGGCCGGCATCGACCAGTTGGTGGCGTTCCTGACGCCCGAGGGCGATGCCCGGCTGGATCCGCATGCGCTGCGCGCGGCGCTGGCCGCCGAGCTGCCCGCCTACATGATTCCCGCCCGATTCGAGCTGGTCGCGGAAGTGCCGCGGCTGACCTCGGGCAAGATCGACCGCAAGGCGCTCAAGGCGCGCGAACTGGCCACCGCTTCCGAGCCCAGCGGCGAGGACGACACGCCGGTCTCGGCCGGCGAGCACGCGCTGTTCGAGGCGTTGCGGCCGCTGTTTCCGGGCCAGCCCCTGCGCCTGGCCAGCGACTTCTTCCGCGATCTGGGCGGCCATTCGCTGCTGGCCGCGCGGCTGGTGTCGTCGCTGCGCAAGCACCCGCAGTTTTCCGCGCTGACCATGCACGAGCTGTACCAGCATTCCATGCTGGCCGCGCTGGCGGCGCGGCTGGATGCGCTGGCCGTCGAGTCCGATGCCGCGGTCCAGGCGGCGGCGCCCGCCGGCGCCGAGGCCGCGCAGGAACGCGCGCCGGAGTGGCGCCGCTGGGCTTGCGGCCTGGCGCAATTGGCGGTGTTGCCGCTGCTGATCGGCGTGCGCATGCTGATCTGGCTGACGCCTTTCTTCACTTACCACTACTTCACCGGCGACGAGGGCGACTCGGTCTGGCGCGCGGTGGCGCTGTCGATCGCCAGCTACCTGGCTTGCAACCTGCTCAGCTTTGGCGTGGCGGTGGTGTGCAAGTGGGGCATCCTCGGCCGTCTCAAGGCGGGCCGTTATGCGTTGTACGGCTGGACCTTCTACCGCTGGTGGCTGGTCGATCGCATCCTCGACATTCCGCCCGCGCACCTCTTGGCCGGGTCGCCGCTGCAGGCCTGGTACCTGCGGGCGCTGGGCGCGCGCATCGGCCGCGATACCGCCATCAGCCGCATTTCCGTGCGGGCGCCAGACCTGCTGACGGTCGGCGACGGCGTCAGTATCGGGGCGGCCGTGAACCTGGAGAACTTCGAGGTGCGCGGCGCGCACTGGGAAGTGGCGCCCATCACCCTGGCCGACAACGCCTATATCGGCTCGTACGCGGTGGTGCAGGGCAATGTGTCGATGGAAGCGGACGCCCGCCTGGAAGGGCTGTCGTCCCTGGCGGCCGGCGCGCGCATTCCCGCCGGCCAGATCTGGACCGGCTCGCCGGCCCGGCACGATCCGCAGGCGCGCGCCCCCGAACTGCCGCCGCGGCCGGTCCGCGAGGGCCGCTGGGCGCGCCTGGACATGCTGGCCTACGCGGCCGGCGGCACGCTGATCGCGGCGCTGTTCTTCATGCCGGTGTTTCCCAGCTTCGTGCTGATCGACTGGATCGACGCGCGCTGGCTGGACCTGATGGGCTCGCGCGTCTGGTGGCCCAACGCGTTCCTGGCCTATCTGTTGCTGGCGCTGCCCGCCAGCGCCTTGCTGCTGTTCCTGACCGTGCTGGTGTCGGCCATGCTGCGCTGGGCGCTGCTGCCGCGCCTGAGCGGCGGCCGCTGGCCGGTCTACGGCCAGATCTATCTGCGGCGCTGGCTGACCAACCAGATCCAGGAATCCAGCCTGAGCGTGCTGCACGGCCTGTATGCGTCCATCTATGCGGGCACCTGGTATCGCCTGCTCGGCGCCAAGGTCGGCCGCGGCACCGAGATCTCGACCGCGATGGGTATCGTGCCCGACATGCTGACCCTGGGCCGCGACAGCTTCATCGCCGACGGCGTGATGCTCGGCGACGAGGAAATCGACCGTGGCTGGATGACCATGCGGCCCACCGTCATCGGCAACCGCAGCTTTGTCGGCAATGGCGCCTACGTGCCTGATGGCTCGGTGCTGCCGGATGACGTGCTGATCGGCGTGCAGAGCCGCGCTCCCGCCAACGCCCGCATGGCCAGCGGCCAGACCTGGCTGGGCAACCCGCCGCTGGCCCTGCCGGCGCGCGAGCAGACCGCCGGCTTCCCCGAGCACCTGACCTTCCGCCCCAGCCTGGGCCGCAAGGTGGCGCGCGGCGCGGTGGAGGGCATGCGCATGATCCTGCCGCTGGCGGTGGTGATCGCCGTGGGCTACCTGACGGTCATGAAGGTCATCCCCATTGCCGTGCGCGACGGCTTCCTGGCGGCCTTCGACGAGCTGATGCTGGCTGGCGTGCTGTACGGCGTGGGCACCTTCCTGTTCCTGGTGCTGCTGAAATGGGTGCTGATCGGCCGCTACAAACCGCGCGCCGAGCCGATGTGGACGCCGTTCGTCTGGAAAAGCGAGGCCGTGACCAGCCTGTACGAATCCATCGCCGTCCCCAATTTCTTCAATTTCTTGCGGGCCACGCCCTGGTTGCCGCTGGCGTTGCGCTGCATGGGCGCCAAGATCGGCAAGCGGGTGTTCATGGACACCACCGACGTGACCGAGTACGACTGCGTGCTAATTGGGGACGATGCGGTGCTGCACGCCTGGTCGGGACCGCAGACTCACCTGTTCGAGGACCGGGTCATGAAGATTGGCCAGGTCCGGATCGGCAACGGGGTCAATGTCGGCCCGCGCAGCACCATCCTGTACGACACCCGCGTCGAAGACGGCGCGCGCCTGGGGCCGCTGACCCTGGTGCTCAAGGGCGAAAGCATCCCGGCGGGGCAGGCATGGATCGGCAGTCCGGCCACCCCGTGGACACGGCGCTGACGCAACTGGCGCGGGCCTGGCCCGCGCCAGGCCCATCCGACGGGTTTGAAGACGGTTGGGGCAGGGCGGGCTGCGCTATACTTTGAAGGTTTTGTTGCCGCGCACCATTCATTGCCCGGCCCTTTTCGCCCCGCAGGCCCCAAGCATGCCCTTGCCACCGCCGGATTGTCCTCGCCAGCCGCTGCACACGCGTTCCATACGCGTGCAGTCGTATGCGCGCGATGACGGCAACTGGGACCTGGAAGCCGAACTCATCGACGTCAAGGCGTACGATTTTCCCAAGCGCGACGGCGAGATGTTCAAGGCGGGGCAACCCATCCACCATATGCACCTGCGCATCACCATCGACGGCGATTTCACCATCGTCGCCGCGCAGGCCGTCTATGATGCCGCTCCCTATGGCGAGCATTGCATGGCCATCGAACCCGCATACAACGATCTGATCGGCATGAACCTGCTCAAGGGGTTCCGCCGCCAGGTCAAGGAGCGGTTCGGCCATGTCGAAGGCTGTACGCACATGACCGAGCTGTCGCAGGTGCTTCCCACCGCGGCGGTCCAGACCATGGCTAACCGCCGGCGGCAGGAAAGCAACCCGAACCGGCGTCCATTCCAACTGGACGGCTGCCATGCCCTGAGCACCGGCGGCCCGGTGGTGGCTGAGCACTATCCCAAGTGGTACACCGGGGGCAGCGCTGAGGCATCGGCCGATTCGACCTCCGATTCACCTTCTCTTTCTCATACGTCCTGACAGGTAACACATGAAAATCCACGAGTATCAAGGCAAGGAACTGCTGAAGCAATTTGGCGTCCCCGTGCCGCGCGGGATCCCCGCTCTTTCCGTCGACGAGGCCGTGGCTGCCGCTGAAAAGCTGGGTGGACCGGTTTGGGTCGTCAAGGCACAAATCCACGCGGGCGGCCGCGGCAAGGGCGGCGGCGTCAAGCTGGCGCGCTCGCTCGATGACGTGCGCAAGCTCGCCTCGGAAATCCTGGGCATGCAGCTGATCACGCACCAGACCGGCCCGGAAGGCCAGAAGGTTCGCCGCCTGTACATCGAAGACGGCGCCGACATCCAGAAGGAATACTACGTGTCGCTGGTCACTGACCGCGCCACGCAGAAGGTTGCCTTCATCGCCTCCAGCGAAGGCGGCATGGACATCGAGGAAGTGGCTCACTCCACCCCCGAAAAGATCATCACCGAATACATCGACCCGCTGACCGGCCTGTCCGCCGAGCAAGCCACCAAGATCGCCAATGCGATCGGCCTGCCCGCCGACTCCACCGCGCAAGCCGTGGACGTGTTCCAGAAGCTGTACACCTGCTACATGGACACCGACGCTTCGCTGGTTGAAATCAACCCGCTGAACCGCGACAGCAAGGGCAACATCATCGCCCTGGACGCCAAGTTCAACTTCGACCCCAACGCCCTGTTCCGTCACCCGGAAATCGTCGCCTACCGCGACCTGGACGAAGAAGATCCCGCTGAAATCGAAGCCAGCAAGTTCGATCTGGCCTACATCCAGCTCGACGGCAACATCGGCTGCCTGGTGAACGGCGCCGGTCTGGCCATGGCCACCATGGACACCATCAAGCTGTTCGGCGGCGAGCCGGCCAACTTCCTGGACGTCGGCGGCGGCGCCACGGCCGAGAAGGTCACGGAAGCCTTCAAGATCATGCTCAAGAACAAGAGCGTGAAGGCCATCCTGGTCAACATCTTCGGCGGCATCATGCGCTGCGACGTCATCGCCGAAGGCGTGATCGCTGCTTGCAAGGCCGTCAACCTGAACGTGCCGCTGGTCGTCCGCATGAAGGGCACCAACGAAGAACTCGGCAAGAAGATGCTGGCCGACTCCGGGCTGCCGATCATCAGCGCCGACACGATGGCCGAAGCCGCCACCCGCGTCGTAGCCGCCGTCAAGTAAATATGCCCCCACGCCGCGCCCTCAGGCTTGCTGCCCCCCAAGGGGGCGCTTTGCACCTTGGGGCGGCCCGGCAGTACAAAGAAAATCCAAGGATTCACAAATGTCGATTCTGATCAACAAGGACACCAAAGTCATCACCCAGGGCATCACGGGTAAGACGGGCCAGTTCCACACCCGTATGTGCCGTGAGTATGCCAATGGCAAAGCCGCCTTCGTGGCCGGCGTGAACCCCAAGAAGGCGGGTGAAGACTTCGAAGGCGTGCCGATCTTCGCTTCGGTGAAGGAAGCCAAGGCCGACACCGGCGCGACCGTGTCCGTCATCTACGTGCCGCCGGCCGGCGCCGCCGCCGCCATCTGGGAAGCCGTCGAGGCCGAACTGGATCTGGTGATCTGCATCACCGAAGGCATCCCGGTCCGTGACATGCTGGAAGTCAAGAACCGCATGAAGGCCAAGGGCAGCAAGACCCTGCTGCTGGGCCCGAACTGCCCCGGCCTGATCACCCCGGACGAAATCAAGATCGGCATCATGCCCGGTCACATCCACCGCAAGGGCCGCATCGGCATCGTCAGCCGTTCGGGCACCCTGACGTACGAAGCCGTGGCGCAAGTCACCGAGCTGGGCCTGGGTCAATCCAGCGCCGTCGGCATCGGTGGCGACCCCATCAACGGCCTGAAGCACGTCGACGTCCTGCGCATGTTCAATGACGATCCCGACACCGACGCCGTCATCATGATCGGCGAAATCGGCGGTCCGGACGAAGTCAACGCCGCCGAGTGGGCCAAGGACAACATGAAGAAGCCGGTCGTCGGCTTCATCGCTGGTGTCACCGCTCCTCCTGGAAAGCGCATGGGCCACGCCGGCGCGCTGATCTCCGGCGGTGCCGACACGGCCGACGCCAAGCTGGAAGTCATGGAAGCTTGCGGCATCCGCACGACCCGCAACCCCTCCGAAATGGGCAAGCTGCTCAAGTCGGTGCTGTAAATCCGGTTGCAAGACAAAAGGCCCGCTTCGGCGGGCCTTTTTTTGTTCGCTTTTCGTTTTTCCCTAGGGAAATCCCGTGTCCATGATGCGGCCGGTGAAACATACGGAAAGCTGAACGAAACTATAATGAAAGAAATTCCGCACGTACCCAGCAAGAATGCCGTCGGGCTCGCACCAAGACGGTCAGTACGTTTTTTTGTCTTTTTCACCCATTCATTTGGTTTGTCCTAGGGGGATCACGTCCTAGGAAAGAGAGGTATGGAACTCAGTTCAGCGGCATTCTGGTTAGCGTTGCTCCAGATCATTTGGGTCAACATTCTGCTGTCGGGCGATAACGCCGTGGTCATTGCGCTGGCAGCGCGCTCGCTGCCGCCGGCGCAGCAAAAGAAAGCGATCGTGATCGGCTCGGCCGCCGCGATCATCATGCGTATCGTGCTGACGCTGGTTGCCGCCAAGCTGCTGATGCTGCCGTGGCTCAAGCTCATCGGCGCGCTGCTGCTGGTCTACATCGGCGTCACGCTGTTGTTGCCGGAAGGCGAGGACGACGGCGACGGCAAGACACACGGCAACCTGCTGACCGCAATCCGCACTATCATGATTGCCGACTTGGTCATGAGCCTGGACAACGTCGTGGCCGTCGCGGCCGCCGCGATGGGCGACACGACCTTGCTGGTCTTGGGCCTGGCGATCAGTATTCCGTTGGTGATTTTCGGCAGCACGCTGCTGCTCAAGGTCATCGAGCGCTTCCCGCTCATCGTCTGGGTCGGGGCGGCGTTGTTGGGCTTCATTGCCGGCGAACTGCTGGTGGGGGATCCGGCCCTGCAGGAGCCGGTGGCGCGCATCGACGCGGCATTGGGCATGACCCAGCACAGCTTCGGGCTCCTGACCGGGGTACTGGGGGCGTTGCTGGTCCTGGCGATCGGTAAAGTTTTGCTGATTCGCCAGAAAGCTGACTGAAAGCTGAACTACAATAATAAGTTGTTTTGAATTGGCCCGCCGCGCACAGCGCGGCGGGTCGGCCGGCACGGGGCCGGCTTTTCTATTGATAAATGCCTTCGGGGGTTCAAATTGCTTGAGTTTTTCCAGACGCTGAGTTGGGCAGCGGTATTCCAGATCATTCTTATCGACATCCTGCTTGGCGGCGACAACGCGGTGGTGATCGCGCTGGCCTGCCGCAACCTGGAGCCCAAGCAACGCATGCAGGGCATCCTGTGGGGCACCGCGGGCGCCATCATCCTGCGCGTCGTGCTGATCGCCTTCGCACTGACCTTGCTGTCGATTCCGTTCCTGAAGGTCGTGGGCGGCCTGCTGCTGGTGTGGATCGGCGTCAAGCTGCTGGTTCCCGAAGACGATGCGCATGGCAACGTCAAGGGCGGGACATCCATCGTGTCCGCCATCAAGACCATCATCATCGCTGACTTCGTGATGAGCCTGGACAACGTCATCGCCATTGCCGGCGCCGCCCAGAACGCCCACGCCGACCATCAGATCGGCCTGGTGATCTTCGGCCTGGTCGTCAGCGTGCCCATCATCATCTGGGGCAGCACGCTGGTTCTGAAGCTGATCGACAAGTATCCGCTGGTTGTTACGTTTGGCGCGGCGCTGCTGGGCTGGATCGCGGGCGGCATGCTTATTACCGATGTGGTTGTCGAACGTCAATTCGGTGTTCAGCCCACTACGGTTAAAATCGCTGCAGAAATTATCGGCGCCTTGCTCGTTGTTGTCCTTGGACGGTGGCTGGCAAGCCGCAAAACCGCTTCCAAGGAATCAGCACATGAGTCTGCGTAGATCCGTCGATCCCCAGCAATCCGAGTCGGGCCTGAGCCTGCTTCAGGGCCTGTTCGTGCTGGCCATCCTCGGGGTAGTCGCGACGGTCATCGTCTCCAACTTCGTTTGATGACGCCTCGTGTCACTGCCACAACGCCTGGTCATTGCGACCCGCGCCAGCCGGCTTGCCTTGTGGCAAGCCGAGCATGTGCGCGATCGGCTGCGCACGCTGTACCCAGCGTGCGCGGTTGAACTCCTCACTCTGACGACCCGAGGCGACCAGATCCTCGACCGCACCCTTTCCAAGGTGGGCGGCAAGGGGCTCTTCGTCAAGGAACTCGAAAACGCGTTGCTCGACGGCCGTGCCGATCTGGCCGTGCATTGTCTGAAAGACATGCCGGTCGATCTGCAGGCTCCGTTCGAGCTGTGCGCCGTACTCGATCGCGCGGACCCGCGCGACGCCTTCGTCTCCAGCCGCTATGCCACGCTGGCCGAGCTGCCGGCCGGTGCCGTCGTGGGCACGTCCAGCCTGCGCCGCGAGTCCCAGATCCGCGCACGTTATCCGCAACTGGTGGTCAAGCCGCTGCGCGGCAACCTGGACACCCGGCTGGGCAAGCTCGACCGCGGCGAATACGACGCCATCGTGCTGGCCGCCGCCGGCCTGAACCGGCTGGGCCTGACCGACCGCATCCGTTGCCTGCTCGATCCGGCCGATTGCCTGCCGGCGGCCGGGCAGGGCGCGTTGACCATCGAGATCCGCGATGATCGCGACGATCTGCGTGCCTGGCTGGCGCCGCTGAACGATGAGCTGGCCACCCTGTGCTCGCTGGCCGAACGCGCCGTGTCGCGGCGCCTGGGCGGCTCCTGTCAGGTGCCCCTGGCGGCCTATGCCGAGATCTCGGGCGACAGCCTGACCTTGCGCGGCCTGGTGGCCTCGCCGGACGGCACGCGCATGCTGCGCGCCGAACGCACCGGTCCGGTGGCGCAGGCGCAGGCCATTGGCGACGCGGTCGCCGCCGAGCTGTTCGATGCCGGCGCGCAGGCTATTCTCGACGAGTTGCTGCAAGACGCCGCACCCGACTGATGGACAGGGCCGCCGCCGCTCAAGCGCCGCGCGTGGCCGTCCTGACGCGGCCTGCCGGCCGCAACGAGGCGCTGGCCGGCCGTCTGGCCAGCGCCGGCTGGACCCCCTGCATCCTGCCCGCGCTCGACATCCATCCCTTGCCCACGCCGACCGCGGACCTGCCCCGGCCCGCTGGCTACGACATGGTCGTGTTTGTCAGCGGCAATGCCGCGCGGCTCTACCTGGACCAGCTGGCCCAGGCCGACGGTCCGGCACCGTGGCCGGACGGAGTGGCGGCCGCGACCGTGGGTCCGGCCAGTGCCGCGGGCCTGCTGGCATTGCCAGGTTTTGGCGCGAATACAACAGTTCTGCATCCCGGCGAGGACGCCGTCAGCCATGATTCCGAAGCCCTCTGGGAGGTACTGCGAGGGTTGCCGCGGCTGCCGCCGCGGGTGCTGCTCGTGCGCGGCACGCAGGGCAGGGACTGGCTGGCCGACCAATTGCAGGCGCATGGCGTCGCCGTGACACGTCATGCGGCCTATCAGCGCTGCCCCGCGCACTGGGACGAAACCCGGCTTGCCCCCCTGAGACGCTGGGCTGCCGAGGGCGTGCGGCCCACCTGGCTCATCACCAGCGGCGAGGGCGCGGATGCCGCGCGCGCCGCGCTGCAGGCCGCCGGGCTGGCCTCGTGGTGGGCGGGCTGCCGCTTCGTCCTGACGCATCCTTCGCTGGCGCGGCGCGTGCCGCAATCCGCGAATGGCGCGGCTTCGCAAGCAATGGTAAAAATCTGCTTGCCCAACGACGAGTCGATTTTCCAGGCTTTTGTTGCTGCTTGATTCGTTGCATCGGACGGACACCGAATACAATCGCGTCATGACAGACAAGACTCCCGCTACCGATCCGGCCGTTCACGCGGCTGCCCCGGGCGCAAGCGCGCCCGCATCGGCCCCGGCCGATTCCGTCAAGGCCCGTCCGGCCAAGCGCGGCAGTGGCCCGTTGGTCACCGCCCTCATCATCGTCATCCTCCTGGCCGTCGGCCTGGGCTTTGCCCTGTGGAAGCAGCGCACCCAGTTCGTCGCCGCCGGACGCGAGGTCGCCACGCGCCTGGACACGCTGACGGCCGACGTGGCGCAAGCCCGCAAGGACACCCGCGAAGCCCTGGCGTTGGCACAAGCCCAGGCCGGCCGCCTGGGTGACCTCGAAGAATCCGTGCGCGAAACCCAAAGCCAGTACAACGCCCTGCAACAGGCCTGGCAGAACTTCAACGACAGCGCCAGCGACGAACTGCTGGCCAACGACGTCGAACGCCTGCTGACCATCGGCAGCCAGCAGTTGCGCCTGGCCGGCAACGTGTCCAATGCCATCGTCGCGCTGGAAACCGCGCAATCGCGCCTGGCGCGGGCCGACCGCCCACGCTTCTCCAGCCTGCAGCAAGCCATCAACGGTGATCTGGACCGCCTGCGCGCCGTGTCCACCGTCGATATCCCGGCCCAATCGGCCCGCATCGAGCGTCTGACGGCCCTGGTGAGCAAGGCGCCGCTGTTGGTGCCGGACGCCGCCGCGCCTGGTATCGCTGCCGCCAGCGAGACCCGTCCCGTGGCCCCGGCCCCGGCGGTCGACCCGCAGGCTGACCTGCCCGCCGATGCGCCCTGGTGGCAGCGCTGGCGCGCCGAAGTGGCCTCGTGGCCCGGCCGCGCCGGTTCCGCGCTGGCGCACGAGCTGGGCGGCCTGATCACCATTCAACGCGTCGACGAGCCCGCGGCCTTGCTGCTGTCGCCCGAACAGGCCGATCAGGTGCGCGCCACGCTGCGCCAGCGCCTCCTGACCGTGCAACTGTCCATGCTGATGCGCCAGCCCGCTGTCTGGAAGAGCGAGCTCGACAACGTCGGCACCACGCTGTCCAAGTATTTCGACAACCGTTCACCCGACACCGTCGCCGCCCAGACGCTGGCGCGCGAACTGGCGCAAACCGACATCGCGGTACGCATGCCTGACGTCTCGGACAGCCTGAACGCCATCGCCGCGCTGCGCGCCGCCGGCTTCAAGAACAGCGACCAGGACTAAGGCCATGCGTACCTGGTTCTGGACTCTGCTGCTTGCCGTCATCGCTGTCGCGTTGGCGGTGGTGTTGCGCTCGCATTCCGGCAACGTGCTGCTGCTGGTCTGGCCGTGGCGCATCTCGATGTCGCTGACGCTCGCCGTGCTGCTGATCGTGGCGGCGTTCGTGGTGCTGTACGTGGGCCTGCGCGTGCTGGCCTGGCTGCTGGCGATTCCGGATCGCGTGCGGGCCTGGCGCGGCAAGCGCGCCCAGGCGCGCGACCACGAATTGCTCGAACGCGGCTGGATCGGCCTGCTGGAAGGACGCTATTCGCACGCCGAAAAAGACCTGACCAAGCTGCTCGAGCAGACCAAGGTGCAGACCCGCCGCGTGCTGGCTGCCCTGTCGGCTGCCCGCGCGGCGCATGGCCTGGGTGAATTCGACCGCCGCGACCGCCTGCTGGCCACCGCCCAGGAACACGCCGGCACCGATCCGGGCCTGGTCGAAGCCACCGCCACGGTCTCGGCCGACATGCTGCTGGACCAAGGGCGCGCCGAGCGCGCCCTGGCGGTGCTGTCGCCGCTGGCCGACGGCGGCGCCCGGCACCTGCACACCATGCGCCTGCTGCTGCGCGCCCACACCGCGCTGCATCACGACGAACAGGTCTTCACGCTGGCTCGCGGCCTGCTGCGCCGCAACGCCCTGGCCCGCACCGAAGGCGATCACCTGATCGACGCCTCGGGCGCCGCGCGCCTGCGCGCGGGCGCCGCCAGCGATGCCTGGCGCGCCATCTGGAAAGACCTGAAGGCCGAAGAACGGCTGCTGCCAGAAATCGCGCTGGCCGGCGCCTCTGCCTTTGAGGCGGCGGGCGAGGCCAACGAGGCCGCCAAGGTGCTCGAGGCCGCCATCGCCGTGAAGTTCAATCCCGCCCTGGTGGCCGCCTATGCCCGCTGCGACGCCGAGCAAGTCTCGCGCCGCCTGGCCAAGGCGGAGACCTGGCTGCAGCAACGTCCCACCGATCCCGATCTGCTGACCGCCCTGGGCATGCTGTGCCTGAACGGCCAGCTGTGGGGCCAGGCCGAACGCTACCTCTTGCGCAGCCTGTCGCGCCGCAGCGACGCGCAGACCCATGCATTGCTGGGCAGCCTGTACGACCGCCTGGACCGTCCGGCTGACGCCATGCGCCACTGGCGCCTGGCCACCGCCGCCAGCATGGCGCTGCCGGTGCTCGCCGCCGATGCGGCGCTGCCGGCCGCCGACACCGGTTCGGACCCGTACCGCCTGGACGCCGAAGGCGGTTACGCGGTAGGCCTGTCGGATGCCGATGCCGATATCGGTGGCGACTATCCCGCGCTGCCGCCTTCGGTTGCGGCCTCGGCGTCGGACTACGTGCTGGATCCGGACGCCCGGGTCAGCAAAGAGCAGCAGGCCCGCGCGCTGGCGCCGGAAGATGCGCCGGTGGTGGGCGGTACGTCCGACATCGACGAATATTTCGACAGCGCCCCGATCCCGGCCGCGGCTTTCGACAGCCCCGTGCCGAGCTACTCGCCTGCGCCGCCCGCGGCGCCGGCAACGCCCAAGCCCGCCGCGCCTGCCGCGCCGGTGCCGACCACCAAGCCGCCGTTCAAGAACGACGGTTCGCTTTGATCCTCTTTCAGTTCAGACTAACAAGGTTTAATCATGAGTCTTGATCGCGTGTCCCCCGGCAAGAAGCTGCCGGAAGACTTCAACGTCATCATCGAAATCCCCATGAACGCCGACCCGGTGAAGTACGAGGTCGATAAGGAATCCGGCGCGATTTTCGTTGACCGCTTCATGCTGACGGCCATGCACTACCCGTGCAACTACGGCTACATTCCGCAGACCCTGTCGGAAGACGGTGACCCCGCCGACGTGCTGGTGCTGACCCCGTTCCCCATCCAGATCGGCGCCGTGGTGCGCTGCCGCGCCATCGGCGTGCTGGAAATGGACGACGAGTCGGGCGGCGACGCCAAGCTCCTGGCCGTGCCGATCGAAAAGCTGTACCCCCCTTACCGCAACATCAAGTCCTACGAAGATCTGCCGACCGAAGACGTGGCTCGCATCCAGCACTTCTTCGAGCACTACAAGGACCTGGAAAAGGGTAAGTGGGTCAAGGTCAAGGGCTGGAAGGGCGTTGACGCCGCCCACGACGAAATCGTCAAGAGCGCAGAACGCTACAACAAGGCCTGATCAGGCTTTGCGCCGCGCCGGTGTTGCACCGGCCGGCGTCTTCAGGCGGCGCGGCCGCGACGGCATGATGCCGATCGCCGCCGCGCCGTTGTTTTGCGGGCCCAGCAGATTCTGCGACACCTGCGCCGCCGCGGTCTGGATGCGCGCCTGCAGCAGCGCCAGCCGGTCGGGCGGGGTGCGGGATTCGGCGGCGATGAACACCAGGCTGCCTACCACTTTCTGGTCCGGGCTGAAGATGGCCGAGCCGATCCCCATCAACCCGGGGTCGACCTCGCCGTGCGACACGCACACGCCGGCGGTGCGCAGCCGTTTCAGGTTGGCGCGAAACGCATCCCAGTCTTCCCCCAGCCCGGCTTCGCGGATTTCGGTCGCGTGCCACAGCATCAGGTTGCGCAGCTGGTAGGGCGGCAGGTTGGCCAGGATGGGCTTGGCGGTGGCGCCGCGGAACATCGGGAACGGCCGGCCGCGGGCGTAGCTGGATTCGATCGAGTTGTCGGTCCAGTAGCGGTCCACGCACATGACCTTGTCGCCGTAGTAGCTGCACAGCATCAGGTTGGCGTGCAGTTCGTCGCCGGTGGCGCGCATGACCTCGCGCGCCGCGCGCATCAGCGGATCGTGCTGGCGCAGGTGCCGGTCCAGTTCGATGATGCGCGATCCCAGCACATAGGCGCCGCCCGCGGTCGGGGTCAGCAGGCCGCTCTCGGTCAGCGACTTGAGATAGCGATAGGCGGTGGCGCGCGAGCACTCCAGATGCGCCATGACGTCCTCCTGGAAGGCGGCGGTGGTGTCGTCGCGGAAAAGATCGAGGATGGACAACATGCGATCGGGAGTGCTCATTGCTGCGGACGCGCCTAGTGAATGTGGAAGCCGCCGTTGACGTCGACCACGATGCCGGTTGAGTAGGAGGACAGATCCGAGGCCAGGAAAAGAATGGCTTGCGCGACCTCGGCCGGAGAGCCGAAGCGTTGCAGCGGAATGCCCTGTTTGAGTTCTTGTTCCCAATTTTCGCCGAATTTGCCGAGTGTCATGTCCGTTTCGATGATGCCCGGCGCCACGCAGTTGGCCCGCACACCGCGCGGTCCCAGCTCGCGCGCCAGCGCTTTAGTGAAACTGATCACGCCGCCCTTGGAGGCCGCGTAGTGCGAGCCCCCCAGCAATCCGCCGCCGCGCAGCGCGGCGGTGGATCCCAAGTTGACGATGGCCGGACGGCGGTCGCTTTCCAGCAGCCGGGGCAGGGCGGCGCGCGTGACGTTGTAGGTGCCGGTCAGGTTCACGTCGAGCATGCGGCGGAATTCGTCCTCGGCCAGATCCCAGATGCGGGTGGCGGCGACGATGCCCGCGTTGTTCACCAGCACGTCGACCCCGCCCAGCGCTTGCGCCGCCCGGGCCACGGCCTGTTCGCACGACGCCGTGCTGGACACGTCGCAATGCAGGTTGACGCGGCCGCCGGCCAAGGCCGCTTCGGCCTCGTCCGGATAGGCGTAGTCCAGCACCGCGATGGTGGCGCCTTGCGCCAGGAACTGGCTGGCGATGGCGGCGCCGATGCCGCGGGGGTTGGCGCCGCCCGTGATGATGGCCCGCTTGCCGGCCAGCAGTTGAGAAGCCCCGTCTGTCATGATTTCACCAGCGGGCAGCCGCCTTGGTTCAGCGGACGGAAGGCCTGATCGGCGGGAATCTTGCGCACCAGCTTGTAGTAGTCCCAGTCGCGCTTGGACTCGGCCGGCTTTTTCACCTGGAACAGATACAGGTCGCGCATGACGCGCCCGTCTTCGCGGATGCGGCCGTTGTCGGTCATGAAGTCGTTGATCGGGGTTTCATGCATCTTCTTGAGCACCGCTTCGGACCCGTCGGTGCCCGCCGCCTTGACCGCATTCAGGTAGTGCATCGTGGCGCTGTAGTTGCTGGCCTGCACCATCGACGGCATGCGGCCGGTGCGCTTGAAATAGCGCTCGGACCACTGGCGCGCCTTGTCGTCCTGATCCCAGTAGAACGGTTCGACCAGATTCAGCCCCTGCGCGTTTTCCAGCCCGACGCTGCGCACGTCGACGATGCTCATGAACAGGGCGGCCACGCGCTGCTTGCTGCCCATGATGCCGAACTCGAACGCCTGCTTGATGCTGTTGATGGTGTCGCCGCTGCCGTTGGCCAGGCCGATCACCTGGGCCTTGGACGCCTGCGCCTGCAGCAGGTACGACGAGAAGTCCGCGCTGGCGATGGGGTGGCGCACGCTGCCGACCACCTGGCCGCCCTTGGCCTTGACGACGGCCATGGCGTCGCGTTCCAGTGAATGGCCGAAGGCGTAGTCGGACGTGATGAAGAACCAGCTCTTGCCCCCGTCTTCCATGATGCCGTTGGCTACGCCGGTGGCGTAGGCGTAGGTGTCGTAGGTCCAGTGGATGCCGTTGGGCGAGCAGGCTTTGCCGGTCAGGTCGGCCGAGCCGGCGCTGGTGAAGATCACCACGCGCTTCATCTGGCGGGTCAGGTCCTGCACCGCCAGGGCGATGGCGGAATTGGGCACGTCCAGGATCAGGTCGACTTTCTCGTTCTCGTACCAGCGGCGCGCGATGGACACGCCGATGTCCACCTTGTTCTGGTGGTCGGCCGACACGACTTCGATCGGCTTGCCCAGCACGGTGCCGCCGAAATCCTCTACGGCCATCTTCACGGCTTCGACGCCGAACTTGCCGGACAGGTCGGCCATCATGCCGGACTGGTCACCCAGCACGCCGATCTTCACGACGTCGTCCGACACCTGGGCGTGGGCCGACAGCGAAACCGCGCCCAGCGCGCAGGCGGCCAGGCAGAGCTTGAAACGGGTCTTCATGGTTTGTCTCCTTGGGGGCTTATGTCTTGTCGCGCGCCGCCCTGTGCCGGGCGGTCGCGCGGATGCTGCCGGTGCGGCGCCTATTCCAGCTTCTGGCCGGCGAAGGCGTCGATGAACAGATTGGGTTTCAGAAAGAAGCTCAGCACCAGCGCGCCGTGTGGCGCGCGCGCCACGTGCTGGTTGCCGCGCGGACGCCAGACGTAGTCGCCCGCCCGCACTTCGCCTTCGGCATCGACGATGGAGCCTTCCAGCACATAGGTCTGTTCGACCTCGACATGCTCGTGCAGCGGCAACTCGGTGCCGGGCTGCCAACGGAACAGGGCCGTCAACAGACCGGTTTCCTTGTCCTGCATCAGCACCTTCATATCGATGCCCTCCACCTGCGTGGGTTTCCACGGCAATTCATCGACTTTCAGAAAGCGCGAGGCCAGTGGCGGCAGCGCATTGGCTGCGGGGCAGCCGGGGGTTTCAAGGGCCATGATGTCTCCTAGCCTGAACTCGTTATGGAAGATAAACAAAGAATCTTGTTATTGAGTGTTTGAAAATAGTCGCGTATATTGAGATTTATGTCAATCCTGTTTTCAGCCTACGAAAGCGGGAAGCGACACAGGCCGGACCCAGAGATCCGGTGCATATAAAACAAGGAGACACGCTTGAAACAGGACTATCTGGGCCAGACCTTCGGGCTGGCCGGACGCACCGCGCTGGTGACGGGGGCGGCGCGCGGCTTGGGCTACGCGATCGCGTCCGGCTTGGGCCGGGCGGGTGCACAACTGGTGATCAACGACCTGTCGCAGGCCGCTTGCGACGCCGCTTGCGAGCAGTTGGCCCAGGCGGGCATCACGGCGCGCAGCGCCGTGTTCGACGTCGCCGACGGCGCCGCCGTGGCTCAGGCCGTGGCGCAATTGGAAGCCGATGGGGTGCGGATCGACGTGCTGGTCAGCAACGCAGGGAACCAGAACCGCAAGCCGGTGGTCGAGATGACACCGGCCGAGTGGCAGGCCTTGCAGAATGTGCATGTCAATGGTGCGTTTCACTGTGCCCGGGCCGTTCTGCCCGCCATGGCCGCCCGCGGTTTTGGCCGCATCGTGCTGATGTCGTCCGTGGCCGGACAGGCCACCATGCCCAACATCGCGGCCTATGCCACGGCCAAAGGTGCGATTGCCGCTTTCACCCGCGCGCTGGCCGTGGAATACGGCGCCAGCGGCATCACCTGCAATGCACTGGCCCCGGGCTTCGTGCGCACCGATTTCACGCAGGGGCTGCAGGACAACCCCCAATTCCAGTCGTTCCTGGCGACGGCCGTGCCCACCGGGCGGTGGGCCACGCCGGAAGACGTCGCGCCAGCCGTGGTCTACCTGGCCTCACCGGGCGCATCCTTCGTCAATGGCCACGTGCTGGCCATCGACGGCGGCCTGCTGGCCCGCATGTAGGAGACGCGCCATGAGCACCCAAGCGGTTCTGTCCGCCCAGGGGCTGGTCAAGCGGTTCGGCGGTTTCAATGCCGTCGACGGCGTGTCCCTGGCTCTGCGGGAAGGTTCCATCCATGCCTTGATCGGCCCCAACGGCGCCGGCAAGACCACCTGCTTCAACCTCTTGACCAAGTTCCTGACGCCCGACCAGGGCGTCATCCACTACCGCGGCCGCGACATTACGGCGCTGGCGCCGGAACAGATCGCGCGGCTGGGCATCGTCCGCTCGTTCCAGATATCCGCGGTGTTCCTGGGGCTGACCGTGCTGCAGAACATGCGGGTGGCGCTGATGCGCCAGCACGGCGACGGCCTGCGCTTCTGGCGCAGCCGGCGCAGCGTGGACCGTCTGAACGACCAGGGGCTGGCGTTGCTGCAGGCCGTAGGCCTGGACGGCCTGGCCGACACCACGGCCGCCTTGCTGCCCTATGGCCGCAAGCGGGCGCTGGAAATCGCCATGACGCTGGCGCTGGAACCCGAGGTCATGCTGCTGGACGAGCCCATGGCGGGCCTGGGCCAGGAGGACGTAGCCCGCATCGCGGCGCTGATCCGCCGCGTGTCGGCCAACCGCAGCATCCTGATGGTCGAACACAACCTGTCGGTGGTGGCGGACCTGTCCGACACCATCACGGTCCTGGCGCGCGGCGCGGTCCTGGCGCAGGGTGACTACGCCACGGTCTCGCGCGACGAGCGTGTCATCACCGCCTACATGGGCTCGGACGAGGGAGAGGGCTGATGCTGTCGATCAAGGACCTCAATGCCTGGTACGGCGAATCCCACGTGCTGCACGGCGTGGACATCGATGTGCAGCGCGGCGAACTGGTGACCATCCTGGGCCGGAATGGCGCCGGCAAGACCACCACGCTGCGCGCCATCATGGGCATCCTGGACAAGCGCCGCGGCTCGATCCGCCTGAATGGCCAGGAAACGGTGGGCATGGCGCCGCACCGCATCCCGCGGCTGGGCGTGGTGTATTGCCCGGAAGAGCGGGCTGTGTTTCGCAGCCTGAACGTGACCGAGAACCTGATGCTGCCGCCACGGCTGGCCGACGGCGGCATGTCGCTGGACGAAATCTATGCCTTGTTCCCCAACCTGCGCGAACGCAGCGCCAGCTGGGGCGGCAACCTGTCCGGCGGCGAGCAGCAGATGCTGGCGATCGCTCGCATCCTGCGCACTGGCGCTCAGCTGATCCTGCTGGACGAACCCACCGAAGGCCTCGCGCCGGTGATCGTGCAGCAGATCGGGCAGGCCATCCGCACGCTCAAGGAGCGCGGCTTCACCATCGTGCTGGTCGAGCAGAATTTCCGCTTCGCCACCAAGGTGGCCGACCGCCACTACGTGATGGAGCACGGCTGCGTGGTCGACCAGTTGTCGGCGCAAGAGGCGCGCAATGATCCCGCCCGGATCGCGCGCCGCCTGGGTGTCTGAGGGGAGAATCCTGTGTTCGAAATATTCGGCGTGCCGTCCACGGCACTATTCGGCCAGCTCCTGCTCGGCCTGATCAACGGCTCTTTCTACGCCTTGCTCTCGATCGGGCTGGCGGTGATTTTCGGCCTGTTGAACATCATCAACTTCGCCCACGGCGCGCAGTACACCGCGGGCGCGTTCCTGGCCTGGATGCTGCTGAACTACCTGGGCGTGAACTACTGGGCGGCGCTGGTGCTGGTGCCGCTCATCATGGCCGCCTTCGCCATCGTGACCGAGCGCCTGCTGATTTCACGCACGTACCGCATGGATCACCTGTATGGTCTGCTGCTGACCTTCGGCCTGGCCCTGCTGATCGAAGGCGGCTTGCGCCAGGCCTATGGCGTGTCGGGGCTGCCCTACACCATCCCCAAGGCGCTCTCGGGCGGGGTCAACCTGGGCTTCATGTTCCTGCCCTGGTACCGCGGCTGGGCCGTGGTGGTGTCGCTGGTGCTGTGCCTGGCCGTCTGGGTGCTGATCGAAAAGACGCGGGTGGGCGCCATGCTGCGCGCCGCCACCGAGAATCCGACGATCGTGCGGTCGTTCGGCATCAACGTGCCGCTGCTGATCACGCTGACCTATGCATTGGGCGTGGCGCTGGCCTCGGTGGCCGGGGTGATCGCCGCCCCCATCTACCAGGTCAGCCCCATGATGGGGTCCAACTTGGTGGTGGTGGTCTTTGCGGTGGTGGTGATCGGCGGCATGGGCTCCATCATGGGGGCCATCGTCAGCGGCTTCGGGCTGGGCATCATCGAAGGCCTGACCAAGGTGTTCTACCCCGAGGCCGCCAACCTGGCGATCTTTATCATCATGGTGCTGGTGCTGCTGTGCAAGCCCGCGGGCCTGTTCGGCAAGCCGCTGCAGGTGCAGAACGTGCTGGCGGCCGAGGCCACGCGCCAGCCGGTGCAACTGAGCCGCCGCGCCATGCGCGTGTGCATGGCGGTCCTGGCGGTGGTGGCGCTGGCCGCGCCGTGGTTCGTCTATCCGACATTCCTGATGAAGGTGCTGTGCTTTGCCCTGTTCGCGGCCGCCTTCAACCTGCTGGTGGGCTATGTCGGACTGCTGTCGTTCGGCCATGCGGCCTTCTTCGGCGCCGCGGCCTACGCCACCGGCATCGTCATGAAGCTGCTCGGCGCCACGCCGGAACTGGGGTTGCTGGCCGGCGTGCTGACCGGCGGCCTGCTGGGGCTGGCGTTCGGCGCGATCGCCATCCGGCGCCAGGGCATCTACTTCGCCATGATCACGCTGGCACTGTCGCAACTGGTGTACTTCATCGCGGTGCAGGCGGGCTTTACCGGCGGCGAAGACGGGTTGCAGAGCGTGCCGCGCGGCAAGCTGTTCGGCCTGTTCGACCTGGAAGGCGTGATGCCCATGTATTACTTCACGCTGGCGGTGTTCGCGCTGGGCTACGCCTTCGTGCTGCGGGTGCTGAATTCGCCTTTTGGCGAAGTGATCCGATCGGTGCGCGACAACGAGCAGCGCGCCCGCTCGCTGGGGTATTCCACGTCGCGCTACAAGCTGCTGGCCTTTACGCTGTCGGCCTCGGTGGCGGGGCTGGCAGGCGGGCTGAAAGTGCTGGTGTTCGGCGTGGCCTCGCTGACCGACGTGCACTGGCACGCCAACGGCGAGGTGGTGCTAATGGCCCTGTTGGGCGGCATCGGCACGGTGTTCGGCCCGCTGGCCGGCGCCTTCACCTTCGTGTCGCTGCAAAACTACCTGGCGCCGCTGGGCTCGTGGGTGCTCATCGTCCAGGGCGCGATTTTCGTCTTGTGCGTATTGCTGCTGCGCGACGGCATCATGGGCCTGGTGTCTCGGGCCTGGCTGGCCATGTTCCCTGCGAAAAAGGAATCCTGATGTTCTTGCATATCGTGATGCTGCAATTGTCCGGCGCGGCCGATGCGCGCTTCCATGCCCGCGTGCAGTCCTATTGCGACCGCATTCTGACCGAATGCGACG
Organism: Achromobacter sp. UMC71; assembly: GCF_014170305.1. GTDB lineage: Bacteria > Pseudomonadota > Gammaproteobacteria > Burkholderiales > Burkholderiaceae_B > Achromobacter. The sequence continues at coordinate 274,500 of NZ_LZZT01000018.1, forward strand.
GCGTGGCCGGTTACGCCTTCCGGCCCAACCAGGCCAGCCGTTCGGACGGCCTGACCCATGCCGTGGTGGCGACGTTTGCGGACGCCGCGGCCCACGACCGCTACCAGGTATCGCCCGCCCACCAGGAAATGAAGGCCTACATGGCCGGTTTCATTGAACGCCTGGTGGTGTTTGATGGCGAAATCCCTACAATTTCCTGAAACCCCGCGCCCGGCGCCCGCGCGGCCGCCTTTTCGTGCCGACAAGCCCCAGTCCCGCGGAAAGGGATAAACTCGCGGATGATTTTTGCCACCGGGCTGCCCCACTCGTCATAGGTTGATAGATCATGGACTACGTATTGCCCCCCTCGCCGCAGACCGCGGTTCCCGTTGCCGGCAGCGCCGCGCTGTTCCCCGTGCGCCGCGTCTACTGCGTCGGCCGCAACTACGCCGAGCACGCCAAGGAAATGGGCTTCACCGGCCGTGAAGATCCGTTCTTCTTTTGCAAGCCCGCCGACGCGGTGCTGAGTGTGGCCGATGGCGAAACCGGCAAGATGCCGTACCCGCCCAAGACCTCCAACCTGCACTACGAAATGGAGCTGGTCGTCGTGCTGGGCAAGGGCGGCCGCGACATTCCGGTCGCGGAGGCCAATGATTGCGTCTGGGGCTATGCCCTGGGCCTGGACATGACCCGCCGCGACCTGCAAGGCGAAATGAAGAAGCAGGGCCGCCCCTGGGAAGTGGGCAAGGCCTTCGACCTGTCGGCCCCGCTCGGCCCGATCCACCCGCGCAGCGTGGTCGGCACCCTGGACAAGGGCGCGATCTGGCTCGACGTGAACGGCCAGCGCAAGCAGGCCAGCGACATCTCCCAGATGATCTGGAACGTGCCGGAAAGCATCGCCTACCTGTCGACCCTGTTCGAACTGCAGCCGGGCGACATCATCTTCACGGGCACCCCCGAAGGCGTGGGCGCGGTCGTGCAGGGCGATGTAATCACCGGCGGCGTCGAAGGCCTGGGCGAGCTGCGCGTCCAAATCGTTTAAAGTACGCCCCGGATCTGTTTTCTCACTTCAGGAGCGCCAGCATGCGCAGCAAGATCGTGCTGACCGCCTTCGTCGTGTTCGGCTTCGTGCTCGCCGGTTGCAATACCGTCGCGGGCATGGGCAAAGACATGTCGCGGGCCGGCAACGCCATTACCAACGCCGCGGACAAGTAATCGTCCGCGTCGGGCATAAAAAACCCCTTGATTGCTCAAGGGGTTTTTCTTTGCTCATCGGAAGATCGTTTCCGCCCGGCCGCCCCAAGGAGAAACAGCTCCCTTGGGGGCAGCTAGCCCATGGCAGCGGGCGTAGCGTGGGGGCTACAAAACATCACCGGCGTAGTCGGCCAGGCGCGAGCGCTCGCCGCGTTGCAAGGTGACGTGGCCCGAATGCGGCCAGCCCTTGAAGCGGTCGACCACGAACGTCAGGCCCGAACTGCCTTCGGTCAGGTAGGGCGTATCGATCTGGGCGACGTTGCCCAGGCAGATCACCTTGGTGCCGGGGCCGGCGCGGGTCACCAGCGTCTTCATCTGCTTGGGCGTCAGGTTCTGGGCCTCGTCGATGATCAGGTACTTGTTCAGGAAGGTCCGGCCGCGCATGAAGTTCAGGGACTTGACCTTGATGCGCGAACGGATCAGGTCCATGGTGGCGGCGCGCCCCCAGTCCCCGTTGCCTTCGCCTTCGCCCATGTTCAGGACATCCAGGTTGTCTTCCAGCGCACCCATCCAGGGCAGCATCTTTTCTTCTTCGGTGCCGGGCAGGAAGCCGATGTCTTCACCGACGGGCACCGTGACGCGGGTCATGATGATTTCGGTGTAGCGCTTGGTTTCCAGTACCTGCGTGATGCCCGCCGCCAGCGCCAGCAGCGTCTTGCCCGTGCCCGCCTGACCCAGCAGCGACACGAAGTCGCATTCCGGGTTCATCAGCAGGTTCATGGCGAAGTTCTGCTCGCGGTTGCGCGCCGTGATGCCCCAGACGTTGTTCTTGCCGTGGGTGTAGTCGCGCAGCGTCGCCAGCACCGCCATCTTGCCGCTGACCTCGCGCACCTGGGCATACAGGGGCATCTGGCCTTCGAAATAGACGAACTGGTTGACCACGAACTGCGAACACAGCGGGCCGTGGATGCGGTAGAAGGTGGTGCCGCCCTGTTGCCAGGATTCGACGTCCTTGCCGTGCTTGTTCCAGAAGTCCTCGGGCAGCTGCATCACGCCCGAATACATCAGGTCCGAGTCTTCCAGGACGTGGTCGTTGAAGTAGTCTTCCGCGGCCATACCCAGCGCACGCGCCTTCAGGCGCATGTTGATGTCCTTGGACACCAGGACGACTTCGCGCTGGGGGTATTTTTCCTGCAGGGCCCGCACCACGCCCAGGATCTGGTTGTCGGCCTTGCCCATGGGCAGGTCCGACGGCAGGGTGCTGTGGATGGCTGTGGTCTGGAACATTAGGCGCCCGGTGGCGTCCTTGTTGCCCAGCTTGGCCAGTTCCAGCCCTTCGTCGAGCTGGGTCGTGTCCTGCACCAGGGCGTCGAGCGACCGGCTGACCTGGCGGGCGTTGCGCGCCACTTCCGACATGCCCTTTTTCTGGTGATCCAGTTCTTCGAGCGTCATCATCGGCAGGAAGATGTCGTGCTCTTCGAAGCGGAACAGCGAACTGGGATCGTGCAGCAGCACGTTGGTGTCCAGCACGAACAGCTTGCGCGGCGCGTTCTGGGCGCGGGCCTTGCCGCGCTTGGCGGGCGCCGCGGCGGTCTTGGCCGGGTGGGCCTCGGCTCGCGGCGCCGGCGCGGCTGGCGGCGGGGGAGGCACCTGGCGGGCGGGCGCCGGAATCTGCGCTTTGCGGGCCGGGCTGGCCATGCCTTCGAGTTCGGGCTGCATCAGCAGCTCGTCTTCGTCGTCCTCGGCCAGGGCGGCCTGGGTATTGGACCGCGCAGCGGCAGTCTTGGGGGTGCGGGCCTGCGCCCGGGCGGTTTCGCCCGAGGGGAAGGTCAGGATGGCTGCGGGGCGGGTAGGCAACTTCGGAAGCGGCATATGCGTCACTCTCCAGTATGGGCCGGCTATAGCGCCTGACGGGTGTTCCTGTGCACGGCTAACCGATGCTTTTTGCGGCCTGCAGGACTTCCTTGGCGTGGTTCGGGACCTTCACCCCGCGCCACTCCTGCACCAGCACGCCATAGGCATCGATCAAAAAGGTGCTGCGCTCGATGCCGCGCACCTGCTTGCCGTACATGTTCTTCTGCTTGATGACGCCGTACAGGTTACAGACGGTTTCGTCGGCGTCGGAGATGAGAGGGAAAGGAAGCTCGTACTTGGCCTTGAAGTTCTCGTGCGACTTCAACGAATCGCGCGAGATTCCGACCACCACGGCGCTGGCCGACAGGAAGTCGGCGTGCAGGTCGCGGAAATCCTGGCTTTCGGTGGTGCAGCCAGGGGTGTTGTCCTTGGGATAGAAGTACAGGATCACGGCGCGGCCCTGGCATTGTTCCAGGCTGATCGGACCAATGGTGCTTTCAGCGGTGAACAGCGGGGCGGGTTTGCCTATGCTCGGCGTCATGTCTGGGATTCTCCGTTGGGGGGGATGAGGGCGACGACCACGCGCCGGCCCTCCGCCATCAGGATGTTGTAGGTGCGAGAGGCGGCGTGGGTGTCCATGATTTCCACGCCGATGCCCGCCGCCAACAGGGGACGCAGCACTTCGGGACGCAGGAACTGTTGCCGGGCGCCCGTACCCACCAGCAGCACTTCGGGCGCGTTGGCCGGGCGGCTGGGGGTGGCTTCGGGTTCGTCCAGGAAAGCCAACGGGTCACGGACGGGCTCGGACAATCCGGCCGCCTGATGCAAGAGGGGGGAGGTGATGTCGGCCGGCGACTCTACGGGCCAATGGGTAACTTCGCCTTCGGGGCCAAAAGCGACCGAGGAGGAAAAACGTACCTGGTTGACCTCGATATAGCCGTCACCATAGGCGGTGACGGTGTTCAGAGCGGCCGTCGCAGGATCGGTATGCAGCTTCAATAAATACTCCGGCTTTATGCGTCCGATAATACCGCATCAGCATGGCGGTATGTTGCGCTGAATCCACTGGGGAAATAGGGCCTTTTCAGCCCCATTTGCCGCCTAGGCGTCCTTGCGCTAGATTACAGGGTTTTGTTGCGCTGCAATCGTTTGCTGGCGCGGCTTTTGAGCCCGTTTCCCCTTTGCGCCTTCGCGCCCTGGTTTTTTTGCCCCTTCGCCCCTAAGGATTCCCATCATGAGGAAGTTCTCTCGCATTGAGCGTTTGCCCCCGTACGTTTTCAACATTACCGGCGAGCTCAAGATGGCGGCCCGTAGGCGCGGCGAGGACATCATCGACATGTCGATGGGCAATCCGGACGGCGCCACCCCCAAGCACATCGTCGACAAGATGGTCGAGGCCACCATGCGCCCGACCACCCATGGCTATTCGGTGTCCAAAGGCATTCCGCGTCTGCGCAAGGCGATCTGTGACTGGTACCAGCGCCGCTACGCGGTCGAGTTCGACCCCGATTCCGAAGCCATCGTCACCATCGGCTCCAAGGAAGGCCTGGCCCACTTGATGCTGGCCACCCTGGACCGCGGCGACACGGTGCTGGTGCCCAACCCCAGCTACCCCATCCATATTTATGGCGCCGTGATCGCCGGCGCCAACATCCGCTCCGTGCGCATGACGCCGGGCGTGGATTTCTTCGAGGAACTCGAGCGCGCCGTGCGCGAGTCGATCCCGAAGCCCAAGATGATGGTGCTGGGCTTTCCCAGCAACCCCACCGCCCAGTGCGTCGACCTGTCGTTCTTCGAACGCGTGGTGGCGCTGGCCAAGGAACACGATATCCTGGTGGTGCACGACCTGGCCTACGCCGACATCACCTTCGACGGCTATGTCGCGCCCTCGATCATGCAGGTGCCCGGCGCGCGCGATGTCGCGGTCGAGTTCTTCACCATGAGCAAAAGCTACAACATGGCGGGCTGGCGCATCGGCTACATGGTCGGCAACCGCGAGCTGGTCAACGCGCTGGCGCGCATCAAGAGCTATCACGACTACGGTACGTTCACGCCGATCCAGGTGGCATCCATCGCCGCCCTGGACGGCCCGCAGGACTGCGTGAACGAGATCGTGGCGCAGTACCAAAGCCGCCGCGACGTGCTCGTGCGCGGTCTGCATGAAGCAGGTTGGAATGTGGAAATTCCCAAGGCGTCCATGTACATCTGGGCGCAGATCCCCGAACCCTACAGGGCGATGGGCTCTTTGGAATTTGCCAAGCGTGTCCTGTCGGATGCGAAAGTGGCCGTGTCCCCCGGGATCGGCTTCGGCGAGTATGGCGACGAATACGTGCGCTTCGCTCTTATCGAAAACGAGCAGCGCACCCGCCAGGCGGTGCGCGGCATCAAGGATATGTTCCGCAAGGACGGTCTGCTGAAGTAGGGCCCCCGGTAGGGGTCCCCCCCGTAGCGCTGCGCGCTTCCCCCCAGGGGGCATGCTGGCGGACCGGCGGAGCCGGATCCGCGGCATCCCGATCGGGGGCCGAGCCTGTTGACCGCACTTGTTTCTTGCGTGAGCAATTTGGAGAAATGAAATGAATTCCCCTCAACGCCCGCCCGCCGAGGGCGCCGCGATGAATCCCATGAAAGTGGGCCTGCTCGGTCTGGGCGTGGTTGGCGGCGGCACCTGGACCGTGCTGTCGCGCAATGCGGAAGAGATCGCGCGCCGCGCGGGCCGCCGCATTGAAGTCACCCGCGTCGCCGTGCGCGACGTGGCCAAGGCGCGCGCCCGCGTCGGCGACGCGCTGCGTGTCGATACCGATGTGCACGCACTGGTGCGCGATCCCGACATCGACATCGTCGTCGAGCTGATCGGCGGCGACACCCTGGCACTGGAGCTGGTGCTTGAAGCCATCGCCAACGGCAAGCACGTGGTCACGGCCAACAAGGCCCTGCTGGCCAAGCATGGCAACGAGATCTTCGCCGCGGCGTCCGAGCGCGGCGTGATGGTGGCGTTCGAGGCCGCGGTGGCCGGCGGCATCCCCATCATCAAGGCCATCCGCGAAGGCCTGACCGCCAACCGCATCCAGTGGGTCGCCGGCATTATCAACGGCACCACCAACTTCATCCTGTCCGAAATGCGTTCGCGCGGCCTGCCTTTCGCCGACGTCTTGGCCGAAGCCCAGCGCCTGGGCTACGCCGAGGCCGACCCCACCTTCGACGTGGAGGGCGTGGACGCCGCGCACAAGCTGACCCTGCTGGCCTCGCTGGCCTTCGGCGTGCCGGTCCAGTTTGACCGCGCCTACATCGAAGGCATCTCGCAACTGGCCGCCGAAGACATCGAGCACGCCGAACGCCTGGGCTACCGCATCAAGCTGCTGGGCATCACCAAGCGCCGTCCCGACGGCATCGAGCTGCGCGTGCATCCGGCGCTGGTGCCGGCCGAGCGCCTGCTGGCCAACGTCGAAGGCGCGATGAACGCCGTGCTGGTCAAGGGCGACGCCGTCGGCCCCACGCTGTATTACGGCCAGGGCGCGGGCGAAGAGCCCACTGCCTCGGCCGTGGTGGCCGACCTGGTCGATGTGACCCGCCTGCATACGGCGGATCCGGGTAACCGCGTGCCGCACCTGGCCTTCCAGCCGGACGCCATGTCCGACACGCCGATCCTGTCGATCGAACAGGTCAGCACGTCTTACTACCTACGCCTGCGCGTGGACGACCAGCCGGGCGTGCTGGCCGATATCGCCCGCATCCTGGCCGACCGCTCGATCTCGATCGGGTCGATGATCCAGCAGCCCTCGCATATCGGCGGCGCGGACATCATCTTCCTGACGCACGAAGCGGTGGAAGGCAACGTCAATCAAGCCATCGAGCGCATCGAGGCCTTGCCGTTCGTCCGGTCCAAGGTCACGCGCCTGCGCGTGGAACACCTGGCATGAGACATTCCCACCCCCGAGGCGCCTGCGGCGCGTCCCCCTCAAGGCGACGCCGACAGCGGCCCGGCTCGGGTGGGACGCGGTGCATTGTGGAGTCAACGATATGAAATACATTTCCACCCGGGGGGGCATGGCCCCCCAGCCGTTCTCCGACATCCTGCTCGAAGGGCTGGCGCCGGATGGCGGCCTGGCCGTGCCGGAACTACTGCCCCAGATCTCGGCGGAAACGCTCGAGTCCTGGCGTGGGCTGCCGTATGCCGACCTGGCGTTCGAGGTCCTGTCGCGGTTCGCCACCGACATCCCGGCCGACGATCTGCGCCGCCTGACCCGCGCCGCCTACACCTCGCAGATCTTCAATAGCGAAGACATCGTCCCGTTGCGTCCGCTGGACAACGGCCTGTCGCTGCTGGGCCTGTCCGAGGGGCCGACCCTGGCCTTCAAGGACATGGCCATGCAGTTCCTGGGCCAGGTGTTCGAGTACGTGCTGACCCAGCGCAACACCACGCTCAACATCGTGGGCGCGACCTCGGGCGACACCGGTTCGGCCGCCGAATACGCGCTGCGCGGCAAGCGCGGCGTGGCCGTGTTCATGCTGTCGCCGCATGGCCGCATGAGCGCGTTCCAGCGCGCCCAGATGTACTCGCTGCAAGACGAGAACATCCACAACATCGCCGTGCGCGGCGTGTTCGACGAGGCCCAGGACATCGTCAAGGCCTTGGCCAGCGATCTGGCCTTCAAGTCCAAGTACCGCCTGGGCGCAGTCAACTCCATCAACTGGGCACGCATCGCCGCCCAGGTGGTGTACTACTTCCACGGCTGGTTGCGCGCCACCGACAAGCCCGGCCAACAGGTGTCGTTCGCCGTGCCCTCGGGCAACTTCGGCAACATCCTGTCCGGCCATATCGCGCGCAGCATGGGCCTGCCCGTGCGCCGCCTGGTGTTGGCCACGAACGAGAACAACGTGCTGGAAGAATTCTTCCGTACTGGCGTTTATCGTCCGCGTCCCGCCGAGCAGACCTACGCCACCTCCAGCCCGTCGATGGACATCTCGCGCGCCTCGAACTTCGAGCGTTTCGTCTTCGACCTGGTCGGCCGCGACGCCGCCCGCGTCAAGGCGCTGTGGTCGGACCTGGCGCGCGATGGCTTCTTCGACCTGTCGGCCCTGAAGCCGCAGTTCGAGGAACGCTACGGCTTCGTCTCGGGCGCCAGCTCGCACGAAGATCGCCTGGCCACGATCCGCTCGCTGTACGACCAGACCGGCGTGCTGGTCGATCCGCACACTGCCGACGGCGTCAAGGTCGCGCGCGACCACGTCGAGCCTGGCGTGCCGATGCTGGTGCTGGAAACCGCCTTGCCGGCCAAGTTTTCGGAAACCATCGAGGCTGCGCTGGGCCGTCCGGCCACGCCCCCGGGCAATCTGGCCAATCTGGAATCCCTGCCGCAACGTGTCGAGATCATGGACTGCGATCTTGCCGCCGTGCGCGGCTACATCGAGGCGCACGCCAAGGTGTAAAGGCTGCTTGCGGATGTATTGGGTTGCAACCCCTCGCCGGTGTAGGCCGCGAGGGGTTTTTTACGTTCTTACGCACTTTGGCCACAACCCGTCACTTTTCAAGCGCCATCATCCGATACAGTGATTTCACCATTCACACTCGGAGAACACGCCCATGAACCTGAAGACCATGACGTTGGCCCTGGTGGTGACCGGAGTAGGGGTGCTGGCCGGATGCTCGTCGCCCTCGGTCATTCAGCAACGGGACGGGACCTCGACCGTTACGCCCGATGCGCCCAGCTACGACAAGAAGTCGGGCATGTACGAATACGACAAGGACGGCAAGAAGGTCCAGATCAACAAGGACGATGTGAAATCCATCGAAGAGGTCAAGTAAGCGCGGCGCTTGTCCGCCATGCAAAAAGCCCGGCCTAGGCCGGGCTTTTTGCTGCGTCTTGCGTGCAAACGCAGGGCTTATTACTTGGCTTGGGCCGCGGCCTCGGCGTGGTAGCGGCCCACGCGTTCGACTTCGTTCTTCGAACCCAGGATGACGCTGACGCGCTGGTGCAGTTTGTCGGGCTGGATATCCATGATGCGCTGCTCGCCGTTGATCGACGCGCCACCGGCCTGCTCGATGAGGAAGCTCATGGGATTGGCTTCATACATCAGGCGCAGCTTGCCGGCCTTGCCCGGCTCGCGCGCATCCCAGGGGTACATGAAGATGCCGCCGCGGGTCAGGATGCGATGCACGTCCGCCACCATCGAGGCGATCCAGCGCATGTTGTAGTCCTTGCCCAGGGGGCCGGTGGCGCCGGCCAGGCAATCGTCGACGTAGCGCTTGACCGGGGCGGCCCAGTGCCGCATGTTGGACATGTTGATCGCGAATTCCTTGGTGTCTTCCGGCACGCGGATGTTCTCGTGCGTCAGCACCCACGAGCCCATTTCGCGATCCAGCGTGAAGCCCACCACGCCGTTGCCGATGGTCAGCACCAGCATGGTCTGCGGGCCGTACACCGCATAGCCCGCCACCACCTGCTTGTTGCCCGGCTGCAGGAAGTCGGCTTCGCAGACGGGGGCGCCCGACACGTTATGCGGCGCTTGCAGCACCGAGAAAATGGTGCCGATCGACACGTTCACGTCGATGTTGGACGAGCCATCCAGGGGATCGAACAGCAGCAGATATTCGCCCTTGGGGTAGCGGTTCGGGATCAGATGGATGGTTTCCATCTCTTCCGAGGCCATGGCCGCCAGGTGGCCGCCCCATTCGTTGGCTTCGAGCAGGATCTCGTTGGACAGCACGTCCAGCTTCTTCTGGACTTCGCCCTGCACGTTCTCGCTTTCGAGGCTGCCCAGGACGCCGCCCAGGGCGCCCTTGCTGACCGCATGGCTGATCGCCTTGCAGGCGCGCGCGACGACCTCGATGAGCAGCCGCACTTCGGGGGCCAGGGCCTGGGCGGAGCGTTGCTGCTCCACCAGATATTGGGTAAGTGTTTTACGTTTCAAAAGGTTCTCCCTATGCTGCGAATTCTAATGCCTTGGATACGATTTCCTGGACGTTGCGCGACAGGCCTGCGTGCGCGCGCACCTGCTGCAGGGCCGCTTGCATGGGGCTGCGCAGGGCGGGCACGAAGCGCGACCAGTTGTCCAGCGCGCGCGCCAGGCGGGCGGCGATTTCCGGATTCAGCGCGTCCAGTGCCAGCACCTGTTCCGCCCAGAAAGCGTAGCCGGTGCCGTCGGGGTGGTGCATGCCGCGGGCGTTGTTCAGGCAGAACTGGAACACCAGCGCCCGGGCGCGGTTCGGGTTGCGCAGCGTGAACGCGGGATGCGTCATCAGCTCGCGCGCGGTCTGCACCGTGGTGTAGCGGGCCGCGGCCTGCAGGGCGAACCACTTGTCGACCACCAGCGCGTTGTCCTGCCACTTGTCGTAGAACGCCGCCAGCGCCTGCTGCGGGAATTCGCCCTGGCCGTAGTTGATCAGGGCCGACAGCGCCGCCATGCTGTCGGTCATGTTGCCGGCGCGTTCGTATTGCTGTTCGGCCAGGCGCTGCGCGTCGTGTTCGCCGGCGGCCATCAGGTGACTCAGCGCGAGGTTCTTCAGGGCACGCTTGCCCGCGGGCACCGGCGCGGGGCTGTATTCGCCCGGCGTCTGGTTGTCGTCGAAGGCCTGGCGGAATTCCGCGGCCAATTGCCGGCCCAGCTCGGCGCGCAGGAAGTCACGGGCCACGGCCAGCGCCGGCGGGTCCACGGCCAGCATGCGCTCGGCCAGGGTCTTTTCGGAAGGCAGCGCCAGCGCGCGGGCGCGGTAGGCGGCGTCCAGCGCCGGGTCGGTCAGCAGCGCGCGCCAGGCCTCGATGAAGGCCGGGTCGGCCTGCAGGGTGCGGCCCGCCTGGCGGGCGTCGGCCAGGCTCAGGATCTGGCGCGTGGCCAGTTCCTGGCCGGCTTCCCAGCGCGCGAACGGGTTGCTGTCGTGCGCGGACAGCAGCGCCAGTTCTTCGTCGGTCCAGTCGTAGTCGACGATCACAGGGGCCGAGAAATCACGCAGCAGCGAGGGCACGGGCACTGCGTCGATACCGTCGAAATGCCATTGCTGGGTCTGGGTGGTCAGTTCCAGCAGCGCGGTGTCCTTGACGGCGCCTTCGTGGCGCAAGGGCAGGGCACGGCCGTCGCGATCCAGTAGGCCGATGGCGAACGGAATGTGGTAAGGCGCCTTGACGAAGCCGGCAGGGGCCTTCTTTTCGACGCCGACGGGCTGGCATTCCTGGGACAGCGTGACCGTGACGCGGCGCGCGGCGGCGTCATGATCGAGCTTGACCGTCACGCGCGGCGTGCCGGCCTGGCGGTACCAGTTGCGGAATACCGCGAGGTCGCGGCCCGGATGCTGGCGCACATAGACCGATTCCATGGCCGCGACGAAATCGTCGCAGGTCACGGCCTGGCCGTCGTGGCGGCGGAAGTATTCGTCCATGCCCGCTCGAAAGCCGGCTTCGCCCAGCAGCGTGTGCTGCATGCGGATGACCTCGGCGCCTTTTTCGTACACGGTGGCCGTATAGAAATTGCCGATTTCCTGATAGCTGTCGGGACGGATCGGGTGCGCCATCGGGCCCGCGTCCTCGGGAAACTGTGCTGCGCGCAGCGTGACGACGTCGTCGATCCGCTTGACCGCGCGGGCACTGGCGGCCTCGGTATCGTCCATGTCCTGCGCCATCATATCGGCGCTGAATTCCTGGTCGCGGAAAACGGTCAGGCCTTCTTTCAAGCTGAGCTGGAACCAGTCGCGGCAGGTGACGCGGTTGCCGGTCCAGTTATGGAAGTATTCGTGGCCGATGACCGATTCGATCCCTTCGTAATTGGCGTCCGTGGCGGTGTCGGCGTCGGCCAGTACGTAGGCGGCATTGAAAATGTTCAAGCCCTTGTTTTCCATGGCGCCCATGTTGAAGTCATGGACGGCCACCACCATGAAGCGATCCAGGTCGAGCTCCAGGCCGAAACGGGTTTCGTCCCAGCGCAGCGCGCGCACCAGCGAATCGAGCGCCCATTCGGTCTTGGTTTCGGAGCCCGGGTCGCTATAGACCTGCAGCAGCACATCGCGGCCGCTGGCGGTCTTGACGGTGGTTTCGCGGTGGGTCAGGTTGCCGGCCACCAGCGCAAACAGATAGCAGGGCTTGGGGAACGGGTCTTCCCATTCGACTTCGTTGCGGCCGTCGGGCAATTGGCGCGAGGCGACCAGATTGCCGTTGGACAGCAGCACGGGGTAGGCGGGCTGGGCGCGCAGGGTCACGCGGTAGCGCGACATGACGTCCGGGCGGTCGGCGAACCAGGTAATGCGGCGAAAGCCTTCGGCTTCGCATTGGGTAAAGAAATTGCCGCCTGAAACATACAGCCCCATCAACGTGGAATTGGCGGCGGGCTTGCAGCGGCTGACGATTTCCACCGAGGCGTCGGCGGGCAGGCCATACAGCGCCAGGCTGTGTTCGGACAGGTGGTAGCGGTCGGCGGCAAGCGCCTGGCCGTCCACGCCTACCGAGACGAGTTCCAGGTCTTCGCCGTCAAGCACCAGGGCGGCGTCGGCGCTGGCGTCGGCCTTGCGCCGCACCTGCATGACGCAGCGCACTTCGGTGGCGTCGGGCGCCAGGTCGAAAGCCAGGGAGACCTGCGGAATATCGTAGGGGTAGGGCTGGTAATCCTTGCGGTATACGGTAACGGGCGTGTCTGTGCGCATGGGATTGCAGTCCTGTTTGAACGAGAGTCCTATTGTAGTGGCTGGGCCGGCGGCAGGGGCCGCCGTGGCGCCGTAGTCCGATCTTGGCGGCAGGCCGCAAACTTTTGGCCATCCCTGCGGTCAAACGTCAGTATGATGGCGCCGTCGCGCGCAATGAGGAGTCGCAAATGTCCCGTTCTTCCCCTTTCAATGCCGGCCGCTGGGCCGCGCTTGTGGCTGTCATGGGGGCGTTGCTGCTGAGCGGATGCGCCACGCCGACGGTGTCGGCGCGAGTCACCTCGTTCCAACAATGGCCGGCTGGCGTCGAAGGCCAGACCTACCAATTCGTGCCGGCCGACCCGTCGCAAGCCAATAACCTCGAATACCAGTCTTACCAGGATATGGTTCGCGCCGGTATCGGCGCCACCGGATTGGTCGAGGCCCAGGCCGGCGCCAAGGCCCGGTTCGACGTGTCGTTCCGGTATGGAACCACTCAGACCCAGATCATGGTCCGGCGTCCGTATGACCCGTATTTCAATGGCGGCTATGGCTACGGCGGCTTCTATGGTCCGCGTCCTTGGGGGGGCTACTACGGGTATTGGGGGCCGGAGTGGGTCGATGTTCCCATGGTGGTCCAGCGCAATACGCTCACCCTGCAGATCCACGACGGCCAGCGGGGCGGCGCCGAGGTATACCGTTCCAGCGCCTTCATACTCAGCGAACGGGATGATTTCGTGCGGACGATGCCTTATCTGGTGCGCGCAATATTTGACAATTTTCCGGGAAATAATGGCGCTGAACGTGAAATTCAATTCCCTGTACGCTGAAAATCAAGGGTTGTGAGGCCCGGTTTAAAATAAAAAAGGCGCACCATTGTGGTGCGCCTTTATTTTTCTTACTGAATAATAGGTTTTATTCTTTGATAAGAAAACTATCGCGCGTGGCGCCACCGGCTTCTTCGGCGGCGAGCCAGCGGGGGGCCTTGCCGCGACCGCTCCAGGTTTCCCCGGTTTGGGGGTGGCGGTACTTGGGCGCAACGGCGCGTTTGGCGGCGTTGGCCGGGCGGGCTGCGGCGCCGGTCTTGCGGCGGCCAGCGGGCGTGGCGGCACGGGCAGGCTTGCCGGAGCCGAAGGCGGCGGCAATCTCTTCCGGGGTGATGTCGTACTCGCGCATGGACGTGATGATCGATGCGATCACGGGCTTGCGGCGCTTGGTTTGGAGGACTTCAGCCTTCTTTTGGAGCTTGTTGATTTCCTTTTCGATCTTTGCTTGCAGAGCTGCGTAGGTTTCTCGGGCCATGGTTTATTCCTGATTATGGAACTGCTTTAATCGCCGGCGAAGTTATGTTTATTTGTTGTGCTTCGCATAATACAGAAGTTGCAGCTGGATTGCCGCAGTTTCGGACTAATTACTTTGTATCAAAACCGCCGGAGAGTCTTTAGACTTGCGGGTTCCCGCCAGGAACAAGTATTGGGAATGATATTCTCAAATTTGGGACTAATTGAAACAAAACCGGCTTTGCATCACAGGGCGGACGAATCCGGCAAGTTAAGTTCGGAAAAGACCTGTTTTGTTTCGCGAAGCGAGCGGATGCGGGAAGAATTCGAAAAATCTGGGGGCCGGGCGCCTGTCGGTCACGGGTTTCTCAAACCCTGAGAACACCTTATGGGGTGGTCTGCAAGTGGTCGGATGACTTGGTCTACTCGGGAGTATTGATGCGTTTTTCCGGGTATGCGTATTGTCATTGCCTGCCTTCAGCAGCGATATAGAAGCGCTCTGCCGGGCGGTTTTCTCACAGGTTTTCATTTTGGCATCTGGTTGTATGACAAGTTTTGACTGTCTAGCCTGGCGCGGTTTTGGCGGCATTCTGGGCGGTTCGGCGGGGAGGCTTTCGCTCGCGAATCCGGATTTTGCGAGTTCGCGGCAAGTAGTTTTGGATCGAAGCGGATTAGTTAACTTGACAGGTAATATTCGGTGCCAGGGACATCCTCCCCGTGTCGGCGGTACGATATAGCCTTGAGCGTCATTGCAGGTGCGTTCCCGCGCCGCGCCCCCAAACAGAGTCCTATGAAAATCATCGATCCCGCTATTGCATCCCTGGCCACTGCCAAATCGCTGTTGCTCGACCCCTGGGGGCTGACCGAGGCCGACATGGCACGTGCGCTGGGCGAAATCTTCACCCACAAGGTCGACTATGCCGACCTGTATTTCCAGTACACCCGCAGCGAAGGCTGGAGCCTGGAAGAGGGCATCGTCAAGACCGGCAGTTTTTCGATCAGCCAGGGCGTGGGCGTGCGGGCCGTGAGCGGCGAGAAAACCGCCTTTGCATATTCCGATTCGCTGTCGGCCGAGGCCCTGCTGTCGTCGGCCCACGCCGTGCGCGGCATTGCCCGCCGCGGCGCCGGCAAGGTCAAGGTGGCGGCCCAGGTCGAAGCCGAAATGGGCCGCAGTCTGTACGCCGATATCGATCCCGTGGCGACGCTGAGCGCGCCCGAGAAAGTCGCGCTGCTCGAGCGTATCGAACGCATGGCGCGGGCTCGTGATCCGCACGTCATCCAGGTCATGGCGGGCCTGGGCGCCGAATACGACGTGGTCCTGGTGGCCGGCAGCGACGGCCGCCTGGCCGCCGACGTTCGTCCGCTGGTGCGCCTGTCCTTGACCGTGATCGCCGAACGAAACGGGCGCCGCGAAATGGGCCATGCCGGCGGCGGCGGCCGTCTGGGGTTGGCGTATTTCACCGACGAGATGCTGCAAAGCTATGTCGAACGCGCGGTGCACGAAGCCATGGTCAACCTCGAGGCCCGGCCCGCTCCCGCCGGCGAAATGACCGTCGTGCTGGGGTCTGGCTGGCCCGGCATCCTGCTGCACGAGGCGGTGGGCCACGGCCTGGAAGGCGACTTCAACCGCAAGGGCTCCAGCGTGTTTTCGGGCCGCATCGGCGAGCGCGTGGCGTCCAAGGGCGTGACGGTGGTCGACGACGGCACGATTCCGGACCGCCGCGGTTCGCTCAATATCGACGACGAGGGCAATGCCACGCAACGTAACGTCCTGATCGAAGACGGCATCCTGCGCGGCTACATGCAAGACACCCTGAACGCGCGCCTCATGAAGACGGCCGCCACCGGCAACGGCCGCCGCGAATCCTTCGCGCACCTGCCGATGCCGCGCATGACCAATACCTACATGTTGGCCGGCGACAAAGTGCCCGAGGAAATCATCTCGTCGGTCAAACGCGGCCTGTATGCGGCGAACTTCGGCGGCGGCCAGGTCGACATCACCAACGGCAAGTTCGTGTTCTCGGCCTCCGAGGCCTACATGATCGAAGACGGCAAGATCACCTACCCGGTCAAGGGCGCGACCCTGATCGGCAACGGTCCCGACGCCATGACCCGCGTGACGATGATCGGCAACGACCTGAAGCTGGACCCGGGCGTGGGCACCTGCGGCAAGGACGGCCAGAGCGTGCCGGTCGGCGTGGGCATGCCCACGGTGCGCATGGAAGGCCTGACGGTCGGCGGTACGGCATAGAGATCAAAAAGGCTGTCCGGCCCTCGAACGGCCGGGCGGCTATTTTTGCGACGGATCGGGTGATTCTTGCGCGACAGGCTGAAAAAATTGTGCTAGAGTCTTTTTCTATGAAATTCGCGTCCCCCGCCTTTTACTTTTATTTTTATGGTTTTCTGAAGCCGCTGGCGGAGGAAGGGACGCGCTCAATCTGAAGTTTGGAAAGAATCCCCCCAAAAAGCCGCCAGCGAACTGGCGGCTTTTTTTGTGCCGTCAGCTTGAGGAACAACCCCGGAGCAGGAGCTCCGTGGCGGGAAACCCAGGAGCAGTACCGTGTCACACAATACCGACGACCTTCGCATCCGAGAAATCAAAGAGCTGAACCCGCCCGCGCACGTGATGCGCGAGTTCGCATGCACGCAAGAGGCATCCGATACCGTGTTCTCCGCCCGGCAGTCGATGCACCGCATCCTGCACGGCATGGACGATCGTATGATCGTCGTGATCGGCCCCTGCTCGATTCACGACACCCGCGCCGCGATCGAGTATGCGAAGCGCCTGAAGCCGGTACGCGACCGCCTGAGCGCCGACCTGGAAATCGTGATGCGCGTCTATTTCGAGAAGCCCCGCACCACGGTCGGTTGGAAGGGGCTGATCAACGATCCGGACCTGAACGGCAGCTTCGATATCAACAAGGGCGTGCGCGTGGCGCGCGAACTGCTGCTGGACATCAATAGTCTGGGCCTGCCGGCGGGGTGCGAGTTCCTGGACATGATTACGCCGCAATACATTGCGGACCTGGTCTCCTGGGGGGCGATCGGGGCGCGCACGACCGAGAGTCAGGTGCACCGCGAGCTGGCGTCCGGGTTGTCGTGTCCGGTGGGTTTCAAGAACGGCACGGACGGCAATGTGAAGATCGCGGTGGACGCGATCAAGGCGGCGTCGCAGCCGCACCATTTCCTGTCGGTGACCAAGGGCGGGCATTCGGCCATCGTCTCCACCGCCGGCAACGAGGACTGTCACGTCATCCTGCGCGGCGGCAAGACGCCGAACTACGATGCGGTAAGCGTGGACGCGGCCTGCCAGGACATGTCCAAGGCCGGCCTGGCGCAACGCGTCATGGTCGACGCCAGCCATGCCAACAGCAGCAAGAAGCCCGAGAACCAGACGCTGGTCGTCGAAGACGTCGCGCGCCAGATGGAAGCGGGCGACGCGCGCCTGGTGGGCGTCATGGTCGAAAGCCACCTGCTGGGCGGCCGCCAGGACCTGGTGCCGGGCACGCCGCTGGTCTATGGCCAGAGCATCACCGACGGCTGCATCGACTGGGACGCCTCCGTGGCCGTGCTCGAGCGCCTGGCGCATGCCGTGCGCGAACGCCGCCGCGTCTCGCTGACCTCCGGCAAGTAACTCCCGGCCGCCGCAAAACGCCTCTCGGGGCGGTTTGCGGCGGGGCAGGGCGGGCGGCGTAGAATATCCGGATCGTCCCATCCATCCGAGAACCTGCTGATCATGAATGCTCCCCTGCACGCTGAATCGCTGCGCCGCGCGGTGCCGGCCGCCTGTCTGGAGGCCCTGCGCGCCCGTTTCGGCGACCGCTTCTCTGAATCCGCCGCGGTGCGCGAGCACCACGGCCGCGATGAATCGCCGTACCCGGCCATGCTGCCGGATGCCGTCGTCTTCGCCCAGACCACCGAGGAAGTGGCCGAGATCGCCAAGCTGTGCAACGAGCACCGCGTGCCGTTGATTCCCTATGGCGCCGGTTCTTCGCTGGAAGGCCATATCCTGGCGATCCAGGGCGGCATCAGCCTGGACCTGTCGCAGATGAACAAGGTGCTGGCCGTCAACGCGGAAGACCTGACCGCGACGGTGCAGGCCGGCGTGCTGCGCAAGCAACTCAACGAAGAGATCCGCAGCACCGGCCTGTTCTTCCCGATCGATCCGGGCGCCGACGCCAGCCTGGGCGGCATGGCCGCCACGCGCGCCTCTGGCACCAATGCCGTGCGCTACGGCACCATGCGCGAGAACGTCATGTCGCTGACCGTGGTCACCGCCGACGGCCGCATCGTGCGCACCGCCGGCCGCGCCCGCAAATCGTCGGCGGGCTACGACCTCACCCGCATTTTCGTGGGCAGCGAAGGCACGCTGGGCATCATCACCGAAGTGACGGTGCGCCTGTATCCACAGCCCGAGGCCGTGTCGGCGGCCGTCTGCAACTTCCCCTCGCTCGATGCTGCCGTGCAGAGCGTGATCGAAATCATCCAGATGGGCGTGCCGGTGGCTCGCGTCGAATTCATGGACGCGGCCAGCGTGCGCGCGGTGAACCTGCACAGCAAGCTGACGCTGCGCGAGACGCCGCTGCTGGTGTTCGAATTCCATGGCAGCCCCGCCGGCGTGCAGGAGCAGGCCGAAACCGTGCAGGCCATCACCGCCGAACACGGCGGCATGGACTTCGAATGGGCAGAGCGCCCCGAAGACCGCAGCCGCCTGTGGACCGCGCGCCACAACGCGTATTTCGCCGGCCTGCAACTGCGCCCCGGTTGCCGCGCCAGCACCACCGACGTCTGCGTGCCGATTTCGCGCCTGGCCGATTGCGTGCGCGACACGGTCGAGGAACTGGACCGCGCCAGCTTCCCCTACACCATCGTGGGCCACGTCGGCGACGGCAACTTCCATGTGCTGATGCTGCTGGATGCCGACAACGAAAGCGAGTGGCAGGAATCCGAAACCATCAACCACAACCTGGTGCGCCGTGCGATCGCCGCTGACGGCACCTGCACCGGCGAACATGGCATTGGACTGCACAAAATGCAATTCATGGCCGAAGAGCATGGCGACAATGCGCTGGAATTGATGCGCAGTCTCAAGCATGCGTTCGATCCGAACAACATCCTGAACCCGGGCAAGATCGTGTCCTGGTAAGCTGCCCGCAAGGGCTGCGCAAGACGAGGCCGGCAGGGCAACCTGCCGGCCTTTTCATTGCCATGCATGATTTGCGCGGCTGACTGCAGTGAAGGCGCGCTTTGCGCTTGGCCGTTCCCAGCCGATGAGAATGCCCCCACAGCGGGCAGGGGCGTGTGGAGGCTGACCGCGCGATGTTCTTTACGGCTGGTTACGTCTACGCCGCGCGTATCGCCTGTTGGCCGGCGGCCGGGTATACGCAGGATGCGGGTAAATCCCGGCCTGCGTCCAGCCTGCGGTCGCGCTATTGTTGCGCTCATGAATTCTCTGGTCGAAACCGGCCTGTCCCACGCGCAGGCGCCTTATTCGTTGCAGCAACTCGTCGAGGCGCTATCGGCCGCGTTGCCGTCGCATTGCGTATTGTTCCGCGAAGAAGACACGCGGCCCTACGAATGCGATGGGCTGTCCTTGTACCGGGCCTTGCCCGCGGTGGTGGCGCTGCCGGAAACCGAGGAGCAGGTGCAGGCGGTCTTGCGCATCTGCAAGCGGTTCAATGCGCCGCTGGTGGCGCGCGGCGCCGGCACCGGCCTGTCGGGCGGCGCCATGCCGCACAGCCAGGGCGTGTTGCTTGGCCTGTCCAAATTCAACCGCATCAAGCATATCGATCTGGCCAGCGCCACCGCAGTGGTCGAGCCCGGGGTCCGCAACCTGGCCATCTCCGAAGCCGCCTCGCCCTACGGCCTGTATTACGCGCCCGATCCTTCCAGCCAGATTGCCTGTTCCATCGGCGGCAATGTCGCGGAAAATTCCGGCGGCGTGCATTGCCTGAAGTACGGGTTGACGGTGCACAACGTGCTGCGGGTGCGCATGGTCACCATCGACGGCGACGTGGTGGAGCTTGGTTCCGAGGCGCCGGACGCGCCCGGGCTGGACTTGCTGTCGGTGTTCATCGGTTCCGAAGGCATGCTGGGCGTGGTGACCGAAGTCACCGTCAAGCTGATCCCCAAGCCGGCCTGCGCCCAGGTGGTGATGGCCAGCTTTGCCAGCGTCGAGGCCGCGGGCAACGCGGTGACGCAGGTGATCGCCGACGGCATCATTCCGGCGGGCCTGGAAATGATGGACCGGCGCGCGACGCACATGGTCGAACCCTTCGTGCGCGCAGGCTACGACATGGATGCGCAAGCGATACTGCTGTGCGAATCGGATGGCACGCCAGAAGAAGTGGCGCACGAGATCGCTCGCATGGAAGCCATCTTCCGCGCGGCCGGCGCCACCCGTTGCCAGGTGTCCGCATCCGAGGCCGAACGGCTGAAATTCTGGGCGGGGCGCAAGAACGCGTTTCCCGCCGCAGGGCGCGTGTCGCCCGATTACTACTGCATGGACGGCACGATTCCGCGCCGTCATCTCGCCCGGGTGCTGGGCGCCATCGAGCAAATGGAAGACGAGTTCGGCTTGCGCTGCGCCAACGTCTTTCATGCGGGCGACGGCAACCTGCATCCGTTGATCCTGTTCGATTCGAATAAACCGGACGAAGTGGAACGCGCTGAAAAATTCGGCGCGGCCATACTCGAACTGTGCGTGCAGGTAGGAGGAACCGTGACTGGAGAGCACGGGGTAGGAATGGAGAAAATAAATCAAATGTGCGTGCAATTCTCTCGCGAAGAACTCGACGCGTTCCTGGCCGTCAAGCGGGCGTTCGACCCGCCGTGCCTGCTGAATCCTGAAAAGGTCATCCCTACACTGGCCCGCTGTGCCGAATACGGCAAGATGCATGTGCATGCGGGCGAGTTGCGCTTCCCGGATCTCGCTCGCTTCTAGGACGCCTCCCCCATGGATTTCGTCCTGTCGGAATTGTGCGACCAGGTCATGACGGCGCGCGCCGGTCACAAGCCGCTGTTCGTCATGGGTGGCGGCAGCAAGGCGTTCTACGGCAATTACCGGCCCGTGACGCCGCAAGATGGCCATTGCCTGCTGGACATGACCCCGTATCGCGGCATCGTCAGCTATCACCCTTCAGAGTTGGTGGTGACGGTGCGCGCCGGCACGCCGCTGGCTGAACTGGAGGCGGCGCTGGCCGAGCACGGGCAGATGCTGGCCTTTGAGCCGCCGCATTTTTCACCCGCCGCGACGGTGGGCGGCTGCGTGGCCGCCGGTTTGTCGGGTCCGCGGCGCATGAGCGCGGGGGCCTTGCGCGATTTCGTGCTGGGCGCGCAACTGCTGGACTCGGATGGCCGCGTGCTGTCGTTCGGCGGCGAGGTCATGAAGAACGTGGCCGGCTATGACGTCTCGCGCCTGTTGGCGGGGTCGCACGGCATCTTCGGCGCCATCCTCGAGGTGTCGCTGAAAGTCGTGCCCAAGCCGATGCAGGAACTGACCTTGACGTTGCCCGCCACGCAGGCCCAGGCGCTGGCCAGCTTTGCGCTGTGGCGCGGCAAGCCTTTGCCGATTTCCGCCACCAGCTGGACGGGCGCGGCGCAGGGCGAGGGCCAGGTGCACGTGCGCCTGGCCGGCGCGCCGCCGGCGATATCGAGCGCGCGCCAGCTGATTGGCGGCGACCCGCTGTCGCCCGAGGCGGCCCAGGCCTGGTGGACCGGCTTGCGCGAGCAGACGCACGCCTTCTTCGCGCCGGGCAGACCACTGTGGCGCCTGGCCTTGCCGCCCACGGCGGCCGCGCTTGGCAACGGGCCTGCGCTGGTGGAGTGGGGCGGCGGCCAGCGCTGGCTGTCCGGGCCTCAGGATGCCGCCGAGCTGCGCGAACTGGCGCAACGCCTGGGCGGCCATGCGACGTTGTTCCGGCCGGCGGGCGTCAAGCCGCCGTCGGATGGCGTGTTTCATCCGCTGTCGCCCGGCGTGGCGTTGATCACGCGCCGGCTCAAGCAAGAACTCGATCCGGCCGGGTTGTTCAACCCCGGCCGCCTGGTCCTGGAGCTATAGCGCATCATGCAAACCAATCTGGCAGCCTGGGCCCGCGATACCGACTTGGGTAAAGAGGCCGATGCGATCCTGCGGCGCTGCGTGCATTGCGGATTCTGCACGGCCACCTGTCCCACCTACCAGGTGCTGGGCGATGAACTCGACAGTCCGCGCGGCCGCATCTACCTGATCAAGCAGGTGCTCGAAGGCGCCGAACCCACGCAGTCCACCCAACAGCATCTGGACCGCTGCCTGACGTGCCGCAATTGCGAGACGACTTGCCCTTCGGGCGTGGAGTACGGGCATCTGGTGGATATCGGCCGCCAGATCGTCGAAGAACGGGTGCCGAGGCCTTGGGCCGAAAAAGCCAAGCGCAAGATGCTGCGGCGGGCCATGCTGTCGCCGCTGTTCGGGCCGGCCATGCGGCTGGGCCAGGCGGTGCGCGGCGCCTTGCCGGAAGCCTTGAAGCGCAAGGTGCCGGAACGCCGCGCGGTGGGCGCGTTGCCGCAGGTGGCGGGCCATGCGCGGCAGGTATTGATGCTGGCGGGCTGCGTGCAGCCGGCCATGATGCCGACGATCGACGCCGCCACCATCCGCGTGCTGGATGCCATTGGCATCGGCGCGCGCATCGCGCCGGGTGCGGGCTGCTGCGGCGCGGTCAGCTTCCACCTGGACGCGCAGGAAGCCGCGCTGGACCAGATGCGCGCCAATGTGGACGCCTGGTGGCCGCTGGTGCAGGACGGCGCGGTCGAGGCCATCGTCATGAATGCGTCGGGTTGCGGCGCCATGGTCAAGGAATACGCGCACCATCTGCGCCATGATCCCGCCTACGCCCAAAAGGCCGCGGACATCGTGGCGCGGGTCAAGGACGTGGCGGAAATCGTGGCGCCCCACGCGGCCCAGTTGCGCGAGCGGCTCGCCGCCAAGGGCATGCGGGCGGCGTTTCACCCGCCGTGCACCCTGCAGCATTGGCAGGGGCTGCGGCCATTGTCCGAGCAGTTGCTGGCCGACCTGGGCTTCGAGCTGCTGCCGTTCGCGGACAAGCATCTTTGCTGCGGTTCGGCGGGCGCGTATTCGGTGCTGAATCCCGAGATCGCCCTGGCGTTGCGCGATCGCAAGCTGGATGCGATCGCGCCCAGCGGGCCGGACGTGATCCTGTCGGCCAATATCGGCTGCATCGGCCACCTGCAAAGCGGCACGGATACGCCTGTGCGGCACTGGGTCGAGGTGGTGGACGAGCACCTGGCCCGCGCGTAGGGGGCCAGGGCGGGGCGGTACCCCGCGGCGCCGGCGCGCCGCGGGTCTGGTCAAGCCGTCATTCCACGGCCTTGACCATGTCTTCCAGCACTTTCTTGGCGTCGCCGAAGACCATCATGGTGCGGTCCATGTAGAACAGCTCGTTGTCCAGGCCGGCGTAGCCGGAGGCCATCGAGCGCTTGTTCACGATCACCGTGCGCGCCTTGTAGGCCTCCAGGATCGGCATGCCGGCAATCGGCGACGTGGGATCGTTCTTGGCGGCCGGGTTGACCACATCGTTGGCGCCCAGCACCAGCACCACGTCCGTCTGGGCGAATTCGCTGTTGATGTCTTCCATTTCGAAGACTTGGTCGTAGGGCACTTCGGCCTCGGCCAGCAGCACGTTCATGTGGCCCGGCATGCGGCCGGCGACGGGGTGGATGGCGTACTTGACCGTCACGCCGCGTGCGGTGAGCTTTTCAGCGAGTTCCTTCAGCGCATGCTGGGCGCGGGCCACCGCCAGGCCGTAGCCCGGCACGATGGTCACGCTTTCGGCGTTGCTCATCAGGAAGGCGGCGTCGTCGGGACTGCCCGACTTGACGCTGCGTTGCTGGCCGCCGCCCGCGGCCGTACCGGCGCCCGCCTGTCCGCCGAAGCCGCCCAGGATCACGTTGAAGAACGACCGGTTCATCGCCTTGCACATGATGTAAGAGAGGATGGCGCCGGACGATCCCACCAGCGAACCGGCGATGATCAGCATCGGATTGTTCAGCGAGAAGCCGATGCCCGCCGCGGCCCAGCCCGAATAGCTGTTCAGCATCGACACCACCACGGGCATGTCGGCGCCCCCGATGGGGATGATGATCAGTACGCCCAGCACGAAGGCGATCAGGGTCATGATGATGAAGGGCGTCCAGTCCTGGGTCAGCATGAACCACACGCCCATGGCCAGCATCAGCAGCGCAAGCGCCAGATTCAGCATGTGCTGGCCGGGGAACACCACGGGCGCGCCCTGGAACAGCCGGAACTTGTATTTACCCGACAGCTTGCCGAAGGCGATGACCGAACCGGAGAAGGTAATGGCGCCCACGAAGGTTCCGATGAACAGCTCGAAGCGGTTGCCGGTGGGGATCAGGGTGCCGGCCGCGACGATGCCGAAGGCATGCGGTTCGGCCACCACGGCCACCGCGATGGCCACGGCCGCCAGGCCGATCATGCTGTGCATGAAAGCGACCAGTTCGGGCATTTTGGTCATTTCCACGCGCTTGGCCATCAGCGTGCCGATCGAGCCGCCCACGAGCAGGCCCAGCAGTACCCAGCCCAGTCCGATCGTGGCCGTGCCCGAGCGGGCCAGGCCGACGATAAGCGCGCCGGTCGTCAGCACCGCGATCGCCATGCCGGCCATGCCGAAGGCATTGCCCAGCCGCGACGTGGTGGGATGCGATAGGCCCTTGAGCGCCTGGATGAAGCACACCGACGCGATCAGGTACAGCAGCGTCACGAGGTTGAGCGAGATCATTTCGCTTCCTCCTTGGCGGGCTTTTTGTCCTTCTTCTTGAACATCTCCAGCATGCGCCGGGTGACCAGGAAGCCGCCGAACACGTTCACGGCGGCCAGCGCCACGGCGAACACGCCCATGCCGCGGGCCAGTCCGCCTTCGGTCAGCGCGGCCGCGAGCATGGCGCCGACGATGATGATGGCGGAGATGGCGTTGGTGACCGCCATGAGCGGCGTGTGCAGCGCCGGGGTGACGTTCCAGACCACGTGGTAGCCGACATAGATGGCCAGCACGAAGATGATGAGATTCATCAGGGTGGGATTGATCGCTTCCATGTTTCAGGTTCTCCGCGTCACATTGCCGCCTTCGCACACCAGGCAGGCCGTCACGATTTCATCGTCGCGCTGGATCGCCAGCGCGCCGTCCGCATTGATGATGAGTTTGAGGAAGTCGAGGATGTTGCGGGCATAGAGCGCCGACGCGTCGGTGGCCACCAGGCCGGGCAGGTTGGTCAGCCCGATGAGCGTCACGCCATGCTTTTCCACGATCTTGCCCTTTTCGGACAGCGGGCAGTTGCCGCCGCGCTCGACGGCCAGGTCGACCAGGACCGAGCCGGGCTTCATGGCTGCCACGGTGTCGGCCGAGACCAGCGTGGGCGCCGGACGGCCGGGGATCAATGCGGTGGTGACGACAATGTCGGCCTGCTTGCAGCGTTCGGACACCAGCGCCGCCTGCCGCGCCATCCAGGCCGGCGGCATGGGGCGGGCGTAGCCGCCCACGCCTTGCGCGATCTCGCGCTCTTCATCGGTTTCGAACGGCACGTCGATGAACTTGGCGCCGAGCGACTCGACCTGTTCACGGGCGGCGGGGCGCACGTCGGAGGCTTCGACCACCGCCCCCAGGCGCTTGGCCGTGGCGATGGCCTGCAGCCCGGCTACGCCGGTGCCCAGCACGACGGCGCGGGCGGCCTTGAGCGTGCCCGCGGCGGTCATCATCATCGGGATCAGGCGACCATAGTGGTGGGCCGCCAGCAGCACGGCCTTGTAGCCGGCCAGGTTGGCCTGCGACGACAGCACGTCCAGGCTTTGGGCGCGGGTGATGCGGGGCGCGGCTTCAAGCGCAAAGCCGATCAGTCCGGCGCCGGCCATCTGCGCGAGGCCCTCGGCGTCGAACGGATCGAGCATGCCGATGACGACGGCGCCGGATTTCATGTGCGGCAGCTCGGATCCGGCAGGGGCGCGAACCTTCAGGACCAGCTCCGCCCCCAGCGCATCCTGGGCGGTGCCGAGCGTGGCGCCCGCGGCCTCGTAGGCTTCATCCAGATAGCGCGCCGCATTGCCTGCGCCACGCTCCACGACAACGGTGTGTTTGCCGCCTACGTACTTCTTGACGGTCTCCGGTGTTGCTGCGACACGGGTTTCCCCGTCTCGGGTTTCTCTTGGTATCCCGATGTGCATCGACGCCTCTCCTAAGAAGGTTCGCGTATTTATACACGGAATGGATACCCCGAAGCGCTGGCCCAAAAAGAAAGCCCCATGGGGTTAACCATGGGGCTTGGGGGCTTGCACCCCGGTCATACCGGCCAGACTGACGGGCTGCTGGCCGGCACTGGCGCGCAGGCGTCCGGCGTCAGGCCGTCTGCGAGCGAGTCCAGTCGATCAGCGCGGCGGTCAGGTCGCGCAGGTCGGATTTCAGGCGGCCGTAGTTGGCCGTCGGACGCAGGCTGACTTCGTCCATGTACAGATTGCGGTTGATCTCGATCTGCAGGCTATGGCGGCCTTCGGCGGGGCGGCCGAACGCGCGCACCAGTTCAACGCCCTTGTAGGGATCGTTCACGGTGACGTTGTAGCCGCGTTCGCGCAGCCAGGTGGCGATGAATTCGCGGAAGGCGGGATCGCTGGTGCTGCCGTCGCGATCGCCCAGCACGAAGTCGGGGTGGACCAGGCCGGGACGGTCGGTGGCATAGGCGCCGGCGACGCTGGGCATCGAGTGGCAGTTGATGTGCCAGACCTTGCCGAACTTCTGGTGGGCGCTGTCCAGCACCTGGCCCAGGGCGGCGTGGTAGGGCTTCCAGCAGGCTTCGATGCGGTGCGTGACTTCTTCCACCGTCAGCTTGCGGTCGTACAGCGGCGTGCCGTCGTCCAGCATGCGCCAGATCAGGCCCTTGCCCAGCTTGACCTTGGGCGAGGCGTTGACCGGGCCGGGCCACGGCTGGTCCAGCAGCAACTGGTCGATTTCGTCGGGAGCGCGATTGGCGTCGATGTAGGCGCGCGGGAAGCCGGCGGCGATCAGGGGAACACCCATGTCGACGGCGTCGCCCCACAGATCGTCAACCCAGGTGTCCTCGGCCGTGCGCAAGGCGCCGAAAGCCACCGCGGGCGCGAAGTCGGGCGGGTAGGCGGTGCCGCTGTGCGGGGAGTCCAGCACGAGCGGGGCCGAGGGCGCCGAGTTCGGGTATTGCTGCGGAAGGTCGAGCCGGTAAGACAGGGGTTGGGAAATTCGCATATAGGGGTGTTGCGTTCGTGAATCGGAGGTCCCCGCCGGGCGCGCACGGCGCGGGGCGGGGACCGAAGATCGCTTAGTCGATCTTCACGTTGGCTTCTTTGGCGATGCGCTTGTTCTTGGCGATTTCCGCCGAGATCTGCTTGGCGAAATCGGCCGGGCTGTTGGCGGCCGGTTCGGCACCCAGCGCTTCCAGGCGCGTCTTGACGTCGGGCTCGGCGCTGACCTTCTGGACGGCGGCGTTCAGCTTGGCCAGGATCGGCGCGGGCAGCTTGGCCGGGGCGACCAGACCAAACCACGAGGCGTCGTTGACGGCCGGCAGGCCGACTTCGGCGAACGTGGGCACGTCGGGCAGGCTGGCGACGCGCTTGGGCGCGGCCACGGCCATGGCGATCAGGCGGCCGGACTGGACGTGCGGCAGGGTCGAGGGCAGGTTGTCGTACATGACGTCGACCTGGCCGGCCAGCGCGTCGTTCAGGGCCGGGCCCACGCCGCGGTACGGCACGTGCATCAGATCGGTGCCCGAGGCCATCTTGAACAACTCACCCATCATGTGCGAGACCGAGCCGTTGCCGGCCGAGGCGTACGTCAGCTTGCCCGGCTGGCTCTTGGCCAGCTTGATGAACTCGGCCATGTTCTTGGCCTGCACCTTCGGGTTGATGGTCATGATGTTCGGCACGGCCGCCAGGTTCGAGACCGGCGTGAAGTCCTTCTCGCCATCGAACGGCAGGTTCGGGTAGATGGCCGGGTTGATGCCGTGCGTGCTGACGGTGGCGATGCCCAGGGTGTAGCCGTCCGGTGCGCTGCTGGCGACAAACGCGCTGCCGATCGAACCGCCGGCGCCGCCGCGGTTTTCTACCACGACGGTCTGGCCCAGTTCCTTGCCCAGCTTGTCGGCGAAAAGGCGGCCGACGATGTCAGTGGTGCCTCCGGGCGGGAACGGCACGATCAGGCGGATCGGCTTGCTCGGGAAGGCGTCTTCGGCATGGGCGATGCTCGAGGTCAGCGGCGTGGCCAGGGTCGCGGCAGCGACACACAGGCCCAGGACTACATTACGGCGTTGCATGAATTCCCCTATGAATTGGAACGCGGATGCGCAAAGGCAGACGCAAACAGGGCGATTCTTTCGTGCGGGGCGGGTTTGCGCAAACGAAAGTTTCTCCGTAAGCTATGACTTTTTTTCATGCCTCTTTTGCGGCGAAGTTTCTTTCTGTAACTTCGCTCCAGGCGGACCGGGCATGGGAGCATCCCCACATGAGACGGTTCTGTCCTTCGCTGACCGACCTGCAGGCGTTCGAAGTCGCCGCCAGGCACAGCAGCTTTACCCGCGCCGCGCAGGAACTGTGCGTCACGCAGGGTGCGGTCAGTAAGCAAGTGAAACATCTGGAAGAGTTCGTCGGGGTCGAACTATTCCTGCGCATCAGGCAAGGCCTGGTTTTGACCGAGGCTGGCCGCAGCTACCTGACCAAGGTCCAGGCCGGGCTGGGCCAGATCGAAGCCGCCACCGTGGAGCTGATCGCGCATCAGGGGCAGGGCGGCACGCTCAACCTGACCTGTATGCCCACCTTCGGCGCGCGCTGGTTGATCCCGCGCCTGACGGCCTTCATGCGGCTGCGCCCGGATATCCACGTCGAATTCCTGCCGCATCGCCAGGGCTACGACTTCTCGACGCCCGAACTGGATGCCGCGGTGCGCTTTGGCGAAGGCATCTGGCCGGGCAGCGGCGCTGACTACATCGTCGGCCGCGAGATCCTGCCGGTCTGTAGCCCGCGCCTGATTCCCGGCGGCTGTGGCTCGCCGGAAGACCTGCTGGCGTATCCGCTGCTGCACCATACGTCGGCGCTCGAGGGCTGGCGCGACTGGTTCGACCAGGCCGGCTGCGACACCCGGCGCAGCCTGGAAGGGGCGCGTTTCGACCAGTACGCCTTGCTGTCGCAGGCGGCGGCCGCCGGTTTCGGCGTGGCGCTGATTCCGCGCTGCCTGATCGAGGACGAGCTGCGCGACGGCAAGCTCGCTGTCGCCATCCAGCTGCCGATCCGCGCGCGTATGGGGTATTACCTGTGCTATCCCGACCAGAAGGCCAACCTGCCGACGCTGCAGGCGTTCCGCACCTGGCTGATGGAGGTTTCGCGGGCGGCCGAGCCGCAGCCGCAGGACGCTTCCAGCCCACAGTAAAATGGCGCCATCATGAGTCAAATATCCACCAAGAAGGGCCGCGTTGTCGTCGGCATGTCCGGCGGGGTCGATTCTTCGGTCACCGCCTGGCTGCTCAAGCAACAAGGCTACGAGGTCGTCGGCCTGTTCATGAAGAACTGGGAAGACGACGACGATTCCGAATACTGCTCCACCCGGCAAGACCTGCTGGACGCGGCCAGCGTGGCCGACCTGGTCGGCGTGGAATTCGAATACGTCAATTTCGCCGCCGAATACAAGGACCGCGTGTTCGCGGAATTCCTGCGCGAATATTCGGCCGGACGCACGCCCAACCCCGACGTGTTGTGCAACGCCGAGATCAAGTTCAAGGCGTTCCTGGACCACGCCATGGCGCTGGGCGCCGAGCACATCGCCACGGGCCACTATGCCCGCGTGCGTGAAGTGCCGGCCGATGGCGGCGGCTCGCAGTTCCAGTTGCTCAAGGCGCTGGACGGCTCGAAGGACCAGAGCTATTTCCTGCATCGCCTGAACCAGGCGCAGTTGTCGCGCACGCTGTTTCCGCTGGGCGAGATCCACAAGACCGAAGTGCGCCGCATCGCGCACGAGATCGGCCTGCACAATGCGGCCAAGAAGGACTCGACCGGCATCTGCTTCATCGGCGAGCGCCCGTTCCGCGAATTCCTGAACCGCTATCTGCCCACCGAACCGGGCCCGATCCTGACGCCCGAAGGGCAGAGGGTGGGGCGTCACGAGGGCCTGTCCTTCTATACGCTGGGCCAGCGCAAGGGCCTGGGCGTGGGCGGCGTGAAAGGACGCCAGCGCGAAGACGGCACCGCCGAGGCCTGGTACGTGGCGCGCAAGGATCTCGAACGCAACATACTTTATGTGGTGCAAGGTCACGACCACCCGTGGCTGTTGTCCGGCTCGTTGCGGGCCCAGGACGCCAGCTGGGTGGCCGGGCATGCGCCCGCCGCGGGCGGCTACGGCGCCAAGACGCGCTACCGCCAGGCCGATGCGGCCTGCCGGCTGGACCAGGCGGCGGGCGACAGTTTTGCGCTCGATTTCACCGAGCCCCAATGGGCGGTCACGCCCGGGCAGTCTGCCGTGCTTTACGATGGCGACATCTGTCTGGGCGGTGGCATTATCGTGTAAGCGCCGCCTGAGCCCTGCAGGGCTCAATGCGGCACAGGCAGGTCCAACCAGGCCCCGCGGGCGTCATGCTCCCGGGGCCTGGTTCATGAAACGACAAAAACCGATAACGAGGAGAGGGATGTGGATGTAACGATGGTGATTTGCCTGCTGGTCCTGGGCGGGGTGACGGGCTTTCTGGCGGGCTTGCTGGGCATCGGCGGCGGCATGGTGCTGGTGCCGTTCCTGACCATGCTGTTCGCCTGGAAGGGCATGGCGCCCGACCTGGTGGTGCACGCGGCCATCGCGACGTCGATGACCTCGATCCTGTTCACGTCCATCTCCAGCGTCCGGGCGCACCAGCAGAAGGGCACGATCAAATGGGGCATCGTCTGGGCGATGGCGCCCGGCATCATCATCGGCGGCCTGTTGTCAGGCGGTGCGGTGTTCGCGGCGCTCAGCACCTTCTGGCTGTCGTTGTTCTTCGCCGTGTTCGTGGGCTATTCGGGCTGGAGCATGTTGCGCAACAAGAAGCCCAAGCCCAGCCGTCAGATGCCCGGCATCGCAGGCACCAGCGCGGCGGGCGCGGGCATCGGTTTCCTGTCGGGGCTGGTCGGGGCGGGCGGCGGTTTCCTGTCCGTGCCCTTCATGGTCTGGTGCAATGTGGCCCTGCACAACGCGGTGTCCACGTCGGCCGCGCTGGGGTTCCCCATCGCCCTGGCCAACAGCGCGGGCTACATCGTGTCCGGACTGAACGAAGCCGCCAGCCGGCCGGGCATGCTGGGCTATATCTATTGGCCGGCGCTGATCGCCCTGGTGTGCACCAGCGTGCTGACCGCCCCCCTGGGCGCCCGCATGGCACATCGACTGCCCGTGCAGACCTTGAAGCGGGTGTTCGCCTGCCTGCTGTTCGCGCTGGCGGCCTACATGCTGTCCAAGGCTTGGCAGACGTATGCAGGCGCCTAAGGTCTGATGCCTGCTTTCCGGGGCCGCTGGCCCCGGACGTGAAACCGGCCGCGCAAGGCGGCCGGAGCGGTTCGGGTGAAGACGGCGGCGCCGTCAGGCGGTCTTGGGGACCGTGTCCACGAACGATTGGCGCTGGGACAGCTTGTCGTACAGCCGCGCCAGATTGAGGTGGTCCGTGCGCCAGTCCAGTTCGGCGAAACGCAGGTCCAGGTAGCCCAGAGCGCAGCCCACGGCGATATCGGCCAGGCTGTAGTTGATGCCCATGCAGTGGGCGTTGTCACCCAGGCTTTTATTCATGGCATCCAGGCTGGCGCCGATCTTGCTGTATTGGCGTTCGATCCATTCGGGGCTGCGTTGAGCCTCGGGACGCTGCTTTTCCTTGACGATGGTCACGCAGGCGTCGAGCAGGCCGTCGGCGATGGCCTCCCAGCACTTGACGGCCGCACGGTCACGGCCCGGCTGAGGAATCAGGCGGGCGACGGGCGACAAGGTGTCCAGGTATTCGACGATGACGCGCGAGTCGAACAGGGCGCCGCCATCTTCCATGACCAGGCAGGGCACCTTGCCCAGCGGGTTATACGTTTGGATCTGCGTGTCGGCGGACCAGACGTTTTCGAGTTCAAGCCGGTAATCCAGCTTTTTCTCGGCCATGACGATACGCACTTTGCGCACGTATGGACTGGTAAGCGAGCCGATCAGTTTCATGGATTCACAAGCGGAGTCGGAAAGCGGCCGAAGTATAGCAGGCCGCATGACGGTCAAACCGTCCGCAGGACGGAATCCCGTTCAGTTTGCCACAATGTTGCACGGCCCTGAATGATAAAATCGCCGGGTTTTCCCATCCGCAGCTTTTTCTTTCCCAGACCATGCAAATCGCCGACCAGCTTAGCCAACTTAACGCCCTTTCGCCACTGGATGGCCGGTACGCCTCCCGGGGCGACGCGCTGCGCGGGCTGCTTTCCGAGGCCGGTTTCATGGCCCACCGCGTCGAAGTCGAGGTGGCCTGGCTGGTTGCCCTGTCCGACGCCGGCCTGCCCGAGCTGCCCGCCTTCTCGCAGCAAGCCCGCGCCCGCCTGCAGCAGCTGGTGCGTGACTTCTCCGAAGCCGACGCCGCCCGCATCAAGGACATCGAACGCGTCACCAACCACGACGTCAAAGCCGTGGAATACTGGCTCAAGGAAAAAGTCGCCGGCGACGCCGAACTGGCGCGCGCTGCCGAATTCATCCATTTCGCCTGCACCTCCGAAGACATCAACAACACGTCGCACGCGCTGATGCTGTCGCGCGCCCGCAGCGAAGTGGTGTTGCCGCGTCTGCGCGAAATCGCCGCCAAGCTCAACGACATGGCCGTGGCGCAAGCCGATCAGCCGATGCTGTCGCGCACCCACGGCCAGCCGGCCAGCCCCACCACGCTCGGCAAGGAATTCGCCAACGTGGCTGCGCGCCTGAACCGCGCCATCGCCGCCGTTGAAGCCGTCGAACCGCTGGCCAAGCTCAACGGCGCCACCGGCAACTACAACGCCCACCTGTCGGCCTACCCGGAAATCGATTGGCCCGCCTTCAGCCAGCGCGTGCTGGCCGGCCTGGGCCTCACGCAAAACCGCCACACCATCCAGATCGAACCGCACGACTGGATGTCGGCGCTGTTCGACGCCGTGGTGCGCGCCAACATCATCGTGCTCGACCTGGACCGCGACATCTGGGGCTACGTGGCCCTGGGCTACTTCAAGCAGCGCTTGAAGGACGGCGAAGTCGGCTCGTCCACCATGCCGCACAAGGTCAACCCGATCGACTTCGAAAATTCCGAAGGCAATTTGGGCCTGGCCAACGCCGTGCTGCGCCACCTGTCGGACAAGCTGCCCATCTCCCGCTGGCAGCGTGACCTGACCGACTCCACCGTGCTGCGCAACCTGGGCGTGGGCCTGGGTTACTGCCTGGTGGCCTGGGATGCCTGCATGCGCGGCCTGGGCAAGCTCGAGGTCAACGTCGCGGCCATCGACGCCGATATCGACGCGTGTTGGGAAGTGCTGGCCGAGCCCGTCCAGACGGTCATGCGCCGTTACGGCCTGCCGCAGCCCTACGAACAACTCAAGGCTTTGACGCGCGGCAAGGGTATTACCGAAGAAGCCCTGCGAGAATTCATCCAGGGCCTGGCGCTGCCTGAAGAGCCCAAGGCCCGCCTGCTGGCGATGACCCCGCGTTCGTATATCGGTCTGGCTGCGGAGCTGGCCCGGGCGGTATAGTCGCCTTGCCGCGCGCCAAGCGCGCGGCATTCTTGTTGTACTTACGGGAGATTGCAATGAAGAAGTTGTCCACGCTCGCTGCGCTGGCCTGTATGACCGTCGGGCCGCTGCTGGCGACCTCCGCGTCCGCGCAGTTCGCCAAGCCTGAAGACGCCGTCAAGTACCGCCAGTCGGCCTTGACCCTGATGGCCTCGCACTTCGGCCGCATGGCGCCGGTGATCAAGGGCCAGGCGCCTTACGATGCCGCGCAGATCAAGGCCAACGTCGAGGTGCTCAAGACGCTGTCGGCGCTGCCGTGGACGGCTTTCGGCGCGGGCACGGAAGGCGGCGACGCCCGCCCCGAAATCTGGAGCGATGCCGCAGGCTTCCAGCAGAAGCAGCAGGCTTTCAAGGACAACATCGTCAAGCTGTCGGCCGCGGCCGATGCCGGCGACCTGGACAAGCTGCGTGCCGCCTTCGGTGATGTCGGCGCCAGCTGCAAGGCCTGTCACGACGCCTACCGCAAGAAGAAGTAAGCGCCTGCCGCGCCGCATGGCGCGTCCCGGCATGCAAAAGCCCCTCGACGGAGGGGCTTTTCATTGGATGTAGCGAAGAGGGCGGGCTTTACGAGAAGGACATGTCGGCCACGATTTCCAGCGACCGGATCCACAGCACCAGCGCGGTGACGCAGGCGCCGAGGATCAGCGCGCGCAGCCAGATGGCCGGTCCGTCCTGCGTGGGCGAGGTGCCGGGCGGCACGTCCTTGGGATCGACATTGCCGGTGATGATGGCGCGCACCAGGCGCTTGCGGCGCACGACGGCATACCAGGCCACGGCCACCAGGTGCAATGCGACCAGCGCGATGATGACCCACTCGTTGAGCTTGTGCCAGGAGGTCAGCAGCGTGGCGGTGGATTCGCTGACGTGGCCGAACAGCGGGCCCTGCGTCAGGATGTCATCGGTGGTGAACAGCCCGCTGACGGCCTGGAAACCGATCACCAGCAGCAGCGCCAGCACCGACAGCGCCCCCAGCGGATTATGGCCAGCAGGTGCCGCCGCGCCCTTGAGGTAGCTGGCCACCGCGCGCGGGCCGCGCACGAACTGCGTGAAGCGCGCATAGCGCGGGCCGAAAAAGCCCCACAGCACGCGAAAGATGATGAGCCCCAGCGCTGTACAGCCAAAGCGCACGTGCCAATCCATGTACAGGCCGCCCAGCTTCACGCTGACGAAGGCGCCGACGATACAGACAACGAGTGCCCAGTGGAAGAGGCGGGTGGGGAGGTCCCAGATGCGGATTGCAAGCCGGTTGTTTTGCATGATGCTATTGCCATGACTGCGTTGCTTGCGACTTTATCACGCAGAAATGAAGCCGCCGCGGGGTTGGCCGCGGCGGATTTGAGCTGGCTCAGCAAGCGCCGGTTCAGGGTATGGCTGATACGGCGGGTGCTTGCCTTGCGAGTGCCGGCTTAGCGAGCGGCGCGGCGCACCGGTTCGATGCGATGCACGTGCTCGTGGCGGAAGCGGATGCGCTGGCCGGGGGCCTTTTGCGCAGGCGCTCCGCAAGGCACGACTTCCGTGGTGTACGTGGTCGTGCCGTCGATCGGCGCGTTGAAGATCACGGTGGCGCGAATGGCCGGGCCGTTGGTCGGTTGCAGGTAAACGATGTCGCCGATATGGATCGGCATGTTGTCCAGCTTGGTATGAGCCGGGCGTCGGATCAGGTCCGAGGTAGTGAAACGAGTATTCATGGTGTGTTCTCTTTCAAGTTCTTGTTATGGGAATTGCTGCGTAGCGCATGCCGCGTAGACAGGACGAGTGTGCTGTAACGCACCGCGTCCTGTCCGCGTGCCGAGTCATGCATGACACTAACGCATAACCGCCGCCGATCCTTTGCGCATTCTCATGGTTTTGCTTGCGCGCGGGCTTGGCTGCGGGTTGCGGCCCCAGGCATTGGCTTGGGGCTCGCTGCCGGATCCTGGGCGGGCTGTCTGAACAGCGGGCTGCGGATCTGGCGCACGGCTGCTTTGGGATGCTGGCCGTGAACTGCTGATATGGGACCGAACCGGACTGGGCGGAACGATCTTGTCATGGCGACAAGCTTGGGCTTTTGTGGCCTGCCTTTCAGGGCCTGCCGTTTACAGTCCGCTTATTCGCGTCTTGTACTGTTCTGTACTGGGCTTGGGCCCGACTCTGCGTTTTTAGGGTTATCTGTCGCAAAGATCTGGCGTAGCCCTTGGGGCTGGTCCAAGATCCAAGCCCGGGGAGCAATACCGCGGGGCTGCAATATCTTGGAAATGGCTGGCGTTTGTAAGTTCACCAGTGTGCATCGCGGGGGGCGATCACCGGCGAATCAACTAAGCATCATATAGCTAGTTTGGTGATTTTGCAAGGCTTTTTTGATGGGCGGGGGGAAGCGGGCGCTTTCGTGGCTGAAATACGTCGGCGCCCTGGGGCCGCGTCAGTGCGTAGCGGGGCGAGCTTGGCGCTGGGCTTCGATGATCAGGGCTTCCAGGCGCGGCGACATGCGCAAGGCGACCTGCGCGGCGGTCGAGCCGTCGGCGCGGGTCTCGGTTTCCAGGGCCAGTTCGATACGCTCGCCATTGAAGGCTTCGGGGGCGGCCTGGATCTCGACATAGCGCTCCAGCAGGGCGTCGACGGCTTTTTGCGCATCCGCCAGCGCTTCCTCGCCCAGTTGGTCCGGCCCCAGATATTGGTTGGCCACGCGCGCCAGGTCGTTCATGAAAAACAGCAGGGCGGCGGCGCCGCGGCAATCGGGATGGGCAAAGCCCCAGGTGTCGGGAGAAATGTCTTGGGTCATGACGAGCGCAACGGCAAGGATGGCGGGCGGCCACGGCGGGCCGGCAAGGCGTCATTTTAGGCGATGGCGTGCAGGGGGCAGGCAGGGCGGTCGGGGAACCCATCCAGTTTCGTCCGCGAACGCGCCGCGCGTGCTTGGGGCATACTTGGCGCCCCATGATCAGACACGCCACCTTCGCCGACCTGGCCCTCTTGCCCGAGGTCGAACGCTCCGCCGCCGCGCGGTTCCTGCGCACGCCGATGGCTTTTGCCGCCGCCGGCGACCCCTTGCCCGTCCAGACGCTGGCACAGGCGATGGCGGACGGGCTCTTGTGGGTGGCACAGGACGATGATGCCCGGCCTGCCGGTTTTGCGCTGGCGCGGCCGCTGGATGCCGACTTGTTCCTGGCTGAAATGTCGGTGGCGTTGCCGATGCAGGGCCGCGGCCTGGGCCGGGCGCTGCTGCAGGTGGTGGTCGAACACGCCCGCGCCGCGGGGATTTATCGCGGCGTGGCGCTGACGACCGATCGCGAGTTGCCCTGGAATGGCCCCTTCTACCGGCAGGCGGGTTTTACCGAGGTGCCGCCGGCGCAACAAGGGCCGCAACTGCGCGCGCAGTTGCGGCACGAGGCCGCTGCGGGATTCGATCCGGCGCGCCGCTGCGCGATGCGCTTGCCGCTGCCCGTCTGAGGCCGGCGCCCTGTGTCATATCGATTCGATGGCAACAAAATCCGCCCGCAGCCGGCGCGAAGCGGGCGCTTCGGGATAATCTGCCCGGAGGCGCCGGCTGGGCGGCGGGCGGGCGTCCCGGGTGCGAACCTATACGCAAGGAGGCGGGGCATGACAATGCTGCGGATGTGCCTGGCGGGCTTGGCGGCGGCTTCGATGCTGGCGCTGGCGGCCTGCGGCAACCGGGAGCCCGAGGAACGCGCAGCCTTTATCCAACTGTTGCAACAGCGCATCGATACGGGCGCCTTGGTGCCGATCGGCGCGCTGAGCGACACGGAAAAAGAAGCCGTGGGCGATTATGACGATGCGTACGCGGTGATTACCCGGTTCCAGGAATCCCTGGCCAAGGCGGCTGCGCCGCTGCGCCAGGTACTGGCTGCCGAAACCATCCGTTCGGTGCAAGACATCGTGCAGCGGCGCCAAGCTTTCGACGAGGCGCGCAAGACGCTGGCCGACAGCGCCAGCGCATTGCAGGCGGCCCGGGCAAAGGCGGATCGCATCCGGGGCGGCCTGACGCTGGCGCCGGATCTGGCGCCGGTCTACGACGGCGTATACGACGAGGCCGTCACGGCGCCGTTTGGCGAGTTGATGCAAGCCGCGGGCACGATGGACGCGGTCGCCCGCGATGCGCTGGGCGTGGCGGATTTCGTCGCCGCGCATGCGGCCGACATTGCCCTGGAGGATGGCCAGACCAAGGTTTCTACCCCGACGCTGCAACAGGAATTGAACCAGCGGCTGCAGGCCTTGAACGCGCAGTCCGGCGCCCTGGACCGGGCGCGCGCCACCGTGCTGCGGGCCGCCGGCAGCGACTCCTGAGCCCGCGGAGGGCCTGCGCCCCCCGGGGGGGCGTGGCGCGGCGGGGCTTTGTACAATGCGGGTCTCGCGGCGCATGCCGCGCCTTGGACGGAATATGAGTCAATCTTCAAGCTTGCACTACAGAACCTTCCTGCTTTTGCTGGTGGTCGTTTCCATCGCCTTCGGCTGGCTGCTCTGGCCTTTCTACGGCGCGGTGTTCTGGGGCGCCATCCTGGCCATCCTGTTCGCCCCCTTGCAACGCCGCCTGGTGGCGCGCATCGGCGGGCGCCGCAATCTGGCCGCGCTGATCACATTGGCGCTGGTGCTGTTCCTGGTGATCCTGCCGCTCGTGGTCATCAGCGGCTCGCTGGTGAACGAAGGCGCCAGCCTCTACCAGAGCATCAAGTCCGGGCAGCTGAATTTCGGCGCCTACTTCCAGCAGGCCATGGAAGCGCTGCCGCCTTCGATTCACGATCTGCTGGCGCGCTTTGACCTGGCCGACATTCCCAGCCTGCAGGAAAAGCTCAGCGCCGGCGCGATGCAGGTCAGCCAGTTCCTGGCAACGCAGGCCTTGAGCATCGGGCAGGACACGTTCCAGTTCGTGATCAGCTTCGGCATCATGCTGTATCTGCTGTTCTTCCTGTTGCGCGATGGCCCGCAACTGGGCTTGCGCATCAAGCGCGCCATGCCGTTGAGCCATGCGCACAAGCAGCATCTGTTTCGCAAGTTCACCACCGTGGTGCGTGCCACGGTCAAGGGCAACATCGCGGTGGCGGCCTCGCAGGGCGCCCTGGGCGGCATTATCTTCTCCATCCTGGGTATCCAGGGGGCGCTCCTGTGGGGCGTCATCATGGGCTTCCTGTCGCTGTTGCCCGCGGTGGGCGCCGGGCTGATCTGGGCGCCGGTGTCGATCTATTTCCTGCTCACGGGCGCCACCATCAAGGGCGCGGTCCTGATCGCGTTCGGCGTGCTGGTGATCGGCATGGTCGACAATGTGCTGCGCCCCATCCTGGTGGGCAAGGACACCAAGATGCCCGACTACGTGGTGCTGATCTCGACGTTGGGCGGCATGGCGTTGTTCGGCCTGAACGGCTTTGTCATCGGCCCGCTGATCGCCGCGCTGTTCATGGCCAGCTGGGACCTGTTCTCGCCCCCCGACGAAGAAGTGATTCCGCCCGTCGATCCGCAGCCCCCCGTGCCTGCCGATGACGCCCAGGCCGACAGGACGAAGTAGGCGAGGGCGGCGCGCGGATTGCCTGGCGTCAATCCGCCGTCAGGCCGCCGGGTGTATGGTGTAGAGCAGAACCGGCACCCCCCGGTGCCGGCCTGCCTACCTAACCTGGAGCGCGTCGGATATGGACTGGAAGCTGCATAAATCGGGCTGGATCGAAGAGCGCAACTTCGATATTGAATTCGCCGAAACCCCCGAGGGCTATCACGCTCGTGTGCGGGTCTTCGGCTTTCCGGTGCTGGAAGACACCAAGAATGTCTTTCCGAACGAGGCGTTGGCCGAAAAGGGCGCGCTGACGCTGCTCAAGAGCCAGTTCACGGGCACGCCGGACCTGGAAGAGCGCTAGCCCGGCGCCCGCTGCGGACGCCGCGGGGCCGGGCATTGCGTATTCAGTGCAACGGCAGCCGCTGTCCGCCCACGATCAGGTCGCGATCCGTGCGGGGGGCGGTATGGACCTGCCCCTGCGCCAACGCATTGCCGATGTCATTGGCCTGGCGGTCGGCCGTCCAGCGGCGCGACTGCGTGCTGATGCTGCGCCATTTGCCGTCCGCATCTCGCGCGTAGGTGATGAATTCCTCGTAGGCGCGGTTGCCGGTGAATTCCCAAGGCGGCACGTACAGGACCAGGTTGTCCGCGCCTGCGCGGGTGATGTCGGCGTGGATCAACCAGCAGCGCCGGAAGTCCTGTTCAGGATCCTTCGTGGCGGACTCGTCGGCGTCGACGCAGTTGCGCGTCTGGAACGGGTTGGCATCCGCGGCCGCGGGCCACCAGTCGTCGGGGAGCTGGCCGCCGGCTGGATAGACCTTGAAGGTTGGCCTGGGGGGCGGCTCCGCCCGTCCGGCGCTATCGCGCCGGGGGTTGCCCCAGTCGTAGTAGTTGCCCTTCAGGGCCAGGGCCGCCGCGGCGGCGATCTCGGGTGTTCGTGCCTGAGCGGCGCCATCGGCCAGGCGTTGCAGCGCATGGCGGCCGTAGTCGCCGTGGTCGCGCGCCATGGACAGATAGGGGTAGTCGCCCGGCGGCACCTGGCCGTTGATCAGGCGTTGCGTCTGGCTATCGGCGGTGAGCCGGTCGGGGCTGAGCAGCGGCGTATGGACCAGGGTCAGCGCGCTTAGCGCGCACATCGCGGCCACGATGTTGGTCGCGCCCAGGACGGCGTGGAAGCGCCGGGGCGCAAGCGCGGCCAAGGCATAGCCCGCCGCGTAGACAACCAGCAGGGCGGCAATATAGGAACCCCAGGCGCGAGGCGTCGTCCAGCCGTACTGCTGCACCCGCACCACCAAGCCATATAGCGCGACCAGGGCCAGCGGCAGCAGGCCGATCGCGGCAAGGCGCAGCAGCGCCTGCAGCCGCGGCCCGAAGGGCGGGGCGTCGGGGCTGTCTTGCCAGGCGGAGTTGATCAGTTTGATCCAGACGGCGCTGAAGGCGATCAGCGCGCCCGCGGACAATGCCTTGGCTTGCAGGTCCAGCGCCAGCCGGGCAGCCAGCGCCGCTACGAAGGCAATGCCGATGAGGGCCACCAGCGGCAGCAGCCAGGCGGTCAAGGTGAGCCACGAGCGTTGCAGCGTATCCGCCAATTGCGGGCGGCGCCGCACGCCGACCAGGCAAAGCGCCAGCACCAGCGGCACCTCCACCAGCTGGAACCAGATGGACTGGACGAAGTCGTCGACCAGGATGATGCCGATCATGCGGAACATCTGCCCGGTGGCCCAGAACAGCAGCGAGACTGCCAACGTCAGACCGCCGGCCAGCGCGAGCGTGACGGTGTTGCGCCACGCCGCCCGGAATACCGCCGGGTAGTTCCAGTGCGGAGCGGACGGGTCCAGCGCCTGCACCAGCGGCAGCAGCAGGAAGGCGCTGACGGCGGTGATCAAGGTTGCGATGGCGCGCAGGCCGGTACTGTCGCCGTCGACGGGCAGCGGACCCAGCAGGGTCGTCAGGCTGTAGGCATGCAGCGCGGGCAGCGCCACGCCGAAGGCGATCAGGGCCACCAGCCAGCGCCGGGCGGACGGCATGCCGGCCAGCAGCGCGCCGGCCAGGGGCACCAGCCAGACCCACTGGATGGCGAACATGGTGGCGTAGGTGCTGCGCCACGGCCAGGCGTGATGCCTGAGCGCGGCGTACAGCGCCAGCGCACCCAGCGCGCCGAGCACGCCGTAGAGGAGGATGGTGCGTTCGGCGGCCTGCAGGCGGGGGCGTTGGGGCATGGGGGTTAGAAGTCCTCGCTGCGCCA
Organism: Achromobacter sp. UMC71; assembly: GCF_014170305.1. Lineage (GTDB taxonomy): Bacteria > Pseudomonadota > Gammaproteobacteria > Burkholderiales > Burkholderiaceae_B > Achromobacter. The sequence goes on from NZ_LZZT01000018.1 coordinate 315,933, forward strand.
GACCTTCAGCACGCGGCCGAAGACCTCGAAATCCATGCCTTCGGTGATATCCCAGGCGTCGTACTTGGTGTTCTCGGATTTCGCCCGGACCACCAGGCCGGAGGCGGTGGGAATGCGTTGCAGGCGCTTAATGAAGCCTTCGCTGCCTACGCGGAAGAAATAGATGGCGTCGTATTCGACGGCCTGTACGCCACGGTCGACGATCAGGGGATCGCCGGGGTTGAACATGGGGCGCATGGAATCGCCGAAACCCGTGACGATGCACAGGTTCTTCGAGGCAGAGAAGCCCCGGACATTCTTTTGCAGCCATTCGGGGCTGACGTTCCAGCTTTGAATGACGCCTGGCTGGTCGCGCAGTTCCAGGCCATTTCCCATCGCGCCTCCGGTATCGAACTGGGCAATGAGGACGTTGTCGAGATGCGGTCTGCCCAGCCGTGCATGATCAAAAGAGACGAGCCGGCCTGGCGGCTCGTCTGGCATGGCGTCGGGGGAAAGCTCGCGCCACAGGTCGGGGTGGGGAAGATCCATCCAGTGGGCGGACTGGCCCAAGCCCACTGCGAGCTTGGCGGCCAATGCGTCGCCGACCCGGCGCGGGTGCTTGTCCCGTTTGCCTTGGAATCCTTGAAGTATCTGGTCCAGGTACTTGCGACTGACGCCGGCGCGCTCCGCCAGGCGGTCCACGCCCCCGGCCTCGTGGACCGCGTACTTGAGGTTGTTCAGTCGGATCGATCGGATGTCCATGGTAGCGATAGTAGCAATCCGCTACCGGAAAGTACAGTAGCGATTCGCTGTTGACTCGATGGTAGCGAGTCGCTACCATGAATCCTAATCCTGGGATAGCCGGGCTAGCCGCAACGCAGCGCGGCCCTGGCGCAGCAGGCCGCGCGGGCGGCTCTCGGCGGCGCGGCGGTTTCCGTCAAGCCTGTCCCGTCGCGTCGCAAGACGCGATTCGCTACCAAGGCGGTCAACGGCCGCGGCGATCCGAAGGGGAACACAACCGGCAAAAAACCTGGAACAAGGATAACGAGGCATGGCTGACACGATTGAACGGGGGGCGTCCCGATGAAATACGCAAAGGAAGTGCTGGATACGATGTCGGCGTTTCCCGGGCGCCCCTGGCGCATGGCGGAACTGGTGCGCGGCGCGTCCGGCGCACGCGAGTTGACGCCGCGCGAACGCAACGCGATGCGGCAGGCGATCCTGCGCGTGCTTGAAACCCTGCATGAAGGCGGACAGGTGGCGCGCATCGAACACGCCCGCAATTCGCTTGCCTATGTCTGGCGCGAAGTGCGACACCCGCAGGATTGTGCTCACGCCTGACCTCAAGGCACAATTCGGTCATGCCGTCGCGGGGTGACAGTCCCCACCCGGCAGGTGCCTTCTCCTGACACGCAGTACGCAAAACAAGGCCCGCTTCCAGCGGGCCTTATTTATGAGAGGGTACGTGCGTCCGGCGGGCAGTATTGCGCAGGACACCACCGCGAAGTGCGACACGCCGGGTATTGCGCCGGCGGCAGCCACTGCGCCACAATTCGTTCATGCCATCGCGCTGTGCGCCGATAGCGCCTCCGGAAAAAACAAGGCCCGCCACGAGCGGGCCTTATTTATGAAAGGGTACGTGCGTCCAGCAGGTGCCCTTTGCCGTATCCATGAACAGGCTCGCCATCGGCGGGCCTTTTTCATTTCCGCGCCCCGCGTTCTCCCTGAGAGCGCGGGGCGTTTTGCATGGCGCGTCCAGCGGCCTGCCGCCTCGTCGTTGCTCCGGTCCCGGGCCTGTCTCTCCCGCCCGCCGCGGCCAGAAACGACTTGAGGCGGCAGCCCGGTGGGCGACAGCCGGAATCCGCCGCAACCCAGCCGCACGCGTCAAGCAACGCGGCATCGCGCCTGATGCGCACCAAAGTCGGCGATCCGCCTCCAGCACGCTGGACTCCCACAACCTGCCCAGGACGCAGCGGCATTCGAAGGCGTTTCTTCGAATGCCGCTGCGCCCCTTTGCCCGACAACATGACAAGGAGCTTCGCATGGCGAATAGTTCGGCCACTGGCGGCTACCTGGCGCCTCTCGCCATTTCTCCGCCTCTGGAGGATGCCGAGCTCGAGGCGCTGTTCCAGGGGTTCATTGCCGGCGTGTCCGGCCTGCCCCTCAACCTGGTTCGTACACGCTGGCCTGCCGCCGGCGTGGAACCGCCCGCGCAAACCGATACCTGGTGCCTGATGGACATCCGGTCGCAAACCGCGGACGCCGGTCCGGTCGTGGCACACGACCCGGCCGGGGAAGGATCTGATTCATATGTTCGGCACGAAGACATCGAGGTGCTTTGCTCGATGTTCGGCCCCCGTGCGTTGCGCCACGCGGCGCAGTTGCGCGACGGCGCCGCCGTGCCGCAGAACCGCGAGCCCTTGCAAGCGCAAGGCATGGCGGTCAGCGGCGTGGGGCCGATTGCGGCCATGCACGAACTCGTGAATCAGCAGTGGATACGGCAGTTCGACATGACTTTGCGCTTTGCGCGCCAGGTTACGCGCAGCTATCCGGTCCTGAATCTTCTGTCGGCGCAAGTCACGACGCATGCCGCGTCGTTGTCCCCGACGGATCACACCAACCACCTTGCAGATTAAGGGATTTACCATGGCTAATGGATTGCCGGTATCACGCCTGATCAACGTTACGATCAATATGTCGCCGCTGGCGGCACAGGGCGCGAGCCTGAACACCGCGCTTTTGCTGGGCTCGTCCCCGGTCATCGACACCGGCGAGCGCATGCGCTCCTATGGCGGCATCGATGCCGTGGCCGCCGATTTCGGCACCGCTGCACCGGAATACCGCGCGGCGCTGCTGTATTTCCAGCAGACGCCCCAACCCTCGCAACTGTTCATCGGCCGCTGGGCCAAGGGCGCTACGTCGGCCACGCTGCGCGGCGCCGTGCTGTCGGCCGCGGAAAAGCAGATGGCGGCCTGGACCGCCGTCACTGCCGGCGCCTTCACGATGACGATCGATGGCACCGCCAAGACGGTCAATGGCCTGGACTTCTCCGGCGCCACCAACCTGAACGGCGTGGCCACGATCATCTCGGCCGCGCTGGTCTCTGCATCGGTGCTGTGGAACGGCTCGCAATTCGTCGTGACGTCCAATACGTCGGGCACGGCCTCGTCGCTGGGCTACGCCTCGGCCGCCGGCACCGGTACCGACATTTCGTCGATGCTGGGCCTGACCGCCGCCAAGGCATCGGCGCCTGTCGCCGGCATGACCGCCGAAACGCCGGTCGATGCCGTGTCGCTGTTCCTGGACCGCTTCGCCAACAAGTTCCTGGGCCTGACCTTCGCCGATGCCGATCTGTCCAGCGCCGACCATCTGGCCGTCGCCGGCCTGATCGAGGCCGACCAGCGTCACCTGTATGGCGTGTCGACCCAGGCACCGCAGGTGCTGGACCCGACCAACCACGACGACATCGCCAGCCAGCTCAAGGCGCTGAAATACAAGTACTCGATCGTGCAGTTCTCCAGCGCCAATCCGTACGCGGTGGCCTCGCTGCTGGGCCGCATGCTGACGGTGAACTTCAACGCCAACAACACCACCATCACGCTGATGTACAAGCAGGAGCCCGGCATCGTCGCCGAGACCCTGACCAGCAGCCAGGCTGACACGCTGGCCGCGAAGAACTGCAACGTCTTCGTCAACTACGACAACGACACGGCCATCATCCAGTACGGCGTGACGCCCAGCGGCATCTTCATCGACTCCGTCTACAACGCGATCTGGTTCCGCAACCGGGTGCAGACCGACGTCTACAACCTGCTCTACACCAGCCCCACCAAGGTGCCCCAGACCGACGCCGGCAACCAGCTGATCGCTTCGGTGATCGAGGCTGCTTGCGAAGCCGCGGTGAACAACGGCTACCTGGCTCCGGGCGTGTGGAATTCGGCCGGCTTCGGCGCGCTCAAGCAGGGCGACACGCTGTCCAAGGGCTACTACGTCTACGCGCCGGCGATCGCCACCCAGTCCCAGGCCGATCGCGAAGCGCGCAAGGCCGTTCCGTTCCAGGTCGCCGCCAAGGAAGCCGGCGCCATCCACACCGTCGACGTTCTGGTCACGGTCAACCGCTAAACAGGAGTAGAAGATGTCTACCTATTCGTTCGCTGATATCAGCGCCAGTCTCATCGGCCCCGGTGGGGCGATTTCGCTGGGTTATGGCTCGGGCAATGCCGACGAAGGCATCACCGTCGCCATGGCCGCCTCGCGCAACACCATGACGGTGGGCGCCGATGGCGAAGTCATGCACACGCTGAACGCCAACAAGAGCGGCACGGTCACGCTGACCTACCTGAAGACCTCGCCGGTCAACGCCCAGCTGCAGGCCCTGTACGACGCCCAGACGCTGGATTCGCGCCTGTGGGGCAAGAACCTCATCACCGTGACCAATCCGGCCACTGGTGATGTGACCGCATGCCGCGCGTGCGCGTTCGGCAAGCGTCCGGACCTGACCTACAAAAAGGACGGCGACACCGTGGCCTGGGTCTTCGACGCCGGCAAGATCGACACCATTCTCGGAACCTACTAAGCCATGTCTCTGGAAATCGACCTGAACGGCAATCGGTATTCCATCGGAAAACTGAATGCCAAGCAGCAGTTCCACATCTCGCGCCGCATTGCGCCGATCCTGCCGACGCTGATCCCGGTGTTCGTCCGCCTGGCGGGCGGCAACCGGGTGGTGTCGGAGGATCCCGGCGGCCTGGCCGATGTCCTGCAACCGCTGGCCGACGGCTTGGCGGCGATGAAGGATGAGGATGCCGAGTACGTGCTCGACACGTGCTTGCAGGTCGTCCAGCGCAAGCAGGAGCACGGCTGGGCCGCCATCTGGTCGGCCAGCCAGCGCACGCCGATGTTCCAGGACATCGATCTGGGCGTGATGTTGCCGTTGGTGATGCGCGTCATCACCGTCAACCTGGGGCCTTTTATGCAAGGGCTGCTTACGAGCCAGACGAGCAGCCCCGAGGCGACACAGGCTGGCTGAAAAGCCTGCCGGGCGGCGAAGACTGGTTGCTGGCGCCGGTGCTTGAGGGGCTCTGCAAGTACGAGTCCCTCAAGGACGGCTCCCTGGACCTGGCCGACATCGCGCTCTTGAACGACGCGCTGTCGGTCCGGGCAGACAACAAGGCGGAAGCGCACCGCCGTCTAATGGCAGAGAAGAATGGCTAATACATCAGAATTGCAAAGGGCGGTCGTCTCGCTGGGATTCCAGATCGATGCCCAGAGCTTGCAGAGACTCGAAGACGCGCTGAACATCATGGCGCGCGGCTTCGAGAGATTGAATTCGTCGATGACACAGACCAGCCAATGGGTTGGTCAGATGGCCGAGAAGCTGGAAGCAGTCTATTTCGGCGCGCAACGCGTAGGCGCATCCGCCAGCAATTTGCGGGCGTTTGGTGGAGCGGTTCAGGACTTCGGCATTTCCGCGCAGTCGGCCGAAAGCAGCCTGAAGTCCTTGAAGCAAGCCATGGAGGACGGCCGCGCGGCGAACTTCCTGAAAGACAGCGGGCTTGACGTCGAGACGGTCGACAAGACCACAGGCAAGCTGCGCGATACCGTTCAGGTCATGGGCGACATTCTTGCCCAGGCGCATTCTCTTGCGCCGCAGGATGCCCGCCGTTTGGCGGCAAACCTGGGCATCGACGATGAATTGATGGATCCGCAGCGCGCGGCACAACTGTTGCAGCGCTATCGGGAAATACGCCAGGCGGCGGCCACGACCGGCCTGGATACGGCATCGGCCGACGCGCACGAATCGATGAACAGTATCCGAGAGATCGGACGCACCATCGACAATATTTCCACCAAAGTGGCGGGCGTGGTCCTGGATAAGCTGAAAGGACCACTGAAGGAATTTTCGCAATGGTTCGAAACCAGCGGTCCACTCATTGGCGAACGCATGGCCGAGGTGGCCAAGTCCATCCTGGACATGGCTTTGGCGGTAGCGCCGGTGCTTGGCTGGGTTGCGGGCGCCATTTTCGAGCTAGATGCCATGACAGGTGGCTGGAGCACTCGCATCGGGCTCGCGATCGCCGCGTTCAGGTTGCTGGGGGGGGCCGAGCTGGTCACTGGGCTGCTGGATCTGGCCAAGGCGATCGGGGCGGTGAACTTGGCGAGCGAGGGGCTGGTCGCCGCCGGCGGACTGAGTGGTTTGCTTCGGTTCCTTGGGCGAAAGAAATTGCTGGGCGTAGGCGCTGCCGGTGCGATGACTGGGGCTGCGCTGAGCTTGACCGAGTGGATGCTTCCAGACGTTCCTGGCGAGACTGAGGCCGATCGCACAGCACGTAACACGGACCAGTGGCTGTCCACATTCCCGTTACCTACGTCGACCCTGGCGCAGAAGCTGGCGATGGACATGATGATGCTGTTTTATAAGCCAGCAGCTCCAGGGTCGGGAGGCGTCAAGGTCGGGCCGTCCAGCTTTCCGAGCCTGCCGCGAGTACCGCGTCCAGCCTTTCAAGACTCGACGGACTCCGCTGAGAACAGTCAATTGACGCCCGAAACGGCGCCTGGCCTGGATGTTCCCGACAGCCTACGCATGGTTGAGAAGGCCGATCAGGCCGCACGCGCCGCCGGTGAACGTTTCCAGCGGCTTCTTGACGACATGCCCGCCTCGAGCCGAGGGCAGCTCATGTCCTCGGACAGCGCAAGCCTGCGCCTGCCCGCTTTCGGCGAACCCATGCCTCAATCCTTGTCCGCGCCCTGGGACGGCTACCGCAGCGGTGCGCTGGAATTGAAGCTGAACGTCGAGTCGCCGCAAGTCAACCTGACCGCCACCACCAACATCTATGTCGAGGGTTCCGCTGATCCGATGGCGACTGCGACGGCAGTGGCCGGACAACAGGATCGCGTCTTCGCGGACCTGACACGCAATACCCAGGGGGCATACCTATGATGGATTTGAGCTTGGCAGGCCTGGACATGGTGCTGCTGCACAGCAAGAAGATCGGCCAGATCGAGATCCAGGCCGTCATCCAGGAAACCTACACGGATACGCTGGAAATCACCTCGCATCCGGTGGATGGTGGACCGGATGGTCCGCGCACGATCAACGACCACGCGTTTAAGAAACCGCGCGAGGTCGTCATGGAGTGCGGATGGAGCAACGCGGACTACAACGGGCTGCTCGGCGCCACTGCCGAGGCGTTGCCCAATGGCCAGGCCGCGACGTCCGATTACGTGACTGCGGTGTACACGCAGTTGCTCGCGTTGCAGGAGTCGCGTGAACCGTTCGACCTGATCACCTGCCGGCGCAAGTACAGCAACATGCTGATCCAGAGCCTGAAGGTGAACCACACCAAGGACACGCAAGGCAGCTTGCGGGTCACGGCCAATTTGGTCGAGGTGGCAATCGTGCATGCGCGGGAGACGACGGTGCCGCCGTTGCCGCGGCATGCGGATGCCAGAAAGACCGGCGGGCCGATGGAATGCGGTACCCGCAACGCGACCGTCGCGAACCCGAGGAGCCCATGATGGCCAGTTTCTACGAGATTCCCCTGCTGCCGGTGCCGCAGAGCTTCACGATCGCCCTCGGCGGCAAGGATTACCGGTTGACCATGCAATACCGCGACGGCTGGATGCTGGACATCGGCGCCGCCGACGGCGGCATGCTGGTGGCGGGCATCCCGCTGGTGACGGGCGTGGACCTGCTGGGCCAGTACCGCCACCTGGGCTTTGAAGGCGGCCTGTGGTTGATCAATGCCATTTCGTCCGATGATCCGCCCACCTATGAAAACCTGGGCATCGAGTCCAAGCTGTACTGGAAGGCGGGTTGACATGGCGGAGCAGACTTCTACACAGGCGGCCGGCGGGGGGGACCAGACCCGGCAGTGGCTGCGCCAGTCGGAGCTCCTGATCGGCAATGACCAGGGCCTGGATCTGTCGGACTTTCATTTCACGTTCCAGATCAAGCATTCGGACTCCTCCAAGCCCAACACGGCGAAGATCCGCATCTACAACCTGAGCGAATCGACCATCAACCGTATCCGGCGGGAATTCAATGTCGTGATGCTCCGGGCTGGCTACCGGGGCAACCTGGGCACGATCTTTCACGGCACCCTGATCGAAGCGGTCAGCGGCACGGAAGGGCAGACCAATCCCTATCTGGACATCGTGGCGGCCGACGGCGACCTGCCGTACAACTTTGCGACGATGAGCCAAACCCTGAAAAAAGGGGCAACCGTGCATGACCGTGTCCAGGCCGTGCTGGCGGCCATGAAACCCATGGGCGTTACTGCCGGCTATATGGCCGACCTGCCGCCCGGTGCGTCGTTGCGGGCGAACGTCAACGCGGGGATGTGCCGTGATGTGCTGGATGACCTCTGCCGCACGGCAGGCTGCATCTGGCGCATCCAGGACGGCCGGCTCGAGATCGTGCCGGAGAAATCCTATGTCCGGGAAACGGTGCAAGTCCTGACGGATGAAACCGGTGTCATCGGCCGGCCGGAGCAGATCGACAAGGGCATCAAGGTCAAGATGTTGCTCAACCCGTCGGTGAAGGCCGGCCGCCTGGTCTATCTGAACAACGACAGCATCCGGCGGTATCGCTACCAGACCGAGGCGGCGCGTTCCCAGGAGGCTGCCGGCAAGGCGAAGGGCGCGAAGCAGGCCAAGCTCGAACCGGACCTGGCCACCCAACGAAAGCTGGCGGACAACGGCTACTACTACGTCATGGTGGCCGAACACAACGGCGATACCCACAAGACCGATTGGTACACCACGATCACGTGCCTGGCCTGGGATGCCACCCTGGATCCGCCGGGCGAACTGCCCAGCCAACTGGGCGAACCCAACCCAAAGGACGCCAAATGAATCGACGCGAACGGCTAAATGATCCGAACGTGGCGCTGCAGGATGCGATCCGGGGCGCCATGGCCATGACCTGGACGGCGCTGCCGGGCATCGTGCAGTCGTTTGATCCGGTTGCCATGACCTGCGTGGTGCAGCCGGCCATCAAGGCGCGCAGGACCTTGCCATCGGGGACGGTCGTTACCGACGCGCTGCCGCTGCTGGTGGATTGCCCGGTGCACTTTCCCTCTGGCGGTCATTGCACGCTGACGTTCCCGGTGACGCCGGGTGATGAATGCCTGGTGGTGTTTTCGTCGCGCTGCATTGATGGCTGGTGGCAATCCGGCGGCATTCAGGAACAGTCCGAACTGCGGATGCACGACCTGTCCGATGGTTTTGTGTTCGTGGGGGTGCGGTCGCAGCCACAGGTGATCGCCAATGTCAGCACCAGCGCGACGCAATTGCGCAGCGACGACGGTTCGACCTACATCGAGCTGGACCCCGCAAGCCAGAAAGTCCAGATCGTGGCGCCTGGCGGTTTTGACGTCATCGCGCCCCGGTCGACCTTCTCGGACCAGGTGCTGGTCGAAGGGTTGTTGACTTATGTCGCCGGCCTGGTCGGCAGCGGCGGGCAAGGCTCGGCCGCGCAGATCACCGGCGTCTTCAACGTCATCGGCCAGATCCTGGCCAATGGCAAGCGGGTGGATGACACCCATACGCATACGGCCCAGGGGGCCAACGCGGTCACGACACCGCCCAACTAAGGAAACCAATGCGCTATCGAAAAATGGACGCTAACGGGGACTACTCGTTCGGCGGGCAGCAGGCTGACTTTTACCGGGACACGCCGCAGGCGGTGGCCCAGGCGGTCAAGACCCGTTTGATGCTGCTGCGCGGCGAGTGGTTCCTGGATACCAGCGAAGGCATGCCCTGGCGGACGGAGGTCCTGGGCAAGCGTTTCGAGGCTTCGTACGACGGGGCGATCCGTGAACGGATCCTGGGCACCACCGGCGTGACGGGTATTACGGAGTACTCGAGCCGTCTCGATAGCGAGACGCGAGGACTGGCCGTGGCCGCCACGATTTCAACCCTTTATGGCACCGCCATTGTGCAGGCAGCATTATGACGATACTTTCTACCGCGCCGGTGGTCGACGCCGCCGGCATTCGCGCACCATCCTATGGCGATGTGCTGCAGTACCTGCAGGAACAGTACCGGGCGATCTACGGGCCGGATACCTACCTGGAGGCTGACAGCCAGGATGGCCAACTGCTGGCCGTGTTCGCGTCCGCGATCAACGACGCGAACATTGCGGCCATCAATGTCTATAACGCATTCTCGCCGGCGACTGCCGCGGGCGGCGCGTTGTCCTCCAATGTGAAGATCAACGGCATCAGCCGGGCCCTGGCCTCGCCGTCCACGGTGGACCTGCGTATCGTGGGCCAGGGCGGCGCTCTGATCAGTAGCGGCATCGTGAAGGACGCCAACGGCATCCAGTGGCTGCTGCCGGCTCAGGTGACCATTCCGCCGGAAGGCGAGATCACCGTCACGGCGACTTGCCAGCAGATCGGTGCGATTGCGGCCGCCGCCCATACCGTCGACCAGATCGCCACGCCGACCCGGGGCTGGCAGGCCGCCAGCAATCCGGCAGCGGCGACGCCTGGCGCACCGGTCGAGAGCGATGCCGCGCTGCGCAAGCGCCAGGCCGTGTCGGTGGCGCTGCCCTCCAAGACGGTGTTCGAAGGCACCATTGGGGCGGTCGCTACGGTGCCCGGGGTGAACCGCTATGCGGCCTACGAGAACGACACCAGTGCTACGGACGGTCATGGCTTGCCGCCGCACTCGATCAGCCTGGTGGTCGATGGCGGCGATGCCGCCGCCATCGCGCGCGCCATCGCTGGCAAGAAGACGCCTGGCACCGGCACCTATGGCACGACCACGGTGGTGGTCAGCGATATCTACGGCATTGCGCATCCCATCAACTTCTTCCGGCCGGAACTGTTGCCGGTCACTGTGGATGTGCGTATCCGTGCCCTGGCTGGGTATACGGCGGCGACGGGCCTGGCGATCCAGCAAGCCGTGGCGGATTACGTGAACAGCGTCGCCATCGGCGGTGGCGCGAGCGCTTCGGTGGAATGGGGCGATGCCATCTCGGCCGCCAACGGCGTGCCGGGCAACGCGACCTTCAAGATCGCGGCGTTGACGTTGTCGGCGGCCGGCGTGGTCGGCACACCGGACGTGGCCCTGACGTTCAAGCAGGCCGCGTCAGCCTCGCCGGACAGTGTTCTGCTGACGGTGATCTGACATGGCGGACATCAGCGACTACACCGGCTTGCTATCCGCCTATCACCGCGGCAAGCCCAATTTCACCGCCACGGTCCAGGCTTTGTGCCAGGGCATGGTGGACTTGAGCAATCTGTACGGCGCGCTGCCGGATGCCTTTGACCTGGACCTGGCCGTGGGGCGGCAGCTGGATGCGGTGGGCCTGTGGGTGGGGCTGGCCCGGCGGATCAAGACACCGCTGGCTGGCGTCTATTTCTCGCACGACATCGACGGCCTGGGCTTTGACCAGGGCGTGTGGCAAGGGCCGTTCGATCCGGACAGCGGCCTGACCGAACTGGACGACGACACCTACCGCCTGCTGCTGCGCGCCAAGATCGGCGCGAACCATTGGGACGGCACGCTGGAGACATCGGCCGCCATCCTGGACCGCGTCTTTGGCGGCGGCACCCACATTTTCATCCAGGACAACGGCGACATGTCGGTCGACATCGGCGTTGCCGGCAAACCGCCGTCCGCTTTGTTTCAGGCGCTCTTGACGGGCGGGTACATCCCCCTCAAGCCCGAGGGCGTGCGCATCAGTTACTACGTCATCCCCTCGGGCGAGGGGCCTTTGTTCGGTTTTGACGTTCAAAACCAATACATCTCGGGGTTCGATGGCGGACTCTGGGGTTCGCTTTTTGCCGGTTGAATAAGGACATTCCGTGGCTATCAATCAAATACTTCCCTTCGGCACCGTTCCCGGCGCCAACGTACTGACCCCTGCCGACTACCAGGCGCTGGCCGCCCGGTTGGCAGGCTTCTCGGCCGGCACGGCCAAGTCGAAAGAACTGAACACCGTCTGGCGCCAGGCGTCCTTCGTCGCGGCGATGATCGCGCAGTACATCGCGGACAAGACCGGCCAGGACGTGCTGGACAACGGCGACCAGGCGGCTTTGCAGGCCAAGTTTGTGGCGGCGCTGGCGGCTTCGCCTGCGCTGACCGGGGTGCCGACCGCGCCGACGCCTGACGCCGCCGACAAAAGCACCCGGATCGCCACCACGGCGTTCGTGACCGGTAACTTTCCCCGGATCTATCCGATCGCCGCGCTGCCGACGCAGGATGTCGGGCCGATCATCGTTGCCGAGTGCGCGGAAGTATGGACGTGGGCATCCAGCCAGTTCTTCAAGGGTTATCGCTCGCCGCTTTGCGGTCGGCCCCTGGATGGTCATACCAGCGTGCCGCTGGTCAGCGAGGTCGATGCCATCGGCGGCTTGATCTCGAAGACTGCCTACGCCGCTCTGTGGGGTTATGCGCAGGAACAGGGCCTGGTCAAGACCGAGACGGTCTGGCAAGCGAATCGCGGCACCCACTGGTTTTCGGACTACTCGGCGACCGAGTTCCGAGTGCCGGATCTTCGCGATATGTTCCGGCGATTTACGGGAACTGACGCTGACACTGCAAATGCGAGAGCGATGGCATCGCGTCAGACAGGCGCATTGCAATCGCACCGGCATCAGCTACTGGGCTATCTGATGTCAGCCAACCCCGCGGGCGGCGGCGTCTTTGGCTTGAACACTGGCGCCGGTTCTGGGGCCAGCACGACGTACATTGGTGATACCGGCGGTGCTGAAACTCGGCCGGTCAATACGGCGTATCCCCCCAGGATTCATGCTTGAAATCAGGCATGAATTCGCGGGAGAAACGCGACGTTGATAGGCCGAGTTTCCCTGCCACCAGTATTCGACGTGCCACGCCCGATCACGGTGCCCGATCTGCCGCCGACACCCATTGCCGACGAGCCGCTAAATGCGTCCCAAGTTTCGTTGGGAATCACATGAGAGTGGCTGGCGAAGTCCCCGGCCTGACGGCTAGCCATTGGCCGCGCATTTGCAGTGCAAATCTCATTTTTTTAGGAGTAATCCCTATGCATAAAGAAGTATTCCAGGCCGACGACAACGGCCTGTTTCTGTATAAATCCGTCGCTAACGAGCTGGTGATGACGCCCGGCTTGTTCAATATCCCGTTTGGCGCGTATGTGGATACGCCGCCGCAACCTGCTGCCGGGCAATGGCCGCGGCGCGTCGGTGATGCATGGGTCATGGTCGAGGACTATCGCACCACGCCGCTGTGGGTGGTGGAAACGGGTATGCCGTACTCGATTGGTGCCGAGCACACCGGTGCTGACGGCAACGTCAGCTATCCGGGCTGGGGGCCGTTGCCGGCCTGGTTGACACAGGAGGAGCCGCCGCGGTTCGATCTGGAGGCGGGCGTTGACGCCTAGGCCTTACGCCGCCAGGGGAAGAGCGTCGAGTTCTCCTTCGCGTTCCCGGCGCATTTCCTCCAGCTGGCGTCTGCCCAGCGGGCTGCGCGCAAGCTTCTGGGCCAGTTCGCGCCCGTGGGGGTGGTAGTAGCGCAGCAGCATGCGTGTGTCGACGTTGCCGTTGACTTTGGCCAGTTCGTGAATGGCAAAGACTGAGGCGAGTTGCGACGTGCCTTCGTGGCGCAGGTCGTGAAACCGCAGATCGCGAAAGTAGGCGTTGTTCGGGCGCCGGCCATAGTGGCGGCACATGGACTCATAGCGCTGGCGAGCACGACGCCTGGCCCGGATGAAAGCCCGGGTGACGGATCCCGGCTGCATCGTGAAGATGCGGCCTCGCATTGGCCTGCCCGTAGCCCAGCGCCGCAGCGCTTCGCGTGCACGAGGCGTCAGGGGCACATCGCGTGCTCGGCCGTTTTTGGTGTGCGGTAGATGAACCACGCCATGCATGAGATCCAGGTGCTCGCGCTGGATCCCGACAACTTCGGACCGGCGCATGCCGGTTTCCTGCGCGACCGTCAGGATGGTCGGCAATTCGGCCGACTGGGTGGCGCGGATGATCCATTCCAGTTCCTTGCGAGGGCAGTCGTCGTCGGAGACGCCGCGCAGCGTGATGCGGTCAAAGAGACGGCGATCGCGTGCGTCATCCACTGCCGGTCTGCGTACCAGCTGGACAGGGTTGGCCAGTTGGTCGAAGCCCCAGTCTTTCCGGATCACGGTGTAGACATGCGACAGGAATGCCATGCGCCGGACCACGGTGGCTGGCGCACGGTCCTTGAGCCACTCGTCGCGCAGCTCGGTCAGGTCGGAACTGCGAATTCTGTCGACAGGCCTGATGGCCAGGCGCGTTGCGCGCCAGATGCGCGCAATCGACTGTTCAGACGTGTGCCCCTTCTTCGTGGATGACACTTCGGTCAGATAGCGCGTCAGCGCATCGGCGAGGGTTGGGGCAGGCTTACGGCGGGGCTGACGGCGGGTCCAGGGTTTCATGACGTTGAGAGCTAGGAGGTAAGACCAATAAACGTAAATAACACACATGCCGCTGCAGGCGCTGCCTGGGGCAAACGGACGACAGTGTCGCCCGGATTTCAAATTTTCCATCCGGCGCGCCACCGCGGCGCCCGTGATGCTCGCGGGAGGCAGCAATGCGCGCCGTCGACAGGAGCGGTGTAACCATGGAACCGGGATCTACGGGATTGGGCGGCTTTGCCGCCCTGAAAATTGCAATGGCGTTCGGCATGCCCGCCGCGATGGCGGCCTTGATCGGCATGTTGCTGATGCCGCCGCGTTCACCGCGTGAGTTCGTTGCGCGCACCGCTTGCACGGTGGTCAGTTCATTTCTGTTCGGACCGCTCCTGGCGATCGGCATGATCGCCTGGATGCCCGACATCATGTCGTCCGCCTACTGGATGGCCGAGCGCACCGGCTTGGGCGAAGACGGGCTGCTGGCCATGTTCTATGTGCTGGGGCCTTGCATGCTGCTGGCCGGGCTGCCGGCCTGGTGGGTGCTGGGCGCCTATCTGCGCCTGACCGCCAAGCTGCAGAACCAGGACTTGGTGGACTGGGCGGTGGAAATCCGGCGCAAGACGCTGGGGTTGGATACGCAGACAGACAAGGAGGGCAAGCATGACGCTTGACCAGATCATGCAAAGCGCGGTGCGGCCGGCGATGGCGCTGCTGCCCGCAAGGATGGATACGCGGCAGGCCCATTGCCTGCTGCTGGCGATCGGCCTGCAGGAAAGCCGCTTTGTCCACCGCCGCCAGATCGGCGGCCCGGCACGCGGCTTCTGGCAGTTCGAGCAGGGCGGCGGGGTGCGCGGGGTGCTGACGCATCCGACCTGCCGCGAGGCGGCCAGCCAGGTCTGTAAGGCCCGCGGGGTGGTGGCGGCGGCGCCGTCGGTCTATGCGCGGCTGGACCAGGACGACGTGCTGGCGGCGGCGTTCGCGCGCTTGCTGCTGTGGTCGGACCCGGCGAGCCTGCCCCGGATCGGCGATGCCGAGCAAGCCTGGGCCCTATACCTGCGCACCTGGCGGCCGGGCAAGCCCAAGCGGGAAAGCTGGGACAGCCTCTATCAACGCGCCGTGGCGGCCGTTTCGGTGCAGGCCCAGACCGTTACGTAGGGAGCACAACGCATGTTGCAACAGTGGATCAAGCGGGGCCTCGGCGTCGTGGCGGCATTGCTGGCGGGCTTGGCCGCCGTCGCCGGGGTTTATTGGAGGGGGCGGGCCATGGGCCGCGCGCAAGAACGCGCGGACAATGAGGCCCGCCTCCAGGGGCGGGCGGCCGACGCCCGCAAGGAGGTCAGGGATGTGCAGGAAAAGGTGGCTCGCAGCAATGACGATGCCGTGGCTGATCGCCTCAAGTCTGGGTGGGTGCGGGGCGGCCCCCCCGCGGACCGGGATTGAGTATTGCAATCATGCACGGCCGGTGTATTTCAATTCCGCGGCCCAGGTGGACGCGACGCCGGCCGATATACGGCGGCAAGTGCTGGAACATAATGAAACCGTTGCCCGGCTTTGTTTTTGAGGTAAATTGGGATCGCTATTTTCAAGCCGCGAGCGCCTTCTTTTTTCTGGCGCAAGTTTGACGGCGGATAGCGTGCAGTGTTCTGGTTCTGCAATAATTTCTGACTTTTTACCGATCCAGCACTATCGCTCGGACGGAAGCTCCAGGAGAGGCGCTATGGGTCAGGGGGTGCAGTATCGGCGGGCGTGTTGCCTCGGGCAAATGCGCCGCGGAGAAAAATAATATGCCAGACGGCGAAAGCCTGGCCGCCGCGCGGGTTCGCCCGCAGCACCGGTATTCCATGCGTACCGGCTTGCTGGCGTTGGTGTTCGCCTGTATTACCCCGGCGTTGCTGGTGGCGTCCGTCGCGGTCTACGAAAGCTACCAGATCCAGAAAGAACGCATCTTTCGCGAAACGATTTTCCTGGCGCGCAATCTCACGGCCATCCTGGACCGCGAGATGACCGGGGTCGAGGCGGGCTTGCAGATGCTGGCGTCGTCGCCAGACCTGGTCGGCGGAGACCTGGCCGGCTTTCATCAGCGGGCGCGGGACGCCATCAAGTTCCAGATCGTGGACAGCTATGTCCTGACCGACAAAGAGGGCCACCAGGTCGTCAATACCCTGGTCCCCTATGGCACGGCGCTGCCGCCGTCGGGTGTGTTCCAGGAACTGACCCGGGTGTTCCGCGCGCGCGAACCGGTGCTGAGCAGCCTGTTCACCGGCGCGGTCAGCCAGAGTCCGACGATCGCGCTTGGCGTACCCGTGATGCGAGGCGACGAGGTCGTCTATAGCCTCAACGTCGGCCTGTCGCCCGAACGCATCGGCAATGTGCTGGGACGCCGGGGGCTGCCGGATGGCTGGGTTGCGGCGGTGCTGGATAAAAGCGGCACCATCGTCGCGCGCACGCGCGAAACCTCCAAGTTCGTCGGGCAGAAAGCCGTGCCCGCGCTGTCGCGAGCGGTGCAGCAGGAAAACGAAGGCTCGTTGGAAACCATCACCAAAGAGGGCACGCCGGTCTACACCGCCTTCAGCCGATCGGCCCTGACAGGCTGGACGGTGGCGGCCGGCGCCCCGATGACGCTGGTGACGACGGACCTGTATCGCTCCATTGCCTGGCTTGCCCTGGGCACGTTGACGGCTTTCGGGTTGGGCTTGTGGCTGGCCCTGAGGCTGGCCAACCGCCTGACGTCCGCGGTGCAGGGCCTGGTGGGCCCGGCGCTGGCCCTGGGCGAAGGCCGCACGGTCGAGCTGCCCGGCACGCGGGTCAAGGAAGCCGAGGAGGTGGGCACGGCGCTGCTGCAGGCCTCGCGCATGCTGGCCCACGCCCAGCACCTGGCACACTACGACCCATTGACCGGCCTGTGCAACCGGGTGCTGTTCGGCGAAATGGTCTTGCGCGAACTGGCCGTGGCCCAGCGCAGCGGCGAAACCTTCGCCCTCCTGGCGATCGATCTGGACGGCTTCAAGGCGGTCAACGACATGCATGGCCATGCCGCGGGCGATACCGTCCTGAAAGAGGCCGCGGACCGCATGGCTCGCGCCATCCGGGTGTCGGACGTCGCGGCGCGCCTGGGGGGCGACGAATTCGCCGTGCTGCTGATGGGGGCCAACCGGGACAACGCGCAGGCGGTGGCCGAAGCGCTGGTCGAAAGCCTGTCGCTACCCTATCCGCAGGTCCGGGTGGCCGTCTCGGCCAGCGTGGGCATTGCCGTGTATCCCCAGTCGGGGATCACCATGCTGCAGCTCCTGGAACGCGCCGACATGGCGCTGTACCGGGCCAAAAAGCTGGGCAAGCGGCGGGTGGCGTCCGACGAGCGCTAGGTCCAGGGCCGCCAGCGAACCGGTTCAGACACCTGGGCGCGGTGCGGCGGACGGCGCCAGGGCCGTGAGCACTTCGCCCGATTTCAGCCGGTAGCGTCTGTCGCCCAGGGCGATCACGCCTTGCCCTTCCGACGTTCTGAGTATGTAGCGGATGGTCGCGGCGTCGGCCGGCGGAGTCGCCTGGTCGGCCTGCGAAAACACTTCGATCCGGTAGAGTCGGCCCGACTCCGTCGTGGCAAGCACGTCGGTCAGCCTGCGTATAGAGATGGTCATGCGGCTCGTTCTCCCTCTTGTTTGTTGTTCAACGGGCTGGTCGCTTCTCTGGCATGGAATTCCCGTATGCCAACGGGTGCTGCGGCGGTTTTGCTGTTTTCGCTACACTCTGGTCGTTTTTGGCGCGCGCTTTGCCCGGCGTGGCCTATTGCATCAATATCGGGCAATCGGAAACGGTAATGCAATTTGCTCCCAGCCGGAAGACGGCGACGTTCCTGGGATTAATAGCCGTGGTGCTCTGGGGCACCGTCGTCGGCCTGATCCGCAGTGTCAGCGAGAGTTTCGGCCCGATCGGCGGCGCGGCCCTGATCTATACGGTCGGATCGGTATTCCTGGTGCTGTTGCTGGGGTTGCCCAAACTGCGGTCGTTCCCGCGTTCTTACCTGATCTCGGGCAGCGTCCTGTTCGTGGCCTACGAAATCTGCCTGTCGCTATCGTTGGGGTTCGCCACTCACCGCAGCCAAGCGATCGAGCTGGGCATCGTCAATTACCTGTGGCCATGCTTCACGGTGATTCTGGCGATCCTGATCAATGGCCAGCGCGCCAGCGCCTGGGTCGTGCCCGGTATCGCGCTGTCGTTGTGCGGCATTGTCTGGGTGGTCGGCGGCCCGGGCGGACTTTCCTGGGATCGCACGGCCGCCAATATCGCCAGCAATCCGCTCAGCTACAGCCTGGCGTTCAGCGGCGCCATTATCTGGGCTGTATATTGCAACGTCACGAAACGCTTTGCAGATGGCAAGAACGGCGTGGCGCTGTTTTTCATGCTGACCGCGGCCGTGCTGTGGGTCAAATACGGATTCAGCGCCGAGCCCGCGCTGACATTCAACGGGGCCGCCGTGCTTGAACTGTGCCTGACGGGGGGCGCAATGGCCGCTGGCTACGCGCTCTGGAATCTGGGCATACTCAAGGGCAACTTGACGCTTCTGGCCACGGCTTCGTATTTCACGCCGGTGTTGTCGACGTTTTTCGCGGCCGTGTGGCTGTCTACGCGATTGACCGCGACGTTTTGGCAAGGCGTGACGATGGTCACCGCCGGATCGCTGATTTGCTGGGCGGCGACGCGAGGCAGGCCGGCCCGGGGCGGATAGCCCCGGTCAGGCGCAGCGGCTCAATCCAGCACCATGGTCTGCGCGACCGCGTAGCCAAGCGGAATGAGCAACAGGGAAGCGAACAGGGAACTGACAATCGCCGCGGATATCTTCAGCCAGGGCTCGGGCCCCGCGCTTTGAACCGTTTGAATCACCAACGCGACGATACCCACAACCATCAAACAGCTGATTACCACTGCTACGTAAGTCATGTTGTCTCCGTCCTCGCCTGATTAAAGGGCTGCGGCTGCCGCTGATGCGATCTAGATGTTTGATTGATTGTGCGCCTGTATTCGCGGCGATGGCGCTAGGGTTTTCCTGACGCGCGATCGCGGTGTGGCGTTTTTGCCGCGCAGGGTGCAGCATGAAAACGATGTGCGGGTGCAGCATCGGCCCAGCCCCTCCGAGGGGATGCTTTGCGCTACGATGGCGGCGTCGAATCACTCCCAAGGTTGCGAAATGCCGCAACGATTACGCCCCGGCACGCGCGCTACATTGCAGGTCAGGCAATTGCTGCCGGGCGAATTCGCCTGGATCATCACCTTGCTGGACCCCGAAAGCGGCAATGTGCGCAGCACCAATTATTCCGAACGGCGCTACGCCAGCCAGGACGAAGCCTCCGCGGCCGGCAAGGCCGCGGTGGTGGAATTTCTGGGCAAGGGCGGCCAGAACGCGGCGGATGCCGTCAAGGACGGCAAGCCGCCCAAGTCCTGACGCGCGTATCGCCCTTGCCGCAAAAACCCTCGCCCGAGGGTTTTTTTCGTCTTGTCTCCTGAAGTGATCAACCTGGGCACGGCAATTGCTGGAGAGCGGGCCGGCGCGATTTGCGCTGACGAGGAGACCCGCCATGACCCAGATCAACCACCGGCCACCGGGCGCACCCGACGACGTGCCGCCTGACGATCCGCCGCTGCCCGGCAATCCGAGTCCGGACGATCCGCGGCCGGATACGAACCGTCCGCCCAACGCCCCGGATGACACCGGCGTGATACCGCCAGCGCCGGATCCCCGCGCGCCCGGCACCATCGACCTGGCCTGAGCGCCAGCCCATCTTCGCGACACCAAGGAGGTCTACATGCGTTCCATCCTGCTATGGCTGCTGGGGGTGCCCATTCCCATCATCATCCTGCTGGCGCTGTTCTGGCACTGACGCCCCGCTGGGTTCCCGCGCCGACGCCTGGTTGCCAGGCGCGGCCGCACAAACAATGAACAAGGAATAACCATGGAAAACGCAACTTCGGCGGGCCAGCCCTACGGCGTCGCGCCCGGGCATGAATCAGCGGTATCCGCCGTGTCTTGGGCGGCGGTATTCGCCGGCGCGGTGATAGCGGCGGCGCTGTCGCTGGCGCTGTTTGCCGGCGGTTCCGGCCTGGGCTTCCTGTCGGTCTCGCCGTGGGGCGGGGAAGGGATGTCGGCGCCCGCGGTGGGTATCAGTATCATCGCGTGGATGCTGTTCACGCAGATCGTTGCCTACGGCATAGGCGGCTACGTCGCCGGCCGCTTGCGCACGAAGTGGGTGGACGCGCATGGGGACGAGGTTTACTTCCGCGATACCGCGCACGGCTTTCTGGTGTGGGCGTTGAGCGCGGTGGTCAGCGCGGCGCTGCTGGGGTCCGCGCTTGCCACGCTGGCGTCCGGCGCGGCCAAGGCGGGCGCTTCGGTGGTGGCCGGTGCCGGCGCAGCCGTCACGGCGACCGCGGCAGCGGGTGCGGGCGGGGGTGGCATGGATCACGCGAGCGACTACTTGACCGACGTGCTGTTGCGTTCGGACCGGCCCGACGCTGCCGGTGACAAGGCCGCGACCCGGGCCGAGGTCGGTCGCATCGTGGCGATTAGCCTGGCTCGTGGCGAGATGGCGCCGGCCGATCGCGATTACGTCGCCAAGGTGATTGCGGCGCAGACCGGCACCGATCCGGCCGCGGCGCAGCAGCGTGTGGACCAGACCATCCAGAACGCCAAGAAGGCCGCCGACGACGCCAAGCAGAAGGCGCGCGAGGCGGCAGACCAGGCGCGCAAGGCGGCCGCGGCGTTTGCGCTGTGGGGCTTTGCGTCGATGCTGATCGGCGCCTTCGTGGCGAGCCTGTGCGCGACCTGGGGCGGCCGCCGCCGCGATACGCTGCACAAGAGGATGTAGCGCCGGCTTTTCTGGCGCGGGCAATCAGCCGGTGCGCGCACCGGGGCCGCGCTCCGCGGGTGGCGACGCCGTCCGTGGAGCGCGTGTGTGTGGATCAGGGGCGCCGTTGCTGGAACAGCCACTCGCGCCAGGGCTTGGCGGTCAACAGTTCCGGCGCGATGCGGTGGTCCATGCCGTCATAGGTGATGAAGATCGGATGAGCGCCCGCCGAGGCCAGCGCCTTGGCCCATATCTGGCTGCCTTCGTAGGGATTTTCCTGGTCGGCCGTGCCGTGCATCAGCATGATGGGGATACCGGCCAGGGGCTGGGCCAGTGAGCGTTCCGGCGGCACGCCGGACATGGCTACGATGGCCGCGAAGCGGCGCGGGGCGGCCACGGCAGCGTCCAGCGCGGCCGACGCACCCATCGAGAATCCCACGGCATAGACGCGCTTGGCATCTACGGGATAGCGTTTGGCGATGTCGTCGACCAGGCGCATGACGTCGGCCAGGTCGGTGCCCGCCTTTGAAATGCGTACGCCGTGCGCATCCTGGGTGTAGTTGGCCGTGCGGCCGGGCGTTTGCGGCACTAACACATAGGCGGGAAAATCGCGGCGCGATTCCAGCGACCCAAACGTGCGGGTAAAGGCGTTCAGCGGCAGCAGATTGTCGGTGCCCACGCCGCCCGAGCTATGGAAAATCACCACCAGCGGGTATTTTTTTCCGCCGGCCCCCTGTTGCTTGGACTCCTCCGGGAGCGGAGCGACGAGCCGGTAGGGCAGCGCGGTCTTGCCCGCGCGGGGGAATTCGCCGGACGAAAAAGCATCGATCGGGGCTTGCTTGAACGCATCCACCACTTGCTGTTGTTCAGCGGTGGGCGCGAAGGCCACGCGCGAGGTTTGCACGCTGCCGGACGCAGCCTGGGCGCAGGACCCGGCCAGGCCGAGCGCGCCGGCCAGGGCCGCCATGGCGAATTGCTTGTGGAATTGCTTATGGATTCGAAGCGGGCTCACAGGCATGTCAGGGCTTCCAATGGCAGGGCTTTCATGAAGGATTCGCGCAGCATTTTCCGCGCAGTACTTCAAAATCACAAGATGATGCAAAAGGGGCTGGTGCAAAAGGGCTGGTGTAAAAAAATGGCCCCACGCAATGGCCCAATGCAATGGCCCAATGCAAAAAGGCCTTCACTTGCGTGAAGGCCTTTTTAAATTCTTGGTGGCGCATCCCTGATTCGAACAGGGGACCTGCGGATTATGATTCCGTCGCTCTAACCGGCTGAGCTAATGCGCCATCTTTTTTCGTTGAACTTTCCGTTCCGCAAAGCTTTCGGCATTTTTGCGTTTTTCAGCATTTTTGCCCTGGCCGCGCTCAGTTTCAAACGAAGCTGAGTAACGAAGAACGAAATTCTAGCATGAAATTTTTTGGCAATGCAACTGGGTTGGGCGCGTTTTTTTACGCGTCCCGCGCCAGACGGATGCCCGAGAACTGCCAGCGGGCCTCCGGCGGGAAGAAATTGCGGTAGCTGGGCCGAATATGGCCGCGTGGTGTGGCGCAGGAGCCGCCGCGCAGCACGTACTGGTTGCACATGAATTTGCCGTTGTATTCGCCCACCGCGCCGGCGTCCGGCGTAAAGCCGGGGTAGGCGTCGTAGGCACTGGCGGTCCATTCCCAGGCGTCGCCATACAACTGGGCGGGGCCGCTGGCGCCCAGCCGGGCCGGCGCGGGCCGGGGATCCAGGTGGCCGTTTTCCAGCATGTTGGCGCGATGGGAGTAAGCGCCGTCGGGCAGTTGCCGGGCGGCGTGTTCCCATTCCGCCTCGCGCGGCAGCCGCACGCGCGCCCAGCGCGCGTAGGCGTCGGCCTCGAAGTAACTGACGTGGGTGACCGGGGCCTGCAGTTCCAGCTCCTGCATGCCGCGCAGGGTGAAGACGCGCCAGTCGTCGCGCTGGCCTTCCCAATACAAAGGCGCTCGCCAGCCTTCGGCGCAGACCCGTTCCCAGCCCAGCGATAGCCACAGTTCCGGACGCTTGTAGCCGCCGTCGCGGATGAAGGCCAGGTATTCGTGCTGTGTCACCAGCCGGTCGGCCAGATGGAACGGCGCCAGCAGCGCGTCATGCGCGGGGCCTTCGTTGTCGAAACCGAAACCGCGGCCATCATGGCCGACGCGGACCACGCCCCCGTTGTAGCGGGTCCAGCCGGCGGCCGTGCCTGGCGGTAAGGCGGGCGAGCCGGCGGCCACGTATGCCGGTTTCAGCGGATTGGTCGACAGCATGTGCTTCAGGTCCGTCAGGATCAGTTCCTGGTGCTGCTGCTCGTGGTTCAAACCCAGTTCCAGCAAGGCATCGAAGGCCGGGTCGTTGCCGCCCAATCGCGAAATCAGGTCGTGCATGGCCTGGTCCACGTGCTGGCGGTAATGCAGCACGTCCGACAGCGGCGGACGCGACAGCAGGCCGCGCTGCGGGCGCGGGTGCTTGGCGCCGACAGCGTTGTAGTAGGAATTGAACAGCATCCGGTACTGCGGGTGAAAGGCCGAGTAGGGCGGATGGAAGTGCGTCAGCAGGAAGGTCTCGAAGAACCAGGTGGTGTGCGCCAGATGCCATTTGACGGGGCTGCAATCGGGCATGGATTGCACCTGGCAGTCTTCGGGGCTGAGCGGCGCGGCCAGCGCCGTGCTAGTGGCGCGCACGGCATCGTACCGGTCGTGCTGGCCCGCTTGTCCGGCGGCATAGGGGCCGTTGGCGGGGTGGGTCAGCAGGCAGGCAGGTTCCATGGCGATCCTCCAGGGGCGGGTTGAGGGACGCCGCGCGTTACGCGCGGGCGCTGAAAACCGAAAACCAGCCGCGAGAATCCGACCAGTGCTCAATGTTGTGATAGCCCGCGCTCTGCAGCAGGCCGGTAAAGGCCTGGGGCGTGAACTTGTAGGAGTTTTCCGTGTGGATGCGTTCGCCCGCGGCAAAACGCCGTTCGCCGGCGGGCCATCGGACGGTGACCGGCCGCAGCGCCTGCAGGTGCATTTCGATGCGCGATTGTTCGCTGTTGAACAGCGCCACATGGCGCCAGTCGTCGACGTTGAAATCCGCGCCCAGCATGTCGTTGACGTGCCGCAGCAGATTCAGGTTGAAGGCGGCGGTCAGGTGCAGCGCATCGTCGTAGGCCGGCTCCAGCACTTCGCTGGGCTTGATGCGGTCCACGCCCACCAACAGTCCGCCGCCTTGGCACTGGCGCCGGATCCGCTGCAGCATGGCGCGGGCCTGGTCCGGGTTCAGGTTGCCGATGCTGGAGCCGGGATAGAAGAACAGGCGTCCTTCGGGCGCGACTTCGGGCGGCAGGGCGAGCGTTTGGGAGAAGTCCTGGCCGATGGCGGTAATGCGCAGTTCGGGGTAGGACAGGCGTAGCCTGCGCACGGCCGCCTGCAGATAGTCGGCGGAAATGTCGATGGGGACGTAGTGGCGGGGGCGCAGGCTGGAGAACAGCCGCTCCGCCTTGACGCAATCGCCGGCACCCAGGTCGATCAGCGATTGCACCGGGCCGATACGGCGGGCGATATCCGCCCCATGGCGCTCAAAGATTTCGGCTTCGCAGCGGGTCGGGTAATACTCGGGCAGCAAGGTAATGGCGGTGAATAGCGACGAGCCCAGCGCATCGTAGAGAAACTTGGGGTCGATATGGGCGGGGCGGTCCAGCAGCCCGTCGCACAGTTCGCGTTGTTCGGCGCTGGCGGGTTGCGGTTGGGGCGCCAGGAAGTGCGGGGCGGCGCCGGCGAGCAGTGCGGAAGGGGAGACCATGCGTTCAGTTCCTTTTTTGAGGCTGATGAAGCGCATTGCAAAGGCTTATTGTGGCGGCCAGAGGGGTTCTGGTGTCAAGTCTAAGCTCCTGAAATGCAATGGACTTTTACGAAATTGGGGCCGCCTGGCGGCATACTGCGCCCCGGTTCCCCAGGGGCGGTCGCCGTGGGGGGCTGGAAGCCCTCAGCAAGTTCCGCGCCACTGAAATATCAGTTAACGGCTGGTTGCCAAAGCTCGGGCGGGGCCGTCTTGGGCCGGTCACAATGAGCCCATGGCCTGGCGGGGTCCGTTTGCCCCGCGACGGGTTGCCGTTAGCCGATTGGGCGGCGGCCCGGGGCGGCCCAATCCGCATTACGCATTAGGAGCGACTATGAATCGAAAGAACCAGCGCGCTGAAATGGCCCTGCATCGTGACCGGGTGAGCGACAGCTTCCAGGAGCTGCTTGCCGGCACCGAAGACCTGTTGCGTTCGACGGCCTCGTATACCGGCTCCGAAATCGAAGCGGCCCGCTCGCGTCTGAAGCGTCAACTGGCCGAGGCGCGCGATTCCGCCGGCGACTGGGAAGACCAGGCGTTGGACCGGGCGCGCCGCGCCAAGGCCTATGCCGACGAATACGTCCACGAAAACGCCTGGAAGTCGGTCGGCGTGGCGACGCTGGTGGGCGTGTTGCTGGGTTGCTGCCTGCTGGCCAACCGGCGCTAAACCGACGCCATGAGGCCGTCACCGGTCCCTGCGCAGGCCGCCTTCGGCCTGCCGCCATGGCGGGCGGGGTGGCGGTGGATGCGCGCGGCGGCGCTGGGCTGTATCGCCGCCATGCTGGCCGCCTGCGCCAGCGTGCCTGATGCGCAGGAGCGCGCCGCCCGCAAGGCGCAAGCCGGCCTGTCGGCCGATGCGGCGCAGGATAGCTACCGCCGCGGCCGCGACTTGGCCGCGGACCCGCGCACCCCCAAAGACGATTTCCTGGCCCGCCACCTGGCGGTCGAAGAAGCCGTCAGCGGCGCGCCGCTGGTGGCGGGCAATCGCGTGCGCCTGCTGGCGGACGGCCCCAGCACGTACCAGGCCATGCTGCGTTCGATCGCGCAGGCCCGTCGCTATGTGCACATGGAAACCTATATTTTCGACGATGACGAAGAGGGCTCCCGCTTTGCCGAGGCCCTGATCGCGGCGCACAACCGGGGCGCGGACGTGGCGCTGATGGTGGACGCCGTGGGCACGATCAAGACGCCGGACGCGTTGTTCCAGCGTTTGCGCGACGCGGGCGTGCAGGTCGCCGTGTTCAACCCCGTGAGCCCGGTGAACGGCAGCCGCGCCGGCTGGTCGCCCAATCAGCGCAATCATCGCAAGATCCTGGTGGTCGACGGCAAGGTCGGCTACCTGGGCGGCATCAACGTCAGCGGCGTCTATGCCTCGTCGCCCTCTGGCGGCGGCAGCGGCTCGGGCGGCGTGGGCAGCGGCCCCGACGCCAAGAATACCGATGCCCGCGCCGCGCCGTGGCGCGACACGCACCTGCGCATCGAGGGGCCTGCCGTCGCCCAGTTGGACGCTGTGGTCCGCGCCGGCTGGGAAACCCAGGCCAAGGACCCGCTCAAGGGCGCAGGCGAGACGATCGCGCCGCCGCAGGGGCCGACACGGGTGCGGATCCTGGCCAACCAGCCCGACCGCAGCGACGGTTATACGGTGTACCTGACGCTGATGTCCGCGTTCGAGAGCGCGCAGAAATCCATCCACATCACCATGGCGTACTTCGTGCCCGACCCGGCTTTTATCGATGTGCTGGCCGACGCGGCCACGCGTGGCGTGGATGTCGTGCTGGTGCTGCCGGGCTTCAGCGATTCGTCATTGGTGTTCAACGCGGGCCGCTCGCACTACGGCAAGTTGCTGAAGGCTGGCGTGAAGATCTACGAACGGCGCGACGCGCTGCTGCACGCCAAGACGGCGGTGGTGGATGGCGTCTGGTCCACGGTGGGCTCCAGCAACATGGATTGGCGCAGCTTCGCCTTGAACTACGAGGTCAATGCCGTGGTGCTGGGGCCGGATTTCGCCGCCGACATGGAGGCCCTGTTCCAGCGCGACGTGGCCGACTCGGTACGCATCACGCCCGAGGCCTGGCGGGGCCGGGGCGTGGATGACCGGTTCATGGAGTTCTTTTCGCGGATGTTCGAGCGCTGGCTGTAGCGCCGTTTACGCCGGCGCGGCCTGGGGCGGATGCGCCAGCGCGTGTTCCTGCGCCAGCGCGGTGCTGATGTCGTGGGTCGGCTGGAACGAGTCGGCCTGCGCCATCGCCCAGCCTGCGCGGAACACCTGGTGGCGGAATTCGCCCCGCAGCAGTTCGCCCGGCGCCAGCTCGGGGAACAGTGCCGACAGCAGCCGGATTTCACTGGACGAGATGCGGCGCGCGATGTGATGCGGCCGCAATTGGCTGGGGTGCGTCAGGCCGGCGGCGGCCAGCAGCTCGGCCAGCGCGTGCAGGGTGTTTTTGTGGAAATTGGCTACGCGCTGGGCTTTGTCCGGCACAACCAGGGCGCGTTGGCGCAGCGGATCCTGGGTGGTGACGCCCGTGGGGCATTTGCCGGTGTGGCAAGCCTGGGCCTGGATGCAGCCGATGGCGAACATGAAGCCGCGCGCGGCGTTGCACCAGTCGGCGCCCATGGCCATGACGCGGGCCATGTCGAAGGCGGTGATGATCTTGCCTGAGGCGCCCAGCTTGATGCGGTCGCGCAGGTTCACGCCGATCAGGGTGTTGTGCACCAGGCGCAGCGCTTCGCGCAGCGGCGTGCCGACATGGTCGACGAATTCCACTGGCGCGGCGCCCGTGCCGCCCTCGGCGCCGTCCACCACGATGAAGTCGGGCGTGATGCCGGTTTCCAGCATGGCCTTGACGATGGCGAACCATTCCCAAGGATGGCCCACGCAGAACTTGAAACCCACCGGCTTGCCGCCGGACAGTTCGCGCAGCCGAGCTACGAATTTCATCAGGCCGATGGGGGTGTCGAAGGCCGAGTGGCTGGCGGGCGAATTGCAGTCCTGCCAGGCGACCACGCCGCGCGCTTCGGCGATTTCGGGCGTGACTTTTCCGGCGGGCAAAATGCCGCCGTGGCCAGGCTTGGCGCCTTGCGACAGCTTGATTTCGATCATCTTCACCTGCGGCGTACAGGCGTTCTTGATGAAGGCTTCTTCGGAGAACGCGCCTTGCTCGTCACGGCAGCCGAAGTAGCCCGAGCCGATATTCCACACCAGGCTGCCGCCCGGTTGGCGGTGGTAGCGGCTGATGCCGCCTTCGCCCGTGTCGTGGGCGAAGTTGCCTTGGCGCGCGCCTTCGTTCAGCGCCAGCACGGCGTTGGCGGACAGGGCGCCGAAGCTCATGGCCGACACGTTGAAGGCCGACATCGAATACGGCTGGGTACAGTCCGGGCCGCCGACGCTCACGCGGAAATCGGTATCGCCGATGTGGGTGGGCGACATGGAATGGTTGATCCATTCGTAGCGGTCGCCGTAGACATCTTCCTGCGTGCCGAAGGGGCGCTTGTCGATCTCGCGCTTGGCGCGCTGGTACACGATCGAGCGCTGCGCGCGCGAGAACGGCGAGGCCTGGGTGTCGTCTTCCAGGAAGTACTGGCGGATCTCGGGGCGGATGAATTCGAACAGGAAGCGCAGGTTGCCCAGGACTGGGTAATTGCGCCGGATGGCGTGGCGGGTCTGGATCAGGTCATAGACGCCCAGCATGCCCAGCATCGTCAGTGGCACCGCTGCCCATAGCCACCAGAGCGAGCCGGTGAACGCCAGCACCATGGTCACGGCGGCGCCCGCCAGGGTCAAGATAAAGGCCGTGAAGCGGCCGGCAATCCATTGCATGTCCATCTCCGTGTTTCGGAATGGAGCAACCTTACACCACGGCGGACGTAAAAATGCCCCCTTGCAGGGGGCATGGCTGGAACAGTGTTTTTCAGCAGCTGGACGCCGCGGGCGTTTTCTCGACCGCCAGGCCGAACAGGGGGCGCAGGCGCACGCCCAGGGCGCTGCCCGCGAACGCGGCCGGCAGCCACAGCCAGGCGTGCAGGCTGCCCGACAGGATGCCGCTGAAATAGGCGCCGATATTGCAGCCGAAGGCCAGGCGCGCGCCGTAGCCCAGCAGCAAGCCGCCGATGACCGCGCCGGCCAGCGAGCGGGCCGGCACCTTCCAGACAGGGGCGAACTTGCCGGCGGCGCTGGCCGCGGCCAGCGCGCCGAGCATCAGGCCGATGTCCATGACGGTCGTGACGTCCTGGCGCAGCGGCGCGCCCAGCGCGGCCTGCTTGCTCCAGTAGGCCCAAGCGGCCACGTCGCTGCCCATGGCATCCAGCGCCTTGGCGCCCCACAGGGCAAAGGCCGAGGTAATGCCCCAAGGCCGGCCGGCCAGCGCCAGCGTGGCGAAGTTCAGCACCACCAGCGCCACGCCGCCCCAGATCAGCGGCCAGGGGCCTTGCAGCAGGGAGGCGGGGCGCGCGGTGCGCGAGGCGAACGACACCACGTGGCCATGGCGGCGTTTTTCCAGCACGGTGGCGATCCAGGCGATCAGGGCGAACACCGCCAGGTTGGCGGCGATGGCGGGCGCCAGGCCCCAGGTCTTGATGAGCGAGGTGGGCGCCAGCGCGGGCAGCGTGGACCACCAGCCGAAATTGGCGGTGGCGATGACCGAACCGATGATGAAGAACAGCAACGTGACCAGCATGCGGGTGTTGCCGCCTCCCACGGCGAACAGCGTGCCCGAGGCGCAACCGCCGCCCAGCTGCATGCCGATGCCGAACAGGAACGCGCCGAGCAGCACCGAAACGCCCGGGGGCGAGACCAGGCCCGTCACGGGCTGGCCGAACAGCGAGCCCTGCGCGAGGAACGGGAAGAACAGCAGCACGCCCACGGCCAGCATGAACATCTGCGCGCGCAAGCCGGCGCCGCGCCGGTCCGACACGAATACGCGCCAGGCCTGGGTGAAGCCGAAGGACGCGTGATACAGCGCCACGCCCAGCAGAGCGCCCACGATCCACAAGGCCCCTTGGCGCCAGCTGACGGTCTGGTTCAGGTACAGGGCGCCGGCCAGCACCAGCAACAGCGCGATCCAGAGTGGCTTGCGGTTGATGTGGATGGGGGGCAGCGCCGAAGGCAGGGGCAGGGTGGAGGCGTTGGTGCTCATGGTCGAGTCCCGGGGGATCGGTAAGGTCAATGCAAACGGGCGCGTTGCCGCACCCGTCGTGATGGCTGAAAGTCTAAGGCCGGGGGAACATTTCTCAAAGCATCTATTCGTGCTTCTTTAATAACTAAAAGTTATATAAAGGCCCGCCGAAGGTATCAGGCCGGGCTAGGAAATCGGATTCGCGCTGATCCAGGCGACCAGCAGGCTGACGGTCAGCACCGACAGCACCGTCGATACCAGGATGGCGCGGGAGGTGACGCGGGCGTCGCGCCCGTACATCTGGGCCAGCATGAAGGGGCCGGTGCCGATCGGCAGGGCGCTCATCAGCACGGCGGTCCAGGCCCACAGCGGCGGCATGGAAAACACCTGGAATGCCAGTAGCGCGGTCACGGCCGGCTGCAGCAGCAGCTTGCTGGCAACCAGCCGCAGCACGCCGGGCCCTGGGCTGGCGGTTTCGGTCTGCGCCAGGAACAAGCCGATGGTCACCAGCGCGCAGGGGCTGGCGGAGGCGCCCAGCAAGGACACGTAGCGGTCCACGCCTTCAGGCAGCGCCAGGCCGGTGCCGGCCCAGGCCAGCCCCAGCACCGGCGCGGCCAGCAGCGGGTTGCGCATCAGCGCGCGGCCGACCTTGAGCAGCGTGGCCGCCAGGTTCGGCGCCTGCTGGCGGTCGAATTCGATCAGGGCGATGGCAAAGCCGAATAGGACGCTGGCCGTCAGCAGTGTCGTGAACGCCGCGGGCGCCAGGCTTTCGGCGCCGAACAGCGCCAGGCACAGCGGGATGCCCATGTAGCCGGCGTTGGCGTAGGCGGCGGCCAGGCCCTCGATACCGCGGTCGGTCAGTCCATGCGGGCCGCGTTTGCGCGGCAGGAACGACAGCAGGAAGGTCACCGCGATGCCGCCGGCGAACGCGCCGACAAAGCCCCAGTGCGCCATGTGCGCCAGGTCCACTTGCGTCATCGCTCGAAATAGCAGCGCGGGCAGGGACAGGTACACCACGTAGCGGTTCAGGGCGTCGGTGGCGCCGGGGCCCAGCACGCGCCAGCGCGCCGCCAGCCATCCGGTCAGGATCAGCGCGAAGACCGGCAGGGCGGCGGTGATGACGGCATTCATGGCGGCAAGAGGCGTGGGTGCGAAAAGGCGCTCATTCTACTGGCCGCGCGGCTTGCGGCGGCCGCGCCGAGCGCGTCACCAGCAGGATGCCCAGCGCGGCCAGCGCCATGCCGGGCCAGGCCAGCGGCGGAATGGGTTCGTGCAGGATGGCCAGCGCGATGACCGCCGTGGCCGGCGGCACCAGGAAGAACAGCGCGGATACGCGCGATGCTTCGCCATGGCGGATCATGGCCAGCAGCAGTGTGATGGCCACCAGCGAATTGCCGATCACCAGGTACGCCAGCGAGCCCAGCAACGGGCCGGTCCATTCGATGCGCATCGGTTCCAGCGAAAAGGCCAGCGGCGCCGTGACCAGCAGGCCCACCGCATATTGCACGGTGTTCGACGTGACCGGATGGGTCTGCACGCCGAAGCGTTTCTCGTACAGCGTGCCGCTGGTGATGCACAGCAGCGCGGCTACGGCGAACACCAGGCCCAGCGGCGAGGCCAGGTCGACCGAAGCCTTGGACACGATGACCAGCGCGGCGCCGCAAACGCCCAGCCCCAGGCCCGCCCAGCGGCGCGCGTCGACGCGCTCGTGCGCGATCGCCGGCGCCAGCAGCCCGATCAGGATGGGTTGCAGCGAGGTGATCAGCGCCACGCCGCCGGCCGACATGCCGTGCTTGAGCGACAGATAGGTAAAACAGAAGTAGCCCGCCTGCAGCAGCAGGCCCACCATGGCCAGGTGTCCCCACGCCCTGGCGCCGCGCGGCAACGGCGGACGCAACGCCAGCAACAGCGGCGTCAGCAGCGCCACCACACAGGCGTAGCGTAGCGCCAGGAACGTCAGCGGATCAGCGTAGGCCAGCCCGACCTTGAGCACCACGAAGCCGCTGGACCACAGCAGCAAGAAAAGCGCGGGGGCGAATTTCAACCAGGCGGGCGTCGCAGCTTGCGGCATGGCGGGCGGTGGGCGGAAAGTGGGCCAGCCGCGATCGTACGCCTGTTTCGCCGGCGCGCCATCCCTGCGAAAATGGCGGCAACGGATTCATCTATAGCGGCAGCGCGAAGGAAAAGAAAATGGCGAACGAAAAACCGGCGGTACGGATCTCCCTGGGAACCTGGGACCGCCTGCGCGACGATGCCTCATCGGTGCGCTATGAAGTCTTCGTGGTCGAGCAGAACGTGCCGCCCGAGGTCGAGATGGACGATGACGATGCGGTGTCGGTGCACGCGGTGGCCTATGCCCCCGACGGCACGCCGCTGGGCACGGGGCGCCTGCTGCCCGACGGCCACATCGGCCGCATGGCCGTGCACAAGCGGGCGCGCGGCCTGGGCGTGGGCGGATTGCTGCTCGACGCCTTGATCGGGCAGGGCCATGGCGATGGCCACCGCATGCTGGTGTTGCATGCGCAGACCCACGCCAAGGGCTTTTACGAGGCCCATGGCTTCAGCGTGGAAGGCGACGAATTCATGGAGGCAGGCATCGCGCATGTCGTCATGACGCGGGTGCTGGGCTGACGCGATGAACCGGCCCGCTTGCCGCGGGCCGCTATGTGAACCAGGTCGGCCTGGCGCGGGCCGCTGCGTTTTGCCGCAGCGGATTGTCGCGGCAGGGCGGTCTTGCAGGCAGGGTCCGGAACTTGGGCCGGAAAAGAAAAAACCCCGGTCGCTTTCGCGAACGGGGTTTTTCTTGGCGCATCACGACAGGTACCTCGTGATGTAATAATTGGTGCCCAGGAGAGGACTCGAACCTCCACACCTTGCGGCACACGGACCTGAACCGTGCGCGTCTACCAATTCCGCCACCTGGGCGCTGGTGCTTCACCTTCCGCGTCGCGCTTCCGTGTTGGCTTTTCAGCTAACCGCTTGCGTTTCGTTTCGTGTTCAGCAGCAGAGGAACGAGATTATGCATACTTTTTTTGAAGTGTGCAAGTCATGCGGCTTTTTTTTCACTTTTTTTTGGATTTTTTTGGGAAGGCCGCTTTCGCTATAGTGTCGCCCCATGTCACGTACCGTCTGCCTGCGCTGCAAGCGCCCTGAATCCCATTGCCTGTGCGCCTTGATTCCCGCGTTGGCGCCGCGGACCCGCGTGGTGGTCCTGCAGCATCCCAGCGAAGCGCGTCATGCCTTGAACACGGCGCGCTTGGCGGTGCTGGGCCTGGCGGGGGCGCGGCGGCTGGTGGGGGAATGCTTCCGGCATGAGCAGTGGGCCGAGCCTGGCTGGACGCCGCACGTGCTGTTCCCGGGCGAGGGCGCCCAGGTGCTGACGCCGGACTGCGCGGCGGCTGTGGGCGGGCCGATACAGCTGATCGTGCCGGACGGCACGTGGACGCATGCGCGCAAGCTGCTGCACATCAATCCCGAGCTGGCCGCGCTGCCGCGCGTGATGCTGCCTGCCGGGCTGATGACGCGCTACCGGGTCAGGCATGCCGACATTGCGGGCGCCCTGTCCACCATCGAAGCCGTGACGCATGCGCTCAATGCCATCGAGGCGCCGCAGAGCTTCGATGCTTTGCTGCGGCCATTCGAGGCGCTGATCGACGGCCAGATCGAAGGCATGGGCGCGGACCTGTATGCGCGCCACCATCTGAATCGGAAGGTGCCTTGGCGTTGAGCGTTTCGGTGCTTGGTGCTAATTGCCTTGGCGTCAACCGACGAATAAAGCAAAAGCCCCGGTAATCTTTCGATTACCGGGGCTTTCAACTTTTTAATCAACGCCGCCTGCATTTGATGCCAGCCGCCTTGATCGGAATTCCGTGGTGCCCAGGAGAGGACTCGAACCTCCACACCTTGCGGCACACGGACCTGAACCGTGCGCGTCTACCAATTCCGCCACCTGGGCACTGAGAGATTTTGGTAAAGACTTTGTGATACGCTGCCGCTCAGTTGCATGGGTTTTGCTGTTTGCGCATTGCTGTTTGCATTACCGGTGCTGCTGGTGCGGTCAGAAATCACAAAACAGTATGTAGTTAAAAATCAATCTACAATCCGTCTCGACCACTTCTGCTTCAGTGTTCAGCCTTGGGCGAACCACAGAAGCTGCGCATTATATACGGAAAATTTAGCTTTGGCAAAACGATCGAATAACGAATCGAACAACAACAGATCCACTCCGTTGCCGGAAGCGCCGCCTGACTTCGACCCCGATGTTCCGTCCCGTGAAGCCATCCTGAAAGCGTTGCGATCCGCGGGGGCGCCGTTGTCTCCGGTGGAGTTGGCCGAACGCATGGGCGTGGAGCGTCCGGCGACGCTGGTGGGGTTCGAGCGCCGCTTGGGCGCCATGGAACGCGATGGCCAATTGATGCCCAATCGCAAGGGCGTCCTGCTGCTGGCCACCAAACTGGATTTCGTTGCTGGCAAGGTGCTGGGCCACCGTGATGGCTTCGGCTTTCTCTTGCGCGACGACGGCGGGCCGGACCTGTTCCTGTCGCCGCGCGAAATGCTCAAGGTGCTGCATGGCGATCGCGTCCTGGTCAAGCCGTCGGGCGAATACCGGGGCAAGCCGGAAGGCACCATCGTCGAGGTCATCGAGCGCCGCACCAATAAGCTGGTGGGGCGTTTCCTGCATGAGCACGGCCTGTCCATCGTGGTGCCTGAAGACCAGCGCATCAAGCACGACATCCTGATCCCGCCCAGCGACACCAACGGCGCCCAGCATGGGCAGGTGGTGGCGGTCGAGATCATGGCGCAGCCCACCCGCCATACGCAGCCGCTGGGCCGCGTGGCCGAGGTGCTGGGCGAAATCGACGATCCCGGCATGGAAATCGAGATCGCGGTGCGCAAGTTCGACGTGCCCGTGGAATTCTCGGAAGCCGCGCGCAAGCAGGCCGCCCGTCTGCCGGACGTGGTCCGCAAGAGCGATCTGAAAGACCGCGTGGACCTGCGCGATGTGCCGCTCATCACCATCGACGGCGAAGACGCGCGCGATTTCGACGACGCGGTCTACTGTGAGGCCGTGGAACTGGGCACCGGCCAGCGCAAGCGCCCGGGCTGGCGCCTTCTGGTCGCCATTGCCGACGTCAGCAACTACGTGCGTCCCGGCGACGCGCTGGACGACGACGCGCTCGAGCGCGGCACGAGCGTGTACTTCCCGCGCCGCGTCATTCCGATGTTGCCCGAATCGCTGTCCAACGGTCTGTGCTCGTTGAATCCGGACGTCGACCGCCTGGTGCTGGTTTGCGACATGGTGATCCCGGCCTCGGGCGCCAAGGCCGGCACGGTCACCGCCTACCAGTTCTATAACGCGGTCATGCATTCGCATGCCCGCACCACCTATACCAATATCTGGGCGGCGCTGCAGCAGCCCGGCGGTCCGGCTGCCCATGCCATGCGCGCCGTTATGCCGCAGGTGCAGAGCCTGTACGAGCTCTACCATCTGCTGTCGCAAAGCCGCAAGAAGCGCGGCGCCATCGATTTCGACACGGTCGAGACCAAGATCGTCTGCAACGAGCTGGGCCGTATCGAACAGATCGCGCCGTCGGTGCGCAACGATGCCCACAAGCTGATCGAAGAGTGCATGCTGGCGGCCAACACCTGCGCGGCCGACTTCATGACCCGCAGCAAGCATCCCGGCCTGTACCGCATCCACGAAGGCCCGACGCCCGAACGCCTGCAGTCGCTGCGCGAATTCCTGCGCACCATGGGCCTGTCGCTGGGCGGGGGCGAGTCGCCCACGGCCAAGGACTACGGCGAGTTCCTCGATTCGGTGCGGGGACGCCCCGATTACCAGCTGCTGCAGACCATGTGCCTGCGCTCGATGCAGCAGGCCATCTACAGCCCGGACAACCTTGGCCACTTCGGCCTGGCCTATCCTGGCTACAGCCACTTCACTTCGCCGATCCGCCGCTACCCCGACCTGCTCACGCACCGCGTGATCAAGGCCTTGCTGGCCGGCCAGCGCTACGTGCCCAGCCTGGACGACCAGCCGGTCGTCATCGGCCGCACCCAGCGCGAGCACGAGCACGCCATCTGGGAAAAGATGGGCCTGGTGCTGTCGGCCAGCGAACGCCGTGCCGACGAAGCCTCGCGCGACGTCGAAGCCTGGCTCAAGTGCTGGTTCGTCAAGGAGCGCGTGGGCGAGGACTTCAGCGGCACCGTCACGGGCGTGGCCAGCTTCGGCATCTTCGTCACGCTGGATACCCTGCACGTCGAAGGCCTGGTGCACGTGTCCGAGCTGGGCGGCGAATACTTCCAGTTCAACGACGCGCTGCACGAGCTGCGCGGCGAACGCACGGGCATGCGCTACCGCCTGACCGACAAGGTCCAGGTGCAGGTATCGCGCGTCGACCTGGAAGCGCGCCGCATCGAGTTCCGCCTGGTGCAGGGCACCAGCTTCGACGCCTTGCGCAAGGCGGCGGCCCGCGGTCCCGACGAGGGGCCGCGCCGCGTGAAGAAGGCGGCGGCGCCCAAGCCCGCCGCGCTGAAGGGACAAACCGCCAAGGAACGCCGCGCCGAGGCCAAGAAGGCCGGCAAGCCGGCCAAGCCGCCCCAGCGCGCCGCACCGGCCAAGAAGGCCGTCCGCAAGCGTCACTGACGGAACTGCGTCCGGTCTTGCTGCGTGAGCGCGGGCCGGACGTGGGGCAAGCGCCCCATAAGGGGTAACATTGCGCTTATTGCCGGATGCGTCCGGTGGCCCGCTCCGCTCTGGAGCGGGTATTCGTTTATCTAAAGGTATTGCATAGTTATGGCGTCGACCCAAGTCCTTGCCGGGTTTCACGCGGTTGTCGCGCGGCTGCGCCACGCGCCCGAGTCAATCAAGGAAATCTACGTAGAAGCGTCGCGTCGCGACAAGCGCATGCAGACGCTGATCGAGCAGGCCGAAAAGGCGGGCCGCCGCCTGCATCCGGTTCCCATGGAGCGCCTGGACGGCCTGGCGCGCGGCACCCGCCACCAGGGCGTCGTGGCGTTGGCCGACGAACGCCAGCTGGCGGTCGATGTGGACGAAGTGCTCGACGTGATCGAAGGTCCGCCGTTGCTGCTGATCCTGGATGGCGTGACCGATCCGCACAACCTGGGCGCTTGCCTGCGCACCGCGGACGCCGCTGGCGTGCACGCCGTGATCGCGCCGCGCGACCGCGCGGTGGGGCTGAACAGCACGGTGCAGCGCGTGGCCTGCGGCGCGGCCGATACCGTGCCCTACATCATGGTCACCAACTTGGCGCGCGCCATGCGCAGCCTGAAGGACCGCGGTGTGTGGCTGGTGGGTACCGACGACCAGGCCACCGACAGCATGCACAAGATCGACGCGCGTCAGCCGATGGCCTGGGTCATGGGCGCCGAAGGCGAGGGCATGCGCCGCCTGACGCGCGAAACCTGCGACCAGCTGGTCAACATTCCCATGCTGGGTTCGGTCGAAAGCCTGAACGTCAGCGTGGCCAGCGCCGTCTGCCTGTACGAAACCGTGCGTCAGCGCCAGGACTGACCCGGCGCTGCCTTTCTTTTCCGTAGATATTTCTTTTCCGCGTAGCCCATCATGCACCAGAACGGCTTTACCACCACGATTCTCCATTCCGACCGCCAGCAATCCGTCGAGCACGGAGCGGTGCACAAGCCGATGCATCCCTCGTCGGAGTTCGCCTACGACGACGCGCGCGAACTGGCGGCGGTGTTCCAGGGCAAGGCAGGGTTCACCTACGCGCGGCAGGGCACACCTACGACCACGGCGCTGGAAGCCAAGATCAACCACATGGAAGGCGGCAAGGGCACGGTCAGTTTCGCGACCGGCATGGCCGCGCTGGCGGCCATTTTCACCACGCTGCTGCGCCGTGGCGACCACCTGGTGTCCAGCCAGTACGTCTTTGGCAACACCAACAGCCTGCTGGGCACGCTGCTGGAATTGGGCGTCGAGATCACCTTCGTGGATGCGACCGACTCCGCGCAGGTGCGTGCGGCGATCCAGCCCAACACCCGCATGGTGTTCACGGAAACGATCGCCAACCCCGGCACCCAGGTCGCGGACCTGGCCGTCATTGGCGAGATCTGCCGCGAAAAAGGCTTGGTCTACGTGGTGGACAACACGCTGACGTCGCCGTGGATGTTCCGTCCGTCGGTGGTGGGGGCGTCGCTGGTCATGAATTCGCTGTCCAAGTACATCGGCGGCCACGGCAATGCGCTGGGCGGCGCCGTGACCGACACGGGCCTGTATGACTGGTCCGGCTATTCCAATATCTTCGACGCATACCGCAAGGGCGCGCCCACCAGCTGGGGCCTGACCCAGATCAAGAAGAAGGGCCTGCGCGACATGGGCGGCACGCTGGCCGCCGAGCCCGCGCACCGCATCGCGGTCGGCGCCGAGACGCTGGCGCTGCGCATGGCCAAGCACTGCGCCAACGCGCTGGCGCTGGCGCGTTTCCTGGAAGAGCACCGCGGCGTGGCCAAGGTGCATTACCCCGGGCTGGCCAGCCACCCGCAGCACGCGCGTGCGGCTGCGCTGTTCGGTTCGCGCTTTGGCGGCCTGCTGGGCGTGGAGCTGGCCGATGGCGTGGATTGTTTCGACTTCCTGAACCGCCTGCGCATCGTGCTGATGGCCACGCACCTGGGCGACACCCGCAGCCTGGCGCTGCCCGCCGCGCATACCATCTACTATGAGATGGGCGCCGAACGCCGCAAGCAGATGGGTATCGCCGACAGCCTGATCCGCGTGTCGGTCGGCATCGAAGATGAGGCCGATCTGCTGTTTGATTTCGATCAGGCGCTCAACGGCTGCCTGCAGGGATAATTCACGCGGGTGCCGGCGCGGCCTCGCGTCGGCCGCAACAAGGCAAGAATCCATGCTGATACAGATCGCCGAAGTCTTCACTCCCGCCGAGGCGGCCGAGATCCGCAGCCGCCTGGACGCCGCCGATTGGGTCGACGGCAAGGTCACGGCGGGCTACCAGTCTGCCGAGGTCAAGCGCAACCGCCAGTTGCCCGAGCAGCATCCGCTGGCGCAAGAATTGGGCAACCTGATCCTGCAGCGGCTGGCGGGCAACAACCTGTTCATGTCGGCCGCGCTGCCACGCAAGATCTTTCCGCCGCTGTTCAACCGCTACGAAGGTGGCGAGGCCTTTGGCTACCACGTCGACAACGCGGTGCGCGGCGTTACTGGCACCGCCGAGCGCGTGCGCACGGACCTGTCCGCCACGCTGTTTTTCTCGGACCCCGATTCCTACGACGGCGGCGAGCTGGTCATCGACGATACCTACGGCCCGCGCGCGGTGAAGTTGCCGGCGGGGCACATGGTGCTGTATCCGGGCACCAGCCTGCACAAGGTCAACCCTGTGACGCGCGGGGCGCGGGTCAGTTCGTTTTTCTGGATGCAGAGCCTGGTGCGCGAAGACAGCCAGCGCGCCTTGCTGCTCGATATGGACGTGGCCATACAGCGCTTGAACCAGGACGCATCGGGCCATCCGTCGATCGTCCAGCTCACCGGTATCTATCACAATCTGCTGCGCCGTTGGGCCGACGTGTGAGGCTGCTGCAAAGTGGTGCGCGGCGGTGTCGCGCAAACCCCTAAATGCGCGTTTTTGTTTATTGCGAAAAGGCCTAAAAGCTAGTATTGGTGCGGGTTGTGGTGAGGTTTTCGCTTGACAGCCGCTCTACGCCAAGGCCTAATACATGTCTGCGTCGCTGACGGTTTGAGGGTCTTCAACCCCTTGAAACCCAAGCGGCGCAGCAGTTTAAAAGTTGTGCTTTGCAGCGCAAGAAAAAGTTTATCCACTAGTCTGTTCGTCGTTTGTCGGGTCTTCGCGTCATCTGGTCGTGGCCTTCCCATGACAGCATGAACTGCACTCCCGGCAGACTCCATACCTTGTGAGGGGTACACCTGAATGAACAAAACCGAACTCATCGATCACATCGCCAGCAAGGCCGATATCTCCAAGGCTGCCGCCGGTCGCTCGCTCGACGCCCTGATCGGTGCCGTCAAGACCACCCTGAAGAAGGGCGGCACGGTCACCCTGGTGGGCTTTGGCACGTTTGCCGTGTCGGCTCGCGCTGCTCGTACCGGCCGCAACCCGCGCACGGGCGAGACCATCAAGATCAAGAAGGCCAAAGTGCCGAAGTTCCGTCCGGGCAAGGCCCTGAAGGACGCCGTCAACTAATCGACGGCCAGGCGAATCTCCGCGGCCACGTCGCCCGGTGATTTGCCGACAGGTACGCGGTCCGGTATACTCCGGCCCGCGTATTGCTTTTGAGTACCCCGGCAAGTGTTTTTCGAGATGCCGCCATTGATGTGCATGCATCGGTTGCAAAGCGAGATTCACAACCAAGACGGGTGCTTAGCTCAGTTGGTAGAGCGGCGCCCTTACAAGGCGTAGGTCACAGGTTCGACCCCTGTAGCACCCACCACTCAAAAGCGCTATAAATCAGGCACTTAGGCTCAGCCAAGTGCCTTTTTTATTGCCTTTTTGCCACCCGAATAGGGAGCCTAAGGGAGCCTTAACCACCCAAAGAGCGGCTTGCGCCGGCGTCGATCAGGGCCCGCGTGGGGGCGTTGGCCAGGTGTACCGATTGGGGAATGAGCTAAGGGTATCTGACCCTTCGGGGTCATCCGTTTCGCTCGTTGCCCAATGGCTACGCACAGTACACGGAAGAGGATCGAGTCAAGGCCGGAGGAGTGAAGCGCGTTGATCAAGAACGCGACCGCCGGCTGGAGCGGGGCGAGGATGAGGCGGTTCTAGCCGTGATAGACGGCGGAGAGCTTACAAGAAAGCATAAACCCTATGCGTTCCTGACAAGGTGGTTCTGCGTCCTCCTGTACTTGCTTGCGCTGGAATCGGCGATGCGACTGCGGGAGATGTACACACTGCGCGTGCATCAGGCGGACTTGCCGAAGCGAACTATCTTTCTGGATAAGACGAAGAATGGCGATAAGCGCCAGGTTCCCACGTCGAGCGTTGCGCGGGGCTTGCTGGAGGCCTACGTAGCGGAACGTAAGTTGGCGCCCGATGCTTTGCTGTTTCCATGGTGGAGTGGCGAGGACGCTGCACTGTCGGCGACAAGCGACTTTCTGTCTAAAAGTTGTTCGCCAACGTGTTCGAGCAGGCGGGCTCTCCACGACTTACAACGCGAGGCTCCAAGCCGCCTCTTTGAACGCACGCAGCTTTCGGAAACGCAGATCATGAAGATCACCGGCCATAACAGCCAGCGGATGATGATGCGTTACGCGAACCTGCGCGGCTCTGACCTTGCCGCTGGGCTTTGGTAGGTGCGCGCATTCGTGCGCTGGTCTGGGCGACGATCATCTTTTCCAGGTAGCCAAGCATATCTTTTACGAGCATGGCATAGGCGCGCCCGACCTTGGCGGCCGGGATAGCGCCGTCATCGATTAGACCAAGGACAGTTTTTGGATGAACCTTAAGCAGTTCGGCGGCGCCCAGCACATCGATTGTCGTCCTGGGTTGAGGGGCGAGCGGTTT
Organism: Achromobacter sp. UMC71; assembly: GCF_014170305.1. GTDB lineage: Bacteria > Pseudomonadota > Gammaproteobacteria > Burkholderiales > Burkholderiaceae_B > Achromobacter. Next base: position 357,565 of record NZ_LZZT01000018.1, read on the forward strand.
CTTGGGTGCTGGGCGCATACATGCGCTGGATGGCGACGATGCGCCAGAAAGGGCTTTTGGAATGGGTGGCCGAGGCGCAGGTCAACTTGTTCGGCGTGCGGTTTGGCGGGGAGGGGTAGTCATAGATCTGAAGACCATCAACGACGCCGCGATCAGTCCGGCACTGGCGCTGCTGCCGCCACGCATGGACACGCCGACGGCGCGCGTCATGCTGCTGGCCATCGGCCTGCAGGAAAGCCGCTTTGTGCACCGGCGCCAGATTGGTGGTCTGGCTCGTGGCTTTTGGCAGTTCGAGAAGGGCGTGCGCGCGAGCCGCGATGGTGTGGGGCGTGTTCCTGCACGCGACGAGTAGGGATCACCTGGCGGCGTTGTGCAAGGCCCGCAGCGTGCCCTGCGACCCGGACAGGATCTACGCCACGCTGGAATACGACGATGTGCTGGCGGCGGGTGTCGCGCGGCTGATGCTGTGGACCGACCCAAATGCGCTACCGGCCGTCGGCGACGTTGACGGGGCCGCTTGCGCTGTACCTGCGCACCTGGCGGCCTGGGCGCCCGCATCCGCAGACCTGGCCGGACCTGTACCGCCAAGCCGTCGCACAGGTGCAGCCGTGAACCCGGTCCTTCGCATGTCGCTGCCCTGGATCGGCGGCGCGGCGGTGCTGATGGCGATCGGTGCGGGCGGCATCCTGTACGGCTCCAAGCGCTACGACGAGGGCGCGGTCAAGGCCAACGCCGACCACGCCATGGCCGAGCTCAACGAGTTCAAGACCCAAACCGGCCGTCTGGCTGGCATCGCGGCGACATTCGAGACCAGCGCCGCCGCCCTGCGAGAGGCACAGCCGAAGATCATCGAGAGGTATACCCGTGTCGAAGTCCAAAGCCCTTTACCTGCTGGCTGCCGTATTGACGCTGGCCGGCCGCAGCACATCAACGAAGCCGGCCGCCTGGCCAATTCTGCCGGCCAACTTGGCCCAGCCGTGCCCGCCGGTACCCGAGGTGACCAGCGATAGCTGGGACGACTTCGCGCGTAGCTATATAGCGCTGGCAGTCCAGTATGGGGAATGCTCAAGCAAGCTTCGCGCAATTATAAGTGCTTGGCCCAGGTAATCAGATATCATGCGTCGCAGCTCCTACTAGCTGGATCAAGGGTGATGCATGGCTACAGACAACGAAGAAAAGTTGTTTTCGCTTAAGTGGTACGTGGACTGCAAGGACCGAGTCCTGATGGACATTCTGGCCGGATTCTTCCCTCCGGCTAACGGTGACGAAATGAGGCTCACATATGGCCTCTACTTCATGCATCTAATGTCTCTCGCCGAGGCGGTGAGGGAGTATTGCCCTAAATCGCCGCAAGACAGGATGACTCACGCTCTTGATGGATTAGGGGGGAATAGCGGTGAAAACAACTATCGATACCTCCGTGAGACAAGAAATGCGGTTGTTCATCGAGGGTGGAATATTGCAGAAACGGGCAGGGTTGATGACGCTGGGAGGGTACGGTTGCTTGCTCCCCCTGGAGATAGGGTGGGGCGAGGAGTCAACCCACCAGTGGCCTTTGCCGAATATTTGGACTCGGTCATTATGGAAGTCGAAGCTAGGCTAGGTCCGAGCATTGAGCTGGCCTTAACAGATGCTGGTTTTTGGGATGAAACCAGGACCTCGAAAGATCTTCAGGAAGAGGCGTGGCGCTTCGTCTTTGAGCATCCGCAATTGCCGGACCATGTGAAGAAGGCTCGGATGCTATTGATCGATGGAGAGTCGATTCTTAGAGGCCGGGAAAAGTTTAGAAGCGACTTGCGAGCTAGTCTTGAGCCTAAAGATATAGCGGGGCAACTCGGTATGGCGTAGACGCCTTAACTGTTGAACCACTGCATCCACCACCCCTGGTAGTACCTACAGCCGGCGATTTCTTCGAAGCCTACGACCATCATGCCGCGCTCAGAATTGAAGGTGAGTAATTGCGGCTCCAGCAGATCGGGGATGGCGCTGGGCACGGTGGCGCCGAACTTGGCCAACGCGTCTAGGGTCATGCGCTCGACGTGGCGGTTGAGGCCTTGATGGAGCATGGAGTACATCCTGCCCGTGCCAATCCCGGTCTGGCCTGGGTCGTTGCCGCGGCGACGTTCGCCTAGGGGATGTGTCCGCAGGACGCTGCACTGGAAGTTTACGGAACTATACAAAATACTGTATTAATATCCAGTTCAATCGAGCCTGGAATTCGCGCAATTTGGCCCCGATTTCAGCCGATTGGGGCGGAACATGGCGGATGCGGCAGACTGGCAGCAGCGGGATGATTACTATTGGGCGGGGCCTCGCGGTTGGACCATCCGCAAGGTGTTCGTGCAGAACCGCTGGCAGTTCGAGGTCTGGGCGGCGAACGGTACGCGGCACGGCATAGAGCCGTCCCTTGCCGCGGCGATCACCCTCTACGAGAAGGTCAAGCCGGCGCCGTAGGCGCGACGGGTGCGATTGCGTCTGGCAACTGGTATTTGGAGTTGCCCACCTCCTGGCGCACCGGGTGCCAGGTGAAAGCTGATTCGGGCAGTCCGTGCTCGAGCAGCGCTACCGCATGCTCAGTGGGAAAGTCTGGATCCATCCAGTGGATTGCCAGATCAGCCGGCAGCGCCACCGGCCGGCGGTCGTGAATGTCGACCATGCCGCCCAGGGAGTCGTCCGTGACGATTGCAGAGCCGTGGGCCTCGTCCTTGTCCGCGCCGGGGCGCCAGTTGCTCAGGGCCGCGAAGTAGAGGGGCGCGCTGTCGGCCGCGTGGATGAAATACGGTTGCTTTGGCGGCTTGGGTTCATCGTTCAGCGCCTTCCATTCATACCAGCCATCGGCCGGCACCGGAATCTGGCCGTGCCCTGTCAGCATCTTCCAAGGCCACCTGTTGCCGAGGATTTTGTCGAGCCTGGCATAGTTCATGGCGTACTTCGAACCGTTCGGGGGCCAGATCCACCATCGCCGATCGACTTCGGAGTTGCCGGCCAGGCGATGCAAGGTCAGCGGTCGCGTGCCGGGCGGGATGTTGTAGCGCGGGCCGGCTGGGTCATCAAAGACGCGGCGAGGGTTGGGAAAGATGCGCTCGACGTAATCGAGCGGCCCGGACTTCTGGACGATGCGACCACACATGCCACGCTCCTGGTGTCAGAAGCCTTCCAACGTGCAAGGTTGGCAAGCTTCGTTAACGAAGCAAATTTCCTAACCTAGCTGGCCTCGGAACTTAAGCGAAATTTGCTGTCCAACTTAACGTCGCAATCTAGGGTGGAAAAAAATTAGCAATTTGCTATAGTTTCCTAAAGCGCTTACTTGGCAAAAAACGCCCCTAGTTGACAAGTAGTGAAAGCGTAACCGCTCTCGAAGCGGGGCCGATGAGGCAACAAACCCGCCAGACTTGGTTAAGAGGCCCACGCAGGAGAGTGCGTCGGTGCGGCCAGCCAGACGGCGTCTCACGGAGGATGTTATGAAAGCCCACAAAAGCGACCTTGCAAAGCAGCTTCTGAAGAACCCCAGCACTGCACGTGCCCTACGGCTGGCGGTCGAGCAAGCCGTTAGCGCGCAGACCGGCAGCGACCGGCCCCGTTCTAGCTTCATGCTCAACGATGACGGCAAGCGTCAAAAAGTCAGTGTTGAAGTGGTTCCCGTTGCAGCTTAATCCTGTCTGGCCCGCCCGGGCTACTATGAGGTTCGCCTGACCAGATGAATTTCGCACTCCCGGCAGCTGTCATCCTGTTGTTGGTGTTGCCGGGCTTTGCGTTTCGGTCTGGCCTGGAAATGCGCGAAGGAACCAAGATTGACTACTCGCCATTCGGCGACGTAGTCATTCGGTCGATTTTCTGGGCTGGCGTGCTGCATGCGATCGTTCTCGCAGTGACGTACTGCTTCTTGGACCGAAGTGTTCGATTCGACATCCTGATTCGGCTCATGTCGAAGGGGACGGAACCCGACGATCAGGCAGTGATGGTTCGCTACTGGCTATGGATCGCCCAGTATTTCTGCGCGCTGTACGTACTTGCGTTTATCTTCCCCTATTTCTGGAAGTTGGCTATTACTAAATGCGGCTTGGATCGGTCGGACAGCCCGTTCAGCAAGCTCTTTCGTTTTCGACGTGCCCCCTGGTACTACCTTCTCTCAGGAGCGGACTTTGCTGAGGGCGACCGGCCGGACCTCATACAAGTGGCTGCATTGGTTGAGGTTGGCAAGGGGTGCTATCTATATCAGGGATTTCTTGAGCACTACTTTGTAGATGAACACGGGCAATTGGACCGCTTGGTCATAAGCCAAGCTTCCCGAAGGCCGTTGTCTGCGGATGCGGTGTTCCTTCCCGGTGGCATGGGTTGGGCAAGAGACAGTAAAAAAATGGGGCCGGAAGTGCCTTCTCGTAGGCGGCGCAAAGGTGTCTTTGTTGGGCGGCGTTCCAAGCAGAGGAAGCCGCATAACCCGAATCGCTTTTACCCCATCGTTGGCGACTACTTTGTCCTTCACTACGATGAGGTGGTCACCCTGAATGTGCAGTACATCAAGTTGAACAAGGAGGGCGGCGCGGTGTCGCCGAATGCAGTGGCCGAGCCCCCCATCGCTGCTCCAGCGCCGACCGGGCAGGATTCCGAGCGCGCAGTGCCAGCATGACGTGGAACAATAGAGAGTTCTATGTGGTTGGTTTTTTCAGCGGGTTGGATTTGTAAATTATTGATTTTTATGGATTTTTAATCCATTGCAAGGCGTAGGTCACAGGTTCGACCCCTGTAGCACCCACCATCAGCAATACAAAAAGCGCGCACGCAAAACGCGCGACGCAAGAAGCAAGTCCATCAAGAACCCGCACACCTCGCCGTGGCGGGTTTTTTGTTTTGCGCGGCGCGATTGTTATGGCTGGGGGCTGTGCGGTGGACGGGGCCGTGCCGTCGAATGCGGGGGCACGCGCGGGCGGCCGGGGTGGATGGGGTGGCACCAAAAGCGGATGTGGTCCTGCTTTGATGTCACGCAAGGAGTGTTACTCTATTCCATCTGAAATATGACGTGCGAATCATTCGCATTTAAGATATGATGTTCGGCTTGTACCGGTCAGCCGTCGGCGCCTTGCGGCGCGCGTCTTTTTTCTGGCTGGCCAGATAAGTTAATGCACCCTGGCTGATTCATGCCTAGCTTTCAACGTGGTTTGAACTCTTCATCGACGTCGTCATTTGGTATACGCGCAGGCGCTGGCCTGGCGGTCGTGGCGCTACACGCCGCAGTGGTCTACGCCATTTACATGGCTCCCGCGAGTCGTCCTGAACTGGAGGAACCCGAGGCCATCATGGTGAGTGTGGTCGACGCACCCATTCCCCAGATCGCCAAAGCCGAACCCACGCCGGAAGTGCCGCAGCCCGTGGTGGAAACGCCGCCGCCGCAGCCCGAGGTCGAACCCGAGCCTGATCCCGAACCGGAACTCAAGCCCGAGCCTGAACCCGAGCCCGAGCCGGTCGTCGAGAAGCCGCCGATGCCGGCGCCCAAGCCCAAACCGAAGCCCAAACCCAAGCCCCAGCCCAAGCAGGAAGCCAAGCCCGAGCCCAAGACGGAAACGCCGCCGGTGCAGACGCCGCCGTCCGGTGCCCCCGAAGGCACGCAGGCGCCGCAAGGGCCGCAGCAAGGTCCGCCGCCGGACCAGCCCGTGCTGGTGTCCAGCATCGAGTTCCAGGGCGCGCGGCCCATGCCCAACTACCCGATGGCGTCGCGCCGCATGCGGGAAGAGGGCCGGGTGGTGGTGCTGGTGGAAATCAATACCCAGGGGCTGGTCGAGCGGGCAACCATCGACGCGTCTTCGGGCTTCCCGAGGCTGGACGAGTCGGCACTGGCCGCCGCCCGCAAGGGCCGCTTCAAACCCTATACCCGCAATGGCGTGGCCTATCCCGCCAAAGCCAAAATTCCGTTCGATTTCGTAATGAGGAACTGAGATGTCCAACGCAATGCATAGCGCCACCCTGGTGGCGCAGGCGACCACCAGTCCGGCAGCAGCGCCGGCTGCCGCTGCCGTCGCGCCCGCTGCCCAGCAGGCTGCCGCCACGGCCGGCGGTGTTGCCCAGCAGGCTGCCGGCACCGTCCAGCAAACCGCCGACGCGCTGCACGCCGCCGCCGCGATGCCGGCGGCCGTGCCCGCGCCCGCGGCCGTCCCCGACATGGGCTTTCTGCACTTCGTCGCCCAAAGCGACTTCGTGGGCAAGAGCCTGTTCATTATCCTGATCCTGATGTCGCTGGTGACCTGGTACCTGATCCTGGTCAAGGTCGCGAGCAACGTCAGCATGCGCAAGCGTTCGGCTGACTTCCTGAACAAGTTCTGGAATGCCAGCTCGCTGGAGCAGGTCGAAAACGAAATCGTGACGCACGGCGCGCGCGATCCGTTCTCGCACCTGGCCAGTCACGCCATGCACGCCCAGGCGCACCACAGCAAGTTCGGCGCCACCAAGCTGGAAGAAGCGGGCTCGAATACCGATTTCGTCACGCGCACGATGCGCAAGGTGATCGACGAAGAAACCGCCAAGCTGGAAAACGGCCTGACGGTGCTGGCTTCGGTGGGGTCGACCGCGCCGTTCGTCGGCCTGTTCGGCACGGTGTGGGGCGTGTACCACGCGCTGGTCGGCATCGGCCTGTCCGACGGCGTGACCATCAACCGCATCGCCGGTCCGGTGGGCGAAGCCCTGATCATGACCGGCCTGGGCCTGGCGGTTGCCATTCCGGCCGTGCTGGCCTACAACACCTTTGTGCGTAACAACCGCGTGTTCCTGTCGCGCCTGGATGCCTTCGCGCACGATCTGTTCGCCTTCCTGACGACCGGCCAGCAAGTGGCGCTGTCCGACGGCAAGGTGCGTGCCCTGCGCCGCCAGAATGGCCACGGCGCCGCGGCTCAACGCGGGAGCGAATAATGGCTTTTGGCAGCTTCGAGGGTAAAGGATCCGGAAGCAGTACCGTTTCCGAGATCAACATGGTGCCCCTGATCGACGTCATGCTGGTGCTGCTGGTGATCTTCATCATCACGGCGCCGCTCCTGGCGCACTCGATCAAGATCAACATGCCCCAGGTGGCCGCCGAGCAGATCGAGGAAGAACCCAAGACCGTGGACCTGGCCATCGATGCCAGCGGCGCGCTGTTCTGGGACGAAAAGCCGGTCAATATCGATGACCTGCCCAACCGCTTCAAGTCGATCGCCGGCACCAAGCCGCAGCCGGAAATCCGCATCCGCGCCGACCAGAACACCCGCTATGAGGTCCTGGCCAAGGTCATGGCCTCGGCCCGCCGTTCGGGCATGACGCGCATCGGTTTCGTCACCACGCCGCCCTCGGGCGGCGCCCCGTCGGCCGACGCACCGGCGGGCGCCCCGGCCCCCGCGCCGGCCGCCAAGTGAACGTTTCCTGGGAAAAGGGGCGCATTTCGCGCCCCTTTTTTTTGGGATCGCGCTAGAATCGCGGCATGCGAGTTCTGGTAATCGAAGACGACACCACCCTGGGCCATGCGCTCCAGGAATTTCTGGCCGACCAGGGTTATGCGGTCGACTGGCTGACCGAGGGCGACCGGGTTCTGGGCGCGCTGGCTGGCCAACCGTATGACCTGATGCTGCTCGACCTCAACCTGCCCGGTATGAGCGGCCTGGACGTTCTGCGCCAGTTGCGCCAGGACGGCAATCAGGTGCCGGTCCTGATCCTGACGGCCCGCGACGGCATCGAAGACCGCGTCGCCGGTCTGGACGCCGGCGCCGACGACTACGTCACCAAGCCCTTTGAACTGCCCGAGCTGGCCGCTCGCGTGCGTGCCTTCGGCCGCCGCAGGGCAGGGCAGGCGCAGCCTCTGATCGAAGTCGGCCCCCTGGTGTTCGACACCGTCGGCCGCGAGGTCCGGGCCAACGGCCAGCGCCTGTCGCTGTCGGTGCGCGAATTGTCCGTCCTGGAAATGCTGATGGCCCGCGTGGGCCGCGTCGTCACCAAGCGCCAGATCGTGAATTCGCTGTCCGCCTGGGACGCCGATTTCAGCGAAAACGCAGTGGAAGTCTATGTCTACCGCCTGCGCAAGCGCCTGGAGGGCACGGGCGCCAGCATCCAGACGGTGCGCGGCTTCGGCTACATGCTGGATGTGGAAGCGGCCTGACGGCCCGCCTGGCCGTCCCGCGCCGGCCGGCCCAGGCCGCCCGCGGCGGCCGGACGCCACTGCCGCCTAAACGAGGGCACCGCGTCATGACGCACGAACGCACTCCTCCCTCTTCCCCGGCCTCGCGCCCCTTGCTCCCCTCCCGTTCGCTTGCGCGGCATCTGGTCATCCGGCTGATGCCGCCGATCCTGTTGCTGGTGCTGCTGGACCTGGCCGCGACCTGGGTCATCACCCATAAGATCGACATGTCGATCTGGATGCTGGAAGACTTCTTCTGGTTGATGGTGGTGGGGCAGGTGGCGCTGATCGGTCTGTTCACCTGGGTGGTGGTGCAGGGCGTGCGCTCCGGCCTGCGCTCGGTCAATCATCTGTCCGAGGAAATCCGGCAGCGTTCCATCGATGACATGCAGCCGCTGGAAGTGGCCGGCGTGCCTGTCGAGATCGAACCCCTGGTGACCCATACCAACGACCTGTTGCTGCGCCTGGACGCCTCGCTGGCGGCGCAGCGGCGCTTTATCGGCCATGCTGCCCACCAGCTGCGCACGCCGCTGTCGGGCCTGCGGCTGGAGTCCGAACTGATGCTGGCGCGGCCCTTGCCCGACGACGTGCGGGCGCGCGCCGAACGCATCAAGGCGGTCAGCGACCGCATGATCCGCCTGGGCCAGCAGCTGCTGGTGCTGGCGCGCGCCGATCCCAACGCCCGGCCCCAGGACAGTTTCGTGCGCATCGACCTGTGCGAGTGGGTGCGGGCGCATGGCGCCGAATGGTTTCCGCGGGTGCGCGAGGCGCGCTATGAACTGGACCTGGTGGCGCCGGACGCCCCGATCTGGATCGATGCCGATCCACTGCTGCTGGCGGAACTGCTGGGCAACCTGATCGACAACGCGCTGCGCTACGGCAATGCCACCGGCAAGATCACCCTGATCGTTGGCGCCAACCCGCCATCGCTCACGGTCGAGGATGACGGCCCCGGCATTCCGCCCGAAGAGCGCGACCGCGTGTTCGAGGCGTTTTACCGGTCGCCCACGGTCACGGCCGGCGGCTCGGGCCTGGGCCTGGCCATCGTGCGCGAGATCGCGCATGCGCATGGCGCCTGGTGGAAGCTCACCAGCCGCCCGGATTTTTCCGGAACACGGCTTTCCGTCGTGTTCCCCGGCCCCCGCAAAGGGGCCCAACTCACTCGGCAAGAACCCACATCATGAGCCAAGGGTCGGCTAGCGTTCCTTCCTCGTCCACCGGCCATGCTCCGGCTGGCCACGCGCCGTCGTCGCGCGCGGCGCTGATCATGGGGGCGCTGGGAGTGGTGTACGGCGACATCGGCACCAGCCCGCTGTACACGCTGCGGGCCTGCCTGACCGGGCTGAGCGTGCACACGGACCTGGAGCCCGCCCATCTGCTGGGTGTGCTATCCATTCTGTTCTGGATGCTGATGGTGGTGGTGTCGTTCAAGTACGTGACACTGATCCTGCGCGCCGATAACCGGGGCGAGGGCGGCACGCTGGCGCTGCTGGAACTGGCGGTGCGCAGCCGCGAGGGCAAGCTGCGGTGGGTGCTGATCGTGCTGGGCATCTTCGGCGCCGCGCTGTTCTATGGCGACAGTATGATCACGCCGGCGATTTCGGTGCTGTCGGCGCTGGAAGGGATCAGCATCGTGTCCCATACGCTCGATGCGTGGGTGGTGCCGCTGGCGCTGGTGGTGCTGGTGGCGCTGTTCGCGATCCAGTCGCACGGCACGGGGGCGATGGGCAAGCTGTTCGGGCCGGTGATGCTGCTGTGGTTCGGCACGCTGGCGGCACTGGGCGGCTGGCAGATCTGGCAGACGCCCGAGGTTCTGGCCGCGCTGAATCCGATGTGGGGCCTGCGCTTCATCATCGAGTTCCCGTGGATCAGTTTCGTGCTGCTGGGCGCGGTGGTGCTGGCGCTGACCGGCGCTGAAGCGCTGTATGCCGACATGGGCCACTTTGGCCGCCCGGCGATCCGCAGCGCGTGGTTCAGCATGGTGCTGCCGGCGTTGACGCTGTGCTACTTCGGCCAGGGCGCGCTGCTGCTGCGCGACCCGAGCGCGATCCGCAATCCGTTCTTCATGATGGCCCCCGAATGGGGCCTGGCGCCGCTGGTGGCGCTGGCGACGGTGGCCACGATCGTGGCGTCGCAGGCGGTGATTTCGGGCGCGTATTCGGTGACGCGCCAGGCGGTGCAGCTGGGTTTCTGGCCGCGCATGCAGATCCTGCATACGTCGGCCGTGGAAAAGGGCCAGATCTATCTGCCGCAGGTCAATGCGCTGCTGCTGTGCGCAGTGCTGGTGCTGGTGCTGCTGTTCCGCAATTCGGATAATCTGGCGGCGGCCTACGGGTTCGCGGTGACGGGCACGATGCTGACGACGTCGGTGCTGGCGTTCGCGGTGCTGCCGCGCGGCACGACGGGGGCCAAGCGGATGCTGTGGTTCGTGGTGCTGGGCCTGCTGCTGCTGTTCGATGTGCTGCTGTTTTCGGCCAATGTGTTCAAGATCCACGAAGGCGGCTGGCTGCCGCTGGTGGTGGCGATCGTGGTGTTCACGCTGATGATGACGTGGCGGCGCGGGCGCCGGCTGCTGTCGGAGATGCAGCAGCGCGACCGCCAGCCACTGAAGGAATTCATGGAGCAGCTCGAGGAATATCCGCCATCGCGGGTGCCGGGCACGGCAATATTCATGACGATGAATTCGGGCAATGTGCCGCCTGCGCTGCTGCATAACCTGAAGCACAATAAGGTGCTGCATGATCATGTGCTGTTCCTGACGATTCTGGTGGCGGATGTGCCTTACATTTCGCCGGAAGAGCGCTTCACGGTGCACAAGATGAGCGCGTCGAGCTGGGCGGCGACGATCAATTACGGGTTCAAGGAAGATCCGGACGTGCCGGAGGCGCTGCGATTGGTGGCGGAGGCTTATCCCGAGCTGGATCTGGAGCCTATGCGGACGTCTTATTTCCTGTCGCGGCAGACGGTGGTGGCGGCTCGCAAGCCGGCGTTGTGGCGGTGGCGGCGGGCGGTGTTTTCGTTCATGGCTCGGAACTCTACGCGTAGTACCAAGTTTTTTAAGATTCCTGCTAATCGGGTGGTTGAGATGGGGATGCAGGTTGAGCTTTAGGGGTGGGTGTTTGCTTGCGGCGGGCGTAGGTTCTTAAGACGCCCGGCGCGTTGGCGGCTTGGGTGTGCGGGGCGTTGATGTGCCCGGAATAAAAAAAGCCCCTCGGTAGTGATGCCGAGGGGCTTTTTGTCGGGCGGGAAGAATTACTTCTTCTTGGCCTCGTCCTTCAGTTGCGGCAGCGAGGTGCCGGAGGAGGAGAGCAGGCCGGTTTGCGCATAGGTGAACAGCTTGGCGCGGGTGTCGACGATGTCGAGGTTGCGCATGGTGAGCTGGCCGATGCGGTCGGCGGGGGTGAAGGGGGCGTTTTCGACCTTTTCCATGGACAGGCGCTCGGGGGCGTACGTCAGGTTGGGCGATACGGTGTTGAGCAGCGAGTAGTCGTTGCCGCGGCGCAGTTCGAGGGTGACTTCGCCGGTAATGGCGCGGGCGACCCAGCGTTGGGCGGTTTCGCGCAGCATGATGGCTTGCGGGTCGAACCAACGGCCCTGGTACAGCAGGCGGCCGAGCTTACGGCCGCTTTCGCGGTACTGCTCGATGGTGTCTTCGTTGTGGATGCCGGTGACCAGGCGCTCGTAGGCGATGAACAGCAGGGCCAGGCCGGGGGCCTCGTAGATGCCGCGGCTCTTGGCTTCGATGATGCGGTTTTCGATCTGGTCGCTCATGCCCAAGCCGTGGCGGCCGCCGATGCGGTTGGCTTCGAGCATCAATTCGACGGGGTCGCTGTACTCGACGCCGTTCAGGGCGACGGGCTGGCCTTCTTCGAAGCGCACGGTGACTTCTTCGGCTTTGACGGCGACGTCGTCGCGCCAGAAGGCCACGCCCATGATGGGCTTGACGATCTTGATGCCGGAGTTCAGGTGCTCGAGGTCCTTGGCTTCGTGGGTGGCGCCCAGCAGGTTCGAGTCGGTGGAGTAGGCCTTTTCAGCCGACATCTTGTAGTCGAAGCCGGCTTGGCGCATGTATTCGGACATTTCCGAACGGCCGCCGAGCTGGTCGATGAACTGCTGGTCGAGCCAGGGCTTGTAGATCTTCAGGTCGGGGTTGGTGAGCAGGCCGTAGCGGTAGAAACGCTCGATGTCGTTGCCCTTGAAGGTGCTGCCGTCGCCCCAGATGTTGACGTTGTCTTCCTTCATGGCGGCCACGAGCATGGTGCCGGTGACGGCGCGGCCGATGGGCGTGGTGTTGAAGTAGGTGATGCCGCCGGTCGAGATGTGGAAGGCGCCGGCCTGCAGGGCGGCGATGCCTTCGGCCACGAGCTGCGCGCGGCAGTCGATCAGGCGGGCATTTTCGGCGCCGTAGGCCAGGGCCTTGCGGGGGATCTCGTCGTAGTCGGCTTCGTCGGGCTGGCCGAGATTGGCGGTGTAGGCGTACGGGATGGCGCCGTTGTTGCGCATCCAGAGCAGCGCTGCGCTGGTGTCGAGGCCGCCGGAAAAGGCGATGCCGACCTTCTGGCCGGTGGGAAGGTTCGGGAGGATAGTGGTCATTGTTTGAGGTGAGACGCCAACGGGACTTTGACAGCAGACTTTGACAGCAACAGGCCGCCAAACAAGAAATCAGACCGCTATTTTAACTCTTTTGAGGGCGCCGGGCCGAGGGGAGGGCGGCAGGGCCCGGGGGGCGGACGGCGCCGAATCGGACGCGAACCTGTCCAAATTGTCAGGGAGCGGACAGCGTGGAGTCCCGCAGGGCTTTCTACAGTGGGGCTGTACTGACTGTCGGCCGCGCGGGCGGCCCCAAGAAAATGAACACAGGCAAGCGGATGGCGTCGCATCGGACGGCGGCGGCGGGGCTGGCGGCCCTGCTGGCCCTGGCCGGCTGTGCGGCGGGGCCGGACTACCAGCGTCCGGCCATGGACCTGCCGTCCGGTTACAAAGAAACGGGGCCATGGAAGACGGCCCAGCCGGGCGTGGTGGACGGCGCGCAGCCCTGGTGGGAGGCCTATGGCGATCCGACCTTGAACGGGCTGATCGTGGCGGCCAATGCCGCCAACCAGACGATCCAGCAGGCCCAGGCGCAATACCGCCAGGCGCGGGCGGCGGCGGACGCAGCCCGGGCGGGCTTCTGGCCCACGGTGGGCGCCAATGTGTCGGCGCAGCGCGCGCGAGCCAAGAGCAACGGCGTGGTGGGGGTGTCCAACAGCTATGCGGCGGCGATCGATGTGTCCTGGGAACCGGATCTGTGGGGCGCGGTGCGCCGGCAGGTCGAGGCCAGCGACGCGTCGACCCAGGCCAGCGAGGCGAACCTGGCGGCCGCCCGCTTGAGCATTCAGGCCGCGCTGGCGCAGGATTACCTGCAGCTGCGGGCGGTGGACCAGGAAAAGGATCTGTACGCCCGCACGCTGCAAGCCTATGAGCGCACGCTCAAGCTGACGCGCAGCCAGTACGACGCGGGCGTGGCCCTGCGCTCGGACGTGGCGCAGGCCGAGGCGCAGTTGCGCACCGCGCAGGCGCAGGCCATCGACCTGGACACCTCGCGCAATCAGCTGGAGCACGCCATCGCGATTCTGACGGGGCGGGCGCCGGCCCAGTTCAGCCTGGCGCCGTTGCCGGCCGGGCAGCCGTGGATGGTCCAGGTGCCGGCGGTGCCTACCGGCTTGCCGTCGGACCTGCTGGAGCGCCGTCCGGACATCGCGGCGGCGGAACGCCAGGTGGCGGCGGCCAATGCTGATGTCGGCGTGGCGCGGGCCGCCTATTTTCCTTCCTTGATGCTGTCGGCCAGCGGCGGCTTCGGCGCGGCCAGTTTCGCGCAGTGGTTCAACGCGCCGGGACGGGTCTGGTCGCTGGGGGCGGCGCTGGCCGAGACGATTTTCGACGGCGGCCTGCGCCGCGCGCGTGATGCCCAGGCGGTGGCGGTGTTCGATGCCAGCGCGGCGCAATACAAGCAGACGGTGCTGGGGGCGTTCCAGGAGGTGGAGGACAACCTGTCCACGCTGCGGGTGCTGGACGACGAGGCCAAGGCGCAGGACCAGGCGGTGGTTGCCTCGCGCCTAAGCGAGCAGCTGGCGCTGGCGCAGTACCGGGCCGGCACCAGCACTTTCCTGGCCGTGGCCACGGCCCAGGCCCTGACGCTGTCCAACGAACGCACGGCGGTGCAGTTGCGCGGGCGCCAGATGGTGGCCAGCGTGGCGCTGGTCAAGGCCGTGGGCGGCGGCTGGAACGCGTCCGCCCTGAATGCGCCGGATGCACAGGCGCTGGCACCGGCCGCCGCGGCATCGGCCGCCGCGGCATCGCGTACCGCAACACCGGCTGCCGACAAACCTACTACCCGGAATGAGTAAGTCCATGGACAACGCGGTGAGTTTTTCCCATCGGAGCGCGGGCGGCAAGAAGGCCGCGGCGCTGGTGTTGGCGCTGGCGGCCTGTGGGCTGGCGGCCTGGTTGTTGCTGCGAGGGCGCGGCGAAACGGCGCCCGCGCCGGCGCCCGTGGTGCCGGTGGCCACCGTGCTGGCGCAGCGCCAGGACGTGCAGCGCTACCTGACCGGCGTGGGCACGGTGACGTCGGCGGCCAGCGTGACGGTCAAGGCGCGCATCGACGGCCAGCTCGATAGCGTGGGGTTCGTCGAGGGGCAGGACGTGAAGGCCGGCCAGGTGCTGGCCAATATCGATCCCCGTGCGCTGCAGGCGCAGTTGGCCCAGGCCCAGGCGCAGCGCGCCAAGGATCAGGCCACGCTGGTCAACGCGCGGCTGGATCTGCAGCGCTATACCCGGTTGCAACGCGAGGACGCGGCGACCCAGCAGACGCTGGACACGCAGCGCGCCCTGGTGGCGCAGCTGGAGGCGGCCACGCAGACGGACGATGCGCAGATCAGCTACGCCAAGGTGCAGCTGGACTACACCCGCATCGTGGCGCCGATTTCGGGCCGGGTGGGCGCGCGGCTGGTGGACCCGGGCAACATCGTGCACGCGGCCGACGTCAACGGCTTGGTGGTGATCAATCAGATCGATCCGATCACCGTGCTGTTTTCGTTGCCGGAAGAGGCCGTGCCGGGCATCACCGCGGCCATGGACAAAGGGCAGGCCCTGACCGTGGTGGCCTATGCCCGCGGCAGCAACGAGCCGCTGGGAGAGGGGCAACTGGTGCTGCTGAACAACCAGATCGACACCACCACCGGCACCGTGCAGTTGAAGGGGCGCTTCGACAACCCGCAGCATCGCCTGTGGCCGGGCCAGTACGTCAATGCGCGGCTGGTGCTGGACCCGCACGAAAGCGCCGTGACGCTGCCGGCGGCCGCGATCCAGCGCAGCCAGGCAGGCACGTTCGTGTATGCGGTGGACGGCGCCGGCGTGGCCCAGGCGCAGCCGGTGAAGGTGGAACGCATGCAGGATGGCCTGGCGGTGATCCAGGAAGGGGTGACGGCCGGCCAACGCGTGGTGGTGGACGGCCAATACAAGCTCAAGCCCGGCAGCAAGGTGCGTGAGCTGGCCCCGGCGGCGGGAGAAGGCCAGTGAGCATTTCAGCGAACTTCATCAAGCGGCCCATTGGCACGTCGCTGCTGGCGCTGGCGATATTGCTGGTCGGCATCGCGGCCTGGCCGCTGCTGCCGGTGGCGCCCTTGCCGCAGGTGGACTTTCCCACCATCCAGGTTCAGGCCAACCTGCCGGGCGGCAGTCCGGAGACCATGGCGTCGAACGTGGCGCAGCCGCTGGAGCGTCAGTTTTCGCTGATCGCGGGCCTGTCGCAGATGACCTCGGCCAGCGCCATCGGCACGACCCAGATCACGCTGCAGTTCGACCTGAACCGCAGCATCGATTCGGCGGCGGTGGACGTTCAGGCCGCCATCAACGCGGCTACTGGCCAGTTGCCCGCCAACCTGCCCAACCCGCCGACCTTCCGCAAGGTCAACCCGGCGGATGCGCCGATCATGGTGATGGCGGTGCAGTCGGACACGCTGCCGCTGATCCAGGTGAATGACTACGCCGACAATATCCTGGCGCAGCAGATTTCGCAGATATCGGGCGTGGGCCTGGTCAATATCGGCGGCCAGCAGAAGCCGGCGGTGCGCATCCAGGTAGACCCCGGCAAGCTGTCGGCGCTGGGCCTGAGCCTGGAAGACATCCGCGGCGTTATCGCGACGACCACCGTCAACCAGCCCAAGGGCACCATCGACGGGCCGCGCCAGAGCTTCACCACCTACACCAACGACCAGCTGCTGTCGGCGGCGCCGTGGAACGACATGGTGTTGGCCTATCGCAATGGCGCGCCGATCCGGGTGCGCGATGTAGGCGTGGCGGTGGACGGACCCGAAAACACCAAGCTGGCCGGCTGGGCCTACGCCGGCCCGGCGGCGCCGGCGGACAACACCATCACCAATGGCCGTTCGATCGTGCTGCAGATCAGCAAGCAGCCGGGCGCCAACGTGATCGACACCGTGGACCGCATCCGCGCGGCGCTGCCCAAGCTGGAGGCGTCGATTCCGCCGTCGGTGCACGTGAACACGATCATCGACCGCACCCAGACCATCCGCGCCTCGGTCGCGGACGTGGAGTTCACGCTGACGCTGACCATCATCCTGGTGGTGCTGGTGATCTTCCTGTTCCTGCGCAATGTGGCGGCCACGCTGATCCCTTGCGTGACGGTGCCGCTGGCGCTGATGGGCACGGCCGCGATCATGTACGTGGTGGGATTCAGCCTGGACAACCTGTCGCTGATGGCGTTGACGATCGCGGTGGGGTTCGTCGTGGACGACGCCATCGTGATGCTGGAGAACGTGTACCGCCACGTCGAGGCGGGCATGTCGCCGATGGAGGCGGCCTACAAGGGGGCGGGTGAAATCGGCTTCACGATCGTGTCGATCTCGGTGTCGCTGGTGGCCGTGTTCATTCCGCTGCTGCTGATGGGCGGCATTGTCGGCCGGCTGTTCCGCGAGTTCGCGGTGACGGTGACGCTGACCATTGTGGTGTCGGTGCTGGTGTCGCTGACCCTGACGCCGATGCTGTGCTCGCGCTACCTGAAGAATCACCACGGCGACCGTCACGGCCGCCTGTACCTGCTGTTCGAACGCGGCTTCGACGCGATGCTGCACGGCTACGAGCGTGGGCTCAAGCTGGTGCTGCGGCATCAGTTCGCCACGCTGTGCGTGTTCCTGGCCACGGTGGGCTGCACGGTGGCGCTGTTCCTGGTGATCCCCAAGGGTTTTTTCCCGCAGCAGGACACCGGCTTCATTTTCGGCTTTGCCGAATCGGCCCAGGATTCCTCGTTTTCGCTGATGAACCAGCGGATGATCCAGATGGCCGACGTGATCCGGCAGGATCCGGACATCGCCAGCTTTGGCTTCAACGGCAGCCAGAGCACCTACAACACGGGCAACTTCTATATCGGCCTGAAGCCCAAGGACGAAGGCCGCACGGCGTCCGCCGACGAGGTCATCGCCCGGCTGCGGCCGCAACTGGCCAAGCTGGAGGGTGTGACGCTGTTCATGCAGGCGGGGCAGGACATCAATGTCGGCGGGCGGCTGTCGCGCACCCAGTACCAGTACACGCTGACGGATTCCAACCTGGACGAACTGAACGTGTGGGCGCCGCGCCTCTTGGCCAAATTCCGCGAGCTGCCGGTGCTGACGGACCTGGCGTCCGACCAGCAGAATGCGGCGGCGACGGCGTCCATCACCATCGACCGCGCCCGCGCCTCGTCGTTCGGCATTTCGCCGGCTTTGATCGACGCGACCATCTACGACGCCATCGGCCAGCGCCAGGTAGCCCAGTATTTCACCCAGATCAACAGCTACCACGTGGTGCTGGAAGTCACGCCCAAGCTGCAGCAAGATCCGGACCTGTTCTCCAAGCTGTACCTGACCTCGCCCCTGACGGGCCAGCAGGTGCCGCTGTCCACCTTCATCAAGCTGGACACCAACAAGACGGCGTACCTGTCGATCAGCCACCAGGGCCAGTTTCCGGCGGTGACGATTTCGTTCAACCTGGCGCCGGGCGCGTCGCTGGGCGACGCGGTGCAGGCGATCCAGCAGGCGCAGGCCCAGATGGGCGTGCCGGCCAGCCTGACGGGCGCGTTCCAGGGCACGGCCAAGGCCTTTGGCGATTCGCTGTCGAGCCAGCCGTACCTGATCGCCGCCGCGTTGATCGCGGTGTACATCGTGCTGGGGCTGCTGTACGAAAGCTATATCCACCCGCTGACGATCCTGTCGACCCTGCCGTCGGCGGGGGTGGGGGCGCTGGCGATCCTGATGCTGGGCGGCTACGACCTGAGCGTGATCGCGCTGATCGGCATCATTTTGCTGATCGGCATCGTCAAGAAGAATGGCATCATGATGATCGACTTCGCCCTGACGGCCGAGCGCGAGCACGGCATGGCGCCGGCCGAGGCGATCTACCAGGCTTGCGTGCTGCGGTTCCGCCCGATCATGATGACGACCATGTGCGCGCTGCTCAGCGGCCTGCCGTTGATGCTGAGCCACGGCCAGGGGTCGGAATTGCGCCGGCCACTGGGCTATGCGATGGTGGGCGGGCTGATCGTGTCGCAGGCATTGACGCTGTTCACGACGCCGGTGGTGTACCTGTACCTGGACCGGGCGCACTTCTGGTACATGCGCAAGAAGCAGGAGCGGGCCACGCGCCGGGCCGCCCTGGCGCAGCCTGGGCCCGGAGTTGAGTCAAAATAAGCGCCTTGGACGGTCGATACACCCTAGCGGGGCCGCGATGAAAATCCTGATAGTCGAAGATGAACTGAAGACGGCGGATTACCTGCGCAAAGGCCTGGGCGAGCAGGGCTGCGCGGTCGATGTGGCGCACAACGGCATCGACGGCCAGCACCTGGCGCTGGAGCACGACTACGACGTGATCGTGCTGGACGCGATGCTGCCGGGCATGGACGGCTTTGCGGTGCTGCGTTCGCTGCGCAGCGTGCGCCAGACCCCGGTCATCATGCTGACCGCCCGCGACGGCGTCGAAGACCGCATCCGCGGCCTGCACGACGGCGCCGACGATTACCTGGTCAAGCCGTTTTCCTTTCTGGAATTGCTGGCCCGCCTGCAGGCCCTGACGCGCCGCGGCCGCGCCCAGGAACCGGTGCAACTGCGCATCGGCGACCTGCAGATCGACCTGATCAGCCGCAAGGCCTGGCGCGCCGGCACCCGGCTGGACCTGACCGCCAAGGAATTCGCGTTGCTGGCGGTGCTGGCGCGGCGCCAGGGCGAGATTCTGTCCAAGACGGCGATCGCCGAACTGGTCTGGGACATGAACTTCGACAGCAACGTCAACGTGGTCGAGGTGGCGATCAAGCGGCTGCGCGGCAAGGTCGACGCGCCGTTCGACCGCAAGCTGCTCCACACCATCCGCGGCATGGGCTACGTGCTGGAGCTGCGGGACGACGAGTCCGCCGAATGAAATCGTCCCTGAAATCCCGGCTGGTGGTGATGTTCGCGGTGGCGGCGGCGGCGACCTTCGCGCTGACCGGCGTCGCGCTGTACGGCGTGCTGGACCGCCAGCTGGACCGCATCCAGCAGGACGCGCTGCGCACCACGGCGCACGAGGTCAGCTATTCCCTGACCCGCAGCGGCGACCCCGAACGCTGGGGGCGCTTCAAGGCCAAGCTGGACACGCTGACGCCGGCCGACGGCAGCCTGCGCTTCTGGGTGCTGTCCGACGACCCGGCCTACGAATACGGCAAGGGGCTGGCCGACGTCGACCGGCTGGAACGCCGCGCGGACGGCTTCGGCAGCATCACGCTGCCGGACCGCGAGAATGCGCTGCTGACCATCACCGTCACGGTCGAGCCGTTCCAGCAGCGGCCCCGGGTGCGCCTGATCGTGGGCATGGATTCGGCGCCTTATGCGCACACTTTGCGCTATTTCCTGTGGGCCATGGCCGCCTTGTCGCTGACCGCCATCCTGTTGGTGGGGCTGCTGGGGTTCTGGGTGGCGCGGCTGGGCCTGCGGCCACTGAACCGGCTGTCGGCCGAGGCCCGGGCGTTGCGCCCCAGCGCCTTGTCGCAACGGCTGAGCATGGCCGCGTTGCCGGTCGAGCTGGAAGATCTGGCCACGTCCTTCAACGGCGCGCTGGCGCGGCTGGAGGGCGCTTACAACCAGCTCGAGGCCTTCAATGCCGACGTGGCGCACGAGCTGCGCACGCCCCTGACCAACCTGATCGGCCAGACGCAGGTGGCCTTGTCGCGGCCGCGCAGTTCGGGCGACTTGCAGGAGGTGCTGCAGTCGAACCTGGAAGAACTGGACCGCCTGCGCGCCATGGTCAACGACATGCTGTTCCTGGCGCGCGCCGACCAGGGCGAGGCCGCCACGGGCCGCATCCACGCGGTGCTGGCCGACGAGGTCGGCAAGACCGTCGAGTTCTTCGAGTTCCTGCTGGACGAGGCGGGCATGCGGGTGCGCATCCAGGGGGCGCGGGACGGCGTGGCGCTGATCGACACGGCGCTGTTCCGGCGCGCGGTGACCAATCTGCTGCAGAACGCCATCCAGTATTCGTCGGCGGGCGCCGAGATCACGGTCGATATCGAGCGGCAGGGCGGCAAGCTGGAGGTGGCTGTCAGCAACCCCGGCCCGCCGATCGCGCCCGAGCATCTGCCGCATCTGTTCCAGCGCTTTTACCGGGTGGACGCGGCCCGGCGGGGCGACGGTGTGGAGCACAGCCATGGGCTGGGCCTGGCCATCGTCAAGGCCGTGGCGTTGATGCACGGCGGCTCGGTGTCGGCGGCCAGCGGCGGGGGAGTGACGCGGGTGGCGTTCAGCGTCGAGGCCGAGCCGAAAGGCTGAGGCTGACCGCAGCAGGGCAAGGCGCCATTGCCATTCCCTCAAGGCGCGAACAGCGCGGCCAGATTCAATTGGCGGATCAGCTCGCTGGTGGCGGACGCCAGCCGGGTGGCCGGCCGATGCCGGGCGCTGGCCAGCACCAGGTTGTTGGTGATCCGCGGCGACACGATTTCGCTGAGCGATAGCGCGTGTTCGGCCGCCGGCCCGCGCGCGGCTGAGCGCGGCAGGATGGCGTAGGCGTCGCCCTGCGCCGCCAGTTCCACGATGGTCTGCACCGCGTCCACTTCGGCCGCGACCTTCAGGCGCACGCCCTGGGCGCGGCAGACGCTTTCGACCAGGGTGCGGATGGCGTTGGGCAGGCTGGGCAGCACCAGCGGATAGGCGCCCAGCCCGGCCACCGCGATGCGGGCGGGCAGGGGCGGCTGATGGTCGGCCGCCGCCACCAGCACCAGGTTTTCTCGGAACAGCGACTCGTAGGCCAGTTGCGGCGACGGCGCCGGGTCGTACAGCAACGCCAGATCGACCCGGCCCGCCAGCAGCCATTCGCGCATTTGCGCGCTCAGGCCTTCGGCCACCGCGATGGAGGCATCGGGGAACCGGCGGCGGAACGCCTGCACCAGCGGGGGCGTCAACACCCGGGCGATACGGGGCGGCAGCCCGACCACGACCTTGCCGGTGGGCGTTTCGCGCAGGGTCTGCAGGTCTTGCTTGGCGCGGTCGGCCAGGGCCAGCAGGGCGCGGGCGTGTTCCAGAAAGCGCAATCCGGCCTCGGTGGGCTCCGCGCCGCGGCCGTTGCGATACAGCAGGTGCTGGCCCAGCTCCAGTTCCAGCAGGCGCACCTGGCGGCTGAGAGTGGGCTGGGCGACGTCCAGCATTTCGGCCGCGCGCGAAAAGCTGCGCCGTTCGGCGACGCGCACGAAGTATTCGATCTGCTTGAGGTCCATGGGGGGGCGGGGTGATTTGATATTTATATTTTCTATATCTGAAATCAAAGATATAGCATTGTTACTCGGACCGCAATCAGGGAGGATGGCGTTTTCCCCGCAGGAACCACCGTGCCCGATTGCCGTCCTCCGCTAGCGTCGCCCTCCCGTCCCCGCCACCCGCTGCCGGCCGGGGCCTGTGACACGCACTGCCACGTGTTCGGCCCGGCCGACGTGTTTCCCTATGCCGAGGGGCGTTCCTACACGCCGCCCGACGCCCCGTACGCCAAGATGGCGGCGCTGCACGCGCACCTGGGGGTGCAGCGCGCGGTGGTGGTGCAGGCCAATTGCCATGGCGGCGACCATGCGGCCTTGCTGGATGCGCTGGCGCAAAGCCAGGGCCGTTATCGCGGCGTGGCCCTGCTGGGCGC
This sequence comes from Achromobacter sp. UMC71, assembly GCF_014170305.1. Taxonomy (GTDB): domain Bacteria; phylum Pseudomonadota; class Gammaproteobacteria; order Burkholderiales; family Burkholderiaceae_B; genus Achromobacter. The sequence goes on from NZ_LZZT01000018.1 coordinate 379,874, forward strand.
GGACGCCACGGCGGCCAGCGTGCGGCAATTGCACGATGGCGGTGTGCGCGGCGCGCGCTTCAATTTTGTGCCTCACCTGGGCGGTGCGCCCGACCCGGCGGTATTCGATCACGTCATCGACCTGATCGCGCCGTTGGGCTGGCATCTGTGCCTGCACCTGGACGGCGCCATGCTGCCCGATCTGCTGCCGCGCCTGCGAGCGCTGCCAGTGCCTTTCGTGGTGGACCACATGGGCCGCGTCAAGGCGTCGGACGGCGTGGACGCGCCGGCGTTTCGCGCGTTGCTGGACCTGGCGCGCGAACCGCGCGCCTGGGTCAAGGTGTCCGGCATCGATCGCATCGCCTCGGGCCGGCGCCCCTTCGCCGAAGGCATCCCGTTCGTGCGCGCCCTGGTGGACGCGCTGCCCGAGCGCACGCTGTGGGGCACCGACTGGCCGCATCCGAACGTGGCGGGCGACATGCCCGACGACGGTGAACTGGCCGACGCTTTTTTCCTGGCTTGCCCGGACGCCGCATCGCGCCAGCAGGTCCTGGTGGACAACCCGGCGCGCCTGTACGGATTTCCGTAGCGCGCGCTTCGCCTGATCCCAGGCAATAACAAGACACGACAATCCCGAGGAGACACCCCATGTTCAAGAAACTCGTATTCGCAGGCCTGCTGGGCCTGGCCAGCCTGAGCCCGGCGCACGCCGACGGCCCGGTGCGCCTGATCATCGCCTTCCCGCCCGGCGGGCCGGTGGACCTGGTGGGCCGCGTGCTGGCCGAGCAGCTGGGCAAGGAGCTCAAGCAGCAGGTCATCGTGGAAAACAAGGCCGGCGCCAACGGCAACATCGCCGCCGCCTACGTGGCCAAGGCCCCGGCCGACGGCTCGGTGCTGTTCCTGACCAGCGTGGGCGCGGTGTCCATCAGCCCGGCGCTGTACAAGGACCTGCCGTACGACCCGGTGCGCGACTTCGCGCCCGTGTCGCGGGTGGTCAACAACGCCACGGTGTTCGTGGTGAACCCGGCCAACCCGGCTACCGACGCCGCCGACTTCGTCAAGCGCTCGCAAGCCGACAAGCAGTCGGTCGCGATCGGCTCGTCGGGCATCGGCAGCATTCCGCACCTGACGCTGGAAATGTTCGCCGACGCCAGCCGCGCCAACGTGCTGCACGTGCCGTACAAGGGTGCGGCGCCGGTCATCAATGATGTCATGGGCAACCAGGTGGCGGGCTTCTTCGGCGACGTGCCGGGCCTGATCGGCCATATCCAGGGCGGCAAGCTCAAGCCGCTGGGCATCGCCGCGCCGACGCGCCATCCCCTGCTGCCGGACGTGAAGACGCTGGCCGAGCAGGGCATCACCGGCGTCGAGTCCAATAATTGGTACGGCATCGTGGCGCCCGCCGCCACGCCGGCCGCCACGGTGGACAAGCTGAACCAGGCCCTGCGCGCCACGCTGGACAACGCCGCCGTGCGCGCCAAATTGGAGAAGTTCGGCGCCCAGGCCGCGCCCAGCTCGCCGCAGGAACTGGCCGCACTGATCGCCGCCGACCGCGAGAAGTGGACCGCGCTGATCCAGCGCAAGAACATCCGTCCGGAGTAAGCCATGGATGCCTGCCGAGTCACACCGGTGGTGCCGGGCACGCGCCCGGCCGTGGCCGACATCGAGTCGCGCATCGCGGCCGCGCGCGGCCGCGTCTCGCCCCTGTACCAGGTGCTGCTGAACAGCCCTGCCGTGGTGCAGGGCTGGGAAGCGATGCTGACCGCCATCCGCCTGAACACATCGCTGTCGCCGCGGGTGCGCGAGCTGATCATCCTGCGCGTGGCGACCCTGAACAACGCGCCGTATGAATTCGACGCCCACGTGCCGCATGCGCGGGCCGCGGGCACGCCGGATGCGGTGATCGAGCAACTGCGCGCCGGTCCCGCCGTGTCGGCGGTGCAGGGACTGGCGGCGGGCGAGGCCGATGTGCTGGCCCTGACCGACGCCATGACCCGTGACATCGAGGTGCCGGACGCGCTGTTCGCGCCGCTGCGGGCGCGGTACAACGACCAGGAACTGGTCGAACTGACCGCGACGGTGGCGGCCTACAACATGGTGTCGCGCTTTCTGGTGGCGTTGCGCGTCGGGCACTGAAAGGAGCAGGAAATGGACAAGACGGTATTGCTGGTGTCGCTGGGAGAGCGTTTCGACACGGCGCGCGCGGCCGATATGGCCGAGCGCTTGACCGAAGGGCTGGACGGCCTGCGCGTGCGGGCCTTTGCCGCCATCGACGAAGACGACACCTATGTGTACGTGGACGGCGACGATGGGGAGGGCGAAGGGCATGGCCTGCCGCAAGTGCAGGCCCGTCTGGTGGAGCTGTTTCCGGGGGCGCACGCCCGCGTGCTGCATGCGACGCTGGACCTGGCCGGCGCATCGGCGGGGGCGGACGCGCCCTGGCACTACATCGTCGAAACCGACGTGACGCCCGAAGCCGAGGCCGACCTGAACGCCTGGTACGACCAGGAGCATCTGCCTGGCCTGGCATCGGTGCCGGGTACCGTGCGCGCGCAACGCTTCGAGTGCCGCGACGAAGGGCCGCGCTACCTGGCCTGCTACGACCTGCAGACCCGCGAGACCTTCGGCAGCCCTCCGTGGCTGGCGGTGCGGGCCACCGACTGGAGCAGCCGGGTGCGGCCGTCGTTCCGCAACACGCGCCGCACGATGTTCCAGAAGATTCTTTGACGCAAAAGAACGGGGAGACAACGATGAACAAGCGATGGGCAAGTCTGGTGCTGTGGGGCGCCGCGGGCGTCTTGGGCGTGTCAACGGCTGCCGCCGCGGCCGATGCCGCGGCGGCCGTTGCCGCGGTGCAACGCGTCACGGTGCTGCCCGGCAACGGCGCCAGTATCGAGGTCCTGGTCCAGGGCCAGGGGCCGGCGCTGGTGCTGCTGCCGTCGCGCGGGCGCGGCGCCGAGGACTTCGATGACCTGGCGGCGCGCCTGGCGCAGGCCGGCTACCGGGTCCTGCGCCCCGAGCCGCGAGGCATCGGCGGCAGCACGGGGCCGATGAAAGGCATCACGCTGCACGATCTGGGCAACGACATGGCCGCCGTGATCCGCAACGTCGCCAGGCAGCCGGCCGTGATGGTGGGACACGCGTTCGGCAACTGGGTGGCGCGCACGACCGGGGTGGATCATCCCGAGCTGGTGCGCGGCGTCGTCATCGTGGCGGCCGCGGCCAAGCAGTATCCGGCAGGGCTGAGCGAGCATGTGGATCGCAGTGCCGACCTGTCGCTGCCCGACGCCGAGCGCCTGAAGTCCATCCAATACGCCTTCTTCGCGCCCGGCCACGATGCCAGGGTATGGCTGGGCGGCTGGTATCCCGAGGTCAGCGAAAGCCAGCGCCTGGCCGGCAAGGCCACGCGCCAGTCCGACTGGTGGTCGGGCGGCAGCAAGCCGCTGCTGGATCTGCAAGCGGGCGCGGACAAGTTCAAGCCGGAATCGACCCGCAACGAGATCCGCGACGAATTCGGCGAACGCGTGTCGGTGGTGGTGATTCCAGGCGCGGGACACGCGTTGGTACCCGAGGAACCGCAGGCGGTGGCGGACGCGATCGTGCGCTGGGAGAAGGGCCTGAAGCCTTGATCGGCGCGGGTTTTGGTTGAACCCGTTGCTGGCCACGCCCTGGCCAGGACGAAAAAAAGCAGCCGGCCAGGCTGCTTTTTTTGTGGGCGCGTCGCTTACTTGATCTGGCCCAGCAGCAGGAATTCCATCAGCGCCTTCTGCACGTGCAGACGGTTTTCGGCTTCGTCCCAGACTACGCTTTGCGGACCGTCGATGACTTCGCCGGTGACTTCCTCGCCGCGGTGGGCCGGCAGGCAGTGCATGAACACCGCCTGGGGATCGGCGGCGGCCATCATTTCGGCGTCGACGCACCAGTCGGCGAAGGCGGCGCGGCGCTCTTCGTTTTCGGCCTCGTAGCCCATGCTGGTCCAGACGTCGGTGGTGACCAGGTGCGCGCCCTGGCACGCCTGCATCGGGTCCTTGAACTGGCGCAGCACCTTGTCGGACGGCGTGCCGATGCGGGCGGCTTCGAGCTCGTAGCCGGCCGGGGTGGACACATGCAGCGTGAAGCCCAGCATTTCGGCCGCGTGCAGCCAGGTGTAGGCCATGTTGTTGGCATCGCCCACCCAGGCGACCGTCTTGCCGGCGATGGGGCCGCGGTGCTCGATATAGGTGAAGATGTCGGCCAGGATCTGGCAGGGGTGGAATTCGTTGGTCAGGCCGTTGATGACCGGCACGCGCGAATGCGACGCGAAGCGCTCGATGCGGGTCTGCTCGAACGTGCGGATCATGACGATGTCGACCATGCGCGAGATGACGCGCGCGGTGTCTTCGATGGGCTCGGAGCGGCCCAGCTGGGAGTCGTTGGAGGTCAGGTTGATGACCGATCCGCCCATCTGGTACATGCCTGCCTCGAACGACACGCGGGTGCGGGTGCTGGCTTTTTCGAACACCATCGCCAGCGTGCGGTCGTGCAGCGGCATATGGGGTTCATAGCGTTTGAACTTTTCCTTGATCAGGCGCGCGCGGTCCAGCACGTAGGCGATCTCGGCGGACGAGAAGTCCTTGAACTGCAGAAAGTGCCGCAACGGGCCGTTTTGAGTCGTGGGTGGAGTCATGGTGATGTCGCTAGTCTGAGGACCCGGACGGGCTCGTGGCCCGGGCGGGAGGTTGATTATGGATGTTCGGCCACGAACTGTCGAATCAGCGGAACCAGGATCTGCACGATCTGGTCGGCTTCCTGGCGGGACAGGATCAGGGGCGGCAGCAGGCGCACCACCCGGTCGCGCGTGACATTGATGAGCAGACCGGCCTGCAGGGCGCGGCTGACCAGCACGCCGCAGGGGCGCGCCAGCTCGATGCCCAGCATCAGGCCGCGGCCGCGGACTTCGGTTACGCCCGGGGTGTTGGCCAGCTCGGCGGTCAGCCGGTCTTTCAGGTGGCTGCCGACCTGGTGGGCGTTGTCCAGCAGGTGTTCGGATTCCAGCGCGGCCAGTACCGCCAGCCCGGCCGCGCAGACCAGGGGACCGCCGCCAAAGGTAGTGCCGTGGCTGCCGGGCGTGAAGACGCCGGCGGCCGGGCCCGCGGCCAGCATCGCGCCGATGGGCACGCCGCCCGCCAGGCCCTTGGCCAGGGTCATGACGTCAGGCACGATGTCCGCCCATTGGTGGGCGAACCATTTGCCGGTGCGGCCGATGCCGGACTGGACTTCGTCGATCATCAGCAGCCAGCCGCGCTCGGTGCACAGGCGCCGCACGTCCTGCAGGAAGGCAATGTCGGACGGCCGGATGCCGCCTTCGCCCTGCAGGACCTCGAGCAGCACCGCCGCGACGCGGGGTTCGGCCTCGCCGGCGGCGCGGATCGCGTCGGCATTGTTGTAGGGCACCTGGATGAAGCCCGAGGGCAGGGGCTCGAAGCCCTTGCGCGCCTTGTCGCTGCCGGTGGCTGCCAGGGTGGCCAGGGTGCGCCCGTGCCAGGACGAATCCATGGTGATGATGTGGGCGTGCTGGTTGCCGCGCTGGTAGGCGTAGTAGCGCGCCAGCTTGATGGCGGCCTCGTTGGCCTCGGAGCCGCTGTTGTTGAACGCCACTTCCTGCATGCCGGAAAGCGCGGTCAGGCGGGCGGCCAGGGCGGCCTGCTGGGGCACTTCGTAGATATTCGAGGTATGAATGACGCGGGCGGCCTGCTCGCTGATGGCGGCGACCAGCTTGGGATGGGCGTGGCCGAGACAGGAAACGCCGATGCCGGCCAGCGCGTCGAGGTATTTGCGGCCCTGCGCGTCCCAGAGCCAGACGCCCTGGCCGTGCGTGAACGACACCGGCAGCCGGGCGTAGATATTGGCCAGAGGCGAGGTCATGGGGGGTGTCCTCCTGGGCATTTTCCCTGGGCAAATCGCCCCAAAGGATCAATCATATACAATTCGCGGCGCGGGGCGCATGTTTGATCACGCCGAAGATCCGGCTTTCGTGAAGGGCGTCCCGTAGTGAAGAATCCATGGCAACTCGCGTCAGACAATTCGTAATTCATGGCGTTACCGAAAGCGGTAGCCGCTTTCGCCCCAGCGATTGGGCGGAACGGCTCGCCGGCGTAATGGCACAGTTCCGGCCCGCTGGCTGTGCTGGTAACCACCTCACCTATTCGCCTTACGTGCTGCCCGTCGTCATCGACGGCGTGCGCGGCATCGTGGTCGACCTGCGCTTGCGCGACCTCGAGCCGCTGGCGTACAAGTTCGTGGTGGATTTCGCCCGCGACAACCACCTCAAGACGGAAGAGCGCGAAATCTAGCGCACTGAACCCAAAAGCGCCCCGACAGGGCGCTTTTCTTATTCAGGTGCCGCCCATATACGCCCCTATGCAAGGGGCGGGCTGCCCCCTACGTGCCGTAACGGTCCAGGATCTTGCGGATGTCCCGCACGGCGGAGCCATCCGGGCTGAGCAGCGCGCGGGCGGTGACGGATTCCAGGTGGTGCTCAAGCAGATGCAGCACGTGCGGCTCGTCGCGCGCCCGCAGGCCGGCGACGATTTCGCGGTGCTCGCTGACCGCGCATTCGCTCGAATGCGGCCGGCCATAAAGCGCCAGGATCAATGAACAGCGCGACACGATTTCATTGACGTAGCGGGCATAGACCGCGTTGCCGGACAGTTCGGCCATCAGGATGTGGAATTCGCCGGACAGGCGGATCGATTCGTTGACGCTGTTACGCGAGCGGGCGGCCTCTTCCTGGGCCACGTGCTGTTCCAGGCGCGCCAGCCCGGCGTCGGTGACATGCAGCACCAGCCGGCGGGCCACGTCGCGTTCCAGGCAGCGGCGCGCCTCGAAGATATCGTGCGCTTCTTCCAGGCTGGGACGGGCCACCGCGGCGCCGCGGTTCGGGCGCAGGTCGACCAGGCCTTCGCTGAACAGGCGCGTCAGTACGCCGCGGACGATGGTGCGGCTAACGCCGAAGCGCTCGCCGATGACGTCTTCGGGCAGCTTGTCTCCCGGCAGCAGGGCCTGTTCGATGATCGCCTGCCGCAAGTTTTTGTATACGATTTCAGTACGGTTTACGTCTTTCCGGGCAGGTCCGGTTGCCGGCGGCAAGGGGGACGTCATCGTGGTGTGATCTCCGAGGCATGCGCGTTCCGGCGGTGGAAAGGCTGCGGCAAGCCGCGCCGGCACGCATTTTCTAAGTGTGAAACAGCATACTACACCGGGCGATAAGGGTTAGCGATAGCTTGAAGCACCGAGTCAATGGCGTACATTGTCGGCATAAATCGTATACAAATATTTATACAAAATCAGACTGATAATGGGCTGATGAAATAACAGTTTGTATACAAAACTGCTAGGGGTTTGATTCATGTCCGCAGCACCCGCCGCCGCGCTTCCCGAAAGCCTTGCCGCCACGCCTTGCCGCCTGCTGGTGGTCAACGGCAACACCACCGACGCACTGACCGACAGCCTGGCTGGACAGGCGCGCGCCTTTTTTGGCAACGCGGCCGTGGTGCATGCCGTGACGGCGCCGTTCGGGCCCGCCTATATCGCCAGCCGGGCGCAGGCCGCGGTGGCCGCGCACGCCGTGCTGGATACGGTGGAGCGCGAAGCCGCCCTGGCCGAGGCCGCGGGCACGCCGTACGACGCCTGTCTGCTGGCCTGTTTCGGCGAACCGGGCATCGGCGCGGTGCGCGAGCGTCTGGGCGTGCCCGTGGCGGGCATGGCCGAAGCCGCCATCATGACCGCCATGCAGCGCGGCGACCGCTACGCCATTGTCACCGTGGGTCGCTTGTGGCCCGGCATGCTGCGCGAGCAGATCCGCCAGCTGGGCGTTGAATCCCGTTGCGCGGGCGTGCTGGCGTTGCCCGGCAACGCGCTCGATTACGTGACGCGCTCGCCGGACACCATCGCCGCTGTGGGCCAGGCCCTGGACGACGCCGCTGCCCTGGGCGCCGACGTGGTGATCGTGGCCGGCGCCGCGCTGGCGGGCTTTCTGCCCAGCCTGCCGCGTCTGCCGCCCGTACCCGTCATCGACTCCTACCGCGCCGCCCTGGCGCAGGTGCTGGCGCTGGCCACGCTTGACCGCGCCCAGCGCCAGGCCGCCGGCCGCTGAGCCGCCGCCACGACTCATTCGCAAGCCTAGAAGTCCCGCAGAAGTACCCAACCCCATATGCAAGGGAGAATTTCCGCCATGAAGACGCTGCTGAAGTGGACCGCCGGGGCCGTGATCGCGCTATCGGCCATCACGGGCGCATCCGCCGCCAACACCTTGAAGTGGGGCGCCGCCCGCGACCTGGATTCGCTGGATCCGTATTCCTACGGCAGCACCTTCAACCTGGCTTTCCTGAACCACGTTTACGAGGCGCTGATCCGCTACGACGACAAGTTCAACATCACGCCCGCGCTGGCCGAATCCTGGGAGTCGCCGTCGCCCACCGTGCTGCGCTTTCATCTGCGCCGCGGCGTCAAGTTTCACAATGGCGCGCCATTCTCGGCCGACGACGTGGTGGCGTCCATGACCCGGGTGTCCGACGACGCCTCGCCGCTCAAGGGCAACCTGCCGGCGTTCAAGGCCGTGCGCAAGGTCGACGACTACACCGTCGACATCGAAATGACGCATCCGTACCCGCTGATGCTGAACGACCTGACCAACATCTTCATCTTCAACCGCCAGTGGCTGGTGGACAACAACAGCCTGAAACCCACGGACGCCGCCAAGAAGATCGAAGGCTACGCCACCCACAACGCCAACGGCACCGGTCCGTTCAAGGTCGAGTCGTACCGGCCCGACACCCGCACCGTGCTGGTGGTCAACCCCGAGTGGTGGGACAAGCCGCGCCACAACCTGGACCGCATCGAATTCACGCCGATCGCCTCGGCGCCGACTCGCGTGGCGGCGCTGCTGTCGGGCGACATCAACTTCACGGAAAACGCGCCGCTGCAGGATCTGGACCGCCTGCGTGCCGCGCCCAACGTCAAGGTGCTGGCCGCTACCGAGCTGCGCACGCTGTATTTCGGCTTCAACCTGGGCGACAAGCTGGTGGGGTCCAACATTGCCGACAAGAACCCGCTGAAAGACCTGCGGGTGCGCCAGGCGCTGTACATGGCGCTGTCGCCCGACCTGCTGCAAAAGCGCGTGATGCGCGGTTTGTCGCGCACCACTGGCGCCCTGGTGGCGCCGTCGATCCCCGGCTACGAGGCCAAGCAGGAAGAACGCCTGCCGTTCGACGCCGCCCGCGCCAAGAAGTTCTTGGCCGATGCCGGCTACCCCGACGGCTTCTCCCTGTCGCTGCTGTGCTCGAACGACATGTTCGTCAACGAAGAAGAACTCTGCCAGGCCGCTGCCTCGATGTGGGCGCGGATCGGCGTGAAGGCCACGCTGGCCAGCGGGCCGCGGTCGTTGCAGAACCCCAAGCGCTCGCGCGGCGAGTTCGACATCACCATCCACGGCTGGGCCAACGAGCCGCAGATCGACGCCCTGTCGATCCTGCTGCAAGTGATCCACAGCCGCACCGGCCCCAACGGCGTCTTCAACTGGGGGCAGTGGGGTGATGCGGCGCTGGACGCGCGCATCGAGGCGGCGGCCGCCGAAATGGACCGGCCCAAGCGCGTGCAGATGATGGCCGACATCCTGCAGACCCTGCATGACGACGTGCGTTTCCTGCCGCTACACCAGCAGCCCATGGCCTGGGCGGTGGGCGCCAACGTCGGCGACGTGCTGCAGATGCCCGACAACAAGGCGCGCCTGTGGACCGTGCGCATGAAATAAGGGCGGCCCGGCCGCAGCCGCGGCCGGCTCTGGGGCTGACAGGAAGGGGGCGCACATGCTGGCGTTCATAGTTAGACGGGTCTTCAACGCGGTCGGCGTGATGCTGGCGGTGGCGTTGCTGGCGTTCGTGATTTTCCGTTTCGTCGGCGACCCCGTCGACATGATGCTCAACGAGCAGGCCTCGCAGACGCAGCGCGACGAGCTGCGCGAGCGCCTGGGCCTGAATGCGTCCGTGGGCATGCAATTCGTGCATTTCGTGGCCAACGCCGCGCATGGCGAGTTCGGCATTTCGTACCGCAACCAGCAGGACGTGTTCGCGCTGGTCGCCGAGCGCTTTCCGGCCACGTTCGAGCTGGTCATGATGGCTACCTTGCTGTCGCTGGTGGTGGGGGTGCCGCTGGGTGTGCTGACCGCCATCTACCGCAAGTCGCGGGTGGCGCAGGCGCTGCAGTTCGTGTCCATCCTGGGCATTTCGTTGCCCAGCTTCGTGGTGGGCATCATGCTGATCCTGATCTTCTCGGTGCAGCTGGGCTGGCTGCCGGGCTTTGGCCGCGGCGACACGGTCCGGATCGGCGGCTGGACGACGGGCCTGTTGACGCCGTCGGGCCGCGCCGCGCTGGTGCTGCCGTCCATCACGCTGGCGCTGTTTCAGATCACGCTGATCATGCGGCTGGTGCGGGCCGAGATGCTGGAAACGCTGCGCACCGAGTTCATCAAGTTCGCCCGCGCCCGCGGCCTGCCCGACCGGGTGGTGCATTTCCGGCTGGCGCTGCGCAACTGCCTGATGCCGGTCATTACCGTGACCGGCATGCAAATCGGCAACCTGATCGCATTCGCGCTGATCACCGAGACCGTGTTCCAGTGGCCCGGCATGGGCCTGCTATTCATCCAATCGGTCATGTTCGTGGATATTCCCGTCATGGCCGCCTACCTGGTGATCGTGTCCTTCATCTTCGTGGCGCTGAACACGCTGGTGGACATGATGTACGGCGTGGTCGATCCGCGCCTGCGCAGCCAGCACGTCAAAGGAGGCGCCAATGCTCACTAAACCGTTTTCCGGCCAGGGCCGCGGCCGGCTCGCGCGGATGCTGCAAAGCGACCTGTGGTGGAGCCTGCGGCAGGACTACGTGGCGATGGGCGCGGGCCTCGTGCTGCTGGCGGTGGTGCTGCTGGCCGTGTTCGCGCCGCTGATCGCGCCGCAGAATCCGTACGACCTGGCGCAACTGGACCTGTTGAACGCCGAATTGCCGCCGCGCTGGGTCGCCGGGGGCGAGGCCCAGTTCCTGCTGGGCACCGACACCCAGGGGCGCGATGTCTGGTCGGCAATCCTGTATGGCTCGCGCATGTCGCTGGTGATCGGGCTGGCCACCGTGGTGCTGTCGTTGGCAATCGGTCTGTTGGTCGGGCTGGCGGCGGGGTATTTCGGCGGCTGGGTCGACAACGCGCTGATGCGGGTCGGCGACACGCTGCTCAGCATCCCCACCATCCTGGTCGCGATCCTGGTGACCGCAGTGTTCCGGCAACTGCTGCCGCCCGGCATGCGCGAAACGCTGTCGTCCGTGATCCTGATCCTGGCGATCTCCATGACCAACTGGGTGCAGTACGCCCGCACCGTGCGCGCCTCGGCGCTGGTCGAGCGCGGCAAGGAATACGTACAGGCTGCCCGACTGATCCGCGTCAGTTCGCTGCGCATCATGCTGACGCACATCCTGCCCAATACGCTGACCCCGGTCATGGTGACCGCCACCCTCAACCTGGGCCTGGCAATCCTGATTGAGGCGACGCTGAGTTTTCTGGGCGTGGGCATGCCGCCGACCGAACCGTCGTTGGGCACCCTGATCCGGCTGGGCAACCAGTTCCTGTTCTCGGGCCAATGGTGGGTGGTGGTCTTTCCCGCCCTGTACCTGAGCTTGATCGTGCTGGTGGTGAACCTGCTGGGCGACTGGCTGCGCGATGCCTTGAATCCCCGCCTGCGCTGAGCGCGGCAACCGACACAGACACACGAACCATGCAAAACGCAACCTTGTATACCCATGTCCGCCCGGCAGGCGGCGAGACCGCCTCGGTGCTGGTGCGCGACGGGCGCTTCGCGGCCGTCGACGGGCCGGTGCCCGACAGCGTGCCGCGGGTGGACGGCGGCGGCGCCATCCTGCTGCCCGGCCTGATCGACGCGCACGCCCATCTGGACAAGACGATGTACGGCATGCCCTGGTACCGCAACGAAGTGGGCCCGCGCCTGATCGACAAGATCGACAACGAACGCCTGGAAAAGCGGCGCCTGGGCATCGACCCGTATCGCCAATCGGCCCGCCAGATTGTGATGTCGGTGGCCGATGGCACCAGCCATATCCGCAGCCACGTCGATGTGGATACCGATATCGGCGTGGCCGCCATCGAAGGCGTGATGCGCGCCCGCGATCAGTACCGCGACCAGATCGACGTGCAGATCGTGGCCTTTCCGCAAAGCGGACTGCTGATCCGTCCGGGCACGTTGGAATTGCTGGAACAGGCTCTGCGCATGGGCGCGGACGTGGTCGGCGGGCTGGACCCTGCGGGCATGGACCGCGACCCCAAGGGCCACCTGGACGCCATCTTCGGCCTGGCCGACAAGCACGGCAAGCCCATCGACATCCACCTGCACGAAGCCGGCGAGCTGGGCGCGTTCTCGATGCAGATGACCATTGACCGCGTGCTGGCGCTGGGCATGCAGGGCAAGGTGACGCTATCGCATTCGTTCTGCCTGGGCATGCCTGATGCGCAGGCGGTGCAGGGGCTGGTCGACGGCCTGCTGGAAGCCGGCGTGCACATCATGACCACCGGCTCGGCCTCGCGGCCGGTGCCGAACGTGGCGCGGCTGCATGCGGCCGGCGTGGTCGTCTGTACCGGCAACGACGGCATGCGCGACACCTGGGGTCCCTACGGCAAGCCCGACATGCTGGAACGCACCATGCTGGTGGGCCTGCGCAACAATTTCCGCCGCGACGACGAGCTGGCCCTGGCCCTGCACGTGGCCACCTACGGCAATGCCCGCGTGATGGACCTGGCCGACTACGGCCTGGCGCCAGGCTGCCACGCCGACTTCGTGCTGGTCGATGCCGAAACGGTGGCCGAGGCCATCGTCTCGCGCCCGCTACGCAAGCTGGTGGTCAAGCGCGGCCAAGTGGTGGCGCGCGATGGCCGGGCGCTGGTGGAGGCGCCATAATGGCCGCCCGCGATGACCTGACGCTGTTGACCGCGCGCTGGGTGGTGGGCCACGAGAACGGCCGCCATTGCCTGTACGAGAATGGCGAAGTCGTGTTCCAGGGCGACCGCATTGTCTATGTGGGCCATCGCTATCCAGGCCCGGTCGCGCGCCGCCACGATTACGGCCGGGCGTTGATCGGACCGGGTTTCGTCGATCTGGATGCGTTGTCGGACCTGGACACCACCATCCTGGGTTTCGATAATTCGCCTGCCTGGCGCAAGGGCCGCATCTGGCCCGACACCTATATGAAGCGGGGGCCGTACGAGATGTACACCCCGGGCGAGCTGGCCTTCCAGAAGCGCTATGCCTTTGCCCAGCTGATCTGCAACGGCATCACCACGGCGCTGCCGATCGCATCGCTGTTCTACCGGGTGTGGGGCGAAACCCGCGAGGAATTCCTGTCGGCGGCCCAGGCGGCCGGCGAACTGGGCCTGCGCGTCTACCTGGGCCCGGCCTACCGTAGCGGCCATACCTACGTGGACGGACAGGGCAATATCCGCTGCCACTACGACGAGGCGCGCGGCCAGGCGGGGCTGGCGCAGGCGGTGGCATTCTGCGACGACATCGACGGCCTGCACGACGGCCGGGTGCGCGCCATGCTGTCGCCGGACCGCATCGAAACCTGCACGCCCGACCTGCTGCGCGCGTCCGCGGCGATCGCGCGCGATCGTGACTTGCCCATCCGGCTGCATTGCTGCCAGTCGCGCCTGGAATACGACCTGGTGCTCGAGCAGCACGGCATGAGCCCGCCCGAATGGCTGCAAAGCCTGGGCTTCCTGTCCGAACGGGCGCTGTTGCCGCATGGCACCTACGTGTCCGGCTCGCGCCAGATCGACCGGCCCGGCCGCGACCTGGAAATCATCCGCGACGCGGGCGCCGCCATCGTGCATTGCCCGTTGGTCTCGGCGCGCCATGGCGCCACGCTGGAATCCTTCGCCCGCTACCGCAAGCTGGGCGTGAAGATCGGCATGGGCACCGATACCTGGCCGCCGGACATGGTGCTGAACATGCAGGTGGGCCTGATGCTGTGCCGCGTGATGGACCAGTCCACCGAGGCGGTGCGCTCGGAAGACTATTACGACGCCGCCACGGTCGGCGGGGCCGATGCCCTGGGCCGGCCCGACCTGGGCCGCCTGGCGGCGGGCGCCAAGGCCGATATCGTGGTGTTCGATTTTTCCCACGACCGCAATGGCCAGCTGATCGATCCCATCCAGACGCTGATGGTGGGGGGCAGTGGCCGCGATGTGTCGCAGGTGGTCATCGACGGCCGCTTCGTCATGGTCGACGGCCACATTCCCGGCTTTGACGCGCGCCTGGCGCAAGCCCAGGCCCAGGACCAGTTCGACGGCCTGGTGGCCCGCTATCCCGACCGCACCTGGGGCCACCCCGCGGTCGGCGAGATTTTCTCTTCCAGTTATCCGCGGCCCCCAAGGAGCCCGTCATGACGACCGTTCCCAGCCCCGCTGCCCCGACGCTGTCGGTGCGCGGCCTGTCGGTGGAATTTCCCACCCGCCACGGCACCCTGGTCGCCACGCGCGACATCTCGTTCGACATCGCGCCCGGTGAAATCCTGGGCATGGTGGGCGAATCGGGCGCCGGTAAATCGCTGACCGGCATGGCGGTCATTGGTCTGCTGGAGCCGCCCGGCCGCCTGGGCGGCGGCGAGATCCTCCTGGCCGGCAAGCGCATCGACAACCTGCCGCCCAAGGCCCGCCAGCGGTTGCGCGGCAAGGAGATCGGCGCGATCTTCCAGGACCCGCTGACCAGCCTGCACCCGCTCTTCACGGTGGGCGATCAATTGATCGAAACGATCCGCCATCACGACCGGAGCTCGCCCGCCGCGGCCCGGCAGCGGGCGCTGGAACTGCTGCTGGCGGTGGGCATCCCGGCGGCGGACCGCCGCATCGACCACTATCCGCACCAGTTTTCCGGCGGCATGCGCCAACGGGTGGTGATTGCGCTGGCGCTGGCGGCCCGGCCGCGCCTGATCATCGCGGACGAGCCGACGACGGCGCTGGACGTGTCGGTGCAGGCGCAGATCACGGCGCTGCTGCGTCGCCTGTGCCGCGAACAGGGCACGTCGGTGTTGCTGGTAACGCACGACATGGGCGTGATCGCGGAGACCGCGGACCGGGTGGCGGTGATGTACGCGGGCCGCATCGTGGAGATCGGCCCGGTGCTGGAGGTGCTGCGGCGCCCCGGCCATCCGTACACGCAGGGCCTGATGAATGCCATTCCGGGCCTGCGCCACCGCGCCGCCCGGCTGAACCAGATCGACGGCGCGATGCCGCGGCTGCACGCGATGCCGGACGGCTGCGCGTTCCATCCGCGCTGCGCCCTGGCCGGCCCGCGTTGCGGCCAGGCCCGTCCCGCGCTGGCGGCCTCGCCGTCCGGCGCCACGGTCAGCGCCTGCTGGCTGCACCAAGGAGGCGTCGCTCATGCCGCATGACCAGGATTATCTATTGCGGGCCGACGACCTGGCCTGCTGGTTCGACGTATCGCCCCCCTGGCTGGAACGCACGCTGTCGCGCCAGCCGACGCAGACGCTGAAGGCGGTGGACGGCGTGTCGCTGGCGGTGCCGCGCGGCAGCACGCTGAGCATCGTGGGCGAGTCGGGCTGCGGCAAGTCGACGCTGGCCAAGTTGTTGGTGGGCCTGGTGGCCCCGACACGCGGCACGCTGCGCTATGGCCGTAACCGCAAGGGCGGCACGCTGCACCCGCAGATGATTTTCCAGGACCCGTACGCAAGCCTGAACCCGCGCTGGCGGGTGGGCAATATCGTGGCGGAACCGATTATCACGCTGGGCCTGCGCGCCAGCCCGGCGGACACGCGCCGCCGCGTGGACGAGCTGCTGGAACTGGTCGGTCTGTCGGCCAGCGACGCCAGCCGCTTTCCGCACGAGTTCTCGGGCGGCCAACGCCAACGTATTTCGATTGCGCGGGCGCTGGCGACCGAAGCCGAGTTCCTGGTCTGCGACGAGCCGACCTCGGCGCTGGATGTGTCGGTGCAGGCGCAGATCCTGAACCTGATGGGCGACCTGCAGAAAGAGTTCGGCCTGACCTACGTCTTCATCAGCCACAACCTGTCAGTGGTACGCCACGTGTCGGACCGGGTGGCGGTGATGTACCTGGGGCGGATCGTGGAGCAGGCGGCGGCCGACGAACTGTTCGAGTCGCCCAAGCATCCGTATACGAAGATGCTGCTGGATACGATTCCGGATCTGGACGATCCGCGGCGGGATCGGGAGCCGATGGCAGGTGAGGTACCTAATCCGATCATGCCGCCGGCGGGGTGCACGTTTCATACGCGGTGCGGGATGGTGCAGGAGCGGTGTCGGAGTGTGGTGCCGGAGGTGGCTGTCGTTGGGGGGCGGGAGGTGCGGTGTCATTTGGTTGCGGCGGGGGTTTGAGG
>NZ_LZZT01000019.1 GCF_014170305.1 Achromobacter sp. UMC71
CGGCAGCGCCACGCCCGCCACCATGCGGGTGCGGGCCCAGCAGGTCGATGTCGGGCGCACGGCCGTGCTCTGGAGCAGTGTGGCGCTGTCCTGCCTGGTGATGCTGGCCCTGTGGACGGAGCTGCGGGCCAGCGGCGGCGCCGAAGGGGTGGTGGACCCGCCCGAGCCGTTTTTAGGCCCTGCCGGCCGCCACGTTCACGCTGATGGCGATGATGAAGACGTTGAAGAAAAACGCGATGACGCTGTGCACCAGCGCCGTGCGCCGCAGCCGGCGGCTGACGATCTGCACGTCGGATACCTGGAAGGTCATGCCCAGCACCAGGGAGAAATAGGCGAAGTCCCAGTAGTCCGGGTCTTCCTTGCCGGGGAAATCCAGGCCCTTGTGCATCGCGTTGCGGTGGCTGTAGTAGCCGTGCGCGTAATGCAGGGCGAAGATCATGTTCAGGTACAGCCACGACAGCACGATGCTGGCGGCCGCGGCGATTAGGTCCACCACCCCTTCGGCGCCGCCGCTGGCCCGCAGCTCCGTCCACAGGGCCAGCATCACCAGGCAGGACAGCGCCACACTGCTCCAGAGCACGGCCGTGCGCCCGACATCGACCTGCTGGGCCCGCACCCGCATGGTGGCGGGCGTGGCGCTGCCGAAGGCCGACGCGGTGAACAGCAGGAACACCAGCGCCGCCGCGTCGAACCCCAGCAGGCCGGCGCGGCTGGGCGACATGCCGGCCAGGTAGAGGCCGACCGTCACCGCGGCGAACAGCAGGCCGCACAGCACCAGGCGACGATGCGCGTGGAAAAAAGGCAAGCGGGCAACGGCGGCGGACGAAGCGTCGGACGTATCGTCCTTGACCGGCAGCGACATGGCGGGCTCCTGGCGTGGCAAGAGCCCTAACGCTAACCGATAGCCAGCAATCCCACCAGCGCGCCGCCGAACAGCAGCCACAGCGGATGGATGCGCGTCGCGCTGGCCAGCAGCGCCACCACCGCGGTGATGGCGCCCAGCAGCCAGGAATGCACCGACGCCTCGGTGATCAGGGCCGCGCTGGCGGCCACCAACCCTACCGTCATCGGGAAAATGCCCGCCTGGATCACGCCGCGCCAGGGCCGGTCCTTGAACCGTTCCCACAGCCCCAGCGCGATGACCGTAATGATCGAGGACGGGCCGAACTTGGCGATGGTGGTGACCAGCATCCCCATCCAGCCGGCCACGTGCCACCCCACCAGGGTGACGACCATCAGGTTGGGGCCGGGCGCGGCCTGACCCAAGGCGAACAGCGCGGAAAAGTCGGCCGCCGTCATCCAGCCGTGCACTTCCACGACCTGGCGCTGCATTTCGGGCAGGATGGTGTTGCCGCCGCCGAACGCCAGCACGGACAGCTGCGAAAAGATGATGGCCAGGGCGATCAGGGTCTGGATCATCGACGTTGCCTCCAGACCAGCAGGATGCTCAGCGGCGTGAGCACCGCCATGGTCGGCAAGAGCGGAATACGCAGCACGGCGATGGCGACGAAACACGCGGTGGCCACCAGGCCGGCCAGCCAGTCGCGCCGCTTGAGCACCGGCACGCCGATCTTGACCGCCATGGAAATCAACAGGCCCGCGGCGGCCGCGGCCAGGCCGGCGAACAGGTGTTGAATGTGCGGATCGTTCTGGAAACGGTCATAGACCATGCCCAGCAGCACCACGATGGCCGAGGGCGCCAGGATCAGACCCATCAGCGCGGCGAAGGCGCCGCGCGGCCCGCGGAACTTCATGCCCAGGGCCACCGACAGGTTGATGATGTTGCCGCCCGGCAGGAACTGGCACAGGCCCAGCAGATCGGTGAATTCGGCCCCGGATAGCCAGCGGTGTTTTTCCACGACCATGCGCCGCGCCAGGGGCAGCGCGCCGCCGAAGGCCGTCAGGCCCAGCATGAGAAAGCCGTAGAACAGTTGCCCACAGGTGGGCGGCGGCCGCAGGGCGGCGTCAGGGGGGGTAGTCGATGCTGCGTTCATGATCTTCTGGATGAATAGACCGCAGCCTACTCTTGGCCTCAGATAATGTCTAATATATGAATTGATAAATACTGATATCAGCTACATATGGCATCCGTCGACCTGCGGCTTCTGCGTTACTTCCTGGCCGTCGCCGAGGAATCCCACCTGACCCGCGCGGCTGCCCGGCTAGGCATCCGCCAGCCCCCGCTGAGCCAGCAGATCCGCGTACTGGAGCAGGAGCTGGGCGTCACGCTGTTCCACCGCCTGCCGCGCGGCATGGAGCTGACCGAAAGCGGCCGCGCGCTGCTGGCGGACGCGCGCAGCATCCTGGCGCTGGTGGACCAGGCGGTGGACGGTGTGCGCCGCGTGTCGCTGGGCGAAGCCGGCCGGCTGACCGTGGGCTTCACGGGGTCGGCCGCTTTCCATCCGTTCGTGCCATCGGTGATCCGGCGCTTTCGCGAAAGCGCGCCGCAGGTGCGGCTGGTGCTGGAGGAAAGCAGCACCGGCGAACTGATGGAGGCCGTGCGCGACGGCCGGGTGGACGTGGCCTTCATCCGCGGCGCCCATGGCGCGGACCCCGGCGTGGCGGTCGAGACCGTGCTGGAAGAAAACATGCTGGCCGCCTTTCCCGCCGACCATCCGATGGTCAAGGGGCGCGCGCGCAAGCGTATCGCGCTGTCGGAACTGGCCGAGGAATCCCTGATCCTGTACCGGCGCCACAGCGGCCCGGGGCTGTACGACGCCATCATCAGGGCCTGCGGCGCGGCCGGCTTCAGCCCGCGCGTGGCGCAGGAAGCGCCGCGCATGCTGTCCACGCTGAGCCTGGTGGCGGCAGGCCTGGGCGTGTCGCTGGTACCGGCCTCGCTGCGGCGGGTCAACATCGAAGGCGTGGTGTACGTGAACGTGACCGGCCCGCTGGAACTGCGCGCGCCGCTCACGCTGATCTGGCGCGACGCGCCGCTGTCCGGCGCGATCCGCCGGCTGATCGAAGAGGCGCGGGCGCACCGCGACACGCCCGAGCCCTGACGGGGCCCGCATCGCCGTGTTCCGCCGGGCTGGCCAGTGGGCGGGGGCCGGCGGCGCTACACTTGGCGGCACCTCTGTTTTCCCCCTATTCCAATGCCTGCCCCACAACCCATAGGCGTGTATGACTCCGGCGTCGGCGGACTGAGCGTGCTGCGCGCCATCCGCGACGCGCTGCCGCAGGAAGACTTGCTGTACGTGGCAGACGCCGCCCACGTGCCTTACGGCGAAAAGACCCAGGAATACGTGCAGCAACGGGCGCTGGCCATCGCCGACTACTACGTGTCGCGCCAGGCCAAGGCCATGGTGGTAGCGTGCAACACGGCCACCACCGCCGCCATCGCTCTGCTGCGCGCGCGCCATCCCGACCTGATCATCATCGGCGTGGAGCCGGCCATCAAGCCCGCCGCCCACCTGACGCGCAGCGGCGTGATCGGCGTGTTCGCCACCACCGGCACGCTGGCCAGCGCCAAGTTCGCCGCGCTGGTGCAACGCGAGGCGCCCGAAATCCGCATCCTGCTGCGGCCCTGCCCCGAATGGGTACTGCTGGTCGAGCAAGGCGAAACGGCCGGCGCCGCCGTGGCGCGCGCGGTGGCCGGGCCGGTGCGCGAGCTGCTGGACCAGGGCGCCGACACGCTGGTGCTGGGCTGCACGCATTTCCCGTTCTTGAGCAACGAGATCGCCGCCGTGGCAGGTACCGCCGTGCCGCAACTGGAAACCGGCGGCCCCGTGGCGCGCCGGTTGCGCCACCAGCTGCAGGAACGCGGCCTGCTGAACACGGACGGCGTGGGCGCGATTGCGCTGGAAACCACCGGCGACGCCGCCACGCTGGCGCGCCTGGGCGAGCAGTTGCTGGGCCTACCGGCCCAGGCCGCGCAGACGCCCGCGCGCTGGCGCTGAACCGGCGCCGGCACGGGCATTTGATCCCGCGCACCCCACGCGGCGGAATAATTCCTTAAAGTAGACCTGCCGTGCGCCGACAAGGGCGCGGCAATCCGGGGCCCCGGCGCCAACGCCGCGGGCGACAGCGCCCCGCCCCGCAACCCAGGAGACGCCGATGAAACGCATTCTGATCCCCGTGGACGGCTCGACGCACGCCGTGCATGCCGTGCGCGCCCTGTTGCAGGCGCGCCGCTACGACCCCGTCGAGCGCGTCGAGCTCTTGTCCGTGCAGATTCCCTTACAGGCCGGCAAGATCGGCCGCGGCCTGTCGCAAACCGACATCGACGCTTATCACCACGAGGAAGGCGCGGCCGCGCTACGCGAAGCCAGCGCGTTGCTGGCCGCCGACGGCGTGTCCTACGGCGAGCGCGTCGAGATCGGCGCGATTGCCGATACCATCGTGCGCGTGGCCGGCGAGATCGATGCCGACGAGATCTACATGGGCACGCGCGGACTGGGTTCCGTAGCGTCGCTGTTCATGGGCTCGGTCGCCACCCGCGTGCTGCGCCTGGCGTCGCTGCCCGTCACCCTGGTCAAGTAAAGGAGCCCGCCATGCTGAACATCCTGGTCCCGGTCGACGGTTCCGATGACGCCAACCGCGCCGTGCTGCACGCGCGCCAGCTCACCCAAGGCACGCAGGGCGCGCGCATCCACCTGCTCAATATCCAGACGCCGCCGCAAGGCCGCGCCGGCCTGTCGCGCCTGGTCACGCAGGACATGATCGACGAATACTACATGCGCGAAGGCCAGGAGGCCGCCGACGAAGCGCGCAAGCTGCTGGACGTCACGGGCACCGACTACACCAGCCACGTCGAATTCGGCAATCCGGCGGTCGAGATCGCGTCCTATGCGCAACAGCACCAATGCGAACGCATTGTCATGGGCACGCGCGGCCTGGGCGCCTTCGCGGGGATGCTGGTCGGTTCGGTGGCCAATCAGGTGGTGCAGCTGGCCGAGGTGCCCGTGACGCTGGTGAAATAGGCGTCCGGGCCCGCGCTACGCGGGCCGCGCCAGCGCGGGCAGTGTCAGCGTCACGCGCAGGCCGCCCAGCGGCGCCTGCTCCGCGCGCACATCGCCGCCATAGGTGCGCGCCAGGTCGCGCACGATGTCCAGGCCCAGGCCCGAGCCGGGGCGTTGCTCGTCCATGCGCACGCCGCGCTCGAACACGCGTTCGCGCTCGCCCTCGGCGATGCCCGGGCCGTCGTCGTCGATCTCGATGCGCAGCTGGTCCGGCGGCACGGCGCCCGCGCTGATGCGCACGCGCCCCGCCGCCCACTTGCAGGCGTTGTCCAGCAGATTGCCCACCATTTCCTGCAGGTCCTGCTCTTCGCCGCGAAAGACCAGTCCGTCCGGAAAACCGGCCAGGTCCAGGTCGAGCTCGCGCGCGGCGTACAGGCGCCGCATGACCCGCAGCAATGCTTCGACCGGCGGGCGCAGCGGCGTGCGCCCGCCCTCGGTGCCCGAAGCCGCCGCGGCCCGCGCCCGCGCCAGGTGGTAGTCGATCTGGCGCTGCGCCAGCGCCGTCTGTTCGCGCGCCAGCCGGGCCAGGGCGCTGTCTTCTTGGACAGCGGCGTTGGCCAGGATGGTCAGCGGCGTCTTCACCGCATGCGCCAGGTTGCCGGCCTGCGTGCGGGCGCGCTGCACGATGTCGGCGTTCACGGCCAGCACGCGGTTGAAATCGTCGACCAGGGGTTGGATTTCGCTGGGAAAACGGCCGTCGATGCGCGCGCTGTTGCCGCCCTGCTGCGCGGCGAGCTGCCGGCGCAGGCGTCCCAGCGGACGCAGCCCGACCGCCACCTGCACCACCGCGGCCGCGACCAGCCCGGCGGCCAGCGCGCCCAGCGACAGCAGCAGCATGTGATTGAAGCGCTCGATCGGCTCGGCCAGCACCTGGCGGTCGGCGGCGACGATCAGGCGCAGCGTGGCCGCGTCGGCATCCTCGGGCTTGAGCGTGCGCGTCAGCGCGGTCAGGCCGTGACCTTCGGGACCGGGGATGTCATAGGCGCCATCCGCGCTGTCGGCCGCGGGCACCGCCAGCACCTGGTCCCATAGCGAACGCGAGCGCGCCACGCCGGCCACGGCGACACGGCCCTGGTCGTCCAGCCGGTCGATCTGCCAGTACAGGCCGGACAGCGGCTGCTCCAGGCGCGGATCGCTCAGGGGCGGCGTCACCCCGGGGCGGCCGTCGGGTGCGACGCTGACCGCGGCGGTCAGCTGGTTCAGGTGCAGCGCCAGCTCGGCGCGCAGTTGTTCGGTGATGTGCTGGCGGAACAGGCTGCCCAGCCCCCAGCCCGCCAGCACGATGGTCACGGCGATCCAGGCCAGGGTGCCGGCCAGCAGCCGCCAGCGCAGCGACCCCGGCGTACGCGCGGCGCCTGGGGCGTTCATGCGCCGCCTGCCAGCCGGTAGCCCAGTCCGCGCACGGTTTCGATCGTGTCCGGCGGCAGCTTCTTGCGCAGCCGGCCGATGAAGACTTCGATGGTGTTGGAATCGCGGTCGTGGTCCTGCGCGTAGATGTGCTCGGTCAGTTCGCTGCGCGAGACCACTTCGCCCGCGCGCTGCATCAGCACCGCCAGCACCTTGAATTCGTGGCTGGTCAGGTTCAGCGCCTGGCCGTCGACGGTGGCCTTGGCCTGGCGCGTGTCCAGCATCAGCGGGCCACAGCGCCACTGCGCGCTGGCGTGGCCGCTGGACCGGCGCAGCAGCGCGCGCACGCGGGCCAGCAGCTCTTCCATATGAAAGGGCTTGGTGAGGTAGTCGTCGGCGCCCGCGTCGATACCCGCGACCTTCTCGTGCCAGTTGGCGCGGGCGGTCAGGATCAGCACCGGCATGCCGCGCCCGGTGGCGCGCCACTGCTTGAGCACCGTCAGCCCGTCCATTACGGGCAGGCCCAGGTCCAGCACGACCACATCGTAGGTTTCGACCTCGCCCAGGTAGTGGGCGGTGCCGCCGTCCGCCGCGGTGTCGACCGTATAGCCGGCCTGGCCCAGCGCCTGCGCCAGTTGCGCCGCCAGGGTGGGTTCGTCTTCGACTACCAGGATGCGCATCAGCGTTTGTTCCGGAACTGGATATCGCGGCCCTTGATGCCCAGCACGGAGCCGTCGCGCGCGTCGATCTTCAGCTTGACCAGGTTGCCGCCGGGCTGCAACAAGCGGATCTCGTACAGGAAGAGGCCGTCGTCTTCCTCGAACTCCACTTTCACGACCTGGCCAGGATAGTCGCGTTCGACGATATCCAGCACCGAACGCAGCGGCAGCACCTTGCCGGCCTGCAAGGCCTGGCGGGCTTGGTCGTGATCACTGTCGCCGGCGTGGCCGGCGCCCGGCCCGAAGGCCAGCGCCACGGCCAGCGCGCCGCCCGACAGCCAGAGTGCGATGCGCTTGCCTGCGGTCATTGGGGGGTCCGTGGTGAGTGGCGTCCAGGATAACGCGGGACGCCGGGGAAAAACAGCTTCGAAGCCGCGCCTCATTTATACCCAACGAAGGATGAACGGCAGGTGAACGGCGGCTTCAGAAAGAGTTCATAGGCTCCCCCGAATAATGCATGCATGGCCGGACCGAAGGCCATATTCCAACCGATTAGGAGCTCCCCCATGACCACGACCATCAAGCCCGCGATCCGCAATACTCTGGCCGCTTTCGCCGTGGGCGCCGCCACGTTGGCCAGCGCCGCGGCCTCTGCGCAGGCCGCCCCGCAACCGGCCGCTGCACCCGCCGCGCCGGTGGCCGCCCAGGCCGCCCCCGCGCAAATCCTGACCGTGCGCCAGATCTACGACACGCTGACCACGGCCGGCTACCGCAACATCACCGAGATCGAGCTGGAGCATCACCGCGGCTACGACGTCAAGGCCGACGATCCGCAGGGCCAGCGCGTGAAGCTGCGGGTGGATGCGCAGACGGGCGCGGTGCTGCGCAGCCGCATCAAGGATTGATCTGTCGCGGCCTGCCAAGCCGCGTCGTATGATGGGCTTTCGCGGTGACCGCGCCGCGCCTGGAGCCGCATCATGCGAATTCGAACCCTGCTGCCGGCGGCCCTGGCGGCCGTCAGCACGCTCGCCGCCTGCGGCGAGGTCGCCAAATTGCCGGTCGAGGCCGGCATGGGCCCGCGCCCCGAACTGCCCGCGCCCAATGTCACCCTGATCCCCACCGTCAACACCGCCAAGGCGGTGGGCTGGGCCGACGGCACGCAGCCGGCACCCGCCAGCGGACTGGCCGTGACGGCCTATGCCCGCGACCTGGATCATCCGCGCTGGATCTACGTACTGCCCAACGGCGATGTGCTGGTGGCCGAAACCAATGCGCCGCCCAAGCCGGAAGACGCACCGGGCGGACTGAAGAACTGGGCCGCCGGCATCGTCATGAAGCGCGCCGGCGCGCGCACGGCCAGCGCCAACCGCATCACGCTGCTGCGGGGCCTGGGCGCGGACGGCGCGGCGCAAAGCCGCAGCGTGTTGCTCGACGGCCTGAATTCGCCCTTCGGCATGGCGCTGGTGGGCGACCAGCTGTACGTGGCGAACGCCGACGCCGTGGTGCGCTTTCCGTATCAACCCGGCCAGACCCGCATCACCGCCCCTGGCGTCAAGGTCACCGACCTGCCCGCCGGCATCAACCACCACTGGACCAAGAACCTGATCGCCAGCCTCGACGGCAGCAAGCTCTACGCCTCGGTGGGCTCGAACAGCAACGTCGCGGAAAACGGCATGGCGGCCGAGGAAGGCCGCGCGGCCATCTGGGAGATCGACGTGACCACGGGCGCCAAGCGCCTGTACGCCAGCGGCTTGCGCAATCCGGTCGGTATGGCCTGGGCGCCCGATGGCAAGACACTGTGGACCGCCGTGAACGAACGCGACGAGCTGGGCAGCGACCTGGTGCCCGACTACATGACGTCGGTGCAAGACGGCGGCTTCTACGGCTGGCCGTACAGCTATTTCGGCCAGCACGTCGATACGCGGGTCAAGCCGCCGCGCCCGGACCTGGTGGCAAAGGCCATCGTGCCCGACTATGCACTGGGGCCGCATACCGCATCGCTGGGACTGGCCTGGTCGGGCGGCTCGAAGCTGGCCCCGTTCACGCACGGCATGTTCGTCGGGCAGCATGGATCCTGGAACCGCGATCCTCGCAGCGGCTACAAGGTCATCTACGTGCCCTTCACCGGCAACCGTCCCGATGGCGCGGCCCAGGACGTGCTGACCGGGTTCCTGGATGCCGGCGGCCAGGCGCAGGGGCGGCCGGTGGGCGTGGCGGTGGACAGCCAGGGCGCGTTGCTGGTGGCCGATGACGTGGGCAACGTGATCTGGCGGGTCAGCGGCAAGCCCTAGGGCCGTCGCATTCGAGGCAGGCCGGTATCGTCCTGGCTCCGCGGGCGTTCCACTTTCAGACCGATTCTCGCCAATTGGCTCGCGCTTGCTTGCGTTGCGTCAAACCCGGCGTAGGTCGCCCGGACCGATTTGGCGTAGAGTGGAACGACAATAGCCGCAATGCCTGCCCGGCTCCGTCCGGCGGGCTTGCGTTTCCCCCCTAGCCACCTGGAGGCATCAAACATGCTGTTGAAGAATCTGTGCGCCGCGGCCGTCCTGGCCCTGGTTTCTGCCCCCGCGCTGGCCGCCGATTGCTCGATCGAAATCGCCGGCACCGACCAGATGCAGTTCGACAAGAAGGAAATCACGGTCAGCAAGAGCTGCAAGCAGTTCACCGTGAAGCTCACGCACCCGGGCAAGCTGCCCAAGACCGCCATGGGCCACAACTGGGTGCTGACCAAGCAGGCCGACATGCAAGGCGCCGTGAACGACGGCATGGCCGCCGGCCTGGACAACGACTACGTCAAGAAAGACGACGCCCGCGTCATCGCCCACACCAAGGTCATCGGCGGCGGCGAAACCGATTCGGTCACGTTCGACGTCAGCAAGCTGGCCGCCGGCCAGGACTACGCCTACTTCTGCTCGTTCCCCGGCCACTTCGCGCTGATGAAGGGCGTGCTCAAGCTGGTCGACTGATCACCCCTGCCGGGTCTTGCGGGAATCTCCGCTGGATTGCCCGCAAGCCCGCCGTGCACGCCCCTACAATGGCCGTTTCCTGGACACCCTTGGGGGCACACGCATGAGCACGGATAAAGTGGCAATCATCACCGCCGGCGGTAGCGGCATGGGCGCGGCGGCGGCGCGCAAACTGGCGGCCGACGGCTTCCGCGTGGCCATCCTGTCCTCGTCCGGCAAGGGCGAAGCGCTGGCGGCCGAACTGGGCGGCCTGGGCGTGACCGGTTCGAACCGGTCCCCCGAAGACCTGGCCCGCCTGGTGGACGCCACCCTGCAGCAATGGGGCCGCGTCGATGCCGTGGTCAACAGCGCCGGCCATGGCCCCAAGGGACCGCTGCTGGAAATCAGCGACGACGACTGGCACCTGGGCATGGAGTACTACCTGCTGAACGTGGTGCGCATCGCGCGCCTGGTGGCCCCCGTGATGAAAAGCCAGAAGGCCGGCGCCATCGTCAATATCTCGACCTACGCCACCTTTGAACCCGAAGCCCTGTTCCCGACGTCGGGCGTGTTCCGCGCCGGCCTGGCCGCGTTCACCAAGGTGTTCTCGGACGAATATGCCGAACACAACGTACGCATGAACAACGTGCTGCCCGGCTTCATCGACAGCTTGCCCGAAAAGGAAGACCGCCGCGCGCGCATCCCGATGGGCCGCTACGGCACCGCCGAGGAAGTGGCCGACCTGATCGCGTTCCTGGCCTCCGACGCCTCTTCGTACATCACCGGGCAGAACATCCGCATCGACGGCGGCATCACGCGTTCGGTCTGACACGCCTCGCCCCCCGGCCGCCGTCATCGCGCTCGGCCAGCACCTGGCCGTGACCGCGGCCGGCCGGCGCCTCTCATGCGAACGGATTAATCCCCTCCTCCGAATGGTGGTCTTGAAGCGCCCCAGGCGCTTCGGTACCGTAGGTTTTCGCATTCGAACCCGGGGCTTTTCGCATGTCCGCGCCGCCGTCCGGGGCCGCGCCTGCCGCCGCCTCCGCATCCTCCCCGTCCGCCCGGCCCACGCCCGGCCAGGCATCGCGCTTTCTGGCGCAGGCCACCTTCGGCCCGACCCCGGACGCCATCGACGCGGTCGTGCGCGATGGCTACGCCGCGTGGCTGGATGCCCAGCTGGACCTGCCGCCGTCGCAGAGCCATTTCGACTGGCTGCTGCAACAGGGCAAGAACACCGAGGCCTACAAGGGCAACGGCATCAACGCGCCGCTGGAATCGACGCTGTGGCGCAAGTTCATCAGCGCCGAAGACCAGGTGCGAACGCGCGTCGCCTTCTCGTTGTCCGAGATCTTCGTGGTGGGCGTGGCGTCCATCACCGCCAACTGGCCGCTGTTCGGCGCCGCCGGTTTCATGGACCTGCTGGCCGAGCATGCGCTGGGCAACTACCAGGCCCTGCTCACCGCCGTGACGCGCAATCTGTCGATGGGCTGCATGCTGACCTATCGCGGCAACCGCAAGGAAGACCCCAAGACCGGCCGCCACCCCGACGAGAACTACGCCCGCGAGGTGATGCAGCTATTCAGCATCGGCCTGGTCGAGCTGAATCCGGACGGCACCGCCAGGATGGTGAACGGCGCACCGATCGAAACCTACAGCAACGCCGACGTGCAGGGGCTGGCCAAGGTGTTTACCGGCTGGGACCTGGACGGCCCGGAAAGCGACGTGCAGTTCCACCGCCGCCCAATGGCGCTCAATGGCAGCCTGCATTCACTGGCGGAAAAGCGCTTCCTGGGCGCGGTGATTCCGCCCGGCACCGATGGCTATCTGTCGCTGCGCCGCGCCATGGAGGTGATCAGCGCCCACCCCAACGTGGGGCCGTTCATCGGCACCCAGCTGATCCAGCGGCTGGTGACCAGCAACCCCAGCCCGGCCTACGTCGGACGGGTAGCGGCGGCGTTCAATGACGACGGCCAGGGCGTGCGCGGCAACCTGCGGGCGGTGGTGCGTGCGATCTTGCTGGACGAGGAGGCCCGCCATCCCGACCTGGCCGCGCCCGAGTGGGGCAAGGTACGCGAGCCGATCCTGCGTTTCTCGGGTTGGGCCCGGGCGTTCGGCGCCACGTCCAACACCGGCGCCTGGGCCATGCCCGACACCACCGACAACACGATCCGCCTGGCGCAAAGCCCGATGCGGTCGGCCAGCGTGTTCAATTTCTTCCGGCCGCGTTATAGCCCGCCGGTGACCGAACTGGCGCGGCGCGGGCTGGTGGCGCCGGAACTGCAGATCACCGATGAAACCAGCATCGCGGGCTACCTGAATTTCCTGGCGATCTACGTCGACCGCGGCTGGGAAGACCTGCAAACGGATTACGCCGCCGAGATCCCGCTGGCCCGGGACCCCGCCGCGCTGGTGGCGCGAGTGGCGTTACTGCTGGCCGGTGATGCTTTCAGCGACAGCACGGCCAACACCATCGCCCAGGCGGTCGCTACCCTGCCGCCCGAGCGGCCGCGCGACCGCGTGCGCGCCGCGATCATGCTGGTGGCGGCCAGCCCTGAATACCTGGTGCAGAAATGAAGCGTGACCGCCTCGAATTTCGGATACAGCAATGAAACCCGGCCGCCGCGAATTCCTGCTGCGTGCCTGCGCCCTGGGCGCCAGCCATGCCGCCGCGCCGCTGGCGCTGAACCTGGCCGCGCTGGGTGCGGCTGCGGCGCAGTCCGCGCCCGCCGACTACAAGGCGCTGGTGTGCGTGTTCCTGTATGGCGGCAATGACCCATTCAACACCCTGGTGCCCTATGACGCTGCGGCCTATCGCGCCTATGCCGCGGCCCGCAGCGATATTGCCTTGCCTCGCGCAGCGCTGCAGGCCACCGCGCTGCGCGGACGCACCCCCGCGGACAACGGCGCGCAGTTCGCGCTGGCGCCTTCGCTGGCACCGCTGGCGCCCCTGTTCGAGCGCGGCGAGATGGCGGTGGCGCTGAACGTGGGGCCGCTGGTCGTGCCCACGACCAAGGCCGACTACATCGGCGCGCGCGTGCCGCTGCCGCCCAAGTTGTTTTCGCATAACGACCAGCAATCGTACTGGCAGGCGCTGGCGCCGGAAGGCGCGTCGTCGGGCTGGGCAGGACGGCTGACCGATCTATATGCGGACATCAACGCGCAGCGCAGCTTCACCGGCATCACGGCGGGCGGCAGCACGGTGCTGCTGGCGGGCCGTCACGTGGCCGGCTACCGGGTCGGCGTCAATGGTTCGACCCGTATCGATCTGCTGACGCGCGACTTGTACGGCAGCAGCGCCTGCACCGCGCTGCTGCGCCAGTTGATCACGCAGCCGCGCGAACACCTGATGGAACGCGAGATGTCATGCATCGCCGCGCAATCGATCGATGCCGATACGCGCCTGCGCGCGGCGCTGTCCGGCGTGGCGGTGCCGGGCGACTTTGGCTCGCCGCTGGCGCAGCAATTGAAGATCGTGGCGCGCATCATCGCGGCACGCCAGGCGCTGGGTGCGCGGCGCCAGGTGTTCTTCGTATCGCAGAACGGCTATGACAACCACACGGGCCTGAACGACACGCACCCAGCCCTGCTGCGCGAGCTGGGCCAGGCGCTGGCGGCGTTCCAGGGCGCGCTGGCCGGGCTGGGCGTGGCGCGGCAGGTCACCACCTTCACCGCGTCGGAATTCGGCCGCACGCTGGGATCGAACGGCAATGGCTCGGACCATGGCTGGGGCGCGCACCATTTTGTGCTGGGCGGCGCGGTGCGCGGCGGGCGCTACGTCGGATCGCATCCCGAGGTCGCGCTGGACGGGCCCGGCTTCGTCGACAACGGCCGCCTGCTGCCGAAACTGGCCGTGGAACAGCTGGGCGCGGCGCTGGGCAGCTGGTTCGGCGCGAGCCAGGACGACCTGAATCTGGTGTTTCCGAACCTGCGGCACTTCGATGCCGCGCCGCTGGCGCTGTTCGACGCGGCAACCTAGCGCAGCGGCGCTGTGGCGCGGGCGCCCGCTGCATCAAGGGGCGTCCCTGACGGCGTGGGCCGCCCGGCGCATCTGGCGTTACAGCGCGGCGTGGATCGAGGTGGCCAGGCGCTTCCACTTGACCGCCTCGTCACGCACAAACGCAGCCAATTCGTCCGGCGTGCTGGTGCGCACCTCCGCCCCCTGCTCGTCGATCTTGCGCACGACCGCCGGGTCGTTCAGCGCGCCGTTCAACGCGGTATTCAGCTTGGCCACCACCTCGGGTTTGGCATTGGCCGGCGCGAACACCGCGTACCACTGCGCCACGTCCACGCCCTGCACGCCCAGTTCGGCCAGCGTCGGTATGTCGGGCAGCACCTTGGCGCGGCGCGCGCCCGCCACGCCCAGCGCGACGATCTTGCCCGATTTCAGATGCGGATAGGCGCTGAACAGGCTGGGAAACATCACCTGGGTCACGCCGGCCAAGGTGTCGGTCATGGCGGGCGCCGAGCCCTTGTAGGGAATCTCCAGCATGGCCGCGCCGGTCGCCCGGTTGAACAGTTCGCCCGCCACCGCCGGCGCCGTGCCGGGGCCCGCCGACGCATAGCTCAGGCCGTCCGGATGAGCCTGGCCGTACTTGATCAGGCCGGGCACGTCCTGCACGCCGATGCCGCTGTTCACCACCATCAGCGTGGGGGAATCGGCCACCATGCCGATGGCGGTGAAGTCGCGCACCGGGTCGTAGTTGAGCTTTTGCAGCGCGGGATTGATGCCGTGCGTGCCGATGTAGCCCAGCATCAGCGTGTAGCCATCGGCCGGCTGGCGGGCCACGTAGTCGGCGGCGATGGCGCCCTGCGCGCCGGGCTTGTTGACCACGATGATGGTCTGGCCCAGCAGTTCACCCATCTTCTGCCCGATCACG
Organism: Achromobacter sp. UMC71; assembly: GCF_014170305.1. Classification (GTDB taxonomy): domain Bacteria; phylum Pseudomonadota; class Gammaproteobacteria; order Burkholderiales; family Burkholderiaceae_B; genus Achromobacter. The sequence goes on from NZ_LZZT01000019.1 coordinate 14,790, forward strand.
CGGGCCAGCGTGTCGTTGCCGCCGCCGGCGGCGGTGGGCACCACCATGGTGATGGCGCGGTCGGGAAATTGGGCCTGGGCCGACTGGCCGCCCAGGGCCAGGCACAGCGCGGCGGCGCCAAGCATGCTGCTACGGATGGGAAATGCCATGTTGAGTCTCCTGATGATGATGTGGACGGTCTCTGTGAACCGTTGTCTGTCCTGCGGGCGCCGGCAGGCCGGCGCCATTTTTTCTGCACACCCGGACCCTGCTGGCAGCGGATCCTGCACCGGATGCCGGGTGTAGCCGATATGGCCGCCAGGGCCTGTTCACACTAGAAGGCGCCTCGCACAGGCCCTAGGCCGCTACCGCCATAGGTGCCGCCTGCACGCCCTGAACCGCCTGTTGCGGCGCCGATTGCGGCAGGTACAGCACCCCTTTCATGATCTTGCGGGCGGTGCGCACCAGCCCGGCGGCGGCGACCTCGCCGCTGCGTTCGTCCAGTTTCACGTCGATATTCATGCCGCCGGATGGATGCGCGACGCGCACGCTGCGGTAACCGGCCCGCGGCGCGGGGCCGCCGCAGTCATGCGCCACCGTGCCCGGCATCAGGAACGCCGCGGCCACGCCCACCGCGCCGGTCGCGGCGTGGGCGCGGTGGCAGGCGTGCGGCGTGAAATAACGCGAGCGCAGCGACAACTGCGACGCATCCTCGCCCGGCGCCAGCAGCACCGGCTTCGGGATGACGCTGTCCGAGACATCGCCCAGGCCCATGCGCGCCCCGGCTTCGCGGCGGATGCGTTCCAGGCGCGCCAGCAGCGCGGCATTGCCATCCAATTCGGCCGGCGATTCGTCGCCGCGCAAGCCAAAGTCCGCGGCGCGCATCAACACCATCGGCATGGCGGCGTCGATCAGCGTGACGGCGATGCCGTCCACGACTTCCTGGCGCAGGCCGGTGGGAAACAGGCGGCCGGTGACGGCGCCCCAGGCGTCCAGGAAATTCAGCCGCACCGGCGCGGCGGCGCCCGGCACGCCGTCGATGCGCACATCGCCTTCGTAGGTCAGGCGCCGGCCCGGGGTCTGCACCACGGCTTCGATGATGGCGCCGGTGTTGACGTTGTGCACCCGTACCGAGGTCTCGCCGTCGGCCGCGGCGATCAGGCCCTCGTCGATGGCGAACGGCGCGGCGCCCGACAGCATGTTGCCGCAGTTGGGCCGGGTGTCGACGCTGGCGCGGTCCACCGACACCTGGGCGAACAGGTAGTCGATATCGCAGCCGGGCCGGGTCGAGCGCGACACGATCGCGACCTTGCTGGTCAGCGTGTTGCCGCCGCCCAGGCCGTCGACCTGCAAGGCGTGGGGCGAGCCCATGGCGGCCAGCAGCAACCGGTCGCGCTCGGCGGGGTCGGCGGGCAGCCAATCGCCCAGGAAGAAGGGGCCGCGGGAGGTGCCGCCGCGCATCAGTACACAAGGGATGATCGTTTCCATGCCGTGCATTCTGCGACGGCGCGGCTATTATTTGAATTGCAACTTACGGATGGATTAATGCATGGCACGCATCAATTTCGATTTACAGGAACTGCAGGCCTTCGTCGCCGTGGCCGAACGCGCCAGTTTCCGCGCCGCGGCCGAGGACTTGAACCTGTCACAGCCGGCGCTGAGCCGCCGCATAGAAAAGCTGGAAGACCTGCTGGGTGCCCGGCTGCTGGAACGCACCACCCGCCGTGTGTCGCTCACGCACGTGGGCCGCATCTTCCTGGAGCGGGCACGCGGCGCCATCGACGAACTGGAACGTGCCGTGCTCAGCATCGGCGACCTGGCGGCGCAGCGCGGCGGCCTGGTCACCGTGGCCTGCGTGCCCTCGGTGGCCTATTACTTCCTGCCGTCCATCATCCGCGACTACGCCGAGCGCTTTCCCCGCATCCGCGTGCGCATCATCGACGAAACCGCGCATACCGTGCTCAACAGCGTCGTCACCGGCCGGGCCGACTTCGGCATCAGCTTTTTCGGCACCCAGGAGCCCGACGTGGACTTCAAGGCCGTGCTGCGCGAAGACTTCGTGCTGGCGGTGCGCCGCGACCATCCGCTGGCGGCCCGCCGCAGCGTGTCCTGGGAAGAACTGTCGGGCGAACGCTTCATGACGGTGGCCAAGGAAAGCGGCAACCGCCTGTTGATCGACGACGCCCTGGCCAAGAGCGGCAAGCGCACCGTCAGCGCCTTCGAGGTCAGCCATGTCATGACCCTGCTGGGCCTGGTCGAGGCCGGCCTGGGCGTGGCCGCCGTGCCGCAGCTGGCCATGCCGCCCGCTGGCCACGCCACCCTGGCCGGCGTCAAACTCGAACATCCGCGCGTCACCCGCAGCCTGGGCCTGATCTCGCGCCGTGGCCGCCCCCTGGCGCCGGCGGCCCAACAGCTCTATAACTTGATCCACCAGGCTGGCAAGAGCGCCAAGCGTGGTCCCGCCAAGCAACCCTGAAGCCGCCCCATGAGCCCCCATTCCCTGGCATTGCAGCCCGCCACCGAAGACGACCTGCCCTTCCTGATGTCGCTGCGCCGCGCAACGATGACCGAACACCTGGCCCGCGCCGGCGCCCCGCAAGACGACGAGCACCACCTGGCGCGCATTCGCTACGGTTTCGAGGGCGCCCAGATCGTCTGGCTGCACGGCCGCCCGGCGGGCTTGTTCAAGACCCTGCGCGAGGCGTCCAGCTGGCGCGTCGTGCAAATCCAGATCGACCCGGCCTACCAGGGCCAGGGCCTGGGCCGGCGGCTGCTCGCCGGCCTCCTGCGGCAGGCGGACCAGGAAGCCGTCCCGGTCACCTTGTCCGTCCTGCAAGGCAACCCCGCCCGCCGGCTGTACGAGTCGCTGGGCTTTCGCGCCGTCAAGGAGGGCGGCCTGGAAACCGAAATGCGCTACGAACCCGGTCCGCCACCGGCGGCCGCCTGACCCCTCGCGGATTTTTTTTGCGCCGGGCGGAATATCGCCGCCCCGGCCGGCGTCTGTAGAGGGCAGTCCCCCACTTTCCTATCGACGAGGCACGACATGCGCAATCAAATCGCCGCAGCTTTGGTTCTTACTTCCGCCGCCCTGTTCTCGGCCGGCGCCCACGCCCAGGCCGTCAAGACCCAGGACGGCGTGCTGGTCAACAGTGCCGGCATGACCCTGTACACCTTCGACAAGGACGCAGGCGGCAAAAGCGCCTGCAACGACCAGTGCGCCAAGATCTGGCCCCCGGTCACCGCCGCCGCCGACGCCAAGGCGTCCGGCGACCTGACCGTCATCACCCGCGATGACGGCTCCAAGCAATGGGCCTACAAGGGCAAGCCGCTCTACCTGTTCTCCAAGGATGCCAAGGCCGGCGACAAGACGGGCGACAACTTCAAGGACGTCTGGCACACCGTCAAGCCCTGATCAGGACGCGCCGCAACAGACCATGCGCGCCGAAGACGAAGCATCGATCCTGGCCTGCATCCCCAGCCTGCGGCGCTACGCCCGCGGGCTGACGGGCGACCCCCACCGGGCGGACGACCTGGTGCAGGACACCCTGGAGCGTGCCTGGAGCCGCTACTCGCGCTGGCAGCGGCGCGGCGAACTGCGGGCCTGGATGTTCGGCATCATGCATAACCATTTCATCGACGGCGTGCGCGCCCACCACCGGCAGGCCGAACAGGCCGGCACGGGCGACCTGCCCGACGTGCCGGTGCGCGCCACGCAAACCGACCACCTGGAGGTGCGCGACCTGGATCGTTGCCTGCAAGGCCTGCCGGCCGAGCAGCGCGAAGTGCTGCTGCTGGTCTGCGTGGAAGACCTGTCCTATCAGGAAACCGCCCAGGTGCTGGGCGTGCCCATGGGCACGGTCATGTCGCGCCTGTCGCGCGCCCGTGAACGGCTGGGCGCCCTGATGCAAGGCCAGGAACCCGCCAGCCGGCTCCATCGCGTGAAATGACATGAACGACAAACGCCTCCACCCCGTTCCCGCCGCCGGCCACCCCATCACCGAAGCCGACCTGCACGGCTACGCCGACGGCCAGCTGCCGCCCGGCCGCCACGCTGAAGTCGACGCCTACCTGGCCGCCCACCCGCAAGACCTGGCCCGCGTCCAGACCTGGCAGGCCCAGCGCCGCGCCCTGCACGCCCTGCTCGACCCGGTCCTGGACGAACCCCTGCCCCTGCGCCTGCCGCTGGCCCCGCCCACCCGCCAGATTCCCTGGCGCGCCCTGGCCGCCGGCATCGCCATCGCCGCCATCAGTGCCAGCGCCGCCTGGCTGACCCGCGGTGCCCTGGACGCCCGCCACCTGCAATCCATCCTGGCCACCGCCAGCCCCGACCGCGCCGCCGGCGGCTACGCCCAACGCGCCGCCATCGCCCACGCCGTCTACGCCCCCGACATGGGCCGCCCCGTGGAAGTCAGCGGCGACAACGAAAAAGCCCTGGTCACCTGGCTCACCAAACGCCTGGGCGCCCCCGTGCGCGCCCCCAACCTGTCCCACGCCGGCTACGAACTCGTCGGCGGCCGCCTCCTGCCCGGCGGCGCCGGCCCCGTCGCCCTCTTCATGTACGGCGCCCCCGACGGCCAACGCCTGACCCTCTACGTCACCCGCGAAGCCACCAACGGCCAAACCGCCTTCCAATTCACCCAGGAAGGCCAAGTCCGCGTCTTCTACTGGGCCGAAGGCCAATTCGGCTACGCCTTGTCAGGCGCGGTCAGCCGAGACGAACTCCAGAGAATCTCGCAAGAGGTCTACAACCAGCTGCAAGGCTAGAGCGTGTCATGAACATGGCCGGGGAACGGCTATCGCAAGGGTATGGAAGCAGCCTCAACACAAGCCCTGATCGCGATACTCACCCGGTGCGCCCAGCACGGCGCAGAACTTGCGGCTTTCACCGGAATAGGTGTGCGTGGCGTGGATGGTCAGCGTGGCACCGGCCAGCCCCACCTTCTTCGGATTGCAAGACCAGAAGCCGCTGGAGATTTCGTCATACGACGTCCTGTCGACGAGGCGCGGCGGTTGCCCGGGCGGCTTCTTTCCGGCTGCCGTAGTGGCCAGCCACTCGATCCAGACACGGCAGCTCACATGCTCGAAGCCCACGTTCTCCAAGACCACCCGGTAGGTGCCCTGCCCGTCGCCGGACCGCCAACTTCCGCCCGTCAGCGTCCCCAGGATCTCCGCTTGATCGGCGTCACTCTCCGCGGCGCAAGGAGCGACCACCAGGAACGAAAGGCTCAGCAACGCTACTGCAAGAGTTTTCATGGTTCGGATTGCCTGTCGAGAATCGGCGCGAAAAAATCGATGGACGGCGCGGCCGCGTGCTACCCGGCCCCGGCATGTGCTGTCAATCCGAACGTCGCCAAGACCAAGCATGTCGTGGTCTCGGCGTAACGATAGCCTGAGCCTGGCAAATACGACGAAGTGCAGCCCGGCCCAGTTCATAACACGCCCCAGGCAAAAGCGCGAGACCCAACCCACGCGCGCAGCGCCCACCGCCCCAACGCCCCACCCCCCCCGC
>NZ_LZZT01000020.1 GCF_014170305.1 Achromobacter sp. UMC71
CTACGAAGAAGCAACCGCGGCACAAAGAATCAACAGCCCGCCAAAGAAAACAAGCACGCACAAATCCCCGCCCCCACCGCCCCAAGAATCAGCCGTCCCCCAGAAAGACTAAAATAATCCGCTTTTGCCCATTCCCGCCCCGCAAGTCCATGACCTACACCGCCAAAGAAATCTTCAAGACCCTGCAAGGCGAAGGCGCCCACGCAGGCCGTGCGGCGGTCTTCTGCCGGTTCGCGGGCTGTAATCTCTGGACCGGCCGCGAAAGCGACCGCGCCAGCGCCGCCTGCAACTTCTGCGACACCGACTTCATCGGCACCGACGGCCACGGCGGCGGCAAATTCACCACCCCCGACCTGCTGGCCGACGCCATCGCCGCCGCCTGGGGCGAAGGCACCAGCAACCGCTACGTCGTCTTCACCGGCGGCGAGCCCTTGCTGCAATTGGATGCGCCGCTGCTCGAGGCCATCCACGCCCGCGGCTTCACCGTCGCCATCGAAACCAACGGCACCGTCAAACCGCCGCCCGGCATCGACTGGATCTGCGTCAGCCCCAAAGGCACCGCCCCCGTCGTCATCGAACGCGGTAACGAACTCAAGCTGGTCTACCCCCAGCACAACGCCCTGCCGCCCAATTTCGAACACCTGGACTTCCAGCACTTCTTCCTGCAGCCCATGGACGGCCCGGCCCGCCTGGCCAACACCGAACAGGCCGTTCAGTACTGCATGCAACACCCGCAATGGCGACTCAGCCTGCAGACCCATAAATACATAGGCATTCCATGATTTCCGTGACCCGCAGGCTTGAATTCGACGCCGGCCACCGCATTCCCGACCACCGCAGCCAATGCCGCAACCTGCACGGCCACCGCTATGTGCTTGAAATCACCCTGACCGGCGACGTCGTCCAGGCCCCCGGGGAATCCGACAACGGCATGTTGATGGACTTCTCCGAAATCAAGCACATCGCCAAGACCCATATCGTCGATGTCTGGGACCATGCCTTCCTGGTCTACGAAGGCGATGCCGCCGTGCGCGGGTTCCTCGATACCCTGCCCGGTCACAAGACCGTGGTGCTGGATCGCATTCCCACCGCCGAAAACCTGGCCGCCATCGTCTTCGAAACCCTGGCGCCGCACTACCACGGCCACTATGGCGCCGACCTGCGCCTGACCCGCGTGCGCCTGTACGAAACGCCCAACTGCTGGGCCGACTGCAACGGCTGATGATTCGGGGCCTGCCGGCAGGCCCCGGATGCCCTGGCCCGCTCGGCGAACCGGCGGGCCGGGCTGTCAAAACTTGATCCACCCGCGCTGATCGATCAGGACTGAACGCCCAGGCCCCGGGGTTCCGTCATCCGACGCCGCCCCCCTGCCCGCTGTATCCCCCTTCGCGCTCCCGAACTTTCCATCCCTGGAAAGCCCGCCCCCTATTTTTCCGATTGGAAAAATCTATGGAGAGTTTCGCCATTTTCAATTAATAGTAAGCTAATAGATAGGATACAATCGAATTCATGAACACGCCCACCGACTCCCAACTCATGGCTACCACCGCAAATCTGATCGTGCTGTCGCGCGCTTACCGCGGCGCCGCCGATAAAGCGCTGGCCGACTACGGCCTGTCGCAAGCCACGGCCTGGCCCGTCATCCTGACCGGCCGCCTGGGAGACGGCGTGCGCCAGGGCGCGCTGGCCGAAGCGCTGGGCGTCGAAGGCCCATCGCTGGTGCGCGTGCTCGATCAACTGGTTGCCGCCGGCCTGATGGAACGGCGCGAAGACACCCACGACCGCCGCGCCAAGACGCTGCACCTGACCGAAGCCGGCCACGCCTTGCGCAAGCAGGTCGAAGACGTGCTGGTGGAATTGCGCCGCCGCCTGTTCGACGGCGTCAGCGAAGAAGACCTGCAAGCCTGCCTGCGCGTGTTCGATTCCCTGAAAAATGCGCTGGGCCGCGGCGCCGCCGGCGCGCAAGAGGACCGGCGCCCATGAAATTGCCGAATGTCCGCGAGACCATCTTTTCGCTCAAGAGCTATCTCAGCGCCATCATGGCGCTGTATCTCTCGTACAGCATCGGTCTGCCCCGCCCCTTCTGGGCCATGACCACCGCCTACATCGTGGCCCAGCCCTGGTCGGGCGCCGTGCGCTCCAAAGCGCTGTACCGCCTGGGCGGCACCTTCTTCGGCTCGGCCATGACCGTCTACATGGTGCCGCGCCTGTCCAATTCGCCGGTCGTCATGACCGCCGCGATGGTCGCCTGGGTCGGCGCCTGCCTGTATATGTCGGTGCTGGACCGCACGCCGCGGTCGTACCTGTTCATGCTGGCCGGCTACACCGCCGCCATGATCGGCTTTCCCAGCGTGTCCGATCCGTCGCTGGTGTTCGACACCGCGCTGGCGCGGGTCGAGGAAATCAGCCTGGGCATCGTCTGCGCCACGCTGGTCCACAGCATCGTGCTGCCGCGCGGCCTGGCGCCCGCGCTGACGCTGCAACTGGACAAGGCCGTGCGCGATGCCAAGCTCTGGATCCACGACACGCTGAGCGGCCAGAACGCCGAACAGAAAGACCGCGACCGCCGCGTGCTGGCCAACGACATCACCCAGCTGCGCCTGTTCTCCACCCACGTGCCGTTCGACACCACCAACCTGCGCTGGACCGCCGGCGCGGTGCGCGCCATGCAGGATCAGATCTCGGCCCTGACCCCGGCCGTGTCCGCCGTCGAAGACCGCATGCGTGCCTTGCAGGCCAATGGCCAGCCGCTGCCCGAACCCGTGTCGCAGGTGCTGGCCGATATTTCCGAATGGATCAATGCCGGCGCCCAGGCCACCCATGAAACCGCGGTGCAATTGCGCGCCGCCGTCACCGAACTGACGCCCGCCATCGACAGCCGCTCGGGCTGGCGCGATGCGCTGCTGGCCAGCCTGATGGCGCGGCTGCGCGAACTGATCGACACCTATGACGCCTGCCTGGCGCTGCGCCGCGAAATCCGCGCCGGTCTGGCCGGCGCCCCGCTGCGCGCGCCCCGCGCCGAACGCGCGGCCAACAACAACAGCACGCTGCACCGCGACCACGGCATGGCGCTGCTGTCGGCCGTGGCCGCCGGCGTCGCCATCTCGGTCGTCTGCGCGTTCTGGATCGGCACGGCCTGGAGCAACGGCGCCACCGCCGCCATGATGGCCGCGATCTTCAGCTGCTTTTTCGCGTCGCAGGACAACCCCGTGCCGGGCATCATGCAGTTCCTGGTCTACACGGTGTATTCCATTCCGCTGTCGGCGCTGTACCTGCTGGGCATCATGCCCGCCATCCACTCGTTCGAGATGCTGGCGCTGGCGATGCTGCCCACCGCGTTCGCGCTGGGCGTGTTCATCGCCCGCCCCGCGTCCACGGGCAAGGCCATGGCGGTGCTGTTCGGCTTTCTGGGCACCATGGCCCTGCAAGACACCCACACAGCCGATCTGGTGTCGTTCATCGACACCCAGGTGGCCCAGTGCATGGGCGTGGGCGCCGCCGCGATCATCGCCGCCATCTTCCGTACCGTCAGCGCCGACTGGAGCGCCCGCCGCATCCAGGCCGCCAACTGGAAAGAGCTGGCCCTGCTTGCCAGTTCGCCCAAGGCGCCGGCGCGCCACACCTATGCCGCGCGCATGCTGGACCGCATCGGCCTGTTGCAGCCGCGCCTGGCGCTGGCCAAGCGGCCCGACGACCTGGTCGCCGCCGATGCGCTGAAAGATCTGCGGGTCGGCCGCGACATCACCGAATTGCAGCACGCCCGCCGCCACCTGCCCATGGCAGACGCCACCATCGCACCAGTGCTGGCCAGCCTGGCGCAGTTCTTCCGCGCCCGCTCGTCGTGGCGCGCCGGCGACAAGACGCCGGACATGCTGGCGCAGATCGACCGGGCGCTGGCCAGCGTCGCGGCCACGCCGGCCGGCGCCGCCGCCCGCGACCGCGCGGTGGTGGCCCTGGTGGGCCTGCGCCGCGCGTTCTTCCCGGACGCGCCCGACTATCAACCCGCCCATCCCACGCTGGAAACCCCATGATCGGCGAATTCAACCTTTACGGCATTTACTTCCCCTGGCTGCTGGTGCTGGGCGTGGTCACCCTGGGCGTGGCCTGGGCCGTGCGCCGCGTCCTGGCCCGCGCCGGACTGTATCGCCTGGTGTGGCACCCCGCGCTGTTCGACCTGGCGCTGTTCGTGGTGCTGCTGTACGGCGTATCCCTTATTTCCCCTTATTTTCTGCAGAGATAGGTATGAAACTCCCCAATGCCCTGCGCCCCGCCGCCATCGGCAAGTTCGCGCTGACCGCCGCCGTCGTGGTGGCCGCCGTCGCCGCCGGCTGGCAACTCTGGGTGCACTATGAAGTGGAACCCTGGACCCGCGACGGCCGCGTCAAGGCCTACGTGGTACAGGTGGCGCCCGACGTCTCGGGCCTGGTCACCGCCGTGCCCGTGCACGACAACCAGGACGTCAAGGCCGGCGACCTGCTGTTTGAAATCGACCGCGCGCGCTTCCAGCTGGCCTATGACCAGGCCGCGGCGTCGGTGCATTCGCAACAGGTGGCGCGCGAACAAGCCATGCGCGATGCCAAGCGCAATCGCTCGCTGGGCCAGTTGGTGGCCGCCGAAGCGCTGGAGCAAAGCCAGACCAAGCTGCAGCAGACCGAAGCCGCGCTGGCCCAGGCCGAAGTGCAGCTGAACACCGCCCGCCTGAACCTGGAGCGCAGCCGCGTGCTGGCCGTGACCGACGGGCGCATCACCAACCTGGATCTGCGCGCAGGCTCCTACGCCACCGCCGGCCGCGGCGTGATGGCGCTGGTCGATTCCAGCTCGTTCTACATCGAAGGCTATTTCGAAGAAACCAAGCTGCCCGGCATCCACGAAGGCGACCCCGTGACCGTCACGCTGATGGGCGACAGCCGCCAGATCCGCGGCCATGTCGAAAGCATCGCGCTGGGCATCGCCGACCGCGACCGCAGCACCAGCGCCAACCTGCTGCCCAACGTCAACCCGACCTTCAACTGGGTTCGCCTGGCGCAACGCATTCCGGTCCGCGTGAAGATCGACGAAGTCCCCGACGGCGTGCGCCTGGTCGCGGGCCAGACCGCCACCGTGGCAGTGGGCACCGCGGCCGCGCCGCGCGCCGACGAACCCGCGGCCAGGCAGCCGTCCTGATCCGCGCTTCCCTCAACCCTTTCAACCCATCGACAACGCCAAGCCGTAACCGCCATGAACACCAAATTCTTCCTGCCGCTGATGCTGGCCGCCGCGCTGGCCGGGTGCACCACCGTGGGCCCTGACTACCAGGTGCCCGCCGGGTCGGTCGCCACGCGGCAGAGCGCGCAGGTGCCGTTCACCGAAGCGCAGGAAGGCGTGTTCCAGCAGAACGCGGTACCCGGCCACTGGTGGCGCCTGTATAACGACCCCTTGCTGGACGGGCTGGTGGAGCAGGCCCTGGCCGCCAACACCGACCTGCGCGTGGCCAGCGCCAACCTGGAACGCGCCCAGGCCGCGGTGCGCGAAACCCAGGCGCAGCAGCAGCCCAGCCTGGGCGTGAACGCCTCGCCCACCTTCGGCCACGTGTCCGGCATCCAGGAACTGGCGCCCGGCATCGATCCGCCCAACCGCTGGTCGTACTCGGCCGGCGCCAGCATGTCGTACCAGGTGGACCTGTTCGGCCAGATCCGCCGCGCCGTCGAAGCGTCCACCGCCGACGCCGAATCGGCGCAGGCCGCCTACGACGCCACCCGCGTCACCGTGGCCGCGGAAACCGCGCGCGCCTACGCCAATCTGTGCGCGGCCGGCATGCAGCTGGCCTCGGCCCAGCATTCGGTCAAGGTGCAGCAGGAATCGCTGGACGCCGTCTCGCGGCTGCAGCGCGCCGGCCGCGGCACGGTGCTGGACGTCACCCGCGCCCGCACCCAGCTGGAACAGTTGCAGGCCAACCTGCCGCCCTTCCAGGCGCAGCAGCGCACCGCGCTGTACCGCCTGGCGGCGCTGACGGGCCAGACGCCGGCCGAGATTCCCGTGTCGCTGCTGCAATGCGCCGCCGCGCCGAAGCTGACCGAGACCATCCCCGTCGGCGATGGCGCCCAGTTGCTGCGCCGCCGTCCCGATATCCGCCAGGCCGAACGCAGCCTGGCCGCCGCCACCGCGCGCATCGGCGTGGCCACGGCCGACCTGTATCCCAAGATCACGCTGGGCCTGTCCGCTGCCTCGGGCGGGCCGGCCGCCATGTTCGGCGACCGCGGCACCTTCAGCTGGAGCGTGGGCCCGCTGATCTCGTGGACGCTGCCCAACACCGGCGCGGTGCAGGCCCGCATTGCCGAAGCCCAAGCCAATACCCGCGCCGCCGTCGCGCGCTTTGATGCGTCGGTGCTCAACGCCCTGCGCGAAACCGAGAGCGCGCTGGTGGTCTACGCCCGCCAGCTGGACCGCGAGGCGTCCCTGCGCGCCGCGCGCGACCAGGCCGCGGTGGCCGCCTCGCAGGCGCGCCAGCTGTTCCAGTACGGCAAGACCGACTACCTGACCGTGCTGGACGCCGAGCGCACCCTGGCCACCAACGAAAGCGCGCTGGCCGCCAGCCAGGCCGAACTCAGCAACGACCAGATCGCCGTGTTCCTGGCGCTGGGCGGCGGCTGGGAAAAGTAAGCTCCCTTCCGGCGGGCCGCTCGGCCCGCCCCCTTTGCGCATTCCGCGCAGCCATTCAAAAATTAATTTCCACAATATGGAGACATCATTGCTCCAGGGAAACGCACGCTCGTAGAATCGTCTGCAGGAAATAATTCATTTCTGCACGGAGACAATCCGCTTCTTGGGCACCGCCTGCGATACCGGAATAAAAATCCATAATATGGAATACGAGACGAACACCCGGGAAGCGCGCGTCCTGGACAGCATCACCAAGCTGGCGCCCGAAGACGCCGGCCATGTCGTGATCGCCGGTTCGCACGGCGGCAGCTACGCGGCCTATTGCGCAGCCCGCGGCCGGGTGCGCGCCGTGGTGCTGAACGATGCGGGCGTGGGCTGGGAGCAAGCTGGCATCGCCGGCCTGCACGACCTGCAGCAATGGGGCGTGGCCGCGGCCACGGCCGACTATCGCAGCTGCCGCATCGGCGACGGCGCCGACATGGCGCGCCACGGCATCATCAGCCACGTCAACGACCTGGCCTACGCGCAGGGCTGCCGGCCGGGCATGGCGGTGGCGCAGGCGGCGGCAAGACTGGCCGATGCCCTGATGGCGCCGATCCAACCCGCGCCCCAGAAGGAATCCCGGCGCATCCTGGCCACGGCCGCCGACGGCACGCCGCGGGTCGTGGGCGCCGATTCGGTATCGCTGCTGGGCCCGGCGGATGACGGCCTGATCGCCGTCACCGCCTCGCATGGCGAACGCCTGGCGAGTCTTGCCACCGACGGGGTGCGCGCCCACCCCAGGCTGGTGACCTTCAACGATGCCGGCATCGGCAAGGACGGCGCCGGCATCGGCCGCCTGCCGCTGCTGCAGCAGCGCGGTATCGCGGCGCTGACCGTGTCGGCCCACAGCGCCCGCATCGGCGACGCCCGCTCGTGCTTTGAAGATGGCGTGGTGTCCTCGGCCAACGCCCGCGCCCGCGAGCTGGGCTGCCGGGTCGGCATTCCTCTGAAAACCTTTATCGACGCCCTGCTGACAGGGCGCGCAATCCACTAGGGAGCACTCTCCGCATGTCGGAAAAACTGGAAATCACGGGCGGCGAAGCCATCGCCCGCATGTTCGCCGCCCATGACGTCGGCCTGATGTTCGGCATGGGCGGCTTTCAGCTGCTGCCGTTCTACGACGCGGTGCGGCGCCTGAAGCTGAACCACAACCTGATCAACGACGAGCGCTGCGCCGTGTTCGCCGCCGACGCCTACACCAAGGTCAGCGGCCGCCCCGCCGTGTGCGATGCGACGCTGGGCCCGGGTGCGACGAATCTCGTCACCGGCTTGGCCGAAGCCTACAACGCCGGCACCGCGATGGTGGCGCTGGTGGGCGATTCGCACCGCATGCATTCCTGGAAGAACATGACCCAGGAGGCGCGCCAGCTGGAAGTGCTGCGGCCGGTGGTGAAAGACGTGCTGCGGGTCGAGAAGATCGAACGCATTCCCGAACTGGTGCGGCGCGCCTTCGCGGTGGCCACCAGCGGCCGGCCGGGCCCGGTGGTGCTGGACGTGCCCGAAGACATCGCCCACGAAGTGCATGCGTTCGACGCCGACGCTTTCCATGCCGCGGACACCTACCGCCGCGCCCCCGCGCTGCGCTGCCGCCCCGACGCCGACGGCCTGGCCCAGGCCGCCGCCATGCTGGCCGGCGCCGCCCGCCCGCTGATGCTGTGCGGCGGCGGCGTGCACATCAGCGACGCGGCCCAGGCCGTGCAGGACTTCGCGCGCCGCTACAACATCCCGGTGGCCCACACCATGAGCGGCAAGGGCGCGATCGCCTGCAGCGATCCCCTGAACGCGGGCCTGTTCGGCCGCTACAGCCGCATCGCCAACGACCTGATCGCCAAGGCCGACTGCCTGTTCGTGGTGGGCTGCAAGCTGGGCGAAGTGGCCACGCGCCGCTACGACCTGCTGACCACCGGCGCGCCCATCATCCACCTGGACATCGTGGCCGAGGAATTCGACCGCACCACCACGCCCGCGCTGCGGCTGTGGGGCGACGCCCGCGCCACCCTGGCCGAACTGGACCAGCGGCTGGCCGCCCTGCCCGATGCCGGCGGCACGCGCCGCCAGGGCTACGCCGACGAAGTGGGCCAGGCCATGCACGCCTGGCGCGAATCGGTGCAGGCCAAGCTGACGTCGGCCGACCGGCCCATCGGCATGGCGCGGCTGATGCATGAAATCAACGCCAGCCTGCCCGAAGACGGCGTGCTGGTGGCCGACGGCGGCTTTGCCGCGCACTGGGGCGGCCTGCTGTTCGACACCAAGCGGGCGGGCCGCGGCTTCGTGCCCGACCGCGGCTTCGCGTCCATCGGCTACGGCATCCCCGGCGCCATCGGCGCGGCCGCCGCGGCCCCGGGGCGGCAAGTGGTCAGCCTGACCGGCGACGGCGGCTGCAACATGTCGTTGGGCGAACTGGAAACCGCGGTGCGCATGGGCCTGGCGTTCACGCTGGTGGTGGTCAACAACGCCGCGTCGGGCTATATCAAGGCGCTGCAGCACCTGATGTACGGCAGCGGCAGCTACCAGTCGTCGGACCTGGCGGAAACCAACTACGCCAACGTAGCGCGCGCGCTGGGCTGCAACGGCATCCGGGTGGAAGACCCCGCCGAAATTCCCGCCGCGCTGGCGGCCGCCTATGCCTGCCGCGACCGCCCCACCGTGCTGGACGTGGTGGTCACGCGCGACCCCGCGCACATGCTGCCGGGCGTGGACAGCCGGGCGGCCAAGATCAAGCCAGGCGACCGTATCGCCTGAGCCCTGAAAAAAACATAATCCCAAGCGAGGAGACAAACCATGAAGATCCGCAACTGGCTGACCCTGGGCGCAGCCGCCCTGGCCGCGGCCCTGGCCGGCCCCGCCGCCGCTCAGGGCGATGCGGCAGGCAACTACCCTGACCGCCCGATCCGCCTGATCGTGCCCTTCCCGCCCGGCGGCACGTCGGACGTGGTGGGCCGCATCTTCGCCGAGGCGCTGGGCAAGCAGATCGGCCAGGCCGTGGTGGTGGAAAACCGCGGCGGCGCCGGCGGCACGGTGGGGTCGCGCGCGGTGGCCAGCGCCACGCCCGACGGCTATACCCTGCTGCTGGGCACCTCCAGCACCAACGGCACCAATTCGGCGGTGTACAAGAACCTGCCCTACGACGCCGTCAAGGACTTCACCCCGGTTACGCAGATCATCCGCGTGCCCGGTGTGATCGTGGTCAACAAGAACTTCCCGGCCAAGGACTACGCCGCCTTCTATGCGCTGATCAAGAGCGCGCCCGGCAAGTACTCGTATGCCTCGTCGGGCAACGGCGGCGCCACCCACATGGCCATGGAGTACTACAAGTCGCTGTCGGGCCTGGACATGATGCACGTGCCGTACCGGGGCACCGGCCCGGCACTCAACGACGTCATCGCCGGCCAGGTGCCGATCCTGTGGGACACGGCGGCCTCGTCCATGGCGCACATCCAGTCCGGCAGCCTGCGCGCCATCGTGGTGGCGGCCAAGAAGCGCCTGCCGCAACTGCCCGACGTGCCCACCTTCGCCGAGGTCGGCCTGCCCGACTACGACGCCGAAATGTGGAACGGCCTGCTGGCGCCCGCCGGCCTGCCCGCGCCCATCCTGGCCAAGCTGAGCGAGGCCGCGCGCCGCGCCCTGGCCGACCCGGACGTGCAGGCCAAGTACGCCGGCGTGGGCGCTTATGTCGTGGCGGACCAGCCCCAGGCCTTCGCCACGATGATCAAGGAGGACGTCGCCAAGTGGAAGAAGGTGGCCGACTTCGCGCATATCTCGGCGGACTGACATGAGCCCGTCCGACATCGGCAGGCCCGAAGGCAGCCGGCCCGGCCCGGGCCAACGCATGCAAGGCAAGACCGCACTGGTCTTTGGCGCGGGCTCGTCCGGGCCTGGCTGGAGCAACGGCCGCGCCGCCGCCGCGCTGTACGCCCGTGAAGGCGCGCAGGTGTTCGCGGTGGACCTGCGGGCCGAATCGGCCGAGGAAACCTGCCGCATCATCACCGCGGAAGGCGGCCGTTGCACCGCCCTGACGGCCGACGTGACGGACAGCGAGCAGATCCTGGCCGTGGTGGCGGCGATGCGCGCGCAGGCCGGCCGCATCGACGTGCTGCACAACAACGTGGGCATCACCGAGATGGGCGACCCGGTCCAGGCCAGCGAGGAAAGCTGGCACCGGGTCATCGACACCAACCTGACCGGCGTGTTCCTGACCTGCAAGCACGTGCTGCCCGTCATGCTGGCCCAGGGGGGCGGCAGCATCGTCAATATCTCGTCGCTGGCCTCGATCCAGGTCAACACCTATCCCTACACCTCGTACTACGCCGCCAAGGCGGGGCTGAATCACCTGACCCGGGCCATGGCGGTGCGCTACGCGCCCGACAACATCCGCGTCAACGCGGTGCTGCCGGGCGTGATGGACACGCCCCTGATCTACACGCAGATCGCGGGTCAGTTCGAAGACGTCGAGGAAATGCGCCGGCGGCGCAACGCGGCCAGCCCGATGGGCCGCATGGGCGATGCCTGGGACGTGGCCCATGCCGCGCTGTTCCTGGCCAGTGACGAAGCCCGGTACATCACCGGGGTGTGCCTGCCGGTGGACGGCGGCAAGTCCTGCGCGGGGCGGTAACGGCCGGCCCGCCGACGCGTTGCGATGCAGCGGGCGGTCAACCAGACCGGTCAGCGATGCCGGCCGGGCGGCCGCCCGGCCCCCTCAGGCACGCGGCGCCAGTTCCGCGGCCAGTTCCGTGGCGGCGCGCTGCAGCGATGCCACCACCTCTTGCAACCGCGCGCCCGACAGCCGCGAGCGGATCGCGGCCACGCTCAGGGCGGCCACTACGTGCTGTTCGCGGTCGAACACCGGCACGCCCACTCCCACCATGTCCGCAATGATGCGGCCCGGGTTCAGCGCATAGCCATGCTTGCGAGCGGCGGCGATGTCCTCGCGCAGCATGGCGGTGGACGGCAGGTCGGGCGCGGCCGACGCGTCGTAGCGCGCCAGCACCCGCTCGATATCGTCATTGGGCAGGAACGCCAGCAGCGCCAGGCTGCCCGCCCCCACGCCCAGCGGACGGCGGTGGCCGACTTCCAGGGTCAGGATCTTGATGGGGAAATCGCCCGTCTTGCGGTCGACGCACACGGCCTCGTGGCCCGAGCGCACCGACAGGAAACTGGTGTCGCCGGTGGACTGGGCCAGGCGCAGCACCGCCGACTCGGCGATCGCCTTGATGCCGTGGCGGCTTTCGGCCGCCAGCCCCAGGATGTACGACTCGCGCCCCAGGCTGTAGGTCTTGAGCTTGGGGTTCACCGACAGGAAGCCTTCCTGCAGCAAGGCCGCCAGCATGCGATGCGCGGTGGGCGGGGTCAGGCCCAGATCGCGCACCACGTCGGTCAGGCCCACGCCGCGCACGGGCGCCGCGCCCACGTACTTCAGGATGCGCAGCACCCGGAAAATGCTCTGCGCGCCGCCGACCGGATCGGCGTCGCGCACGGCGGCGGATTTGGCGATGCGCGAGCTCAATGCAGCGTGGCGCCGTCGGGCGGCGTCTGGTTCAAGCCCAGCGCCGCTTCCCAGCTGCGCAGCGGCACGCAGGTCTGCAGGCGCACGATGGCGCGCTGGATCAGCGCCGGGTGCAGTTCGTGGCCCACATGCGTGGCGATGTCGATGGTGGCGTCGCCGTGCAGCTCGTCCAGCCGCGCCTGCGCGGCCTGGATGTGCGACACATGCATCACGGTGTCATCGGCGCCATGCAGCAGGTGCAGCGTGGTGTACATCGGCGCGGTCTTGGGCAATTGCGCGTAGCGGCCCGAAAAGGCGATCACCCGGCCCGCCATGCCGTCGTGCGCCTGCACCAGTTCAAGCGCCATGATGGCGCCTTGCGAAAAACCGGCCAGCGCGGTGTCGGACTGCAACAGGCCGAAGCGGGCCTGGGCCTGGCGCACGTAGGCTTCCAGGGGCGGCATCGCCCGGGCCACGCGTTCGGGGCGGTTTTCTTCGGAAACGCCGCGCACCGAGAACCACTGGCGGCCGGCGCCGCCGCCGTCAAAGGGTTCGAAACCTTCGGGGATCAGCACCGCGGCGGCAGGGAACGCGGCGCGCACGGCCTCGGCCAGCGGCAGCAGGTTGTCGGGCAAACCGCCCACGCCGTGCAGCAGGATGAACAGCTGGCGCACCTCGGTGCCAGGTTCGGGCAGGAATTCGAGCGAGCGGGAAATCGGGGGAGAAGCAGCCATGTAACGGCTCCGTACGGGCACTGGATAGCCCCATTGTAAAATGCGCGTCACACGCATTTCGACGCATTCCATGAAAACACCGACGACAGACTCGGGAACCCCTCCGGCCGGCCAAAACCAGTTGCACCGCGTGCTCAAGGCACGCCACCTGACCATGATAGCCCTGGGCGGCGCCATCGGCACCGGCCTGTTCATCGCCTCCGGCGCGGCCATCGCGCAGGCTGGGCCAGGCGGCGCGCTGCTGGTCTACCTGCTGATTGGCCTGATGGTCTATTTCATCATGACCAGCCTGGGCGAACTGGCCACCTTCATGCCCGTCTCGGGCTCTTTCTGTACCTATGCGTCCCGCTATGTGGACGGCGGCTTCGGCTTTGCGCTGGGCTGGAACTTCTGGCTGAGCTGGGCCACGGTGGTCGCGGTGGACGTGGTGGCCGCCCAACTGGTGATGGCGTACTGGTTCCCCGACACCCCCGGATGGATCTGGAGCGTCGTGTTCCTGGGCGTGACCTTCGGCCTGAACGCGTTCTCGGCGCGCAGCTTCGGCGAGGCCGAATACTGGTTCGCCATCATCAAGGTCGTGGCCGTCCTGTGCTTCATCGTGCTGGGCCTGGCCATGCTGGTGGGCATCATCCATAGCGACGCGCCGGTGGGCGTGCGCAACTGGGCGGTGGGCGACGCGCCCTTCGTGGGCAACGCCGCCACCTGGGTGGGCGTGGCCATGGTCGTGGCCTATTCGTTCCAGGGCACCGAACTGGTGGGCGTGGCGGCCGGCGAATCCGAAAACCCGCGCCGCAACGTGCCGCGCGCCATCAACCACGTGTTCTGGCGCATCCTGCTGTTCTACGTGCTGGCAATTCTGATCATCGGGCTGCTCATTCCCTATACCGACCCGCAACTGCTGCGCAACGAGGTCGAGGACATCGCCGTCAGCCCGTTCACGCTGGTGTTCCAGCACGCGGGACTGCTGTCGGCGGCCACCGTGATGAACGCGGTGATCCTGACGTCGGTGCTGTCGGCCGGCAACTCGGGCATGTACGCCGCCACGCGGATGCTGTTCAACATGGCCGCCGAAGGCCAGGCCCCCGGCATATTCAAGCGCCTGACCCGCAGCGGCGTGCCGCTGTACGCACTGCTGGCCACCACCGCGCTTGCCTGCCTGTGCATGTTCAGCGTGGTCTACAGCCCCAAGGCGGTCTATATCTGGCTGCTGAATTTCGCGGGCATGACCGAATTCATCGTCTGGCTGAGCATCGCCGTCAGCCACTACCGCTTCCGCCAGGGCTACGTGAAGCACGGCTACGACACGGCCAACCTGCCCTACAAGGCGGGCCTGTTCCCGTTCGGACCGGTGCTGGCCTTCGTGCTGTGCCTGCTGGTCACATTGGGCCAGAACTACCAGGCCTTCCTGGACGAGCGCATCGACTGGATCGGCGTGGCCTCGACCTATCTGGCCATTCCGCTGTTCCTGGCGTTCTGGATCGGCCACCGGCTGATCCGCAAGTCGCACTGGATCCGCTACGAAGACATGCGGTTCTACGGCCTGGAGGCGGACCGCGCCGCCGGCGTCGGCCACGAGGCCCCGGCCGTGGCGGTGCGGCCCTGAGGCCGGCGGGGGCCGCCTGCGCGGTCCCGCTGCCGCCGCCTACTCGAACGCCGCCCGCGGCCGCTGCGCGATCACGCCGTACCAGCCCAGGCCGGCGTAGGTCTCGTAGCCCGGCGTCACCGAAAATCCCACCAGGCTGCGGTCCGCATTTTCGTAAAAACCCCGCGGCCGCTCGTCATGGCGCAGCACATAGCGCTCTTTCAGCGACACGGCGCCATCCGACGCCGCGATGACCCGGTGCTTGCTGTCGACCAGCATGCACCGGGTGCGCGACCATTCTTCCTGGGACAGGCCCACCGACTTCACGATGCTGTCGGCCTGCTGGCTCCAGTCAAAGAAAATGCCCAGCACTCC
The DNA here is from genome assembly GCF_014170305.1 of Achromobacter sp. UMC71. Taxonomy (GTDB): domain Bacteria; phylum Pseudomonadota; class Gammaproteobacteria; order Burkholderiales; family Burkholderiaceae_B; genus Achromobacter. The sequence continues at coordinate 14,855 of NZ_LZZT01000020.1, forward strand.
CAACGGTTCGCCATGTTTGTCGGCGTCGCGCCGGATCGCGGTGGCATAGGTGGCTACGTGGGCGCCGCCCAGCAGGCGTTCGCTGTCCACGTCCATGGCCACATAGTCGCCGCCGTCGGCCGTGGCCATGCCGCGCCGGAACCACTCGGCGTGGGCCACGCTGGCACCTCGCGCCTGTGGGTAGCGGTCGGGGCGGCCGCTGGCTACCACCCGTCCCTGCGCGTCGGCCACCCATAAGTCCAGATAGACCGTATAGCTGTCCAGGATCACGCCCAGCCGGCCGCAGGCATGGCTGGCCGTGGCGGCGCCGGGCGCCTGCAGGGCCTGCACCACCGACGAATCCGTCGCCCACCAGCGCACATCGCAAGACCGCTCGTACAGGTTGCGGTCCATGGTCTCGATCATGTTCAAGGCCAGGTCGCCCAGGCGGCGGCCTTCGTAGCCGCGGATCTCGTCCAGGGTGTTTTCGCCGATGCGGATCAGGTCGGCGATCGAGCCGGCCAGCTCTTCCTTGAGCGCGTCGGCGATGCCGGTGATCTGCTCGGACACGAACTGCACCTGATTGGCCACCACCGCGAATCCCCGCCCCGCCTCGCCCGAGCGCGCCGCCTCGATGCGCGCGTTCAGCGACAGGTATTTGGCCTGCTGGTTGATATCGACAATGCTTTCGATCTTCTCGTTCGAAATGCGCTCGACGCGACGCGAGAGCTCGACGATCTTTTCCGGTTGATGGGCCATGTTCAGCACTCCTTTCGTTGGTTGTTGTTGCCTGAGGAGACGGTGACATGTGGATACAAGCAGGAAGCGTGCCAAGCCGTGCGTGGATTGACGCGCGCCGCGGCGGCGGGACTGGCCGCCCCTGTGACGAAGGGCCCGCGCAGGCGGGATGCGCTCGGCCGGGCCGCCCGGCGGCTGCGGCGATACCCGTGACGCTTGCGGCGCCGCGCCGGATCGGGGTTTGTTCGACGCACCACAACGGTGCAATTTTCAGACACTTTCCACGACTTGCCGCCCTGATAAAATACTGTATATTCATACAGCAATATCGAATTCCAGGCGTCCCGCCTGCCCCCAACATCCCAGGAAAACCGGGTCGTCCGCCCGCCATGCAGTCCCCAGAACACATCCACCCCGCCTTGTGGCGCGCCACCCAGCTGGCCCGGGGCGCCGCCCGCAGCCTGCCCACCGGCCACGCCGCCCTGTCGGCCGAGCTGCCGGACGGCGGCTGGCCGCTGGGCTCACTGATCGAACTGCTCACCCCGCAGCCCGGCATCGGCGAAATCCGCCTGCTGCGGCCGGCCCTGGCGCAGCTTGAAACGCGCCGCGCCATCGCGCTGGTGCAGCCGCCGCACGCGCCGCACATTGCCAGCTGGATGAGCTGGCGGCTCGACCCCCGCCAGTTGCTCTGGGTCGCCCCCGAAAAACCCCTGGACGCGCTCTGGGCCGCCGAACAGATCCTTAAGAACGGCAGCTGCGGCGCCCTGCTCTGCTGGCTGCCCCACGTGCGTCCCGAATCCCTGCGCCGCCTGCATCTGGCCGCCCAGGCCAGCGACCTGCTGTTCATTGCCCTGCGCCCGGCCAGCGCCGCCCAGAACGCCACCCCCGCCCCCTTGCGCCTGGCGCTCGCGCCCGCCGCGGGCGGGTTGTCCGTCCATATTCTCAAGCGCCGGGGGCCCGTCTGCGACACCCCGCTGTACGTGGGCCTGGAGCCCGGCGCCCTTACGCCTTCCCGCCATGCGCCTCTGGATCGCCGCCTACCTGCGCTGCCTGCCGCTGGACGCCCTGCGCCCGCACTGGCCGCATGAAGACCAGGCCTACGCCGTTCTCGACCAGGAACGCGTCGCCGCCCTCACTCCCGCCGCTCATCGGGCCGGGGTGCGAACGGGCATGCGCCGCGGCGGCGCGGCCGCCATTGCGCCCGGCATCGAACTCCTGGTCCGCGAGCCCCCGGCCGAAGCCGACACCCTGCTGGGCGCGGCGCTGGCGCTGTTGCAGTACACCCCCGAAGTCGCGCTGGCCGACGGCGACACCGTGCTACTCAACGTCGGCGCCAGCCTGCTGTTCTTCGGCGGGCCACGCGCCCTGCACAGGCGCGTGGCCGCCACGCTGGGCGCGCTGGACCTGCGCGTCTCCCTGGGCATGGCGCCCACCGCGGCCGGCGCCTGGCTGCTGGCGCACCGCCCCGGCCGCGGCCGGCCCCGCCGCACCTTGATGCTGGCCACGCTGGCGCGCCGCCTCGATGCCCTGCCCGTGGCCCTGTTGCCGCAGGCCCGGCCCCGCCTGGACTGGCTGCACGACATCGGCTGCCACCGCCTGGCCGACCTGCGTGCGCTGCCCCGCGCCGGCCTGCAACGGCGCAGCGCCCCCGACCTGCTGCAGGCCCTGGATGCCGCCTACGGCCAGTCGCCCGAACTGCACCGCTGGATCGAACCGCCGCCCAGCTTCATGCGCCGCATCGAACTGATGGACTACGTCGAGCACACCGACGCGGTGCTGGCCGTGGCGCGGCGTCTGGCCGAACAACTGGGCGGCTGGCTGGCCGGCCGCCAGTTGGCGGTGCGGCGCGTCCTGCTGCGGCTGGACCACGAACGCGGACGCCACGCGCGTCCGCCCACCGAGCTGGAGCTGGCCCTGGCCCAGCCCGTCTGGCAGGCGCCGCAAATCCTTCACCTGCTGCGCGAAAAACTCGGCCGGCTCACCCTGGAAGCCCCCGTTATCGCGGTGGCGCTGCTGGCGCCCGACACCGTCGACCAGCCCGCCGCCAGCACCACCCTGTTTCCCGAACCCGGCGGCACCGCCGCCGACCACGCCCGGCTGCTGGACCTGCTGACCGCGCGGCTGGGCCGCGACCAGGTGCGCCGCCCCTGTCCCACGCCCGACCACCGCCCCGAGGCCGCCAATTCCTGGGGCGATGCGCTCGATGCCCCGCCACGCCCCGAGCCCCTGCCCGCCACGCTGGACCGCCCCTTCTGGCTGCTGGATCCGCCCCTGCCCCTGAAGCTGTCCGGCCACCGCCCGCAATACGCCGGCCAGGCCCTGCGGCTGATGCGCGGCCCCGAGCGCATCGAAAGCGGCTGGTGGGACCCGGCCCTGACCGTGCGCGACTACTTCGTCGCCGAAGACGCCGCCAGCGCCCGCTACTGGATCTACCGCGAACGCGACGACGAACACGCCCGCTGGTTCCTGCACGGCCTGTACGCCTGACGGCTTTTTTCCACCCGCCTGACGCCATGCGACCACCCGACGATCCCCACGCCGCCCCCGACCCGCCCGCCGGGCTGCCCGGCTATGCCGAGCTGCAATGCCAGTCCAACTTCTCGTTCCTGCAGGGCGCCTCGCACCCCGAAGAGCTGGCCGCCCGCGCCGCCGAGCTGGGCTACGCGGCCCTGGCCATCACTGACGAATGCAGCCTGGCCGGCGTGGTGCGCGCCCACATGGAAGCCAAGACCCAGAAGTTGCCGCTGATCATCGGCGCCACCTTCCGGTTGCGCGCCGGGCCCGATGCCGCGCCGCTGGACCTGACCGTGCTGGCGCAAACCCGCGAAGGCTACGGCAACCTGTCCGAACTCATCACCCTGGCGCGCACCCGCGCCCCCAAGGGGGAATACCGCCTGGCGCCCGAAGACTTCACCGATCCGCCGCCCGGCTACGCCCACCTGCGCCACCTGCCCGAATGCCTGGCCATCCTGTCGCCCACCTACGGCGACGATCCCGACCGCATGGCGCAGCAGGCGCGCTGGCTGGCCGCCACCTTCGCGCGCCGCGCCTGGGTCGGCCTGACGCTGCTGTACCGGTCGCGCGACGACCTGCACCGCGCAGCGGTCGAACACGCCGCCCAGGCCGCCGGCCTGCCCGTGGTAGCCCTGGGCCAGGTGCAGATGCATGTGCGCTCGCGCAAGCCGCTGCACGACACCCTGACCGGCATCCGCACTCACCAGGCCGTGTCGCAATGCGGCTACGCGCTGTCGGGCAACGCCGAACAGCACCTGCGCCCCCGCGTGCGGCTGGCCAACCTGTACCCGCCCGACGCCCTGGCCCAGACCCTGGTGGTGGCGCGGCGCTGCGCCTTTTCGCTGGACGAGCTGCGCTACGAATACCCCGACGAAATCGTCCCGCGCGGCCACACCCCCGCCACCTTCCTGCGCCAGGAAACCCTGGCCGGCGCGGCGCGGCGCTTTCCGGCGGGGGTGCCGGCCAATGTCACCGGGCAGATCGAAAAAGAACTGGCCCTGATCGCCGACCTGCACTACGAAGCCTACTTCCTGACCGTCTACGACATCGTGCTGTTCGCCCGCAAGGCCGGCATTCTGTGCCAGGGCCGCGGGTCGGCCGCCAACTCGGCCGTCTGCTACTGCCTGGGCATCACCGAGGTCGACCCGCGGCGCGGCAACAACCTGTTCGAACGCTTCATCAGCAAAGAGCGCAACGAGCCGCCCGACATCGACGTCGACTTCGAACACCAGCGCCGCGAAGAAGTCATCCAGTACATCTACCAAAAATACGGCCGCCAACGCGCCGCCCTGACCGCCGTGGTGATTTCCTACCGGCCGCGCAGCGTGCTGCGCGACACCGGCCGCGCGCTGGGCGTGGACCTGGGCGTGATCGACGCGGTGGCGCGCGCCCACCAGTGGTGGGACGGCAAGAAGGAAATGCTGCGCACCCTGGGCGCCTGCGGCCTGGACCCGGAATCCCAAGTGGCGCGGCAGTGGGCCGCGCTGGCCCAGACCCTGATGGGATTTCCGCGCCACCTGTCGCAGCACCCCGGCGGCTTCGTCATTTCGCGCGGCAAGCTGTCGCGGCTGGTGCCCATCGAAAACGCCGCCATGGCCGACCGCAGCGTCGTGCAATGGGACAAGGACGACCTGGATGCGCTCAAGCTGCTCAAGGTCGACGTGCTGGCGCTGGGCATGCTGTCGGCGCTGCGGCGCACCCTCGAACTGGCCGGCCAGCGCCGCGGCCAGCCGCTACGTCTGCAAGACATCCCCGAAGGCGACGAGCCCACCTACGACATGATCTGCGAGGCCGACACCGTCGGCGTGTTCCAGATCGAATCGCGCGCCCAGATGAGCATGCTGCCGCGCCTGCGGCCACGCAAATACTACGATCTGGTGGTGCAGGTGGCCATCGTGCGGCCCGGCCCGATCCAGGGCGGCATGGTGCACCCCTACCTGCGCCGCCGCCAGGGCAAGGAAAAGGAAAGCTACCCCAGCGAAAAGGTGCGCGGCGTGCTCAGCCGCACGATGGGCGTGCCCATCTTCCAGGAACAGGTCATGCAGATCGCGGTGGTCGCCGCCGGTTTCACTCCCGGCGATGCCGACCAACTGCGGCGATCCATGGCCGCCTGGAAGCGCAAGGGCGGCGTCGATAAATACCGTACCAAGCTGGTGGGCGGCTTGCTGGCACACGGCTATACGCTGGAATTCGCCGAAGCCCTGTTCCGGCAGGTCGAAGGCTTCGGCGAATACGGCTTCCCGGAAAGCCACGCCGCCAGTTTTGCCCTGCTGGCCTACTACAGCTCGTGGCTCAAGCGCCACGAACCCGAAGCCTTCCTGGCCGCCCTGCTCAACTCCCAGCCCATGGGCTTTTACCCGCCGGCGCAACTGGTGCAGGACGCCCGCCGCCACGGCGTGCGGGTGCTGCCGACGGACGTCACGGTCAGCGGCTGGGACTCGGCACTGGAAACGCTGCCCGGCCCGCAAGCGCCGCGTCCCGCGCATTCCCACGCGCCATCACCCCACGACATCCGCCCGGCAGTGCGCCTGGGGCTGAGCCTGATCCAAGGCCTGCACCAAGACACCGCGCGCCGCATCGAAGCCGCCCGCGCCGACGCCCCCTTCCTCAATACCGGCGACCTGGCCCGGCGCGCCGCGCTGACGCGCCACGACCTGAACGCGCTGGCCGCCGCCGACGCCCTGCTCACCCTGGCCGGCCACCGCCGCCAAGCCAGCTGGGAAGCCGCCGCCAGCGTGCACAGCCGCGACCTGCTGCGCGACGCCGCCATCCACGAAACCGACGCCCCGCAACTGGCCGCCCCGTCCGAAAGCCAGACCGTGGCCGCTGACTACCGCAGCGTCGGCCTGACCCTGCGGCGCCATCCGGTGGACCTGCTGCGGCCGCAGTTGGCCGCGCGCAACTTCCAGCCCGCCGCCGTGCTGAACGGCTACCCCGACAAGCGCGTGGCCCGCGCCTGCGGCATCGTCACCGTGCGCCAGCGCCCGCAAACGTCCAAGGGCGTCATCTTCGTCACCCTCGAAGACGAAACCGGTCCCGTCAACGTGGTGGTGCGCCCCGAACTGATCGAACGCCAACGCCGCGAGCTGCTCGGCGCCAGCCTGCTAGGCGTGTACGGCACCTGGCAGAACGTGGACGGCGTGCGCCACCTGATCGCGCAGCGGCTGGTGGACCTGTCCGACCTGCTGGGGGGCTTGAGCATGCCCAGCCGCAATTTTCACTGAGACGTACTGAAGACGTACGCAAGCGGGCGCCGGGCACCTGAAGATCATCGTGCCGCCCCTGCTGGGCAATGCCGCGGCCCGCCGTCAACGCGCGTCTGCCCCCGGGCGCTCGCCCCCCAATAGCAACGCCAGGTCCAGCGCCCCCGCCATCGCTTCGTACCCGGCATCCCCGGGATGCAGGTGGTCGCCCGAATCGTAGGCCGGCAGCAGGCGGGCCGGATGCGCGGGGTCGCGCAACACCGCATCAAAGTCCACCACCGCGTCGAACACGCCGCTGTCGCGGATCCAGCGGTTCACCTCCTGCCGTACCGCGTCCTTGCCCGGGCTGTAGTGCTGGGCCAACGGCGTGCCGTGCAACGACCCTTCGTAAGGCGCGATGGTGCCGCCCACCACCCGCACCCCGCGAGCATGCGCGGCCACGACCAATTGCCGGTACCCTTCCACCAACCGCGCCGCGGTCATGGGCGCATCGTGCGGCGCGAAACCGCTGCCGGGCCAGCCGATATCGTTGATGCCCATCATCATCACCACGCTGCGTACGCCCGGCTGCGACAGCACATCGGCGTCGAACCGCGCCATGGCGTTCACGCCCATCTTGTCGCCCCACACTCGTGCCCCGGAGATGCCGGCGTTCACCACCCCCACGCCCTGCGGCGCCAGCCGGCGCGCCAGGACATCCGGCCAGCGCCGGTTCGCGCCCGGGGTCGAGCCATTGCCATCCGTCAGCGAATCGCCGAACGCCACCACCACCGGCGTATCCGCCTGCCGTTCCACCAGCACGCCGGCCAGGAAGAGACGTCCCTGCACCGACGCCGCCTCGGTCAGATCGAGCGCCGCGCTGGCATCGCCCGACGCCAGCGCAGCGGTTTGCTGCGCGCCCCAATGGAAAGTGGTCACTGGGGTCGTCTGCGGCAAAAACGTGCTGACCGCCCATTCGCTCAACGCGGCAACGGGCACATCGACCGGGTCGCTGAGCACCTGCGCGCCCGGCGCCACCGTCACGCCCGGTTCACCGCCAAACCGCAGCGCCCGATCCGAGCCGGCATCAACCGCCGCGCCGCCACGCGACAACGCCACCCGCGCCGCGCCGATCACCAGCGGCTGCACGCCATAACGGTTGGAATACACCACCCGCAGCCGCTTGCCGCCCACGCTGAGCTTGAGCGTTTCGCGCACCGTCTGGCCACGCAATGCCGCCGGCATGCCCGTGGGCAACACGAACCCTGGCTCCCACAGCGGCTGCGGGCTGGCCGACCAGGACACAATCCAACCGAACGACGTGGCGTGCATGCCGTTGCCGGTCGAGCCGCTGGCGGCAATCGCCCCCGCGGACGCCGGCGGCAATGCAAGCAAAGACAGGCTGCCAGCCAGGGCCAGCGCGCGCGATGAGAAGAAAGACATGGCCGTTCCTTATGAATGACAAATCAGAACCGCCAAGATAGGTTCTTCCAATAATTCAAGGTAGCTACCTAAAATGCATACAACTTCTTCCAGATTGGAATGATCAGATGGATACCTTGCGTGCCATGCGCGCCTTTGTCCGCGCCGTGGACCTGGGCACCCTGTCCGCCGCCGCCCGCGAACTGGGCCTGACCCAGCCGGCCCTGAGCAAGATCGTGGCCGCGCTGGAAAAAGACCTGAACGTGCGCCTGCTGGAACGCAGCACCGTCCGCGTCGCGTCCACCGAGCAGGGCAAGCGTTTCTACCAGCGCGCCACCCGCGTGCTGGAGGAATATGCCGAAGCCGTGGCCGATGCCCGCGGGCAGACCGAACAACCCACGGGTTTTCTGCGTGTGAACGCACCGGTGGCACTGGGCCAGTTCCGCCTGAACGCGCTGATCCGGCAGTTCCTGGACGACTACCCCGACATCCAGGTCGAACTGATCCTGAACGACCGCTTCGTGGATCTGGTGGAAGAAGGCGTAGATGTGGCACTGCGCCTGGGCGGCCCCCTGCCCCCTGCCGCGGTAGCGCGCCGCGTGGCCGAATCCACCCGCTACCTGGTGGCCGCCCCGGCCTACCTGGCCCGCTGCGGCAAGCCGCGCACGCCGCCCGACCTGGCCAGCCACGACTACGTGCGTTTCGCCTGGTTGGCCACAGGCGACACCCTGGAACTGCGCCAGGGCGCGGCACGCGTGTCGGTGCCGACCCAAGGACGATTCCGCGTCAACAACGCCCTGGCTATCCGCGAAACCCTGGCCGCCGGCGGCGGCATCGGCTTGTGCCCGGCCTGGCTGGTGCAGGACCTGGTCGCCAGCGGCGAGTTGCTGCGCGTGCTGCCCAAATGGAGCGCCGCGCCGCAAGAAGCCTTCCTGCTCTATCCCTCGCGCCGCTATCAATCCCTGCGGGCGCGCCTGTTGATCCAGTACCTGGCCGACCGCCTGCCCCGCCTGCCTGGCCTGCGCCCGCCCCCGGCCACTTGAGCGCGGCGCGGGCGGCTGGTCTATGATGTTTTTCCCCGGCGCCGAAACGGCCACCGTGGATGCGCCTCGGACATCTTTTAGGAGTGACTTATGATCCGCAAGCTGATTCCCGTCCTGCTGGTAGCCGCGCTGAGCGCCTGCACCAATACCGGAACCCCGCGTTCCTCCTCCGCGCCCGCCGCTTCCGGCTCAACCAGCTCGGCTTCCGCTTCCGACTCCTCGTCCAGCCCGTCCTACGGCGCCACCTCGTCCGGCCGCCCCACCGGCAAGACCTGCGACGCCACCGGTCTGCAATCGCAGATCGGCCAAAAGGCCACCCCCGCCGTGCTGGAAGACCTGCGCGGCCGCAGCGGCGCCGCCACCGGCCGCATCCTGCGCCCCGGCCAACTGGTCACCATGGAATACAACGACACCCGCCTGAACCTGATCGTGGACGACAAGGACGTCATGACCGCGATCCGCTGCGGTTAGACACCGCCCCTGCGGCCAGGGCCAGCCGGCGGCGCAAGCGCATCCACCGCCTCGCGCCGTCCGCCCCGGCCCCGTGCCCGCTATGCCCC
>NZ_LZZT01000021.1 GCF_014170305.1 Achromobacter sp. UMC71
CCCCCAGGAAATTCCGCCCTTTCAGCCAGATGAGGGTTAATCCGGGCTACGCTCACGCGCCGCACGCCGGTAGCGTCTCGAGACGCCGTTGGTGACAAATTGATCATCAGTCAATATGTCCCCGGTATTTTTTTAGGCGATGATAGCGAATCGCCTTGCGCGCAACTTGAAATTGCTGTTTAAATTCGACGCGTAAGCCTCTAATTCATCTGGACTTTTCCTGAAGCACCGCAAGCCCGGCCCGGGAAATAATTCATCACAGACTGACAAGCCTGCTCAAACCATGGCCTTTAACTGGAAACGTGCAATTGCGATTGCGATAGCGCCGGCAACGCTGGCGATGTGCGCGCTCCTGCCCTCTGCCGCGTTCGCCGCGAAGAACACCGACCCTTGCAAGACCAACGCCAAATCGGCGGCCTGCAAGGCGCAACAAGCCAAGAAAGCCCCCGCCCCCGCCAAAGCCGGCGCCGGCAAGCAAAGCGCCGGCAAGGCCACGCCCAAGGCGGCCGCAGGCAAGCAAGCCGCGCCGAAATCGGCCGCCGCCAAACCCGCCCCCAAGGGCGCCGCCGCCAAGCAGGCGCCTGGCAAGCAAGCCTCGGCCAAGCAGGCCGCCCCCAAGCCGGCCGCCGGCAAGAAAGCCCCGCCCAAGGGCGGCAAGCAGGCCGTCGCGCAGCAAACCCCGTCCAAGAAGGGTGCCGCCGGCAAGAACGGCAAGCCCAACAAGCCCCCGCGCGGCGCACGCACCGCGGCCGCCGCGTCGGCCGCGATGCCGCCGCCCGCCGTGTCGGTGCGCGCCGAAGCCGCCGCCCTGCGTTCCAGCACCGCCTACGTGCAAGACCTGGCCACCTCCACCGTGATCTTCGCCAAGAACGAAAACGTGGTGCGCCCCATTGCGTCGATTTCCAAGCTGATGACCGCCGTCGTGGTGGTGGACGCCAACCAGCCCATGGACGAAATGCTCGAGATCACCGACGAAGACGTCGATGGCCTGAAGCACACCACCTCGCGCCTGCGCGTGGGCACCAAGCTGTCGCGCGGCGACATGCTGCATCTGGCGCTGATGTCCTCTGAAAACCGCGCCGCCAACGCGCTGGGCCGCCACTATCCCGGCGGCCTGCCCGCGTTCGTGACCGCCATGAACGCCAAGGCCCAGTCGCTGGGCATGACCAGCACCCACTTCATCGAGCCCACCGGCCTGTCCAGCAACAACGTGTCGTCGCCGCACGATCTGGCCCGCTTGCTGCGCGCCGCTTCGCAGCGCCCGCTGATCCACCGCTACTCCACCGACACCGAGTACGACGTCGAGATCAACAACCGCACCCAGACGTTCCGCAATACCAACCTGCTGGTGCGCAAGCCCGACTGGGACATCAAGGTCTCCAAGACCGGCTACATCAACGAAGCCGGCGAATGCCTGGTCATGCTGGCCCGCATCAATGGCCGCGACCTGGCGATCGTGCTGCTGGATTCGCAAGGCAAGCTCTCGCGCATCGGCGACGCCGTGCGTATCCGCCGCATCGTGCAAAGCGAAGTGGCCATGGCCTCGGCCCAGCCCGGCGGTTGATTCCCGGCGCCGCGCGCCCACAAAAAAGCCCGATCCAGGATCGGGCTTTTTTTCGCCTGCACGTGGGCGTTACGCCGCGACCGGCCGCTTCTGGCGCAGGGGCTGGGGGTCGTACAGCGAGGCCGGCAGGCCTTCGAGCACGGCCTTGGCGTTGAGCGCGCTGATGGGCACGGCGGTATCGGTGGGAATGCGGCCTTCGGCCTGCAATAGCTGGTAGCGCAGGCAGCACACGCGCAGGAACGACGTGAAATTGGCCGCCTCGCCGCGATACTCGACCAGCTCGTCGTACAGGCGTTCGATCAGTTGCGTCACACGCATGCTGTCGCGGGCCGCGATTTCTTCCAGCACCTGCCAGAACAGCTGTTCCAGCCGCAGGCTGGTGGCGGCGCCGTGCAGGCGCAGGGACCGGGTTTCGGGCGCGTAGGACTGTTCGCTCGCGCGGATGAAGATTTCACACATGGGCGCTCCTTGGGCGGGGACGTCGGCTGCGGGCCACTTTACGACGAGCAGCGCGAAGGCCGCAATACGGGGCCGCCCTGTAATCATCTCCATGGCCGTCACAGGGCCGCGCGTTCGCGGGGACTGACCCTGTGGGCCGCGCGGCAGCCCGGCCATTCTGAAACCACTCGTGTCTCGCCGCCCCCCATCCGAGCACGATTGATATAAATCAAGGTCTCGGACGCGTGCCCATCCGAGCATGGTGAAACTGATCTGACTTCGGAGGTAGTGATGGAAAAAACGATGAAGGCCGCAGTTGCACGTGCATTCGGCAAACCCCTGCAAATCGAAGAAGTCGCGGTGCCGCGCCCCCGGGCCGGCGAACTCCTGGTAAAGATTGAAGCCTGCGGCGTCTGCCACACGGACCTGCACGCCGTGGAAGGCGATTGGCCCGTGAAACCCAATCCGCCCTTCATTCCCGGCCACGAAGGCGTGGGCCATGTGGTGGCCGTGGGCGACGGCGTCACCCATGTAAAGGAAGGCGACCGGGTCGGCATTCCCTGGCTGTATTCGGCTTGCGGTCACTGCGAGCACTGCCTGGGCGGCTGGGAAACCTTGTGTGAACAGCAGCAAAACGCGGGCTACTCCGTCAACGGCGGCTTTGCCGAATACGCGCTGGCGGCGGCCGACTATGTGGGGCTGTTGCCCAAGAACGTGGGCTTCGTGGACATCGCCCCGGTGCTGTGCGCGGGCGTCACGGTCTACAAGGGCCTGAAGATGACGGATACCCGCCCCGGCAACTGGGTGGTGATCTCGGGCATCGGCGGGCTGGGCCACATGGCGGTGCAATATGCGCGCGCCATGGGGCTGAACGTCGCCGCGGTGGATATCGACGACGACAAGCTGGCCTTTGCCAAACGGCTGGGAGCCGAGGTCACCGTCAACGCCAAGACCACGGATCCGGCGGCGTACCTGAAGAAAGAGATCGGCGGCGCTCACGGCGCCTTGATCACCGCGGTGTCGCCCAAGGCCTTCGAGCAGGCATTGGGCATGGTGCGCCGCGGCGGCACGGTGGCGCTGAACGGCTTGCCGCCCGGCGACTTCCCGCTGTCGATCTTCGACATGGTGCTCAATGGCGTCACGGTACGCGGCTCGATCGTGGGCTCGCGCCTGGACTTGCAGGAATCGCTGCAGTTTGCCGAAGAAGGCAAGGTGCACGCCACCGTGGCCACCGAGAGGCTGGAGAACATCAACAGCGTGTTTGACCGCATGCGCCGCGGCCAGATCGAAGGCCGCATCGTGCTGGACTTCGCGTAGCGGGCCTGCTGACGGCGCGCGGTATCAGCGCCCGACGCCTCGTCCCATGCCTGCATGACGCAAGGCGTCCATGACCGGCGCCGCGCAACCGCGCCAAGCCGGCATCCACGAAAAAACGCCTGCCGCGAGGCAGGCGTTTTTTCATGACCGGCCGCTCAGTGCGTGATCTTGGTGCCCAGCACGGCGAGGAATTGCGACAGCCACGCCGGATGCGCGGGCCAGGCCGGCGCGGTGACCAGATGACCGTCGGTGTACGCCTGGTCGATGCCGATTTCGGCGTAGGTGCCGCCGGCCAGGCGCACTTCAGGCGCGCATGCCGGGTACGCCGAGCAGGTGCGGCCCTTCAGAATGCCCGCCGCGGCTAGCAACTGCGCGCCGTGGCACACCGCGGCGATGGGCTTTTTGGCCTGATCGAAGGCGCGGACGATATCCAGCACCTTTTCATTCAGACGCAGGTATTCCGGCGCGCGGCCGCCAGGAATCACCAGGCCGTCGTAGGAGCCGGCTTCGACGCGATCGAAGTCGTAGTTCAGCGCAAAATTGTGGCCGCGCTTTTCGCTGTAGGTTTGCGCGCCTTCGAAGTCATGGATGGCGGTGGCGATGCTTTCGCCGGACTTCTTGCCCGGGCAGACCGCGTGCACCGTGTGGCCCACGGCCAGCAGCGTCTGGAACGGCACCATGGTTTCGTAGTCTTCGGCGTAGTCGCCGACCAGCATCAATAGTCTCTTGCTCATGTTTGTCTCCAGGGGATGGGGGGCTGGGCCGGTTCAAGCGCCCGGGACCGGGCGGCCGGTTCTTGATGTTCTAGGACCATTGTGCCCCCGCCATCACGCGCAAGGGTGGTAGCGGGATACCACGCGCCAACTTGACCGGCGCGCGGTCATCGCCCCACCTGCGCAGACTTGCCGGCTATTCCAGCGCCACGCTGACCGGTTTGGCGCCCAGCAGGCTGACCAGCGCGTTCGGATCGATGCCGATCAGGTAGCCGCGGCGCCCGCCGTTGATGTAGACAACCGGGTATTGCAGCACCTCGGCCTCGACCCACACCGGCATCTTCTTGCGCGTGCCAAACGGGGATGTGCCGCCCACCTGGTAACCCGAATGGCGCTGCGCGACCTCGGGCTTGCAGGGCTCGACCTTTTTCAGGCCGGCCTGGCGCGCCAGGTTCTTGGTGGAGACTTCGCGATCGCCATGCATCACCACGATCAGCGGCTTGGCCGATTCGTCTTCCATCACCAGCGTCTTGACCACCGCGTGCGGATCCAGGCCCAGTTGGCGCGCGGCCTCGCCGGCGCCGCCGTGATCGACGTATTCGTAAGTGTGCTCGGTGTACGCCACCTTGTGCTGCTTGAGGAACTGGGTGGCGGGCGTTTCGGAGACGTGGCGGGCTTTGCTCATGGGAAAACGGGTAGAAAGCGCGAAATAGGCAAAAGTGTAGGCAGGCGGGTGGCCGCGGGCAACCCGCCGTCAGCCGCGCGGATGATGCGTGGCGTGCAGCGCCTTCAGGCGTTCGCGCGCCACGTGGGTATAGATCTGCGTGGTGGAAATGTCGGCGTGGCCCAGCAGCATCTGCACCACGCGCAGGTCAGCGCCGTGGTTCAAGAGGTGCGTGGCAAAGGCGTGGCGCAGCACGTGCGGCGACAGGGGGGCATGCACGCCGGCCAGCAGCGCGTATTTCTTGACCAACTGCCAGAACGCCTGGCGCGACATGGCTTCGGCGCGGCCGGTCAGGAACAGCGCGTCGCTGACGCGCCCAGCCGCCAGTTCGGGCCGCGCGGTCTTCAGGTATTGGTCGATCCAGTGCGCCGCCTCGGCGCCCAGCGGCACCAGGCGGTCCTTGCCGCCCTTGCCCAGCACCACGCGCACCACGCCTTCGTTCAAGCTGACGTCCAGCGCCCGCACGCCCACCAGTTCGGACACCCGCAGGCCGGTGGCATACAGCGTTTCCAGCATGGCGCGGTCGCGCAGGCCGCGCGGCTGGCCCAGGTCGGGCGCGCGCAGTAGCGCGTCCACCTGCTGCTCGGACAGCGTCTTGGGCAGGCGCGGCGGCTGCTTGGCGGCCACCAGCGTCAGACAGGGATCGCGCGGCGCGCGGTGCTCGCGCAGGGCCCACGCGTAAAAGCGCCGCAGCGCGGCCAGGCGCCGGTTGGCGGTGGTGGCGCGGGTTTCCTCGTGGCGGAAGGCGAACCAGGCTTCGATGTCGCCCTTGTCCGCCTCGGCCAGCGCTTTGGCCGGGCCCGCCGGCAGCGCGGGGGCCGAGGCCGCGTCGCCGTAGCGGTCGGCCATTTCGCGGGCATAGGCCTCGGGGTCTTCCAGCCAGCGCGCGAACCCCGTCAGGTCGCGGCGATACGCCGCCAGCGTGTTGGCCGACAGGCCGTCTTCCAGCCAGACGGCGTCGATGAAGGCGTCGATGTCGGGCTGCGAAGCGAGCGATGGACGGGGTTCTGACATGGCTAGGGCAAAGGAAAACGGGCGCAAGAACGCGAGAGACGGCGCCGGACCGGTATCAGGCGCGGAGCAGCGGGGATTGGCGACATTCTACGGCGGCCTCAACGGCCGGCTACCGCCGCGGCCGCCGACTTCAGCCAGGCCTCGAACAGCTTCAGGGCGTCGGACCGTTCGCTGCGTTGCGGATAGCCGAAGTAGTAGCCCTGGCTGACCGTGAGCGCCTGCGGCACCGGCATGGCCAGCGTGCCCTGGTCCAGCGCGGGTTGCGCCAGGAAGCGCGGCATCAGGCCAACGCCCAGGCCCGCCTGCACCGCGGCCATCACCATGGTGAAAAGCTCGTAGCGCGGCCCGCCGGCCGCCTGGGGGCCGTACAGGTAGTTGTGGGCGCCGTACCACTGGCGCCAGGCGTCGGGGCGCGAGCTGAGATGCAGGTGGGTCATGCCCGCCAGGGCGCTGGCGCCGGCCTCGGTCACCCGCGCCGCCAGCGCCGGGGCGCACACCGGCACCAGCTCGCGCTCGGGAAACAGCAGCACGCCCTGGGTGCCCGGCCACAGGGTGTCGCCGTGGTACAGCGCGCCGTCGAACGGTTGGTCCTTGAACTGGAATGGCAAGGTGCGCACCGACAGGCTGACGGTGATGTCCGGCTGCTCGCGCTGAAAATCGGCCAGCCGCGGGATCAGCCAGGTGGTGGCCAGCGTGGGCACCACGGCGATATGGATGCTGCGGCCCATGCCGGTGCGGCTGACCAGGCCGAAGGTGTCTTTTTCGATCTGGTCCAGGTGATGGCGGATGCGTCCCGCGTATTCGGCGCCGTGATCGGTGAGCACGATGCGCCGCCTGACCCGGGTGAACAACTGCACGCCCAGCCGCGCCTCCAGGCTGGCCACCTGGCGGTACACGGCGCTATGGGTCAGCGACAGCTCTTCGGCCGCCCGCGAAAAACTGCCCAGGCGGGCCGATGCCTCGAACGCCTGCAGGGCGGTCAGATTGGGAATGCCGTTTCTCATGGAGCGGGAACCGCCTGGAAAGTACCGGTGAAAACCCGGGAAAACCCGCGGCCCGCTTGACGCGGCGCAGCATCGGGGGTCGTGCCGGAGGGTCACTACATTGTGCAATTTTATCAATTGCCTTGTGCGATCAAGGAACATTATGCTCGGGTGTCCTAACCTCGGCTCACCACGTCCCCCCACCATGTCCCAGCAAGCATCCCGCCTCGGCGGCCACATCCTGGTAGACCAGCTGGTCGCCCAGGGCGTCAAACACGTTTTCTGCGTTCCCGGCGAGAGCTACCTGGCGGTGCTGGACGGTCTGCACGACGCCGACATCAAAGTCACGGTCTGCCGCCAGGAAGGCGGCGCGGCCATGATGGCCGACGCCCACGGCAAGCTGACCGGCGAACCCGGCATCTGCATGGTGACCCGCGGCCCGGGCGCGTCCAACGCGCTGGCCGGCGTGCACATCGCCAAGCAGGACTCCACTCCGATGATCCTGTTCGTGGGCCAGATCGAACGCGGCATGCGCGAGCGCGAAGCCTTCCAGGAAATGGACTACCGCGCCGTCTTCGGCACACAGGCCAAGTGGGTCACCGAAATCGACCAGGTCGAACGCATTCCCGAGCTGATCTCGCGCGCCTTCCATATCGCCACGTCGGGCCGTCCGGGCCCCGTCGTGATCGCCCTGCCCGAAGACATGCTGGTCGAAGCCGCCCAGGTGGCCGACGCCCCGCACTACGAAGTCATCGACGCCGCGCCCACGGCCGGCCAGCTGGCCGACCTGGAGCAATTGCTGGCGCAGGCCCGCAACCCCGTCGCCATCCTCGGCGGCACCCGCTGGGACGCCCGCGCGGTGCAGCAGTTCGCCGATTTCGCGCAGCGCCACGCGCTGCCCACGGCGGTCTCGTTCCGCCGCCAGATGCTGTTCCCGGCCGACCACCCCTGCTTCATCGGCGACGTCGGCCTGGGCATCAACCCGGCGCTGCAGAAGCGCGTGGCCGATGCCGACCTGGTGCTGCTGGTGGGCGGCCGCATGTCGGAAAACCCCAGTCAGGCCTATACCCTGTTCGATATTCCCGTGCCCAAGCAGAAGCTCGTGCACGTGCACCCGGACGCCGGCGAACTGGCCCGCGTCTACCGCCCCACACTGGGCATCAACACGTCGCCGGCCTCGTTCGCCGCCGCGCTGGCCGGTCTGAAGGCGCCCGCCAAGCCGGTGTGGGCCGAAGGCACGCAGGCGATGCGCGAGTCGTACCTGAAATGGAGCGATCCCGCCGCCATCACCACGCCGGGCGCGCTGCAACTGGGTCAGGTCATGGCCTACCTGGAAAAGACCCTGCCGGCCGACGCCATCATGACCAACGGCGCCGGCAACTACGCCACCTGGCTGCACCGCTTCCATCGCTTCAACCGCTACGGCACGCAACTGGCGCCGACGTCAGGCTCGATGGGTTACGGCTTGCCGGCGGCCGTGGGCGCCAAGCGCGTCTGGCCCGACAAAACCGTGGTCTGCTTTGCCGGCGACGGCTGCTTCCTGATGCACGGCCAGGAATTCGCCACCGCCGTGCAGTACGACCTGCCCATCGTCGTGGTGCTGATCGACAACGGCATGTACGGCACCATCCGCATGCACCAGGAAAAGCACTACCCCGGCCGCATTTCCGCGACCGAGCTGAAGAACCCGGACTTCGCCGACTACGCCCGCGCCTTTGGCGGCCACGGCGAACGCGTCGAGACCACCGAGCAGTTCGGCCCGGCCTTTGAACGCGCCCTGGCCAGCGGCAAACCGGCGATCCTGCACTGCTTCATCGACCCGCAGACCATCACGCCGTCCACCACGCTGGACAAGATCCGCGACGCCGCGCTCAAGACCCAGCACTGATCCCAGACGCCGCGGCAGGCCGTCCCGCGGCGCGCAAGCGCGCGTCGCGCAAATCCCGGCTTGCCGCCCGAATTATTTTAGGTTTAAACTTTCCTGATTCCGAAACCGGAAATCCATAGCGGAGACCCAGCATGTCCTCGAATCCCTCTTTCCATTGGCAAGATCCCCTGTTGCTGGACCAGCAGCTCACCGAAGAAGAACGCATGGTGCGCGATGCCGCCCACGCCTATTCGCAGGACAAGCTGGCCCCGCGCGTGCTGAACGCCTTCCGCAACGAAAAGACCGACCCGGAAATCTTCTCCGAAATGGGTGAGCTGGGCCTCTTGGGCGCCACCATCCCCGCCGAATACGGCGGCGCCGGCCTGAACTACGTCAGCTACGGCCTGATCGCCCGCGAAGTCGAACGCATCGACTCCGGCTACCGCTCGATGATGAGCGTGCAGTCGTCGCTGGTGATGGTGCCCATCAACGAATTCGGCAGCGAAGCGCAAAAGCAGAAGTACCTGCCCAAGCTGGCCCGCGGCGAATGGATCGGCTGCTTCGGCCTGACCGAACCGAACCACGGCTCGGACCCCGGCGGCATGGAAACGCGCGCCGTCAAGACGGCCGACGGCTACAAGCTGTCCGGCAACAAGATGTGGATCACCAACTCGCCCATCGCCGACGTGTTCGTGGTGTGGGCCAAGTGCGTGGGCGGTGAATTCGACGGCAAGATCCGCGGCTTCATCCTGGACAAGGGCACCAAGGGCCTGAGCGCCCCCGCCATCCACGGCAAGGTCGGCCTGCGCGCCTCGATCACCGGCGAAATCGTCATGGACGAAGTGGAAGTGTCCGCCGACCAGATGATGCCCGGCGTGTCCGGCCTGAAGGGTCCGTTCACCTGCCTGAACTCCGCTCGCTACGGCATTGCCTGGGGCGCCATCGGCGCCGCCGAAGCCTGCTGGCACACCGCCCGCCAGTACACGCTGGACCGCAAGCAGTTTGGCCGCCCCCTGGCCGCCAACCAGCTGATCCAGAAGAAGCTGGCCGACATGCAGACCGAAATCACGCTGGCCCTGCAAGGCTGCCTGCGCCTGGGCCGCATGAAGGACGAAGGCACCGCCGCCGTCGAGATCACCTCCATCATGAAGCGCAATTCCTGCGGCAAGGCGCTGGACATCGCCCGCCTGGCCCGCGACATGCTGGGCGGCAACGGCATCTCCGACGAGTTCGGCGTGGCCCGCCACCTGGTGAACCTGGAAGTGGTCAACACCTACGAAGGCACCCACGACGTGCACGCCCTGATCCTGGGCCGCGCGCAGACGGGCATCCAGGCGTTCTATTGATTTGATGTGCAGTACGCCGCGCGGACGGAGCCCGGCTCTGCTCCCGACGCGCGGTTCGCCGGCGAGGCGAAGATTGGGCGCCCCTTTCGAGGGGCGTTTTTTTTGCCTGCCAGTGGCCGGGCGGGCGTGAGCCTGGGGTCATCGAACAGTGATCCGCGCACATATATATGGACTGAGCGCCAGCCTGACGTTCCAGAAACCTAGGGTTATCAGGAACTAGCCGAGGCCTGGCCCTTGCCGTACGCTCTGCGGCATTGGCCTGGTGCTGGCCCGCTACATCCGCCTGCCCGACCCCGGATTTTTCGTCACGACCAGGAGTCGCGCATGTTGGGCAGTTCCTCTATCCGCCTGTGGGCGGGCATCGTCATCGCCGTTGCCAGCCACGGCGCATTCGCCGTCACCACCCTCACCATGACCACCGAGTACCCGGCCACCTCGATGCCCGGGCAAGGCGTGTCCACCTTTGCCGATCTGGTGCGCGCCAAGAGCCGCGGCCAGGTGATCATCGACACAAGCTTCGACGCGGCACGCGGCATCAAGTCGGGCGACATGATCGATGCCGTGCAGGCGCGTAAGGTCGATGCCGGTGATGCCTTCGCCGGCGCGTTGGCTTCCAAGTACCCGCTGTTCGGCGTCTCGTCGCTGCCGTTCCTGGCCGACTCGCTGGCCAAGGCGCGCGCGCTGAACAAGTCCGCCCGCCCCGCCTACGAAAAGCTGCTGGCCGCGCATGGCCAGAAGCTGCTCTACACCACGCCCTGGCCCGCCTCGGGCATCTGGTCCAAGGACAAGGTGGACAGCGTCGCGGCGCTCAAGACGCTGAGCATCCGCACCTACGACGCCACCTCGCAGGACGTGATGCAGAAGGCCGGCGCCCGCGCGCAGAACATTTCGTTCGCCGACGCCATGCCGCGCATCGCCTCGGGCGAGGTCAATGCCGTGCTGTCGTCGGGCGACGGCGGCGCGGGCCGCAAGCTGTGGGAACACCTGCCGCGCTTTGCCGAGATCAACTACGCCATGCCGGTGTCGGTGGCCACGATGAACCTGCAGGCCTACCAGGCGCTGGACGCCAAGTCCCGCAAGGCGATCGACCAGGCCGCCACCCAGACCGAGGCCGAGCAATGGAAGCGCATCGAAGGCCGGCTGCAGCAGAACTACGCCAACATGCGCAAGAACGGCGTGACGATCGATACGGCGGTGCCGATGCCGGTGAGAAAGGCGTTGAAGGATGCCGCGGCGGATTCGGTGAAGCAGTGGGAGACGGCGGCCGGGCCGGATGGGGTGAATATTCTGAAGGCAATGCGGCGGCCGTAGCTGCGCCGACATAGCATCAGGCGGCAGCCCCCATCATTTTCCAGACTTTGATCCGGGCCGGCAATCCCGCGACGCCGAGCCCGATGTTGCCCGTATACGGAAAGACGCCGCCCCCCAAGCCATAGCCGATCCCCAAGGCATTGCGAGCGGTCGACACGACGATCAGGTCGCCGCGCATGCCCACACGCACGCCTGACATGTTGGCATCGCCATCCCACCAGCCCGGATTGCCCCATTCGCCGTTGTAAAGCACTTCGGGCTCCAGAATCAGATGATGGCCCGGGAACGGATTGGCCAGGACATATTGGCTATTGATGGCGACAACGCCGGGCGCCGCCGCATTGCCACCGCCCGGGTACAAGATGGTGAATCCCAAGGCGCCCTTCAGCGACTGCAACTGCGCATTCAGTTCCGCATAATCGCTAGCCAGTTGCGCGGCATCCGCCGAGCCGGGGTTGATGATCACGCCAAAGAGTTTCACCACCCAGCAGCCGGTGGCGTTCAGCGGGCGCGTTTCCGTGGCAGTACGCGCCTCGCGCGCGTTATCGAACTTCAACCACATATTGGGATTGTTGTAAGGGTAGGAGGTTGACCCGCCCGCCGCCCCTTCCTCTGAGTAAAAGGCGCCCGAGCCGGCATACTGTGTCGTGCCATAGGACAGCGCCACCGTTCCCACCACTCGCTGGGTAGCGTCACGCTGAATCACGGCCGCCGTACCGGCCGACAACAGTCCGTCACCCCGCAACATCACCGCACCCAACGTACCGGACGACTTCCCGTTCAGATCCGGCACGCGCAGCGTGGTCGAACCATCCCCCGTCGTATAACTGGCCCGCGCCGTCGCGTCGCTTTGCCACGTCGCTTCAGGCACCAGCGGGAAATTGCCTGCTTGCACGCTGGCCCACATATCCGGGTACGTGGCCCGGCTGATCGTCTGCCCATCCAGCGGCGCCCAGCCGGCGGGAATCGCCGCACGGCTCGGCCACCAGGACACGAAGCCCAGCGGAATGCTGTCGATCGGCGGCAGTTGTGCGAATGGCACTTTCCCTTCGGCGCCCAATGTCGCCACGCCGCCGGGCTGGCCTTTCTGAGCCAGTGGCACGGCATCCTGCACGGCAGGCAGCTGTGCCGCTGGCACGCGACCGTCGGCGTCCAGCGTCGGCACGCCACCGGGACGGCCCTTGTCCGCGGCGGGAATCAACGCGGGCAGTTGACCCGCGACAATCCGGCCGTCCGCAGCCAACGTTGCCACCCCGTTCGGCTGCGCCTTCTCAGCGGCGGGGATCAAATCGGGCAATTGCGCCGGCGCAATCTTGCCGTCCGCGGCCAGGGTGGCAACGCCACCCGGCTGGCCTTTCTGGGCCAGCGGCACGGCTGGCTCGACCACGGGCAGGAAGTCCACGGGAACCCGGCTGCCTTCGTCCAGCGGGGCCACGCCGCCGGGGGCCGCCTTTTGCGCCAGCGGAATGGCCGGTTCGGGCAGATGCGCCGCGGGCACCTTGCCCGAGGCATCCAGCGGCGTCACGCCGCCCGCCGCGCCCTTTTCGGCAGCCGGAATGGCGGCATCGGCCTTGCGCTGCGCGGCGGCCGCCGCGACTTCCACGGCATCCACGCCGCTACGGGTCTTGGTGAAGTTCTCGTTCACGACGACCATCGCATCGCGCAAGGTATCGCCGGTCTGGTCGTTCGGCGCCTGGCCAACCTTGATGGGTTTGAGGATTTGCATGAGGGGCCCTTGAAGACAGGACGCGGCAGTGCCGCTGTATAAAAAAAACCCACCCGCACAATGCGGGTGGGCGACACATGCTGGGGCGATGCCGGATGCATCGGCCCCAAGCAAAAAGCCCGCTCAGTTTCCTGAGCGGGCTTTCGGGATCAATGGACGCAATTCGCCCACGACAGGGGTCATGTTAGGGGCTTGCAGTTTCCTCGGCAAGCAAACTGCGACATGGCGTCTCGGCTTCACCGGATGCGCATGGGTGAAAGCCCGGCGCCGCTCGCACGCGCTAATCGCCCGACAAATCAAACAAGCTGGTGGCGTCCAGCTCAAGCACGCCTTCGTCGTGCTGGTTCAGCACGGTCCAGGCCCAGGTGATGATGCCCAGGTCGGGGCGCGAGGACGATGTGCGCACGCCTTGCACGCGCGCTTCCAGGCGCAGCTGGTCGCCCGGCCGCACGGGGGTGCGCCAGCGCACTTCGCCCAGGCCGGGCGAGCCGAAGGATTCGGAATCGTGCAGCGCCGCGTCCACCGCCATGCGCATGGCCAGCGCGCAGGTGTGCCAGCCGCTGGCAATGAGGCCGCCCCAACGGCCTTCCTCGGCGCGCTTGACGTCTGTGTGGAACCACTGGGGGTCGAATTTGCGGGCAAACTCGAGAATCTCGCCTTCGGTGATGGTGACGGGACCGGCCTTGATCAGCATGCCGTCCTTGAAATCAGCGAACTTCATTGATGGACTTCCCCTCGCGGTGCAATCGGCACGCCAAGGCGCGCCGAGCAGGCCACGCCGCGTTTGCAACGTCGTGTTGGTCCTGCCGCCGGGCTACCACGCCTTGGCGCCCGTTCCGAGTCGATGGATCTCGACGTCAGTAGGTTTCGAAGTGCAGCCGCCCCTCGCGGCGCAACACTTCATGCAGGATAGTCCAATCCTGCCCCGATTGCATCGTCACGTCGCGCAGCGCGTCCAGCACGCCGACTTCCATGCCCTTCAGCCCGCACACGTAGATGCAGGTGTTGCGGTCTGCCAGCAGTGCGCGCACGTCGGCGGCGCGTTCGCGGATCAGGTCCTGCACATAGCGCTTGGGCAGGCCCGCTTCCCGCGAGAGCGCCAGGTTGATGTCGATGAAATCCCGCGGCAGCTTCATCAGCGGGCCGAAGTACGGCAGCTCGCGTTCAGTGCGCGCGCCAAAGAACAGCATCAGCCGGCCGTTCTCGCCGCTATCGATGCGGCGCCGGCAGCGCTCGGTCATCGCGCGCATCGGCGCCGACCCCGTACCCGTGCAGATCATGACCAGATTGGCGCGGGGATGATTGGGCATCAGGAATGTGTGGCCGAACGGCCCGATCACCTGCACGGTGTCGTTCTTGGCCAGGTCGCACAGATAGTTCGAGCAGACGCCCTGCGCCGGCTGGCCCAGGTGATCCTCGGTCACGCGTTTGACGGTCAGCGACAGGTTGTTGTAGCCCGCCCGCTCGCCGTCGCGCGGGCTGGCCAGCGAATACTGGCGCGCATGATGCGGGCGGCCCTGGGCGTCGGCGCCGGGCGGCAGGATACCGATGGACTGGCCTTCGAGCACCGGAAACGGCAGATCGCCGAAGTCCAGCACGATATGGTGGATGTCGCTGTCGGTATCCGCGCCAGTGACGCGGTAGTTGCCGACCACGGTGGCCGTCACCGGCGTCTTGTGGGTGTAAAGATTGACGTAGGGATGCGCGGCCGACCAGGGCGGCACGCTGGCGCCGGGGGTGGCGGGGACCACGGCGGCGGCGGCTGACTCGGTGGCGGAATCGGCCGCCGCGCCGGGCGCAACGGACGCCATCTCGGGCAAGGCCTGTTCGCGCGGCAACTCATCCCAGCCTAGCTGGTCCGCCAGGGTGTAGGCGTCGGCGCGCACCACCAGCCGCCAGTTATCGATCGAGCCCGTCGGGCACGGCGGCACACAGGCCATGCAGCCGTTGCAGATATCGGGATCGACCACGTAGTTGTTGCTGTCGTGCGTGATCGCGTCGACCGGACAGGTTTCTTCGCAGGTGTTGCAGCGGATGCAGATCTCGGGATCGATGAGATGCTGCTTCAGGACGTCTACGGGCAGGGCGGCGTTCATCGCGGTCATCCGAATGCGCGGCGTGGCGGCGCGCAGCGCCGCCACGAGGCCTTAGTTGAAACGTACGTACTCGAAGTTCACGGGCTGGCGGTTGACCCCCATGACCGGCGGCGCGATCCAGTTGGCGAACTTGCCGGGCTCGGTGACACGACCCATCAATGAGGCGACGAATTCGCGGTCTTCGGGGGTCGGCAGCCATTGATGCCGGTGGGCCTGCCACTGCGCTTCGGACAGCACCTCGCCTTGCGGCGACATGCGGATGCCGGCCAGCGTGCCGATCTGGCGGTTGAAGGCCTTGTGCGGCACCTGCAGGCGAAAGGCGATACCGCTCTTTTCAATCACCTTGTTCCAGCGGCCGATGCCCGCAACGGAATCGCGGATGAAGTCGTCGCGCAGCACTTCGTTCAGGGCATTGAGCATCGGTACCTCGGCTTCGCCAAGCTTGCCGTCGTTGACCGTCAGCACGCGATAGGTGTCGTTCTTGAGCTGGTGGTCGTCGGTGCGCTTGCTTTCCTCGTAGCGGCCCTTCAGGCCCGAGCCGTAGAAGATGGCGGCATTGGACGACTGATCGGCGCCGAACAGATCGATCGTGACGCTGTAGTGGAAGTTCAGGTAGCGCTGGATGGTGGGCAGGTCGATCACGCCAGCGGCGCGCACGCTGGCCGGATCGTCGGTCTTCAACTGGTTCATCACCTCGCAGGTGCGCTGGATGACGCGCGAGATGCCGGATTCGCCCACAAACATGTGGTGCGCCTCTTCGGTCAGCATGAACTTGGTGGTGCGGGCCAGCGGATCGAAGCTGGATTCGGCCAGCGCGCACAGCTGGAACTTGCCGTCGCGGTCGGTGAAGTAGGTGAACATGTAGAACGCCAGCCAGTCCGGCGTCTTCTCGTTGAAAGCGCCCAGGATGCGCGGATTATCCGAATCGCCTGAGGTGCGCTGCAACAGCGCGTCGGCCTCTTCGCGGCCATCGCGCCCGAAGTAGCGGTGCAGCAGATACACCATGGCCCACAGGTGACGGCCTTCCTCGACGTTGATCTGGAACAGGTTGCGCAGGTCGTACTGCGACGGCGCGGTCAGGCCCAGGTGGCGCTGCTGCTCGATCGACGCGGGCTCGGTGTCACCTTGCGTGACGATGATGCGGCGCAGGTTGGCGCGGTGTTCGCCGGGCACGTCCTGCCACACGTCGCGGCCGATGTTCTCGCCGAAATGGATCTTGCGCTGACCGTCCTGCGGCGCCAGGAAGATGCCCCAGCGGTAATCGGGCATGCGCACGTGATTGAAGTGGGCCCAGCCGTCGGGTTCGACGCTGACCGCGGTGCGCAGGTACACGTCGAAACCGTGCGAGCCGTCCGGCCCCATGTCCTGCCACCATTGCAGATAGTTGGGCTGCCAATGTTCCAGCGCGCGTTGCAGCGTGCGGTCGCCGGACAGGTTGACGTTGTTGGGGATCTTATCGCTGTAGTTGATGCCTGACATTTGTCTCTGCTCCTGGTTTTTTGATAGCGGGCCGCTCAGACGCGGTTCCAGTCGAACGCGGCCTGTTCGCCTTTGCCGTACAGCTTCAGCGCGCCCTTCTCGCCGGCCGCGTTGGGCCGGTTGAAGATCCAGTTCTGCCAGGCGGTCAGCCGGCCGAAGATGCGCGTTTCCATGGTTTCGCGGCCGCCAAAGCGCAGATTGGCTTCCAGTCCGGTCAGCGCGTCGGGCGACAGGGCGCGGCGCTCTTCGAGCATCATGCGGACCTCGTCGTCCCAGTCGATGCTGTCGGGCGCGAAGGTCACCAAGCCCAGCGCCAGCGCATCGCGCGCCGCCAGCGGCTGGCCGGCGCGGGCGCGCACGGCTTCCAGGGGCGCGGTTTCCTCGTAAAAGCGCCGTTGCAGGCGGCTCTGGCCGTTGACCATCGGGTAGGCGCCGAAGTTGGCCTCGCCCACGATCAGGCGGGCGCCGGCCTGGCCGTCGTCCTCGCTGTCCAGCATGTAGCTGCGGTCGGCGGCCAGGGCCAGTTCCAGCAAGGTGCCGGCAAAGCACGAACCCGGCTCGATCAGCGCGAACAGGCTGCGCGAGGTCACGTCCAGCCGCGCCAGCGTGCGGCGCAGCAGGCCGGCGGTTTCGCGCACGAACCAATGACCGGCGTGGCGCTGCAGGGCGGCGTCTGCCGCCAGCACGGCCTGGGGGTCGCCTTGGGTCTTGAAAATCCAGGTACCGATGTCCAGCTCGTTGGTGCGCAGGTAGAGAATGGCGTCGTCCAGTTCGCGCGCCATCTGCAGCGGCCACCAGGCGGCACCCGCGTCCAGGATGGCCGGCAGCTCGGATTCCACGGGGGTTTGCGGCGCGCGCACGGTCCAGGTGGCCTGGCGCCGTTCGCGGTCCAACCGCACATCGACGTAGCGGTAGGACAAGGCATCAGCGCTTTCCTCGCGCACCAAAGGCGTCAGGGCCACGCCCTGCTCGCCTGCAGGACGGCTGCTGCCTTCGGCCAGCGCCAACGCACGGGCGCGCACCGCGGCCTCGAACTGGGCCGGCTTGACCACGTCGTCGACCAGGCGCCAATCCTTGGCGCGCTGGCCTCGCACACCCTCGACCAAGGTGCAGAAGATGTCGGCATGGTCATGCCGCACGCGGCGCTTGTCGGTGACGCGGGTCAGGCCGCCGGTGCCGGGCAGGACGCCCAGCAACGGCACCTCGGGCAAGGCGACCGAGGACGAACGGTCGTCGATCAGCAGGATTTCGTCGCAGGCCAGGGCCAGTTCGTAGCCGCCGCCGGCGCAGGCGCCGTTGAGGGCGGCGATGAACTTCAGACCGCCGTTGCGGCTGGAATCCTCGATGCCATTGCGGGTTTCGTTGGTGAACTTGCAGAAGTTCACCTTCCAGGCATGCGAGGACAGACCCAGCATGAAGATGTTGGCGCCCGAACAGAAGATGCGGTCTTTCATACTGGTGACGACCACGCTGCGCACTTCCGGATGCTCGAAGCGGATGCGCTGCAAGGCATCGTGCAATTCGATGTCCACGCCCAGATCGTAGGAATTGAGCTTGAGCTTGTAGCCGGGGCGCAGGCCGCCGTCTTCCGCGACATCCATCGCCAGCGTGGCGACCGGGCCGTCGAACGTCAGGCGCCAATGACGGTACTGGGCGGGTTCGGTGCGGAAATCGACCTTGGGGGCGGTGCTGCTCATCGCGAATCTCCTCTTGCATCCTGCCGGACAGGAAAAATACTGCATCACATGAATTATTATGCAGATTAGTGCGAGAGAAAATCAGCGTCAAGCAAAAGATGCATAAAAGTGCATCTTGCGCGGGCAAGCCAAAGCGGCGCCGCCAAAAGCACAGGGCCGCCCAAGGGCGGCCCTGCAATGCATGCCTTGCGGCGCGCGGTGGTTATAGCGGCAGGCCGCAAGCCTTGCGCACCTGGGTCCGCAGGCCGGCGAAGCTTTCTTCCACCTCCAGGTGGCTGGTCACCCAGGTCAGGTCGGCCTTGGCGTAGAAGGCTTCGCGGCCGGCCAGGATGCGCTTGAGGTCCGCCATGGCTTCGTTATTGCCCGACATGGGGCGGAAGTCGCCCTGCGCCATGACCCGGCCCATGTGCTCTTCGGGTGTGGCGCGCAGCCACACCGTATAGCAGTGAGCCAGCAACAGGTTCAGCGTGGCGGGCTCGGACACCAGGCCGCCCGGCGTGGCCAGCACCATTTCCGGATAGATCTGGACCGCCTCCTCGAGCGCGCGCCGCTCGTAGCGGCGGTAGGCGTTGGGGCCGTAGAGATTGTGAATCTCCAGGATGCTGCAGCCGGCCACGCGCTCGATCTCGCGGTTCAGCTCGACGAAGGGGTAGCCCAGGTCGTCGGCCAGCATCTGCCCCAGCGTGGACTTGCCGGCCCCGCGCAGGCCGATCAGCGCCACGCGCTGGGTACGGTTGGGCCGCTGCGCGCCGGCGCCCACGCCGAACAGCTGGGTCAGTGCTTCGCGCGCCCGCTGCAGGTCGGATTCGGTGCGGCCACTGAGCAGTTCGCGGATCAGCAGCCAGTCGGGCGATTCGGTGGTCACGTCGCCCACCAGCTCTGCCAGGGCGCAGTTGAAGGCCTTGGCGATCTGCAACAGGACCAGGATCGACGCATTGCCGACCCCGTGTTCGAGGTTGGCCAGGTGGCGCTCGGACACGCCCGTCGCTTGCGACAGGCCCTTGCGCGTCATGCCACGGATGGCCCGCAGGCGGCGCACCCGTTCGCCCAATGCCACCAGGAAAACTTCCCGCTGGGGTTCTTCGGACGGCGCCGCGTCTAGCGCTTGATTCATGGTGTAGCTGACTCCGCAAATACCCTGATAACACTCGATTTATGCACTATAGTGCTTGACCCAGATCAATGGAAGCACTATTTTTCCTCAAACAGCTTCAACAGGGTGTCAGGTGCGGCAAAACAGCACTGGACTGCATCCGCCGCTGAAGCGCCGACAGTGTAAAGGAGGAGACCGGTGAGCACGCCTGAACGATTCCACGCCCTGATGCGCCAGCTGACGGGCCTGATGGCGGGGCAGCCGCTGGACGGCGCCCTGCAAGCGCGCCTGAACCGCGACGCCGGCCCCGGCAGCACGCTGTACGCCGATATCTTCGCGGCCTGTAGGCAGGGCGTGGCCGACGGCTGGATGTGCAACCGCGAAGGCGGCGGCATCCGCTACGGCCGCGTCATCAAGCCGGCCGACGAGCTGGCCGGCTGTTCGGTCGACGTGGTCGACATGGACGACCTGGCCGGCCCCCACCACGCTCACCCCAATGGCGAAGTCGACATGATCATGCCGCTGAGCGCCGGCGCCCGCTTTGACGGCCATGGCGCCGGCTGGCTGGTCTACGGCCCCGGCAGCGCGCACCGCCCCACCGTGACGCAGGGACGCGCGCTGGTCCTGTACCTGCTGCCCGGCGGCGCCATCGATTTCGGGCGCCCCTGACCCCCCACGCCACGCCGGGCCGGCAACAGGCCCGCGTGGCCGGCGATCGCCGCCAAGCGCCCGCACAGGCGCGATCCGGTCCGCCGCCCGCCAGGACAACAGGACATCTGGAGACAACCGTGAACACCTGCCCCGCCGAACTGAACTTCGCCAGCCACCTGG
Organism: Achromobacter sp. UMC71; assembly: GCF_014170305.1. Classification (GTDB taxonomy): domain Bacteria; phylum Pseudomonadota; class Gammaproteobacteria; order Burkholderiales; family Burkholderiaceae_B; genus Achromobacter. The sequence goes on from NZ_LZZT01000021.1 coordinate 20,200, forward strand.
CTGCCCTGAACGCGCCGCGCGCCGCCAAGCTGGCCTATGTCGACGACACCCGCCAGCTGACCTACGGCGAACTGGCCGAACGCGTGGCGCGCATGGCCGGGGCGCTGCGCCAGCTGGGCCTGCGGCGCGAGGAGCGCGTGCTGCTGCTGATGCAGGACACGGTGGACTGGCCTGTCGCGTTCCTGGGCGCGCTGCATGCCGGCGTGGTGCCGGTGGCGGTGAATACGCTGCTCACAGCAGAGGACTATGCCTACATCCTGAGCCACAGCCGGGTGCGGGCGGCGCTGGTGTCGGACGCCCTGCTGCCAGTGCTGCAAACGGCGCTGACCCAATCGCCGGGCGAAGTCGAACACCTGATCGTGTCGCAAGCCCAGGCACCTTTGCCGGCCGGCGCCCACGACCTTGACGCCCTGCTGGCCGCCGCGCCCCTGGCGCCCGCGGTGCGCACGCTGTCCGATGAAATCGCGTTCTGGCTGTACTCGTCGGGTTCCACCGGCAAGCCCAAGGGCGTGGTGCATACCCATGGCAATCTGTGGCATACGGCCGAGCTCTATGCCAAGCCGGTGCTGGGCATCCGCGAAGACGACGTGGCGTTTTCCGCGGCCAAGCTGTTCTTCGCCTACGGCCTGGGCAACGGCCTGACGTTTCCGCTGTCGGTCGGCGCCACCGTGGTCCTGATGGCCGAACGCCCGACCCCCCAGGCCGTGTTTCTGCGCCTGATACGCCACCGCCCGACCGTGTTCTACGGCGTACCCACGCTGTACGCCAGCATGCTGGCCGCGCCCGACCTGCCGCCGCGCGCGCAGGTCGCCATGCGGGTGTGCACCTCGGCCGGCGAGGCCTTGCCGCGCGACATCGGCGAACGCTTCTCGCGCCATTTCGGCTGTGAAATCCTGGACGGCATCGGCTCGACCGAGATGCTGCATATCTTCATCTCGAACCGGGCCGGCCAGCTGCGTTACGGCACCACCGGCAAGCCCGTGCCCGGCTACGAGGTGCAGCTGCGCGACGACAACGGCGCGCCCGTGGCCGCCGGCGCCATCGGCGACCTCTACATCAAGGGCCCCAGCGCCGCGCTGATGTACTGGAACAACCGCGACAAGACGCGCCAATGCTTCCTGGGCGACTGGCTGAAAAGCGGCGACAAGTATGTCTGCGACGACGACGGCTACTACACTTATGCCGGCCGCAGCGACGACATGATCAAGGTCAGCGGCCAGTATGTGTCGCCGGTCGAAGTCGAGAACATCCTGGTGCAGCACGAAGCCGTGCTGGAAGCCGCGGTGATCGGCGTGCCGGATCACGACGGGCTGGTCAAGACCAAGGCCTATGTGGTGCTGCGGCCGGGCTTTGCGCCCGACGCGCAAACCGGCGCCGAATTGCAGCGCTACGTGAAGCAGCACCTGGCGCCCTTCAAGTATCCGCGCCAGATCGATTTCACCGACGAGCTGCCCAAGACCGCCACCGGCAAGATCCAGCGCTTTCGGCTGCGCCAGCTGGAACAGGCCGCGCTATGACCGCCGCCACCGCCTCCGCCATCCTGGCCGGCGATACCGGCTGGGCCGCCCTGCACGCGCTGGGCCGCGACCTGCGCCTGGAATACCGCTGGCTCGCGCCGCAGCGCAGGGATGCGCCGCTGCTGGTGTTCCTGCACGAAGGGCTGGGTTCGGTATCGATGTGGAAAGACTGGCCGCGGCAGGTCTGCGAGGCCGCCGGCTGCCGCGGGCTGGTGTATTCGCGCCATGGCTATGGCCAGTCGACGCCGCTGGCCGCCGGCGAAAAACGCGCCGTCGACTTCATGCACCGCGAGGCCGCCGAGGTCCTGCCCGCGCTGTTTGCCGCGTTGGGCATCGACCCCGCGCAGGACAAGCCGGTGCTGTTCGGCCACAGTGACGGCGGCTCGATCGCGCTGCTGTACGCGGCGCTGCATCCGTCGGCGGTGGCCGGCGTGGTGGTGGCCGCGCCGCATATCTTTGTCGAGCCGCGCAGCCTGGCCAGCATCCAGCTGGCGCGGCAGGCCTACCAGGACACCGACCTGCGCGAGCGCCTGGCGCGCCATCACGCCGACGTGGATTCAGCCTTCCGGGGCTGGAACGACATCTGGCTGGATCCTGCCTTTGCCGCCTGGGACATCCAGGCCAGCCTGTCCGCCATCACCTGCCCGGTGCTGGCCATGCAAGGCGTGGACGACGAATACGGCACGCTGGCGCAGATCCACGGCATCCGCCTTGCGGCACCCCACACGCAACTGCTGGAGATTCCCGGCTGCCGGCATTCGCCGCACAAGGACCAGCCCGCCACCGTCATCCAGGTCATCGCCGGTTTCATCGGCGCGCTGGACCCACCCGGCCGCCCCTGCGGCAGCCCATAACAAGTACGGAGACCCACCATGACCCACGCCCTGACCCGGGCCGCGCTAAGCGCCGCCCTGATGCTTGCCGCATGCGGCGCCCTGGCCGCCGACAAGCTCAAAGTCGGCTTCATGCTGCCTTACAGCGGCACCTTCGCCGCGCTCGGCAACGCCATCGAGAACGGCTTCAAGCTGTATGTGGCCGAACAAGGCGGCAAGCTCGGCGGGCGCGAGATCGAGTACTTCAAGGTGGATGACGAATCCAATCCCTCCAAGGCCGCCGAAAACGCCAACCGCCTGATCAAGCGCGACCAGGTGGACGTGCTGATCGGCACCGTGCACTCGGGCGTGGCGATGGCCCTGGCCAAGGCGGCCAAGGATGCCGACACCACGCTGATCGTGACCAATGCCGGCGCCAACGCCATCACCGGTCCGCTGTGCGGCCCCGGCATCTTCCGCACCTCGTTCACCAACTGGCAGCCGGCCTACGCCATGGGCCCGGTAGCCAAGGCGCGCGGCCACAAGACCGCCGTCACCATCACCTGGAAATACGCGGCCGGCGACGAAGCCATCGGCGGCTTCAAGGAAGGCTTCGAGCAAGCCGGCGGCAAGGTGGTCAAGGAACTGAGCCTGCCCTTCCCCAACGTCGAGTTCCAATCGCTGCTGACCGAGATCGCGGCACTCAAGCCCGACATGGTGTTCACCTTCTTTGCCGGCGGCGGCGCGGTGAAGTTCGTGCAGGACTACCACGCGGCGGGCCTGGACAAGACCATTCCGTTGTATGGCTCGGGCTTCCTGACCGACGGCACCTTGCAGGCGCAAGGCGCATCGGCGCAAGGCCTGCTCACCACGCTGCACTACGCCGACGGCTTGAACACGCCACGCGACAACGCGTTCCGCGCGGATTATTCCAAGGCCTACGGTGCCCAGCCCGATGTTTATGCCGTGCAGGGTTATGACGCGGCGCAGTTGATGCAGTCGGGCCTGACCGCAGTGCAAGGCGACTTCGCAAAGAAGGCCGACTTCCGCCAGGCCATGCGCGGCGCCACGGTCGACAGCCCGCGCGGCGCGTTCACGCTGTCGGCCGCGGGCAACCCGGTGCAGGACATCTATCTGCGGCGCGTCGACGGGTTGGAAAACAAGGTGGTCGAGGTGGCCGTGCGCAAGCTGGCCGATCCGGCCCGCGGCTGCAAGCTCTAGGAACGCCCATGGACGCCGGCATCCTGCTCATCCAGGCGCTCAACGCCTTCCAGTACGGCTTGCTGCTATTCCTGGTGGCCAGCGGGCTGACGCTGATCTTCGGCATCATGGGCATCATCAACCTGGCCCATGGCAGCTTCTACATGATCGGCGCGTACATGGCGTTCGCGCTGGGCCCGGCGGTGGATCGCTGGCTGGGCGGCGGCTTTCTCGTCACGCTGGCCGTGTGCGTGGCCGCCGCCGCCGCGCTGGGCTATCTGCTGGAAGCGGCGTTCTTCAGCTACCTGTACCGCCGCAACCACCTGCAGCAGGTGCTGATGACCTACGGCCTGATCCTGGTGTTCGAAGAGCTGCGCAGCATCCTGGTGGGCAACGACGTGCATGGCGTGCCGTTGCCCGCCTGGCTGCAAGGCAGCATTGCGCTGGGCGACGTGATGACCTATCCGGTGTACCGGCTGTTCATCTCGGGCGTAGGGATCGCGGTGGCCCTGCTGTTGTACTGGGTCATCGCGCGCACGCGGCTGGGCATGATGTTGCGCGCTGGCGCCAGCAACCGCGAAATGACCGGCTCGCTGGGCATCGACGTCAACAAGCTCTACCGCCTGGTGTTCGCGGCCGGCGTGGCGCTGGCCGCGCTGGCGGGCAGCATCGCGGCGCCCGTGTCGTCGGTGTATCCCGGCATGGGCAACGGCGTGCTGATCATCTGCTTCGTGGTGGTGGTGATCGGCGGCATCGGTTCGATCCGCGGCGCGTTCCTGGCGGCGATGCTGGTGGGCGTGGTGGAAACCTTCGGCCAGGTGCTGTTCCCCGCCGCGGCCGGCGTGCTGGTGTACGTGCTGATGGCCGCCATTCTCCTGTGCAAGCCCGAAGGGCTGTTCAAACAATGAACCTGAACCGACTCCTGCCCCTGGCGACCTTGCTGGCGCTGGCGGCCTTTGCCTGGAACGGCAGCGACTACTACACGGGGCTGGCCGTGAAGATCATGATCTACGCCATCTTCGCGCTCAGCCTGCAACTGCTGGTGGGTGGCGCGGGCCTGGTCAGCCTGGGGCACGCGGCGTTCTTCGGCATCGGCGCCTACGCCGCGGCGCTGCTGTCGCCGGCATCGGAAGCGGCCAGCCTGTGGTGGCTGCTGCCCGCCGCGCTGCTGGCGGCGGCGGCCTATGCCGCGTTGACCGGCGCGCTGGCGCTGCGCACGCGCGGCGTGTACTTCATCATGGTGACGCTGGCCTTCGCGCAGATGGCCTACTACGTGTTCCACGACACCAAGGCCGGCGGCGGCAGCGACGGCATCTATCTGTATTTCCGGCCCCAGGCCGCACTGGGCGGTTGGCTGCCGTTCGACCTGGACCAGGGGCCGGTCTACTATTTTTTCGTGCTGGCCTGCCTGGCGCTGACCTGGGGCTTCCTGGCGCTCTTGCGGCGCTCGCCATTCGGCGCGGCCCTGGCCGGCATCCGCATCAACGAACAACGCATGCGGGCGGCGGGGTATTCGACCTATCCCTACAAGCTGACCGCCTACGTCATCGGCGCCGCGCTGGCGGGCTTGGCCGGCTTTCTGTTCGCGCTGAAAGACGGCTTTGTCACGCCCGAGTTGCTGGCCTGGGAACAATCGGGCCTGGTGCTGCTGATGGTGATCCTGGGCGGCCTGGGCAGCCTGGGCGGCGCGGTGCTGGGCACCGTGGCACTGGTGCTGCTGCAGGAACTGTTCCAGTCGCAGGCGCTGTTCGGCGACTATGCGCGCCACTGGCACCTGCCGCTGGGCGTGGCGATCATCGTGCTCGTGGCGCTGCTGCCCGACGGGCTGGCGGGCCTGC
>NZ_LZZT01000022.1 GCF_014170305.1 Achromobacter sp. UMC71
CATCGTGCTGTGCCTGTTCTTCGCCATGTGGTTCATCTCGGGCGTGGTGATGATGTATGTAGGCTACCCCAAGCTCACGCCACAGGAGCGCATGACCCACCTGGCGCCGCTGGACCCGGCCCGCGTCACCGCCACGCCGGCCCAGGCGCTGGCGGCCGCGGGCGCTAGCGACATGGCCGGCCTGAGCCTGGCCGCGGTGCGCGGCGGCGCGCCGGTGTACCTGGTACCCATGGGCCGCGGCCACGCGCCCAAGGTGGTGGACGGCGCCAGCGGCGTGCTCTTGCCGCCGGCCGATGCCGCCGTGGCCACGGCCAGCGCGGCGGCCTGGTTCGGCGGCGCCTACGCCGCCCGCTACCAGGGCGAAGTCCAGGAAGACGTGTACACCCACTCGGGCGCGCTGGACCCGCACCGCCCGCTGCACCGCGTCGACGTGGATGACCCGGCGCACACCCGCCTGTACGTTTCGTCCGCCACCGGCGAAGTGGTGCTGGACGCCACCCGCAGCGAACGCCTGTGGAACTACGCCGGGGCGTGGATCCATTGGCTGTATCCGTTTCGCGGCAACCTGTTCGACCCCTGGTGGCACGACATCGTGGTGTGGCTATCGGTCATCGGCGTGGCGGTCGCGCTGACCGGCACGGTGGTCGGCATCCTGCGCTGGCGCTTCTCGCGGCCCTACGCCAGCGGCAGCCGCTCGCCGTATCGCGACAACATGATGCGGTGGCATCACTTGAGCGGCCTGCTGTTCGCCGTCATCACCATCACGTGGATCTTCAGCGGGCTGATGTCGATGAACCCATGGAAGGTGTTCACCAGCAGCGCGGCGCCACTGGCGGTCAGCGCCTATGCCAACCGTCCCCCAGCCGCCACGCCCCCCGTCGCCAGCGCGAACCGCGCAAGCCTGTCCGCTGCCCTGCCGCTTGCCGCCACGGCCAACGCGCCGCCGGCATCGCCCGCCGCGCTGATCGGCGCCCTGCCCGCGGCCCCGCGCGAACTGCGCTGGAGCCGCGTGGACGGCCAGGACCTGGTGCTGGCGCGCAGCGGGCCGGGCGCGCCCCGCGTGCTGTCCGCCGCGAACGCCCGCCCGGTCGCGCTGGACCCGGCGGCCCTGCGCGTGGCGGCCGCTCGCCTGCTGCCGGGCGCCACGCTGACCGGGGTTCAGGTACTGGACCGCTACGACTTCTACTACTACGGCCGCGACGAGCACGCGATGCTCGGCCATATCGAAAAACCGCTGCCCGCCTGGCGCCTGGCGTTCGACAACCCCCAGGCCACCTGGGTCTACCTGGACCCGCATACCGGCCAGATCCTGGGCCGGCAGGACCGCAGCAACCGCGCCAGCCGCTGGCTGTTCGCCTTTCTGCACAGCTGGGACTGGACCGGGCTGCTGGCCAACCGGCCACTGTGGGACATTCTGCTGGTATTCCTGTCGCTGGGCGGCGTCGCGATGAGCCTGACGGGCGTGGTGATCGGCTGGCGCCGCCTGGGCCGCAAGCTGCGCGGCTGAAACACGGCCGGGAATGCACTATGCTCATCGCCTTGCCCCAGGGCCTGCCGCCAGGCCCTGTCGATTCTTTCCTGCGGGAGCCTCTCATGTCCGACGTCACCATCTATCACAACCCCAAGTGCGGCACCTCGCGCAACACCCTGGCCATGATCCGCAACGCCGGCATCGAGCCCGACGTAGTGCTGTACCTGGAAACGCCGCCGTCGCGTGCCACCCTGAAGGCGCTGTTCAAGCGCGCCGGCATCAGCGTGCGCGACGCCCTGCGTGAAAAGGGCACGCCCTACCTGGAGCTGGGCCTGGACGACGTGTCGCTGCCGGAAGACGCGCTGCTGGATGCCATCGAACAGCACCCCATCCTGCTGAACCGCCCCTTCGTGTCGACCCCGCTGGGCGCCGCGCTGTGCCGGCCGTCGGAATTGGTGCTGGACATCCTGCCCTCGCCGCAGCAGGGCGCCTTCGCCAAGGAAGACGGCGAGGCCGTGATCGACGCCCAGGGCAAGCGCATTGCCAAGTGAGCCGGGCGCCGCCGTGTCAGATGCACTAAATCGCATCCAGACGTAAATACGCGGGTTTCGGCGCAATTTGTAAGCGGACTGACGGGAAACCCCATTACCATCGCGGCTATTGAAATATTGCACCGCGATGACGTGTCATGGATTTTCTTGAACCCCTGAATCAGTCCCTTTTTCTGCTGGTCAACGCCGACCCGGCCACGCCGGTCTGGCGCATCCACGCCGCCCTGCTGGTCGCCAACAAGCTGATCCTGCTGCTGCCGTGCGCGCTGGCGGCGCTGTGGCTATGGGGCGGGCAAGCCCAGCGCAGCCTGACCCTGAAGATTCTGGTCAGCATCGGCGCGGCCCTGTGCATCAGCGCCCTGTTCGGCGCGCTGTGGCCGCATCCGCGGCCCTTCACGCTCGGCCTGGGCCACGCCTTCTTCCAGCACAAGGCCACGGCCTCGTTCCCCAGCAACCACACCATCATCATCGCCACGCTGGCGTTTGCCCTGATCTTCGACCGCCGCTGGGCCGGCTGGGGCTGGGCCACGCTGCTGCTGGCCGCCATCGTGGGCATGTCGCGCGTCTACCTGGGCGTGCACTTCCCGCTGGACATCGCTGGCGGCCTGGTCCTGGCGCCCGTCGCCGCGGGCGTGGCCATTCCCGTCTGGAATCTCGTCGGCGCGCCATTGACCGGCCTGCTGCAAACCCTGTATCGCAAAGTGCTGGCGCTGCCCATCGCGCGCGGCTGGATCCGCGCCTGACGCCAGCCGGCGTGATGGCAAGCGGCCGAGGTTAGCCCGCCAGTCCTGATTAGCCTGGCGGCCCCGCACCCCGTCCGTCAGGCCGCGCGCACCCGTTTGCTACCGGCGTGGGCCGCGCGCCAGCGCCCTTCGTGCGCCAGCAGCCAGCGCTTGCGGTCCAGGCCGCCGCCATACCCTGTCAACGACGCATCCGCGCCGATCACCCGGTGGCAGGGCACCACGATGCCCACCGGATTGGCCCCGTTCGCCATGCCCACCGCCCGCACCGCCGACGCCCGGCCGATGCCGGCGGCCAGCACGCCGTAGCTGACCGTCGCGCCCGGCGCGATGCCGCGCAACGCCTGCCACACCTGCCGCTGGAAATCCGTACCGCCCAGCGCCACCGGCAACGTGTCGATCGCGTCGACCTCGCCGTCGAAATACGCCTGCAACTGGCGGCTGGCCGGGGACGCCTGCGCCGTTTCCGTGACCCGCACCGCCCCCTTGCCATACTGGCGGCGCAGCAATGTATGCATGCGCGGTTCGTAGTCTTCCCAGTCCACCGCCCGCAAGCGTTGCTGCGCGTCGGTCAGCACCAGCATCAAGCCGATGGGCGTGGCCACGCGCTCAAGGGAAAACGTCAGCGGCGCGGCGGCGGAAACGAAATTCTTGGACATGGTGCAGCTCCTGGAGTGGATCGGTATGGGGGCCAATATAGGCCCGGCCGCGGCCACGCGCTGGCGGTTTTCGGACATGGCAGTATTCGTGACAACAGTGTCCGAAAACCGCTAGATCGGCACCGCGTCCAGCGCTAGCATGGACAGCATGAACCTAGACCACGACGCCTGCTACAGCGCCATCCAAGTGCGCGATGCCCGTTACGACGGCCGCTTCTTCACCGCCGTCAAGACCACCGGCATCTACTGCCGCCCCGTCTGCCCGGCGCGCACGCCGCTGTCGCGCAACGTCGTCTTCTACCCCACGGCCGCCGCCGCCCAGGAAGCCGGCTTTCACCCCTGCCTGCGCTGCCGCCCCGAAACCGCCCCCGCCGCCGGCCCGATCCGCGACCTGCCCGATAGCGTCTCGCGGGCGCTGGCCCAGATCGAACTCGGCGCACTGGATGACGCCGGCATCGACGCCCTGGCCGCGCGCCTGGGCGTCGGCGAACGCCAGCTGCGGCGCCAGTTCCGCCAGCACCTGGGCGCCTCGCCCATCGCCGTCGCCCAGACCCGCCGCGTCCTGCTCGCCAAACAGCTCATCCACGAAACCCGCCTGCCCATGGCGGAAATCGCCTTCGCGGCCGGTTTCGGCAGCATCCGCCGCTTCAACGAGATCTTCCTCGACCTCTTCGGCCGCGCCCCCGGCGACCTGCGCCGTTCCAGCCAACCCGACCTCTCGGCCGGCCCACAAGGCGAAATCAAACTGCTGCTGCGCTACCGCCCGCCCTACGACTGGCACAGTATGCTCGCCTTCCTGCGCGCCCGCGCCATCCCCGGCATCGAGCGCGTCACCGACAACAGCTATACCCGTAGCATCAGCCTGGACGGCAGCCAAGGCACCGTCCGCGTCGAACCCGGCCCCGGCCACGCCCTGCAGGCCACCGTCCGCTTCCCGCGCCTGCAGGCCCTGCCCACGATCATCGCCCGCCTGCGCCGGGTCTTCGACCTGTCCAGCGACCCCGCCGCCCTGGCCGCCCAACTGGCCCACGACCCCGTCATGGCCACCCTCACCGCCACCCGCCCCGGCCTGCGCGTCCCCGGCGCCTGGGATGGTTTCGAACTAGCGC
>NZ_LZZT01000023.1 GCF_014170305.1 Achromobacter sp. UMC71
CGGCAAGAACGCCCCCGCCACCTCGAAGCCGCATTCCTCGCGCGCAATATCGATCACCCGCGACACCACCGGGTTGACGATATTCTTCTTGTGCACCGCGTAGTAGTTGATGGTGGGCAGGTCGGGTTTCACGTCCAGCTGGCACAGCGCGCCGCGCTCGACCAGCGGCGCGAAATACGCGCCCGGCAGGTAGCTGATGCCCAGGCCCAGCATGGTCAGCTGGGCCATCATCCCCAGGCTGTTGCAGGTCAGCACCCGCTTGACCGGCAGGCCCTGCTCGGCGAACCAGGCGTCGTACAGGTGCGACAACGCCGAATTGGTCGGCTGCGAAATCACCGGATACGGCGCCAGATCCTGGGGCGCCAGGCGCGCCGAGAAATCGATGTCCAGCGCCGGGCTGGCCATCCAGACGTTGGTCACGGCCCCCAGGTGCACGCAGTCGTACTGGTAGCTCCAGAACGGGCCCGGCATGATCGCCAGGTCCAGCTGGTCCTGTTCCAGGCGTTCGTACAGCGTGATGCCGCCATCGATCTCCGGCATCAGTTGCACCCGCGGATAGCGCAGGCTGATCTGGCTGACCAGCCGCGCCAGCCAGGTCATGCCGACCAGCTCGGTCACGCCCAGCCGTACCACCCCTTCGAAGCTGGCCGGGTCGGCCATGTTCTGTACGATGCGGCTGTTCAGGTCCAGCATCTCGCGGGCCAGTTCGAACAGCTTCCTGCCCTGCGGCGTCATGACCAGCTTCTTGGCGCGGCGCTCAAACAGCGGCGAACCGGCAAAGGCTTCGAGCTCGCCCACCCGCTTGGCCACCGCCGACTGGGTCGTGTGCAGCTTGCGCGACGACGCGCTGAAGCTGCCCAGTTGCGAGCTCCAGTAGAAAGCCTCTAGCTGTTTAAGGGTGTACATCGCGGCGGTAGATGCGAATCGCATGGAAACCCTCACATTATCGTCGACCGCGACAAGCCGCCGCCCCGGCCCGTGCAAGCCGGAGCGGCCGGCGCCATCTACCCGCGCGGATGCAGGATATCCGCCAGGAAGCGCTGCGCCCGGGGATGGGCCGGCGCGCTGAAAAAGCGTTCCGGCGTATCCACTTCCAGGATCTCGCCCGCGTCCATGAACACCACCCGGTCGCAGACGTCGCGTGCAAACCCCATTTCGTGGGTCACGCAGACCATGGTCATGCCGTCCTTGGCCAAGCCCTTCATCACCTGCAGCACCTCGCCCACCATTTCGGGGTCCAGCGCGCTGGTCGGCTCGTCGAACAGCATCACCGGCGGTTGCAGCGCCAACGCCCGCGCGATCGCCACGCGTTGCTGCTGGCCGCCGGACAGCGATCCCGGGTAGGCGTCGATCTTGTGCTCCAGTCCCACCCGCGCCAGCAACTGGCGGGCCAGTTCCACCGCGTCCTTGCGCGGCTGCTTGCGGATGCTGACCGGCGCGAAGATCACGTTTTCCAGCACGCTCATGTGCGGAAACAGGTTGAACTGCTGGAACACGAAGCCGATTTTCTGGCGCAGCGCGTTCAGGTTCGCGCCCTTGGCATAGATGTCGGCGCCGTCGATCAGGATGCGGCCCTTCTCGATCGGCTCGAGCCGGTTGACCGTGCGGATCATGGTGGACTTGCCCGAGCCCGACGGCCCGCACACCACCAGCACCTCGCCGCGCGCCACCGACAAGTCCACGTCTTTCAGGACGTGGTGCTCGCCGTACCATTTATTGACTTTCTCAAGCTTGATCATGATGAAATTCCGTTAAGACCCGAGCGCCGGCTCAGGCCATGGCGCGTTGGCGGCGGATGCGCAGGTCCAGCCAGGACAGGCCGCGGCTCAGGCTGAAGCACACCACGAAATAGATAATCGCCAGGATGCCGAACACCTGCAGCGGCTGCGTCAGCACCAGGTTGTTGACCTGGTTGGCTGCGAACGTCAGTTCGTTCACGCTGATCACATACCCCAGCGACGTCTCCTTCACCGTCGACACGAATTGGCTGGTCAGGCTGGGCAGCACGTTGAACAGCGCCTGCGGCAGCACCACGCGGCGCATCGTCGTCCAGTAGCCCACGCCCAGCGAGCGCGACGCCTCGATCTGGCCGCGCGGCACCGCCTCGATGCCCGAGCGGATCACCTCCGACAGATAGGCGCTTTCGTACACCACCAGCGCGGCGATCAGCGTCCAGAAGCCGCTGATCACCTGCCCCGTCAGCTTGGGCACCACGAAATAGGCCCAGAAGATCAGCATCAAGAGCGGCATGCCCCGCACCACATTGACCAGCGTCTTGCTGGCCACGCGCAGCCAGCCATAGGGGCTGACCCGCGCCAGCGCGATGGCCAGCGCCAGCGGCAACGATAACGCCAGGCCGCAGGCCGCCAGGATCAGCGTCAGCGCCAGGCCGCCCAAGGGGCCGTTGGGGTATTGGCCGACCAGCAGCGTGGGCCAGTATTGCAACAAGAGATCAAGCACCGTGGCCTCCCCGGTTCAGACGGTAGCGGGCATAGATGCGCGATCCGATCAGCATGATCAGGAACGATCCCAACAGGTACATGATGGTGGCCGCGCCGAACGTGGCGAAGGTGCGGTAAGTCTCGTTTTCGATTTCGCGCGCCTGGTAGGTCAGTTCCATCACGCCGATGGCCATGGCCACGCTGGTGTTCTTGAACAGCAGCAAGGCCCGGCCCACCAGCGGCGGGATAGAAATGCGCACCGCCTGCGGCACGATCACGAAACGCATGCATTGCAGATAGCTGGCGCCCAGCGCCCGGGCCGCCTCGAACTGCGTGCCCGGAATGGCGCGCAGCCCGCTGCGGATGTCCTCCGCGATGTACGCGGCGGACCCCAGCGCCAGGGCAATGGCCGCCAGCGACATCTCGGCGTTGTGCTGGTACAGCCACAGCCGGAAACCTTCCGGCAGCAGCTCCGGCATGCCGAAATACCAGAACAGCACCTGCACCAGCAGCGGCACGTTGCGGTGGTATTCCACATAGGCGTCGACCAGCCAGCGGCACGGCGCCACGTTGGTGGCCCGCACCACGACAAGCAGCACCGCGATCGTGAAGGCCATCACCCAGGACACCAGGAACAGCTGCAGCGTCACCACCATGCCACTGGCCAGCAGTTGGTATTGGGAAGCGTCAAGTAGGCTCATGAAACGGAACCGCCGCTCAACCCGCGATGGGACCGATCTTGAAGCCGCGCTCCAGCTTGTACGGCGTCTGCGCGCCAAACCACTTGTCGAACAGCTGCGCGGCCGCGCCCGAGCTTTCAGCTTCGTCCAGCGCCTGGTTCACCACTTGCAGGAACGCCTGCTCCGTCTTGCGCACGCCCAGGCCCCAGGGCTCGTCGAACACCGACTTAGCGATCACGCTGACCGGCGCCGTCGGCGGGCTTTGCAGCACCAGCCGCACCAGCACCAGTTCCGAGGCAAACTGCGCATCCACCTTCTTTTGCTGCAGCGCCAGGTACGTGGCCGAGCTGTCGCCGTAGCCAATGACCTGCGACTTGTCCAGGATGCGCTTGATCTCGCGTTCCGAACTCGAACCCTTGGTCGCGCCGATGCGGCGGCCGTTCAGCGATTCGATCGTGTCCAGACCCGAGTCCTTGCGCACCAGCAGCTTTTGCGGGCTGACGTAATAGGCGTGGCTGAACGCGATCTGCTGCGCGCGGTCCGGCGAATAGCCCAGGTTGGCCGCCAGGATGTCGACCCGGCCTTCGTTCAGCTCGGGCACGCGGGCCGCCACCGACAGCAGCTTGTAGCTGACCTTCACGCCCAGCTTGTCGGCCACCAGCTTGCACACGTCGACGTCATAGCCCACCAGTTGGCGCGATGCGCCGTCCTGGAAGCTGAACGGTTGCGACGTGCCCAGCGTGCCGCAGATCAACTCCCCGCGGGCCTTGATGTCCGCCACCTGATCGGCCTGGGCGGCGGCGCCCAGCAGCAGCGTGGCCAGGCCCAGGCAGGCGGCGATGCGTGAACGGTATGTCATGGTTGATTCCCCTTGTGTTTGTAGTCAGAACAAAAAAACAAAAAAAACCGGCCCGCGCATTCGCGGGCCGTGGCCCTATGCGAGCTTGGCGCAAGCCGCGCGGATCGCCGAGCAGCCTTGGCGGATATCGTCCAACGATGCCGCGAACGACAGCCGGAACGTTCCCGGCGCACCATACGCGTGGCCGTCGATCACCGCCACCCCGGCCTCGCGCAGCAGATAGTGCGTCAGGTCCGTATCATTGCGGATCACCTCGCCGGCGGGCGTCTGCTTGCCCAGCAAGCCCGAGCAATCCGGAAACACGTAGAACGCGCCTTGCGGCACCACGATAGCCAGCCCCGGCGCGCCCGACAATTCGGCCACCGCCAGGTCGCGGCGCTCGCGGAACACCCGCGCGAATTCCGCCACGCAATCCTGCGGGCCCGACAGCGCCTCCAGCGCGGCCGCCTGGCTGACCGACGAGGCGCCCGACGTGCTTTGCGATTGCAGGATCGCCATCGCCTTGATCAGTTCGTCCGGCCCCGCGCCATAACCAATGCGCCAGCCCGTCATCGCATAGGCCTTGGACACGCCGTTGACCACCAGCGTGCGCGCGGCCAGTTCCGGCGCGACCTGCAGCGGATGCACGGTGGGCGTGTCCGTGAAATTCAGGCGCGCATAAATATCGTCCGTCATCAGCCAGACGTGCGGATGACGCTTGAGCACCTCGGTCAGCCCGCGCAGTTCGTTGGCCGTATAGACCGACCCCGTCGGATTGCTGGGCGCGTTCATCATCAGCCACTTGGTGCGCGGCGTGATGGCCCGTTCCAACGCGTCCGGCGTCAGCTTGTAATCCGTGGCCGGCGTCGTCTGCACCGCCACCGGCACCCCGCCGTTGACCAGCACCATGTCCGGGTACGACACCCAGAACGGCGCGGGAATCAGCACCTCGTCGCCGTCATTGAGCGTCGCGGCCAGGCCGTTGAAAATCACCTGCTTGGCGCCCGTGCTGACGATGATCCGGGCCACCGGATAGTCCACTCCGGTTGCGTCCAGCAGATGCGAGCGGGCGGCCTTGCGCAGCGCCACCGTGCCCTGGGCCGGCGGATACTTGGTTTCACCGCGGTTCATCGCGGCGGTCGCAGCCTGGCGGATGTGTTCCGGCGTGGAAAAGTCCGGCTCGCCAATCGTCAGATCGATGATCCGGCGGCCCTGCTCGCGCAGTTCCGCGATGATCGCGCGGGCCGCCACGCTGGGCGACAGCTTGATGCGCTTGATGCGGTCGGCAATGATGCTGGTGGAAGAAGTGGCCTGGCTCATTTCGCCGCCCCCATCTTCTCGGCCAGCGTCTTTTCCAGCCACGGCTTCGTATAGGTGCCGGCGCGCAGCTTTTCCTTGGCCACGGCCTCGTCGGCCTCTTTCTTGACGGCCAACGCCAGCACCGCTTCGGCGTGTTCGGCGGGAATCACCACCACGCCGTCGGCGTCACCCACCACCACGTCGCCGGGATTGACCACCTGGCCGCCCACCGACACCGGCACATTGATCTCGCCGGGGCCATCCTTGTACGGCCCTTTGTGCGACACCGCCCGCGCAAAGCAGCCGAACTGCCCCTGCGCAAACACATCCAGGTCGCGCACGGCGCCGTCGATCACAAAGCCGGCGATGCCGCGGCCCTGTGCATCCATCATCATCAGCTCGCCGACCAGCGCATTGCTGGTGTCGCCTGCGCCGTCGACCACGATCACGTCGCCCGCGCCACCCAGCGAAATCGCCTTGTGGATCATCAGGTTATCGCCCGGACGGGTCTTGACGGTCAGCGCCAGGCCGACCGTGCGCTGGGTGCCGCCGTGCAGCGGCCGCAGCCCGGCCACGCCGTACAGGCGATTCATGCAGTCGCTGATCTGGGCCGACCCGATGGCGGCAAAACCCGCCAGCACGTCGGCGGAGACGGCCGGCGCGGAGCGGGGGAGAATGCGGTATCCGATGGGATTCATAAGGAGAGAATTCTTCAAAGCGTGAACGGCGTTAAGCGAACCCGCATTACAAAGCCGCGCGCCCTATTCCTCAAAACGATATAAATTCCCAGTTATCCACGAATTATTTTCGTGGATACGGAGACGTCCATGGACATCCATACCCTCGGCAAGCAACTCGCCAGCCAGCCCACCATCATGGATCTGGCGCAAGAAATGAAGCTGATCCGGGCCCTGATGCAGGTGCCGCCGCGCCATATCGCCGCCCATCCCACGCAATTCCAGCGCATCGTCGCCGCCCTGGCGCTGACCCATACGGATTCGGGCGTGTTCGCGCTGACCACGGCGACCGACGCGTTCTTTGCGGATTTCTGCCACTGGCTGCGGCGGATGCAGGATAGCGTCTGCCCGGAATTGGCCGACGCCTTGATCGATGATTTCAGCTTGTCGGCGCGCGAGTTCGCCGAACGCATGCCGCCGCAGGATGAATAGCTGCCGCAGACCGGCTCAGTGACCCTCGCCGGCCTGGCCGGCCACGATGCGCTCGGCCAGGTCCGACAGCCGTGTCTCGCCCAGGTACTGCAACACGGCCCGTTCCCCCTCCCGCAACGAATCCGCCACCAACTGGTTCGCCGCCCGCTCCACCGGACACGCCGGGTTGTCCTCGGCCGGACCGAGGGTGAACACGGCGCCGTGCGCGATAGCCTCGTACACCTCCCGCGCGGTGATCGTGTCCAGGGTCCTGGCCAACGCCCACCCGCCATTGCGCCCCCCGGTGGACGTGACCATACCGGCCGTGCGCAACGCCGCCATGGTTCGGCGCACCACGACTTCGTTGGTATGCAGCATCTGGGCAAGCGTGCCGGAAGTGGTCGTGCCGCCGCGCAGGTGCATGTGGATCAACACATGCAGCAAGCGGGCAAAACGCGTGTCATTGGCCATGAGGCAATACCGTAACTCTAACTGTTACGGTATTATATCCGGACTGGATACTGCCTGCGAGCCCCTCATGATTGATCAGCAAACCCGCGATGTGACCGTCAACGGCATCACGCTCCATGTCACCGCACAGGGCGAAGGCCCGCTCGTCCTGCTGTGCCATGGCTTTCCCGAAACGTCATACGCCTGGCGCCACCAGTTGCCTGCCCTGGCACAGGCGGGATTTCGCGCCGTGGCGCCCGATCTGCGCGGCTACGGCGCCAGCGAAAGCCCGGCGGACGTGGCTGCCTTCACGACGCTGGACGTCATCGGCGACCTGATCGCGCTGCTCGACAGCGAAGGCGCGGACAACGCCGTGATCGTCGGCGGCGATTGGGGCGCCAACATCGCCTGGCAGGCTGCGCAATTGCGGCCCGATCGTTTCCGGGTCGTGGCCGCGCTGGGCGTTCCCATGATGGGCCGCGCGCCCATGCCGCCCAGCCGCCTGTTCCCCAAGACCGAGTCCGCCGCCTTCTACACCCACTACTTCAACGAACCGGGCGTCGCCGAACAGGAATTCGAACGCGACGTCGACGCCACCCTGCGCGCCATCTACTTCGCCGCATCCGGCGACGCCGGGCCGCGCAATGACCCGACCACGCCCAACCCCTTCGGCATGGTCGCCACGGGCCGCGGCCTGCTCGATCCGCTGCCGGTACCCAAGACGCTGCCGGCCTGGCTGACCGAGGCCGACCTGGCTACCTTCGTCCAAAGCTACAAAACCAGCGGCTTTCGCGGCGGCCTGAACTACTACCGCAACCTGGATCGCAATTGGGCGCTGCAAGGCGCGCTGGAAGGCAAGCGGGTCAACGTGCCCGCCTTGTATCTGGTTGGCGAACGCGACACCGGCCTGGCCATCCCCGGCATGGACCAGATCATCAAGGCCATGCCCCGCCTGGTTCCCCAACTGCGCGCCACCCAGATCATCCCCGGGGCAGGCCACTGGCTGCAGCAAGAGGCGCCGCAGGCGGTGAACCAGGCGCTGGTCGCCTTCCTGCAGAGCCTTTGATCAAGCACCCTTGACCCTGACGTAACGTCATGCCCAAAAGTGCGGGCTGCGCCCTCAACGAAGGAACCCCATGCGACTGAAAGTAGGAGAACTGGCCAAGCGCAGCGGACTGACCGTCCGCACGCTGCACCACTATCACGCGATCGGCCTGCTGGCGCCTTCGGCGCGCGCCGACAACGGCTACCGGCTATACGGCCGCGACGACATCGCCCGGCTGCATCAGATCCAGGCATTGCGTCGCTTCGGACTGCCGCTGGCGGAAATCGGCGCTTACCTGGACCAGCCCGGCACCCCGCTGAACGAGATCATCGCCAAACAGATCGCGATGCTCGACCGCCAGATCCAACAGGCCGCCAGGCTGCGCGAACGCCTCGCGCAGCTGCAAGGCCAGTTGGCGATGGGTGCGGAGCCGGAGCTGGCCGATTGGCTGACCACGCTGGAACTGATGACCATGTACGACAAGTATTTTTCCCAGGACGAGCTGGCGCGCTTGCCCCTGTACGGCCGCAGCCGCGACGGTGACGCCGGCTGGATCGCGCTGATCAAGGAAGTGCGGCAACAGATGGACAGCGGCGCCCCGCCCGAGGACACGCAGTCTCAAGCGCTGGCGCTACGCTGGATGACGCTACTGCTGCGCGATACCAACCGCGACCCGCGCCTGCTCGTGAAATTGAACCAGATGCACGAGCAGGAACCGGCCATGCAGGAGCACATCGGTATTTCGCCGGCCATGCGCGACTACATCGTGCGCGCCTTCTCCGAAAGCAAGCTGCAGCTGTATGAAAAGCACCTGACGCCGGAAGAAGCCCGCTTCATGCGGGCGCATTATCACGACCGCGTCGGCGAATGGCCGGCCCTGATGGCGCGGGTGCGGGATGCGATCGACGCCGGACATGCGCCTGGTTCTTCCACCGGGCTCGAGCTTGCACGGCAATGGCTGGAACTGTTTCGCACCTACGCTGGCGACAACCCCGCGACCCACGCGAAATTCCGCCATGCGCTCATGACCGAGCCCGCGCTCACGGCCGGCACCTGGACCGACGACGCCACGCTGGCATTCATGCGCCAGGCGATGGGCGCCTTGGCGGCGGCGCGCTGATTATCGGCGCCGGCAAAACCGCCACCGGGCGGCACAGGGCAAGCCTCTGTTTGCCGCCCGACAATAATGCACTCAGTCTGAAACCATTATTCATATCTGATCCGGCGGCTGAGGTATAAACGAGGCCCATTATTTCGCCCAAAGGAATCTTGTGCCGAACACACTCGGGGCTGGTCGTTTTATCGCTGCCACCGCAAGCACCCTGCGCCGCCAGGGCGGCGCCATGCTGGGCACCGCGCCATGGTCATTGGCCATCTTCACGCTGTCGCTGCCCTTCGCCCTGATGACCTCGGCCCTGTATCAGCCCATCGATTGGCTATGGATCTTGCTGGCGCTGGTCAACCTTATCGCCTTCGCAAAAATGACCTTTGCCTGGCATCGGGTTGTCGTCCTGGGCGATGCTGCCCGCGCCAGCGCTGCACGCGGCACGACCGCCGAAGCGCGGCACCTGGCGCTGCTGGCCGCTTTCGCCATCCCGGTTGCGCTCCTGACGCGCGCCAACGGCGATATCCCTTTCATTGTCTATATCTTGCTCAACGGCGCGCAGGACGCGTGGTTCTGGGTGGCGCTGATCGCCGTGCAACTGCTGATCTGGGTGCCCGTCAGCTACCTGCTGGCCGCCTATGGCCCGTGCCTGCCGCGCGTGGCGGCAACGGGCGAATACGGCTTTCGCACCCAGCGCGCCGCCACGCAGTATCCCCGCTGGCCGCTGATGCTGATGGTGCTTGTGCTGGTGGCGGTGGCCGGCTATTTCAATAGCGACCTGGTCGAGCTGCGGCGCAACCTTACGGATGGCCACGCGTATCTCGGCGCACTGGGCATCTTGCTGTGCGTGCCGGTCACGTTTGTACTGATGGCCATGCTCGGCGTCGCGTATCGCGATTGCGCCAAATAGCGTTACCGGCTCGCCATGCGAGCCTGGAACGCCAGCCGGTCACGCGGCTTTCTTGCCGGTGCGGATATAGAACTTGGCCCGCGCCACGCCTTCATCGGCGTGCGGACGGCATTGCGACCGTTTCAAACCGCACCAGGCGCGCGTCTCGATGCGATAGCGCCCTTCGCCCATGGGTTCACGGGTAATGCTGTAGCCCAGGGCGTAATAATTATTCGGCACGCCTTCCGTTTCAATCAGGTTGTTGGTCTGCGCCTGCAGACTCCAGCGCGACGTGGTCGCCACGTAGTAAACAGCGCGTTCCCACATCAGTTTGCACTGAGCGTCGCCGGTGCAATACAGCTCGGTTTCAAAAGCATCCCGCAGTTCGGGCGACAAATCGGCCGTGCGGTTCTGATTGAGCATCGCGCACCCCGACAGCAGGGTTGCGGCGGCAAACACACCAAGGCGCAAAAGTGACACTGGCTTCTCTCTCTTTTTGAATTGAGTCATTGGCCAGTACGGCAGGCCAACCGCGCCCTCCCCGCCTGGCCCCGTGATAACCGACGCAATGCCACGCAACCCGCTGCGGTCGGCTCCCAGCGCATTCTACCGAATTTGGTGCAGCGGGCAGTGGCTCCTTATCGCCGCGTCGGCGTCCATCAACTGCGCGCTAGAATCCCTTGCAAAGCGCCCCAGGGCTGGCTTATCGGCCACTGCCCTCGGATAATCGCGCGGATAATTGAAAACCCTGGCACCTTGGGAGATCACGAACATGGTTGGCCAACGCAGGACTTCCGTCCAGAAACCGTGGCGTGGCAAATTGCCCATGACATTGGCGCTGTCCGTATGGCTGACCGGATGCTCGACGTCCACCGCGCTGTGCGACGCATTCGGTCCCAGCAAACGCGCCACGATCGCCGTGCCGCCGGACACACCGGTCGAAAAGGTCTTTATCTGCGTCGATCAAGCGTCCATCAACAGCCCCGACCGCGCCCGCTATGCCGACACGGGCCACGCCATCCGGGATGTCCATGCAGGCGTGCTCGAAACCCAGCAATACGGCGCGTCCAATGTCGCCGGCTTCCGTTTGCGGGCCGACGTCTCGCAGCAAACGCCGGCCACGCTGACTTTGTCTTTGCGCGGCGCCGGCGCCTACTGCGCGGATCTTGGCGTGGATAAAGAAATGGACCGGCTGAAGACGGAAATCGCGAGCTGCCTGCAGCGTTGATGGCAGAGGCCGCCGGGGCGATGCCGGCAACCCGCGATAACCGCCATCCACCTACCGCGACACATTACGGTTCAAGAATTCCAGCATGCCCGCCGCGATATCCGCCCCGTGGGTTTCAATCGCGAAATGGCCCGTATCCAGAAACCGCACCTCTGCGCGGGGATTGTCGCGCTTGAACGCTTCGGCCCCCGCCGGCACGAAGAACGGATCATTCTTGCCCCAGATCGCCAGCGTCGGCGGTTGATGCTCGCGCAAGAACGCATGCAGTTGCGCGTACTGCTTGACGTTGCTGCCGTAGTCCAGCAACAGATCCATCTGCGGCTCGACGCCGATCCGCTCGATGGCCGCTGACGTCAGCTGATAGGTCTCGGGCGCGATCAGCGACGTGTCTCGCACCCCTTCCGTGTATTGCCACTTGATCATGTCCGGCGTGTTGAACCGGCGCAGGGCTTCGCGGTTTTCCGCGGTCGGGGCTTCCCACGCGCGGCGCATGTCCGCCCACCCTGCGCTCAAGCCTTCCTCGTAGGCATTGCCGTTCTGGCTGACGATGGCGCTGATCCTGGCCGGGTGCTTCACGGCCAGGCGCCAGCCCACCGGCGCGCCGTAATCGAACACATACAAGGCGTAGCGGGTCAGGCCCTTGGCTTCGGTAAACGCGTCGATCACCGAGGTCAGGTTGTCGAACGTGTAATCGAAATCGACCCCAGGCAGCACGGACGTCTGGCCAAAGCCCGGCAGATCCGGGGCGATCACGTGATAGTGGCGCGCCAGGACGGGGATCAACTCGCGAAACATGTACGACGACGCGCCAAAGCCATGCAGCAGCAGGACGGCGGGCGCCTCGGCAGAACCGGCTTCACGGTAGAACACGCTGACGCCCTGCACTTGCAGGGATGCGTGGCGCACGTGCACGGGGTGGTCCACGGCCGTCGCGGCTGGGAGGGTATCGACGGCGGGAGAGGAATTGTTGGCATTCATGGCGGTTCCTTGGGATAGATGACGGCGTTTTAAGTAACCACTTAAATTAACTTTAATGAGTTACTTTTGCGCAGTCTGCCGAAGCCGTGATAACCTGTCAACCAATATTTAATAGGTTACTGCATGCGCGACACCGACACCCGCCCCTCAGGCGCCCCCGCCGAAGCCCCCATGGTGGGCGACCACCTCGCCATGGATCTGCTCAACACGCAGGCGCGCAGCGACGGCCAGGTCGTGGACTACTGGCATACCGGCGACGACGTCCTGCGCTGGCTGGAGCGGCATCACGTCGCCCCGCCGGCCAAGCGTCCACGCGTCGCCGCCCAGGACTTGTTGACCCAGGGCAAGCAGCTGCGCACGGTGGTGCATGACCTGATCGCGGCCCGCAAGGCCGGCCACGACGTCGACGTCGAGCGCTTGAATGCCTACCTGCAGGGGTATCAGACGTCGCCGCACCTGGAACGCGATGACGCCGGCAACGTCACGCTTGCCCGCCGCGCCCACGGCGACGCGATCGCGTCCCTGCTGGGGCCGGTTGCCGAAGCCACGGCGCAGTTGCTTATCGACGGGGATTTCTCGCTGGTCAAACAGTGCGAACACCCGGACTGCATCCTGTGGTTCTACGACCGCACCAAGGCGCACAAGCGGCGCTGGTGCAGCATGGCGCAATGCGGCAACCGCTATAAGGCCGCGCAGTTCAGAAAGCGCAGCAGCAGCAGCAGCAGGCCGGCGAAGGCCGATAAATAAGCCTCCCTCCAGACCTCTTTCCTGACAGCCATGCCCAAGCCTGCCCTGCCGCCCGACACCCGGATCATCTCAAGCCAAACCCCGGAATCGGCCGCAATGGTCGCCAGCGTCAAACGAGCCCTGCGGATCACGCCGGTGCTCAATCGCCTGACTTACGACAACGCCGACGACATCCGCGCAGTGTTCAGCGAACTCATCGGCCAGACCGTGGATGAAAGTTTTTCGTTGATTCCCCCGTTCTACACCACGGGGGGCGAAAACATCCGGATCGGGCGCAACGTCTTCATCAACCAGAATTGCACGATGTACGACCTGGGCGGCATCGATATCGCCGATGACGTCATGATCGGGCCGAACGTCAGCCTGATGACCTCGGGCCATCCCCTGGACCCAGAGCAACGTCGCCGCTGCGTCACCGCCAAACCCATCGTCATTGAAAAAAACGTCTGGATCGCCGCTGGCGCCACGATCATTGCCGGGGTCACGGTGGGCGAAAACTCGGTGGTTGGGGCGGGTTCCGTTGTCACGCGCGACGTACCGGCCAACACGCTGGTGGCTGGAAATCCGGCCAAGGTCATACGGCCGATAGGCGGCGACTGCGCCCCTTGCCCGGCGCGCGACTGCCCGTGACGAAACCGGCCGCCGCCTGGGTCGTGGCTCAGGGCTGGCCGGTCGCCACCAGGCGGTTGCGCCCTTGCTGTTTGGCCTGATACAGGCGCTGGTCGGCTTGCTTGAGCGCATCGGCCACCGTCCCCGCGCCAGGCTGCCAGCGCGCCACGCCCAGTGAAATGGTCACGGTGCCGACCCGGTTCAGGCGCGTCTGCTCCACCAACCGCCGCAAGCGCTCGCCCACCTGCACCGCCGTGTCGACCGGCGCGCCGGGCACCAGCAACGTGAACTCCTCGCCGCCCACCCGGCAGGGCAAGTCGCCGCTGCGCGAGCATTGCCGTATCAACGCGCCCAACGTGGCCAGCACCTCGTCGCCCGCGTCGTGTCCGTAGGTGTCGTTGACCCGCTTGAAATGGTCGATGTCCAGCACAATGACCGAGAAAGGCTGCCCGGAGTCCTCCAGCGCCGTCAGGGCCTCGGTCATGGCGCGCCGGTTCAATAGCCCGGTCAGCGGGTCCGTCGTGGCCGCGACATTGAGCCGGCCCAGCTTTTCCTGCATCAGCGCCAGCCCTTTGAGCAAGGCATGGCGGATGTGCTCGGCCTCGAAATACCACGACCGCACGCCCCGGATTCGCTCGGGCGTCGCCGGGTCCGTCATCTGATGCGCGGCTTCGGCCAATTGGTTCAAGGGCCGCGAAATCATGGACGTCAGCCACCAGATCATGGCCAGTCCCAGCAGGCTGAGCGGCGCAATGCCGATCAGCACCTGTTTCATCAGGCCATTCAACCCGGCCAGCGCCAACTGACTGTTCTGCTGGGCCACCACGCCCCAATTGGCCAGGGGCACGTCCGCATACCCGGCCAGCACCTCCTGCCCTTCTGAATTGAGCATCTGCGCCATGCCGTCCTTGCCTTCCAGCACGGCATCCACCACCGGGTTGGGGCCGACCAGTTGCCCGACCCGGGACGCGTCCGTGTGATAGAGCAGGCGCCGGTTGCCGTCCACCACATAGGCCCGCACATTGCCCTGGTAATAGTGGCTGCCGATCACGGTATGCAAGACGCCTTCCAGGCGCAGGTAGATCGCACCGCCCACGAAGCCCAGGTAGGTGCCCTTGGCGTCCACGATGGGATGCGAAATGAAGACCACCAGCCTGCCCGCGTCGGTGTTGTAGGCCTGACTGATGGTCGGACGCCGCAACGCCAGGGCATCCTGCACCCCGGGCGACTGCAGGATCCTGCCGTCCATCTCCTTGCCGTCTGGCGTGGCCGCCAGTACGCGGCCCGAGGCATCGGCCACGCCCACGGCGTTAAACCCCCTGTCCTGCATCTGCAGACGCCGCACCTCCGCATGCAGAACGTCCGGATCCTCGAAACCACGCCCTAGAATGCCGGCGCTATAGGCCAGCTGCTGCTGCGCCGACCGCAGGAATTCGCCAATGCCCGAAGCGACTTTCGCGGCATACGCGCGGCTGGTCTGCAGGGAGTGGTCGATCAGCACCTGGCGCTGCACGCGGTACGCCGCGTAAAGCCCGTTGGCCAAGGTGCCCAACGCGGACAGTACGGCAAGCACGAGGATCAAGCGCCGCAGGTCGATGCGCAGCGATTTCTTGGATGGCATGTCGTTATGGTCTCTGGCTAACGGCTCGAACCTGTGGAAACTGTGGTCTGCAACGGCACATCGTGAAGTCAGGGAATTCTAGTCTGAGGCATGGCAAACCGCCCCTCTGGATAGAGAATTGTCAGACTACAATCGGCACGCCAGCAGCGTGCAATTCCTGGCATCCAAACGCGCGGCGGCCTGCGCTGCCAATCCGACAACGGAAAAATTCCTATCGTGGCAAGTGAACCGCTGGACTGCACGACAAGCCTTGCCGCGCCCATTCATGCATGCCCCAACATGATCGCGAAAGACCCGATGAAAATTGCCATTGCCTCCGATCACGCCGGCTACGAACTCAAGGAAAAGCTGAAAAAGGCGTTCCAGGACGTCGAGTGGCTGGACCTTGGAACGCATAGCGAAGCGTCCGTCGATTACCCCGATTTCGGATACGCCATGGGGCAAGCCATCACCGATGGCAGCGCCAAGACCGGGATCGTGATTTGCGGCTCAGGCATCGGCATCTCGATTGCCGCGAACCGCTATCCGGCCGTCAGGGCGGCCTTGTGCACCGATGCCACCATGGCGCGCCTGAGCCGCCAGCATAACGATGCCAACGTCCTGGCGCTGGGTAGCCGGATTATCGGAACCGAGGTGGCGCGTGAATGTGTCAGCGCTTTCTTGCACACCGCCTTTGACGGTGCCCGCCACCGGCGGCGGATCGATATGTTGAGTGCGTCGCACGGGGCCTAGACACGCTCTTGCTGGACGTCGACGTTTGGCTGCCTGTCACAAGTGCGCGTCCACAACACGGTTCTCGCGCCCCCCTCACAGCGCAAGCTTCACCGCCAATCCGACGACGGCACAAGCCGCAATGACCTGGATCACGCCGCGCTTGAACCGGAACAATCCCACCGCAGCCCCCACTGCGATCAGCGCCGATCCCCAATCGAAAGCCCCCGCCAGCCCCTGCGGCCACATGACGTGGTAGCCGAAGAACACGGCCAGGTTCAAGATGACGCCCACCACCGCCGCGGTAACGGCCGTCAGGGGAGCCGTGAATTTCAAGTCTTCCTTGGTGGCTTCGACCAGCGGACCGCCGGCAAGAATGAACAGGAACGACGGCAGGAATGTAAACCAGGTCACGATGCAGGCGGCCAGGGCGCCCGCCAGGAACAAGGCGTCCGGGCCGAGCAGGCCATGGCTGTAGCCGCCGATGAACCCGACAAAAGCAACCACCATGATCAATGGGCCCGGCGTGGTCTCGCCCAACGCCAGGCCATCGATCATCTGCACGGGCGTCAGCCACGCATAGTGGTCAACGGCCCCCTGGTAGATGTACGGCAGGACCGCATAGGCGCCGCCGAAGGTCAGGTACGCGGCCTTGGTGAAGAACCAGCCCATCTGGGTGTAGGCGCCCTGCCAGCCGTAAAGCGCGGTCAGCGCCGCCATCGGCGCGGCCCACAGCACGGCCCCGATGCCCACGATCCAGGCCAGGCGGTTCCAGCGAAAGCGGGCATGTTCCGGTGTGGGCGTGTCGTCGTCGATCAATGCGGGGCCATAGCCTTGCGCACCGGCGCCATGACGCGAGCCGCCATCGAAATATCCGGGCCATCGCCGACCGCCCGCCCAGCCAACCAGCGCGGCTATGGCCACGATCAACGGAAACGGCAGCTTCAGCGCGAAAATCGCCACGAACGCCGCGCCCGCGATGCTCCAGAGAACGGCGTTTTTCAGCGCGCGGGATCCAATGCGATGCGCCGCATGCAGGACGATGGCGGTGACGGCCGGCTTGATGCCGTAGAACAGGCCTGCGATCACCGGAATATCCCCCCAGGCGATGTAGATCCAGGAAAGCGCGATCAGGACAAACAGCGACGGCAGGACGAACAGGCCGCCGGCGACGATTCCGCCCCGGGTCCGGTGCAGCAGCCATCCGATGTAGGTGGCCAGTTGCTGCGCCTCGGGCCCGGGCAGCAACATGCAGTAATTCAGCGCATGCAGAAAGCGCCGTTCGCTGATCCAGCGGCGGCGTTCCACCAGTTCGGTGTGCATGATGGCGATCTGGCCGGCCGGGCCGCCAAAGCTGACGAACCCCAGCTTCAGCCAGAACCACAGCGCCTGCCGGAAGCTGACCGGTTGCGGTCGTTGCAGCGGCTTATCGCCCGGCTCGGCGGCCGGGACGGAGGCGTCTGGTGCGCGGGCCGTCATGACCGGCCCTCTTGCTCAAAACTGGCCAGCAGCCCGTCGAACACCGCCCCGGCCAGGGCTAGCAACTGATCGTCGTCCGCCACCGTTGCCCGCAGCCCCGCAAGCACCTGCTCCACGCCAGCCGCTTCCGGCGGCTGCACGCCGCCCAGATCCAGGAAGTGGACGATGGCGCCGATCCGGTCCAGGCCGGGGCTGTGCAAGCCAAAGGCGGCCACCAGATGCTCAAAGGTCACCTTTGCCCCCACATGCGAAAACCGGGCGCCATCGAAATCGAACCCCAGCGCGTCCGGCGGGCAAGCGGCCGGCGATGCCAGCCACACGATGCGAGCCCGCGCATCGATACGACGCCGGATCAGCCACGCGCTGGCCAGGCGGTCCACCCAAGGGCGTGCACGAGTCGCCCAGACCCGGCCTTGATAGTCATCCACCGCCAATCGGGCAATCTCCGCATCGACCGCTTGCGGCTCGTCCGCGCCCAGCGCACGGTTGGCGCCCGCTTCCAGGTCCAGCAGCGCCGCGTTGGCCTGCCGCTGCGCCTCGCCCGGGAAGAAATCGATCTCGGCCAACTGAGCGTACGTCTTGCGCAGCTTGCGCAACTGCTTGAGGGTGTCCATGGCCGTGTCGGCGGACAGCGCCTGCCGGATCGGCCCGATGGCCTGCATCAGCTCGCCATAGTCCGCCGACCGGTCAAACAAGGCCTGCAACGGCGTGGGGTCCGTGCCGACAAACTCGGCGCGGGCGAGGTAGGCCGTGCCGCCGTTCTCGTGCACGTCCTGGGCGATGGTGTTCAAGGTTTCCTGGCTGGCGTCCCGCGCTGGCAATAGGTAGACCCCGTCGCGCAACACGGCGGCACCGCAGGATTTCAACGCACGCCAGGCCCGCATCCGGGCGGTGGCGTTTTCCGTGGGCATCGAGAGAATCAGCGTCAACCAGTCCATGGGGAATCTCTACAGATATGTTGTAGATATTGCTACTTTTTTTGTAGCGTAATCTGCATTTTTATAGACCGCAATGGTTTCCGGGTCGCCCACAGGGTTTTGGCCTCCATATCCCCCCGGGGAGGATACGATCACCGCATGACGAAACCTGATCCTCACCACCATCACGATGCCGTCGCCAAACGCCTGAAACGGGCCGAAGGCCATTTGCGCAGCATTCTGCAAATGATGGACGAGCAGCGTTCCTGCCTGGACCTGGCCCAGCAGCTGCACGCCGTCGAGAAGGCCATTGCGCAAGCCAAGAAGATCCTGATCCAGGACCATATCGATCACTGCCTGCAGGACGCGGTGGGCGAACTGGACCCGGACAAGCAGCGCACGATCGACGAATTCAAGGCCATCACCAAGTATCTGTAAGGCGTGACCCATGCTGTCGTTTTCCGACTTGATTGCCCAGGGCGCCTCGCACGCCTGGCTGTTCATTCCCAGCGCCATCCTGCTGGGCGCCCTGCACGGCCTGGAGCCCGGGCATTCCAAGACGATGATGGCGGCGTTCATCGTCGCCATCCGTGGCACCGTCGGACAGGCCGTGCTGCTGGGGCTGACCGCCACGCTCTCGCACACGCTGATCGTCTGGGGAATCGGACTGGGCGGCATGTATCTCTGGCAAGGCGTGGCCGCCGAGGCGCTGGAGCCCTACTTCCAGCTGGCCTCGGGCGCGCTGATCGTGTTGATCGCAGGGTGGATGTTCTGGCGCACCTGGCGCGAACAACACGCCCACGCACATGACCATGACGCTGCTCACGGCCATGCACATTGCCCGCAAGATACGGCGCGGCACGACATCGACACCGGACATGGCCGCGTCGCCCTGGAGTTGTTCGAACAGGGCGTGCCGCCTCGGTGGCGGCTCACCTGCCTGCAAGGCGACGCCTGGCCGCCGCGGGACGTCGTCGCGACAACCGAACGCCCCGACGGTCGCCAGCAGACCTTCCGATTCACGCAGCGGGACGGCTATCTGGAGTCTGTGGACGTCATTCCCGAACCGCACGCATTCATGGCACGCCTGACGTTGACCCATCGCGGCCATGCGCACAGCTATGACATCGCCTTCATGGAGCCCGATGAACACCAGCACGACCCGATGCACGAAGAACTTCGGGCGCTGGACGTGGCGAGCGGCGGGCACCAGGATGCCCATGCGCTGGCCCACGCCAACGACATCCGCCGGCGGTTCGCCAACCGCAGCGTGACCAACTGGCAGATCGCGATGTTCGGCCTGACAGGCGGCCTGATCCCCTGCCCCGCGGCCATCACCGTCCTGCTGCTGTGCCTGCAGCTCAAGGCATTTACGCTGGGGGCCGTATTGGTGCTGTGCTTTTCCATCGGCCTGGCCATCACCCTGGTGACCGTGGGCGCCGTTGCCGCACTGAGCGTGCGCCACGTGACCCGCCGCGCGCCCTGGTTCAGCACACTGACTCGCCGGGCGCCCTACCTGTCCAGCGTGCTGATCATTGCGGTCGGCATGTATGTGGGGCTTCACGGGTGGTGGGCCCTGCGCACCTGAAAGGCAAGGTAAGCCTCGCAACGCCAACCCGGATTGCAGGCCTGGATTGACCAATTCTCCACATAGTGGCACCTTACCCCGAAGTTTCACGCGCGGAGCCGCTTTTGGATTACCCCCTGCCCCTCGTCACCGTCGACGCCGTCTTGCTGACCTTGCGCGAGTCCCGCCTGGAAATCGCCTTGCAGCCGCGCGACCGCGCGCCCTTCAAGGGCGCCATGGCCCTGCCGGGCGGCGTCGTGCATGTGGACGAAGACCCCAGCACCGAAGCCAGCATCCGCCGCGTGCTGCGCGACAAGACCGGGTTCGAGCCGCGCTACCTGGAGCAATTGCAGGTCTTCTCCGGCCCGGACCGCGATCCGCGCAAGTGGTCGCTGTCCGTTTCCTACGTCGCGCTGGTGCCCGCCGCCGAACTGGAAGCCACCCCGCAAGCCGGCTTCCAGTTCGTCAATGTGGACGCCCTGCCGCCGCTGGCGTTCGACCACGCGGACATCGTGGCCGCTGCCGTCGCCCGCCTGCGCGGTAAATCCAGCTATTCCACCTTGCCCTTCTTCCTGTTGCCGGAACGCTTCACGCTGACCGAGTTGCAGCACACCTACGAAGCCATCCTGCAGACCCGGCTGGAGAAATCCAACTTCCGCCGCAAGATGGAAGCC
Source organism: Achromobacter sp. UMC71 (assembly GCF_014170305.1). GTDB lineage: Bacteria > Pseudomonadota > Gammaproteobacteria > Burkholderiales > Burkholderiaceae_B > Achromobacter. The sequence continues at coordinate 20,427 of NZ_LZZT01000023.1, forward strand.
TGGGACGTGCTGCAGGCCACCGAGGACTACGTGCTGGGCGCCCAACGCCCTGCGCGCCTGTACCGCCTGAAAGACTTCACCTTGTTCGACCGCAGCGTCGGATAAGCGTTACCCCTTTCCCTTGAATCCAACATAGTTGCAAATAAACAATAAGTAGGCTTATACTGGCCTCGCTTAGTTTTAATTTGCCACTAAGGCCTGATCATGTTCACCCTCACAGCGGTAGTAGAAGGACAACCCCGGCGCGCCACGCCGGCCGCGTTCGTGTTCCCCGGCGGCGAAAGCCAGGTCACCGTGCCCGCCGCCTTGCAAGCCCAGGCCGATGCGGCCAGCGAATTCCGCATCCACGCGCTGCTGAAATCGGCCGACGACGTCATGCAGCTGCTGCTGCTGACCGACGCCCTGCGCCGCCTGAACCCGGCCGTGCCCGTGCACCTGGACATGCCCTACGTGCCCTATGCCCGCCAGGACCGCGTCTGCAATCCCGGCGAAGCCCTCGGCGCGGCCGTGTTCTGCAAGTTGATCAACGACCAGCAATACGCCACGGTCACCGTAGTCGAGCCGCACAGCGACGTCACGCCCGCCCTGCTGCAACGCGTGCGCGTGGTCGATGCCGCCGCCTTCCTGGCGAACGTGCTGGCTGCCCCGGCCTTTGCCAACGGCGTCACCCTGATGGCGCCCGACGCCGGCGCCCGCAAGCGCGTCCAGGCCCTGGCCAAGAAGCTGGGCGTGACCGACGTGCGCTACGCCGAAAAAGTCCGCGACCCGCAGACCGGCCGCATCACGGAAACCCGCGTGCCCGACGACATCCCCGCCCAGCCCGTGCTGGTCGTCGACGACATCTGCGACGGCGGCCGCACCTTCCTGGAACTGGCCACCGCCCTGCGCGACAAGACCCGCCAGCCCCTGTACCTGTATGTCACGCACGGCATCTTCAGCAAGGGCTTTGCCGAATTGAACGCCCGCTATGCCGGCCTCTACACCGCCTACGACTGGACCGGTTCCGACGGCGCCGATGCGCCCGCGGTCGTCAACCCCGCGCCCGCCGGCACCCACAACTAAGCCCATCCGCATCAAGGAGTCCGCACCATGAACGCCCCCGCTCCCGTCACCGTCAAGAACGGCATCAACCCCTTCCTGCAAGCCGACTTCTACAAGACCGGCCACCCCTTCCAGTACCCCAGGGGCACCAACAAGATCCTGGCCAACTTCACCCCGCGCTCGGCCCGCCTGGCGCCGGTGCTGCCCGAACTGTTCGACAACAAGATCGTCTGGTTCGGCCTGCAGGGTTTCATCAAGGAAGTCCTGATCGACCTGTTCGACCGCGAATTCTTCGGCAAGCCCGCGGGCGCGGCCGTGCGCCAGTACCAACGCCGCGTGGACAACGCGCTGGGCAAGGGCGCCGTCACTGTCGACCACCTGCAAGCCCTGTACGAACTGGGCTACCTGCCCCTGGAAATCCGCTCGCTGCCCGAGGGCGCGCGCGTTGACATCCGCGTGCCCCCGGTCACCTTCGTCAACACCCGCCCGGAATTCGCGTGGCTGGTGACCTATATCGAAACCCTGTTCAGCTGCGAATCCTGGAAGGCCTCCACCGTCGCCACCGTCGCCTTTGAATACCGCAAGCTTCTTACCTACTTCGCCCGCCTGACCGGCAGCCCCATGGACTTCGTCAACTGGCAAGGCCACGACTTCTCGATGCGCGGCATGTCGGGCCTGTACGACGCCCGCAAGAGCGGCGCGGGTCACTTGCTGTCGTTCACCGGCACCGACACCATTCCGGCGATTGACTATCTGGAAGACCTGTACGGCGCGGATTCGGACCGCGAACTCATCGGCGGGTCGGTCCCGGCCACCGAGCACTCGGTCATGTGCCTGGGCAGCAAGGAAGGCGAAATCGAAACCATCCGCCGCCTGGTCACCCAGGTGTATCCGGCCGGCATCGTGTCGGTCGTGTCGGATACCTGGGACTTCTGGCAGGTCGTTACGGACTTTGCGGCGGCGTTGAAGGCCGAGATCCTGGCGCGCCAGCCCGATCCCTATGGCAACGCCAAGGTCGTGTTCCGGCCGGATTCCGGCGACCCCGCGAAGATCCTGACCGGTTACTTCTGCACCGACGTGCCCCGTGTGGAAGACGCCGCGGCCCTGGTTGCCGCCCGTCGCGATGGCTTCGAAGCGGTGCGCGATGTGGCGACCGGCATTTACTGGCGGTTGGACGAGAACGCACGTGCCGCCCAAACGCTGCGCGAACCCGAAGTCAAAGGCGCCGTGCAATGCCTGTGGGACACCTTTGGCGGCACGGTCACCGACCGCGGCTACAAGCTGCTGGACTCGCACGTCGGCCTGATCTACGGCGATTCGATCACCTTGGCCCGGGGCCGGGACATTCTGGTGCGGCTGGAGAAGAAGGGCTTTGCCTCCGGCAACGTCGTCCTGGGCATCGGCTCGTACACCTACCAGTACCTGACGCGCGACACCTTCGGCTGGGCCCTGAAGGCGACGTATGCCGAGGTCAACGGCGAGGCCCAGGAACTGGTGAAGGACCCGGTCACGGACTCGGGCGTGAAGCGGTCGGCCAAGGGCCTGCTGCGGGTCGATGAAACGGCCACCGGGTATGTACTGCATGACCAGCAGACGCCTGAACAAGCGGAAGGCGGCGCGCTGGTGCCGGTTTTCCGCGATGGCCGGTTGCTGGTGGAGCAAAGCCTGGCCGAGATCCGGGAACGGCTGCAAGGATCGTGGGTGTGCCCGGCGCCGGGCAGCATTGATTGGGCGAAGCGCTGAGATTGACCGCGTGAATCGCTGAACTGACGGACCGACACGGCGAACCAAATAGTGAGCCAAACGATGACCCAAACGTGTTCCCGTCGACATGGTCGCCCGACATCCTTGCGCTGCTGCGCAAGCGAGGCCGGGCGGCCGATACGCCACCGAATGTTTCGTCAAGCACTCGGTCGTGGCATTGCGAGTAAGGTAACGGGTACGAGGCCTTGATTGCTCGGCACCCCGGCCTTTGCCCCCCGCAGGAATCCGTACACCATGAAGCCCCTTCGTTCCGCCCTCACTCCACTCCTGCTTGCCGTCGCCTGCGCGTCGCTGACCGCCTGCGCGGATGCCCCGCCCAAGCGCACCGATATGGACTACCGCAGCCGGCCACCCTCTGCGGCCAAGCCCGTGCCCAGCGGCGCGGCGTCGTCGGGTCAGAACCTCACCATCCAGACGGGTGAAGGGGAAAGACTGAATCTGCCGTGGTTCATCCGGGACACGCAGACCTGGATCAATAGCAACTGATCGGCAACCGGCCTGCTGTCGAGCACTACCGGCCCACAAGCCACATCGGCAAGACCGATACCCCTATCAGACCTTCCTGCTGGCGCCTGGCCCAGCGTCGCGCCAACATCGCCCATTCCACACACGGACTCCAAGGAATGGAACATGGGCAACAATCTTGCAGGACAGCGGGTCATGGTCGTCGGCGGCAACTCGGGCATGGGCCTGGCCGTCAGTGCGCGGTTAATGAAGATGCACTGCCAGGTGCTGATCGTGGGCCGGTCTCGCGACAAGCTTGATGCGGCGCGCGAGCAGTTGGGCACATTGGGCGACAAGGCACCCAAGCAAGCGCCAGCCTTCAACGACCCCATCCTGCTTCAAGCAGACGTCACCGACGACGCGCAAGTCCAGCGCCTGTTCGAAGCATCAGGTCCTGTGGACCACCTGATCTGCACCGCCGCCGACATCCGCGGCGCCTACGAGCTGCTGCCGCAGCTGCCCCTGGACGCGCTGGACCGCGCCATCCGCTCCAAGGTCATTGCGCCCATCCTGCTGGCCAAACACGGCGCGCCACACATGCCGGCGCACGGCTCCATCACCCTCACGTCCGGCATCGCCGCCTACCGCCCCAGACCCAAAGGCGTCGCCGTGGCCGCCATCAATGCCGCCCTGGAAGGCGTCGTGCGTGCCATGGCCGTCGAGCTGGCGCCGCTGCGCATCAACGCCGTCTCGCCGGGGTGGGTACGCACACCCATCTGGAACGATGTCGCGGGCGCGGATAGTGAATCGCTTTTGGCAGCGATGGCCGAGCGGCTGCCGGTGGGCCGGGTGGGCACCGCCGACGACATCGCCGATGCCATTGCCTTTCTACTTGGCAATGGCTACACGACCGGCACGGTGCTGCACGTGGACGGCGGGCATCGGCTCGTCTGAGGGGGTTGCCGCCAGGCGGATTCTTTGGATGAAGGCGGCGACGTGGCTTGCGGGTTGCCGGGGCGGGGTGAGCAGGCAGATGGGCAGCCCTTCCCCGCTGCGGGTCGCCAGCGGACGCCATTCGACGCGGGGGGGTGTCTCGGCAGGCTTCGTCACCCCTCCCGACAGGCCAGACGCCGTCTCAGACGACCTCGTCACCGCTCCCGACAGATCAGGCATCGTCCCGGCCGGGTTCATGGCCATTCTGGGCAGGATCGATACGCCCAGTCCGGCGGACACCATCTGCATCAAAGCAGGAACGCTATCGGCAACACCACGGATGCGTGGCCGCGCGGGGGCTTCCTGCAACAGGGCCTCGAGGTATTCCCGATAGCGGCACCCTTCCATCGTCACAATCAGCGGAAACGCCGCCAGGGCGTCCTGGGTAACGACGTCGGACGATAGGCCAAGGGGATGACCGAGCGAGAAAACCACCACCGGCATGTCCCGGGTAATAACTTCTACGTGCAGATTGGCGTCGCTGGCCGGCCAGCCGTGCACCAGCCCCAGATCGGCTGTGCCGTTGAGCACGGCCTGGGCGGTGGCCTGGGAGTTTCTTTCCTGGACGGCGACCTGGGCGTCGGGGTGCGTCGCGGCGAAGTGCAGCAATTGCGGGAGCAGGATGCTGGTGCACAGCGTTTGCGGGGCCGCGACGCGAATCGTGCCGGCCGGATCGGCGGCATTGTCGCGAACCTCGCGGAAAGTGTCGTCAGCCAGGGCGAGTAACTCACGGGCCCGGACTGCCAGCTTTTCGCCGGCAGGAGTCAGTTGCAGGCGATTGTTCTGGCGGATGAATAACGGCTGCCCGACGGTCTCTTCCAGCGCCCTCACCTGTTCCGTCACGCTGGGCTGGGACAGGTGCACCCGTTTGGCGGCTTGCGTGAAGCTCAACGTTTCCACTGCCGCGATGAAGATTTTCAGTTGGCGTAGTTGGAACATGGCGGGGTGGGAGATTTGGGGGTTGCCGAGCGGATCACGTTAACCCAACTCGGCCTTGTATGACTATTGGATCGAAGTGGGCGCGTCGTGCGTCGCACCGTCACCGTCCGCGTCATCGCCCTGGCCCGACTGTGCTTGTTCAAGCATGGCGTCGGTCAAGGTGCCAATGTGCTCGCATAACCCCTCCACCCCGCCCATCAAAGCCATCACTGCCCAGGCATCCAGCGGCGGAGCGCCCGTCGCATCGGGTTCGGCAGCGCTATTGCCGACCATGCGGACGATGGTCTGGATGGCGTAGCGGGCGCGGTCTATCTGGTGGAGATGGGAAAGGGAAACTGGGCCGAATTCGTGGTCGGAGTCGACGAACCAGGGGTTTTGCGTGAGGGGGTGGCGCAGCATGGGGCTGCCTCCTATAGGGCTGAGTCAGGCCGCATACGTTGCGGCTGTCCGCCTATAGCTTTCCGGCTTCCAGTCCGGACTACCGGTGGGGGGGGAGTGGGGGGGAGTATATGGC
>NZ_LZZT01000024.1 GCF_014170305.1 Achromobacter sp. UMC71
CCTTCCCGCCATTGCCCTAAAATGGCCGGCCACCCCCTCTTTTCCCCTCAACCTCTATCGACAACCATGTCTCGCACCCTTTTTGTCACCACTGCGCTGCCCTACGCCAACGGATCTTTCCACATCGGCCACATCATGGAGTACATCCAGGCTGATATCTGGGTTCGTTCGATGCGAATGGCGGGCCACACGGTGCACTTCGTGGGTGCGGACGACGCGCACGGCGCGCCGATCATGTTGAAGGCCGAAAAAGAAGGCATCACGCCGCAAGCGCTGGTCGCGCGCTACGCGGCGGAACGCCCGCAGTACCTGAACGGCTTCCACATCCGCTTTGACCACTGGCACAGCACCGATACGCCCGAAAACGTGGCGCTATCGCACGACATCTACCGCGCCCTGAAGGCCCAGAACCTGATCGAGACCCGCTCCATCGAGCAGTTCTACGATCCGGTCAAGGGCATGTTCCTGGCCGACCGCTACATCAAGGGCGAATGCCCCAAGTGCCACGCCAAGGACCAGTACGGCGATTCCTGCGAAGTCTGCGGCGCGGTCTACGCGCCCACCGACCTGATCAACCCGTACTCGGCGCTGACCGGCGCCACGCCGGTGCTCAAGTCGTCCGACCACTTCTTCTTCAAGCTGTCGGACCCGCGCTGCGTGGAATTCCTGCAGCAATGGACCAACGGCAGCAATGCCCACGGCGGCAAGCACCTGCAGCCCGAGATGCTGGCCAAGACCCGCGAATGGCTGGGCGCCGAAGACGGCGAGGCCAAGCTGGGCGACTGGGACATCTCGCGCGATGCGCCGTACTTCGGCATCGACATCCCGGACGCGCCTGGCAAGTACTTCTACGTCTGGCTGGACGCGCCCGTGGGCTACCTGGCCTCGCTGAAGTCGTACTGCGACCTCAAGGGCCTGGACTTCGACGCGCTGCTGGACCCGGCCGGCACCACCGAGCAGGTGCACTTCATCGGCAAGGACATCGTGTACTTCCACGCCCTGTTCTGGCCCGCGATGCTGAAGTTCGCCGGCCGCAAGACCCCTGACGCGGTCAATGTGCATGGCTTCATCACCGTCAGCGGCGAAAAGATGTCCAAGAGCCGCGGCACCGGTATTTCGCCGCTGCGCTACCTGGAAATCGGCATGAACGCCGAATGGATGCGCTACTACATCGCCGCCAAGCTGAACGCCCGCGTCGAAGACATAGACTTCAATCCCGAAGACTTCATCGCCCGCGTCAACAGCGACCTGGTCGGCAAGTACGTCAACATCGCCAGCCGCGCGGCCAGCTTCATTACCAAGCACTTCGACGGCGCCCTGGCCTATTCGGGCGACACCGCCGCGCTGTCGGCCGAGTACGCCGAGCAGGCCGAATCGATCCGCGCCGCCTTCGAGGCGCGCGAATACAACCGCGCCATCCGCGAAATCATGGCCTACGCCGACCGCATCAACCAGGCGTTCGACACGGCCCAGCCGTGGGTGCTGGCCAAGGGCATCGCCACCGCCGACGACGCGCAAAAGGCCGCCCTGCAAGACATCTGCTCGCGTTCGCTGGCCGGCTTCAAGGCCCTGTCGGTGATGCTGGCCCCGGTGCTGCCGGCCCTGGCCGAGCGCGTGGCGCGCGAGCTGTTCGCCGCCGACGCCAACTTCACCTGGGCCGACGCCGCAGTGCTGCCACAGCGCGTGACGCCGTTCAAGCACCTGATGCAGCGCGTCGAACCGCAAATGCTGGAAGACCTGTTCGAACCGCCCGCCGCGCCCGTGGTGGTGCCCGGCGGCGAGCCGCTGGCCGAGACCATCTCCATCGACGACTTCGCCCGCGTCGACCTGCGCATTGCGCAGATCGTCAACTGCGAACACGTCGAAGGCTCGACCAAGCTGCTGCGCCTGACGCTGGACGTGGGCGAAGGCCGCCACCGCAACGTGTTCTCCGGCATCAAGTCGGCCTACCAGCCCGAAGACCTGATCGGCAAGCTGACGGTCATGGTGGCCAACCTGGCCCCGCGCAAGATGAAGTTCGGCGTCTCCGAAGGCATGGTGCTGGCCGCCAGCCACGCCGACGAGGCCGTGGACGCAGGCATCTACGTGCTGGAGCCGTTCCCCGGCGCCAAGCCCGGCATGCGCGTGCGCTAAGCGCCGCTACCCGCAGGCCAGAATGCACAAGCCCGCCAATCGGCGGGCTTGTTGCGTTGGGCGCGGCGGGCGCCGCGCCGGCGTCAGTCCTTGCTGGGCGCCAGGGCTGGGTCCAGCGAGAGGCGTTCGTCGAACACGAAACACTTGCCGTCAAAGCCCGGGCCGCCGGTTTCCTCGAAATACTTGAGGATGCCGCCGTCGAGCTGGTAGACGTTCGGAATGCCGGCCTCGTGCATGTAGATGGCCGCCTTTTCACAGCGGATGCCGCCCGTGCAGAAGCTGACCACGGTCTTGCCTTCCAGTTCGGCGCGGTGCGCCTGCACTGCCGCGGGGAACTGCGTGAAGCGGTCGATGCGCCAGTCGATGGCGTTCTTGAAGGTGCCTTCGTCGACTTCGAACCCGTTGCGCGTGTCCAGCATGACCACGGGGCGGCCCTCGTCGTCGGCGCCCTGCGCCAGCCAGCGGGCCAGCGTGCGCGGATCCACACCCGGCGCGCGGCCGGCTTCGGGCCGGATCGTCGGGTGATCCATGCGGATGATCTCGCGCTTGATCTTGACCAGCAGCTTGCGGAACGGCACCTGCGCGCTGTGGCTGAACTTCACCTCCAGATCGGCAAAGCGGGCGTCGGCGCGCAAATCCGCCAGGAAAGCGTCAATGCCCTCTTGCGAGCCCGCCAGGAACAGGTTGATGCCTTCCTCGGCCAGCAGCACGGTGCCCTTCAGGGCAGCCTCGTCCGCCTGGGCCAGCAGCCGGGCGCGCAGCTCGGGCAGGGCATCCAGCGAGACGAATTTGTAGGCGGCGATATTGACGACGGAAGACATGGCAAAGCGGGGCGTAAGGCGGCAAAGGCCGTAATAGTAATGCCTGCCCCGCCCTGCCCGCTTGCGGCAGGTCAAGCGCGGGGATCAGCGCTTGACGATTTCCTGTTCCACCACGGTATCCAGCACCCAGCGCAGACCGGACGCGTCGGCGGGCGGATTCGGGTCTTTGACCTCGACCACGCGCAGGCGGTAACGGATGCCGGGCTGGAAATTGAAGCCGGTGATATCGCCATACCAAAGCTGCCAGGGTTGCGACTGGCTGTCGCGCACCTGGTAGCAGGTGGCGCGCCCGGCGCCGGCGTTGCACGGCACGCGTTCGGAATTCACGTAGATCAGCTTGGTCGGGCCTTGCTGGCCCCCGGCGACGGGATCGATGCGGCGGCCGAAGTCCAGCGTGTCGCCGGTGCTGAGCATCCAGGTCATGCGCTGGGGGTTGTTGGTGTTGTCGAACGAGGTGGCCGTGATGCGCGTGAGGCCGGCCAGGAATTCCTGTTCGAGCTGCATGTTCACCGGCGCGCAGGCCATCATCGTCGCCACGGGGTTGGACTGGATGATCAACTGGCCGTTGGCCACGGTATAGGGCGCGCTGTACTGGTTGCAGCCCGAAAAACCGCCCGCGCGTGGCGCGCCCTGGTCATGGATGAAGCTGATGGTGAGCGGGCGCGAATTGGACGACGGATGCGGAATCTCGCGCAACGCGCCGCCGGGGCGGGTCCAGCGGGCCAGGTCCCAGCTCGTCTGCACCAGCACGTCGGAGGCTGCGGCCGGCTGGAAGCGCGGGTCCCGGCCGTCCGCGGCGCGCTGCGGCGGCGCCGCGCAGGCCGCCAGGCCAAGACTCAACACGCACGGCGCCATCCAGCGCAAGGACGAGGACAAGGACATGGAAATCTCCCGCAAGAAACTAGGGCCTGCTGACACGGAAAGGCGCTACGCCGCATGAACCGCGGCGCCGGGCAGCGCCCATTGTAGGCGCGCCCCAGGCGCCAGCCCGGCCGCGCAAAACATACTGAAACACCTGCCCGGCGTCAGGGCGTGGGCGGGTCCTGGCGGCGCTCGAATTCCAGCACGTCGCCGCCGCGCAGGTTGAACGTCAGGTGGCGCGGCGCGCCGCCGCTGTCCAGCGTGAAGGTGTCGATCGCGGTCAGCGCGCGCAGGTAGTCGTTTTCGAGCTTGGCACGCTCGGCCGGCACGCAGGCCATGCGGGTGGCGGCGGCGGCATCGATGAACAGCTTGCCGGCATCGAGCTTGTACGAGCCCATGTAGCGGTTGCAGCCCGAAAAGCCCTCGGCGCGGTATTGCTTGCCCTGCGCCAGGAAGGTCAGCTTGATGGGTTCGCCATTGTCGCCATGGGGAATGCTGCGCAGCCCTGCCGCGGATTGGGTCCAGCGCACGAGCTCCCAGCTGGTCTGGGCCAGCGAATCGGCGCTGGTGGCCGCATTGGCCGCCGCGGCGCCTTGGGCGCGCGCGCCGCCAGTCGAACTGGCGCAGCCCGCCAGCGCCAGGGCCAATAGGCCCATGCCCAGCAGGCGGCAATGCGAAGACAGGAAGGTAGACATGGACAGCACTCCTGAAAAGACATACCCCCGACTGTAACCGCCAGGGGCCCGATGCGTCCCGGCCTCCCCCCGACAGCCGAATCCAAAAGCTGCACCCCGCCGCGCACGCCGTCCTCCCCTCGCAGGGGGTGCTGCACATCGTATGCCGCATGGCGGCGCCTCTTGCCGGCGCGCAGAATCGGCTGATGTCCCGCGATCGTCCGGCGCCCTGCCGGCGGGCGGTGCCGGGCATCCATGACAACGATGACCGGAGACACGGCGATGGGCATGTTGAGAACCTTGCTGGCGCTGTCCGTTGTGCTCGACCACCTGGGCGGCGGCACGACGGATTGGCTGGTGGGCGGCCGCATGGCGGTGCAGCTCTTTTACGTGATCTCCGGCTTCCTGATTTCCTACGTGCTGACCGCCACCGATCATTACCAGGGCGCGGTCGGCCGGTTCTACGCCAACCGGGCGTTGCGGCTGTACCCGATCTATCTGGCGGTGGCGGCGCTGACGCTGCTGGCGCATGCGTTGGGCGGCGGCGCGTTCTGGCGCTTCTACGAGCACCTGCCCTTTGCCGCGGAACTGTTCCTGGGGCTGTCGAACCTGTTGATCCTGGGCCAGGACTGGCTGATGTTCTTTGGCATCGAACACGGTGCGCTCGCCTTTACCGGCAGCTTCGCGCACAGCGACGTGCCGCTGTACCAGGGCCTGCTGGTGCCCCAGGCGTGGACGCTGGGCGTGGAGATGAGCTTTTACCTGATCGCGCCGTTCGTGCTGCATTCGCCGCGCCGGTTGCTGGTATTGCTGGCGGCGTCGCTGGCGTTGCGGGCCGTGCTGATCGCCACCGGCATCGGCCTGTCGGACCCCTGGACCTATCGCTTCTTTCCCACCGAGCTGGCGCTGTTCCTGGCCGGCTCGCTATCGCATCAGGTGCTGCTGCCGCGCTGGCAGGCGTGGGCCCGGCGCTTTCCGCGCCTGCCCGAGCTGGGCACCGGACTGCTGCTGCTTTACGCCCTGGCGCATTTTTCCATCGGCCTGCCGCATACCCTGCGCGATGGCCTGGCGGTGCTGCTGTTCGCGGCCCTGCTGCCGCTGGCGTTCCTGTTCCAGTCGCGCCACCGGCTGGACCAGGCCATTGGCGAATTGAGCTACCCGATCTATATCTGCCACGCGCTCGTCATCCTGTTCTTCACGTGGCTGCTGGACGGCGCGCAGCGGCAGCAGCCCGCGCTGTTCACGGTGCTGGTGGTGGCGGGCTGTATCGGCTTATCGGCGCTGCTCAACAGCCTGATCGCGGATCCGGTAGAACGGCTGCGGCGGCGGCTGCGCGCGCGCGATGGCGCGCCGGGCGCACGCGATACGCCGCTGCCCGAACCGGCCGTGGCGCGTGCAACCGCCACGCGGACCACGGGCATGGCGGATGCCGCCCGCGGACGGGCCGCGCCACCACGCCGGGCCGTGGGGACTATTCGCCGCGCGCCTTGATGTAGGCCGCCAACACCTGCTCGATCTGGCGCTTTTCCTGCAGGCTCAGGCGGGCATAGGTGGCGTACGAGACCGTTTCGAACGGCCAGGGCGGCGGCACGGGACTGTCACCCACGCTGGGAGAGGACTCCGCGTAGCCAGGATTGACCATCGGCCCTTCGCCGGTGCTGAGCCACATGGGATTGACCCGCAACGCCCGGGTCAGCTTGATAAGCGCGTCGCTGGAAGGCTGCAGGCGTTGGCCGCTTTCGTAGTTGCCGATGGCGCTCTGAGACAGGTGGCTCGCGACTGCCAAGTCCTTCTGTGTCCATCCCTGAAGCATTCTTGCATTGCGCAGACGATGGCTAAACGTGTCCAATCGATCAACCTGAGACATTAATTTGAATTTATATATTTGATTAAAACATCTCAATACTGCTGCCAAATAAACGGAGTACACCCCAATTCCCGGGCTAATCCGTAAATCGCGGCGCGCTCCCCCTGCCCGCTTATCCGCCCCCGCAGCGGAGCCGCGGCGCGCATCCGATACCTGGAGAAAAAAGCCATTGCTATCATTGGCTTGCAGACGCCTTGCTGCGTTGCAGGACCCGCCCCGGCAGCGCACCGCGGCGGTCCCGGCATTCTGAAAGTCCGCCCGAGTTTATGTCTTTCGGCGATCAAAAAATAAAAAATAATGTATCGGTAATACTTAATATCTTATCGTCGCAAACACGCAAACAAACAGCGTTCCATGCGCTGCCCTCTGGTTAGCGCCAATCGGCGTGTTACTACCAGAAACTACAGAAACGTATCTTCACAAAAAAACACGCCCGTGTTTAAATGAAACACGGGCGTGACTTCCATGCGGAATCGGATGCTGACCTGTAGTCCTGACCTTCGCCCGCCACCAACAACATCGCCAGATGCCGGCACATCATGGCGTGCAGCAAAGGGAGAGGGGCATGACACGCAATGATCACGCTGTCGCTGGCGCAGGCGGGCATCCATGAACAACACGTTGGATGTCATCTTTCTCGGCCAGGACGATGCCAGGCATGCCCGCCTGGTCGAGGCCTTGTCTCATCTGGGCTTCAGCGTCCGACGCTGCCACGACCTGGCCGACGTCTACGACCGTTATTCGCGCCGCCCCAGTCCGCTGGTCATCCTGGAAGCGCCCCTGCCCGATATCCATAATGCCGCGGTACGGCTGCGCGCCATCGACCGCAGCCTGGGCATCGTCGCCATCGCCCCCTTCGGCGCACAGGAGAACCGTATCCGCACCTTGCTCTGCGGCGCCGACGCCTGCCTGCCGCCGGAAGTCACCGGCCTGGAGCTGGCCGCCGTGCTGCAGGCGCTGGTGCGCCGCGCGGTGGGGCTGGACGGCTCCGAGGCGCTGGCCGAACCGCCCCTGCCCGAAGAACCGCTGCAGGAAACCTGGCGGCTGGCCAACAAGGGCTGGACGCTGATCAGCCCGGCGGGCCGCAACCTGGGGCTGACGACGGGCGAACGCGATTTCCTGACCAAGCTGGTCAAGGCGCCGGACCGCAAGGTCAGCCGCGATGCCTTCTACCCGGACGGGGCCGAGGACGCGGATGGCGCCATCACGCGCCGCCGCTTCGTGGATGTGATGATCAGCCGCCTGCGGCGCAAGGCGACCGCCCACCACATGACACTGCCGATCCGCGCCGTGCATGGCTGGGGCTATATGTTCGCGGCGGATATCGCGCTGGAGCTGGACAATCGGGAGGGGGGAGAGGAAGGCCGTCCGGAAGGACGAGAGGACTGGCGCCGTTATGCGCTGGATGCCAACGCGCCGTCTTACTGATACGCTACGGGCCAAGGGGCGGGCTGCAGGCGAAAAAAACGCGGCGCTGCCCCGAAGGTAAGACGCCGCGCTAAAACAACACGTGAGCCTGGAGTCATCAGCCGGCACTGATGCCTTCTACCTAGATCACGCGATTCCAACATTCGTGCCTCATACTACTCACGCACGGACTAGCCGTGAGCCCGGCCGGGGTCTCTAGTCCCCACCCAAGCTGCAGCGTGATCAACGCCCGGGTGATTTCGTCTGCCCTGGCAGCTGGCAGGCTTGTCGCCCGTATCAGCGGCGTTCCTCTCGGATAGCCGCGTGATGAAAGAAGTTTAGGACGTCGGACGCGATTCAAGTAATTCTTTGTTGATAGCCTTCTATACATATTGGATATAGCAAGCCGGGGTGCTGCTGGACAGCACACCCAGCGCGGGCCCCTATAGAATGCAGCCAAAGGACGCCCACGCCATGCCCCATCCGTTGCCCGGCCTTGCGCGCAAATTGCGCAAGGCACTTGCCTTCATTCCGCCCAATTGGTGCCTTGCCATCCTGGTGGCGCTGGACGGCTATGCCTTCATGCATCCCGTGCTGCGCGAAGTGCGTGCGCGCGAGTATTCGTTCTGGCTGGCGCTGGATAACTGGCACGACGTGATGCAGGTGGTGGGGCTGCTCGAGATTCCGCGGCTGGTGCTGGGCGTGGGCCTGCAGATCATCGCGCTGGGCCTGATCCTGAAGGCCCGCATCGCATGGGCCTTTTCGCTGGTGCTGCTGGTCGGCGTGGGCACCTTCGCCATCCTGGGCGACGGCGGGCGCGCGGGGCTGGGGATCTACACGCTGGTGCTGGTGATCGCGCTAATCGCCTACTGGCGGCGCTTCGACCGCGCCAGCGTCACGGCGGGCTCGCTGTTCGCGCTGGTCAGCATGGCCTCGCTGCTGATCTACGCGATCTTCGGCACACTCTACCTCGGCCAGGAATTCAATCCGCCCATCAAGGATGCCGCAACCGCGCTGTACTTTTCGATCGTGTCGATGTCGACGGTGGGCTATGGCGACATCACGCCGCACAGCAACGCGGCGCGGCTGTTCACGGCGTCGATTATCATCCTTGGCATCACCGTCTTCGCCACCTCCATCAGCGCGATCGCCGGCCCGGTGATCGGCGGCAACCTGAAACGGCTGGTCAAGGGCCGGTTTTCCACCGCCATGAGAAAAAATCACATCATCATCGCCGGCGCCACGCCCCTGGCCATGAGCGTCTACGACGGACTGCGCCGCCGCGGCGACGAGGTCACCGTCATCGTGCCCGCGGGCATGGGGCAGGAATACCCCGCCGCCACCGACCTCATCGAAGGCGATGCCTCCAGCGTGGAAGTCTTGCGCAGCGCGGGTGTCACCCGCGCGCGCTATGTGCTGGCGCTGCGCGAGGACGACGCCGAAAACGCCTTCATCGTGCTCGCCGCCAAAGAGGCCGTGGGCGAACAAGGCGCCAAGACCGTCGCCCTGGTCAACACCAGCAAGCACCTGGAAAAGATCCGCCGCGTGCAGCCCGACCTGGTGTTCTCGGTGCAATTGCTGGGCGCCGAACTGCTGGCGCGCGCCATCAACGGCGAACCGCTGGACAGCCAGTCCATAACGGACCTGTTCTTCGCCAAGGCCGCGCCGCAGGCCAAGGCCGGCTGAGCGCGCAGCAAAGGGCGCGCTGCCCGCCGCGACGTCCGTATCGCCTCCGCCGCGTGGCGCGGCCGCTAGCCGCAACGATAGACGTTGCCCGACAGGGTGACGTTCGTCTGTTCAAGATGATCCTTGCCGCCGGTCTGCCCCGCGCGTTGCGTCAGCAGGTAGACCACATTGCCGCCCATCCCGGCCGCCTTGTTCTTCAAGTCATTGCGCGCCCCCGTCTCCAGGTCTGCGTTCGAGGTGATCGCGCCCGCCAGGAAGTTGCCCTGGCTGCCAGTCACGTCGCCCAGGAACGCGCATTCCTTGCCGGGCTCGTTGTGGGTGATGCGCACGTTGGAGGCGGCGCCGGGCGACAGCGTCGTGGGCGCGCAGGCGGCCAACGCACAAGTGGCAGCCACTAGGAAAGCGACACGCAATGCATCGCGGGGAATCGCAGGCAGGTAGTGCATGGCAAGCATCCATCAAAGGGACGTGAGAACCCGGCGCGCGGGCGAACCTCGCGCGACAGGCGGTTGAAAAAGAAGATCAAGTGGCGGCCGCCGCGCAGGCGCCGGGCGGCACCGGACGGATCAGCCCATCGTTGCCGGTGCCTGCCGCGACGGCGGTGCCACGCGGCAAACAGCGACCATCGCAGCGCCTAGGGCCTGTTCACACTAGAAGGCGCCGGTGTCGTCGCTGGCGGCGGGTTCGCCGGGTTGGTATTCGAGCAAATCGCCGGGCTGGCATTGCAGCACCTCACAAATGCGCTCGAGCGTGTCAAAGCGCATGCCCTTGACCTTGCCCGATTTGAGCAGCGACAGGTTCGGCTCGGTAATGCCGATTTCCTGGGCCAATTGGCGCGCCTTCATCTTGCGCTGCGCCAGCATCACGTCCAGCCGCACAACGATCGCCATCAGATGAATCCCCGGTTGTCTTCGGCGACCTGGGCCGCTTCTTCCATGGCCCAGGCCAGCGTGAACAGCAGGCCGCCGAGCAAGGCAAGCAAGATGTCGCTGACGTCGATGCCAATCATCAACTGGCGTTCGCCTGGCCCGTTGGCCAGTGTCAGGGCCAGCATCAGCACCGTCTTCAACAGCGGCACCGCGCCGCTGAATACCGTGATCATCAGAGCGATGCCGCGCAGCCGCCTGGCGGTTGCCACGGTCAGCACGTCGCCGCGGCTGAAGTCGGAAAACATGCCATAGGCATGGGCAATGGCGCGTAGCGCCAGCGCGGCCAGCACGCCGAACAAGGCAAAGCCCAAGACCCGGTACGCGGGCCCCAATTGCAGACGCGGCAGCGTGACCGGCACGGCCGGATCGGTATAGGCCGGCGCCGTGACGCCGAGAAAGGAATACAGGCCGCGGGCCAGCACGGCCTCGGACGTGAAGAACCACATGCCGACCAGCGCGGCGATCAGCAGCAAGGCGGCGGCGACGAGCAGGCCGCGCATCCAGCGCGACAGGCCGCGGATACGGGCCAGGCGCTGATTGGCCGCAACGGGCGAGAGCGTTTGCTGGGCGGAAGAGAAAGTCGGCGCGGCGGCCATGGGCATCTCCGGATCACATTGCTGGGGTTATGAAGTTGCTGTAGTGTAGCAATAAATTATCGTTCTACAATAATTTTTTTACCCCACGAGGCAAACCATGCGGGTTGCGATCGCGGCGGCCTCCGTCCTTGCCGCACTGCTGATTTTCATATTTTTGGCCCCCTGCCCGCCCTCGGACCCGGGCGAACGGATGTGCCGCGACACCGCGTGTGCACAGGCCGCGCGCAGCAGCGGCGGCTGGTCGCTCGGCAACCGGTTTTCTCTCTTGAATCTGCCGCGCCTGGCCTTTCCGTTTCCGCGCGACGCGGCCGATTGCGGCTGCTGGAGCTAGGACGGGTCGAAGACGCAGCGGCAGGACTTACGCCGCGTCCGGCCCCGGCGGTTCGGCGGCTTTTTCGGCATACCAGCGCACGAAGTCGGCCGACGGCATGGGGCGCGCGAACAGATACCCCTGGATGAAGGCCACGCCCCGTTGTGTCAGGTAGGCGAACTGCTCGGGCGTCTCAACGCCCTCGGCCACCACCGCCAGGCCCAGGCGATGCGACAGCGTGATGATCACATCCAGCACCGGTGCGTCCTCGCCGCTGGGCTGGATCGCATGCACGAAGCCCTTGTCGATCTTCAGGTAGTCGACCGGAAACTTCTGCAGGTACGACAGCGAGCAGTGGCCCGTGCCGAAGTCGTCAATGGCCACGAACACGCCTTCGGCCCGCAGCGCGTCGATATTGCGGCGAGCCTGGCCGTTGTCGGCGATCAGGCTGCGCTCTGTGATTTCCAGCACCATCAACGACGGCCGGATGCCGGCGCGGAAGGCCTGCACGTCCATCAGCAATTCCGGGCTGGACAGGTGCTGCGGCGCGAAATTGATCGCAATGTGGAAATCGGGCGGCGTGTTCCAGTTGCGCATGTCGCGCTGGATCAGCTTGAGCAGATGCTGCGTCAGGGGCACGATCATGTCCTCGCCTTCCGCCGCCGCGATGAAGATGTCCGGCCGCACGAGCCCCACGCCAGGCCGGTTCCAACGCATCAGCGCCTCGGCGCCTTCGCAGCGGCCGGTGGCCTTGCCGTAGACGGGCTGGTATTCCACGTGGAATTCGTCGGCCGCCATGGCGCGGCGCAACTGTTCCTTGAACGATTGCCGGCTGACTTGCAGCCGGTACGCGCCGAAGGCCAACAGCGCACCGATCAGCATGGCCACGGGCAGATAGGTCACCAGCAATTGCTGCCATGCCCGCACCACGGCTTCGGGCGGCGCCAGGACCCTGACGTTCAGGTCGGCGCGGCCGGCAACGTTGGCGGCCTCCTGAAACAAGGGCCGCGGCGGCACCGGAGCCTTGCCCCAGGAATCGCTGCGGATGGGCGCGCCCTGGCCCAGGGTGACTTCCAGCTGGTACTCGCCCAGCGAGGCGACCGAATTGAGGACGTCCTGCACGTAGCGCCCGTCGATGGCGACCACGCCACTGCGGCCGTCTTGCGCCGGCATGCCCAGCAGCAGGGCCGGGCGCTCGGGCGCCAGCGGCGTGCCCGCCACGCTGAAGAACCATTGCGACGGCGGCACATCCACGGGCCACTTGCGGAATTCGCCGGTGGCATAGTCCACGGCGCCCAGCACCGACGAACAATAGATATGGTCGCGCTGGACCAGGATCAGCGCGCGGAAATAGGGGTTGAGCGTGCCCCACCGGTACAGGTCGGGCAGCGCCTCTTCGCAGGACTTGGACGTCAATGCCGCGACCCGGGGCAGGATGTCCACAGCGCGGCCCACGATCTGCTCGGTCTGGACCCGCACGATGCGCGCGGCGATGGCCGCCTCGGCGCGCTCTTCGGACTGCGCATGCAGCCAGGTCCAGCCGACACAGACGACCACGGGCAGCATCAAGGCCAGCGCTACCGGGAAATAGCGCCAGGAGGGCATGCGGACGGTCATTCCGGAGGTAGGCAAAGCGTCCTCGCTGCTTGAATCGTGGAAGTAACGCAAGGATACAGGGCGGCGCGGCGCCGTGGGCGCGGTGGCGGCCACGGTCACCTATCGCTGGGACTGGTGCCGCGGCCCCAATCTCGCGCGCGTTTGATCCAGGAGCTATCCCCGGAATGCCCGCTGGGCTATTGTTGAACTCAGGTTTCTCTATTCGTTGGCCCTTACCACTCTTTTAAAAGGACGCATGATGAAAAAGACAACCGCCTCGACGCCGCAGGATCTCGCCGGCGCCACCGCCGCGTATTACCAACGCCTGGCCGCGCTTGCCCAGGAAAGCCAGCAACGCTGGCTGGCCCTCGGCCAGCGCCTGGCCAACGACAACGCCAACCAAACCCTGTCCTCGCTCGAACCGCTGAAGGCCGACGGCAACTGGCAGCAGGTCGCGCCCGCATTGAGCGAGGCCGCGCGCAAGCAATGGCAACGCCAGCTGGAAGCCGGCCAGGCGGTTACCCATGCCGCGCTCGAAGACCAGGCGGCGCTGGCCGCGGGCCTCAGTGAAGCCGTCAGCGATTGGCTGCGCAGTACCTCCGCTGTCGCCGGCGGCGGCCTCGCAGCCTCGCCCCTGACACGCATGTGGACGACATTTTCCGAACAGATGACGTCGGCGTGCACGGCCATGCAGGAAGCCAGCCAGCCCGGGGCGCGCCATGGCCGCTAAGCGCACCGCGCTCGTCACGGGCGGCGCGGGCTGCCTGGGCCGCGCCATCGCCCGCGCGCTGCACGACGCCGGCCACGACGTCATCATCACCTGCCATGCCAGCGAAGACGCCGCGCGCGGCTGGCTCGATGAAGAAGCCGCCCAGGGCCGGCGCTACGACCTGGTCAAGGTCGACGTCGCCGACTATGCCGCGTGCCAGGCGCTGGCCAAGCGCCTGGAAGACGACGGCCGCCACATCGACATCCTCATCAACAACGCCGGCATCACGCGCGACGCCAGCCTGCGCAAGATGAGCTACGAGAACTGGAACGAGGTGATGCGCAGCAACCTCGATTCGATGTTCAACATGACGCAACCGCTGTGCGGGCCGATGGCCGACCGCGGATGGGGCCGGATCATCAACATGTCGTCGGTGAACGGCTCCAAAGGCGCATTCGGACAGACCAACTACGCCGCCTCCAAGGCGGGCATCCACGGCTTCACCAAGGCGTTGGCGCTGGAGCTGGCCAGGAAGAACGTCACAGTCAACACCGTGTCGCCCGGCTATCTGGCCACGCAGATGGTCAAGGCCGTGCCCGAAGAAGTCCTGAAGGAGAAGATCCTGCCGCAGATCCCGCTGGGCCGGCTGGGCGAGCCCGACGAGATCGCGGCGCTGGTGGTGTTCATCTGCAGCGACGCGGCGGCGTTCATGACGGGCAGCAATATCGCCATGAACGGCGGTCAGCACATGTACTGACCCGGGCTGCCGGGCTCAACCCGGCGGCGCCGCCAATTCCTCGACCAGGAAGTCCACCAGCGCGCGTACCTTGGCCACCATGTGGCGGCGCGACGGGTACACGGCGTAGACGTCGGTCTGGTTGGGCGTCCAGTCGGGCAGCACCGCCTGCAGCGCGCCGCTGTCCAGGTCGGCCTGCACATACACGCGCGGCACCAGGCTCACGCCAAACCCCGCCCGCAGCGCATCGCATACCGCCAGGCTCGAGCTGACCTGATAGCGCCCCCGCGCCGGAATCCGCTCGACCTGCCCTGCCCGCTGGAAGGTCCATTCATCGGCGTGCCCCGACAGCGTGAAGCGCACGCACTCCAGGCGCCGCAGATCGGCCGGCTGCGCCGGTGCGCCATGCTGGCGGAAGTACGCTGGCGCGCCGCAAAGCACGTGGTCCAGCGTCAGCAGCTTGCGCGCCACCAGGCTGGAATCCTCCAGCCGGTCGCTGCCGCGGATCGCCACGTCGAAGCCTTGCTTGACCAGATCGATGCGGCGGTCTTCCAGGTGCAGGTCCAGCGACAGCCGTGGATGGCGCGCCAGAAAGCGCGGCATGGCGCCGGACAGCAAGGTCAGGCTAAGCGACATCGGCGCGCTGACCCGCAAGGTGCCGGAGGGCTCCTGCTGCAATGGCCCCAGCGACAGCTCGGCCTCGTGCAGCTCGTCCAGGATGCGGGCGACCTGGTCGTAATACTGTTGCCCCGCCTCGGTCAGGCTCATGCGGCGGGTGGTACGGTTGAGCAGGCGCGCCGCCACGTGCGCCTCGAGCTCGGCGATGTTCTTGCTGACCGCGGCCGGCGACAGCCCCAGCTGGCGCGATGCTGCGGCGAAGCCGCCCTGCTCCACCACCTGGCGAAAGACCTTGAGCGCGGTGAGATGGTCCATGGGAATTCCGTCGTTGATCATTCACTGACAGTGAATGATATTGCCATTGGAATGCATATTATCGCGGCCACAGGATTGAATTAGCCTGTCGGTATTGGCGCCGCGACGACCGGCGCAATCCGACATCCAAAGGAATTTCGCATGAGCCGCAGCACCGACCTGCTCCTGACCGCGGTGGCCCCGGCCATTTGGGGCAGCACCTACGTGGTCACGACCCTGATGCTGCCGCAAGGCTATCCCCTGACGGTCGCCATGCTGCGCGCCCTGCCCGCCGGCATCCTGCTGCTGCTCGCCGTGCGCCAGTTGCCGCACGGCATCTGGTGGCTGCGCGCCTTCATCCTGGGTGCACTGAATTTCTCGGTTTTCTGGGCGCTGCTGTTCGTGGCCGCCTACCGCCTGCCCGGCGGCGTGGCCGCGACGCTGGGCGCGATCCAGCCGCTGGTGGTGATCCTGCTGGCGCGCGCCCTGCTGGGGTCGCCGGTGCGCGGCCTTGCGGTATTGGCAGCGCTGGCTGGCATCGGCGGGGTGGCCCTGCTGGTGCTGGGCCCCAAGGCGGCACTGGACCCGGTGGGCGTGACCGCCGGCCTGGCCAGCGCGGCCTCCATGGCCCTGGGCACCGTGCTCAGCCGCCGCTGGCAGCCTCCCGTGTCGGCCCTGACATTCACGTCATGGCAGCTGACGGCTGGCGGCATCCTGCTGCTGCCCGCGGCCCTGCTGGCCGAACCGGCGCTGCCGCCGGCCACCGCCCTGAACGTGCTGGGCATCGCCTACCTGGGGCTGATCGGTGCGGCGCTGACCTATGTGATCTGGTTTCGCGGCATCGCGCGGCTGGAGCCGGCGGTCGTGTCGTCGTTGGGGTTCCTGAGCCCGGTCACCGCGGTGCTGCTGGGCTGGGCCTTGCTGGACCAGCGCCTGAGCGCGGCGCAGATGGCCGGCATGGTGATCGTGGTGGGCAGCGTCTGGCTGAGCCAGCACGTGCAGCGCCGTGCCGTAGCATAATCTTTGCTCCATTCACGGTCGGGAGACACACCATGGGCAGCACACCAACCATCATTCTGGCGCATGGCTTCTGGGGCGGCGCCGCGCATTGGGGCCGGGTCATCCTGGCCCTTTCGCGTCTGGGACACAAAGACCTGCACGCCGTCGAATTGCCGCTGACCTCGCTGGCCGAAGACGCCGAGCGCACCCGCAAGATGATCGCGCAACAATCGGGCCCCGTGCTGCTGGTGGGCCACTCGTATGGCGGCGCGGTCATCACCGAAGCCGGCAACCAGCCCAACGTGGCGGGCCTGGTGTACATCGCCGCGTTCGCGCCGGACGCGGGCGAAAGCCCGGGCGGCATCACCGAACAGCACCTGCCCGTGGCCGCCCCCAACCTGGCGCCGGACAGCGACGGCTATCTGTGGCTGCGCGCCGATAAATTCCACGAGAGCTTCTGCCAGGACCTGAGCGCCGACGACGCCCTGGTGATGGCCGTCACGCAGAAGGCGCCGCTGGCCAGCACCTTCGGGGACAAGGTCAGCGTGCCGGCGTGGCGCAACAAGCCCTCGTGGTATCAGCTGTCCACCCAGGACCGCATGATCGCCCCGGAGAACCAGGAAAAAATGTCGGCGCGCATGCAGCCGCGCAAGGTGGTCAAGCTGGACGCCAGCCACGCCTCGCTGGCGTCGCGGGCCGACGAAGTGGCCGCGCTGATCGACGAGGCCGCGCGCGCCTAGGGCCTGGCCAGGCTCCGGCACAGGCGCGGCCAAGCCCGCGCTTGCATTGCTTCGCCCACGATATCAAGCAGCACAGCCTGACCGCTGTGCTGCTTTTTTTGTAACGCACGAGCCTGTCCCCCCTTCGGAAAATACCGTTTTCCCCTATGAAGGACGCCGCCGCAGCCAGCGCCCGCATCAAACTGATCCGCTTTTTTCAGCCATTTCTGAATCTGTACTAACCCTCGCCATCGACCTACCTTGACGCTACAGGCACCCGCCTGTCCGCGCGTGCCGCCTGCCGGTAGCCACCCCGCGCGGGTCTTGAGCCAGGAATCACCCGCCATGGATAGCGACGCGCTACTGCTTGCCCGAATACAGTTCGGTTTCACCATTTCATTCCACATCATCTTTCCCGCCATCACCATCGGGCTGGCCAGCTACCTGGCCGTGCTGGAAGGCTGTTGGCTGCGTACCCGCAAGACGGTCTACCGCGATCTCTACCACTTCTGGACCAAGATCTTCGCCGTCAATTTCGGCATGGGCGTGGTGTCCGGCCTGGTGATGGCCTATCAGTTCGGCACCAACTGGAGCTTTTTCTCCGATTTCGCGGGCAGCGTCACCGGGCCCCTGCTGGCCTACGAGGTGCTGACCGCCTTCTTCCTGGAAGCCGGCTTTCTCGGCGTCATGCTGTTCGGCTGGTCACGCGTGGGCCCGGGCCTGCATTTTTTCTCGACCATCATGGTGGCGCTGGGCACGTTGGTGTCGGCCACCTGGATCCTGGCGTCCAACAGCTGGATGCAGACTCCCGCGGGCTACGAGATCCTCGACGGCCGCGTGGTGCCGACCGATTGGCTGGCGGTGATCTTCAACCCGTCGTTCCCCTACCGCCTGGCGCACATGGGCATCGCCGCCTTCCTGGCCACGGCGTTGATGGTGGGCGCGTCCGGCGCCTGGCATCTGCTGCGCGGCGAGCGCAGCCCCGCCGTCAAGAAGATGTTTGCGATGGCCATGGCCATGCTGGCGATATCGGCACCGCTGCAAGCCGTGGTGGGCGACTTCCATGGCCTGAACACGCTCAAGCACCAGCCGGCCAAGATCGCCGCCATCGAAAGCCATTGGGACAATGAACCCGGCGCCGGCGTGCCGCTAACGCTGTTCGGCATCCCCGACATGGAACGCGAGGAAACCCGTTACGCGGTGAACATCCCGCGGCTGGGCAGCCTGATCCTGACCCACAGCTGGGACGGCCAGTTTCCAGGCCTGAAGTCGTATCCGCCCGAGGACCGGCCCAACGCCACCGTGGTGTTCTGGTCGTTCCGCGTCATGGCGGGGCTGGGCATGCTGATGATCGCGCTGGCGGCCTGGGCGCTGTGGGCGCGCTGGCGCGGCCGCCTGTACCAATCGCGGGCGCTGCAACGCTTCGCGCTGTGGATGGGTCCGTCCGGCCTGGTGGCGCTCCTGGCGGGGTGGTACGTCACCGAGATCGGGCGCCAGCCGTGGATCGTCTATGGCGTGATGCGCACGGCCGACGCCGCCACCCGCCATGGCATCGGCGAACTGACGCTGACGCTGGCGCTGTTCGTGGCGGTGTACCTGTTCGTGTTCGGCGCCGGCGTGTCGTACATGCTGCGCCTGATCCGCATGGGTCCGACGCCCGCGCCCGGCCATGCGCCCCTGTCCGGCGGCCCTGGCGAACCGCGCCAACCGTCGCGGCCGCTGTCGGCCGCCTCCACCTCCGCGGACGCGCCGTCCGCTTCACGCAGCGCCACGGGAGCCTGACGCCATGGGTATCGATCTTGCACTGATATGGGCCGTCATCATCCTGTTCGGCGTGATGATGTACGTGGTGATGGATGGCTTTGACCTGGGCATCGGCATCCTCTTTCCGCTGATCACTGGCGCAGAGGAACGCGACGTCATGGTCAACACCGTGGCGCCCGTGTGGGACGGCAACGAAACCTGGCTGGTGCTGGGCGGCGCGGGCCTGTTGGCGGCGTTTCCGCTGGCCTACTCGGTGATCCTGAGCGCGCTGCACCTGCCCCTGATCTTCATGCTGCTGGGGCTGATCTTTCGCGGCGTGGCGTTCGAGTTCCGCTTCAAGGCGGACCCGCATCACCGCCCGTTATGGGACCGCGCCTTCGTGCTGGGCTCGGTGTGCGCGACGTTCTTCCAGGGCGTGACGCTGGGTGCCTATATCGAAGGCATCCCGGTCGTGGACCGCGCCTACCAAGGCGGCGCGTGGGATTGGATCAGCCCGTTCTCGCTGTTCACCGGCGCGGGCCTGGTCGTTGGCTACGCGTTGCTGGGTTGCACCTGGCTCATCATGAAGACCGAAGGCCGCCTGCACCAGCACATGTGCGCACTGGCGCGGCCGCTGACGCTGGCGTTGCTGGCCGTGATCGCCGCGCTCAGCCTGTGGACGCCGCTGGCGCAGCCGCAGATCGCGCAGCGCTGGTTCAGCCTGCCCAACATGTTCTGGTTCCTGCCGGTGCCGCTGCTGGTGGCGGCCGCCGGCTGGGACCTGATCCGCCGCGTGCGCGGCGCGCCCAACGCCGGCCCCTTCGTGCTGGCGCTGTGCCTGGTGTTCCTGGGCTACAGCGGCCTGGGCATCAGCATCTGGCCCGCCATCATTCCGCCCGACGTGTCCATCTGGACCGCCGCCGCGCCGCCGCAAAGCCTGGGCTTCGCGCTGGTCGGGGCGCTGGTCATCATTCCGATTATCCTGATGTACACCGCCTGGTCCTACTACGTGTTCCGCGGCAAGGTGCGCGCGGGTGAGGCGTTCCACTGATGCATGCCTCCACCCCCCTCACTTCGTGGCGCCGCCGGCTGCTGTGGCTGGCGCTGATCTGGGCCGGCAGCGTGGCGGCGCTGGGCGCGACCGCCTACGCCCTGCGCCTCATCATGCGCGCCATCGGCATGTCGACCTGACCCTCCTGCCTCTCACGGACCCGCCATGAAGCGCTATGAACGGCTGACAGAAGACATCACCGCCTCGATCCTCTCGGGCCTCCTGCAGGCGGGCGACCGCCTGCCCTCGGTGCGCCAGACCAGCGCTAGCCGCGGCGTCAGCCCGTCGACGGTATTCAAGGCCTACTACCTGCTGGAAGCGCGCGGCCTGATCCGCGCGCGCGACCGCTCCGGCTACTACGTGCTGCGCGCGCCGCACGCCACGCTGCCCGAGCCCGACGGCCTGTCCAGCGCCACCGCCGGCCGCCACCCGGTGGACGTCAGCGACAACGTGCTGCAGGTGCTCAACGCCACCTTGCGGCGCGACATGCTGCCGTTCGGCTCGGCCTTTCCCAGCCCCTCGCTGCTGCCCTACGGCCGGCTGGCCAAGTTCATGGCGAGCACGGTGCAGCAGCTGGATCCCTGGAGTTCCATCGACGATCTCAGCCCGGGCGATGCCGCATTGCGCCGCGCGATCGCCCTGCGCTACCTGGCCGATGGCCTGTCGGTGCCGGTGGACGACATCATCATCACCAACGGCGCGCTGGATGCGCTGAACCTGTGCCTGGCGGCCGTCACGCGGCCCGGCGACGCCGTGATCGTGGAATCCCCCACCTTCTATGCCGCGCTGCAATCGCTGGAACGCAACCAGCTGCACGCCATCGAAGTGGCCACGCATCCGCGCGAAGGCATCGACCTGCACGCACTGGAACAAGCCATCGTGCAGCACAAGCCGCGCGCCTGCTGGCTGATGACCACTTTCCAGAATCCGCTGGGCAGCCTGATGCCCGAGGCCAAGAAAGAAGCGCTGGTGCGGCTGTTGACCGAACATGGCGTGGCCCTGATCGAGGACGACGTCTACGGCGAGCTGTACTTCGGCGACGTCCGGCCGCGCCCGGCCAAGGCCTTCGACAGCGAGGGCATCGTGATGCATTGCTCGTCGTTTTCGAAAACGCTGGCGCCGGGATACCGCGTGGGCTGGGTGGCCGCCGGGCGCCATACCCGCGCCATCATGCGCAACAAGCTCACCACCAGCCTGGCCACCGCCGCGCCGACACAGGCCGCCATCGCCGCCTACCTGGCCCAGGGCGGCTACGACCGCCACCTGCGCCAGTTCCGCCAGACGCTGGCCTTGCAGCAGGGCGAAATGCTGCAGGCCGTGGCGCGCTATTTCCCCAAGGGGACGCGCGCTACGCGGCCGTTGGGCGGCTATTTCACCTGGGTCGAACTGCCCGCGCACATCGACACGCTGCGGCTGCATCGCGCAGCGCTGGACCATGGCATCAGCATCGCGCCGGGGCCGCTTTTTTCGTCATCGGGCGCCTTTGGCAACTTCCTGCGATTGAACTGCGGCCACCCCTGGAACGCGGACATGGAGCAAGGCATGGCAACCCTGGGCAAGCTCATGGGGACATGAAATCCGCCATATTGATACAGTTAGAAACCCCACCCCGGCACACATCCCTTAGAGTGCGAAGCCTTCAACATCTGGACGGTGCCGCGTCGCGGCGCGTTTCTCATGACTGCTTCGTTCCCCCGTGTCTTGCCGCGTCACGCGCTAGGGTGCTATGTCGGCGCCGCGGCCCTGCTGTACCTGTTCTGCGCGCAATTGCTGGCCACAATCGACATCTGGCTGCTGCCGCGCAGCCTGCTCGTCGAGATGCTGCGCTATCGCGCCATGTGGCTGGTGTTCTTTCTGACGCTGCCGACCGTGGGCTACCTGCTGTGGCGCGGCGCGGATATCGTCGCCTGGTGGCGCGCGCCCGCCGCGCTGACACTGGATGACCACGCCCTGCACCTCGGCGCGCGCACGATTGCCTATGCCGACATCGCGTCGATGCGCCACTTGCACAACCGCGACCATCTTCTGCTGACCCTGCACAGCGGCGAACGCATCCGGCTGCGCCTGGCGATCTGGGACGACGCCTGGGAACTGGCGGATCAACTGCAAGACGCGGTGAGCGGCCATCTCGAGGCCGACACCCGGCGCAAGCTGCAGGCCGGCGACACCGTCGCCTTCGGTCCCCTTGGCCTGAACGTGAGCGGCCTGCTGCACAAAGGGCAGCAGATCCCCTGGACCGCCATCGACACCATCCGCACGCAATCCGACAGCGAAGGCATGGAAACCGACGAGACGCTGATCATCGTCGCGCTAGGCAAGACCCACAAGATCGACCGGTCCAAGATCGTCAATGAACCGGTGATGCTGGCCTGTCTGCGCCAATACCTGCCCGGCGCCTGACTTCGACACCGCCCTGTCCGCGGGGCGGCCTCTTCCTCTTTTGCACAGCCTCGACATGGAAATCTACAGCTCCAACGCCCAACAATCCCAAACGCTGGCCGACCGTCCCGTGTATTTCTCCCGCAACCGCCTGATCGCCGGCGCGGTCATCTGGACGGTAGCCGCGGTGGTCTTCGGCGCTCTGGCCGCACGGTCGCGCGACAGCGCCGGTGCGCTGGCGTTCTTTGCCGCCATCGCCGCGATCGGCGTCTGGCTGGTCATCAAGTGCCTGAAACGCGCCTTCGGCCCGGCTACGCCCGTCATCACCTTCACCCGCGACGGGCTGAAGATCACCGATGGCACCGTGATTCCGTGGGACGCCATTAACGAGAACACTTACGTCAACCAGAGCTACGTCGGCATCCCCACCGCCAAGCAGATCCAGCTGAAAACCTCGTTGCCGAACAGGAAGCGCGTGCTGATCCAGGCCATGGCGCTGGAGATCAACGGCGACGAATACCTGGCGCTGTGCGACGCCTACCAGGCGCGTTGAACGGCTGATCCACGCGGCGGCGACCGCGCCTGGCCGGGTGGCCGAGTACCCGCCAGTGCGAAGCCCCTTTTAGTGTGGACAGGCCTTAGCGCGCTCTTGCGGTGTCCAGGTCCCGGCGCAAGGATGCCGCGTCATCGCGCAGGGGCAATACCAGCTTGCCACTGCGATCGATCGCGCCCCACTGGCCGCCCACTGCCTCGAAGTGTTCGCCGCTGGCATCCGGTTCGAAGCGGCAGCGCGCGCAGACGGCGGCCAGCCCCTCGATGAACGGCTCTACCCAGGTATAGGGCGTCGCCAACGCGACGTCGAGCCGCTTGTCGTAATAGACCATGGCGCCACCGGCTTGCCGGCCCCGGGCCAGCCCCGCGACAAAATCGTCGGGGCCGTTGTCGAAGGTAATGACCGGCGCCGATACGCCATCGGCCCGTACCCATGACCAGCCGTCGACCGCCACCGCGCTCAAGCCGTCGGCGTCGAATGCCATGTGCCGCAACACCGCCGGATTGAACCGCAAGCGGCCGGCTTCGCGCCGCGCGCAGTGTTCAGTGAATTCAAACTCGCCGCCCGCGCCCTTGGTGGCGTGCAGGCATTTCAGGTCGAACGCGGCGTCGGGAGCTTGTACAGGCACCGGCGCAAGCGCCAGCAGGGAAATCAACAGGGTCGTCAACATGCGCAAAATCCTAGCACGCAGCGCGCCCGTGCCCGGGCAGCCCGGCAGGCCCGCTCAGTTGGCCGTCGCGCCCGAATCCTTCACCGCCTGCGCCCAGGCCACGATCTCCTGGTTGATGAAGGCGCCGAACGCGGCCGTATGCAGGCTGGACGCCTGCGCACCCTCTTCCATCAGGCGCTGCCGCACGGCGGGCGCCGCCAGCGCTTCGCTCAAGGCGGCATTCAGCTTGGCCACCACCGCCTCCGGCGTGCCGGCGGGCGCGACCACACCGTGCCACGACAGCGCCTGGAAGCCCGGCAGGCCGGATTCGGCCATGGTCGGAATATCGGGCAACGCGGGCGAGCGCTGCGGCGAGGTCACCGCCAGCGCGCGCAGCGTGCCGGCCTTGATGTGCGGCAACGCGCCTGGAATGGTCGTGAACAGGAAGTCGATCTGGCCGCCGATCAGGTCGGTGATGGCGGGGCTGCCCCCCTTGTACGGCACATGCGTGAACTGCAGCCCGGCCGCGCGCTTGAACATCTCGCCGGCCAGGTGGCCCGGCGTGCCCGCGCCGGCCGATCCCATATTGCTGCGGTCGCCCTGCGCCTTGATGTAGGCGATCAGCGCCGGCACGTCGGCGGCCTTCACGTTGGGCCCTGTCACCAGCACATTGGGCACCGTGGCCAACAGCGTGACCGGCGTGAAATCCTTGGCCGCATCGTAAGAGATGCGCGAGTACAACGACGGATTGATGCCGTGCGTGCTGGCGGTGGCCAGCAGCAGCATGTAGCCGTCCGGCGCGGCCGACGCCACCTGCTTGGCGGCGATGGTGCCGTTGGCGCCGCCCTTGTTGTCGATCACGATGGTCTGCCCCAGCGTCTTGGCGGCCTCGGCCGCCACCGTGCGCGCCAGGATGTCGGAGGTTCCGCCCGCCGAATGGGGCACCACCAGCGTGATGGGTTTGGTGGGAAAGGACTGCGCGTGCACCGTCGGCAGGGCCGACAACAGACAGGCGGCGAGCGCCGCGCGGGCGATGCGGTGAGGGAACATGCAGGTCTCCTGATGGATATGGTTTGCGGCGCCTTCAAGGACGCCGTCGTGCGAGCAGGTACAACGAATCGAGGCGCGGCGTCCGGACAGGCGTTCTGGCGCCGCGCGGGTCCGGCTTTCAGTCGGCTCCCAGCTGCAGCTTGTTGGGCTGGCGCTTTTCGATGGCCCACTTGAGGAGCGCCGCGGACCGGTAGATGCCGTGCGCGAACTTGCCGTAAGGCAGCGTCAGGAACAACGCCATCACCACGCCCAGGTGCACCGCCAGCAACAGCGCCATCGCCTCGGTGTCGCGGCCGGCCAGCAGCGCCAGCCCCGTGGCGCTGGTCAGCAACAACAGCGCGATAAAGCCTCGGTCCATCGGTTTTTGCGCCGCATCGCCTTGCTGCGGATGGCGCTTCAGGTTCAGCCACAGCAAGCCCGCCGGCCCGATGAGCAGGCCGATGCCACCCGCCGTACCCAGCAAGACCGGCGCGCTCCAGAACGGATACGGCGCCTGCTGGCCCAGCAGGTAGTGGTAGAGCGTGGCCACGCAGGTCGCCGCGAAGCACAGCAAGAAGCCATAGAACGTGAAGTGATGAAAGCGCCGGCGCCATGGCGTGAAGGCATCGTCGGCGTTGTTGCAGCCCTTGCCGTGGCCGCCGTCCAGATAGCGCAGGCGCAGCGCATCGTGCGCGGCCTCGGCCACGGCAGCGCCGCTGGCCGCCCCCGGGCTGACGTCGCGCCAGAACTTCGCCACCCCCACGCCCAGCGCCAGCATGGCAAAGCCGAATACGGCGCCGAACATCAGCGCCAGCGTATTGTGCGGAAATACCGCGTAGAAATTGCCGGCCATCGGTGCATGCCACAGGCTGCCGGTCAGCCACACCGTCAGCGCCAGGAACAGCGCCAGGCCGATGGCCGTGGCCAGCGACAGCGTCAGCCCATTGCGCCGGTACAGCTGGCCCAAGGCGGACGGCCAGGCGTAGTCGGTATAGGTCTGCAGCCGGACCTTGGCCATGGCCTGCGGCACGTTCACCGCGAACTCGTGCGGCGGCGCGTACTGGCAGGCGTGCAGACAGGCGCCGCAGTTGTGGCACAGATTGGCCAGGTAATTCAGGTCGGCCTTGCCGAATTCCAGGCGCCGCGTCATGGCCGGGAACACCGCGCAAAAGCCCTCGCAATAGCGACAGGCATTGCAGATCTGCATGACGCGGGCCACCTCGGCCTCGCCGCCGCTGAGCGCGGCGGGCGACGGCGCCGTCCTGGCCGCGGGCGGAGCGCCCCGGCCATGCCATTGCACCGTTTGCTCCACCAGGGCAGGTTTAGCGCCCTGGAACGACTGGGCCTCTTGGGCCAGGGCTTCAAGCTGCCGCATGGCGGACTCCTTCTGCGTGGGTGCGGCGCGCGGCGGCCGCGGCGCGGGTGCCGGCAATGCGGCCGAACGCGGTGCCGATGGACATGCCCACCCCCGCCGTATAGCCCTTGCCCAGCACATTGCCGGCCATCATCTCGCCGGCCACGAACAGGTTGTCGCTGGGCCTGCCATTGAAACGGACCGCGGCGGTCTCGTCCACCTTCAGGCCCAGGTAGGTAAACGTGATCCCGGGCCGCAGCGCATAGCCGTAGAACGGCGCGGTGTCGATCGGCCGGGCCCAGTGCGTCTTGGCCGGCGTCAGGCCTTCGGTATGACAGTCGTCCAGCGCGGTGTGGTCGAACTTGCCGACGCGACAGGCCTGGTTGTAGTCGCGCACGGTGCGCTCGAACGCCACCGGGTCCAGGCCCAGCCGCCGGCCCAGCTCGGGCAGCGTATCGGCGGTGACACCCGGAAACACCGGCGGCATGAAGCGGCCGATGGCCTTGGCGTCGATGATCGAATAGGCGATCTGCCCCGGCTGCATCGCGGTCAGGCGGCCCCAGATCGCGTAGCGCTTGGGCCAGAAATCCTCGCCTTCGTCATAGAAGCGCTGCGCATCGCGGTTGACCACCACGCCCAGCGAAACGCAGTCGATACGCGTGCAGATACCGCCGTCGTACAGCGGTGCGCGGGCATCGATGGCCACGCAATGCGACTGCGACGGGTCGCCGATGCGGTCCGCGCCCGCGTCCAGCATGAACTTGAGCAGCACGCCCTGGTTAAAGCGCGTGCCGCGGATCAGGAAGTTGTCGGCCGGCCATTCGCCGCGCTCGTTCTGGCCCCAGGCCTCGCGTAGCCATTCTCGGTTCGATTCAAAACCACCGGCTGCCAGCACACAGGCGCGCGCCTCGATGCGCTCGGCGCCGATGCGCGCAGCCTTGAAGCGGCCGTCTTCCAGTTCCAGCGCGTCCACCGGCGCGTCGTAGCGCACTTGAACGCCCAGCGCTTCGGCGCTGCGGTAATAGGCGTTCACCAGCGCCTTGCCGCCCCCCATGAAGAACGCATTGGTGCGAGCCACGTGCAGCGCGCCGGACAGGGGCGGCTGGAAGTTCACGCCGTGGCGCCGCATCCAGTCGCGGCAGGTGGCCGATTCGCGGATCACCAGCCGCGCCAGATGTTCGTCGGTCTGGCCACCCGTGACCTTGAGCAGGTCCTGCCAGTATTCCTCTTCCGGGTAGGCGTCCACCAGCACGTCCTGCGGCGCATCGTGCATGCAGCGCAGGTTGCGCGTGTGCTGCGAATTGCCGCCGCGCCATTCGCGCGGCGCGGCTTCCAGCAGCAATACGCTGGCGCCGGCCTCGCGCGCCATCAGGGCCGCGCACAGCGCCGCGTTGCCCCCTCCCACCACCAAGACGTCGACCATGCCATCCTTCCCGAATCCAGGAAGGCACTGTAGGCCGGCGCCGCGCGCCGCGATATCCGTCAGGCGTCAACGGGTCTTCATGATTCGTGAAGGGCCGTTACCGCCCAGGTGCCGTCCCGCGCCAGGGTGCGCGATACGTCGGCCAGCACCAGCCGCGCGGCCAGCGCCGCGGGCGACAGCTCGTCGTCGGACAGGCTGGCCAGCAGATTGGGGCGGAACAGGTCGGCATCGTCGATGCGCGCCATGACCAGTTGGCCGGGCGCGATGCGGGCCATGGCGGAACTGGGCTGGATGGTGGCGGCGTAGCCCAGCTGCACCACATCCATCAGCAGCGCCAGGCCATCGACCTCGGCCGCCACGCGCGGCATCAGGCCGGCCCTCTGGAAGGCATGATTGACCAGGGCGCGCAGGCCATGGCGGCCGCTGGGCAGCACCAGCGGCAGGCCAGCGATGTCTTCCAGGCGGGTGGTGTTCCCCGCCGGCAGGCCGGGCATGCCGGGCCGCGCGCACAGGTACAAGGGCTCGTCCAGCAGCGGCATGACGCTCCAGCGGCGCGCCGCCTCGGCGTGGAACACGATGGCCAGGTCCAGCAGACGGCCGTTGAGCATATCGGCCAGGTGGCCCGACAGCGCCTCGACCAGGTGCAGGCGGATGTCGGGATAGCGCTGGTTCATGGCCTGCACGAACGGCGCGCCCAGGATCGAAGCGGTGGTGGACGACAGGCCCACGCTGACGTGACCGGCCAGCCGCGCCTGCTGCGCGGCGCGCACGGCGTCGTCGGCATGGCGCAGCGCCAGCTGGGCCTGGCGGAAGAACGCCAGCCCCGCGTCGGTCGGCACTACGCCGCTGGCGCTGCGCTGCAAAAGGCGCGTGGCCAGCTCGCCTTCCAGGCGGCTGATCTGCTGGCTGAGCGCCGACGTCACCATATCCAGGGACGCGGCCGCGCGGCCGATGCTGCCGGCTTCGACGACACGGACGAAATAACGAAGCTGGCGCAGTTCCATGGGGCTTACACGTGGCGAAAACGCAAAGGATACGCCGCCCGCCGCACCGCCGCCAAGGCGGCGCGGCAAAAGGCTTCAGCCCCCCTGCAGTTCCCGCGCTTCGTTGCGCAGGCACGCCTGCAACTGCGGCAAGACCCGGCTGGGCGCGCCGGCGCGCCACATCATGCCGATCAGGCCGAAATCGAGCTGCTCGCGCATCGGCACGATGTCCACCAGTTTCAAGCGGCGGTACAGCTGCGCCACCGATCCGGCCAGGCTGGAGACATAGCCGGTTTCATGCAGCAGCGCCTGCAACGCCACGATCGACGCCGTCTCGATGCGGGGCGACGGTGCCGCCACGCCCGCCCGCGCGAACGCCTCTTCGAGCCGGGTGCGGGACACGGTCGCCACCGGCGGCATGATCCAGGGATGTCCGGCGGCATCACGCCAGGTGGGATGGCGCAGCTTGGCCAAGGGATGCCCGGGGCGGGTCACGATGCTGAAGGTGTCGTGCATCAACCCTTCCATCTGCAGGCCGGCGTGGTGGGCGCGCTGGTCCAGCGGGCCGATGATCAGGTCGATCTCGTGGCGCTGTAGCCGTTCGATCAGCGGCGCCACCAGGCCTTCCACGACTTCGACGTAGATGCCCGGCGTGCTGCGCTGCAGCTGCGCGATGGCGCGCGGCAACAGCACCGGCGAAGCCGACAGGATCGTGCCTACATGCAGGCGCCCGGTGATGCCGGCCGTGACCGATTCCAGTTCTTCGTGCGTGCGGCGCACGTCGCCCAACATGCGGCGCGCATGGCGCATCAGCACCTCGCCCGCTTCGGTCAGCGCCAACCGGCGGCCGCGTGTGAACAGCGCGGCGTCGATCACTTCCTCCAGGTCCGCCAGCCAGTGCGATACGGCCGGCTGCGTCATATGCATGCTGGCGGCCGCGGCCGTCACGCTGCCGGCCGACGACAGCGCCAGGAATACCTCCAGGTGGCGCAGCTTCAGTCGGCGCGCCCATGCGATGTCGTCCAGGCTCTCGTCCATGGCTGACCCCGTCCCCTTGAATCGTGGCCGGAACCGGTTCGGTCCAGCCTGTTGAACTATGCCTAAATGGTAATGGCAAACTCAAGATTATTCATTTGCTGTTCATAGGTCAGGATTCCAGAATACGTCGTCACATCCCTCTTCCCTCTTGAATCGGCGACGACACGCATGCCTACACTCACCACCGCCACCTGGCGCCACCGCCATGCCCAGATGACCGCGCTGATGGACGCGCAGGACCTGGATGCCCTGGTCTTCACGTCCGCGGACTTCTTTCAGTTCGCCACCAATTTCCATACCGACGTGCTGCCCTGGGAACGCCCGATCTTCGCGGTGGTGCCGCGCAACGGCGATGCCTTCCTGATCATGAATGAGCTGTCGACGCACCACATGCGCTTCTCCGTGGAGCAAGGCAAGGTCTGGATCACCGACGTCAGCTTCTACGCCGAACACCCCCGCGTCACGCAGCGTCTGCCCCTGCTTGCGCAACTGCCGGACCTGGTGGCCCAGCGCCTGGCGCAGGCCGGCCTGGCGCGCGCCCGCATCGGCGTGGAAGGCGCCAGCCCGGTGCTCAACAGCGTCGCCGCCCTGCTGCCCGACCTGCGTCTGCGGCCCTGCACGCGCGAATGCCGGACGCTGCGCTGGCGCAAGCATGGCGAGGAACTGGCCATCATGACCGCCATCGGCTCCATCGCCGATTGGCTGCAGGATCGCTACCGCGAGAACATCCGGCCGGGCCGGCTGGTGCAGGAACTGGACTTCGCCATGGCATCGCTGTGGGTCCAGGAAGCCGCCCAACGCTTTCCCGGCGAACAGTTCGAAGTGATCCGCGCCTGGACCCTGAGCGGTCCGGCCTCCGCCTCGCCGCACGGCGACGGCGCATCCTGCGGCGCCCGCATCCGCGAAGGCGACGTGCTGGTCAATATCCTGATCCCGCGCCTGAACGGCCTGGCCATCGAAAATGAACGCACCTGGTTTTGCGGCCGGCCCAGCCGGGAGCAGGCGGCGCTCTGGACCGCCGCTCGCGACGCCAACGAAGCCGGCATCGCCGCCGCGGTAACGGGCGCGCCGGTCAGCGCGATCGATGCCGCGGCGCAGGCCGTCATCGAAAAGGCCGGCTTTGCGGACTGCATCCGCCACCGCACGGGCCACGCCATCGGCATCATGCATCACGAATACCCGGAAGACATGGCGTTCTGCCACCGCCCGCTGGTGGACAACGAAGTCTATTCGGTGGAGCCTGGGCTGTACGCCTACGGCATCGGCGGCTTTCGCATCGACGACACCGTGGTGACAGGCGCCACGCCCCGCACCCTGACCGCGACGCCCAAGACGCTCGACTATGCAACCGTACTCTGAATCCCAAGCGCCGGCGTGGTCCGGCCTGCACGCCCTGGATCTGGCGCTGGCGCGCGATATCGGCCACCGCCTGTTCACCGTGCTGGTGTACGACTGGGCGCGCGGCGAAAGCGTGCGCTGCTATTCCAGCGATCCCGCGGCCTACCCGCCCGGCGGCTCCAAACCGATCCGCCCGGGCAGCGCCTATCACGAGCGCGTCATCGTGGCGGGCGAGCCGCAGTGGTGCCGGGACGCCGCCGATATCCGCGCCGCGTTCTTCGACCACGAACTGATTCTGTCGCTGGGCTGCGAAGCCGCCGTCAACATGCCGGTGCGCGATGGCGGCCAGGCGCTGGGCAGCCTGAACCTGTTGCACCAGGCGGGCTGGTACACGCCGGCCATGCAGCCCGCGCTACGCGATTACGCCGCCCAGGCGGCGCCGCTGCTCAGTCAGATCATCCAGCAGCGCTAGGCCCCGCCGGGCCATACTCATAGACAAGGGGAACCTCATGAACATAAAGACTGGCCTGGCCGCCGCGGCCATGGCGTTGGCAGGGTTGACGGCGGTGCCGGACGCGCTCGCCGCCGGCTATCCCGCCAAACCCATCACCATCATCTATCCGTACACCCCGGGATCGGCCTCCGACACCCTCAGCCGCGTGGTGGGCGAAGTGCTGCAGAAATCATTGGGGCAGCCCGTCATCGTGGAAAACAAGCCAGGCGCGGGCGGCACGATCGCGCTGGACTACGTGGTGCGGGCAGCGCCGGACGGCTACACCCTGGCCTTCACCGCCAGCGGCGCGATGGCGGTCAGCCCGCACCTGTACCATCTACGCTTCAAACCCGCCGACGCCCTGGCGCCCATCACGACGCTGGTGGAAATCCCGTTCGTGTTCGTCACGCGGCCCGATCTGCCGGAGAAAACCCTGAAGCAGTTCGTCGACAAAGCCCGAGCTGCCCCGGGGGCGATCACCTCGGCCAACGCCGGCATCGGCACCCAGGCGCACCTGACGCAAATGATGTTCCTGAACGCCGCCGGCATCGACCTGAACGTCATCGCCTACAAAGGCGGCGCACCGGCAGTGAACGACCTGATGGGCGGGCACCTGGATTCGATGATCGACAACGCCGCCGCGCAGGCCGGTTATATCAATGCAGGCAAGGTGCGCGGTCTGTTCGTGACCAGCAAGTACCGGGTGGCCGCGTACCCGGATGTGCCCACCGCCGAGGAAGCGGGCCTGCCCGGCTTTTCCGCCGTGGGCTGGTTCGGCCTGGCCGCGCCCAAGGGAACGCCGCCCGAGGTCATCGACCGCCTGAATGCCGCCCTGGTCCAGGGCCTGAACGAACCCGCGGCGCGCCAGCGCCTGGTGGACGCGGGCTGGGTGCCGGTCGTGGGCACCCCGGCCGAAGCGCAGGCCCGCACCTTGGCCGACCTGGATGCCTTGGGGCAGATCGTGCGCAAGATCGGGCTGCAGCCGAACTGAGGGGTCCGGCGCGGCGCATCGTGGGCTCGAAGCCCCCCGGTAGCGCGTGCCGGACCGGGCCGCTTGCGGGACGCCGCAACGCCTGGGCGCGGCGATCCTGCCGTCAGTACCGCGCGTCCTTGGGCTTCTTGCCGTTGGGCCAGTCCTTCTCCTTGCCCGGAAAATCCGGGCGCGGCATGTGGGTGAAGTACTCCGCCACGTCCACAGCGTCCTGGTCCGACAGCACGCCGCCCTCGCCCCAGGTGCCATGCGTGTTCACGCCCATCGGCATGCTGTTGCGGATGAAGGCGGCCGCCTTGTAGGTGCGCGCCAGGCCCGCGCCGATGTTGAACGATTCGTCGCCCCACAACGGCGGGAACACGATATCGCCCGCACGGTCCTTCTTGCCTTCGCCGTTGGCGCCGTGGCAGGCGGCGCACTGCGCCGCATACAGGCCTTTGCCGCGCACCGGGTCGCCGACCAGCTTGGTGTCGATGGGCCAGGCGTTCTCGATCTGTACCTTGGCGCCGTGCGGCACGTCCTGCGCCAGCCACTTCATGTAGGCCACCATCGCCTGCATTTCCGGCGAGGTCTTGTCCAGCGGCTTGCCGTTCATCGACCGCATGAAACAGCCGTTGATGCGGTCTTCCAGCGTCACCACGCGATTGGCGCGCGGGTTGAACTGCGGAAACGAATTGACCGTGTTGATATACGGCGCTCCCAGCGGCTTCTTGCCCTGCTGCACGTGGCAGCTGTTGCAATTCATGCTGGCGCCCGTGTTCTGCGGCAGCAGCCGGCGGGTTTCGTTGAGCAGCCGCTTGCCGTAGTTGATCTGGTCGGCGTTGGGTTGTTTCGCGATCAGCGTGTCGGACGGAATGGTGTAGTCCGGCAGCCGCTTGCCGTCCTTGTCCAGCACCGGGAACGTCTTGGCGTTCGGATCCGCCGCCGGGGCGTCCGGCGCCGCCATCGCGGCCATGCCCCCCGCGGCCGCCAGCGCCAGCGCCGCGGCGATCTTGACCATGCCGGTCTTGACAGTGCTATTCATGCTTGCCTCCCGACACGATGTTCGGTTTCTTGGTGGCCAGGAAGCCGCGGATGTGCGCCACATCGTCGTCGCCGATGGCCGGCGCCTGGTTGGTCCAGGCCGTGCGGATGAAATTGATGACGTCGGTGATGTCCCGGTCGCTCAGGTGGTTGAAGCCGGGCATCGCGAAGGCCATGGCGTCGTGGTCGTTGCCAGGCATCTTGCCGCCTTCCAGCGTGATCTGGATGATGGACTGCGGGTTCTGCGCGAACACGGCCGAGTTGCCGGCCAGCGCCGGGAAAATGCGCGGCATGCCCTGGCCGTCGGCGCGGTGGCAGACCACGCACTGTTCCATGTAGATCACCGCGCCGCGCGAGTCGTAGCGGCCATCCAGCAGCGCCGCGGTGGTGCTGTCCGCCTTGGCGGCAAACACCGGCAGCTTGCCCTGCACGGGCGGCAATTGCTTCAGATAGGCCGCGATGCTGCCCAGGTCGTCGTCCGTGAAATAGCGCGTGCTGTGCTCGACCACGTCGGCCATCGCGCCAAACGCCGCCACCCTGTCGGTGCGGCCCGTCTTCAGGAATAGCGTGATGTCGGCAGCGCTCCAGGACTGCAAGCCCTGGGCTTCGCCGCGCAGGCTCTTGGCGCGCCAGCCGTCGATCACCGCGCCCGACAGGAACGCATCGCCGTCCGCCATGGACAGCGCCTTTTCCTGGTAGGCCAGGCCGCGCGGCGTATGGCAGGCGCCGCAATGCCCTGGCCCTTCCACCAGATAGGCGCCGCGGGTCAGCTTCTCGTCGGCCCCGGCCGGGGCCGCGAACTGGCGCTTGCCGGCAAACAGCGCCTGCCACCACGCCATCGGCCAGCGCATGTTCAGCGGCCACGGAATGGTCGAGTCGCCGCTGGGCTTGCTGTCGGGCTGCACGTCGGCCATGAAGTACGCGTACAGGGCCTGCACATCGGCGTCGGGCATGATGGCGTACGACGGATACGGCATGGCCGGATAGAGCGGCGTGCCGTCCTTGCGGATGCCGTACTGCACCGCGTTCTTGAAATCGGCGTAGCTATACGCGCCGATGCCGGCGGTCTTGTCGGGCGTGATGTTGGACGAATAGATCGTGCCGACCGGCGTCTGCATCGCCAGGCCACCGGCGAAGGGCTTGTCGCCCGGCACGCTATGACAGGCCACGCAGTCGGCCGTGCGCGCGATGTAGGCGCCGGCCTGGACCAGGCGCCTGTCTTGCGGATCGACGGTTGCCGTCGACGCCGTCTTGCGATGGGCGGTCAGCACCTGGGCGCCGCCGATGGCGCCTGCCGCCAATACCAGCAGCGCCACCACCGCCTTGATCCCGAACTTCTTCATCAATCCCTCCGTTGCGCGCCGGCAAGCGCGCACGTCGGGTGTTCGTACAGCGTTGTCCAGCTTATGAAGCCAGCTTACGCCTTTTGGTAATTAACATATGACTGAAAAGCATAAAAGTATCGGGGTTGTTTGACCGTGCGCAAATGGCGGTGATGGAAAGACAAAGGCCCCCGAAGGGGGCCCGTAGTCTGGTGGCTGCGGCGCTCAAGCCGGAATTGTCAGACCCTTGACCACTGCCGGACGCGCCACGAAGGCTTCCAGCACGCGGGCGACGTTCTTGAATTGCGAGAACCCGACTAGGTCGCCGGCGCCGTAGAAGCCGACCAGGTTGCGCACCCACGGCAGGATCGCGATGTCGGCGATCGTGTATTGGTCGCCCATGACCCAGGCGCGGCCTTCCAGGCGCTTGTCCAGCACGCCCAGCAGGCGTTTGGACTCGGCCACGTAGCGGTCGCGCGGGCGCTTGTCTTCGTAGTCCTTGCCAGCGAACTTATGGAAAAAGCCCAGTTGCCCGAACATCGGACCGATGCCGCCCATCTGGAACATCACCCATTGCAGCGTCTCGTAGCGCCCGGCGGTGTCGGCCGGGATGAATTGGCCGGTCTTGCTGGCCAGGTAGATCAGGATGGCGCCCGACTCGAACAGCGCCAGCGGCTTGCCATCGGGGCCATTCGGATCCAGGATCGCCGGGATCTTGTTGTTGGGGCTGAGCGACAGGAATTCGGGCGAAAACTGGTCCTGGGTGTCAAAACTGACCCGGTGCGGCTCATAGGGCAGCCCAAGCTCCTCCAGCAGGATCGACACCTTCACGCCGTTGGGCGTGGGCAGCGAATAGAGCTGGATGCGGTCGGGGTGCCGGGCAGGCCATTTCTTGGTGATGGCGAACGAGTCTAGGGAAGACATGCGTGGGAGCTCCTGGAGATCCGGGGTGACGATGAGGAACGCGGTGGCGGCGTGGGCGGCGGCGGGCCGGCGCCCACAAGGCGTCGCGCAAATTTAACGCAAATCGCCCCGGGACACGCGTTTCGCGGCCGGTGCCGTGCGGCGCCCGGTCCACCCACGGATTGCGGGCATCCGGTCAGGCATGACGGCTCTGCGGCAGCACGGTCAACGCCACCAGCGCCACCACGCAGGCGCCCATGACATACAGCGCCGGCGCGAATGACACCCCGGTGGTGTAGGAGATCCAGGTCAGGATGGCCGGCGCGAAACCGCCCAGCACCGTCACCGCGGTGTTGTACGCCAGGGACATGCCGGACGAGCGCACCGCCGTCGGAAAGACCTCGGACAGCGCAGCGGGCGCCGCGCCGACATACAGCGCGACCAGCAGGCAGAACAGGGACTGCACCACGATCAGCGCGAACTGCGTGTGGTTAGCCTGCAGCCACATCATCAGCGGATACACGGCGACCAGCAGCAACAGGGCCGAACCGCGCAGCACCGTGCGGCGTCCGTAGCGGTCGGACAGCGTGCCGGAAAAGAAGCAGCCGCCGATCAGGAACAGGTTGCCCACCAACGCGCCCAGGAAGGCCTGCGAGCTGGTAAAGCCCATGCTCTTTTGCACGTAGATCGGCATGAAGATGATCAGCGCATACGGGCCGATCGCCCACAGCACCGACATGCAAAAGCCGGTGAACAGCTCGCGCGGATAGTCGCGCAGCACGGCCAGCAGCGGCGCCTTGACGTGGCTCTTGTTGGCGGCCTGGCGCGCCTGCTCTTCGCGAAAGTGCGGGGTTTCGTCCAGCGTGCGGCGCATCCACAACCCAACCGGCGCGATGGCCAGGCCCACGATGAACGGAATGCGCCAGCCCCACTCGCCCACCTGGTCTTCGGTCAGCAGGGTGGTCACCAGCGTGGCGACCAGCGCGCCCAGCAGGTTGGAAATGCCCATGCTGGCCTGCAGCCAAGACGCGTACTGGCCACGCTTGCCTTCAGGCGCGTGCTCGACCAGGAACGCCGTGGCGCCGCCCACTTCGCCGCCCGCCGAAAAGCCCTGCAGCATGCGGCCGCACACGATCAGGAGCGGCGCGCCCACGCCGATGGCCGCGTAGGGCGGCGCGATGGCGATCAGCAGCGTGCCCAGCGCCATCAGCATGATGGTCATGGTCAGCGCGGCCTTGCGTCCGGCCCGGTCGCCATAGGACCCCAGCACCAGCGCGCCCAGCGGCCGCACCACGAAGCCCAGCCCAAAGGCCAGGAACGAGGCCATCAGCTGCACCGTGGGGTCCGCGTTCTGGAAGAAGTTCTGCCCGATGTACACCGCGAACAGCGCGTAGACCGAGAAGTCATACCATTCCAGCGCATTGCCGATCGAGGCGGCGATGACGGCCTTCTTGGCGCCCTTGTGTTCGTCCGCGGCGGCATGGGGAGGATAGGCCCCGGCGCCCGGATTGATTGCGATATTTTTCATTGACGTTCCCATTGAATCGCCCCGTGACCAGGGCTGTCATGCACTGCCGTTCAAACCCGCGCCGCCGTAATGTCGATGCGGTCCCTGCCTTTGATCCTGACCTCGTCCAGCGCCGCTTCGCAGCCAGCGCCCGCATAGCGCATTCAGCGAGCCAGCGCGTAGCCGGTGAAGTCCATGCCCAGCGCCTTTTCCACGATGGGGTAGACCGAAGCGTCGGTCACGCTGGAAGACAGCGGAATGTGCTGCTTGGACACGTGCAGGATGGACACCTGCAGGCCTTCCTTGAGCTTGCCCGCGCTGACCGGGTTGCCATCCGCGTCCAGCGTGGTGATCACGTCCGGGTAGCAGGCGATGCGCTCGCCCTGCGCGTCGGTCACGGCCATGTGTTCATTCATCACGTGGATGACGCGCTTGCCGGGGCCTTCGCCGATTTCGACCGTGCCGATGTCGAAGGCCTCTTCGGTGTACTTGAGCGTGTTGCGCACCACCTTGCCCGAGCCGATGATCTCGCCCTGGGTGGCCTTGCAGATGGCGTCCACCACGGCGCTACCGCCTTTGGGCTGCGCCGCCAGGATGGCTTGGCCCAACGCCAGCGCGCGGCTGATGCCGCCCAGCGCGGCGTGGCGCCGCACATACGAGGCGCGGATCGGGTTGCGGCAGCTGGCGATGAAGCCGCCGGCCATGTCAGCCGCGCGGCGCAGCACCGGCGACACCTTGCCGGTGGCGCCATGCACGGTCAGTTCCATATAGGCATGGTTGGCGCGGTTGCCGCCGACGGCGCACTGGATCGTGGGTTCGGGGCTGCCGGCCAGGCCCAGCGACCCCATGTCGCCCGTGGGATGGGCGCGGATATCGCCCACCGCGTCGACCACCTTGGTGCCCAGCACCGCGGACGGCAGCCAGCCGTTGAGCGTACTGGACATGCCGTTCTGGCCGATGATCAGCCCGTACAGGCGCTCGCCCAGCGCATCTTGCAGCCGCTCGGCGGCCTTGACGTAGTCGATGCCCAGCATCTGCCAGTCGGTCAGGCCGCCCGGCGCGCCGATCGCGGCGGCGGTGGCGATCCAGGCGTCGTCAGGCACTTCGTCCATCGACACCAACTCGGGCCGGCCGATCGTCAC
Organism: Achromobacter sp. UMC71; assembly: GCF_014170305.1. Taxonomy (GTDB): domain Bacteria; phylum Pseudomonadota; class Gammaproteobacteria; order Burkholderiales; family Burkholderiaceae_B; genus Achromobacter. The sequence continues at coordinate 37,877 of NZ_LZZT01000024.1, forward strand.
GGCCAAGGCGCCCAGCTCGCGGCCGTGATCAGCCCAGCCGCCACCGCCACAGGCGAACACCGAGCCGCCCCGGACCGCGGCCTCGACGTCTTGCATCGTCAAGATTCTTCCCATGTCGCCCTTCCTTTCCCGATTGCGGTTTAGCCGTTCCAGCGGCGTCGCGCTGGTGAATCGGAGGAATCATAGGAATCAATCTGGTTAATGTCGTATTACCTTTTATGCCTAGTTCATAACATTAAGTTAATTATGCGGCGCGCCCGCTATGACGCGCGATCCAGGCACGGTCCGCACCTAGGGATATCCCCAGGCGCCACCTCAGCCGGATTGGGGCGTAGCGGGCAGGTCCAGCTTGTGCAGGACGTCGATGAACGCCTGCGCCAGGCGCGACAACGGCTGCAATTGCAGATGAAACACGTTGACCGGCGCATGCACCGTATCCACGATCGGCACCGTCACCACGTCGGACCAGATCGGCCCGGCCACCGTGATTTCATCCACCAGCGCCACCCCGGCCCCAGCCTGCACCAGCGCGCAGGCCACGTGCGCCTGTTGCACCTCGATGCGCGGTTCAGGCTGGGCGTCTTCCGCGCCAAACAGCTTGTGCACCAACATGCCGAACGGAATGTCGGCGCTGTAGCCGATCAGGGGCTCGCGCGCCAGTTCGGCGGCCGTGACCTGGCGCCGCGACGCCAGCGGATGCCCCGCCGGCAACACCGCCACGATCTTGTTTTCGTAGAGCGGCCGGGTCGCGAGACTGGGATGGTTCACGGGCATGTAGGCCACGCCCAGTTCGACCTGCTGGGTCAACAGCGACTGCTCCATCACCGCCGGAATCAGCGTCTGCAGCACGAGGCGGATTTCGGGGTACTGGCGCCGAAAGCGCGCGATGGCGCGCGGCATCAGCGACTGCCCCAGGCTGGGGCTGCAGGCCAGGCGCAATTGCCCTTCGCGGTTCTCGGCCAGGTTGTCGGCCACCTCGTTCACGCGCTGCACGTTCTGGTAGAGCGCCGTCACCTCGACGAACAGCCGCCGCGCTTCCGGCGTGGGATACAGCCGGCCCTTGATGCGCTCGAACAGCATCAGGCCCAGGCGCTGTTCGGTATAGGCGATCAGCCGGCTGACGGCGGGCTGCGACACGAACAGCAGCTTGGAGGCGCCGCTGATCGAGCCGCTGATCATGATGGCGCGGAACACCTCGATCTGCCGCAGATTCAATTTCATATGCTTAACCTGATGTTAATTCCTACGTACATATAAGCATAAGACGTTTTGATTTGCGATTACTACACTGCCCTTCAATCCTTAGTCTGAATGGAAGTGGTCATGAGCGATTTCGATTGGGTGGTGCGCGGCAATATCGTCGATCCGCACGGCATCGTGGAAAACGGCTGGCTGGCGGTGCAAGACGGCAAGATCGCCGCGCGCGGCACGGGCGCGGCCCCCGCCGCGCGCGACAGCGTCGACGCCACCGGCCAGTGGATCATTCCCGGCGTGGTCGACGGCCAGGTGCATTCCGGCAGCCAGGCCAACCAGGAAGGCCTGGGCTGGGCGTCGCGCGCCGCGGCGGCCGGCGGCGTCACCGTCATGGTCGACATGCCCTACGACGACCCCGAACCCGTCGCCTCGCGCCCTCACCTGGACGCCAAGATCGCCGAAGTCGAACGCGACTGCCACGTGGACGTGGCGCTATTCGGCACCCTGAACACCCAGCACGGCCTGGCGGCCGCGGCCGGCCTGATCGAAGGCGGCGTCTGCGCCTTCAAGTTCTCGACCTTCGAAGCCACGCCCGGCCGCTTTCCGCGCATCGAGGAAGACGACCTGTACGAAGCCTTCCGCCTGATCGCGCCGTCGGGCCTGGCCTGCGGCGTGCACAACCAGATGCAGGAGATGACGCGCAAGAACATCGCGCGCCTGATCGACGCCGGCGACACCGGCTGGGACGCCTTCATGCGCGCCCACACCCCGCTGATCGAAAACCTGGCCACCGCATTGATCTACGAGATCGGCGCCGAAACCGGCGCCCGCGCCCACGCGGTGCACGTGTCCACCTCGCGCGGCTTCGAGATCTGCAACATGTACCGCCGCAACGGCCACCACGCCAGCATCGAAACCTGCGTGCAGTACCTGATGCTGAACCACGAAGAACACACCCGCCGCTTCGGCGCCAAGACCAAGCACTACCCGCCCATCCGCCCCAAGGCCGAGGTCGACCTGCTCTGGACCCACATCGCCAACGACGAATGCACCTTCGTGTCGTCCGACCACGTCAGCTGGGGCCTGGAACGCAAGCAGAATCCCAACGTCTTCAAGAACGCGTCCGGCGGCCCGGGCCTGGAAACCCTGCTGCCCGCTTTCTGGACTGGCTGCGAAGAGCATGGCATTTCACCCACCATGGTGGTGCGGCAGCTGTGCAGCAACCCCGCGAAGCACTTCCTGCTCGACGACCGCAAGGGCACGCTGGACATCGGCAAAGACGCCGACATCGTCATTCTGACGCCGGAACGCTACGCCTTTGATCCGTCCGGCAGCCTGGCGGCCGTGAACTGGAGCTCGTTCGAAGGCCGCGAGTTCACCGTTCGCGTTGCCGGCACCTGGTGCCGCGGCCAGCAGGTCTACGACGGCCAGCGCATCGTCAACCAGCAAGGCGACGGCCGCTTCCTGCGCCCGCGCCAAGCCTGAAGGCCGCCCCCATGCCCCAACCTTTTCCGCCCCTGAACGCCGAGCGCCTGTGGGCCCGCGTCGAAACCCTGTCGCGCTTCACCGTGGCCGACCAGCCCTGGACCCGCCGCGCGTTTTCGCCACTGTTCCTGCAAGCGCGCGCGTGGCTGCGCAGCGAATTCGAGGCCGCGGGCCTGACGACCCGCCTGGATGCCGGCGGCAACCTGATCGGCACCCGCGCCGGCCGCAACCCCGCCCGCAAGCCGATTGCCACCGGCTCGCACTGCGACACCGTGCCCAGCGGCGGACGCTTTGACGGCATCATCGGCGTGCTGGCCGGCATCGAGGTCGCCCACACGCTGCAAGAACACGGCATCGAACTGGAACACGACTTCGAGGTCATCGACTTCCTGTCCGAAGAACCCAGCGACTATGGCATTTCCTGTGTCGGCAGCCGCGCGCTCAGCGGCCAGCTCAGCGCCGACATGCTGGGCGCGTGCAACGCCGACGGCGAAACCCTGGCCCAAGGCATCGCCCGCATCGGCGGCGATCCGGCAGCGCTCACCGCGCCCCTGCGCGGCGCCCACGGCACCGCGGCCTTTGTCGAACTGCACATCGAGCAGGGCCCCGTGCTGGAAAGCCGCCAGCTGCCCATCGGCGTGGTCACCAACATCGTCGGCATCCGCCGCGTGCTGATCGTGGTCGAAGGCCAGCCCGACCACGCCGGCACCACGCCCATGGACATCCGCCGCGACGCCCTGGTCGGCGCGGCCCGCATCATCGACGCCGCCAGCCGCCAGGCCAGCGCCGCCAGCGGCAATCCGCACTACGTGGTCGCCACCGTCGGCAAGCTGGCCATGACGCCCAACGCCGCCAACGCCGTGCCCGGCCGCGTCGAACTGACGCTGGAAATGCGCAGCGACAGCAACGCGGTGCTGGATGCGTTTGCCGAAACGTTGATGGTTGCCGTCGAGCAAGACCTGAAAGCGCTGCGCCTGACCGCCGGCTTCACGCAACTGAGCCGCGCCCAGCCCACCGACTGCGCGCCGCTGGTGATGGATGCGGTGAAGGCCGCCGCCGACCAGCTGGGCTACGCCAGTATGCGCCTGCCCAGCGGCGCCGGCCACGATGCGGTCTACATGGCGCCTACCGGCCCCATCGGCATGATCTTCATCCCCTGCTTGAACGGCCGCAGCCACTGCCCCGAAGAATGGATCGAACCCGCCCAGCTGCTGGACGGCACCCGCGTGCTGTATCAGACGGTGCTGGAGCTGGACCGGGTACTGCGCGGCTGAAGACGGCCGCCAGCCGGGCGCCACAAGGGTCCTTTGGTGCGTTCCGTGCTTTCCGAGCTATCTGCGCTGTCCGTGCGTGCGGTCCGTGCGTGCAGTCCGTGCGTGCTGTCCGTTCAAGCAGCGGTCGCACCGATCCGCCGGATCGCCCAGCGCGCCACCAAGACGGCCGCCGCCAACGGCAGCGCGATATCCCACTGAGCGAGGAACAATTCGAAGGTCGGTTCCCAGCGCCCCCAGGTGTTGCCGAATACGCGCGGGTCCGGCGGCCCCAGGTAGATGACGAGCAAGGCGGCCACGAACCCCGCCGCCGCTCGCCCCGACACCGATCTGCCCAGCCGGGTGAACCTCTCGGCCGCCCACAACGCCAGCCAACCCGCCAGCGCCGCGAACGCTGCATCCAGGAAGAAATCCGCGCGCTCATACATATAAGGCGCATCGGGAATTTCCAGGCCATAGGATCCCGTGCGCAGCTTGGCCGTCAGGCAAGCGCCGAACAGCGCCGCCGTGGCAACGAGCAGCAGGTAATCGAAAAACCGCGGCAATAGTCTGGACATGGGCAGGACAAGGTGACAAAAAGCGGCAAAGGCCGGCAGCATGCCATAAAGCCGTCTCGCCGCGACATTGGCGGCCGTGGCGATGGCAGCCGGTGCCTCAACCGCGGCGCCGCCTGTCGCGACATCGACTGCCGCCGCGCTACAGTATTCGACATCCAGACTTCCCCTCGGGCCCGCCATGCGAGCGATCCGGTTTCTCTGTGCTCTTGCGTTGGCCTGCGTGCTGCCCGCCACCGGCCTGGCCGCGGCCCAGAAAGACCTGCGCTACGGCCCCGACGCCGCGCAACTGGCCGACGTCTACACGCCGGAAGCTCTCCCCCCATCACCCGCCGGAGCGCCCATCCTGGTAATGGTGCACGGCGGCTCCTGGCTATACGGCGACAAGGCGGAGCCCGTCGTCATCGACCAGAAGCTGGCCCGCTGGCTGCCGCTGGGCTTCGTGGTCGTTTCCGTCAATACCCGCCTGCTGCCCGCGGCCCGGCCCGAAGCCCAGGCCGAAGACCTGGGCCAGGCCGTCGCCTGGATCCAGCGGCAGGCGGTGGCCTGGAAGGCAGATCCCAGCCGCATCCTGCTCATGGGGCATTCATCCGGCGGCCATCTGCTGGCCCTGCTGGCCGCCGACGACGCCATGCGTCAACGCACGGGCGCCCACCCGTGGCTGGCCAGCGTCATCCTGGACGGCGCCGCCTTCGACCTGCCCGAAATCATGTCCCAGGAACACGCGTCGTTCTATGAAGACGCGTTCGGCACCGACCCGGCACGCTGGCTGCCGGCATCCCCCGCCGAACACCTGAGCGGCCCCAATCCGCCCACCTTGCTGGTGTGCTCGACGCTGCGGCGCTTCTCGTGCCAGCGCACGCAGGAATATGCCGACCGGCTCACCGCGCAGGGCGGCCACGCCCAGGTTCTACCCGTCGCCCGCAACCACGGCCAGATCAATTCGGACGTGGGCGCCGACAATCAAGAGACCCAGGCCATCATCGAATTCATCGACGCACAATTGCAGCGCTAGGCCGGCGCCGCCGCGCGGCCAACGGGCCGCCACGCAACTTTCCAGGCGCGGCGGTGTCTATTCCAGATCAGCCTGTCTCCTGATCAACCTGCCTGCGGATCAGCTTGTCCTTGAAAACCCGCCCGCGCAAACAACGGCCGCTGCAATGACCCATCCGCCACGCCCCGCCAGCGACAACCGGATACCGGCCGCCCCGCGCCGATGCTCGCCTTGCACGTACACCCTGGCCTGCCTGCTGCTGGCCCTGCCGGGCGCCCAGGCGCTGGCCGCGCCGCAGCAGTGCCCAACGCCGCCGCCCGGGCCGCGCGACCTGGCAGGCACGGGCTACTACACCGACGCCGCCCATTCCAAGATCGACCCGCAGTTGCAGGCCCGCAATCGCGCCCAAACGCGGCCCCTGGACGACTACGCGCAGCGCATCGCCACGATGTCCGACGCCTATCTGGCCAATGGCGACGCCGCCGCCGGCCGCTGCGCCCAGGCCTGGCTGGCCGCGTGGGCGCAGGACGGCGCGATGCTGGGCCGGATGATCCGCGGCAACAATGACCAGCCCGACTACATGCGCCAGTGGACGCACGGCGCCGCCGCCCTGGCCTACCTGAAGACCCTGCCGCTGGCCACGCCGGCGCAGCGCGGCATCATCGAACCCTGGCTGCGCCAGTTGTCCCGCGCCAACCAAGCCTACTGGGACGACCCCAGGCACAAGCGCAACAACCACTACTACTGGACGGGCGTCGGCATCATGGCCACCGCCGTGGCCAAGCACGACGAAGCCCTGCTGCGCACCGCGCAGGCGATCTACCGCAAGGGCGTGGATGATATCCAGGCCGACGGTAGCCTGCCCATGGAAATGGCACGCGGCGGGCGCGCCCTGCACTACCACGACTACGCCGCCGCGCCGCTGGTGATGATGGCCGAGCTGGCCTACGAAAGCGGCCAGAACTGGTATGCGTACCAGGACGGCGCGCTTGGCCGGCTGGCGCGGCGCATCGCCGACGGATACCGCGACAGCGCCTGGTTCGCACAACACGCCGGAACGCCGCAGCAGCCCGAGCGCCCCCACGGATCCAGCGGCTGGGTCGAGTTCTATCGCCAGCACGCCGCGGACCCGCGCGAATTCGACGCCCTGCATGCGGACGGCCCCTTCAAGGATCCCCGCCTGGGCGGCAACCTGACCTTGATGGCCCGCCACGGCATCCTGCCCCAGCCCGCGCCGACACCCTGACGCAGGCGTACACTGGAAACGTATCCATAGGCTGTACGCGGCCGCCGAGGGGCAGCCGCCGGAGATAACCATGAAACCCACCATGACACGCGCGCTGGCGTTGCTGGCCGCCCTCCTGATCCTGGGCGGCTGTTCGTCGCTGGGCCCTGGCGGGCCGCCGCATCCCGGGGCCGCAAATCCCTACAGCAGCGGCGGCTTCCGCGACGCCGGTCCGAATTATCCGGACACCGGTCCGTAATCAAGCGCCCCTTGACGGCTCGGGCTCCCGATCGCTGGCGCTAGCCAGCAGCGGGGGTTGACCCGGCGGCCCCATCCAGCGAGGCCGCCGGGTCGTTGGCCAACGTGAACCCCTTGCGCACGCGCTGCCAATGCGCATCGCCGTACAGGCGGCGAAAGCGCACGTTCTCCCGCGATTGCGCATCCGCCAGCGCGGCCAGGCGGTGCGCAATGAAATCCGGGGTCAGCGCAATGCCGCCATCCACCGTCATGCAGCGATGCCATTGGGCATAGATGCCATGCGCGTTACTTGCTCTTCGCGCCGCCCTGGCGCGCCTTGAAGCGCGGATTCGACTTGCAGATCACGTAGATGCGCCCGCGGCGTTTGACGACCTGGCAGTCCCGGTGGCGGGTCTTGGCGTCTTTCAGGGAAGAGAGGACTTTCATGCGGGGCTCCGAAGAATGGGAAACGGACCCGATCTCGCATCAAGCAGATCACGGGCCGCTGATAATGATATGTAATAACATTCTATTTGTCACGCCAGGCTCACGGCAGGTACTTGCAGTCATCCCGCTCGCCGGGTAAATTGTTGACAATTAGCCGCCCAAAGGCGGTTTGCATCGGGTTTTCACCCAGATTAAGAGCAGATTGTTGACACAATGAGCAAAGTGCTGACGCTACCCGGCGCCGCGCCTGGCGATAACGAGACCTTGGCGGAACACATCTTCCGCAAGATCCAATCCGCTATCGTCAAAGGCGAAATCGCCCCCGGCAGCAAGATCTCCGAACCGGAATTGGCGCGCATCCACGGCGTCAGCCGGGGCCCGCTGCGCGAAGCCCTGCACCGGCTGGAAGGCCAGAAGCTGCTGGTGCGCGTGCCGCACGCCGGCGCCCGCGTCGTCTCGCTCAGCCCCAAAGAGCTGGCCGAACTCTACGAAATCCGCGAATCCCTCGAAGGCATGGCCTGCCGCCTGGCCGCCGACCGCATGCCGCCCGCGGAAATTGAAGAACTGCGCCACGTGCTGCTCGCGCACGAAAAAGACGCGGCCTTCCAGGCAGGCATCGGCTACTACCAGCAGGAGGGCGACTACGACTTCCATTACCGCATCGTCAAAGGCAGCGGCAACGAGATGCTGTTTCGCATGCTGTGCGACGAACTCTACCAACTGGCGCGCATGTACCGCATCCAGTATTCGACCACCCCGAACCGCCCGCGGCAGTCGTATGCCGAGCATCACCGCATTCTTGACGCCATCGCCGACCGCGATGGCGAGCTGGCTGAACTCCTGATGCGCCGCCACATCCGCGCATCCCGTCTCAACATTGAAAATCAGATCGCTCAGGGCAACCTGAAGCGCACCGAGGCATGAACAAATCCTATCGCAAGCCCCTGCCCGGCACCCGCCTGGACTACTTCGACACCCGTGCCGCCGTGGACGCGATCGCGCCCGGCGCCTACGACCGCCTGCCCTATACCTCGCGCGTGCACGCCGAGAACCTGGTGCGCCGCTGCGACCCCGCGATGCTGACCGATGCGCTCAAGCAGCTGATCGAACGCCGCCGCGACCTGGACTTCCCGTGGTATCCGGCCCGCGTGGTCTGTCATGACATTCTCGGCCAGACCGCGCTGGTCGACCTGGCGGGCCTGCGCGACGCCATCGCCGACATGGGCGGCGACCCCGCCAAGGTCAACCCGGTGGTGCCGGTGCAGCTGATCGTGGACCACTCGCTGGCCGTGGAATACGGCGGCAATGACCCCGACGCCTTCGAGAAGAACCGCGCCGTCGAAGACCGCCGCAACGAAGACCGCTTCCACTTCATCGACTGGACCAAGCAGGCCTTCCGCAACATCGAAGTCGTGCCCCCGGGCAACGGCATCATGCACCAGATCAACCTGGAGCGGATGTCCCCGGTCATCTACACGCAAGACGGCGTGGCCTTCCCCGACACCCTGGTCGGCACCGACAGCCACACCCCGCACGTGGACGCGCTGGGCGTCATCGCCATCGGCGTGGGCGGACTGGAAGCCGAAAACGTCATGCTGGGCCGCGCCTCGTGGATGCGCCTGCCCGACATCATCGGCGTCGAACTCTCGGGCCGCGCGCAACCCGGCATCACCGCCACCGACGTGGTGCTGACCCTGACCGAATTCCTGCGCAGGGAAAAGGTGGTGGGCGCCTACCTGGAGTTCTACGGCGAAGGCGCCGCCAGCCTGACCTTGGGCGACCGCGCCACCATCTCGAACATGGCCCCGGAATACGGCGCCACGGCCGCGATGTTCTCCATCGACCAGCAGACCATCGACTACCTGCGCCTGACCGGCCGCGAAGACGAGCAGATCGCGCTGGTGGAAACCTACGCCAAGACTGCGGGCCTGTGGTCCGACAGCCTGAAGACCGCCGAATACGAACGCGTGCTGCGCTTTGACCTGTCGACCGTGGTGCGCACCCTGGCCGGCCCGTCCAACCCGCACCGCCGCTTGCCCGTGGCCGACCTGGCCGAACGCGGCATCGCCGGCGCCGTCGAGAACCAGCCCGGCCTGATGCCCGACGGCGCCGTCATCATCGCCGCCATCACCAGCTGCACCAACACCAGCAACCCGCGCAACGTCATCGCCGCGGGCCTGCTGGCGCGCAATGCCAACCGCGCCGGCCTGACCCGCAAGCCCTGGGTCAAGAGCTCGCTGGCGCCAGGCTCGAAGGCCGTCGCCCTGTACCTTGACGAAGCCGGCCTGACCGAAGACCTGGAAAAGCTCGGCTTCGGCGTCGTGGCGTTCGCCTGTACCACGTGCAACGGCATGTCGGGCGCGCTGGACCCGGTGATTCAGCAGGAAATCATCGACCGCGACCTCTACGCCACCGCGGTGCTGTCCGGCAACCGCAACTTCGACGGCCGCATCCACCCCTACGCCAAGCAGGCCTTCCTGGCCTCGCCGCCGTTGGTGGTGGCCTACGCCATTGCCGGCACCATCCGCTTTGATATCGAACGCGACGTGCTGGGCACCACCGCTGATGGGCGCGAGATCCGCCTGAAGGACATCTGGCCTACCGATGCCGAGATCGACGCCACGGTAAAGGCCGCCGTCAAACCCGAACAGTTCCGCAAGGTCTACGCGCCCATGTTCGGCATCCAGAAAGAACGCACCGCCGGCATCAGCCCCCTGTACGCCTGGCGCGCGCAAAGCACCTACATCCGCCGCCCGCCGTACTGGGAAGGCGCGCTGGCCGGCGAGCGCACGCTGCGCGGCATGCTGCCGCTGGCCGTGCTGGGCGACAACATCACCACCGACCATCTGTCGCCGTCCAACGCCATCCTGATGGACAGCGCCGCGGGCGAATACCTGCACAAAATGGGGCTGCCCGAAGAGGACTTCAACTCATACGCCACCCACCGCGGCGACCACCTGACGGCGCAGCGCGCGACCTTCGCCAATCCCAAGCTCTTCAACGAGATGGTGAAAAACGCGGACGGCACGGTCAAGCAGGGTTCGCTGGCTCGCGTTGAACCCGAAGGCAAGGAAATGCGCATGTGGGAAGCCATCGAAACCTACATGGACCGCAAGCAGCCGCTGATCATCGTGGCCGGCGCCGACTACGGCCAAGGTTCTTCGCGCGACTGGGCCGCCAAGGGCGTGCGCCTGGCCGGCGTCGAAGCCATCGCCGCCGAGGGCTTCGAACGCATCCACCGCACCAACCTGATCGGCATGGGCGTGCTGCCGCTGGAATTCAAGCCGGGCGTGAACCGCAAGACGCTGGCCCTGGACGGCACCGAAAGCTACGACGTGGTCGGCGAACGCAAGCCGCGCGCCGACCTGACGCTGGTCGTGCACCGGCGCAACGGCGAAACGCTGCAGGTGCCGATGACCTGCCGCCTGGACACCGCCGAGGAAGTCTCCATCTACGAGGCCGGCGGCGTGCTGCAGCGCTTTGCCCAGGACTTCCTGGAGGCCGAATCGGCCGGCTCGGCCAAGCAGGCCGGCTGATCCCCGCATCCAACACCCAGGCGGGCGCCCCGCGCGCCCGCCGCCCACGTTCAAGACATCAGGACTGCCCCATGGCCCACGCACCCCAGATCAAGATCCCCGCCACCTACATGCGCGGCGGCACCAGCAAAGGCGTGTTCTTCAAGCTGGACGAACTGCCCGAATCCGCCCGCGTGCCGGGCCCGGCCCGCGATGCGCTGCTGATGCGCGTCATCGGCAGCCCCGATCCCTACGGCAAGCAGATCGACGGCATGGGCGCGGCCACCTCCAGCACCAGCAAGACGGTCATCGTCGGCAAGAGCACTCGCCCGGATCACGACGTGGACTACCTGTTCGGCCAGGTCTCCATCGACCAGGCGTTCGTGGACTGGAGCGGCAACTGCGGCAACCTGTCCGCCGCGGTTGGCCCCTTCGCCATCACCAACGGCCTGATCGATCCGGCCCGCGTGCCGCACAACGGCATCGCCGTGGTGCGCATCTGGCAGGCCAACATCCAGAAAACCATCATCGCCCATGTGCCCATCACAGACGGCGCCGTGCAGGAAACCGGCGACTTCGAACTGGACGGCGTGACCTTCCCCGCCGCCGAGCTGCAGCTGGAATTCATGAACCCGGCCGAAGAAGGCGACGGCGGCTCGATGTTCCCCACCGGCAATCTGGTGGACGACCTGGAAGTGCCCGGCGTGGGCACCTTCAAGGCCACCATGATCAATTCCGGCATCCCCACCATCTTCCTGAACGCCGACGCGCTGGGCTACACCGGCGCCGAGCTGCAGGACGACATCAACGGCGACGCCGCCGCGCTGGCCCGCTTTGAAACCATCCGCGCGCACGGCGCGCTGCGCATGGGCCTGATCAAGAACCTGGAAGAAGCCGCCGCCCGCCAACACACGCCCAAGGTCGCCTTCGTCGCCGGCCCCAAGGCCTACACCGCGTCCAGCGGCAAGCAGATCGGCGCGGGCGACATCGACGTGCTGGTGCGCGCGCTGTCCATGGGCAAGCTGCACCACGCCATGATGGGCACCGCGTCGGTCGCCATCGCCACCGCCGCCGCCGTGCCCGGCACGCTGGTCAACCTGGCCGCTGGCGGCGGCCAGCGCGACCAGGTCTGCTTCGGTCACCCGTCGGGCACCCTGCGCGTGGGCGCCGAGGCCCAATTGGTCGACGGCGAATGGACCGTCACCAAGGCCATCATGAGCCGCAGCGCGCGTGTGCTGATGGAAGGCCGCGTACACGTGCCGCGAACAGGGTTCTAAGTCTGTTGGCGCGTTGCCTGCAAGCCGCTAGCGGCGGGCGACGCGAGATATCCCCGTCGGCAGGCGCCCTGCGGTATTCTCTGGCGCAATGCTCCCACCGACGGAATTTTTCATGGCATGCCTCGGCGTCCTCCGCGCCCTCCACGGGATCCAGACCGGACTGATCGGCGTGACGCTGCTCGCATCCGCCGGTGCCGCCGCGCAATCCACCACCATCCTGATGGCCCCAGCGCCGGGCGCCACCTACGTCCACGGCCGCTACTACCTGATTGCGCAACCGTACGCGGCCGTGCGGGCCGACCTTGAAAAGGGCCTGTCCGGCCCGGGCCTGGGCGGCTTTCAGCCGCGCGACGACACCGCCCCCGTGTCGGCCATGGAGTTTTACTGGGCGCAAGTCGCCGCCAGCCATCTGCCCGACGTAAAGCGGGCGCTGGACAGCCAGGCCAGCCACAATGCCGATCCGGTCCTGGACCAGGCCCTGGCGGCCGGCGCCATCATCGCCGGCGAACGCGACGCCTTTCGCGCAGCCATCGCCCGCCAGCCCGAGTACGCCAACGAGGCCATCAAGTCCCTGCCGTTCTTCTCGCAGCCGGTGCCGCGCTGGTCGTTCGAGCGCCAACGCGAAAAGTCCAGCCGCACACAGGTCGACTACGGGACCGTCATGGACGTATCGGCCCTGACCGGCCGCGCGCCGCTCACCCTGGTCTGGTATGGCGGCGCCGCCACCACCGTCACCCGGCATTTCCGCATGACCAGCTGCATGGTCGGCGTGGCCTGCTTTCCCGATCCGCACATCGAACGCAACGCCAAGACGGAAGAGCACGCCGACCCCGCGCTGGACCGCTACGTCGCCAGCCTGACGCAACGCCTGCAAGCCCTGCCCCCGACCGACGCCGACCGGGTCATGCAGGCCTATTTCGACGCCTATGCGCGGGACCGGGCCGCCGCTGTCCCGGCTCCCGCCGCCGCTCTCGCCACGCTGCCCGAAACCACGTTGCAGGGTGCCAGCCTGCCCGCCGATGAATCCGACGTGCGCCGCTACGACAACGACAATTGGCGGCTGGTAGCGCTGCCCGACGGCAGCCTGCTGGCATCCGGCAGCGCCTTGCATCGCTACGTGCCGCGCGCCAGGCCCTTTACGCCCGCCGTGCCGCCGGCCGGCGCGGATTCCTCATCCGCCAACCGCGCAGCCCCGGACGCTGCGGCCAACGCGATCGACCGCCAGGGCGGCCCGGCCGGCTTCGGCATCAGCGGCCCGCTCAAGGTCGGCGCGGACGGTCAGGTGTGGGCGCAAGGCATGCGCGAAGACGGCGCGCGGCAACTGCTGAACTGGCGGCCCGGCCAGCGCCAGGCCGCCGTCGTCGCGCTGGACGCCTCGATGCCGGATCGCCGCATCGACGACTGGACCCTGCCTGCCCGCGGCGGCGTGGCCCTGCGCGTGGGCGACACTTTCTTCACCGTGACGCCCCAAGGCCGCTGGACCCAGCGCCACTGGGACGCCTCGCTGCGCCGCAAGGCCAGCGACACACTCGAAAACGCCATGCCCTGGCTCTACGGCGACGCCATCCAGTTCGGCGACGGCCTGTTCTGGGCGACCGACCGCGATGGCTACGGCATCGACCCAGCCACGGCGCGTGTGACCGCTAGCTTCAAGACCCGCAGCAACAAGCTCTTTTTCGGCAGCCACCGCGCCAACTGGGCGCTGGCCATTGCCGAAACGCCCGACGGGCGGCGCCTGCGCGCCATTGACCTGGCCACCGGCCAGGCCCGCTTCGACCTGGAAACGCCGGCCGTCTATTACACGTCCAGCGCCGCGCGCAGCGCGCACGGCCGCCTGCTCGCGGTCAGCGGCGCGGACAACACGGTGGTGGTGCTGGATATGGCCGAGAACAAGCTGCTGCTCAACCTGCGCGCGCCCAAGGAGACCAGCGTCAGCGCCATGGCGTTTTCCTGGAAAGGCGACACGCTCTGGATCTACGCCCGCCCCGTCGGCAACAACGGCGCCACCCAGCTCATCGCCTGGGACGTGCCGGCGGGCCTGCGCGACGCCGCGCAAGGCCAGGACATTCCCGACCAGTTGCGCTGCGGCTATTCGATGGAATGCCGCTAACGCGGCGCGCTCGCCACCAGCGCGTCAAATGCCTTGTCCAGGCTGGCCAGCGAATCGGCGATATGGGCGCGGCGTTCCTTGATCCACTTGTCCTGCGACGCCAGCTGCTCGCGCGCTTCCTTGATCATGCGGTCCATCTCGGCCGGCTGCGGGCCACCGATGGTGGCGCGGTTCTTCACAATGGCCACCGGGTCCAGCGTCGAGCGGAACTCGGCTTCGCTCATCGGCAGTTCGTTCGGATACTTCGAACCCTTCATCGCGTCGGCATAGATGCGGCGCGCCTGATCGTACGGGAAGTCCAGCGGCTTGATGTTGTTGGTCTTGGCGTAGGTCACGACTTCCGAGGCGAAGTGATGGCCGTCGCGGAACGGCAGCTTGTACTTGCGCATCAGCACGTCGGCCAGCTCCTGCGACGCGGTCCAGTCGCTGTTCAGTTCTTCCAGCGCGCGGTCCGGGCTGATCACCATGGCCTTGAGCACGCGGTCCCAGCGCTTGAGCGCCGAGATGCCGCTGTCCACCATTGCGGAATTCTGCTTCACGTCCTTGGGATCGCTCATGCCCGGCGTGATGTTGTGCGTCTGGATCACCGGTCCCATCGCCAGCGTCACCGCCGTCGACGCATCGCTGCGCGTGTCGTTGAGCAGGCCCGGGTTGCGCTTCTGCGGCATGGCGCTGGACACATAGGTATTGCCGCCGCCTTCTTCCAGCAGGATCCACGGACGCGATTGCGCGTACTGCGTCATCACGTCTTCGACGAAATTGCCGGTGCGCAGCGCGATGCTGGTCACGATGGACGCCACTTCCACCGGCTGGTCCATCGACGAAATCTGCGACGCGTCATAGGCGTTGTCCACCAGCGCCGTGAAGCCCAGGTATTGCGCCATGCGTTTGCGGTCAAGCGGCCAGCTGGTGCCGTTCAGCACCGTAGTGCCCATGGGCGAACGGTCGATGCGCACATAGGCCTCGCGGATGCGCTGGGCATCGCGCGCAAGGCCTGCCGCCTGACCCAGCAGATAGTGGCCGTAGCTGTTGGGCTGCGCCGCCACGCCGTTGGTGTAGTTCGGCACGATGGTGCCGGCGTGCTTGGCCGCCAGTTCCACCAGCGTGGTCGACGTGGCGTTCAATTGGTCGGCCAGTTCCAGCAGCTTGTCGCGCAGGATCGCGCTGCGGTAGGTCGCGTGCATGTCCTGGCTGGAGCGGCCCGCGTGCAGCAGCGTCACGTCTTCGCCCGCGGCCTTGATCAGCAGCGGCTCGAACGTGATGACACTGGCCGGGCGCTTGGCGCCGGGCTGGTTGCCGTCGTTGATCACCTTGGCCACGCCGGCCGCCAGGCGCGGCGCCATGGACTTGTCCAGCAGCCCTTCGTCGGTATTGATGACGGCCGTGGCCTTGTTGATCTCGCCCAGCCAGAAGAAGGGATCATGCGCGGGCGGCTTGGCGGCGGCGGGCGCGGCGGGCGCCTGCTGGGCCGAGGCGGCTTGGCCTGCAAGGGAAACAACAAGGGCTGCGCCCAGGGCGGGCAGGAAATGTCTCATGGCGTTCTCGTTCTAGGGGAGTCGGTCGCGGAGCTGTCCGCGCGCCTAGCGCCATTTTTGCTCGGACCTGCGCGAAAATGCAATGACTCCTGCCGCCCTGCGCGCGCCGCCCAGCGCAACACAAACCGTGCCCCCCCCAGCGGGCTGTCCAGCACCTGAATCGTGCCCTGATGACTGGCCGCCACGCGCTGCACGATGGCCAGGCCCAGCCCCGCGCCGCCCGTGCCGCGGTCGCGGCTTTCATCCAGGCGGATGAACGGCTCGAAGATCCGGTTCCGGTCCGCCGCCGGAATGCCCGGCCCGTCGTCATCCACAATCAGCTCGAAGCCCCCCTGCGGGCAGCGCGTCAGCGCGATATCGATCCGGCCGCGCGCATAACGCACCGCGTTCTGCACCAGATTCAAGAGCGCCCGGCTCATGTAGCGCGGATTCAGGTCCACGTGCGGCGGATGGCCGTCCGCGACCACGCAGCGCACGTTGCGCGCGTCGGCCTGGTGCGCCACCTGCGCCAACGCCTCGCCCAGCCAATCGCGCGTGTCCACCGTCTCTTGCTGGACGGTCTCGTCGGTGGGACGTTCCAGCCGCGCATACACCAGCAGCTCGGCCACCATGCTTTCCAGTTCGGAGATGTCCGCGCGCATGTCCCGCAGCACGCGGGCGTGCTGCGGCGGCAGACCGCTGCGGTCCAGCAGGTCCACCTCGAACGACAGCCGCGCCAAGGGCGTGCGCAGCTCGTGCGACACCGCATTGGTCAGGCTGCGCTGATTCTCGATCAGCGCGGCAATGCGCCCGGCCATGTAGTTGAAGCTTTCCCCCACATGGCGCACACCCGTGATGCCCGACAGTTGCACCCGCATGCCCAGCTCACCCTGGCCCATCCGCACGGCGGCATTGCGCAGCCGGTCCATGTCGCGCCACATCGGCAAGGCCCAGAAGGCCAGCAGGCCCACGCCCACCATCACCGTCAGGAAGGTCCATAGGCTCCAGGTCAGCACAGTATCGACCACGCCCTCGCCCGGCAGGCGCAGTTCCAGCCATTGCGCGGGTTCGCCCGGCAGCGGGGCCAGGTGCGTGTTGTATTCGTCGCGCATCACGAAGCCCTGGTATTCCAGCTGCTTGGGTTCGCCCGCGGTCAGCTTGACCTGATCCCCGCGCAACAGCCGCAGCCCCAAACCGTAATGTGGCGTGATCTGCTCCCGCATCACCGTCTCGCGCTGCGCCGGGGCCACGGCATCCAGCCGCTGATGCAGCTCGTAGAGCTGACCGCGCAAGGATTGGTAGGCAATCTCGTCCACCGTCGGCTTGAACAGCTTGCCCAGGCCCTTGTCCACCAGTTGGTACGCCAGGCACAGGCTGATCACGACCACGATAAAAAAGCGAACGAAGAATTTGAACATTGAAGGCCCTGGCGCCGACAGCCGGCGGCTTGGGATCATAGGGACAAAGCCCGATCCCGATCCGCCGCCATTTGTGGGGGATTTGTGAAAAATCGTGAAACACCGGTGACCCACAAGGCGCGCTATTCTGGCGTTGCCTTCCCGCCTTCTGCCCGGTGGGCCCCCCACGCCAACCTCGAAAGGACCCCACGCCATGGAACCGCTAGAGCAATTCCTGCGTTCGGGCAAGATCCTGCAATCGTTTCCTGGCGCCGACAGCGCCGCGATCCAGGCCTACGAGCAAACCTGGAACACGCGTCTTTCCGACAGCTACAAGGCGTTCCTGGCGCGCAGCAACGGCCTGCGTTTCGGTTTCGATTTCGACGAGGCCCACCGGGCCGGGGTCTCGCCTGCACTGGCGGACATGAACACCTTTTTCGGTATCGGCAACGGCAGCCCTCACCTGGATCTGGCGCTGTTGACCCCGAAGATGCGCTTTCACAACCCGGCCTTTCTGCCCTTCGCCCCCGTGCTGGGATTGGGCGGCGACTTCTGCACCTACGTTGAAATCAGCCAGGGCAAGCACCTGGGGCGCATCATGTACACCGACGGCGAGATGACCTCGATCTACGAAGACCTGGATATCCGCGGCCAGGACGTGGACGCCCTGATCGACGGCTTCATCGACGACGGCTGGTTCATGCCCGTCGCCGCGTCGTTCGACGATTTGATCCGGATGTACGCGAAGATGGCGTGACGCTCTGCGGCTCAGGCGTTGCCGGCAAGTCCGGCCGCCTGCGCAGCCGGTTCCCCCGAAGGCGCCTTGACCAGGAATTCCTTCAGGCTGGCGACCTTGCTCTTCTTGAAGATGCGGTTCTTGTATGTCACCACCGTGGTGGGCGACAGGCCCAGCGCGCGGCCCACTTCCTTGGCCGTGTGACCTTGGCGCAGCAGGTTCGCCACCTGGATCTCGCGCCACGACAAACCCGCCGGCCAGGCTGCCACGGGCGTCGGCGCCGCGTCGCGCCGGCACAGCTGGTGATGACGCCGCGCCAACGCGATCAGCAACGGCGCGCGTCCGCGCATCAGGTCCGTCACGTCGGCCGAATGGGTGCGCGAGAAATACAGGTTCAGGTAGCTGATGCCTTCGCTGCGCGCGCCGATCAGTGAAATCTTGCTGGCAAAGCCCGGCCGCTCAAACAGCAGGCGGCGGTACTCGGCATCCATGATGTGGGCGGGAGCCGGGGTCTGGATGATCAGGTCCGGCTGCCCCTCGGGCCGACAGGCCAAATCGCGCAGCAAGGCGTAATTGGGATCGCGACGGTAGAACTGGTCGTCGACGTAGACATTGGTGGTCCATTCGATCAGGGACTGGTTCAGCAGGCTGGCGGCCGACGAATACTGCACCGAGCCGTCGTGCCCGTAGAACACATGGGCCACGTGATCGGCAGCCACGGTTTCGCGCAGCGCCAGCAACAACGCAGCGTGGAACATCGGGCCGCCCAGGTCCATCACGGCGGACGCCGCCCATTGGTCCGCCCCCCCGGCCGCAGCCAGCGGCGTGCTTGTCTCTTCCATGGTTCTGGGTCCTCGTTCGGACGTGTTTTTCCCGATTCTACGGTCAACCCTGGCGTTGCGCGTGTCCTCTTCCGTGAGGACATGACGGGACTTTCCCGCGCTTCTAGAGTGTGTGCCAGAGACAAACCCAGGCACCTCACAAAGCACTAGGGAAAACGATGACAGAGCTTCCCCTCTACCCATACCTCAGGCCCGGCGAGATGGATCGCCCGCGTCCCGACCCGCACCCGGTGGCCATCGTGGGCGCCGGCTTGAGCGGCCTGACGCTGGCCCTGGATCTGGTGCGCCGCGGCATTCCCGTGGTGGTGCTGGACGACGACAACACGGTTGGGGTGCGCGGGCTGGCCTCGCGTGGCATGGTCTGGGCCCAGCGCACGCTGGATATCTTCGACCGGTTGGGCATGGCCGATGCCGTCGTGGAAAAGGGCGTGCGCTGGAATGTCGGGCGCGTGTTGTGCCGCGACATGGCGGTGGCGTCGTTCACGCTGCAGGATCAGCCCGACATGCGCCACAACGGCTTCGTGAACCTGCAGCAATACTATCTGGAAGCCTTCCTGGTCGACGCGTTGCAGCGCGAGCCGCTGGCCGACCTGCGCTGGCTGAACGCCGTCGTCGGCATCGAGCCCTGTGCAGACGCCCCCGCCATGCTGCGCGTGCAGACGCCCGATGGCATGTATGCCACCCGCGCCCAGTGGGTCGTGGCGTGCGATGGCGCCCACAGCGCGGTGCGCGGCATGCTGGGCCTGGCCCCGCGCGTCTACGACCGCACCGAAGACCGCTGGATCATCATCGACATCGTCCTGCGCGGCTCGGCCTGGCCCGAAGAGCGCTGGACCTGGCTGGACGCCCGCAGCAACCACGGGCGCGCGGTGTGGCGCCACAAGATGGCCGACGACACCTGGCGGCTGGACTTCCAGCTGCGCCCGGACGAAGACGCCGAGGCCGCCGCCACCGATGCCGCCATGCGCCAGCGCGTCTGGGACCTGCTGGGCGAACGGGTGGACTTCGACATCGCCTGGCACGGTGTCTGGGCCTACCGCCACGAATGCCTGGACAGCCTGCGTCACGGCCGCGTGCTGTTCGCCGGCGACTCGGCCCATCTGGTGGCGCCCTTTGGGGCGCGCGGCGGCAATGGCGGCATCCAGGACGCGGACAACCTCGGCTGGAAGCTGGCGCTGCTGCTGCAAGGGCGCGCCGGCGAGCCGCTGCTGGACAGCTACAGCGCCGAGCGCAAGCACGCGGCCATGGAGAACATCCGCCAGGCGCGGCGCTCGTCGCGCTTTGTCCATCCGGGCCCGGCCCGCTCCGCCACGGTCTGGCGCGACGCCATCATCGCGCTGGCGCCGCGGCACGAGGTCCCGGCCCGCATGATCAACACCGGCCGGCTGTGCATGCCGGCGGTGTATCCGCCATCGCCGCTGGTCCGCGGCGCGCAGGCCCAGCATGGCCGGGCACTGCCGAACATCGTGCTGCGCCAGGAAGACGGCCTGTCGCTGCACGGCCTGCTCGGCGCCTGGTTCACGGTGCTGGTCTTTGCCGATGCCCTGCCCCCGGATGCGCCAGACGCCACCGATGCCGATCCCTTGTTGCGGTGGGTCGCGGTCGGGCCGCTCTGCGATGCGCGCGGCCGCGCCGCCCTGGCGCATCAGCTGGGCGTGACCCTGGCCGGAGAAACCTGGCTGGTGCGTCCCGACCAGCACGTCATGGCGACCCATGACCCGCACGCACTCAACCCCGCCGAGGCCGCCCTGTGGGTCGACACGGCGCTAGGCGCGCCCTGCGCCGCCGCCCATGCCCCCATCCCCGAGTCCCGCCGCCGCTTGCACGCCACCGGAGCCCGCCATGCCGCCATCCCAGCAACAGCTTGACGACCTGCTTGAACGCCTGATCGCCTTGACCGACCAGCCCGACCCCGCGGACCAGCGCGACAGCCTGGCCCGGCTATCGCTGCTGCTCATCGAAGCCGTGGACGACGCGGCCCGCGTGCAGGCCGCCGTCGACGAACTTCTCGCGGCGCGCGGCGGACCGCCCGCGCTGCACATTCCCTGACCCACGGAGACCGCGTCATGACGCATTCCACCGATATCGACCAACCGGACGCGGCCTGCCCGCCCATCCAGGGCCTGCACCACTTCGCCTGGCGTTGCCGCGACGCCGAAGAGACCCGGCATTTTTACGAAGACATCCTTGGCCTGCCGCTGGTGCACGTGGTCAAGGAAGAACGGGTGCCGTCCACCGGCGAGCACTGCCCCTTCGTGCACCTGTTCTTCGAGTTCGCCGACCACTCGCACATCGCCTTCTTCGACCTGGGTGACAACGCGGTGAGCCAGCCGGATCCCGCCACGCCGCGCTGGGTCAACCACTTCGCCATGGAAATCCGCGGCGAGGCCGGACTGGAACGGATGCGCCAGCGCCTGCTGGCGCACGGCGTGCAAGTCGTCGGTCCGACCGACCATCACTTCATCCGCTCGCTCTATTTCTTCGACCCCAACGGCATCCGGCTGGAACTGACGACTCGCCTGCCCGTGCCCGACTACGTGGCCAAGAAGCGGCGCAGCGCCCACGACGACCTGGCCGACTGGACCCGCGATAAGGCCGCCGGCCTGCGCCCCGGCGCCACCGGCACCAGCAGCCAGGCCCGCCAGACGCAACCCGGTTGACCCGGCCATCCCCTATCCCTGACCGACAAGGACCACGATGAACAAACCTTTCGCCTCCCAGGCCGACGTCGCCGAGAAGAAGACCTCCTTCGTACGTCTGTCCGAAAACGCCTACGCTTACATCGCCGACGGCGACCCGAACTCCGGCGTCATCATCGGCGACGACAGCGTAATGGTGGTCGATGCCACCGCCACGCCCGCAATGGCGCAGAACCTGATCCGCGCCATTCGGGGCGTCACCGACAAGCCCATCCGCCACGTGGCCCTGACCCACTACCACGCCGTGCGCGTGCTGGGCGCGTCCGCCTTCGCCGCCGAAGGCGCCGTCAATACCTTCGCCAGCCAGGGCACCTACGAACTGATCGCCGAACGCGGCCAGGCCGACATGGATTCCGAGATCGGCCGCTTTCCCCGGCTGTTCCAATCCGCCGAAGGCATACCCGGGCTGACCTGGCCCACCGTGGTGTTCGAGCGCGAACTGACGGTGCACCTGGGCAAGCTGGAAGTGCGCATGATGCATCTGGGCGCCGGCCACACGCGGGGCGACTCGATCGTGTGGCTGCCGTCGCAGGGCATCTGTTTCGCGGGCGACCTGGTCGAATTCAATGCCGGCGTCTACACCGGCGACGCCTACCTGAGCGACTGGCCCGCCACCCTCGATGCCCTGCAAGCGCTGCAACCCCGGCAGATGGTGCCCGGCCGTGGGCCCGCCCTGACCAGCCCCGACGCCTGCCGCGAGGCCATCGGCTACACCCGCCACTGGGTGCAGACGCTATACGGCTGCGCCCGCCAGGGCGTCAGCGAAGGCAAGGGCCTGAAGCAGGTCTACGAAGACACCCGCCGCGTGATGGATCCGGAATTCGGCCACGTCGTCATCTACGAACACGCCATCCCCTTCGACATCTCGCGCGCTTTCGACGAAGCCAGCGGCATCACCGATCCGCGCGTCTGGACCGCCCAACGCGACCGCGAGATGTGGGCCGAACTGACCGCCTGACACCCTCCCAACGACGGAATCCCCGGACATGAAACTCGCCACCCTGAACCCCGGCACCCGCGACGGCCAGCTGGTCGTCGTCAACCGCGCGCTGACCCGTATGCGCGCCGTGCCTCACATCGCCGCCACTTTGCAGCAAGCCCTGGACGATTGGGCCCGCTGCGCCCCGCGCCTGCAGGCGGAATACGCCGACCTGCAGGCCGGCGGCGCGGGCCTGCCCTTTGACGCGACGCAATGTGCCGCGCCCCTGCCGCGCGCCTACCAATGGCTGGACGCCTCGGCCTATCTCAATCACGTCGACCTGACCCGGCGCGCCCGCGGCGGCGAAATGCCGCCGTCGTTCCACACCGATCCCCTGATGTACCAAGGGGCCTCCGACGACTTCATGGGGCCCTGCGATCCCATCACCGCCGCCAGCGAAGACCTCGGCGTCGACCTGGAGGCCGAGATCGTGGTGGTCACCGACGACGTGCCGCTGGGCGTGGACGCCCGCAAGGCGCTGGACCACGTCGTGCTGCTGGGGCTGGTCAACGATGTCACGCTGCGCAACGTCGTGCTGCCCGAGCTGAGCAAGGGCTTCGGCTTCCTGCAAGGCAAGCCCGCCTCGGCGTTGTCGCCCGTGCTGGTCACCCCCGACGAACTCGCGCCCTACTGGCGCGACGGCAAGCTGCACCGCCCGATGCAGGTGTGGTTGAACGGCACGCTGATCGGCCAGCCCCAGGCCGGCGAGGAAATGCAGTTCAACTTCGGCGAGCTCATCGCCCACGCCGCGCGCACCCGCCGCCTGGGCGCCGGCACGCTGCTAGGCAGCGGCACGATCTCGAACGCCAGCGACGCCGTGGGCGTGTGCTGCCTGGTCGAAGCCCGCGTGCGGGAACAGCTGCGCGACGGGCAGATGCGTACGCCGTTCCTCAAGCACGGCGACCGCGTGCGCATCGCCATGCGCGACGACGCCGGCAACAGCCTGTTCGGCGATATCGACCAGCAGGTCCAGATCCCCGGCACCCGGCCCCTGCCCAAGACCGCCGCGGCGCCGGCTCCGCAAGCCGTCACCGCCTGAAGGGGACGCCACCATGGCCGACACGGCATCATTGACGCTGCACAGCTACTGGCGCAGCTCCGCCGCCTACCGGGTCCGCATCGCCCTGGCCCTCAAGCGCCTGCCTTACCAGCAGGTGCCCTGGCACATGGCGCGCGGCGAACATCTGCAACCCGCCTACCGCAGCATTGCGCCGTTCGGCCTGGTTCCCATGCTGGAAGTCGATGGCCTGCGCCTGCAGCAATCGCTGGCAATCATCGAATACCTGGATGCGCGCTACCCCGAACCCGCGCTGCTGCCGGCCGACCCCGCCAGCCGCGCGCAGGTCCGCGCCCTGGCGCAGTTGATCGCCTGCGAGGTGCATCCCCTGAACAACCTGCGCACGCTCAGTCGCCTGCGGGCGCAGTTCGGCGCCGACGACGCGCAGGTGCAAGCGTGGTACCGGCATTGGTGCGAAGACGGTTTTCGCGCCTTCGAGGCGGCGCTGGCGCCGTCCGCCAGCGGCTATGCGGTGGGCGCCGCGCCGTCGTTGGTGGAATGCTGCCTGGTGCCGCAGGTCTACAACGCGCGGCGCTATGGCGTCGACCTGACGCCGTTCGGCCGCGTGCGCGCCATCGTCCAGGCCTGCGAGGCGCTGCCGGCCTTTGACGCGGCGCGCCCCGAAAACCAACCCGATGCCCCGCGTCCCGCCGAAGCCGCCGCCTGAGCGGCCGGCCCCAATCGATACAAAAGAACTGCGGCCCCGCCCGCGCCCCCAAGGAGACATGCATGCAGACAGACCTTTCCGGACAGGGCGCGGTTGCGCCCGCCCTTGATCGTCACGTATCGGCCCCGCTGGTCAGCGCCGATGACCGCAAGGTGCTCGCGGCCACGCTCGTCGGCTCGGCCATCGAGTGGTATGACTACTTCATCTACGTCCAGGCCGCCGGCCTGGTGCTGGGCGGCCTGTTCTTCGCGCCCTTCGCCCGGGAGAACCCCGAACTGTCGCTGATCCTGTCCTTCGCCACCGTCGGCGTGGCCTTCCTGTTCCGGCCGCTGGGCGCCATCGTCTGCGGCCACCTGGGCGACCGCTACGGCCGCAAGCGCGTGCTGGCAGCCACGCTGATCCTCATGGGCGTCTCCACCGCCCTGATCGGTGTGCTCCCGACCTATGCCCAGATCGGACTGTGGGCGCCCATCATCCTGGTTGGCCTGCGCGTGCTGCAGGGGTTTTCGGCCGGCGGCGAATGGGGTGGCGCGGCCCTCATGGCGGTCGAGCATGCGCCCGTGAACCGGCGGTCCCTGTTCGGCGCGTTTCCGCAGATCGGCGTGCCGCTGGGCATGATCGTCGCGACGGGCGCGCTGTGGTGCATCACCGCCCTGGTGGGCCCCGACAGCTTCATGGCCTGGGGCTGGCGCATCTCGTTCCTGCTGTCGATCGCGCTGATCGTCGTCGGCGTCTTCATCCGCCGCGCGGTCGAGGAATCGCCGGTTTTCCTGCAAATGCAATCGCGCCGCAGCCATTCGTCGGCGCCGCTGGGCACGCTGCTGCGCAAGCACCCCAAGCAGATCGCGCTGACCACGCTGATCTTCGTGGGCAACAGCACCGCTGGCTACCTGCTGGTGGGCTTTTTCATCAGCTACGGCAGCCGCGCGCTGCACATGCCGGCGCAACAGGTGCTGATGATCTGTACGCTGGCCGCCGCCTGCTGGCTGGGCACCACCTTGCTGGGCGGCTGGCTGGGCGACCGCATCGGCCGCGTGCGCACCTTCCAGATCGGCTACGCCTTGCTGGCCCTGTGGGCCATTCCGATGTGGTCGTTGATCGAATCGGGCAACCCCGCGCTGTTCACCCTGGCGCTGGCCGTGCTGTCGGTGCCGCTGGGCCTGACCTACGGGCCGCAGGCCGCCCTGTATGCCGAGATGTTCCCTGCCGACGTGCGCTACTCAGGCGTGTCGGCCGGCTACGCCCTGGGGTCTATCCTAGGCGGCGCCTTCGCCGCCATGATCGCGCAAGCGATCATCACCGCCACGGGGCAATCCTGGCTGGTGGGCGTCTATGTCGTCGTCATGGCCGCCGTGTCGTTCGTGGCCGTCACGCTGGTCAAGGACAAGCCCGGCGTCACGCTGCACGCCGACTGACCGCGGGCCGCCGGCGTCCCGCGCCGGCGGCCCGTTCCTCCACGCAACGATACGCCACGCCATGCCCGCCTGCATCCACCAGCAAGACCTGATCGACTCCGTCGCCAGCGCGCTGCAGTACATCAGCTGCTATCACAGCCCCGACTACATCGCGCACCTGGCCGCCGCCTACCAGCGCGAAGCCAGCCCCGCCGCCCGCGACGCCATGGCCCAGATCCTGGCCAGCTCGCGGCTGGCCGCCATTGGCCGGCGTCCCATCTGCCAGGACACTGGCATCGTCAACGTCTTCCTGAAGGTCGGCATGGACCTGCGCTGGTCGGGCTTCACCGGCAACCTGGAAGATGCCGTCAATGCCGGCGTGCGGCGCGCCTACCTGGACCCGGACAACCCGTTGCGCGCGTCCGTCGTGGCGGACCCGCTGTTCGGCCGCGTCAACACCCGCGACAACACGCCGGCGGTCATCAATGTGCGGATCGTGCCCGGCGCGCAGTTGGAAGTCATCGTCGCGGCCAAGGGCGGCGGTTCGGAGAACAAGGCCCGGCTCGCCATGCTGAACCCCGGCGACAGCGTGGTGGACTGGGTACTGGCGCAAGTGCCCGCCATGGGCGCGGGCTGGTGTCCACCGGGCATGCTGGGCATCGGCGTGGGCGGCACCGCCGAAAAGGCCGTGCTGCTCGCCAAGGAAAGCCTGATGCAGCCGCTGGACATGCACGCGTTGCAGGACCGCGCCGCGCGCGGCGACACGCTGGCCCCCGAAGACGCCCTACGCCTGGAACTGCACGACCGCATCAACGCCCTGGGCATCGGCGCGCAGGGCCTGGGCGGCCTGACGACCGTACTGGACGTGAAGATCAATACCTACCCCACCCACGCCGCCGCCAAGCCCGTGGCGCTGATCCCCAACTGCGCCGCCACCCGCCATGCGCGCATCGTGCTGGACGGCAGCGGCCCCGTGCACCTGGACCCGCCGCCAATCGATCTCTGGCCCGACCTGGGCGTTGCGCTTGCCCGCGACGCCGGCCGGCGCGTCAACCTGGACACGCTGACCCGCGAAGACGTGGCCGCCTGGCTTGCGGGCGACACTTTACTGCTGACCGGCCGCATATTGACCGGACGCGACGCCGCCCACCAGCGCATCCGCGAGCGGCTGGCGCAAGGCCAGCCGCTGCCGGCTGACTTCCGCGGCCGCGTCATCTACTACGTGGGTCCGGTGGACGCCGTGCGGGACGAAGCCGTCGGCCCGGCTGGCCCCACCACCTCGACGCGGATGGACGGCTACACGGACATGATGCTGGCCCAAACCGGCCTGATCGCCATGATCGGCAAGGCCGAGCGCGGCCCGGCGGCCGTCGCCGCGATCCAGCGGCACCGCGCGGCCTACTTGATCGCCGTCGGCGGCGCGGCCTATCTGGTGTCCAAGGCGATCCGCCATGCCCGCGTCGTCGCGTTCGAAGACCTGGGCATGGAAGCCATCTATGAGTTCGACGTCGTGGACATGCCCGTCACCGTGGCGGTGGATGCCGGCGGCGGCAACCTGCATGTGTCGGGCCCGGCGCAATGGCGCCGCGACGCCGGCCACGCCGCATGGACCGGCCTGCGCGAGATCAGGCTTTCCGGGGCCTGACCGCCGCCACCCGCAGCGCCGCCGCCCGGGGCGCGCCCGCGCCGATCAACGCCAGCAGTTCGCGGTGGCTGCGCACGCCCAGATGCTGGAAGGCGCGGTAGCGGTAGGTCAACGCCGTCGTGACGGCCACACCCATTTCCTGGGCCGCTTCCTCGGTCGTCAGCCCTTCCAGCATGTGCGTGATGATCTGGCGTTCGCGGCCCGACAGCTGCGCCATGAGCTTGGCCTGCGGCGGATGATCGGCGGGCGAGCGCCGCGTCACCTGCACATGGCGCATGACCGCCGTCGCGATCAGCGATGCGTGCTGCGCCACGCGTTCGAAGTCTTGCGGTTCGAAGTCTGGATAGGCCAGATTGCGGTAAAGGCTGACCGATACCCGGTAGCCATCGGCGAACACCGCCAGCAACGACAGCCGTTCGCGGATGCCCGGATCGCCATAGCAGACACGGCGGTAGTGCTCGTCCGGCACGTCCTCGGCCAGTTGATGGCCGATCCACAGCTGCGTCGCCTTGCCCGGCTTGCGCCGCGACAGCCACACCATGTTCGAGTCCTTGCGGTCGAAACCCAGGCGCATGTACTCCACCGCGGTGATCGTGGCGACCTCGCCGATGGCGCTGGCGCTGGACACGGCCTGTACCCGGCCGCTGCTGCGCAAGGCGAACACCGTGCAGTGGCTGGCCGGAAGCAGACCGCCCAGCGCGCGCAGCACCTGGGCGGCGAAATCGTCGGCGCCGATCGCGTCCATCAATGCCTGTGCCACCGCGAAGGCGGCAGCGGGCGGTCCCTGCGGCACGGGCAGCAATTTCATAACGGGTATTCCTGTCCTAATAAATTAGGACAATTTATCAGTTTCATGCGGCCAGAATATACCCAGAGACAACCCAGAAAAACAGGAACCGCGCATGCCGCTCGAGCGAATCGGCCCCTTTCAATACCAACGCTTTGCGCCGTCGCTGCCTGGCCTGGACGCAAACGGCACTGAACCCCGCCACCACCGCGTGCTGATCGCCGGCGGCGGTCCCGTCGGCCTGGCGGTGGCGCTGGGCCTGGCCCGCCAGGGCATCGACAGCGTCATCATCGAAGCCGACGACTCCGTCTGTGAAGGCAGCCGCGCGGCCTGTATCTCGCGCCGCAGCCTGGAAATACTGGACCGCCTGGGCGTGGCGCCCGCGTTCCTGGCCAAGGGCCTGCCCTGGACCCGCGGCCGCAGCTACTACGGCACCACTGAAGTGCTGGCGTTCGACATGCCCTCCCGCGCGGATGACAAGTATCCGCCGATGATCAACCTGCAGCAGTACTACATCGAACAATTCCTGCTCGACGCCATCAACGCCGTCAATCAACGGCATCCGGGCCGGGTCGACATCCGCTGGGCCAGCAAGATCGTCCACTGCGCCCCTGCGCCGGACGGCGTCACCGTGCACGTCGCCAACGCGCTGGGCCGCTACCAGGCAAGCGCCGATTGGCTGGTCGCCTGCGATGGCGGCCAGAGTTTCATCCGCTCCAGCCTGGGCCTGGAACTGAAAGGCACCGGCTACCAGGGCCGCTACGCCATCGTCGACATCGAACTGGCCAGCGGCCACCCCGCCGAACGCCGCGCCTGGTTCGACCCGCCCTGGGCGCGCGGCACCACCATTCTGATGCACCGTCAACCCGACAACCTGTGGCGCGTCGACTACCAGCTGGCCGGCAGCGTCGACGCCGCCCACGCCATGCAGCCCGACCAGATCAACCGCTTCGTGCAGACGCACCTGGACGCCATCGGCGAAGGCCACCTGCCCTGGACGCCGGTCTGGACTTCGGTTTATCGCGCCGGCGCCATGACGCTGGACGCCTACCGCCACGGCCGCATCCTCTTTGCCGGCAATGCCGCGCATGCCATGCCGATCTTCGGCGTGCGCGGACTGAACTCCGGCTTCGACGACGCCGACAACCTGGTCTGGAAGCTTGCGGCCGTGGTGCAAGGCAAGGGCGCCGACGCTCTGCTGGACAGCTACAGCCACGAACGCGTGCATGCCTTTCACGTCAACGCCGAAAGCGCCATGCGCAGCACCGAATTCATGTCGCCGCCCAATCGCGGCTTCGAACTCATGCGCGAGGCCTGCCTGTCCCTGGCCGAGCGCCATCCCGGCATTGCGCGCCTGATCAATCCCCGCCAGACGCACGCCATCACCTATACAGGATCGCCACTGTCATCCGGGCAGTATCGAGTACCCGATCCGCCGCCCGCCGAGGCAAACAAGCCCCATCCCGCCGCGCCCGGCGCGCCCCTGACCGACGCCCGATTGCCCGACGGCCGCCACCTGACCGACCTGCTGGCCGTGCACGGCTTCACCTTGCTGACGTTCGGCCCCTGGGCGCCGGCCGACGCGCTGCAAACAAGTACCCACGCGCCGGATTGGCCACGCCTGCCCTGCCGCGCCGTGGCGCTGCCGCCCGGCGCCGACCTGTCCCATGCCCTCGGGCTGCCGCCAGCGGCCCTGGCCGGCGCTGCCTTGCTGGTCCGCCCCGACGGCCATCTCTGCGCCGGCTGGCATGCGCCGGCCCTGTCCGACGTACTGACCGCCCTGGAGCACGCCTGCGGCGCACAAGGAGCCCAGCAATGATCGACGCCGCCGTCCAAGACCGCCTCTACGCCCACTGCAGCAACGCCATCGCCAGCGCGGGGCGCGAATGCGAATCCCTGTTCCTGGCCCGTCTGGCGCTGCTGCTGTTCGAGCAGGTGCAAGACGAACAACGCTGCCTGGACGCCATCGAGCAGGCGCTGCGGGACCTGCCCGTGCCGTCGCTATCGGCGGGGTGACCAAGGCAGGCCACGACGCCTGCCCCGCAAAACAACGGAGACAACCTTGAATCGAAGAACCTTCCTCGCCGCGGCCCTGGCTATCGCCACCGCGCAATGGACCGCCGCAGCGCCCGCGCAAGCCCAGGCCGCCTACCCCGACCAGCTCATCAAGTGGGTCGTGCCGTACCCCGCCGGCGGCGGCACCGACACATTGGCACGCACGCTGGCCGAAAGCATCCGCCCCGGCCTGGGCCAGCGCATCATCATCGACAACCGCCCCGGCGCCGCCACCAACATCGGCGCCGAACAAGTCGCGCATGCCAAGCCCGACGGCTACACCCTGCTGTCCGCCGACAACGGCGTGCTGGCCTTCAATGAACACCTGTTCAAGAAGCTGCCCTACAGCCCGGCCAGCGACTTCACTTACATCGGCGCCATCGGCAAATTCCCGCTCGTGCTGGTGGCCAGCCCGACGTTTCCTGCCCAGGACTTCACCCAATTCCTGGCCTACGTGCGCGCCCATCCCGGCGAGATCGACTACGCCTCCGTCGGCAATGGCTCGCCGCATCACCTGGCCATGGCGCTGTTCCAAAGCAAGACCGGTACCACTCTCACCCATGTGCCCTACCGCGGCGCCGCGCCGGCCATGCAAGATGTCATGGGCGGCCAGGTGCCCGTCATGTTCCTGGACCTGGCGTCCGGCCTGCAGATCATCAAGTCCGGCAAGGTGCGGCCGCTGGCCATCGGCTCGGCTGCCCGTTCGCCCTTGCTGCCCGACGTGCCCACGCTGACCGAACTGGGCGTGGCCGACGTCGAGGTCTTTGCCTTCCAGGGCCTGCTCGGCCCCGCCCGGCTGCCCACGCTTATCGTCGACAAGCTCAACAGCGCGCTGAACCAGGCCCTGGCCGATCCCGCCGTGCTTGCCCGGTTCACCGACTTCGGCTTCGAGCCGCTGCCGGGCACCCCCGACGCCTTCAAGCGCCTGGCGCGCTCGGAATCCCAACGCTGGGGGCAAGTCATCCGCGACAACAACATCTCGCTGGACTGATTGCCCCGCCACAGCCTTCCTGTCCGGGCGGCCGCCAGCTGGCGCCCCGTCCGGACCCAGACCACCGACTCGAGGATCGCCATGAACCCCTCCCCCGCCCGCCCCGTCCAGGGTCTGCACCATTTCGCCTGGCGCTGCCGCGACGCCGAAGAGACGCGCCGCTTCTATGAAGACCTGCTGGGCCTGCCGCTGGTCCACGTCATCAAAAGCGAGACCGTGCCCAGCACCGGCGAACACTGCCCCTACGTGCATATCTTCTTCCGCATGCGCGATGGCTCCTGCATCGCCTTCTTCGACCTCGGCGACGGCATCGCCGCGCAGCCTTCCCCCAACACGCCGGCGTGGGTCAACCACATCGCCCTGCGTCTGGACAGCCGTGAAGACCTGCACGCCATGAAGGCCCGCCTGCAAGCCCATCACGTCGAAGTCGTCGGCATCACCGACCACGATGGCTTCATCGAATCGATCTATTTCTTCGACCCCAACGGCTTGCGCCTGGAGCTGACCGTCGAAATCGCGGCCCCCGAGGTCGTCGCGGGCTTCGCCCAGGACGCGCGCGGCCAGCTTGACCGCTGGACCACTGAAAAGGTGAACCCATGACGCTTCCCGCCCCGCAACTGCGCCTGGCCACCCGCAAGAACGGCACCCGCGACGGCGCACTGATGCTGGTCAGCCCGTCCGGCGACCGCTGGCTGCCCGCCGGGACCCACGCCCCGACGCTGCAAGCCCTGCTGGACGACTGGGACACGCTGGCGCCGCAACTTGAACGCCAACGCCAGGCCCTGGGCAGCGACGGCTGGGCCGCCGCCCCCTTGCTGGACGCCGGGCAGTGCATGGCGCCCCTGCCGCGCGCCTACCAATGGGCCGACGCGTCCGTCTACCGAAACCACGCCCGCCTGATCTACCAGTGGCGCCAGGAGCCGATTCCGCCGCGCTACGAAGACGAGCCGCTGGTCTACCAGGGCGGGTCCGACATCATGCTTGGCCCGCAAGACCCTATCATCGCCACCGACGAACGCCATCTGATCGACCTGGAAGCCGAGATCGCCGTCATCACCAAGGACGTCCCGCAGGGCACGACCGCCGCCCAGGCCGCGGATCTCATCGCCCTGGTCGTGCTGTTGAACGACGTCTCGTTGCGCGGCCTGATCCCATCGGAACTCGCCAAGGGCTTCGGCTTCTATCAAAGCAAGCCCGCCACCAGTTTCGCCCCCGTCGCCGTCACTCCGGCGGCGCTGGGCCGCGCCTGGCGAGACAACATGCTGGACCTGCCCGTGCGCATCGACATCAACGGCGAACGTTTTGGCGAGCCCAATGCCAGCAGCGAAGTGGTGTTCAACTTTGCGCAGATCATCGAACACCTGGCCCACACACGCAGCCTGGTGGCCGGCAGCATCGTCGGCGCGGGCACGATCAGCAACGCCGATCCAGCCTCGGGCAGCGCCTGCGTCACCGAAGCCCGGGTACGCGCCCAGCTTGACGGCAAGCCCGAAGACGAGCTGCCGCCGTACTTGCGTCATGGCGACCGGGTGCGGATCTATGCGCGGGAACCGGACGGTGCGATGCCGTTCGGGGCGATCGACCAGCAGGTGGATATCTCGAAGAATTCGTTACCCGGCACCCTGAAGCGCTGACGGAACCGGGGTTGCCGCGGAATACGGTTCAGCCCCGTCACCCCAGATACTCCACATTGCCGCACACCGAAATGCTCTGGCCGCTGACCATCGCCCCTTCATCCGAGCACAGAAACGCCACCTGATTGGCCACATCCTCCGGCTGGGTCATGCGGCGCAGCGATACCTTTTCCACCAGCTGCATGCGCATCTCGTCATTGCTGACCCCGCCGGCTTCGGCGCGGGCGGCGATGATGCGTTCGACCCGGTCACCGGACACCACGCCCGGCAGCACCGAATTGACGCGGATGTTGTCCGGGCCCAACTCCATCGCCCAGGTCTGCGTCAGGCCGGCCAGGCCGAACTTGCTGGCGCTATAGGGCGAGCGCAGCGAAAAGCCCAGGCGGCCCGCCACCGACGAGATATTGATGATGGCGCCGCCGCCCGCTTCGCGCAGCAAGGGCACGGCGCTGCGCGAGCATAGGAACGTGCCCGTCAGGTTCACGTCCAGCGTCTTTTCCCAAGCGTCCAGCGTCGTGTCTTCCAGACGGCTCGTCGGGCCGGACACGCCCGCGTTATTCACCAGCGCATCCAGTTTTCCCCAACGCCTGGACAGGTCGGCAAACATTGCCAGCACCTCGGCTTCGCTGGACACGTCCGTCACGCTGGCGCTCAAACGCGGCGACAGCGCCGCCGCTTCCCGCACGGCGGGCTCGTTCACGTCGCAGATATGCACCTGCCCGCCCGCCGCCAGGAATTTCTTCGCAATCGCC
This sequence comes from Achromobacter sp. UMC71, assembly GCF_014170305.1. GTDB lineage: Bacteria > Pseudomonadota > Gammaproteobacteria > Burkholderiales > Burkholderiaceae_B > Achromobacter. The sequence goes on from NZ_LZZT01000024.1 coordinate 71,335, forward strand.
AGGCCGATGCCCTGCGCGCCCGCCGTGATCAGGACCCGTTTGCCTTTCAAGGATTCACTCATGATGTATGCCGGTAGATGAACAAATACCGGCGCGACAGGACATCGCGCCGGTCCAACGTTGCCGCAAGATCAGCAGGCAAACTTCGGCCGCACGCCGCTGCGTTGCGACAGGCCCATGATCTCGCGCGCTTGCGCCGGGGTCGCGGGCTCCATGTCCATTTCCCGGATGATGCGCACGATACGCTCGACCAGCTGGACATTGGTGGCCAGCTCGCCGTGACGGTAATACAGGTTGTCTTCCAGCCCCACCCGCGCGTGCCCGCCCAGCAACAGGGCACTGATATTGGCCTCGAGCTGCGACGGCCCGATGCCGCTCACGCAGAACACGGCGTTCTTGGGCAGCATGTCGACCATCATCTGCAGATAGCGCGGCGAGAACGGCATCGCGTTCTGGAAATTCCGGTGTACGTTCATCACCAGGTTCACGAACGGCGGGCCTTCATCCAGGCCTTCGTTGATCAGCGTCGTCGCATCCTGCAGGATGTGCGTCGGGCTGAACACCTCCCACTCGGGCTTGATGCCACGCGCCTTCATGCCAACCGCCAGCTCGCGCGCTTTGGTCAGCGGCGTATTCATCAGATATTCACGCTCGCCGAACGCCAGGTTCAGCGTCGTCGCATCCAGCGTGCACATCTCGGCGCCGGCATCCATGCCTTTCAGCCGTTCTTCCCAGATGATTTCCCACATGCCCGGATAGCTTTCGCGCACCATGTCGCCATGCACGCCGCCGCCGGTCGAATTGTTCAGCACGATGTCGCAGCGGTCGCGAATACGCTGGTTCATGTCCAGGTAGATGCCAGCATCGCAGGTTGCCTGGTCGTCGGGGCGGCGCGCATGCAGCGCCACCACGCTGGCGCCGGCGTTGTAGCAGCGATAGACGTCGTCGGCGATCTCGGCGGGTTGCGTCGGCAGATGCGGATTCTGGCTTTTGAATGCCATGCCCCCGGTCGGGGCGATGGTCACGATGACTTTGCGTTTGGCCATGAAGATTCTCTCAGGGTTGGCGACTGTCCGCTCATTTCCACAGTTCGCAGCGGGTTTCCGCCTTCTTGGTGAAGGCCTCGTTGCCGTCGATGGTCTGCACCACGTCGAAATAATCCCAGGGTTCCTTGGACTGTTCCGGCGTCTTCACCTGCAGCAGGACCATGTCGTGCACCACGCGGCCATCCGGACGCACCACGCCGTCCTTGATGTACATATCGTTCAGCTTGTTCTCGCGCAGATAGGCCAGCACGCGGTCCGCGTCGTCCGTGCCGGTCGCCTTGACCGCCCGCAGATACTGCAGCGCCGCCGAATAATCGGCTGCCTGCAACGACGACGGCATCGCCTTGCGCGCCTCGAAGAATTTTTTGCTCCAGGCGCGCGTCTGTTCCGACGCATTCCAGTACCAGCTGTCCGTCAGATACATGCCTTGCGTCGCGGGCAGGCCCAACGCATGGACGTCATTGATGAACATGATCAGTCCGGCCAGCCGCATGGTCTTGGTCAGGCCGAACTCGTTGGCCGCCTTGATCGCATTGGTCGCGTCCGCGCCGGCATTTGCCAGCGCCAGGATCTCGGCCTTGCTGCTTTGCGCCTGCAACAGGAACGACGAGAAATCCGCCGCCGACAGCGGATGCCTGACCGCCCCCAGCACTTTGCCGCCGCCGGCCTCGACCACCTTCGTCGTATCGGCCTGCAGCGCATGGCCAAAAGCATAGTCCGCCGTCAGGAAGTACCAGCTTTTGCCGCCCGCCTTCACCACCGCCGCGCCCGTGCCGCGCGCCAAAGCCACGGTGTCGTAGGCGTAGTTCAGCGTATAGGGCGTGCACTGCTCATTGGTCAGCGCCGGTGCGCCGGCGCCCACCACGATGATCGGCTTTTTCTTGTCCGCAGCCACCTTCGACATCGCCAGCGCGGTGCTCGAATTGGTGCCGCCGATCAGCATGTCCAGGCCCTTCTGGTCGAACCACTCGCGCGCCTTGGCCGACGCCACGTCCGCCTTGTTCTGGTGGTCGGCCACCAGCAGTTCGATCTTCTTGCCGTTGATCTCGCCGCCCAGCTCCTGGATGGCCATCTTGATGGCCTCCACCCCGCCGGGGCCGTCCGGGCCGGAATACACGCCGGACAAGTCCGTAATGAAGCCGATGCGGATCACATCGTCCGAATACTGGGCTTGCGCGCTGGGCGCGGCCAGGAGCGAGACCGCGGCGGCGCAGGCGATGGTTCCACCGGAAACCAGGCGTTGCATTGACAACATAGTTATCTCCTTTTATGGTTTTTGGGCTCTGGGGGCCTCTTGTATTCTGCGGTGGGTCCCCAATGCGAACAGTCATCATGGTGACAGAGCGCCCTAGGGTTTACCTGAGCGGTATCGCCGCGAAAAAAGGGGAGTGAATATGCGCGGATCGCCGGCCGGCAACGCCAACGAACCGTCAGGCGCCAGGCGCCGGCCCGCCGGCTGCCCGGTGGACGCCATGCTGGACGTCGTGCCCTGGTACATGGGTCTGCCGGCGCTGGAACGCAGCGTGGTCCGATCCGAACTGCGCACCGTCTCGCTCGCCGGCGGCGAATACCTGTTCCGTTCAGGCTCGCGTTCACCCGGCTGGTATGGCGTGGTGACCGGCCTGGTGAAATGGTCGTCCCGCGGCCCCGATGGCCGGTCCCTGTCACTGGCGGGCTTCAGCACCGGCAGCTGGTTCGGCGAAGCCACCATGATCCGCCGCGAACAATTCGAATACGAAGTCGTCGCCCTGCGCCCCAGCCAGATCGTGATCCTGCCGCGCGACACGTGCGAGCGCCTGTGGAACCACAATATCGAGTTCACCAAGGCCTTGATGATGCACCTGGCGCAACGGGTGAACTGGCTGATGGCCAGCTATACGGGCAACGTGCTGCTGGACGTGGACACCACCGTCGCGCGCGCCGTGGCCGCGCAGTGCGATGCCGAGCAGCATTCCGGGTTTGATGGGCGCCTGAAGATATCGCAGGAAGAGATCGCCGCGTTGTGCGGGGTATCCAGGCAACGGTGCAATGCCACCTTGACCATGCTCGCGCGCGAAGGGGTGCTGCGAACGCACTATGGCGGGCTGACGGTGCTGGATATGGAGGGGTTGTATCGGTTCGCAAAAATCAGTCGAAAGCCCGCTGCCAGCCGAGGCACTTCGGGCTAGGATGCGCTGAAGGACTGACGCCGGCCGCAAGCGCATCCCGGTCGTCTTCGGCCTTACCGAACAGATCGAAGCCATCAGCTCGATTGTCGGGCGGCCCGCCAGGACGCAAATATTCCACATGCACGTATTCGATCTATATAATCATTCCGTAGGGAGCCGTAAAATGCCTTTAAACGCCCCTATGGAGCATTTAAATGGAATCTCCTCTCCCATTGCCAGTCGAGCGCGCCATCCAGAAACTCGGCGGTGACATTTCGCTCGCACGCAGACGGCGCCACATCTCCCAAGCTTCGTTGGCCGAACGCATGGGCGCATCCCTATCCACGGTGCGCCGCATGGAAAAAGGTGACGCCCGCGTGCCCATCCACTTCTACGCCCGCGCCCTGCATGTCTTCGGCGAGATCCACGCGCTTGAACACCTGCTGGACACGCCAAACGACGAGATTGGACTCACACTGATGGACGAGCACCTGCCCAAGCGCGTGCGTAGCAAGTCCGGCGGCTCGTCGGGAGCATTGTGATGGCGGCCATTGCACCGATCCGTCAACACGTCCAACTTTGTATCGGCACGGCTGGCCTGCCGCTGGGCTCGCTCGTATACGTCCAGCAAGGCAGGCGCGAGAACTGTGCCTTTGCCTATGACGAAACGTGGCTGGCCAACCCTGCACGGTTCAACGTATCGGCCGACCTGCAGTTGGTGCACGGCCACCAGCCCCACAAGGCGGCCTCGCCCCTTGACTCCGTGTTTCATGGCGCTTTGGCAGATACTGTCCCCGACGCCTGGGGGCGGCGCGTCATCGCCCGAGACCATGCCAAGCGACGCCGCAAGGATCCAAAACTGCCAGCGCTTACCGAGTTGGACTATCTGCTTGCCGTCGATGATTTCAGCCGCGTCGGCGCGCTGCGTCTGCGCGGTCCCGATGGCGTCTGGCATCGGACAGCACCAGCAGTTACACGGAAATCGCGGATGCCATCCGCTCGCATGGCCACTCCCCCACCCGGGATCTGCATGAACTCTGGCGCCGCCTGGTGTTCAACCTGTTGATCACCAATGTGGACGATCACCTTCAGAATCACGGCTTCCTGCACATAGCGCATGGACAGTGGCGCCTTGCGCCCGCCTTTGACGTCAACCCATTTCCGGACAAGGAACGCGAGTCCAAGACATGGCTGTCCGAGCAGGATGGGCCAATCACGGATGTGCAGATGCTGCTCGCCCGCGCAGCCTACTTTTCACTGGACAAGACACAGGCGCTGGCGGTGCTGGCCGAGGTGCACACTGCCGTCAAGAACTGGCGGAAAACCGCCCTGGGCAAGGAGGTCGGACTGCGCGCAAACGAGCTGGATGACTTCGCTGCCGCGTTCGAACATCCGCAGATGGAAACCACAGCCGCGCTGCTCGGCCGTTAGGCAGCGTCCACGCTTACGCCACGCACCCGGCGCCGCAACGCAACCACCTGCTCCGCCCCCACCGCCCGCGCACGCAACTGCCCGCAGCCGCCCTCGACATCCTGCCCGGCGCTGTTCCTGATCTTGGTCAGCACGCCGCGGCGATGCAGGATGCGGACGATCTCGCGGATGCGCTCGGTATCGGGACGCTGGTAGTCGTCGCCTTCCAGGCTGTTGAACGGAATCACATTGAGCACGCCGAACTTGCCCTTGAGCAGGCGCGGGATCTCGTCGAGTTCGTCGTCGCCGTCATTGATGCCCTTGAGCAGCGTCCACTGGTACTGCACCGGGTAACCGGTATCGCGGGCATAGGCTTCGCCCAGATCGACCAGTTCTGCCGGCGTCATCTGCGGCGCGCGCGGCAAGAGATGCCGGCGCAGTTCAGCCTTGGTCGTATGCAGCGACAGCGCCAGCGCGGGCTTGACGCGTTGCCTCGGCAAAGCGTCGAACACGCGCCGGTCGCCAACGGTGGAGAACACCAGGTTCTTGTGGCCGATGTTGCCTTCCGTGCCGAGCAGGTCGATGGCTTGCAACACATTGTCCAGGTTGTGCGCAGGTTCGCCCATGCCCATGAAGACGACTTTCTTCACCGCGCGCTGGCGCCGCGCCAGCACAAATTGCGCCAGGATTTCCATGCTGGAGACCTGGCGGATCAGGCCGCTCTTGCCGGTCATGCAGAACCGACAGCCCACCGCGCAACCGACCTGGGTGGACACACAGAGCCCGTCGCGCGGCAGCAGCACGCTTTCCACCATCTGGCCGTCGGCCAGATCGACCAGCAGGCGCGAACCATCGTTGCCCGCATGCTCGGAACGGACGCGGGCCAGCCCGTCAAGCTCGGCCGCCAGCGCGGGCAGCGCCAGGCGCAGCGCCAAGGGCAGATAGTTGTCGAAGCGCCGCCGCCATGTGTCGCTGTCGAACGCCTGCCCGGTCAGCCAGGCGCGCATGACCCGGCCGCGATGAGCCGGCTGGGCGCCTAGGGCGGCGAGACGTTGGTGGAAATCGGAGTAGCGCATGGGGAGCGGATTTTACCGTGCCCGGTACGGACGCTCGGCAGGCTCGCGGCCCCGCATGGCCTGCCGGGCGAAGCCCCGCCTACCCCGCGATGGCCCGGGCCAGTTGCTGGATGGATAGCGGCGCGCAGCCCTCGGCGTCGTTGCTGACCGTCACATAGGCTGGCTGGCCCGCGCCCGTAATGCCACGGATGGTGCGCGCCAACACCGTGCGGGTGGGGATATCCTCACTGAGAATGGCATTGAACGGATCATGCTTCTTCTGCGCGGCGGCATAACCATAGGGGCCGAAAACGCGGTTCAGGTTCCAGCGGCAGACCAGCGGCCCCGGCCATAGCGCGCGCAGCATCGGCAGTTGCGCTTCGATCGGTGGCATCTTGCCATGCAGCCCCAGGCAGAAAGTGGCCCCATGCGCCTTGAGCGTATCGACCATCGCCTGGCCCAGCAGTTCCGGGTCCCGCACTTCCACCGCCACGATCACGCCATCCTGCGTGGACAATGCATCCCGGACCGCCGCCAGCATGCGCCCCAGTTTCTCGAACAGCGATGCCGAGCGGCTCAGCCAGCCCAGAGGCAGCGGACTCAGCTGGAACACCAGGACGCCGAGCTTGGCGCCCAGGCCTTCGAGCGCCGGCCGCACGAAATCCTGGACAGCCAGCGACGGGTCGAGGAAAACCGGGTTGGCCTCGCGCGTCCTGCCTTCTTCGCCACGCACCTGGGCATCGGTAATGCTGGAGGGACATTTGACGACGAAACGGAAATCGTCGTCGACCTGCCCCGCATAGCCGGCATACTGGCTCGCCGTCAACGGTTGCCAGAACGTGCGGTCCACGCAAACCGTGCGCAAAAGCGGATGCCGATGGTAAGCGCCGAGGCCGTGCCGGGACAGCGTGCTCGAATCGTATTCGCCGTCCCAGACCAGCCCTTCCCAGCCGGGGTATGACCAGGTGGAGACGCCAAAGCGCAACGCTGCGGGCAACTGCTGCGCGAGCGCGCGCCATTCCTGCGCTGCCGGCGCAGGAAGCACTCTGGCCATGCTCCGGAGGGCGGAAAGGTCGGGATTGGCAGGAGACGCGACGTGCTGCGAGGCGTTGGCCGGCGGCACGGGTAGCGCATCTCCGAAAAGATCGTCTTGCATGCTGGTCGTTCTGACGCGGGGATGGGCTATAGGGTACTTGCAAAATAACGAGCGCACACGGCCGCAACGGATGAACAGCGGGACGCCGTCAAAGAACCATCATTGGGAGATTTGCCAATGCAATTTGGCGATCGCGCGGCCCAGCAGAAGGACGGTGGAGAAGGCGATGAGGGGAAAGCTGGAGCGGGTGAAGGGAATCGAACCCTCGTATGAAGCTTGGGAAGCTGCCGTTCTACCATTGAACTACACCCGCTCGGGTGTCGTGCCCGGGTATCAAACCTGGACAGAGGCCGGAATTATAGCGCGCCTTTTTCTGCGCCGGGAGGAGGCTTGCCGCCCCCCGGGTTCGCCGTCAGCCGAGCTTAGTTGGCCGTGATGTTGGCGGCCTTGACGACCTTGCCCCAGCGGTCCAGTTCCGACTGGGTGTAGGCGCCCAGTTCCTTCGGCCCCATGAAGATGGCCTCGGCGCCCTGCTCGGCGGCTTTCTGGCGGAAGGCGTCGGTCTTCATGATCTTCTGGATTTCGCCGGCGATCTTGTCCACGACCGGCGCGGGCGTGTCTTTGGGCGCGTACATGGCGAACCACGACGACACGATCAGGTCGGGATAGCCGGCCTCGGCGGCGGTGGGCACGTTCGGCAGGGACGACAGGCGGGTGTTGCCGGTTACGGCCAGCGCGCGCAGCTTGCCGGCGGCGATCTGCCCCAGCAGCGGCGGTGGCGTGGTGATCGTCATGTCCACGGCGCCGCCCAAGAGGTCGTTCAGCGCGGGACCGGTGCCCTTGTACGGAATGTGCGCGATCTGCGTGCCGGCCATCTGGTTCAGCAGTTCTGTGGCCACCTGTTGCAGCGAGCCATTGCCGGACGACGCATAGTTCAACTTGCCCGGATTGGCCTTGGCATAAGCCACCAGTTCCTTGAGCGAGTGGATGGGCAGGTCGGGGCGCACCACGACCACCTGCGGCGCAGACAGCACGTTGGCAACAGGCGCAAAGTCCTTGATGGGATCCCAGCCGGCGGCGGGCGTGACATGGGGCGTGATGACCTGGAAGCCGGAGTATTGCAGCAGCAGCGTATAGCCGTCGGGCTTGGCGCGGGCGACGGCCTGCGCGGCGATGCCGCCGGAGGCGCCCGGCTTATTTTCGACGACGACGCTTTGGCCCAGCGCGGCGCCCAACGGCTGGGCGATCAGGCGGGCGGCGATGTCGGTGGTGCCGCCGGGCGCGGCGGACACGATCAGCGTGACGGGTCGGTTGGGAAAGTCGGTTTGGGCGCTGGCGGCGCCGGCGGCAACGGTCAGCGCGGCGGCGATACCGGCGCGCAGGATGGTGGGCAGGCAGGGAAATGCCATGGGTGTGTCTCCTTGGTTTTTATAGTGTGGTCAAAACGACATCGGTACTACTGCGGAAATTTCTCGGCCAGCCACGCGGGCGCCGCATGGGTCGCCAGGCGCGGCCCCGCTTGCAGCAAGGCATTGGACAGGTCGCGCTGTACCAGCGCGGGCAAGCCGCGCACGATGGCCAGCAAGGGCGCCAGCGACACGCCGGACTCCACGCCCATGCAGACGAACATGTGCACCAACTCTTCGGTGTTGACGTTGCCGCTGGCGCCCGGCGCATAGGGACACCCGCCCAGGCCGCCAACCGCCGCGTCAAAACGGGTGATGCCGGTCTGCCAGGCGGCGATCGCATTGGCCAGCGCCATGCCGCGGGTATTGTGCAGATGCACGGTCAGCGGCACGCCGGGCAAGCGGGCCGACGCCTGTTCGCACAAAGCGGCCACTTGCGTCGGAAACGCCATGCCCGTGGTGTCGCACAGCGTGATGCCGGCCGCGCCCGCCTCGACCAGGCGTGCGGCCAGGTCCAGCACCTGTTCCGCCGCGACGTCGCCGTCGAACGGACAGCCGAAGGCGGTGGACAGGGACACGTTGCACGGCATGCCGCTGCGGCCGGCCGCGGCCAGCACCTGCGACAGTTCGGCAAAGGACTGGTCGCGCGTCATGCGCAGGTTGGCGCGGTTATGCGTTTCGCTGCACGACATGACCAGGTTCATCTCGTCGGTGCCCGCTTCCAGCGCGCGCTCCAGGCCACGGATGTTGGGCACCAGCGCGGTGTAGATCACGCCGGGACGGCGGCGGATGCGGCGCATGACGTCCGCCGCGTCGGCCAGCGCGGGGATAGCCTTGGGCGAGGTGAAGCTGGTGACTTCGATACGTGCAAAACCGCAGTCGGACAAGGCGTCCACCAGGGCGACCTTGTCGTCGGTGGCAACCAGGGCCTGTTCGATCTGCAGGCCGTCGCGCGGGCCGACTTCGTTGATCTCGATCTTGGCGGGGCCGGCGTTCATGCAATCACTCCCTTGGCGCGCAGCGCGCTGCGTTGTTCGTCCGACAGGCCCGCCTGCGCCAGCACGGCGTCGGTGTGCTCGCCCAGGGTGGGCGCGCGCTCGCGCACCGCGCCGGGGTTGGCCGACAGGTAGGGAAACACGGCCGGCATTTCCACCGGCACGCCGGCGGCGGATTCGACGGTGGTGATGGCGTTGCGGGCGCGGTAATGCGGGTCGGCGGCGATATCCGCGACCGAATAGATGCGGCCGGCGGGCACGTCGGCGTCGCGCATCGCGGCCAATACGTCGTCGATGCGGCGGGCAAGCGTCCACGCCCCGATGGCGGCGTCGATCTCGGCGACGCGCCGGGCGCGGCCGTCGTTGTGCGCCAGGTCCGGGTCCCGGCCCAGGTCGTCGCGGCCGATGCGGGCCATCAGGCGGGTGTAGATGGCGTCGCCGTTGCCGGCGATGAGCACGTAACCATCCTGGCAGGGATAGGCGTTGGACGGCGCGATGCCGGGCAGCGCGGCGCCGGCGGGTTCACGCACGGCGCCGAACACGGAATATTCCGGCAGCAGGCTTTCGCTGAGGTTGAACAGGCTTTCATACAGCGCCGCGTCGATCACCTGGCCCACGCCGCCCCGCGCATCGCGCTGGTACAGCGCCATCATCACGCCCAGCGCGCCATGCAGGCCGGCGATGGTGTCGCCCAGCGACAGGCCGGCGCGCACCGGCGCGCGGCCCGGCTCGCCGTTCAGGTAGCGCAGCCCGGCCATGGCCTCGCCGATGGCGGCAAAGCCTGGCTCGCGCGCCTTGGGGCCGGTCTGGCCATAGCCCGAGACGCGCAGCATGATCAGGCGCGGGTTCAGTTCATGCAGGGCTTCCCACGACAAACCCCATTTTTCCAGGGTGCCGGCGCGGAAGTTCTCGATCAGCACGTCGGCCTGGCGGGCCAACAGGCGCACGATGTCCTGGCCTTCCGCCTGGCGCAGGTCCACGCATACCGACTGCTTGTTACGCGACTGCGCTTCCCACCAGACGGACGTGCCCTCATGCAGCAGGCGCCATTTGCGCAGCGGATCGCCCTGCCCGGGCGGCTCGATCTTGATGACCTGCGCGCCAAAATCCGCCAGCGTCTTGGCCGCGAACGGTCCTGCGATCAGTTGACCCAGCTCCAGCACGCGGATGCCGGCAAGAATCTGCCCTGCCATTTCGCCTCCCTGGCGACACTCGATATCAATGGACGGCAGTGTGCGCGCAAAGTCGCGCCGGGCGGAATGGACAATCGGGGAAAGGGGCATTCCCGGAACGAGAAACCCCGGGCAAACCCGAGAGCGGCAAACGCTTCAGGTGTCGCCGCGCAGATGCGCCAGCAACAGGCGCGCGGCCACGGTCAGGGTGTCGGCATCGCGCACGCCCAGCAGCAGCCAGCGGCGCGCCCATTCGTCGGTCAGCGGGATCAGCTTGATCGGCATGGAACGCGCGTGCGGCTCGGCCGCGATGCGCGGCAGGATGCCCACGCCGCGGGTGGCCGACACCATGCGGCAGATGGCATCGAAACTGCGCACCTGGATGCGCAGGCGCATGGCCCGGCCCAGGCGGCCGCTCTCGTCGGCCAGGCGGGTCGCCAGCGACGTGGCCGGCGGCAAGCCAACGTAGTCGTAGGCCAGCGTGTCCGCGAACGCTACCTGCGGCTCGGCGGCCAGCGGATGGCGCTGCGGCACGATCAGCACCAGTTCATCCAGCCGGTAGGGAAAGGTCGACAAGCCGTCGGCCGGGGTCCGGTCGGCGAAGACGCCGATATCGGCGCGGTTCTCCAGCACGGCGGTAACGATGTCGCTGCTGTTCTGCTCTTCCAGGTCGATCCGCACGGCCGGATGGTCATCCATGAACGCGGCCAGGTCCTCGGGCAGGAACTGCGTCAGCGACGAGGTATTGGCGGCGATGCGCACCTGCCCGCGCACGCCCTGGGCAAAATCCGACAAGGCGCCCGCCATCTGCTCCACCTCCTGCAGCACGCGCAGCGCGTGGACCAGACAGGCCTGCCCGGCGTCGGTCAGCTCCACCCCGGCGGCGTTGCGATACAGCAGCGCGGTGCCCAGGGCGGCTTCCAGGTCTGAAATCCGCTTGCTGGCCGCCCCCACCGCCAGATGCGACTGGCGCGCGCCCGCCGAGATGCTGCCCTGGCGCGCCACGGCAACAAACAGGGAGAGCGTGACGAGGTCGATGCGGGCAACGTTCATGACAAGAAACCGGGGCGGTGCGCGCCCGATGGAAAGCCGGGCTGGGAACTATAGCCGGGCGGGGCCGGGACAAATATGTCCCTATTTTAATCCCCCCTGGCAGGGGCGGCTGGCCTGGGCTGCCACTACAATTCCCCCCATGACTACGAATAACCCCGCGGACACCCCCGCGAACAACTCCGCGACCACGCCAGTGAACACCCCCGCAACACCCGCCGGCGACGCCGCTGCCACGCCCATTTCCCAGGAAACGCAAGCCGCGCTGGCCAGTACCCCGCATGCGCCGAACAGCCCGGGCGCCACGCACATCCGCAGTTTCGTGCACCGCCGCGGCCACATCACCCAAGGCCAGCTGGCCGCGCTTGAGCGCCTGATGGGCCAGTGGTCCATCCCCTACGCGCCGCGCCGCCTGGACCCGGCCGCCGCTTTCGGCCGCGAGGCGCCGACGGTGCTGGAGATCGGCTTCGGCATGGGCGAAACCACCGAGAAGATCGCGCTGGCCCGCCCGGGCGACAATTTCCTGGGCGTCGAAGTGTTCAACGCCGGCGTCGGCTCGCTGCTGCGCCGCATCGAAGACTCCAGCATCCCGAACCTGCGCATCATCCAGCACGATGCCGTCGAGGTCGTGCGCGACATGATCGCGCCGGACTCGCTCGCCGGCGTGCACATCTACTTCCCCGACCCGTGGCCCAAGAAGCGCCACCACAAGCGCCGCCTGGTCCAGCCGCCGTTCATCGCGCTGCTGGCCAGCCGTATCGCCCCCGGCGGCTACATCCACTGCGCCACGGACTGGGAAGAATACGCGGTGCAGATGCTGGAAGTGCTGGGCAACGAGCCCCTGCTGAAAAACACCGCGGACGGCTATGCGCCACGCCCGGATTACCGCCCTCTGACCAAATTCGAGACGCGCGGCCTGCGCCTGGGCCATGGCGTCTGGGACCTGATCTTCAAGCGAGTCGCCTGATGCTCTATCCGTCGATTGAACCCTACCGCCACGGCTTCCTGGATACCGGCGACGGCCACCAGGTCTACTGGGAGCTCTGCGGCAATCCGCAAGGCAAACCGGCGGTGTTCCTGCATGGCGGCCCGGGCAGCGGCTGCTCGCCGGTGCATCGCCAGCTGTTCGATCCGCAGCGCTACAACGTGCTGCTGTTCGACCAGCGCGGTTGCGGCCGGTCGACGCCGCACGCCAGCCTGGACAACAACACCACCTGGCACCTGGTCGCCGACATCGAACGCCTGCGCGCCGAGGTCATGGGCGCCGACAAGTGGCTGGTGTTCGGCGGCTCGTGGGGCTCGACGCTGTCGCTGGCCTACGCCGAAACGCATCCGGACCACGTCAGCGAACTGGTGCTGCGCGGCATCTTCGCGCTGCGCCGCGCCGAGATCGACTGGTTCTACCAGGAAGGCGCGTCGTGGCTGTTCCCCGACCACTGGGAAGCGTATCTGGCGCCGATTCCCGAAGCCGAACGCGGCGACCTGGTGGCGGCGTATCACAAGCGCTTGACCGGCTCGGACCCCGCCGAACAACTGCGCGCGGCCAAGGCCTGGAGCAAATGGGAAGACAGCACGATCACGCTGCTGCCCAGCCCGCGCCACCAGCAAAGCCACGCCGCCGACCGCGCGGCGCTGGCCTTCGCGCGCATCGAGAACCACTATTTCGTGAACGCGGGTTTCATGGAAGAAGGCCAGCTGATCCGCGACGCGCACAAGCTGCGCGGCATCCCCGGCACCATCGTGCAAGGCCGCTACGACACCTGCACGCCGATGCGCACCGCCTGGGACCTGCACCGCGCCTGGCCCGAGGCCGACTTCCATATCGTGCCCGACGCCGGCCACGCTTTTGACGAACCCGGCACGCTGGCGCGCCTGATCGCGACCACCGACGCCTACGCAAAACGCTAAGGAGACTTCCATGCACATCACCCTGAACGGCGACGCCCGCGAGTTCCCGCTGGACACCACGGTGAACGAGCTGCTCGAAACCCTGGGCTACGCCGGCAAGCGCGTCGCCGTGGAGCGCAATGGCGAGATTGTGCCCAAAAGCCAGCATGTCCAGACCGCGCTGACCGACGGCGACCAGATCGAGATCGTGGTCGCGGTGGGCGGGGGCTGATCGTCCCAGGCCGCGAGACGGATCCATGCAAAGGGCTGCAGCAATGCAGCCCTTTTTTTGCGTACTCTGACAGGGGGCTAGCAACCTGTTACACGTTAACCCCTCGTCTGGTGGCGACGGGTGGGGCCATAATCGACGTTGCTGGCGTTGTCGTCGTACGGTTGTCGTGTTGTTGTTCTAGCGTTGCACATTGCCCCACGGGGCACAGGAGGCATCATGAACACCGCGGTCATCATTAACCTCATCATCCAGCTTGTCGCCGGCGCCGCCGGGGGCAATGGCCTGGGCAAGCTGCTCCAGCAGTTCAACCTGGGTCCCCTGGGCAACACGATCGCCGGTGCGATCGGCGGCCTGGCAGGCGGGTCCTGGCTGGCCCCGATGATCACCGCCGGGGCCGGCGCCATGGCGGCAGGCAACGGCGGAATGGATCTTTCCGCCATTGCCAGCAGCGTGGTCGGCGGCGGCGTGGGCGGCGCGGTGCTGACGCTTATCGCTGGCGCCATACGCAAGATGGTCGCGGGCCGCGCGCCCTGACCGCACTTTCTCGTTCTCTCACCGCAACATAGATAAAGGAAACACTATGGGTCTGCTCAATTTCATCAAGGACGTCGGCGAAAAGCTCTTTGGCGCGAGCGAAGCCAAGGCGGCAACGGCGGATGAACTGAAGAAAGAACTGGATAAGCACGGCCTGAACGCCGACGGCCTGCAGATCACCGTGGACGGCGACAAGGTCACGGTGGCGGGCGAAGCCGCCAGCACCGAGGCCGCCGAGAAGATCTCGCTGGCGCTGGGCAACACCGTCGGCGTGGCCGCGGTGGACAACCAGCTGAAGGTCAAGCAGGCCGCCCCCGAGGCCAAGATGTACACGGTGCAAAAGGGCGACAACCTGTGGAAGATCGCCGAAGCGCAGTATGGCAAGGGCCAGGGCGCCAAGAACACCCTGATCTTCGAGGCCAACAAGCCGATGCTGACCAGCCCCGACAAGATCTACCCGGGCCAGGTGCTGCGCATTCCGCCCCTGTCGTAAGCAAGACGCGAACAAGCCGGCTGCGCCTTTGCAGTGGCCGGCTTGTGCATCGCGGCGCAGAACCCCCTGCCTGCCGCGATCACTTGGCCAGACGCAACGTCTGGCCATTTTTTTGGAGCCATCAGCCCTTCATGAAGCGGCCCATGCCCTTCATGCCGCCCATGGCGCGCATCATCTTGGCCATGCCGCCCTTTTTCATCTGCTTCATCATGCCCTGCATCTGCTCGAACTGCGCCAGCAGGCGGTTGACCTCTTGCACCGGCACGCCCGAACCCGCAGCGATGCGGCGCTTGCGCGAGGCCTTGATGAGTTCGGGCTTGGCGCGTTCGGCCGCGGTCATGGAATTGAGGATGCCTTCGGTGCGGCGCAGCTGCTTTTCCGCCTGGCCGCCCTGCAGCTGGCCCGCGGCCTGCTGGAACTGGGCCGGCAGCTTTTCAAGCAGCGAGCCCATGTCGCCCAGTTTCTTCACCTGGCCGAGCTGGTCGCGGAAGTCGTTCAAGTCGAACTTGTTGCCCGACTTGATCTTGGCCGCCAGCTTTTGCGCTTCGGCGATGTCGATGTTCTTTTGCGCCTGCTCGACCAGGGAGACGATGTCGCCCATGCCCAGCACGCGTTGCGCCATGCGCTCGGGGTAGAAAGGTTCGAGCCCGTCGAGCTTTTCCGAGACGCCGACGAACTTGAGCGGCTTGCCGGTGACGTGGCGCACCGACAGGGCCGCGCCGCCGCGGGCATCGCCATCCAGCTTGGTCAGCACCACGCCGGTCAGCGGCAGGGCCTCGGCGAAGGCGCGGGCGGTGTTGACCGCATCCTGGCCCTGCATGGCGTCCACCACGAACAGCGTTTCAACCGGCTTGACCAGGTCATGCAGCGCGCGGATTTCGCGCATCATGGCTTCGTCGATGCCCAGGCGGCCAGCCGTATCCAGGATCAGGACGTCGTAATGGTGGCGGCGGGCGTGGTCGACCGCGTTGCGGGCGATGTCTTCGGGCTTCTGGCTGGGATCGGACGGCAGGAAGTCGACGCCGACCTGCGCGGCCACGCTCTTGAGCTGGTCAATGGCGGCCGGACGATAGACGTCGGCGGACACCACCAGGACCTTTTTCTTGCCGGTCTTGCGGCCATGCTGGGTATGCTGGCCTTCGGACAGCCAGCGGGCCAGCTTGCCGGTGGTGGTGGTTTTACCCGCGCCCTGCAGGCCGGCCATGAGAATGACCGCCGGCGGCTGCACGGCCAACGACAGTTCGCCGGAATCGGCGCCCAGGTCGCCGCCCATCAGGGCGGTCAGTTCCTTGTGGACCACGCCCACCAGGGCCTGGCCGGGGCTGAGGCTGCCGGCGACTTCTTCGCCCAGCGCCTTTTCCTTGACCCGGGCGACGAATTCGCGCACCACGGGCAGCGCCACGTCGGCCTCAAGCAGCGCCATGCGCACTTCGCGCAGCATCTCTTGGGTGTTGGCCTCGGTCAGGCGGGCTTCGCCGCGCAGCGTCTTGACGACGCGCGAAAGGCGTTGAGTTAGGTTATCGAGCATGAGAGGCGTTTCCGCTTAAACTAGCTGATTGAACGGTGGCCGCAGGCGCGGATTCTGCGCTTTCCGGTGGTATGCACCCCAAGGCCCCATCCAGACAACGGTTTCTATGTCACTAGGCATTGTATTTCACACAGCGGCTGCCTTGGCGTACGCAGTGCTGGGAGGATCCCTTTGGGTCCGCCTGGCCGGCGCCGGGGACGTCGAGCACACGGGAAAAATCGCCCGCTTGTGCCTGCTGGGGGCCCTGGTTCTGCATGGAATCGGGCTGCAACAATCCATGCTGGCGACCCCGCACCTGTTCATAGGGTGGGCACTGGCCCTGTCCGCCGCCATCTGGCTGGGCATGGTGGTTTTCTGGCTGGAAAGCCTGCTGGTGCGCATCGACGGCCTGCAATTGCTGCTGCTGCCCGCCGCCACCCTGGCCAGCGGCCTGGCCGCCCTGTTTCCCCAGGGGCAGTTCGTGCCCCACGCCGACAACCCCTGGCTGCGCGTCCACCTGCTGATCGCCCTGGCGGCCTACGGCCTGATCACCATCGCCGCCCTGCACGCCATGATGATGGCGCTGCTGGACCGCCACCTGCACCGCCCCCTGGACGCCCCCGCCGAGCGCAGCATCATCGGCCGGGTGCTCGATTCCCAGCCGCCGCTGCTGGTGCAGGAACAGCTGCTGTTCCGCATCATCTGGATCGGTTTCGTGGTGCTGACCCTGGCCGTGGGGTCCGGGTCGGTCGCGTCCATGAAGCTGACCGGCATGATTCTTCCGTTTGACCACAAGACCGTCTTCACCCTGCTGTCCTGGCTGACCTTCGGGGTGCTGCTGGCCGGACGCCATATCTGGGGCTGGCGCGGCCGCGTGGCCCTGCGCTGGACGCTGACGGGCTTCGGGTTCCTGATCCTGGCCTATACCGGCAGCCGGTTCGTGCTGGAAGTCATTCTGCATCGAGGCTGACGTGGGCAAGTTGCTGTTCTGGATCGTCATCATCATCCTGGTGCTATTCGTGGCCCGCATCGCCGGCCGCATGGCCGCCGCCCGCCAGGCTCCGCCCCCCAGCGCCAAGCC